>NZ_JAVGWM010000001.1:0-1532400 GCF_032490435.1 Asticcacaulis aquihabitans
TTGCGCGGCACCAAGCGTGAAGACGTTGAGCGCGGCCAAGTTCTGTGCAAGCCGGGTTCGATCACGCCGCACACGAAGTTCGTTGCCGAAGCCTACATCCTCACCAAGGAAGAAGGCGGCCGTCACACTCCGTTCTTTACTAACTATCGTCCTCAGTTCTACTTCCGCACGACCGATGTCACAGGCATCGTGAAGCTGAAGGAAGGCGTTGAAATGATCATGCCTGGCGACAACGCTGAGCTGGACGTTGAGCTGATCACCCCGATCGCCATGGAAGAGAAGCTGCGCTTCGCTATCCGTGAAGGCGGCCGCACCGTCGGCGCCGGCGTCGTGTCCAAGATCGTCGAATAATCAAGACTTCGTTCCTGAGCTATTCGATATAGTCGCTTAAAACCCCGTCGGTGCAAACCGGCGGGGTTTTTCGTTACGGAGAGGGGGTTAAGAAAACTCAGGCTTTACATCCGCTTCCCATATCTGTCCGCCTGAACGGCCAATTTCGCCGTTTTCATTTATGGCCTCCAGCGGGCATTCCGGCAGATAGATTTGTACAGGTACATATCGTACCTTGAGAGGACCATCCTCAACCTCTACCGCCGGGAAGGTGAGGCCAAAGTTCAGCAAATCCGGCTCCAGCCGCAAATGGAGGGCTTCATCCAGATGCCCATCCATAGAATCAAAATATCCGCGCATCCGCCAGCTTACGACATCGGACACATGCGGTGAAATCTGGCGGGCGGTTTCCGCAGCCACGAACGGCGGCAGGAGGCGGGTGATCGGATCATTTCCCCATTGCTGGAGCGCCACCGTCGCGTCCACAACGATATAGGGCGGAACCACCAACCAGGCATGGCCGAGCACGGCATCCTGAAAATCCTGGAAATCATGCTTGTAAAAGCCGCAGCACAGGCCTTCGCTTGGCGCATCGAATGTGGTGCTGCCCAGGACGCTGAAGCTCCAGATGCCGAGGCGGTCGAGCATGCGCGACATCATGGTTGAGGCTTCCACGCAGCCGCCATGCCAGTTATCGGCGTGGAAGGCAGCGATTATCCGTTCGCACAGACGGGGCACGATATCGCGGACATGCGCGTCATAGGCTGCGCTGCGCGGCCGTATCTGCACCCAGTGAGCGTACAACGCGCGCAGATCCTCGGCCGGCATAGTTGACGACTGGTCGTAGAAGGCGAAGCGTGAGGTATCGATACCCGCTGCGCGCAAATCCGCATCAAGCCTGTGGAATTCGACACCGGAAGCGGTAGGCGGTGTCGATGGCCTGACAGACATGTCGTTTTCCTCTTGGTACAGACTGATACTGGGTACAGATCGATACTGTGGTGCGCCGCAAGGGTGATGTCCAGTGCAATCAGAAATCGATGCGTTTCATGACGGCGACAAAATGTCGGACTAGGCGGACCGGCCTTTTGCCGGTATGGTCTGCATATGAGAATTCTTTTCATGTTTGGCGGGCTGGTCTTCGTCGGACTGGGTATTCTCGGCGCGTTTTTGCCGGTGATGCCCAGTACGGTGTTCTTTATCATCGCCGCTGTCTTCTTTGCCCGCTCCAATCCGGAATGGGAGGCAAAGATCATGAATCATCCCAAAATCGGTCCGCCGATCCGCGCGTTTCGCGAACGCGGCGCCATCGGTCAGTCGGCTAAGATCGCGGCTGTTTCAGCCATGGCGGTCAGCTCGGTTGTTTCGGCTATATTGCTGCATGGCTACTGGCGGTTCGCCCCCGCCGCCGTCTGTGCGGTGTGCGCCCTGTTTATCCTGACCCGCCCCAGCGAATAGAAGCCCCATGAAAGACCTGATCCGAACCAATAATCCGGCCTTGATCTCCTTCGTGGAGTCATTGCTGAAAAGCGCGGACCTAGCTTACTTTATCGCCGATCAGGCGATAAGCGCCGCTGAAGGCTCAATAGGCATGTTCCCGAAACGCATTCTGGTCGCCGACGAACAGTTCGCGAAAGCGCGCGATCTATTGATCGACGCCGGTCTTGAAGACGAACTGCAGCCGCCCAAATCCTGACATTACGGATTTGTAATCTTGCCGATCTTTGTTTCCCGTGCAACCGCCTTGACGGCCTCGGCAGGCCGGGGCTAGCGTTCGCGCCTCTTTATATGGGGAATGTGACTTGATGAAATCCGCCCGTTTGCCGTTGATCCTTCTGGGGTCTTTCCTGATGACCACAACCATGATGACGGGAGCGGCCATGGCCCAGACCTCCACAGCACAATCCCCGACCGCCGTAACGCAGGCAACGCACAATATCCTGACGCCGGAACGTGTGTTCGCCGATCCCGACATAAACGGGCCCAAATCTGTCGGTGTCAAACTGTCGCCGGATGGCACGCTTCTGACCTGGCTCAAGCCAAAGGCCAGCAATGCCCAGGTCCAGGATCTGTGGGCCGTGCCGGTCAAGGGCGGCGAGCCGTTTTTGCTGGTTGATGCGGATAGCCTGTCGTCGCAAAACAAGGAATTGTCAGAGGCCGAGAAATCCCGCCGCGAACGTATGCGCGTTTCCGCCCGCGGTGTCGTCGCCTATGAGTGGTCTGAAAACAGCCAGTCGATCCTTTTGCCGCTCGACGGTGATATCTATCTGGTCGATCGCGCCACAAAGAAGATCAGCCGTCTGACGGAGACGCCGGGTGATGAGGTCGATGCCAAGCTGTCACCAAAGGGTGGCGCTGTGGCTTTTGTCCGCGACCAGACCCTGTATCTGAAGGACCTGAAAAGCGGTATCGAAACCCAGTTGACGCCGAAAGGCGAGGGAACGACCACCTATGCCACGGCGGAGTTTATCGCCGAGGAGGAACTGGCCCGCCACACCGGCTATTGGTGGTCCCCTCTGGCGACCCAGATCGTTTACCAGAAAACTGACGAAAGCGGCGTTGCCGTTGCGCAACGCGTGGAGATCGGTGGCGAGGGCGTCAAGATTGTTGATCAGCGCTATCCGTTCGCCGGCAAGCCCAACGCGATTGTCGAACTCTATGTGAAGACCATCGGCCAGGAAACGCCGGTGAAGGTCGATCTGGGGAGCAATCCAGACTTTTACCTAGCCCGCGTCAACTGGGCCAAGGACGGCAAAACCTTCTACGTCCAGCGCTTGAGCCGCGATCAGCACAGACTTGATCTGCTTCAGGTCGATCCGGCGACAGGCGCGACCAAGACCATTCTATCGGAAACATCCGACAGCTGGGTGGAGCTGCATGACGATTTCAAATTGCTGAGCGACGGAAGCTTCATCTGGTCGTCCGAACGCGATGGAAACAATCACTTTTACTACTATGGCCCCGACGGCAAGCTGGTCCGCCAGGTTACGCATGGCGACTGGCCGGTCGATAAGCTGGCGGACATAAACGAAAAGACCGGCGAGCTTTATTTCGAAGCCTCGAAGGATACACCCATAGAACATGGCCTTTACAAGGTCAGCTTCCGCAAGGCGGGAGAGCCGGTCGCCATCACCCCTCCGGGCGGTTGGTGGACGACGTCGGTGTCCGGCGGCGGCGCTGCCTTTATCGGCAGCTATTCCGATCCGACGACACCGCCGCAGTCTGCGCTCTATGACGGCTCGGGCAAACGCCTGCGCTGGATCGAGGAAAACAAGCTGGACGCGTCACATCCCTACTATGCGTACAAGGATACCTACAGCGCGCCGGAATTCGGCGAACTCACGGCGGCGGACGGGGAGAAGCTGGAATATTACCTGTTAAAGCCGCGCAATTTCGATCCGTCGAAAAAGTACCCGGTCATAGTCTCCATCTATGGCGGTCCGGCGAGCGCGACGGTTAAAAAGACGTGGGTGGCCGCCAGTAACCGCCTGTTCCAGGAAGCAGGCTTCATTGTCTTCTCGCTCGACAATCGCGGTACGCCCGGCCGGAGCGTGAAATTCGGCCGCGCCATCTACAAGAAGTTCGGCCAGCCCGACATCGACGACCAGATCATGGGCGCCAAATGGTTGCAAAGCCTGCCCTATGTCGATGGCGCGCACATCGGCATTATGGGCTGGAGCCAGGGCGGCTTTGTCACGCTGATGGCGATGACGGCCAAGGATACGCCGTTCGCCGCCGGTGCGGCGGGGGCGCCGCCGACGCAATGGGGCCTGTACGACACCGCCTACACGGAGCGTTACATGTCGACGCCGCAGGCCAATGCGGACGGTTATGCGGCTTCGGATGTGCTGAACCGCATCGATAATCTCAAACCCGGTGCGCTTCTGCTGATGCACGGCATGGCCGATGATAATGTGCAACTGGCCAATTCGACGCGCGTCATGGCGGCCTTGCAAAAGAAGGGCGTGCCGTTCGAATTGATGCTGTTCCCGGGTGAGCGTCACGGTCTCAAGGGGAACGAACGCAACCTGCAACGCTTCCGGCTGCAACTCGATTTTTTCACCCGCAAGCTCAAGCCCAAGGCTTAATATTGTGCGGCGGGATGTGTATTTCCCGCCGGTCACTTTGATTACAAACGCTTCATGACAGCTAATTAAGTTGTAACCGGCGTAACCTGTGTCCAAAATGTGTCCAACAGATCATTTCCTACAGGATCAAATACAATGAAGACCTTTGCCCTGATCGCCTCCGCCTCGGCATTTACCGCTATCGCCCTTACGGCATCCGCCGTTTCGGCGCATACGGAAGTGCAACTTGAAAACATCGCCGCGCGGGTTGTTGTCACGCCGGAAAATCGCGCCGATGTCGAACTCAAGGTCGTTTACGGCAAGGTGCAGGTGCCTCAGATCATGGTTCGCACCAAGGGCGACACCTTAGTCGCCGACGGCAAGTTGAAGGGGCGCGGCCTGAATTGTAAGTCCGGCGGGGTTAACATCAACGGGCTGGGGCAGGTGGCCAGTGCCGATCTTCCGACGGTATATATAAAGGTCCCGATGGACGCCAAAATTGCGGCCGGCGGGGCGACCTACGGCACGGTCGGGGCCAGCAAGTCCCTGGAGTTCAGCGAAGGCGGTTGCGGTAGCTGGCAGTTGGCAAGCGTTTCCGGCAAGGCCGAAATTAATATCGGCGGCTCCGGTGATGTGTCGCTGGTCAACAGCGCCGACGCCGAGGTCAATATTGGCGGTTCCGGCAATTTCACCGCGCAATCCGTCAACGCTTTGGAGGTCAATATCGGCGGTAATGGCGATCTGCTCGTCAACAAGCTGAATGGGCCGCTGCAAGTGAACATTGGCGGTTCCGGCAATGTGAAGGTCGACAGCGGTGTAGCCTCGTCGATGGAAGTCAATATCGCCGGTTCAGGTGACGTCCGTTTCGGCGGAGAGGCCAAGAGCCTGGAAGTCAATATTGTTGGCTCCGGCGATGTGCGCGTCAAGTCGGTGACCGGTAATATTTCACGGTCGATCATGGGGTCGGGCAAGGTGATCGTCGGTCAGTGGTAAAGCGCAAGGGAATTCTCCCTGCAACTGTGGCGCTTTAGCCCTTTACACGGTTAATGCCTGTGTTAACGATTTGAGCCCGGTGGATCGCATCCGCCGGGCTTATGCTTCAGGGGTGGGGATCGTGTTCGAGGAAGAGGTCAGGCGGCGCATTCATTTTGCACCTGAACCCGATTGGGTAAAGGTGCAGGATTTCAAGCGCCCCGCGACGCTCGATCAATCCAAGTCGCCATACGGTTTTTACACTTGGCTGGTCGATGACCAGTCGAAACTGGATTTTCGTCCGCACCGCTACGATCGCACGATCGAGGAAGTGGTGAACCTGTCGGCCTTGAGCTATCTGGCCAATGTCACCCTTCCGTTCAATCCCTATTACGATGAACTGACCATCCATCACATCCGCATTCTGCGTGGGGACCAGGTCATCGATGTGGACGTTGAATCCCGCTACATCGTCATGCGGCGCGAACGCAGCTTCGAGCGCCTGGTGCTGGATGGACGGTGGACTCTGGCCGTCACCCTGCCGGACGTGCGGGTTGGCGACATCATCGATACGGCTATGACCCTGTCCGGCGATCCGGCCTGCTTCCAGGGCGAGTTCTCGGTTCCGGTCCTGCTCCAGAACCTTATTTACTGGGATCGACGCCATGCCCGTCTGCTGGTGCCGCCGGAACGCCAGATCTACATGAAGCCGTTCCCCCTCGGCTGGACCGAGCCGCGGATCTCGGTTCTGGCGGACGGATACAGCGAAATCCTGTTTGAGGCATCGCAGGTGCGCGAGTGCGATTATGAGTCAGATACGCCGGGCTGGGTCATGCCGGTGAGGGGCGCCTACGCGTCCAGCATCGATACCTGGAAACGCGTTGGGGACGTAATGCGCGCGGGGTTTGAGGGCGATACCGACTATCCGGACGGTTTGCTGGACATCATCCACCAGATAGAAATCGACCATGCGGCGACCTCGGATCGCATTGTCGCCGCCGTTCGTTGGGTGCAGGAAAATATTCGCTACTTCGCTTTTTCATTCGGCGAAGGCGGGTTCGTGCCGCGCACCCTTAAGGAGATTTTCGCCGACCGTATCGGCGACTGCAAGGACGTCTCGAAAATGA
The DNA here is from genome assembly GCF_032490435.1 of Asticcacaulis aquihabitans. Lineage (NCBI taxonomy): Bacteria > Pseudomonadati > Pseudomonadota > Alphaproteobacteria > Caulobacterales > Caulobacteraceae > Asticcacaulis > Asticcacaulis aquihabitans. The sequence goes on from NZ_JAVGWM010000001.1 coordinate 6,497, forward strand.
TCGCGGCCATGCTGACGCGGATGGGTATCGAGGCCTGGCCGGCCCTGGTCGACACCAGCCGTGGTTTCGATCTCGCTAATACCCAGCCCCGCCTGGGTGCGTTCAACCACTGTATCTCCATGTGCTACCACGACGGCCGGATGTACTGGTTCGAAGGCACGTCGGATGTGGCGCAGGGCGGGGACCTCGACCACATGGCCCAGAACGATCTGGGCTACGCTCTGATCCTGAAACCCGGCGGCGATCTGATCCGCATGATGGATAAGGCGCCGGGCCTGGATTATGAAGTGCGCGAGGTCATTCATCTGCCGGTCAAGACGGGTGAAGAGACGGTCATAGAGATCGACTATGTCTATCGCGGTGCACGGGCTGACGGTGTGCGTCGGGAACTCCGGCACCAGAGCCTTAGCAGCTATGTCGAAGACCGTTGTGCCCTGTTCAGCTATATCTATGGCATGAACATGTGTGCCATTCCGCAAATGACCGACGATCGCAAGCGCAACGAGATCATCATCACCACGCTCGTCACGACCGACAATCCCTGGCACATGACCAGCCGAAACGGAGAAAAGGTTTTCTTCAGTCCGGAGTCCGGTTTCGACTATGTGCTGGAGGAACCGGAAGGGCGGCGTCGGTTTCCGTTCGACATTGGCGATGTCCGCGAAGGGCGCATCACCACCCTGATCAAGACGGCATTGCCACTTAGCTGGCCGACCCAGGCCAGAAGCTGGGATTTTGGCGGTTTGCGCCTAAGCTTCACCCCGCGCCAGACCGCGCAGGGCTATGAAGCGGTGCGCGACTATACGGTGTCGCGGCCGTGGCTGACGGCCGAAGAAAAGATGGCGCTTGACCGGGCATACAGCGATATTGGCACCTATGACCGGATGAGCATTTGTGCGCCTGGCCGGGCGCCGGTCAAATGGCTGCCGGGTTTGATGACACGCGCCGCTCTTTGGGGCGGCTTGCCGCTGCTTGGCCTAGCTATCTGGGGCGTGGTCCACCTGCTGACTTGACAGAAGCTATCTGCCGGATGTCAATGACGGGCATAATATAAAAAACGTCAGGGAAGACATCATGAAGGGATTGGCATCCTCCAGCCGGCGAACAGTGTTGTTCACGGTCGGTGCATCGGCGCTCGTCGCAGCCTGCGGCGGCGGTGGCAGCAGCAGTGGGGGAGGCGGCGGGACGTCCTCCGGTAGTTCCAGTTCTTCATCGTCTTCGGTGACCTTACCCGATCCGGCGACGGCGCCCGCGCTCAAAACCGTCTTTGCCAGCAAGTTCAAGATTGGTTTTGCCGTCGATCCGGCAATTACCGGCCAGTCGCCGACCAATGCCTTACTGCTCAAACATGCCAATACCCTGACCGCTGAAAGCGTCATGAAGGCCAATCCGATAGGCGTGTCGGCGGGCGTTTATGATTTCACCCAGGCCGATGCTTTGATCGCCTTTGCGCAGGCCAACGGAATTTCCGTGCGGGGACATGCTCTGGTCTGGCACCAGACCTCACCGTCATGGTTTTTCGACGGCGACCGGACCGATATGACCGCCTATAAGGCTCTGGTGCGCGGGCGGCTGGAAACATATGTGACGGATGTCGTCACCCACTTCAAGGGCAAGGTCTATTGCTGGGACGTCGTCAACGAAGTGACCAGCGATACCGCAGGGGCGACCTATCGTGACAGCGAATGGTATCGTATCTTCGGGTCTGACTTCATCGACTACGCCTTTCGCGCGGCGCGGGCGGCCGACCCTGGTGCGCAATTGTTCATCAATGAATATCTGACGGAGGAAGCCGGGAAGCGCGGCCGCCTGATGACGATCGTCCAGGGACTGCTTGACCGCGGCGTTCCGGTCGACGGGGTTGGGCATCAGCTGCATATCAGCATTTCCTACCCTGGCGCCGCGGAAGTCGAGGCGGCTCTTGCGGCGGTCGAAGCGAAGGGGCTCATCAACCATGTGACCGAAATGGATGTGTCGGTCTATGCTGATCCGGGAACCTGCGATGCAAGCGCCACCGGCTGTCTGCCCGCCGTGACGGTGGGATCGACGGGTTATAATGCCGCCCTTCGGTCACAGGCGCTCAAATATCGCGAACTGTTCGCCGTCTTCGCGGCGCACACCAGCGTCAAGTCCGTGACCCTCTGGGGTGTGGCAGACAATCATACCTGGCTCGATACTTTTCCCGTGACGCGGAAGAATTATCCCCTGCTGTTCGACACCGCCGGCAATCCGAAATCCGCCTTCTGGGCGGTGGTCGATCCGGCTTTCGTGCCTTAAGCTGTGAAAATTCCCACAATGGGTGTTGCGCGCCGCGCTTTCGGCTGATAAACCGCACGCCTCCCATGGATACGCCGAGACTCAGGTCTGGCTGTCCCTGAGAACTGCAGGGGTGTAGTTCAGCTGGTAGAGCGTCGGTCTCCAAAACCGGATGTCGTGGGTTCGAGTCCCTCCGCCCCTGCCATTTCTTTTCGGAACGCGTTTTGAAACGTGTCACGCTTGTCGTGCACTTTTTGGATAAAATGCGGTCCAAATTAAATGTAGGCTTGAAACCTGGGTTTCGAGCCTCATTTCTGTTGTTCGGAAGCCGCGACGTGCGCGGCGCAGACTGATAGGCGTTTTAACGGTGAAGAAACCTGAAACCCAAAAAGCGGGTACAAAGACGAAGACCGTGGAGCCGGGCCGCAAGGTGGCAATCGGTAAGGTCGATCCGGTAAAGGCGCCCGCAGGGGCCGCCGCTGTCGAAAAGACGCCGAAGAAGCCATTCAACCCGGTGAAGTTCTTCAAGGAAGTTCAGGTTGAGGCCAAGCGCATCACCTGGACGACGCGCAAGGAAGTCTGGATCACGACCGTGATGGTCCTGATCATGGTTGTCCTGGCTGGCGTCTTCTTCTTTGTCATTGACGGCGCGCTCGGTTTCCTGACCAATTACGTTACAAAGATCGGCATTCAAGGATAATCTGACATGGCAAATCCCGCACACTCCGAGGCGCCGGTCCTCTCCAACCCGAACCACAAGTGGTATATCGTCCACGCCTATTCCAACTTCGAAAAGAAGGTGGCCGAAGCCCTGCGCGAGCAGGCGAAAAGCCAGGGTCTGGAAGACAAATTCTCCGAAATCCTGGTGCCTACCGAGGAAGTCGTCGAGGTTCGTCGCGGCCGCAAGTTCAATTCAGAGCGCAAGTTCTTTCCGGGCTATGTCCTGGTGAAGATGGAGCTGTCTGACGAAGCCTATCACCTGGTCAAGAACACCCCGAAGGTCACCGGCTTCCTGGGTTCCGGCTCCAAGCCGATGCCTGTGTCGCAAAGGGAAGTCGATCGTATTGTTGGCAATTCAGCCGCTGCGGTTGAGCGTCCGATGCCCGTCCTGTCCTTCGATATCGGTGAGAAGGTCAAGATCACGTCCGGCCACTTCGCATCGTTCGACGGTGTTGTCGAAAGCGTCGATCAGGAACACGCCCGTCTGCGTGTGTCCGTGTCGATCTTCGGTCGCGCCACGCCGGTTGAGTTGGAATACGCCCAGGTCGAAAAGACCGCGTAGCCCGTTCGCATCGTAAATTTAAAAAACGCTCCGACATGTCGGGGCGTTTTTTTATGCTCTACGGCCTGAGGCACCACGTCTAGCGTAATTGCTTTAGGTCATGCTATCCCTTGCGTCGTGCTTGGCCGATGTTTTAACCATTTTGCGATGCGTAATGCCTGCCTGACGGCGGTGGGGCTGGCTCTTGCCGGCGGAGCAATGGCTCAAGATTCAACCGAGGTCGTTGTCGTCGGCAAGAAGCCGGACGCTATCGAAAAGATAGATCGCCTCAGCTACGACATTGAATCCGATCCGGACGCGCAGACGGGCGTCATCCTCGATATATTGCGCAAACTGCCGTCGGTCACCGTATCCTCCGACGGCAAGGTGCAACTGCGCGGCGCCAATGTGACCATATTGATTGATGGCAAGGTGCCCGCGGACGGAAATGCCGTGGTGAAGGTTCTGGCGTCCGCCGATGTCGAACGAATCGAAGTGATTACCAACCCGTCGGCGCAATTCGCACCGGACGGCACGGGAGGCATTATCAATATCGTCACCCGCAAGCGGCGCAAAGTCCATCTGTCCGGTGATCTAAACCTTCAGGCAAACACGCTTGGGCAAGCAGGGCTGTCTTTATCCACGACGATCAACAGCGGGCCGTGGTCGGCGGGTGGCCAGTTACGTCTCGATCACGGGCGCAATCGAACGCGTCTGTTTGAGCGTCAGGCAGCGCTGAACCCTGACGGTGGCTACGATGTCCTTGATCGTGAAGATCACTTGCATACGGCGTCGGACGAGGCGACGGGTGGTCTGTCACTTGAATATAGGCTGTCCCCGCGCAGCAGCCTCTCCTTCAAAGGTAATTACGGCAATTACGACGCGATGACCAAGGGATGGAGCCATTACAGCGGCATCGCCGACTATGACGAGACGTCCCTTGTGACGTCGGGGAGTCATAATGGGGATGTCCTGGCTCAATACGATTATCGCGGCGATGCGAATAACGAGACCCTTAGCCTGAGTTTCGATCATTCCGATTACGCCAATCTGACCCGTTCGACATATGATCGGGGCGATGGCGACCTCTATGGCACGATTTCGGACATCGGTGGCAATAGCGACCGGGTGCAGGGTGATTATGAGCGGCGCTTCGGCCGGCGTCTACTGACGGCGGGCCTGTCCATCGATCGGACCTTCAATCGCGATGTGTCGCGCCTTGATAGCCGCGGCACGGACCTGGACCTGGCCGTTTCCGACTACGATTACGCCTTTTCGGGCACGCGAACTATATCGGCCATATATGCGACGTGGCAGACCCCGTGGGGACGGTGGACTCTTCTGCCCGGTATGCGTCTGGAGGCAGCGCATCTGAATCTGGTGGGGGATGTCGGCGTTTCCGATCTTACCCTTTATCCGTCGCTTCATATCAGCCGCTATCTCAACGACACCGATCGCGTGAAGTTCAGTTTTTCGCGTCGGGTATCACGTCCGTCCATCGGTGAGTACAACCCCAATATCCAATATTGGGGCAATAATCTCGGAGTCACCGGTAATCTGGCGCTGAAGCCGCAATTCACCAATGCCTATGAGGCGGCCTACGACCGCAATATCGGCGATTTCGGAATGGGCGCCACCCTGTATTTCCGCGATACGCGCGGGAGCTTCTCTCCCTACAGCCTCGTCACCGCGGATGGCCTCCTTCTGAGCACATCCATCAATTCCGGACGCAGTCGTTCGGGCGGGACGGAACTGACTCTCCACGGTAAGGTGTCGAAGCGCGTCAAATACGCGATCAACGCCAACCTGTACTACACACAAGCACCGTATATAGACGGATACGTGCAGAAGATGCGCGGGCGATTTTCCGGGTCGGGCAACGGCCTTCTCGAATATAACGCGCCGAACGGCGACCAGTTTCAGATCAACCTGACGGGGTTTGGCCGCCGGTTGACCTATCAGGGCCAGACCAGCGGCGCCTGGCGCGCGGACATGACCTATCGCCGTCCGCTGACCGACAAGGTCGCCGTGGTGGTCAGCATGACCGACCTGTTCAACAGCTTTCATTTTCGCAGCGTCGTCGATACAGCGCTGTTGAAAACCGAATCCGAGGGCGAGGCAAATATGCGGGCGATCAAGATCGCTTTGTCCTATCGGTTCGGCGACGGTGGCCGTTGAGCCCTTTGGCCATTCATGCGTCCCGTTATGAGGCTTGCCACCCCTGAACAAATAGGTTATAGCGCGCGCTCTTCGTTTCACGACGGGGATAAATCCGTGGGAGGCCAAAGCCAAGCCAGGCCAACTATACCACGGCTCACAACGCGCCTTACGGCGCTTCAGGAGATTTCCAATGGCTAAGAAAATCCTGGGCTATATCAAGCTCCAGGTGAAGGCCGGCTCTGCCACGCCTTCGCCCCCCATCGGCCCTGCACTGGGTCAACGCGGCGTCAACATCATGGGTTTCTGTAAGGAATTCAACGCCCGTACCGAAAACGTCGAGAAGGGCACGCCGCTTCCGACCATCATCACTGTCTATCAAGACAAGTCCTTCACGTTCCAGACGAAGACGCCTCCGGCGACCTTCTTCATCAAGCAGGCGTTGAACCTGAAGTCCGGCTCGAAGCTGCCGGGCCGCGACGTTGCCGGCAAGATCACGCGCGCTCAACTGCGTGACATCGCCGAAAAGAAGATGAAGGATCTCAGCGCCCACGATCTCGATCAGGCGACCAAGATCATCGAAGGTTCTGCCCGTTCCATGGGCCTGCAGGTGGTGGACTAATATGACCCATATCGCAAAACGTATTAAGGCCTGGAATGCCGACAGCAGCAAGCTGTACGGCCTGACCGAAGCTCTGAACGTCGTCAAGGCAAACGCCAAGGCCAAGTTCGACGAAACGGTCGAAATCGCCATCAATCTGGGTGTTGACCCGCGTCACGCCGACCAACAGGTCCGCGGCGTTGTCAACCTGCCGTCCGGCACGGGTAAGGACGTTCGCGTCGCCGTGTTCGCCAAGGACAAGAAGGCCGAGGAAGCTCTGGCAGCTGGCGCTGAAGTCGTCGGTGCCGAAGACCTGGTCGAAAAGATCCAGGGTGGCTTCATGGACTTCGACCGCGTCATCGCGTCTCCAGACATGATGGCTCTGGTTGGTCGCCTCGGTAAGGTGCTGGGCCCGCGCGGCCTGATGCCGAACCCGAAGGTCGGCACTGTCACGCCGAACGTTGCCCAGGCCGTCAAGGACGCCAAGGGCGGCGCGGTTGAGTTCCGTGTCGAAAAGGCCGGTATCGTCCACGTCGGCGTCGGCAAGACCTCGTTCACTGTCGAAGCTTTGGAAATCAACGTCAAGGCTTTGGTTGACGCGCTGGTTAAGGCCCGTCCGTCGGGCGCCAAGGGCCTCTATGTCAAGAAGATCGCTTTGTCTTCGACCATGGGCCCGGGCGTAAAGGTTGACACGGCGTCGGCTCAGTAATCGTTCCGACTGTCGATTTTGCATCGCAAGTGAAAAGCCGCTCCTGTTAAGGGGCGGCTTTTTGCTTTGTAGCAGGATCAGGCTGGCCAGGATCAGGCCGGCGGGCCGCTATGGAAGCGGAAATCTGGATCGGGATCGGCGATCAAGGCTTGCTCGACCGGTCGGATGAGGGCGATACGCTCAGCGATGTCCTGAGCATCGCCGTAAAGACTGGCCAGTTTTATATAGCCCTGATAGTGACGGGCTTCGCTTTTCAGCAGGCCAAAATAGAACTTGCCCAAATCACCATCCAGGTGCGGCGCCACCGCGCCAAACCGTTCGCACGACCTGGCTTCTATGAAGGCGCTGATCAGAAGAATATCAATCATCATGCCGGGCTCCGTGCGCCGGCACAGGCGGCGCAATCCCATGGCGTAGCGCGATGGGGTGAGGGGGCGCAAAGCGATGACGCGTTTCTTGAGGATTTTCATCACCTGCTCATGGTGCGCCAGTTCCTCGCGCGCCAGACGCGCCATGGCCATGACCAGGGCTTCGCTTTCCTGATACTTGGCGATCAGGTTGATGGCGTTGCTGGCGGCCTTGTACTCGCAATTTTTGTGGTCAAGCAGAAGCAGGTCGAGATTTTGCAGAGCAGCGTCGATCCAGGCATCCGGTGTCCGGGACCCCAGAAACGCATGAATATCGGCCAAGACGTCGGTCGGCATGATGACTCCTTTTGGCGTGCGTCTTTGGCAAGGCTGCGCCCTGAAATCAAGGGTGAAGATATGGAAATCAAGGGTGAAGATATGGCCCTGAATTTACGACTGTCTTCAAATTGTAACAAAATAAACAATGGTTGCTGTATATATTTCAGAACTTAAGGAAGTGACACCTTAACATTACCTATAATTCATTCGACATAGGCAAGTTTTTGGTTAAAAGACACCTTGTCAAATACCACCTGTGATATGCGACTGCGAGCCAAACGGTCTTGGCTTCTATCGAATACTCAGGTGAAGCTGTATGTCCTGTAATAATAACTTCAGGCTATAAGTTTATCTGAGTGAACTTCCTCTCCGGGTTGCCGCAGCTCAGGTAATGCGGGGGAAGATGTAGGCGCATCTTCCCCTATTTAATTACTCGGCTTAAAGGAACGCGTGACGATACTGGCTATCGCTTACCCCTATTTGCGCAGGCCATAGGCCCGCTCGACGCGCGCGATCCGGACTTCGTAATGTTCATACCACATATCTCGACCGGCTTTTTGCGCAGCCATGTGGTCAACAACGCGTTTCCAGTTGCGGATGGCGTCCTCATTTTCCCAGAATGAATTGGTAATTCCGAAGCCGTCGGCGCCGCGCACGCTTTCAACGCCGAGATAGCCAGGCTGTTTGGCGGCCAATTCAATCATGCGTGTCGACATATCGCTATAGCCCCATTCTTCCTGGGTGCGTTGCGAACTGAAAGTGACGACATAGTAGGGCGGGGCGGGCAGGGTGGCAAAGGTCATGCGGAGGCTCGGCTGAAGGTCTGACGGTAGGCGGTTGGGGTGGTGTTGAGATGTTCGCGGAAATGGTGGCGCAAATTGGTCGGGCTGCCGAAGCCGGTATGCTCGGCGATCCGCTCGATGCTGATGTCGCTGGTTTCCAGGTGATCCTTTGCCTCACTCAGGCGGACATGCAGCAGCCATTTGGCCGGCGTCATACCTGTGGCTTCACCGAAGCGCCTGAGGAAGGTGCGCTCGCTCATGCCAGCGCGACGGGCAAGGTCAGGAATGCGGTGTTCCTTGTGCAAATGTGTACGCATGTAGTCGAGCAGTGGCCCCAGGCGATCGCTCTCGTAATGGGTCGGTACGCTGCGTTCGATGAATTGCGCCTGACCGCCGTCACGATGGGGTGGCACCACAAGACGGCGTGCGACGGTATTGGCGGCGGCAGGACCGAAATCACGACGGATAAGATGCAGGCACAGGTCGATACCGGCGGCACTGCCTGCCGATGTCATGATCTGGCCTTCGTCGATGTAGAGGACATCGGGGACGACGTCGATATCGGGATAGAGCGTTTTGAGCTGCTCGGTATATTTCCAATGGGTCGTGGCACGCAGCCCTTTCAAAAGGCCGCTTGCCGCCAGTACGAAGACACCCGAACAGATGGTTAGGATACGGGCGCCGCGCCGTTTGGCGGCGATTAGCATGTCGGTCACTTCATGTGGAACCGGCCGATCTATGGGCCAGCCAGGCACAATCACGGTTCCAGCGCCCTCAAAAACGGACATCCCGCCGTCGACGTGGATTTTTAATCCGGCCGTCGTCTGCGCCGGTTGACAATCCAGGCCGCCCACCGCGAACTGATACCAGTTCGGCCCCATTTCTGGGCGGTCGAGGCCAAACAATTCAACCGCGATGCTGAACTCGAACAATGGCATGCCGTCGAAGGCGAGGAGCGCCACATTACGATTGGGGAGGGAGGATGGATTTGGCATGATTCTGTCTTTAGGCGTCAATTCTGCCATCTTCAAGGGCGAAAAGGGCCTTTTGGGGAGGTTGGCCGGGCAAGGTTGGCCCCCGTCATTGGCGGATATACGGAAAAATGTACGCTCAGCCTTGATATTTGTATGCTTTGCCTGTAATAGGCGCGCCTCGGCTTGAAGGAAGCGATTCCTTCGTGTCGTTCTGTCCGAGACCTTCGGGGATCAGGGGCCACCTGATCCATAATGTGCGAGAGCCCTTGCACGCCGAATTGAGACGGGACGCGAACCGCCAAACAGAATTCCCGTGCCGCCTTAAAAGGTCGCGCGTCTCTGTGGTGATCAGCATCTCATCTGGACAGTAACCTTCACGTTCCATTCGGGACGCGAAGGCTTTTGTTTGTTCTGCGGGTTTTCCGCAGGACGTCACCCCCATGGAGGCCAGCAATGGACCGCGCAAAAAAGGCCGAGTCGATCGAAGAGCTGAAAAGCGTCTTCGCAAACTCCGGCGCCGTGGTTGTTACCCAGTATACGGGTATGACCTTTGTGGAAATGTCTGAACTTCGCAACCGCCTCCGTAAGGAAGGCGCCGTTGTGAAGGTGTTCAAGAACCGTCTGGCTCAAAAGGCCCTGGATGGCAAGGTCGGCGAAAAGGGCGATGCCCTGTTCAAAGGCCCGGTCGCCCTGGTCTATTCGGCCGATCCGGTTGTTGCCGCCAAGGTTTCCGTCCAGTACGCCAAAGAAAATGACAAGCTCAAGATCATTGGCGGCATCATGGACACGGAAGTCCTGACCGAAGCCGGCGTCAAGTCGCTTGCGACCCTGCCGTCTCTGGACCAGCTGCGTGGCAAGCTTATCGGCCTGCTGCAAGCCCCGGCGACCAAGATCGCTGGTGTTCTGCAAGCTCCGGCCGGCGCCGTGGCCCGCGTCATCGGCGCGTACGCTGCCGCGAACGCCTAATCAGACCCTTTCACTCAATACACTCATCTTTTAAGGAAATCACATGTCTAAGTTGGAAAAGCTGGTCGAAGACCTGTCCGCCCTGTCCGTCCTGGAAGCCGCTGAGCTCTCCAAGCTGCTCGAAGAAAAGTGGGGCGTTTCCGCCGCTGCTCCGGTTGCCGTCGCGGCTGCCGCTCCGGTCGGCGCTGCTCCGGCCGAAGCCGCCGAAGAGCAAACCGAGTTCACCGTTGTCCTGACCGACGGCGGCGACAAGAAGATCAACGTGATCAAGGAAATCCGTGGCATCCGCTCCGACCTCGGTCTGAAGGAAGCCAAGGACCTGGTCGAAGGCGCTCCGCAGAACGTTAAGGAAAACATCTCGAAGCAAGAAGCCGCCGACATCAAGAAGAAGCTGGAAGACGCCGGCGCCAAGGTCGAAGTTAAGTAATTTCGGCTTTAGCCAACGTCTAAAAAATTCAGGCCCGGAGGTTCGCTTCCGGGCCTGTTTTTTATACAAACCAAAATAATTGATGTCGCCCCTTTACATGTGGCGGCAACGGGCGTATGTGACGCTCCCCCATAGGGCGTATTGCGCCTTGTTTTGGGGCCCGAATGCCGGTCTTATGCTCTTTCTACCGGCGAAGGGTTTGATCCGAATCTACGGATCATCACACAGCGTCTTTGGCTACCCAGCCATAAAAGAGCAGGCGCAAGGCAAATTTTTCGGTCGAAAACCGGCCCAAACCCAACCCTTCGCGCGCAGTTTACTCTGCATAATTTTGATCACAATCAGGCGTTTATAACGCAAGGAAAAACGATGGCCTTATCGTTCACCCAGAAGAAGCGGATTCGTAAGTCTTTCGGCCGCATCCCCGAAGCTATCCGTATGCCCAACCTCATCGAGGTGCAGCGCTCGTCGTATGAGCAGTTCCTGCAACGCGATGTCCGTCCGGCCAACCGCATCGATGACGGTCTGGAAGCGGTTTTCAAATCCGTTTTCCCGGTGAAAGACTTCAACGAGCGCGCCACGCTCGAATATGTCTCTTACGAGTTCGAAGAGCCTAAATATGATGTCGAGGAATGCATCCAGCGTGACATCACCTATGCTGCGCCGCTGAAGGTCAAGCTGCGCCTGATCGTTTTTGAATCCGACGAAGAAACCGGCGCCCGTTCCGTCAAGGACATCAAGGAGCAGGACGTCTATATGGGCGATATCCCGCTCATGACCGACAAGGGTACCTTTGTCGTCAACGGCACCGAGCGCGTCATCGTTTCGCAGATGCACCGGTCTCCGGGCGTCTTCTTCGACCACGACAAGGGCAAGACCCATTCGTCGGGCAAGCTGCTGTTTGGCGCGCGCGTCATTCCGTACCGCGGTTCGTGGCTCGACTTCGAATTCGACGCCAAGGACATGGTCTATGTCCGTATCGACCGTCGCCGCAAGCTGCCGGCAACCTCGTTCCTCTATGCCCTGGGCATGGACGGCGAAGAAATCCTGACGACCTTCTACGATGTTGTGCCGTACGAAAAGCGCGAAGCCGGTTGGGTCACGCCTTACAAGTTCGAACGCTGGCGCGGTGTGAAGCCGGAATTTGACCTGATCGATGCCGATTCCGGCGAAGTGGTCGCTCAGGCAGGCACCAAGATTTCCGCCCGCGCCGCCAAGAAGCTCGCTGACACCGTCAAGTCTCTGCTGCTGAGCCAGGACGCCCTGGTTGGCCGTTACCTGGCGCGCGACGCCGTCAATTACGAGAACGGCGAAATCTACGCCGAAGCCGGTGACGAGCTTGATGCCGCCGCCGTCAAGACGCTGGAAGAAAACGGCTTCACCACGGTGGACGTGCTCGACATCGACCACGTGACTGTTGGACCGTACATGCGTTCAACCCTGCGCGTCGACAAGAACAACTCGCGCGAAGACGCTCTGTTCGACATCTATCGCGTTATGCGTCCGGGCGAGCCGCCCACGATCGAAGCCGCAGACGCCATGTTCAACTCGTTGTTCTTCGAGCTGGAGCGCTACGACCTGTCGAGCGTTGGCCGCGTCAAGATGAACATGCGCCTGGAACAGGAAGTCGCTGACACTGAGCGCGTTCTGCGCAAGGACGACATCCTGAAGATCCTCAAGATCCTAGTCGGTCTGCGGGATGGTCGCGGTGAAATCGACGATATCGACAATCTCGGCAACCGCCGTGTGCGTTCGGTCGGCGAATTGCTGGAAAACCAGTACCGCGTTGGTCTGCTGCGTATGGAGCGCGCCATCAAGGAGCGTATGTCGTCGGTCGATATCGACACCGTCATGCCGCATGACCTGATCAACGCCAAGCCCGCCGCCGCCGCTGTCCGCGAATTCTTTGGTTCGTCGCAGCTGTCGCAGTTCATGGACCAAACCAACCCGTTGTCGGAAATCACGCACAAGCGTCGCCTTTCGGCGCTTGGGCCTGGCGGTCTGACTCGCGAACGTGCAGGCTTCGAAGTCCGCGACGTTCACCCGACCCACTATGGCCGTATCTGCCCGATTGAAACGCCGGAAGGCCCGAACATCGGCCTGATTAACTCGTTGGCCACCCATGCCCGGGTCAACAAGTACGGCTTTATCGAAAGCCCTTATCGCAAGGTTGTGGACGGCCAGGCTCAGGAAGAGGTCGTCTATATGTCGGCCATGGAAGAGTCCAAGCACGTCATCGCCCAGGCCAACATCACCATGAAGGATGGCCACATCGTTGATGACCTGGTTCAGGGTCGCGTCAATGGTGAACCGGGCCTGCAACAGGCCTCGACCGTCGATTATATGGACGTGTCGCCGAAGCAGGTTGTTTCTGTCGCCGCAGCGCTCATCCCGTTCCTTGAAAACGATGACGCCAACCGCGCTCTGATGGGATCGAACATGCAGCGTCAGGCCGTTCCGCTCGTTAAGGCGGATGCGCCTTTCGTCGGTACCGGCATGGAAGAAGTGGTTGCCCGCGATTCCGGCGCTACGGTCGCCGCCCGCCGCACCGGCGTGGTCGAGCAGATCGACGGTACGCGTATCGTTGTCCGCGCGACGGAAGAAAGCGATCCGAACAAGCCGGGCGTCGATATTTATCGCCTGTCGAAGTTCCAGCGCTCCAACCAGAACACCTGTATCAACCAGCGCCCGCTCGTTCGCGTGGGTGACAAGGTGGCTGCCGGTGACATCATCGCCGACGGCCCGTCGACCGACCTCGGCGATCTGGCCCTGGGCCGCAACGTTCGCGTCGCCTTCATGCCGTGGAACGGGTACAACTTCGAAGACTCGATCCTGATTTCTGAGCGTATCGTTCGCGATGACATCTTCACCTCTATCCACCTGGAAGAGTTTGAAGTCATGGCCCGCGATACCAAGCTTGGGCCTGAAGAAATCACCCGCGACATTCCGAACGTCGGTGAAGAAGCCCTACGTAACCTCGACGAAGCCGGCATCGTCGCCATTGGCGCCGAAGTCCAGCCGGGCGATATCCTGGTTGGCAAGGTGACGCCGAAGGGTGAAAGCCCGATGACGCCGGAAGAAAAGCTTCTGCGCGCCATCTTCGGCGAAAAGGCTTCCGACGTGCGCGATACCTCGCTGCGTCTGCCGCCGGGCGTTGCCGGTACAATCGTCGAAGTCCGTGTCTTTAACCGTCACGGCGTTGAAAAGGACGAACGCGCTCAGGCTATCGAGCGCGCCGAAATTGAACGTCTCGGCAAGGACCGCGACGACGAACTGTCGATCCTGGAGCGCAACATCTACGGTCGTCTGAAGGAACTGCTGCTCGGCAAGGTCGCCGTGTCCGGTCCGAAGGGCATGGGCCGTGGCGAAGTCACCGAGGAAAAGCTGGCCGAGGTCTCCAAGGGCCTGTGGTGGCAGGTTGCCCTCGAAGACGAAAAGATCATGGCCGAACAGGAAGCCATGAAGCGCCAGTTCGAAGACGCCCGCAAGCGTCTGGACCGCCGTTTCGAGGACAAGGTCGAAAAGCTGCAACGCGGTGATGAACTGCCCCCGGGCGTCATGAAGATGGTCAAGGTGTTCGTGGCGGTGAAGCGCAAGCTGCAACCGGGCGACAAGATGGCCGGCCGTCACGGCAACAAGGGGGTTATCTCCAAGATTCTCCCGGTCGAAGACATGCCGTTCCTGGCCGATGGCGAACACGTCGACATCGTTCTGAACCCGCTGGGCGTGCCTTCGCGCATGAACGTCGGTCAGATCTTCGAAACCCACCTGGGTTGGGCCTGCGCCAATATCGGCAAGCAGATCGCGGCGTTGCTGGAAGACTGGCAACATGGCGGTCAGAAGCAGGCACTGATCGACCATCTGCAAGGCGTCTATGGCAAGGATCAGGAGCTTCCGGAGACGGATGAAGAACTGATGGACCTGGCCCGGAACCTGTCGCGCGGCGTGCCGATCGCGACCCCGGTATTCGACGGTGCGCATATCAGCGACATCGAAGACATGCTTGAGTTTGCCGGTCTCGATCGTTCGGGCCAATCGATCCTGTTCGATGGTCAGACGGGTGAGCAGTTCAAGCGTCCGGTCACCGTGGGCATCATCTACATGCTGAAGCTCCACCACTTGGTCGACGACAAGATCCACGCCCGCTCCATCGGGCCATACTCGCTCGTTACCCAGCAACCGCTGGGCGGCAAGGCGCAGTTTGGTGGTCAGCGCTTCGGGGAAATGGAAGTCTGGGCTCTGGAAGCGTATGGCGCCGCCTACACGCTGCAGGAAATGCTCACCGTCAAGTCGGACGACGTGGCGGGCCGCACCAAGGTTTACGAAGCGATCGTCCGCGGCGACGACAGCTTCGAAGCCGGTATCCCGGAAAGCTTCAACGTTTTGATCAAGGAAATGCGTTCCTTGGGTCTGAATGTCGAGCTGGAAAACGGGCAGGGCTAAGCGAGCCGGGGAGGGCGCAAATCCTCCCCTGATCCCTTAACCGCATTGAATTTTTTACGGGCCTCGCCCAAATTGGAGTCACTGGAATGAACCAGGAAGTCCTGAATATCTTCAACCCGGTCCAGGTCGCCCCGACCTTCGACCAGATCCGCATCACCCTGGCGTCGCCGGAAAAGATCCTGTCGTGGTCGTTCGGCGAGATCAAGAAGCCGGAAACCATCAACTATCGTACCTTCAAGCCGGAACGTGACGGCCTGTTCTGCGCCCGTATCTTTGGCCCGACCAAGGATTACGAATGCCTGTGCGGCAAGTACAAGCGCATGAAGTACAAGGGCATCATCTGCGAAAAGTGCGGCGTCGAAGTGACGTTGTCGCGCGTTCGCCGTGAGCGCATGGGTCATATCGAGCTGGCCTCGCCGGTCGCTCACATCTGGTTCCTGAAGTCGCTTCCGTCGCGTATCGCCATGATCCTCGACATGGCCTTGAAGGACGTCGAGCGCGTTCTGTACTTTGAAAACTACATCGTCACCGAGCCCGGCCTGACCTCGCTGAAGCAGCACCAGTTGCTGTCGGAAGACGAATATTACCGTTGCCAGGAAGAATTCGGCGATGACAGCTTTACCGCTGAAATCGGCGCCGAAGCCGTGCGCAACATGCTCATCGCCATGAACCTCGCCGAGATTGCCGAGAAGATCCGCAGTGATCTGGTCGACAACACCTCGGAAATGAAGGGCAAGAAGCTCTCCAAGCGCCTGAAGCTGATCGAAAACTTCATGGAATCCGGCAACCGCCCGGAATGGATGATCTTGACGGTTGTGCCGGTCATTCCGCCTGAACTGCGTCCTCTGGTTCCGCTCGATGGCGGTCGCTTCGCCACGTCCGACCTCAACGACCTCTATCGCCGCGTCATCAACCGGAACAACCGTTTGAAGCGCCTGATGGAACTGCGCGCGCCGGACATCATCATCCGCAACGAAAAGCGCATGTTGCAGGAATCGGTTGACGCCCTGTTCGATAACGGTCGCCGTGGTCGCGTCATCACCGGCGCCAATAAACGTCCGCTGAAGTCGCTGGCCGATATGCTGAAGGGCAAGCAAGGCCGCTTCCGTCAGAACCTGCTTGGCAAGCGCGTCGACTATTCCGGTCGTTCGGTTATCACCGTCGGTCCGGAACTGAAGCTGCACGAGTGCGGCATTCCGAAGAAGATGGCTCTGGAACTGTTCAAGCCATTCATCTACGCCCGTCTCGATGCCAAGGGTCTGTCCGGTACGGTCAAGCAATCCAAGCGCATGGTCGAGCGTGAGCAGCCGCAAGTGTGGGATATCCTCGAAGAGGTCATCCGCGAACACCCGGTCATGCTTAACCGCGCTCCGACCCTTCACCGTCTCGGCATTCAGGCGTTCGAGCCCAAGCTGATCGAAGGCAAGGCCATCCAGTTGCATCCGCTCGTCTGTTCGGCCTTCAACGCCGACTTCGACGGTGACCAGATGGCCGTCCACGTGCCGCTGTCGCTCGAAGCTCAGCTTGAAGCGCGCGTCCTGATGATGTCGACCAACAACATCCTGTCGCCCGCCAACGGTCGCCCGATCATTGTCCCGTCGCAAGATATCGTCCTCGGCCTCTACTACCTCTCTCTGGTGAAGGACGGCGAAATCGGCGAAGGCATGATCTTCTGCGATCTCAACGAAATCCAGCAGGCGCTGGACTCGAAGGCCGTGTCCATGCACGCTAAGATCAAGTGCCGCTTCACCCAGAAGGACGCCGATGGCGTTGTGCGCACCAAGGTCGTTGACACGACCCCGGGCCGCATGAAGATCGCCGCCTTGCTGCCGCATAACGAAAACATCGGCCTTAAGGTTCTGGACAAGACCCTGACCAAGAAGGAAATCGGCAACCTCATCGACATCGTCTACCGCCACTGCGGTCAGAAGGCGACGGTGATCTTCGCCGACCAGATGATGGCGCTGGGCTTCAAGGAAGCCGCCCGCGCCGGTATCTCCTTCGGCAAGGACGACATCGTTATCCCCGACACCAAGAAGGGCATCGTCGATGAGACCCGCCATCTGGTTGAGGAATACGAGCAGCAATACGCCGACGGTCTGATCACCAAGGGTGAAAAGTACAATAAGGTGGTTGATGCCTGGTCCAAGGCGACCGACCGCGTGTCGGACGAAATGATGAAGGAAATCAGCCGCAAACATACGGACGCCGATGGCCGCGAAAAGGAGATCAACTCGATCTACATGATGGCCAACTCCGGCGCCCGGGGTTCGCAGGCCCAGATGAAGCAGCTCGGCGGTATGCGCGGCCTGATGGCCAAGCCCGACGGCTCCATCATCGAAACGCCGATCATCTCGAACTTCAAGGAAGGCTTGTCGGTTCTGGAATACTTCAACTCGACCCACGGCGCTCGTAAGGGCCTCGCGGATACCGCGCTGAAGACCGCCAACTCCGGCTACCTGACCCGTCGTCTGGTCGACGTCGCTCAGGATTGTATCATCATGGAAACCGACTGCGGCACCACCAAGGGCATTACGCTCAAGGCGGTTGTTGAAGGCGGTGACGTGCTGGTCTCGCTCGGCCAACGTGTTCTGGGCCGTACCACGGCTGAGGACATCAAGGACGTGGCGACCCAGGAAGTCGTGATCGAAGCCGACACCTATATCGACGAAAATGTGGTGGACCTCATCGACGCCGCCGGCGTGCAATCGGTCAAGGTACGCTCCGTCCTGACCTGTGAAGCCGAGCTGGGCGCCTGTGCGGCCTGTTATGGTCGTGACCTGGCCCGCGGCACCCGTGTCAATATGGGTGAAGCGGTTGGTGTCATCGCGGCTCAGTCGATCGGTGAACCCGGCACTCAGCTGACCATGCGTACCTTCCACATCGGCGGTACCGCCCAGGTCGCCGAACAGTCGTTCTACGAAACGACGTCGGATGGCGTGGTCAAGTTGTCGACGGCTCCGACGGTCAAGGGCTCGCATGGCGATCTGATCTCCATGTCGCGTAACCTGATCATCACCATCCATCACGATGGCAAGGATCGCGAAACCTACAAGGTGCCGTACGGCTCACGCCTGCGCGTCACCGCAGGCGCGACGGTCAAGAAGGGCCAGCGTCTGGTGGAATGGGATCCGTATACCACGCCGATTATCACGGAAGTCGGCGGTAAGGTTCGCTACGAAGACCTGAACGAAGGTCAGACGGTGCGTGAGGAAACCGACGAAGCGACCGGTATCTCGAACCGTGTCGTGGTCGATTACCGCGCGTCCAAGGGCGCTGAATTGCGTCCGAGCATGGGTATCACCGATGATGCCGGTGCGTACAAGAAGCTGACCAACGGCGGTGACGCCCGTTATCATCTGCCGGTCGGAGCCATTCTCTCCGTCGGTAATGGTGACGAGGTCAAGCCGGGTGACATCGTCGCCCGTATCCCAACCGAAGGCGCCAAGACCCGTGACATCACCGGTGGTCTGCCGCGCGTCGCCGAACTCTTCGAAGCCCGCCGTCCGAAGGATTGCGCTGTCATCGCCGAAATGGATGGCCGCGTTGAATTTGGTCGCGACTACAAGAACAAGCGCCGCATCAAGATCACGCCGGAGGGCGAGGGCGAAGCCGTCGAATTCCTGATCCCGAAGGGCAAGCATATCTCCGTCCATGACGGCGATTTTATCCAGAAGGGCGACTACATCATCGATGGCAACCCCGATCCGCACGATCTGCTGCGCATTCAGGGCGTTGAGGCGCTGGCCGAATATCTGGTCAACGAAGTGCAGGAAGTCTATCGCTTGCAAGGCGTGCCGATCAACGACAAGCACATCGAAGTCATCGTGCGTCAGATGCTGCAGAAGGTCGAAATCCTCGATGCTGGCGATACGGGCCTCATCAAGGGCGACCATCTCGATAAGGCGGAAGTCGATATCGAAAACGCCAAGGCTGAAAAGCGTGGCGGTCGGCCAACCCTGACCCAGCCCATCCTGCTGGGTATCACAAAGGCCTCGCTGCAGACCAAGTCGTTCATTTCGGCCGCATCCTTCCAGGAAACGACCCGCGTTCTGACCGAAGCCTCGGTTCAGGGCAAGATCGATACCCTGGACGGCCTGAAGGAAAACGTCATCGTCGGTCGTCTGATCCCGGCCGGTACCGGCGCCTATCTGCGTCAACTCCAGCGCGTCGCCATGAAGCGCGACGAGCAACTGTCGCATCAGCGCGAAGAGGCCATGGAGCCTCTGCCCGCTGAAGTGCTGCTTGAAGGACCTGTGGACGCCGGCGAATAAGCCGTCTTCAGAGACACCAATGATAAAGCCCCCGTGCCTTAGGTGCGGGGGCTTTTTTCATGTCTGAAATCTGTCCAATTGTTAACTGGTCACGACCAACCGCTCTTTATAGCTTCGGCGCATGACAAGGCTACGGTGTTACAGATTCGCATTTGCTCTCGCTGCCGCCTGCCTGGGCCTCGCCGGTTGCAGACCGGAGACGGCGCCAGCGGCTGAGCACGCCGTGGCTGAGGGACTGGAAACACCCCGCCCTTCAGGGCCGTTTGGTGTTGGTGTCGTTGAACGCGATGGCCGTTGGTTGATTTACTATCCAGCGGAAATGAATCTCACCGCGCAAGCGGCACCAGCCCTGCCTAAGGACTACGCCGCTGACTTGAAGCGCCGGTTCGGGTCATTGGTCTCGCAGGCATTGGAAGCGGGCAAAGGGTTCGCTGTGGCCAATGCGCGTCCCGCGACGGGTGCGCGGCCGGTGATCGTGTTCGCACCCGGTTGGCATATGATGGCTCAGGACTATCGCGCGGTACTGGAGGATATTGCGAGCCGCGGCTACGTTATTGTGGCGCTGGAGAGGCTGCCGGAAAGCCAGACACCGCCTTACACTGCCACGGCGCGAGCGCTTACGGAAGGCCGGGCGCTTGCAGCCAGTGTCGCCGCCGACCGTCTGGATTGGCTAAATACGGCCATCGATTCTCAAAAGGTTGTCCTTATGGGGCACTCGGTTGGCGGTGCGGCTGCCGTGCTGGCGGCAAGCGCCGACTCGACGGTAAAGGGCGCGGTCAATCTCGACGGGGATTATGCGGATGAGGCCGCATCAGCCCGGCCCACCGTCCCTATGCTGTATATGCTCAGTTACGCCCCGGACGAAGCGGCGTCCAGTGTTGCCCGCCGGGCTGAGGCCTGGCGTCGGGTGAAAGCGAAATCATCTGCGCCGCTCGCCCTGCAAATCCAAGGCTTTCGCCATTTGAATTTTCTCGATGCTGCGCTTCTGGCCGAGCAGGTGCCACTCAAAACCCGGGCCAGTGGTTTCGGCTATTATATTCCCGCCGCCGGGCTACGAATGACGGCGGACCTTGTCGCAGCCTTTTGCGACGAATACGCGAACGGTAAAGATTGGGCCTTGGCACAAAAGCGCGTGCACTGGCGCGACGCGGTTCCCCTGGCAAATTAAAGCGCGGACCGGATCGATTTTTTACGCCGAGTAGCGCCACCTTACCGGTTCACGACAGGCGGCAGGTTCCGCCGGAATGAGCTGCTGCCCACTTGCGGGCAGCCGCCGTGAATAGGAACACAGCATGGACCCGGTTATCTACACACCCGATATGGAACACAGCATCGAGGACGAAGCGGAGATCAACGCCCAGCTTGCCGATACCTTACTGAAGATCAGCAAACGGACTGAGGCCGACGGGTTTCATGGCCTGCGCAGCGTTCATGCCAAGAGCCACGCCTTGCTGGTGGGTGAGCTTGAGGTCGCCACCGATCTACCGCCGCATCTCGCGCAGGGACTTTTCGGTCATGCAGGAACCTATCCGGTAATGATGCGGTTTTCGACGACACCCGGCGACATTCTGCCCGACAGCGTGTCAACCCCGCGTGGCCTGGCCATCAAGGTGGTGGGGGTCGATGGGGCACGCCTTCCTGGTTCCGAAGGCGATATGACGCAGGATTTTGTCATGGTCAACGGCCCGGCATTCCAGACATCCAATGCCAAATCATTCCTCAATAGCCTGAAATTGCTGGCGGCTACGACGGACAAGGCCGAAGGTGCCAAAGTAGCGTTGTCCGCCGTTATGCGCGGCACTGAAAAAGTCATCGAGACGTTCGGTGGCAAGAGTGCCTTGGTTCGCGGCCTCGGCGGAGAACCCGCCAGCCACCCGGCCGGCGAAACCTACTACACTGGCGTGCCGATCCTTTATGGCCGGTACATTGCCAAGCTTCAGGTCGTGCCGGTATCGGAAAACCTGACCATGCTGGCCGATCAGCCGATCGATATTACCCATGGCCAGACGCCCATCCGTGATGCCATGATCGAACATTTCGCGCTGTATGGCGGTGAATGGGAGGTACGGGTTCAACTCTGTACCAATCTCGACACCATGCCGGTCGAAGACGCGGCGAAGGTATGGCCGGAAGACCAAAGCCCCTATGTCACGGTCGCCAGGCTACGCGTGAAGTCTCAGACGGCCTGGAGCGAAGAACGATCCCAGGCCGTAGACCACGGCATGTCGTTTTCGCCGTGGCATGGACTTGCGGCGCATCGTCCCTTGGGCTCGATCATGCGGTTGCGGAAGTCTGCTTACGAAGCCTCGGTGCAGTTCCGGTCGGCGCATTCTGGGCATCCGGTTGCTGAACCCCGGTCACTGGACAACCTGTTTACGGACGAGCAGGTGTCGGAGTTGACAGACGTTTATTATCCCTGACCGCTTGACTCCGTGTAACCTATAAGTTACCTATAACCTATAGGTTACACGGAGGGTGCCATGTCAGAAAATGAACGCCTTATCAAACAGGCCGAACATATGGGCGGTCTACGCCGCTTGCTGTTGATAGGCCAGGCTGTCGGTTATATCGGGTGGATTGGGTCGCGCGGGCTAGGCTATGTCCAAGGCCTTAGCATCGATCCGCTCGTTCTAATGGTGGTACAAAATCTGTGCTGGCCGTTATGGATGGTTAGCCTGTTGGCGAGTCTGTGGCTGATGCGTCGCACAACCAAGAACCGCCAACTCAGCGCGCTGCTGGATGATGAGCGTACCGCTGAGTTGACCAAAAAGGTCTTCCAAATTGGCTATTGGGTCCTGTTGATTGCCTTAGCGCTTGTCTACGCCTCTACGTTTTTGACCGACGTCGATATCCGCGCCATAGCGCCAATCCTGCTGTCGCTTGGTGTCGCTGCTCCGTCGCTGACCTATGCCGCGCTCTATCGTAGTTGATCGATGAGCGTTCTGAAAAACCGCTTAAAAGAACACAGGTCCGCACGCAACCTGACCCAAGCCGATTTGGCAGTTATGGCGCAGGTGTCGCGCAAGACAATAAATACCATTGAGAACGAGGTCTTTATCCCATCCACGCTACTCGCCTTGTCTTTGGCTCGGGTGCTGGAGGTTAAGGTTGAGGACCTGTTTTACCTGGAGGAGACATGAAACTGCGCACATGGGGACGTAAGTCAGACCCTCGTAAGCTGGAAGCCGATCGGAGGCGTCAGCAATTGATGATCTATACCGCCATCTACGGTGGCAGCAGCGCCGGCGTCCTTATGATGGCCTTGGCAGCTTCGGCCCTGTCGCGTTAAACCGCCTGGCCGGCCGCCCAACCCGATGACCACGCCCATTGGAAATTGTAACCGCCAAGCCATCCTGTCACATCGACACATTCGCCGACGAAGTACAGACCCGGCTGAAGCTGGCTTTCCATGGTCTGAGACGAAAGGGTGCGTGTGTCGATACCGCCCAAGGTGACTTCGGCCGTGCGGAAGCCTTCCGTGCCGTCGGGAATGAAGGACCAGCGATTGACGGCGTCAGCCAGGGTCTGCATCACGGCCTTACCAAGGTCGGCCATGCGCACCTCCGGTGACAGGGCGTGCCAGTCCAGAATCCGATCGGACAGGCGCCGCGGCAGATACTCCGCAAACGCATTGCCAAGTGTTTGCTTCGGGCGGTCTTTGCGATGCGTCTGCAAGGCTTCGAACATATTTGTTCCCGGCAACAGATCGACTTCTACCGATTGTCCCGGCTTCCAGTAGCTTGAAATCTGCAGCACTGCCGGTCCTGACAGGCCGCGGTGCGTAAACAGGAAGCCATCGGTAAAGCGCGTCTTGCCACAGCTAACCCGCGCGATCAGCGATACGCCGGACAACCCGTCTATGGCGGCTAGGCGGTCGCCGCCGAAGGTGAAGGGCACAAGCCCGGCACGGGTATCGGTGATGTCGTGACCGAACTGGCGGGCGATATCGTACGCCAGACCCGTTGCGCCCATTTTCGGGATCGACAATCCGCCGGTAGCCACCACCAACTTGTCGCACCGTAACTGACCTTGCGAGGTCGCGATTTCAAACCCATCGTCTCGACGGATGACGCCAGTAATATCGATGCCCGGATGCAGCTCCGCGCCGGCTTGGGTCATGTCATCGAGCAACATGTCGATGATATCGCCCGCAGACGTTTCGCAAAACAATTGCCCCTCGGTTTTCTCGAAATACGGGATACCGCGCGCGATGACGCGGTCAAGGAAATCCCACGGCGTAAAGCGTTTCAATGCCGAGATGCAAAAGTGTGGGTTTTGCGACAGGAAGTTTTTAGAGGTGGCCTGCAAATGGGTGAAATTGCATTTGCCGCCGCCCGATATCCGGATTTTCTCGGCCGGTTTACGCGCGTGATCCAACACGATCACCCGCCGTCCACGACGGGCGGCCTCTATGGCGCACATCAGCCCTGCTGCACCTGCGCCCAATATGACGACATCGAACCTGACTTCGGTCATTCGCAAATATTTCTCTCAACTTGACCCAAGGTCTATCTTGTTCGCGCCGCAACTTACGTTAAGGTCGGCCGCAACCCTGTAGCACAAAAGCGGAGGCGAACATGTCCGATCTCGAAACCATTACCCAGAAAATTGCCGGCGCCGTTGGTGAAAATTCCGGCCTCGGCAAAATCATCAAGGTCGACTTCGGCGATGCCGGCAAGATTCTGATCAATGCGGCTACCGTTCCGAACGTGGTCAGCAATGATGACGGCGAGGCCGACACCACCATCCAGATTTCCATCGATGACCTGAAAGCCATGGCGGCTGGCAGCCTTGATCCCATGATGGCCTTCATGATGGGCAAGATGAAAATCCAGGGCGATATGAGCGTCGCCCAGAAACTGGCGCCCCTGCTTAAAGGTTAAGCCTGCTCACCGGCTAGAAGCGTCGAAAATCAGCCGGGCCCATGCGTATTGGGCCCGGCATTGCCGACCACGCTGTCGGCCACGAACGGATTGGTTTGACGTTCGAGGTTGAAACTCGACATCGGGCCATGGCCCGGCACGAAGCGCACATCGCCCAGTGGCCACAGCTTTTTCGTAATCGCATTGATAAGATCGGCATGATTGCCGCGTGGGAAATCCGTGCGCCCGATCGATCCTTTGAACAGCACGTCGCCGACTTGGGCGAATTGTGACGGGGCGTGGTAAAAGACGACATGCCCAGGCGTATGACCAGGGCAATGAATAACGTCCCAGGTGGTTTCGCCCAACCTAACCGTATCCCCATCTGTCAGCCAGCGATCTGTGGTAAAACTGCGCATGTCCGCAATGCCGTAGCGCTGCCCCATCGACGGAATGGTATCGATCCAGAATTGGTCGTCCTCATGTGGCCCTTCTATCGGCGCACCGGTCCGCTCTTTGAGTTCGGCCGCGCCGCCGGCATGGTCGGCATGGCCGTGCGTTATCCAGATTTTTTCGACCGTCAGACCGCGACGCTGTATTTCCTCCAGAATCGGGTCCAGGTCGCCACCGGGATCGATAATGGCGGCTTTGTTTGTCTTCGTGCACCACACCACCGTGCAGTTTTGCTGAAGCGGGGTGACGGGAGCGACGAACAGACGGATTGGGGGCGTTTCAGACATGCGGGCTCATAATAAATAGGGCGCTCATAACAAAAAGAGCTCCGGCACATATAAGCGCCGGAGCCCGCTTTGTCACATGACAACGACTATTTCTTTACGTCGTCCACGCCGTGGGCCAGAGCCTCGGCAACGGTTTCCAGTTCGTCGTCTTCGGAGATGTCTATGCCCTTGGCCAGTTTGGAATGCCAGAAGCCGTAGCCAGCATAGATCAGCAGACCCACCAGCGCGTAGCAGATCAGAATGGTCAGCGGCAGAGTATTCCCCCGCTTATAATGATCGATCATGGGCGAGAAGTTTTGATAGGCAAGGAACAGGCAGGCCAAGATACCGAGCACGGCGGTGACAATGCCGCCGGGTACCTTGAACGGGCGCTCCATTTCCGGATGCTTGACGCGCAGGTAGATGACCGACAGGCAGACGATCGAGAAGGCGACCGCCGTGCCCAGGCTGACCAGGTCGCCGAGCAGAGAAATCGGCAGGAACGACGCAGCAACGGCGATCATGATGCCGAGCAGGATGGTGCCGAGCCACGGGGTGCGGAACTTACGGTGGATCTTGGAGAAAACCGCGGGCAGAAGGCCATCACGCGCCATGGTGTAGAAGATACGCGTCTGGCCGAAACACAGCACCAGCATGACCGAGCTGAGCCCGGCGACGGCGCCGACCTTGATCAGCAAGCTGATGGCGTTCATTTGGCCACTTTCGACGTAAGGCCACGGGAAGTTGGCCCAGGTCAGGGCCATGCGATCGATAGCGACGGCGATAGGGGCCGGGCTGGCCAGTTGAAGGTAAGGCACCACGCCAGTCATGACGGCGGCGACGGCCATGTAGATGATGGTGCAGATGATCAGCGCGCCCAGGATACCAATGGGCACATCACGCTTCGGGTTCTTGGCTTCGGCGGCGGCGGTGGAGACGGCTTCGAAACCGACATAGGCAAAGAAGATAATGGCCGCGCCACGGAAAATACCGCCGACACCGAATTCACCGGGATTGCCGGTCGCTTTCGGGATGAAGGGGTGCCAGTTGGCTGGATTGATGTAGGAGATACCGACGGCGATAAAGGTAATCAGAACGATAATTTTCAGGATCACAATGGCATTGTTGACATTGGCGGATTCGCTGACGCCCAGCACAAGCAGGGCTGTGACCAACGCAATCCCGATGGCGGCGACGAGGTTGAACGTGCCGGTCATAGACATGGTGGTGTGGCCGGCGGCATCGGAGGTGGCCTGAACCAACGGCGTAGCCCACATGACGGCCGCATGGTCTCCGCCGGGTGCCCCGGCAATCGCCGGGAAATGGACGCCGAAATCACCGAGCAGGCTGACGACATAGCCGGACCAGCCGACCGCGACGGTCGAGGCGGCGATACCGTATTCCAGCACCAGCAGCCAGCCCATGATCCACGCGGCGTATTCGCCGAGCGTGCCGTAGGCGTAGGTATAGGCCGAACCTGAAACAGGCATGGTCGACGACAGTTCAGCATAACAAAGACCCGCCAGAGCGCAGGCGATACCAGCCACGACAAAGGAGATCATGATGGCCGGACCGGCATTGGCCGACGCGACCTGACCGGTCAAAACAAAAATGCCGGCGCCAATAATGGCGCCGACACCCAGCGACATGAGATTAATCGGCCCAAGCGTGCGCTTGAGCGGACTTTTTGCTGCCTCTGTCTGGATTTTGAGAATCGACTTTTTTAGACCAAGTCGATTGAAAATATTGGCCATCAGACCCCTCGCAAATTTTTTGTTATTGATGCGTCCGCCTTACAGACACAGCGCTTGACAGGCCTTGGTCCGGCCCCTGACGGTCACGCTATCGTCATATTGTCACTTTGGCAACGGGTTAATAAATATGGGAGAAGGCTGTGGCTGGCATGAAACATCGACGGGTCGGACTTGAGTTCAATCTAGGTTCTGCTACCTAGGCTCGATGTTGCCCGTCGAGGAAATCTATACGCCGCTGAAATCGTGGCTGACGCAGAACACCACGGCCCTGGTTATTGCGCCACCGGGGGCGGGGAAGACGACCGGTATTCCGTTGGCCCTGCTGAGCGCCCCTTGGCTTGCGGGGCAGAATATCGTCCTGCTTGAACCGCGTCGTCTGGCTGCTCGGGCAGCCGCTGCTCGCATGGCCGAGACCTTGGGCGAGCCGGTCGGGCAAACGGTCGGCTTTCGCGTGCGCGGTGACAGCAAGATGTCCGCCAAGACCCGGATTGAAGTCGTCACCGAAGGGATTTTCTCACGCCGTATTCTCGATGATCCGTCATTGGAAGGTGTGGGGTGCGTCATTTTCGACGAATTTCACGAGCGCAGTCTCGATGCCGACCTGGGGTTGGCGTTTGCTCGTGACGCGCAAGGCGTACTAAGGGACGATCTGCGGCTTCTGGTCATGTCCGCTACACTGGATGGCGATCGGGTGCTGGGATTGCTCGAAGGCGCGGGCCGGTTTGAATCTTTAGGGCGAAGCTTTCCCATCGACACCCACTATCTGGGCCGCGATCAATCATTGCTGATGGAGCAGGACATGGCACGCCACGTCGCGCGTCTGTCGACCAAGCTTACGCCGGAAAACGCGGAGACCATGCTCGTGTTTTTGCCGGGGCAGGGTGAAATCCACCGCGTTGCCCGCTTTCTGGATGAAAAGGGTGTGCCGCCGCATATCGACGTCTGCAAGCTCTATGGCGCGATGGATTTCAAGGATCAGGCCCATACCCTGGCTCGCAATGCGCCGGGGCGTCCCAAGATTGTCCTGGCCACAGCCATAGCGGAAACGTCGCTGACACTGGACCGCGTATCAATGGTTGTCGATTGCGGCCTGTCCCGACTCGGCCGGTTCGATGCGGCGCGCGGTGTGACGCGTTTCGTCACTGAGCGTGTGTCGAGAGCTTCTGCCGATCAGCGGCGCGGCCGGGCCGGACGGACTCAGGCCGGCGATGCTTACCGTCTATGGGATGCCGAGCAGGATCGGTCCCTGATTCCATTCGCTAAGCCGGAAATCCTTGAAACCGATCTGTCGCAACTGGCGCTTAGTCTGAGGCTGTGGGGCGCCAAATCGACGGATGGCTTGGCGTTGCTTGATCACCCACCGAAGGCCGCGATGGATGAAGCGGTAAGGTTGCTGCGGGCACTCGGTGCGGTGGACGCAAACGGCGAGCTGACCGGCCACGGTAAGGCCATCGCGCAATTGCCCATGGCGCCACGTTTGGCGCACATGCTGATAACGGCGGCGTCATATGGCGCGGCGGAGCAGGGGGCGAACCTGGCTGTCCTGCTGTCGGAAAATGGCTTGGGGGGCAAATCGACCGATCTGGATACGCGTCTGGAGGCGCTGGCGCGTGACCGATCGCCGAAAATTGTGCAGGCGCGCACCTTGGCGCAAGGGTGGGCGCGTCAGGCCCAGGATCTTGTAAAAAATCAGGCAAAACAAGCCAGTGGAACGCGTTTTTCCCACCATTTGTTAGCTGAATGTTTTCCAGAACGGATTGCGAAAGCCCGCGGCAAGCCCGGTGAGTTTGTCATGGCAAACGGTCGCGGCGTCTATGTCGATGCGCATGACCGCCTGGCGCGTGAGTCCTTCCTTGCGGTTGGTGACCTTGGGGGCGGTGCCAATCGCGATCGCATATTGCTGGCCGCGCCCTTGACGGAGGCGGAAATTTTCAGCCTGTTCGCCGATCGGTTGGAGCAGGAAACGGTTCTGGAGCGTAACAATGGAAAGTTCCGCGCGTTCGACCAGACACGGCTAGGTGGCATTGTGTTGTCCAGCAAGCCGCTCGAAAAGATACCGGCGGAATTACTTCTTCGCGCTGAAGCCGAGGAGATTCAGCACAAAGGTTTGAAAGCCTTGAATTTACCGGAAAGCGTCGAGGCCTTTCGCGCGCGTGTCGCCTTCCTGCGCGCACAAGACGAGACCTGGCCCGATCTGTCGGATGCGGCTCTCTTGGCAACCCTTGAGGATTGGCTGGGGCCCTACGCCGCCGGTAAATCCATGTTGTCGCTGGGTGGCGGTATTGTATCGCAAGCGTTGCATAATCTGCTCGATTACGACCAGCAGCGCGCGCTCGACCGGTTGGCACCGGAAACCTGGCGCATGCCGACCGGTTCCAACATACGCATTGATTACGGCGCCGAAGGCGGGCCGCGCCTGGAGGTTCGCGTCCAGGAACTTTATGGCACGGATAGTCATCCGGTCGTTGGCCCCAATCGTACGCCGCTGACCTTATCGCTCACCTCTCCGGCGCACCGGCCCATTCAGATTACCAAGGACTTGCCGGCGTTCTGGGACGGGTCGTGGGCCGAGGTACGCAGCGAGATGAAGGGGCGATATCCCCGTCACGTCTGGCCGGAAAATCCGCGCGACGCCGACCCTACGACCCGCGCCAAGCCGCGCGGCACCTGAAACGGATTAATCCTTTATGCGAGCCACGCGTATAAGGTCGAAAAGGAGTTTGCCATGATCACCGTCCATCACCTCGACAATTCCCGTTCGCAACGCATTCTGTGGCTGCTGGAGGAACTCGGCCTCACCTATGAGGTCAAGAAATACAAGCGCGACAAGCGTATGCTGGCGCCGGCGGAACTCAAGGCGGTCCACCCACTGGGTAAGGCGCCGGTTATAACCGATGGCCTGAGGACCATCGCGGAAACGGGGGCCATTATCGATTATCTGGTGACGACATACGGCGCCGGCAAGCTGATCCCGCCGGCAGGAACCGAAGACCGGTTCAGCTATACCTATTGGATGTATTATTCCGAAGGTTCTGCGATGACGCCTTTGCTGCTCAAACTGATCACCACGCAGATACGCAAGCGGACGCCCCTGATCCTGCTGCCGGTGGCGTCAGGTATCGCCAATTCGATCGATAAGAGCCTGGTGACCCCAAACCTGAAGGCCAATGTCGATTTCTGGGAGCAGGCGCTTAACAAGGCGCCATGGTTTGCCGGCGCGGAATTCAGCGCGGCCGACATCATGATGAGTTTTCCGATCGAAGCGGCATCGACACGCAAACTGGCGCAGGACAAGCCGGCCATAGAGGCCTGGCTAAAGGCTATTCATGCCCGCCCTGCTTACCAAGCGGCCCTTAAGCGCGGCGGCCCTTATGCCTATGCGTAACGGGCTTGCCCGCCTGACTTGGCTGGCCTGATTAGATGGTGATGCAGCCGGCGAAGGCGACGCCGATGAACGGCAGGACGATGAGTTTCAGAATGAGCTTTTTCATGACGTACTCCACAAGAGATCTATCGCGCACGCTACGGGCGATGGCGGACATTGTAAACGACAAAGGCGCCGTTTTTAGCGGCGCCTTACGGTTGGGGGTGTGATTCCCGATACGGCCTTAGCGGCTGTATGTGAAGTGGGAGCCACTGCGGTCGACAATGATGCAGCCCGACAGGGACGAAGCCAGAACGGCGGCGAGAACAAGTTTGATAGCGATGGATTTCATGGTTTTCCCCAATACTAGAATGCCAGATACTTAAAACGAAGGCGAGCTTGACATGACATCGGCCGGCTTTTCTTTGGCGCTGGCCGGTGGCGACGAGTCATAGTCACGATCAGGGCTGACATACATGATGCAGCCGGTCAAGCTGGCGGCCAGTGCGGCAACGCAGGCCAATTTGATGACGATGGATTTCATAGCGGTGTCTTTCGGTTGAGACGCCGGATGCGCCCCCTCGATATCGAACTTAAGAGTGGCTCTATGAACGCTATATGAACCAAATCCACCTTAATTCTTTTTAATTATCAAGCTTCAGCAGGCATTTCTGCGTCCTGTGTCTCTTTTGCCCACCGGTTGGCCAGAGGCGTACAGATCATTAGCTGAAGCGGGTGGTATATCATGATGGGCAGGAGGATCAGCCCAAGACCGGGATTTCCTGCAAATATCAGATGCGCCATGGGAACGCCGGACGCCAGGCTTTTCTTGGTGCCGCAAAAGACAATGGCTGACCTGAAGGCAGGCGCGATGCCAAAGCGGTCGCATAATTTCCATAGCAACAGCAAGACAAGAAAAAACAAGCCGAGCGTCGCCGCAATGGTCAGGCCCAGGGTAATGGGCGAATTGCCGCTCCAGATATTCTTGGCGAAAGAATCGCAGAACGAGGTGTAGACCAGCAGGATGATGGTGCCGCGGTCGGCAAACTGGGCCCATTTACGATGGCGTTGCAACCACGCGCCGATAAGCGGCCGGGCGATCTGGCCGGCCACCAGCGGAAGCACCAGCCAGCAGGTAAGATCGATGAAAATACTCCACACATCAAGGGTTTGTCCCGAAGTTTGAAGAAGCAGGCTCATCCATAAAGGGGTGATGAGAATGCCCAGCGGGCTGGACAGGCTGGCATTGAACAAGGCAACAGGCACATTGCCCCGCGCGGCGGCCGTCATCGCGACCGAGGACGAGATGGTCGAGGGCAGGGCGCAGAGGTAGAACAGGCCGATGCGCAGGTCCGGCGTGATCCACCGGCCGGCAACAGCCAGCAACGCCAGGCCAATCAACGGAAAAAGGACGAAGGTGGTGCCCTGTATGATCAGGTGTAGCCGCCAGCGCATGATGCCGTCGCGCAGAGCGGCAAAGGACAGCAGGGCGCCGTTGAGAAAGAAGACCAGGGCGATGCCGAGCTTGGTCAGCAATTCCGGTTGCAGCACGCCGCCTTCGGCACCAGGCCCTGGAAACAGAGCTGCCAGGATGATGGCCAGCACCATGCCGGTCAGGAAGCCATCAAGCTTGATCTTGCCGATTGTCATAGGCCCGCTGCAGCGTAGATCATTATGCCGGTCGCGACTGATAGGTTCAGGCTGTCGGCACGACCCTTCATCGGGATCTTTACATGCAGGTCGCAGGCTGCGGCCACCTCTGGAGTCAGGCCCGATTGTTCGGTCCCCATCAGAAGCAGGGTCGGTCGGGCATATGGCGCGGTGCGGTGATTGTGTGTAGCGGTCAGCAAGGTTCCCACGACCGAGCCGGTCCAGCGCGGTCGGTCGTTCAGGAACGCTTCGCGCGTACATTTGACGATCGGCAGGGCGAAAATCGAGCCCATCGTCGCCCGTACGGTTTCGACAGAGAACGGATCGACGCAATCCCCGATCAGGATGACCCCGCCTATGCCGGCGCCGTCTGCCGTGCGAATGATGGTGCCGAGATTGCCGGGATCGCGCACCTGTTCCAAGGCCACCCAGACGTCGTTGGAAGATGGATCGATATCGGCCAGTGTCTTGACGATCTGGGCGAACACCGCCACCACCATCTGTGGATTATCCTTGCGTGAAATTTTCTCAAGGATTTCGTGGGTTACTTCCAGAACTTCGCCATTGGAATGAAGCGTTTCATCGATGGCACGTTTTAGAAGGGGATGATGATCGGCA
Organism: Asticcacaulis aquihabitans; assembly: GCF_032490435.1. Taxonomy (NCBI): domain Bacteria; kingdom Pseudomonadati; phylum Pseudomonadota; class Alphaproteobacteria; order Caulobacterales; family Caulobacteraceae; genus Asticcacaulis; species Asticcacaulis aquihabitans. The sequence goes on from NZ_JAVGWM010000001.1 coordinate 39,000, forward strand.
TCCTTGCCATAGACCAGAATTTGCGGTGCAAATCCTTGGTCCAGCGCATCGATGATGATCTTCAACCCTTCGGCCAGGAATTGCCCGGTGACTTCGCGTTCCTTGCGCATATGCAGGGCGCGGATATCCTTGACCGTCTGGTTGGTCAGCGACGTAATTTGTTTGATCATTTCGCGGACCCACCCATCCAGCGGGCAAAAAAGCTGAGGCCGATTTCGCGCGGGGCTATGTCGGCGGCGCGCTGTCCCTTCGGCGGTTTGGCATCTTCGATCAGGGTCAGTTCGCCATAGTCGACACGGCCGCCTTTTTGCGGGCCGACGGCCTCGGCGACCAGATGCGCCAGTGCCGGTCCCGAAACGCGCGCGGCGTAGGCGTTGAGCAACAGGAAGGCGGCGTCATCGCTCAGCAACTGGGCGCACAGATGGATCATTTCGGGCAGGTCTTCGAACAACCGCCAGACCTCGCCGGTCGGCCCGCGCCCGTATTTGGGTGGATCGAGGATAATGCCTTCGTACTTGGAACCGCGCTTGACCTCGCGCTGGACATATTTACGGGCGTCTTCGCAAATCCAGCGAATGGGGGCGTCGGCCATACCCGACAGGGCAGCGTTATCGCGGGCCCAACCGATCGCCTTTTTCGACGCGTCGACGTGGGTCACTTTGGCGCCCGCCGCGGCGGCAACCAGACTCGCGACGCCGGTATAGCCAAACAGGTTCAGGATGCGCGGGGCGTTACGCCGGGCGATAACGTCTTTTTGCCATGCCCAGTTGGCGGCCTGTTCCGGAAAGAAAGCCAGGTGACGGAAATTGGTGAAACGGCCATAGAATTTGACACTGTCCCAGGCAAGAGACCATTGATCGTCCGGCCGCCGGCTGAAGCGCCAGTTGCCTTCGTCGTCTTCGCCTTGCGGATCGAATATGGCGTCGGCCTTATCCCAGACCTGGGGGTATTTCGGCGCCCACCAGCACTGCGGTTCCGGTCGTATGACCAGGTAATCTCCGTAGCGTTCCAGCTTCTTGCCGTCGCCGGAATCGACGAGCGCATAGTCAGCCCACGCTTTGGTGCGCAAGGTAGTTGGCGTATCATTGATAATCATGCAAACGCCATAAGCGTTTGCCCGGTATTCGTAAAGTCAAAAGCTCGCCTTGGGGCCATATGGAAAGCTGTATCGGTGACGGCAGAATCCTTATAAAACCATTTTTGTTTGAATGCCTGCAGCACTGTGCCCATGACTGGGTTCCTTCCGGGGAATTTCGTTACGAAATCGGGTGCTGCTATGGGGCGCGGCTTTTGAACCGGGATGACCAGTTTGACGACAGGATATCGGCCGCAATTGGGGCTGCACAAACGGAAACGAACCGGCGTATGCCCTACGGCCAGCCTCATGCTTGCCGCCAGCCTATGTGTGACTGGCCCTGCCGTGTCGCGGACGTTTGCGCCTAAGGGGGATGTTCGTGCCCTGACCGTCGTCTCGCTCGACATGTGCGCGGATCAGTATGTCCTTGGGCTTGTGCCGCGCGATCAGATATTGGCTCTGTCGGAACGATCGGCCTTGCCCGATTCCAATTTTCGCGAGCGGGCCGAATATGTCCGGCGTATAAAGCCGCGCATCGAATCTATTCTGGCCCTCAATCCCGATGTGGTGGTTCGCACGTGGGGCGGTGATTTAAATCTGATCAAGGCGTTGGAGCGGCGTCATATAAAAATTATCAATATCAATGATATAAGCAATTATGATCAGGCGAAATCTGAGCTGTTCCGCGTTGGTCATGAACTCGATCAGGAGGCCAGCGCCCAAATCGAGGCGCGCCGTTTCGATCTGGCTCTGGCGGATATTCAGCCACTGGGACGCGGGCGCTCTATCCTTTACTACACGCCATCGGGCTACAGTGCCGGACCGGACACGATGACCGGGGACATGCTGCGCCGGCTCGGTTTCAAGCTGGAAACTCAGGACAAGGGGTATTTCTATTTGTCTCCGGAAGTCTTGCTGAGCAAGAAGCCTGACGTCTTTGCCCTGGCCTTCTATGATGATGCCTATGCCATGCGCCGCGTGCCCGGCCGAAACCCGCTGATCCGCGCCCGTATCGCCGACACCCCGCATATTGTCCTGCCGCGTCAGGCTTTGAGTTGCAATGGCTGGTTCACGGCTTACGATTTGGTTCGAGTTTCGAAAACGCCAATCCATGTCGGTAGCGGAAAGGCCGGTTTCTAATGCATGTGTCCCAGACCGCTTTTAATGCTGTGGTGGGTATCGCCATCGGGCTTTTGCTCATTGTCTTGATGTTGTTTGGCGATATCGCTCTCAATGGGCACATGTGGCTGGACGCACTCATCCACTGGAATTCCATCGGGGCGGAAATTGTCTGGGGCATTCGCATGCCGCGCAACCTGGTGGCCGTCGGTGTCGGCGCGATGCTGGGTATGAGCGGTGCATTAATGCAGGGGCTTTTGCGGAACCCCTTGGCCGAGCCTGGCTTGCTGGGCGTTTCGGCCGGATCGGGGCTGGGCGCGTCGCTGGCCATCGTATTCGGCTTGGGCCTTGTTCCGTTCGCCGTGGAAAGCTTTGCTCTTGGGGGCGCCGTGATTGTGGCAATCGTGCTGCTCATATTCGTGCAACGGTTCCCGCAGCGGCAATCACTTATCCTGCTGGGTGTAGGGCTTTCCGCCCTGTGCGGCGCCCTGATGTCCCTTGTCTTCAATCTGGCGCCGTCGCCTGTCACCCTGTCCGAGATCATGAACTGGATGATGGGCTCGGTCCAGAACCGTAGCTGGTTTGATGTCCTGATCTGTATCTTCGGTTTGGCTGCCGCGGGTCTGCTTAATTTGACTTTGGGCAAGGGGCTGCGCCTCCTGACATTGGGGGAAGAAACCGCGCGGTCGATGGGGGTGGATATGACGCGGCTGACCCAGGTGGTAGTGATTGGCTCGTCCTTATTGGCGGGGCTTGCCGTATCGGTTGCCGGCGTAATTGGCTTTGTCGGCCTGGCGGCGCCGCACTTCGTTCGTGCCTTCGGTATCAAGGATCCTTATACGCTCATCTGGCCGTCGGCCCTGACCGGCGGACTTATGGTCTTGCTGTCCGATGGACTGACACGGCTCCTGCCGCCGACAGCCGACGTACATCTGGGGGTCCTGACCTCACTGGTCGGTGCGCCCTTGTTCGCTATATTGGCCTACAAGAGCGCCAGAAGTTGGATGCAGGATTGATGACACAGCTTTCAATCGACAAGGTCACTGTCGCTCTCGGTCACGAGACCGTCGTCCACGCGGTCAGCGCCGAACTGGCCCCCGGCAGCCTGTATATCATCGTAGGCCCTAATGGTGCCGGAAAGACGACGTTGTTGAAGGCCATGGCTTCGTTGCTGCCTTTGCAATCCGGGGCTATCCGTCTGGATGGTCGCGACCTGAAATATATTACCCAGGCGCGGCGGGCCGAGCAAATGGCCTACTTGCCGCAGGACCGCAGCATCGCCTGGGATCTGAGCTGCGTCGATATTGCGGCACTGGGCGCGCCGCACCTATCGCCAGAACAGGCCCGGCGGGCGGCGTTCGCGGAATTGCAGGCCCTGGGGCTTCAGGAGGTTTCGGACAGGGGCGTATTCAGCCTGTCGGGCGGGCAACGCGCACGCGTCTTGCTGGCGCGTGTTCTGGCTGGACCGGCAAAAGTACTGTTGCTTGATGAGCCGCTGATCGCGCTGGACCCGGCCTGGCAACGTCAGGTGCTGATCCGGCTAAAAGCGCGGGCTGAAAGTGGTCAGACCGTCGTCCTGAGTTTGCATGACCTGCATCTGGCGGCACAGTTCGCCGATTCGGTTTTGCTGATGAAGGAAGGCCGGCTGATCAAGATGGATCAGCCGGAAAAAATATTTGTACCCAGGCTGTTGTCGGATGTTTTTAATCTCGACGGTGAATTGGTCGATGGGGCCCTGAGGCTTGAAAGCCGGCCGCGGCTGTAAGCGCAGGGCACGAACTCAGTCCCGTTTCGCCTTCTTCTTTTTGGCTGTGGTCTTCTTGTGTTCAGACGCGTGATGGCCGGTTGCGGACTTCTTCTTCGATGTGGTTTCTTTTTTCTTATGGGTTGTCGGTTCTGCCACGGCCTTTACCGGCTCCGTCGCTGCGGCGCGCGGCTGCGCGGTCAGCTGTTGCGCCACCTGCGGATTGGTCGTCTGAGCCTTCTGATAATCGAGATAGCCGATTGGCGCGTCCGGTTGTTCGGTATCGCTGAATTCAGCCCCGGTGAAGGGGCCAATCTGTCCGGGCGTGCCGCGGGTGACATCCGCCATGGCGGTAAGGGCTGCTGTGCCGCCGTTGAGACGGGCGCGATAAACGCGCATGTTTTCCGTCACACGCATCATGTAGTTGCGCGTTTCGGTGAACGGATGGCATTCGATGAATGACAAGGCGTCGGCGCCGTCACCGCGTGGATCGCCGCAATCACTGACCCAGGTCTGCATTCGGCTGGGGCCGGCATTGTAGCCGGCGGCGGCCATGACGTATGATCCGTTGAAGCGGTTGACCAGTTCCCCGAGGTGGTAGGTGCCCAGCGTCATATTGTAGTCGGGTTCATACAGGCGCGCCTCGCTGTAGCCGAGATTCATCCGATTGGCGACGGCGCGGGCTGTCGACGGAATGAGTTGCATCATGCCGCGCGCATTGGCGTGGGAGCGAACGCTGGGGTCGAAGCTGGATTCCTGACGGGTGATAGCCAGGACAAACGCCTTTTCCGGACCAGGGACGTCAGGAACAGCGCGCAGGGGGTAAGCGCGTTCGGGCAGATAGAAACCGCGCTGCATCGATACGCGCGCTACCTTCATGGCCATCAATTGCGAATCGTAAGACCCGACAAGATCGACCAATAAGGCTTCTTCCTCGGCATTGGGCAAAATGTCGTCGAGATGTAAAACAAGGGCGCGGAACAGGTCCAGTTCGCCCATTTGCCCAAGCATGCGGGCAGCCTTGATCATGTCGCGGCTTTCGAAGCGATCCTTGTCAGCCCGCGAAGGCACCGGGTCCTTGCCAATGGTGATGGTTTTCTGGCCGGCTTTTTCCGCTGCCAGCTGACCATAGAAGGCGTAGATGTACTGCCCGCCCTTGGCATAATAGCGTTGGGCCGTGGCTGCGTCGGAGTCCATGCCGTTCACGGCAGGATTATTGCGTTTTTCGTAGGCGCGCCCCAACCAGTAATTGGCCCGGCCCTGGGTGATGGGAGAGGTGCCGGCCGTAGCCAGGCTCTGGAAATGGCTGATGGCGGCATTGGCGTCATTGAGCTTGATCATGGCCACCCAGCCAGCGAAGAATTCGGCTTCGGCCTTGGCTTCCCCGGGCTCGAACCCGCCGCCATTCATGGCGTCGTAGGCAGCGCGATAATTGCGCGCCTTGAGAGCCGATTTGAAGTAGCTCCAGCGCAGCGAATAGAGCTGGCTTGCGGCATCCGGGCTGGCAGAGGCGGGCGGCAGGTCGGCCAGAAGCGGGAAGCCGAGCGCTTCCAACCCCTTGCCCGACAGATATTTGGCGCGCGCGAAGGCCAGGACCTGATTGTGGGGATCGCCGGCGAGGGCAGTTTGATACAGCGCATCTGCACTGGCCGCGCTGGTGCGCATGGCGATAACGGCATTGGCGATATCGGCATCGCGCTGCCCGGCCATAGCGGCGACATCCCGGATGGCCTGCGAGGCGCCCGACTGGATATTGAGCTCCAGACAGATCAGCCGCGCCTTATGATCGTCCTGGGTCAGATAGGTGCCGAAGGCCTGATAGAAGTTGGCCTGCGTCATGGCATCGAACACCTTGGTGCGCCACCAGTTGCGAGCCAGGGCGCGTGCGTCCTCCGTGCGCGTCAGGTTGCCATAGGCGGTGATCAGGGCGGATGCGCCTTCCGTGCTTTGGGGCGGCGCGCCTTTGAACCAGTCGACGATCTGTTGCGGCGTCATGCCAGAGGTCGTGATGAGTTTTTCGGCAGCAATCTGGCGCTTTTGCTCGCGCGGCCATCCCCACAGGTCGCGCCGCGCCGCATCAAGAGCGGCGAAGCCATAGATATTGCCGTCATTGTTTATGATCGTCCAGGTGACGATCTTGCGCGCAATCGGATTGGACAATTGCGACCCTAGCGAATCGGCCTGGGTGAAATTGCGTGCCTTTACGGCCGACAAGGCGGACCGCAGGGTTTGCGAATCCGCTTCGGTCATGCCCGACGGTATATAGGGGCGCGCCGTATCCATGGGCGTGAAGACGGTGCCTTGCGGAATGCCGTTGACGTCGGGCGCCGGGTCGTCCTGGGCCGCCACGGGTTGCAAGGTGCACAGGCTTATGAGGCTTACCCCCGCGACCAGGGCGATCTTGCGCAGTCGGATGAGATTGGAGCGGGTCGGGCGGTCAGTTTGAGGCATGATCTTCCTGTGTCTGGCCAAAGGCATTTGTCAAAAACGTCGGCTACGGACTATAGGCTATAGTTTCTTTTTAGAAAGACATTGCAGCAAAAGCTTTGCTTATCTATGGCTATTTTTTATATTCTCTGTGGGCAAAAACATGCCCCGATTACAGCTTTTTCCGGCGTTAAAGGCCTACCTCAATGACCCATTCCACTGACCTTCCCCTGTTTCGCGGCGTCATCACGGCTTTGGTAACGCCGTTCAAAGGCGGTGAGGTGGATTACGCTGCATTCGAAGCCATAATAGAGCATCAGATTGCCTCCGGCGTTCACGGCGTGGTGCCGGTCGGGACAACCGGCGAAACCTCGACCCTGAGTATGGAAGAGCATCGTAACGTCGTCGAATTATGCGTCAAAAAGGTGGCCGGTCGCATAAAGGTGATCGCCGGGGCGGGCTCAAACAATACGGCCGAAACGCTGGAACTGGCCCACCACGCCAAGGCGGTTGGGGCGGACGCGGTGTTGGTTGTGGCACCGTACTATAACAAGCCGTCGCAGGAAGGTTTGTATCAGCATTTCAAGGCGTTGAACGACGCAGTTCAGATTCCTGTGTTGCTCTACAATGTGCCGGGGCGCACGGTTGTTGATATGAGCAATGAAACGATTGCGCGGCTGGCGAAGTTGCCCAACATTGTCGGCATCAAGGACGCGACAGGTGAAATCGAACGCCTGAGCCAGATGCGCCTCGAAATCGACAGCACCTTCTCCTACATCTCGGGTGACGATCCGACCTTGCTTGGCTATATGGCGCACGGCGGCCATGGCGTCATTTCCGTAACGTCCAATGTCGCGCCAGCCCAGGTGGTCGCCATGTACGAAGCTGCCAATCAAGGCGCGTTCGACACCGCACGTCAATGGCAGGACAAGCTGATCACCCTGCACAAGGTGCTTTTCGCCGATTCGTCGCCATCGCCGACCAAATATGCCATGAGCCGCCTGGGCCTGTGCACGGATGAGGTTCGTTTGCCCATCGTCGCCTGTTCGCAAGCTGTGCGCCCATTGGTCGACAAGGCCCTGGCGCTGGCCGGTCTGGAACTGGAACAAGCCTGATGGCAGAACTCACCACCAACAAGACAATTGCCGACAATCGCCGCGCGCGTTTTGATTATTTCCTTGAGCAGAATACCGAGGCGGGTATTTCGCTGACCGGTACCGAGGTCAAGGCCTTGCGATCCGGTCGCGCCAATATCGCCGAATCCTATGTCAGCATCGAAAATGGTGACGAACTGTGCCTGATCAATGCGGATATCCCGCCCTACGGTCACGCCAACCGGTTCAATCACGAGCCTCGCCGTCCGCGTAAGCTGCTGCTACATCGCAAGGAAATCAGTCGCTTCATGATCGCCATCCAGCGGGAAGGCATGACGATTATCCCGACGCGCCTCTATTTCAACGACAAGGGTCGGGTGAAGCTGGAAATCGCCTTGGCCAAGGGTAAGAAGAACCACGACAAGCGCGAAGCCACCGCCGAGCGCGATTGGGCGCGCGACAAGGCGCGCCTTATGCGTGACAAGGGCTGAGCGCGTTTAAAGTACGCCTGGATAGGCCCCGCCGTCGATCAGGAGGCTCTGGCCCGTGATGTAGCCCGCTTGGGCCGAGCACAAGAAGGCGCAGGCGGCGCCGAACTCCGACGGTTCCCCAAACCGTTTTGCTGGAATCCGCTCTTCGCTCTCAGCACGGACGACGCCTATGGCCACACCCTGTTGTTGGGCTTTGGCCGCCAGCCCCGTAAGCTGACGATTGGTGTCGAACGAGCCGGGCAGCAGAAAATTGATCGTCACATTGGCATGGGCCACCGAACGCGCGACACCCGCGAGAAAGCCAGTAAGTCCCACCCGGGCGCCGCTGGATAGGTCCAGCCCCGATAGCGGCATCTTGACCGAGGCGGAGGTAATGTTGACGATCCGCCCGAACTGGCGCGCCACCATGCCGTCGATCACGCGCTGCACCATTTCTATGGGCGTCACCATATTGTTGGTAACACCGTCGATCATGGCAGCGCGGTCGATCTGGCGGAAGTCGCGATAGGGCGGGCCGCCATTGTTATTGACCAGGATATCGACCTGAGGCACCGCGCCCATCAATGCCGCCTGGGTTTCCGGGCTGGCGACATCGCCGGCAATGGCGATGATTTGGGCCCCTGTCTCTTCACGCAGTTCCTCGGCTACGGCATTCAGCTTTTCTGCGTCACGTCCATTTATGACGACAACACAGCCCGCACGCGCCAACTCGGTGGCGCACGCCCGACCAAGCCCCTGGCTTGACGCGCAGACAATGGCGTAGCGCCCCTTGATGCCCAAATCCATTTATCGTCCCTAATCTGTTAAATTTTTAGTGCTGCGACAGCGATAGCAGGTTGCCGTCCGGGTCTTTGAACCACGCCACCTTGTCGCCCGATGGCGCGGTCCACACGCCATGAGGCGTTTGTGCCGCGCCCAACGCTTCGTAACGTTCAAAGGTAATACCGGCGGCCGTCAGGCTGAAGACCTTGTCATCAATATTGACGACCTGCCAGCCAAACACCGTATAGGGCGCGACAAATAGCTTTTCCGGGCGCGTGAGTCTTATCAGGGTGGAGCCTGACCGAAGCACAAGTGCGTAGTCGTCCTGGCTGAACACCGTCAAACCCAGCACGCCTTCATAAAAGGCGCGCGCCTGTCCGAAATCGCTGACCGCCAGAAAGCCCATCGGCGTGCCGTCGCTGAGCGGCTTCATTCCCGGTGTGATGTCTGTGGGCGTGGCTGACTTGTTAGGGGTAAGGTTCAGACCGAGCATGACGACGCCTCCGAATAGCACCGCCGACAGCATGACGCCGTCGGCGATAAAAAATCAAATCGGAATGTGGAAATCCTCAGACGGTTTCGTCGTAGTCGTCCTCGGCGCCAAGGAATTTCGGCGGATTGGAATGGGCCTGACGGGGGCGGCCGACGACCGTGGCCAGATCGGCCAGATCGACAAAGGTATCCGCCTGGCGGCGCAATTCGTCGGATGTCATGGGCGGAGACGATTTGACGGTTGAGACGACCGTGACGCGGGCGCCCTTGCGCTGGACCGCTTCGAGCAGCCGACGGAAATCACCGTCGCCCGAGAAGAGGACGAGATGATCGGCATGCTCGGCCATTTCCATCATGTCGCAGGCGATCTCTATGTCCATATCGCCGCGCCAGCGTTTGCGGCCCTGACTGTCGGTATATTCCTTGGCCGTCTTGGTGATAAGGGCAAAGCCGTTGTAATCCAGCCAGTCGACCAGCGGGCGGATCGGCGAATAATCGTCGCCTTCGACAAGGGCGGTGTAATAATAGGCCCGGATCAGAATGCCGCGCTTGCGGAACTCGTCGAGCAGTTTGCGGTAATCGATGTCGAAATTCAACGCCTTGGCAGCGGAATACAGGTTGGCACCGTCGATGAAAAGGGCGATACGGTCAGTTGGATAAAAGCTCATAGTTCAATCAATATCCTGAAAATATACGGTCAAAATGGCAGAAATAGATGATCCCGAGGCAATCTTCATCGCCTACGGTTCAAACCTGTTATCAGGTCCGGAAACTGCATCGCAAGCTTTTGAGCGCGTTGTCAAGGATTTGCGCGAGAGCGGATTGCAGGTTACAAAAATTTCACGTTTGTGGTCGTCAATGGCATGGCCAAATAATCAGGACCCGTCATATGTGAACGCCGTTTTGCAAATTAAAACGACCTTGCAACCTGATGAATTGTTACATTTATTACATAATATTGAACACGATCACGGACGCGTTCGTGATGAAAAAAGAAATGCACCGCGCGTACTTGATCTCGATATCGTGGCGTATGGGCGGCACGTTTCAGTTTCGGAAAACGGACTGAATTTGCCCCATCCCCGGGCGGCAGATCGCGCCTTTGTGATGGGGCCTCTTGCCGAAATTTCGCCCGGCTGGGTCCATCCGGTTCTAGGGCGGACCGCGCAAGACCTGTTCACGACAGCCACAGTCGGGCGCGACGCCTATCCGTTGGACTGAGCCGCCTTTTGCGCGGCGGCGTAGCCTTGGTCAATCCAGACGTAGACGCCTACCCCGACAAGGACAAGTATTGTGCCCGCGACATCGGCCAGGCTGATATGCTGTTTAAGGATGAGAGCGCTCATGGCCAGGGTGAAAATTGGGTTTATGAAGCTGATGATGGCATTGGCCTGGGACGAGATGCGGCTGAGCGCGAAATTGGTCAGGTAGCTCGGCAGTACGGTGGCACCGATCGCCAAGCCGATGACCAGCGTCAGCAACGGCGGTGTCAGGTGGATATCGCTTATGCGGTGGACAATCAGAAAATGAATGCCGGTTGCGATGGCCGCGCCGCTCATGGCCCAGGAGGTAAATAGCGACGGCCCCATGCGCTTTATCAGCGGCTTAGCCAGCAGCAGGTAAAGCGCGAAGGCGACGGATGAAATCGTGCACCACAGCGCACCGGCCACGATCATCGAACCATAGGTGGTCAGATCGGTGACAAAAACGAGGGCAAGGCCGGCGTAGCTGATGGCGAAGGCCGAGACGGCCTTAAGGCGGAACGGTTGTTTAAAAAACAGGGCACCGAACAGGATCACGAATAGCGGGTAGGTGAACAGGATCAGCCGTTCGAACTGCGGCGACAGCGTCGTCAGGCTTTCAAAATCCGTATAGCTGGCGACCCAGTAGCCGAGTGCGCCGACAAGCAGGGTGCGGATATACAGGCCTGGAGCCTGATCGATAGGCGGCAGGGTGTTGGTCCCCTTCGCACGAGCGCGCAGGAAGGTCAGAATACCGAAGACAACGAAGAAGGGCGTGGCGAAGGCCAGCCTCAGGGCAATGAGGGACGAGGCGTCAATCTGCAGGTTGTAAGCCAGCTTGATCCAGATGCCCTTGCTGGCGAACAGAAACGCGCCGAGCATAGCCAGGATATAGCCGCCCCAGGTCAGGAACCAGGCGGGCTGTTTGCTACGGGCATCTGTATCGGACATTTGTAGGAGCCTTGATCGGGCGCCTGTCGTTGATACCGCGCCCATTGGGGAAAGGGCGTGGATCGGAAGCCGTCGCCTAGGATTTTTTGCGCATGCCAAGGCGCACGGTCTTGCACGCCCAAATAAGCTTGGACATGATGTCGAGGTGCGTTAGCGCAAAGGTATTGGCGAATTGGGTAATCATGGCGGCGGGCTTAGACAGTTTGGTACATAAGCGCAACCGCAAAGCCGCCATCGCGTTGTCACTTTGTGTTGCCGTCTGTTTGGCGGTTTGTGTACCGGCGCCGGCACAGCCGCTTCGCATAACGGGAAAGGCCTTTGTGATCGACGGCGATACGGTGGTGATCAATCGTAGACATATTCGCCTGTTCGGGATCGATGCGTTCGAACGCGATCAGACCTGCGGGCGCTTTCGTTGTGGCGTCGAAGCCCGGCGCGTGTTGCAGGCTTTGACGCGGAACCAGGCCGTGTCCTGCGAACAGCAGGATGTAGACCCTTATGGTCGTATGGTGGCGATTTGCCGGACCTCGGCTGGACTTGATATCGGGGGCGAAATGGTCCGGCGCGGACTGGCCGTTGACTATCGCACCTTCAGCGATCGCTATATGGGCGAAGAAGCCGATGCCCGGGCGCATAAACGGGGCGCCTGGGCATACGGTTTCCACAGTCCTTTGCAGTATCGCCGCGAGACGCGTTAAGCGGCCTTGGTAATGGCGTTGGCTGCCGACAAAACAGCCTTTATGCTGGCCGTCGCCACGTCGTGGTCGATGCCGACGCCGAAGACCGTCAAATCACCGGCCTTGCATTCGACATAGGCAACCGCCTGGCTTTCGCTGCCGACCTGAAGCGCGTGCTCGGCATAATCGACGACTTCCAGACCCAGGTCATAGTGCGAGTTCAACCCGCGTACGGCGCTGGAAATCAGGCCATTGCCGTGGCCAATGACCGATGTTTCGACACCATCCTTGATGATACGGCCGACGAAGGTGCGTTGGGCGCCGGACCGAACCGGACCCTTGTGGTCGTATTCGATCAGTTCATAGGCTTGCGGCCCGGTCAGGTGGTAAGCCGCCTGGAAGGCATCCCACAATTCGGCGCCGCTGACTTCCTTGGCGGAGGCGTCGGTGATGTCCTGAACCTTACGGGAAAAGTCTACCTGAAACCGGCGGGGTAGCTTCAGACCATGATTTTGCTCAAGTATCCACGCTATCCCCCCCTTTCCCGATTGAGAATTGACGCGGATGACCGCTTCATAGCTTTCGCCCAGGTCCGCCGGATCGATCGGCAGGTACGGCATTTCCCAATACCCGTCATTGCGTTTTTCGTGGGCGGCGAAGCCCTTCTTGATCGCATCCTGGTGCGATCCCGAAAAGGCGGTGAACACCAACTCGCCGGCATAGGGATGGCGTGGATGCACAGGGATATTGTTGCAGTGGACGACGGTACCGACGACTTCGCGCATGTTGGAGAAGTCAAGCTCAGGCGAAACCCCCTGGGTGTAAAGGTTGAGCGCCAGCGTTACCAGATCGACATTGCCGGTCCGCTCGCCATTGCCGAACAGACAGCCTTCGATGCGATCGGCGCCCGCCAGCAGTCCCAGTTCGGCCGCGGCGATACCGGTGCCACGGTCATTGTGCGGGTGCAGGCTGATAATGACGCTGTCGCGCTTGGAGACGTGGCGGCAGAACCATTCGATCTGATCGGCATAGATGTGCGGCCCGGCCACTTCGACCGTGGCTGGCAGGTTCAGGATTAGCGGGTTTTCCGGTGTCGGCTCGACGACCTTGATGACCGCTTCGCAGACTTCCAGCGCAAATTCCGGTTCCGTGGCGGTGAAGGTTTCGGGGCTATATTCAAATCCCCATTGGGTTTGTGGCTGTTTGGCTGCTTCTTCGCGCAGCAGACGCATACCGTCGACCGACAACTGGATGACTTCCGCTTGGCTGCGGTCGAAGACGACGCGGCGGAAGAGCGGGGAGGTGGCGTTGTACAGGTGCACAATGGCCTTCTTGGCGCCGCGCAGAGCTTCGAAGGTGCGCTTGATCAGGTCTTCGCGCGCCTGGACCAGGACCTGGATTGTGACATCGTCGGGTACCAGGTTTTCGTCGATCAGCTTGCGTACAAAGTCGAACTCCGTCTGGGAAGCGGACGGGAAGCCGACCTCGATCTCCTTCAGGCCTATTTTCACCAGAAGATTGAAGAACATCATCTTCTTCTCGACATCCATGGGATCGGCGAGCGCCTGATTGCCGTCGCGCAGATCGGTGGACAGCCAGCGCGGCGCCTTCGTGGTCGTTTTGGACGGCCAGGTGCGGTCGGACATGTCGATACCCGGTTCGAACGGGCGGTATTTATTGGCGGGATTGGACAGCATCATGGGCAGGAACCCTTACTTCGGAAATGATCGTATTCGGATGACGCGCGAAAAGTCTCCGCTCACAGGCTGGCGCACGCCCGTGAGCTGGCGCGAATTCGTAGGGTGAGTAGCAGAAGAGAGGTCATGATCAAACCCGAAAACGGGGAAAAAGCCGAAAGACGCGTCGCGACGAAATCCTGACCGCTATCAAGCGATCAGGCAACGAATAAGCGCGAGCTGGCGAAGGTGTGCGATCATGGCGCGGTTCATGTCACGAACAGGGGCGGCAAGTCAATGGAAAGTCGGGGTGCGCCAGAGCGAGCCGGGATGTATCGAATGAACGCCCACGCTGGCGTTCGGTTATCTGTAAGTATATCTTGTGTTTTCCCCCGACACGCGCTATGGGCTGCGGTTCATGACTTTTGCGACTTCGCCCGATGGCCGCCCACACAGCGAGCAGGCCAAGCGGAGTCTTTACTTTTATTGAGGTGCTTCATGGCCCGCGTCACCGTCGAAGATTGCGTCGAAAAGATCGATAATCGTTTCAACCTCGTTCTGTTGGCCGCCCACCGCGCCCGCGCCATTTCTTCAGGTTCGTCCATCCTTGTTGATCGCGACAACGACAAGAACCCGGTGGTCTCGCTGCGCGAAATCGCCGATGGTGCCATTGAGCCCAGTTCTTTGACGGAAAGCCTGATCGCCTCGCTGCAACGTGTCGATGAGCGTACCGAAGCCGAGGAAGAAGCTGAAACCCTGGCCCTGCTGGCTGATCCCCAGCACCAGCAAATGTCGGAAGGCGACCTTATCCGCGCCTTGCAATCCGATCGCGATGGTGGCCAGGAAGAGCGCTACTAGGCACACTCTGGCGAAAGCCACGGAAAACGCCATATATAAATAGGCTCCGGACGCGGTCCGGGGCCTTTTTTGCTTGTGAAATGATGAAGCTGTGAGACACTTTTAACCCGGTCTCATGTAGGCTTCGGGTCTGTAATGGGAATCAGCGTCGCATATGTCCTCAGAAGGTGAGCAAATACTGGAGAAAGCCAGCCAGGCGTCCGAAACAACCAGCGCCGGATCTGTCGCTGCGCCCGTGACCTCAGCCAATGCGACGCCTGCGCCTAATCGTCCGAAATTCCTGCGTCAGATCGAATTAATCGACCGCGTCGCGGCTTACGACCCGACGGTTGACGAAGCGATGCTCAACCGCGCCTATGTCTATGCCATGAAGATGCATGGCGCGCAGCTGCGTGCGTCCGGCGATCCGTACTTCGCTCACCCTATCGAGGTGGCCGGAATTCTGACCGACTATAAGTTGGACGCGGCGGCTATCGCCACTGCACTGCTGCACGACACGATCGAGGACACGCCGGCCACGCGTGAGGAAATCGCCGAAAAGTTCGGTGAAGACGTGGCCAACATGGTCGAAGGCGTCACCAAGTTGACCCGCCTGGAATTGCAGTCGGAATATACCAAGCAGTCGGAAAATCTGCGCAAGTTCATACTGGCGATCTCGAAGGATATACGCGTCCTGTTGGTCAAGCTGGCCGACCGTCTGCACAATATGCGTACACTGCATTTCGTGGCGCCGGAAAAGCGCGAACGCATCAGCCGTGAAACCCTGGAAGTCTACGCCCCGCTGGCGCGGTCCATCGGGTGCAACCGCTTCGCGACCGAACTCGAAGACCTGGCCTTTTCTTTCATAAACCCCCTTGCGCATCAGGCGATTATTCATCGCCTCGAAGAAATGCGTACGGAAAAGGGGGCGACCATCGCTGCCATCGCCCGCGATGTCGCCGCCAAACTGGAAAAGCAGGGCATTTCGGCCCGCGTCTCCGGTCGGGAAAAGTCGCCCTATTCGATCTGGAAAAAGCTTCAGCGCAAATCGGTCGGCTTTGCGCAGTTGTCGGATATCTACGCCTTCCGCGTCGTCGTGAACAATGTCGAGGAATGCTATCGTGCGCTCGGCATCATGCATCGTGCCTGGCCGTGCGTGCAGGAGCGTTTCAAGGACTTCATTTCGACGCCGAAGTCCAACAACTACAAATCCCTGCATACCACTGTCGTCGGTCACAAGGGGACGCGCATCGAGTTGCAGATCCGAACCGAGGAAATGGATCGCATCGCCGAAGAGGGCGTGGCTGCGCACTGGGGTTACAAGAACCAGGCTTACGGGTTCGACGAAGAGGCGGCAACGCGTGAAGGTGGGCGCAATCCTATCAATTCACTACGCAATATCGTCACCATCGTTGAAAATGGCGGCGACAGCGAGGATTGGGTCGAACATGCCAAGATGGAGATGTATCTCGATCAGGTCTTCTGCTTCTCGCCGAAGGGGCGGCTGATTTCCCTGCCGCGCGGCGCCATGCCGCTCGATTTCGCCTTTGCCGTTCATACCCAGGTCGGCGAGACCGCCATAGGCTGCCTGATCAATGGCGAGCACAAGCCGTTGCGCACGGTATTGCAGAACGGCGATCAGGTCGAAATCCTGACGGGGCTGGAATCGCGCGTCAATCAGGACTGGTTTTCTCTGACGGTCACAGGCCGGGCGCGGTCGGCAATCCGCCGTCATCTGCGTCAGCGCGAAGCCGGTGACTTCATCAAGCTGGGTCGCGCTGCCATCGAACGCGCCGCTGCCCAGGTCGATAAGCGGCTGGAGGACATCAGCTGGCGGCCGGCCTTCGAGCGGTTCCATGTCGCGAACGAGGACGCCCTGTTTGAACTGTGCGGACGGGGCAAGATATTTCCGGCAAAGATACTGGAAGCCATTTTCCCTGGCCTGAAACTGCCGCTTATGCTGACGACCGATACCTTGACGCGCATCAAGGATGGTATCGGTGGCGCGGCCTTCGTGCGCGGCAGCGCCCTGCGCGAACAACACAAGGTCATCTTCTCCAAATGCTGCTATCCGGTGCCGGGCGACCGCATCGTCGGTTTCGTCGAAGGTGACGCGGTGCATGTCCATTCGATCGAATGCGAGCAACTTGAGGCGCTTGAGTCGCAGGACGAAAACTGGATCGATCTGCATTGGACGCTTAATGCCGAGAAAAACACGCTGAGCGTGGCGCGCCTTAGGGTCAACATGCAGAATAAGCCCGGCGTGCTGGGGCAGGCCTGTACCTTGATCGGTGAAGCCAAGGGCAACATCATCAATATCGCCATAAACGCCGAGCTGATGGATTTTCTCGACGTCGATTTCGATATCGAAGTGCTGGATGCCCGTCATATCACCAATATTTCGGCAGCTTTGCGGACATCCCCCATGATCGAAAGCGTCGATCGGGTGAGGGGATAGGCGTCCTTACAATTCGTCATCAATCGTGGTTTTAAATCCCGGCCGAACGCGCTAAATACGCGGCATAGAAAAGGATTACCGCATGACCAGTGAAGACGTGATCAACGAGTTCCGTGCCGCCAACGCCTTGCGCGAAGGGCATTTTGTCCTCTCCAGCGGCTTGCATAGCCCGATGTTTCTGCAAAAGAATCTCGTTTTCATGAACGCTGATCGGTGCGAGCGTCTGTGTAAGGCGCTGGCGCAGAAGATCGTCGCCCAAGTCGGCGAAGTCGATGTTGCCATCTCGCCCGCCGTCGGTGGGATTATTCCGGGATATGAAACCGCCCGGCACCTGGGCGTGCCGTCCATGTATGTCGAACGCGAGGGCGGCGTTTTCAAGTTGCGTCGCGGGTTCCATATCGAGCCGGGCCAGAAGGTGGTCATGGTCGAAGATATTGTGACAACCGGCTTGTCGTCGCGCGAATGCATCGCCGCCATCAAGGATGCCGGTGGTGACGTGGTTGCCGCCGCCTGCATTGTTGACCGTTCCGGCGGCAAGGCTGACGTCGGTGTGCCGCTGATCGCCCTGGCTTCGCTTGAGGTGCCAGCCTATCCCGCCGATAACTTGCCGCCGGAATTGGCCGCAATACCGGTCGAAGACCCCGGCAGTCGCCGTCTGGCAAAGGCCTGATCGATGTCCGAACGCATACGCCTGGGACTGAATGTCGATCATGTCGCCACCGTGCGCAATGCGCGCGGCGGTCACGCACCCGATCCGGTGCGCGCCGCGCAACTGGCGCTGGCGGCGGGCGTGGATGGCATCACCGCGCACCTGCGTGAGGACCGTCGGCATATTGTCGACAAGGACATTCTCGCGCTCAAGGCGGTGTGCGACGACTTTGGCCGTCCGCTCAATTTCGAGATGGCCATCACCGAGGAAATGGTCGAGATGGCCGTGGCGATGAAACCGCACGCCGCCTGCCTGGTTCCGGAACGTCGACAGGAACGCACGACCGAGGGCGGGCTGGACGTCGCGGGCCAGCACAATTGGGTCGGCAAGGCGGTGTCGCGGTTGAACGATGCCGGTATCCGTACCTCGCTGTTTATTGCGACCGATCCGGCTCAAATCGACGCCGCCGCGTCGGTCAAGGCGCCGGTGGTGGAGTTTCATACCGGCGCGCTTTGTGATGCTTTCCGCGACGGGCAACAGACCGTTTTCGACCATGAATTGAACCGCTTGCGTCAGGCGGTTGAACGTGCCCATGAACGGGGTATAGAAGTTCATGCCGGTCACGGGATTGATTATGAGACGGTCGCCTACATCGCGCGCATTCCGCATATTCGTGAGTTGAATATCGGCCATTTCCTGATCGGGGAAGCCATCTTTATTGGATTGGAAGCCTCTCTACGTCGCATGCGTGAATTGATCGACGTGGCCCACGCCGAGGTCGTGGCGTGATTGTCGGCATTGGCGTCGATCTGTGCGATTCCCGACGGATTGAATCGTCGATGGAAAAGTTCGAAACCCGCTTTCTCAATCGGGTTTTTACGCCCGACGAACAGGCCCATGCCTTGGCGGCAGCGCGTCCGCGTCTGAGTTTTGCCAAACGCTTTGCCGCAAAGGAAGCGGTCGCCAAAGCCATGGGGACAGGGGTGCGCGGCTTCTTCTTTACCGATATTGAGGTGGTGTCAGGCCCACTCGGCAAACCGCATGTCCTAATGCATGGCGCCGCGGCGGATGTTTTGCGCGGTGTCGTTCCGGAGGGTAGGGCGGCGCATATACACCTCTCGCTCAGCGATGAGGATCCATACGCTACCGCCTATGCCGTAATAGAAGCATTGTAGAGCCCCTTGATTCTGAACAAGGTTTAATGTGGCAAGGCCCGGCGCGAGGAAAAGAGCCTTGTGCTTGCCATAATCTGTGGTTAGTTGACACTCGAAACGGGTACGTGCCCGCAGGTTACAGACGGCTTTTGGGGGCGATCCTTATGGCGAAAAGCGACGATACAGCAAACGAGGCGATTGCCGCTGCGGCCAATGCCGCCGGACGGATAGACCATCAGGCGACCACGTCTGCCGACGATGACAGCGATGACGAAGAGGTCGTCGACACGCGCGACACCAAGCAGGTCGCCATCGACGAAGCCAAGGAAATCTTCAGCGTCGTTGCCGTCGCCCTGATACTGGTCATGATTCTGCGCACCTTCCTGTTCCAGCCGTTCACCATCCCGTCGGCGTCCATGGAGCCTAATCTGTACGAAGGCGATTATATTATCGTCTCCAAGTGGGATTACGGTATTTCGAAATATTCCTTCCCGATCACCGTGCCCTTTATAAAGGGTCGGATCATGGAGCATGCGCCTAAGCGTGGCGATATCGTGGTCTTCAAGCTGCCGCGTGACAACAAGACGGACTATATCAAGCGTGTCATCGGCCTGCCGGGCGACACGGTCCAGATGCGCAAGGACCAACTCTATATCAATGGCAAGCCCGTGCCGAACACTGAGCTTGGGCCGGTTGAAGCCAAGGGCTTCTCCCCCCGATTTGCCACGGCCTATCGCGAACAATTGCCCGACGGCCGGACCCACCTGATGCAGGACATGGTCAAGGATGGCCGTGCCGACGACACAGGTGAGTTTATCGTGCCGGCCGGTCAGTATTTCATGATGGGCGATAACCGCGATAACTCGCTGGACAGCCGCTTCTCGCCGGACGATCCCTATGAGCCGGGCGTGGGCTTTGTGCCAGCTGAAAACCTCGAAGGGCGCGCGGTCCTTATTCTGATGTCATGGAAGGAAGGCTCGTCCTTGTGGAAGCCGTGGACCTGGCTGAACTTCCACTGGGATCGTTTCTTCAAATCGCTGCACTGATTCCCGATCTCATTACGGGACGCGCGTTTGCCAAAGGCCGAGGGTTGTTGTAAAGCCAGCCGATGAACGCCCGCGTGTCCCCGTCCAAAGAGTCCAATCTGCGCCTGAAGGCGATCGATGCCTTGCAACGTAATCTCGGCTATAGGTTTCAGAAGCCGGAATTGCTTGAACTGGCCCTGACACACGCCAGCGTGGCCGAAGGCGCGCGCAAGATGGCCGATAATGAGCGTCTGGAATTTCTTGGCGACCGTGTTCTCGGGCTGATGATCGCAGAAACCCTGATGGAGGTTCTACCGGAAGCGACCGAAGGTGAACTGTCGCGACGGTTTCACACCCTGGTCAGCCGCGAAACCTGCGCCGACATCGCACGTCATCTGGAACTCGGTGCGGCGATTCGCCTGGCTGCCGGCGAGACCAAGAGCGGCGGCCGTGCCAACCCCACTATTCTGGGCGACGCTTGCGAAGCGCTTATGGCGGCCGTCTATATCGATGGCGGTTACGCTGCGGTACTGACCTGTTTCAAACCCTTGTGGGCGGCCGCTATCCATGCCAGCGGCGACGTCTGGCGCTCCAATCCGAAGTCGTTTCTACAGGAGTGGGCGGTCGCCAACCGTATGGGCGCACCCGTTTACAGCCTTATTTCACGCAAGGGGCCGGACCACGCCCCTGTTTTCACCATAGAGGTCCGTATCGACGACCTTCCGCCCCAATCGGCCACCGGCAAATCCCGTCAGGAGGCCGAAAAGGCCGCCGCGCTTGGCCTTATCGAACGAGAAAAACTCAATTGACCGACACTCAAACCACCTGCGGCTTCGTTGCCATCATCGGCGCGCCCAATGCCGGCAAATCGACCCTGGTCAACCAACTGGTCGGCACCAAGGTATCCATCGTGACGCAGAAGGTGCAAACGACGCGCTTTCCGGTGCGCGGCATCGCTATCGACGATGAATGCCAGATGATTCTCGTCGACACGCCGGGCATCTTCAAGCCGCGCCGCCGTCTCGACCGCGCTATGGTCAGATCAGCCTGGTCCGGCGCTCAGGATGCGGACTGCATTGTGCTGCTGATTGATGCCGCAGCCCAACTGGCCGTCAAGCATCCGACCGGCGACATCAAGGCCACCGGTGCTGACCACAAGGCGGTCGAAGACGTCGACATGATCGTCAAGGGGCTTCAGGACAGCGGCGCCAAGGCGATCCTGGCCCTTAACAAGATCGACCTGATGAAGAGTGAAAATCTGCTGGCCATCGCCGACGAACTGTACAAGACGGGCGTCTTTGAGGACGTTATGATGATCTCGGCTGAAAAAGGCCATGGCATCAAGGATTTGCGCGTCCTGCTTAAGAAAAAGATGCCGGAAGGACCGTGGCTCTATCCGGAGGATCAAGCCGCCGACGCGCCGGTTCGCATCCTGGCTGCCGAAATCACGCGTGAGAAGCTGTTCCTGCGCGTCCACGAAGAATTGCCCTATGCGGCGGCGGTCGTGACGACGGAATTCAAAGATATGCCCGATGGGGCGGCGCGCATCGAGCAGTCGATCTTCGTCGAACGCGACGGCCAGCGCGCCATCGTCCTGGGCAAGGGTGGCCAGACGTTGAAGTGGATCGGCCAGAAGTCACGTGAGGAACTGGCGAAATTGTTGGATCGACCCGTACACCTGTTCCTGCATGTCGAGGTCAAGGAACGGTGGAGCGACGATCGCGCCCTCTATGCCCAGTTCGGACTGGAATACGATAGCTGATGCTGGAATTCGAGGATGACGCCATTGTCCTCGGTGCCCGCGCCCATGGCGAAACGGGCGCTATTGTTCATGTCCTGACCGAAAATCACGGCATATATGCCGCCCATATTGCCGGTGGTGCGTCGCGTCGCGTCAAACCGTTGCTGCAAGCTGGCGCTAAGGTCATCTTCAGCTATCGCGCGCGGCATGCCGACCAATTGGGCGCGGCGACGCTGGAAGCCGGTGGTGGATCTCCGGATCTTCTGGACGATCCGCTAGGGCTGCTTGGGCTTCAGTGCGCCTGCGTCATGACGCAGAAGGTTCTGCCTGAGCGTGATGGTCAGCCGGGGGCATATCATGCCCTGTCGGCGCTCATGGGGGTGCTGCCCTACGAAGATATATGGCCGGCGGTCTATGTGCGCTACGAAGCCGGTATGCTCGATGCCCTGGGCTACGGGCTCGATCTCAGCGCCTGCGCCGTAAGCGGTGAACGCGACGACCTGCTGTACGTCAGTCCGAAGTCGGGGCGTGCGGTCGGCCGGGCCGCCGGTGAGCCCTATAAGGACAAGCTCTTGCGGTTGCCCGGTTTCATGCTGTCGTCACAAGGCGGTGTCGGAGAGGGCGACGTGGTCAGCGGACTTGAGCTGACCGCCTTCTTCCTGGAACGTCACGTCTTCCATCCGCATAACAAGCCCTTGCCGGATATTCGTTTGCGCTTGCAGGAAATGCTATCGCGCTGATCCTTGGCGCGACTCACTCGATTCACTACAGTGCTTGCGTAGTCAAAAGCGACCAATGGTGACGCGTCGCCAATCCTTTGGTAAGAAATGTGTTATAACTCTGTTATATAGAACGAGGTTTCAGTCGCGTATGTCGCCTTACAGTGAGCAGGAAATCTTAGCCGCCAACGTCAATCCGGCCACCGGGCTGGCGACTGACTACTTGAATTTGTTCAACGAAGCGATCATGCTCTTCGAAATGGGCCTCGACATGCCTGACATGGCCGAGGAACTGGCTGACTGGAAGAAGCGCGGCTACGTCGAACATTTTGAGAAGTCCGGCTTCGAGTTGAAGGATGTCGTTATATCGGCCTATCATCATGCGCCGGCGGACCTAAGATGCGATTTTGATGACGTTTGCGAACGCGCATTGGCGAGCTTCGATTCCTCTATAAGCATTTTGATGAGCTCCAACCTGGACGATCCGGCGGCGCGGGCCGATCTGACGGATCGTTTGCGCGATATGAAGGCGCTGGTGATAGAGATGGATTCGCATATTCACGGTCGTGCGGCCATGGCCAAGAGTCTGCAAAGCGCGGTCGACGCGCTTTTCTGACGCGTCCAGGCGGGCAATCAACAGGATAAAGCGTGAACAAATGCGCGCTGAGGGCCGCCCAGGTCTTGTCTTGACTCCTTACAGGCCTTAGCTTGCGGGTATGAGTGATTTAGTGATTCCCCCGGGAAATCCCGACGACGCCGGCGGGCGTATTCTTGACGAGCCGATGGGGGATGCCCTGTCGAAACGTTACCTGGCCTATGCCTTGTCGACAATCATGCACCGGGCGCTGCCTGACGTGCGCGACGGGATGAAGCCGGTTCACCGCCGCATCATGTACGCCATGAGCAATATGCGCCTGACGCCCGAAGCGGCGGCGCGCAAGTGCGCCAAGGTTGTCGGCGAGGTCATGGGTAATTTCCACCCGCACGGTGACCAGTCGATCTATGACGCCCTGGTGCGTCTGGCCCAGGATTTTGCCCAGCGCTACCAATTGGTCGAAGGCCAGGGCAATTTCGGTAATATCGACGGCGATAACGCCGCGGCGATGCGGTATACGGAATGCCGCCTGACCATAGCGGCCATGTTGTTGATGGATGGCATCAACGAGGATGCCGTCGATTTCCGCCCGACATACGACGATCAGGATGAGGAGCCCATCGTCCTGCCTGCGGGCTTCCCGAATCTTCTGGCCAATGGCGCAACCGGTATCGCTGTCGGCATGGCGACGTCGATCCCGCCCCACAACGTTTCGGAACTGATCGATGCCTGCCGCAAGTTGCTGAGCAAGCCCGACACCACGACCGAGGAGTTGATGGAATTCATCCCCGGTCCGGACTTCCCGACCGGTGGCATCTGCGTCGAAAGCAAGGCGTCAATTCTCGAGTCCTACAAAACCGGCCGGGGCTCTATTCGGACACGGGCGCGATACGAGGTCGAAGATCTCGGGCGTGGCAATTGGCGCATCGTCGTTCGCGAAATACCCTATTACGTCCAGAAGTCGCGCCTGATTGAACAACTGGCCGATCTTATCGAGGCCAAGAAGGCGCCGTTGCTGGGCGATGTGCGCGACGAATCGGATGAACAAATCCGCCTCGTGCTTGAGCCGAAGTCGCGCAATATCGAGCCAGAAGTCCTGATGGAAAGCCTGTTCAAGGTCTCCGATCTGGAAACGCGCTTCGCCGTTAATATGAACGTCCTGGACGCGACGGGAACACCGCGGGTCATGGGGCTGAAGGAATGCCTGGTAGCCTTCCTGGATCACCGCCGCGTCGTTCTTATTCGCATGTCGAACTGGCGGCTTGATCGCATCGAGCGCCGTTTGCACCTGCTTGATGGCCTGATGATCGCCTTCCTCAATCTGGACGAAGTCATCCGGATTATCCGTGAGGAAGAAAAGCCCCGCGATGTCCTGATGGCGCGCTTCAGCCTGAGTGAACTCCAGGCCGATTATATCCTCGATACCCGTCTGCGCCAATTGGCGCGGCTCGAGGAAATGACCATCAGCGAAGAGCACAAGAAGCTGTCGGAAGAACGCGATGGCATCCGTGCCCTTCTGGACAGTGAAAAGCTGCAATGGAAGCGTATCGATCAGCAATTGGCCGAGGTGCGCAAAAAATTGCTGTCGCCGCGTCGTACGACCTACGCGGACGCGCCGGTTGGCATCGAGGTTGCGTCCATTGAATCCTACCTGCCTAAGGAACCGATTACGGTCATTCTGTCGCAACGCGGCTGGATACGTGCCGCAAAAGGCAAGGTCGAGGATCCGTCGGAACTGAAGTTCAAGGAAGGCGATGAACTAGGATATCTGGTGCCGGGCTTCACAACCGACAAGCTGCTTATCCTGACGTCCGATGGTCGCTTCCTGACTCTAGGGTGCGATAAGCTGCCGTCTGGACGGGGCAATGGTGAGCCTTTGCGCTTGATGCTCGATATCGAGGAAAGCGCCAAGATTGTCACTGTCTTCATGATGAAGGCGGGGCAAAAGCGCGTGATGGTCTCGAAAAACGGATATGGCTTCGTGATGAACGAAGAGGACGCCGTGGCCAACAAGCGTGCCGGCAAGCAGGTTCTCAACGCCGATGGGACAGAGGCCTTCGCCGCCCTGGCGGTAACCGGCGATCACGTCATGGTATTGGGCGAAAACAACAAGGTGCTGGTATATCCCGTGTCCGAACTGCCCGAAATGGCGCGTGGCAAGGGTGTGAAGCTCCAGGCTTACAAAGATGGCGGCGTGAAGGATATTGCCGTGTTTGACATGGCAACGGGTGCGCAGTGGTTTGATGGCCAGGGCAAGGCCCGCGACTTCAAGGATGTGAAAGACTATATCGGCCGTCGCGCCAGCGTGGGGCGTATAGCGCCGCGCGGCCTGCGCAAGCTGCGTCCTTAGCGCCTATTCCGGCATGATGGTTTAAGGGCTTTCCGAAGGGGGCGGATGGCCCTTTCGGAAAGTCATCTATCTGGTGATTTCAGGGGTAATGGGCTGCCAGCCCAAATCGGTCAGGGCCTCCAGCGGCTGGTAGCGCGCCTTGTAGTCCATCTTGGGGCTGTCCTTGACCCAATAGCCGAGATAAACGTAGTCATAGCCGGCGCGATGCGCCTGGTCGATGTGATCGAGTATGATAAAGCGGCCCAGGGATCGTGACATCATGTCGGGATCGTAGAAGCTGTAGACCAGCGATAATCCGTCATTCAGTGCATCGACCAGAACGCAGGCGACGAGCTGATCGCCCAACCGGTATTCGATCATGTGCGTACGCACCAATGTGTCTTCGACCATGGCGACCAGATCTGGCCAGCTCATGTCCATCATGCCGCCATCGGGATGGCGTGCCTTCAGGTATTTTTGCAGCAGATCGAACTGTTCGCGACTGGCTTCCGCCTCGACAAAAGCCTTGGTCAGGTCCGAATTGGCCCGTACGACCCGGCGGTCGGATTTCGACAGGTCGTAACGCTTTACGGGAATGCGGACACTCTGGCAGGCGCGGCAGGTCTGGCAGGCAGGGCGATAGGCGATATTCTGGGAGCGGCGGAACCCTATGGCTGACAACTGGTCGTTCACGCTGATCGCTTCGAGCGGTGGCAGATGTACGAACACCTTGCGCTCTTCCTGACCGGGCAGGTAAGGGCAGGGACCGGGGATCGTCAGATAGTATCTGAGCTTTCGACCTGGGAAATGTTCACTCATTTTACGCCAACGGAGCTTTCGGACCGTTTCCTGGAGTCACGCGCGGACGATACCGCTGCGATCAGTTGAACCCAAATTTCAACGTACCGCAAGAACCAAATCCAGACCTTGCCAAGGTTTTATTGTGGCAGGACAGGCGCTTCGCGCAACAGGACTATGGCGATCCGGCGGTTACCGGCCAGGGATGGGTCGTCGGGATAAAGGGGCTCCTTGGCCGCTTTGCCGGCGACCTGGGCGATTCTGTCCTGATCCACGCCCGCCGCCTGTAAGATAGCGCGCGATGCGTCGGCGCGCGCCGAGGACAATGACCAGTCCTTTGGGTTCTGACCGCTCTGGACGACCGTGCCTGACGTATGGCCGGTGATTGAAATCCGGTTGGGCAGTTTGTTGATGATCTTAGCCACAGCGTTGAGCAATAGGCGGGCACGGGCATTGGGCTGAGTCGAATTCTGATCGAACATTGAACGGCCTTCCTGGTCGATCAATTGAATGCGCAACCCTTCCGGCGTCTGATCCACCAGTATGTTTTTCGATAATTCAGCCAATTCCGGCATGTCCTGCAATGCCTGACGCAGGGACTCAGCCGCACTTTGGAAGGCCTGCTGTTCCCGCTGCTGGGCATCGGTCTCTTCTTGGGAGTCCGCTGTTGAGGCCTTGCCGCCTGCTTGGCTGGTGCCGTCTTTATCGGCGTTTTTGGGCGCTTCGGGGGCCATCTGTTCAATAAAGGACATGGTGCCGGCGTTCTTGTCGCCGTCGGCCCCCAGCGCCTGACCGCCCAATATGCCGCCGGAGCCGGAGGTCGACTGGGAGACGTTGGCAGGGGCGAAATAGTCAGCGACGCCTCTTTTTTGTTCGGGAGAGGTCGTGTTGATCAGCCACATCAGGAGAAAAAACGCCATCATCGCGGTCACGAAGTCGGCATAGGCGACCTTCCAGGCGCCGCCATGGTGACCGCCACCGACGACTTTCTTGACTTTCTTGATGACGACAGGGGCGTCGCGACTGGCCATGGGACACGCTCTTATTATACTCAGGCTGAACCCTAAACGCATTAACGTTAATAGCGTCTTGATAGGTCGCGTTTTTTGCCTATTTGGTTGCCATTATGGACTGGCTGAACTAGGAACGGGGCATGGATACGAAAGCCTTGCGGCACACTCTGGGTGGATTTGCCACCGGCGTCTGCGTGATCACCGCGCCTGACATGGACCATGTGGACGGCCACATCGTCGGCATGACTGCCAATTCGTTCAGTTCTGTGTCTCTAGCGCCTGCATTGGTGCAATGGTGTCTGGACCTGAAGGCGCACCGCTATGCTATATACGCCCAGGCGCCAAAGTTCGGCATCAATATACTGAGCGGTGGACAGGAAACCCTGTCGCGGCGGTTCGCCCGTGAAAACGCGCATATCATACCGGAGGAGGGGCTTATCAGCCCCTTGCACCCTTTGCGCCTCAACAATGTGGCTGCGTTTTTGGCCTGTGACCTTTATGAGTCGCGGATGCTGGGCGACCATCTCGTCATTGTCGGCGAAATCACGCAATTTGAAACCGATCCGGCTCAGGGCGGACTGACCTTTTTCCGCGGCAAGTACGGACAGATAGGAGCCTCCGCATGAAATTATGTTTCGCAGGCCTGGGTGTCATGGGCGCGCCCATGGCAGGGCATCTGGTCAAGGCGGGTCACACCGTCACAGGTTTCAATCGTACGCATCAAAAGGCAGTGGACTGGGCCAAGGCGAACGGTATGCATGCCGAAATGGCACTAGGCACCGCCTTGATCGGAGCGGAGGCACTTATCCTGTGCGTGGGACGTGATGAGGATGTTCGCGAAACGGTTTTGACGGCGCTTGCCAACCTGAAGCCGGGAGCGTCAATCATTGACCATACAACAACCTCAGCTAAGCTGGCGCGTGAACTTCATGCCGTTTGCGCTGAAAAACACATACGTTTCTATGATGCACCGGTGTCCGGTGGCCAGGCGGGGGCGGTCAATGGGCAACTGGCCATCATGGTTGGCGGCGATGAAGAGGGGTATGCGGATGTCGTTGCGCTGACCGCGCCATATACGAAGTCGATAACACGGCTTGGCGACGCCGGCGCTGGCCAGACAGCCAAGATGGCCAATCAGATCGCGATTGCCGGGGTGGTTCAGGGCGTTGCCGAAGCCCTGCATTTCAGCAAGTGTTCAGGCCTCGATCCCGAATTGGTGTTCAATGCCATTTCGGGCGGCGCGGCAGGATCGTGGCAGATGACAAATCGTTGGCCTACCATGTCGGACGGCCAGTATGAATTCGGCTTTGCTGTCGACTGGATGCGCAAGGATCTGGGAATTGCCCTCGAAGAGGCGCGCCACAACGGTGCCCATCTCGCTGTCGCCGCGCTCGTCGATCAGTTCTATAGCGAAGTTCAGGCTATGGGCGGCAACCGCTGGGATACGTCAAGCCTTCACGCCCGCCTCGAGGCCCGCCGCAAAGGTCCGAATAGCCGTAAGACCTGATCGGTTGATCTGGCCTAATGCGGCATTGACGGGTTGAGGATGGCATTCGCCTTGGCGCGGTCGTCCGGCGTCAATTCCGGCTCGATTTTGGTAGCCGCCTGCGTGGCTTTTTCCAGCCCTGACATCGACGCCAGGCGGAACCACACATAGGCCAGCATCACATCCTTTTCGCCGCCTTCGCCGCGTGACAACATGACCGCCAGATTGAACATGCCGTCCGGCTCTCCTGACTTGGCGGCCTCGATAAACCATTTGCGGGCAACCACCCAGTCCTTCCCGACGGCTTCGCCCGTATAGAAATAGGTGCCGAGCGCGGTCTGCGCCGCCGCCTGACCTTTTAGGGCTGCATCTCGGTAATAGGCCAGGGCCTTGGTGGTGTCCTGGGGCAGGGTGTCGCCCTGATCGTACATGCGCGCGACGGCGAACAGCGCGTCCGGATGTCCACCGCTGGCGGCGGCCATCAACCATTGCGCCGCAACCTTTCTATCTTCGGTCACCCCGTCTTCGCCATTGTAATAGATCAGGCCGAGTTCGTATTGCGCCGGCGTAAACCCGAGGTGCCCGGCTTTCTGGAAAAGGCTTATCGCCTTGGCGCCGTTTTTATCTCCGGCATAACCCTTCTGGTAAATTTGCCCCAGGACGTATCCGGCCGGTACGTAGCCGATCGTGTCGGCCTTGACGTACCACTTTCTGGCCTCCTTCGGATCGCGGGCCACATCCCATCCCACCATATAAATCTTGGCCAGGGTCATCGTCGCGTCCGACCGCGTGCTCATATAGTACGGATCAGCAGGATCGAAGGTTTGTTCGTCGCCAGGTGTGAACTTCGCTTCCGCGACCTGTTTCAACCAATAGATCGCTTTAGCCGTGTTCCGCGGCGCACCCAGGCCGGAGAGATACATCTTGCCTGCCATGAATGCCGCTTGTTCATAGCCAATTTTCTTGTAGGCCGTTTCAAACAGGCCAAGCGCCTTTTCATATTCACCCGCATCGAACGCCGTATAGGCATCTTTCAGCGAATGGTCCTTACGCAGGATAAAATTGCGTCCTGCGGCGAAGGCTATGTCTGCGGAGGTGCAGCCGCCAGGTTGTTCGGCGGTAAAGCGGCCGTTCGCGGTCGTGGTCGGCGTACCTTCGCTGTCCGTTGTGAGATTGCTTTGGTCCTGAGAGGCATTACCGAAGGGGCTGGTGTCGCGGATTTGCGAATTGGGAGAGGTTGGGTCGGTTTCGTCGGCGCCGGGTTCGCGGTTGCTGCTATTGTCGCCGTCGTGGAAGCTGTCCATATAGTCCTGAACGATCTGGTCGTCATAGGCGCTATAACCGCGGGCGAAACCGCATGAACTGCTGCTTTGGGTTGTGATGCGCACGGCGGCCCGATCGCGTCGCGTTTTCTGCCCCATAACGACCACGGTCGTCGCATCTGGCACCGGCGATGCCTGTGAGGCGATGCCCGGCGGTGTCGCTGGTTGTGTCTGAGCATTTACCGGAAAGCACAGCACAGCGGCGCAAAAGACGACGCGTGTTCCAAACCTGATCATTATCCACCCCCGCGTGTAATTTTTCACGGTATAATGATCTTAGGTCACAAATCGTCAAGCGAAATTGTTTGAATTTGCGCGAATTTGACTCGAAGGCGCGGTTAGTTTGTGGCGTTTTTTTCGACGTATCGCTGGAGGACGCGGCTGTAGCTATCGTCGAACTGGATCAGCGTAATGTCCTCGTACGGCCATTCCACTTCATCTTCCTGCCAGGCGCCGCCGGGATCGACACTCTTGAGCACCACGCAGTCGTCTTCGACCACATCGACCAGACCGACGTCGGCGCTGTCGGCAGCCGAAGCCACGACGAATTTTTCCTTGAACTTAAGCGACCGGAATAATTCCGGGAAGCTGCCGAGACGCACCCAGCTGTACCGTTTCGTGCGCTTCACGCTGTTGAAATCGAGAATTTTCAACTGCGCGTCAGCATAGTCTGAGACTTCGCAATTTTCGATCAGGTCAACCGGCACGACCAAGGCGCCGACATCTTGCCATTCATGGACGGCCTGTATCAGGACCAGATCTGGCCCCACGGCCAGGACAAAGCCATCGTGCCCGCCGCTGTCGAGTGTCAGGTGCACGAACGTGCCGAGATTTTGCGCCGCTTCGAGGGTTTTGCGGATATCCATAATCAGGCTTTCAACTGCTCAGCGACATATTTGGCGAAATAGGTAAGGATGCCTGAGGCGCCGGCGCGTTTGAAGGCGAGCAGGGTTTCCATGACGCCACGGTCATGGTCCATGTATCCCTTTTCCACGGCGGCCTTGATCATGGCGTATTCGCCACTGACCTGATAGACGAACGTCGGCACCTTGAAGGTGTCCGATACCCGCTGAACGATGTCGAGATAGGGCAGGCCGGGCTTTACCATCACCATGTCGGCGCCTTCCGATATGTCGATGGCCACTTCGCGCAGAGCTTCTTCCGTATTGGCCGAATCCATCTGGTATGTCTTCTTGTCGCCCTTCAGCGCCTTGACACCGATGGCGTCACGATAGGGCCCATAAAAGGCGGAAGCATATTTTGCGGCGTAGGACATGATCATCGCGTCCTGATGGCCCGCCGCCTCCAGCGCCCTGCGAATGGCGCCAATTCGTCCATCCATCATATCTGAAGGCGCCAGTATATCGGCGCCGCCAGCGGTCAGCGCCAGGGATTGCTGGACCAGCATGTCAATTGTCGCGTCATTGGCAATCTTGCCGTTGACCAGGAGGCCGTCGTGACCGTGATCCGTATAGGGGTCGAGCGCGATATCCACGAGCAGCCCGATGTCTGGAACAGCGGCCTTGATGGCGCGGCACGCCTGGACGATCAGGCCTTCGGGATCTATCGCGGCCTTGGCGTCGGGGGTGCGGATCTTTTCGTTCAGATGCGGAAAGAGCGCGATGACGCGTATCCCGAGGGCATGCGCCTCACGCGCTTCCTTAACCGCTTCTGCGATGCTCAGCCGGTCAACGCCTTGCAGGGAGGCGATCGGGTCACGTGCCTTGTCCTGATCGTGAACAAAGATGGGCCAGATCAGGTCGGACACATGCAGGCGATTTTCCGCGACCAAATCGCGTATCCAACCGTGCTGACGCAGGCGGCGGGGACGGCCAAGGGGGTAGGGAGCGAGTATCGGATTGAAGGTCATGGCGCACTCTCGATTCGTGGACAGAGCTTTAGGCGCATCAATTGATCGCATCAACCCTTTACGCCGTTACGATTTGACGCAGCCGCCTCAGGCGGACAACTCGGCCGCCATGTCGCGCAAGGTTTCGACCGTGTTGAGATTGCGCGCCGTCATGTCGGCCTTTATCGCTTTGGCGATTTTTTCCACCAGCTTCGATCGCCCGATACCGTCGGGTGCATAGAGGTACATCAATTCATCTGTAATTTCATAGGCTTCACTGTCGGCCTTGAGACTGTCCATAAGCTCGCGGTCGACATGCGACGGCGGTGCCTTGAAAAAGAAGACGTGCTGGGCCTTGCCCGTATGTTCGCGGTCCCGATACGGATTGTCCTTCAAAACCGTCTCCAGGTGCGACAAGGTCAGGAGGTGCAGATTGGAATGGTATCCGAAGGTTTTTTCCACCACGCCGTCGATCAGGCGTTCCAAGTCCTTTTCGGACAAGGCAGAGCGGAACAGGAAATTCCCGCTTTGAATATAGGTCCGGACGTCTTGTAGTCCCGCCGCCTCCAGGGCGGCAATGAGGTGTTTCATGGCCATTTTTCGTCCACCGACATTGACGCCGCGAAAAAGCCCGATCCATACTTTCGACATCCGTGCTCTCCTTGAGCCAAAAAAGGTGCGACAATCCGTCCGAAAATGTTTTGGCAAAATGGCTGGAAATTAGAACCGATTTGTCACATTGTCAGTATCAATGCAGCCGGTAGGGTTATTTTAACCGGCTGCGGACTTGTTTATAAAGCGGCGAAGCGTTATTTCGCCGGTCATGAATGTGACCTTTTGCCGGTCGCTGGAGTTTGTCATGGACTATAATGCCGCTTTCGAGGCCGCTGTTGATGCTGTTCGCGCCGAAGGGCGCTATCGAGTGTTCGCCAATCTGAAGCGTCATGCGGGCCATTTTCCGCGCGCCACCTGGGTTCGTGACGACGGATCTGAGCAGGACGTAACCGTCTGGTGTTCCAATGATTATCTCGGCCAGGGGCAAAACCCGGTTGTCATGAAGGCCATGCATGACGCCATAGACGCGGTTGGGTCTGGCTCGGGCGGCACGCGCAATATATCCGGTACGACTTGGTATCACAATGCGCTGGAAGCCGAACTGGCGGACCTGCACCATAAAGAGGCGGCGCTGGTGTTCACCTCCGGCTATGTGGCCAACGAAGCGACCCTGACGACCTTGTACAAGATTCTGCCAGGCCTGATCATCTTCTCGGATGAACTGAACCATGCGTCCATGATTCAGGGGATTCGCAACGGCCGTGGCGAACGTCATGTCTTCCGTCACAACGATCTGGACCATCTGGAAGCCTTGCTTAAGGCCGCACCGGCGAATGCACCCAAACTGGTCGCGTTTGAATCGGTCTATTCGATGGATGGGGATATTGCCGATATCCGTGGTACGGTGGCGCTGGCTAAGCAATACGGCGCCCTGACTTATATCGATGAAGTTCATGCTGTAGGCCTGTACGGCGAACGCGGGGCGGGTGTCGCCGAACGTGACGGTATCATGGGCGAAATTGACATTATCGAAGGCACGCTTGGCAAGGCATTCGGCATGATGGGCGGCTATATCGCCGGCACGTCGGCCATGGTCGACGCCATTCGCCTCTGGGCATCCGGTTTCATTTTCACGACCTCCTTGCCGCCCGCGGTCATGGCCGGAGCGGCCGCAAGCGTTCGTTACCTTAAGGAACACAACGAAAGGCGCGTCGCGCACCAGGAGCGCGCTCAAACCCTGCTGAAGCGTTTGCGCGAAAAGGGCATAGCGACCTTCCCGACGCAATCGCACATCGTGCCGGTTCTCGTTGGCAACGCCAAGCATTGCAAGATGGTGTCGGACATGCTGCTCAACGATTTCGGCATCTATGTCCAGCCGATCAATTACCCGACCGTCCCCAAGGGAACCGAGCGTTTGCGTTTCACGCCGTCGCCCGACCATACCGACGAGATGATCGACCATCTGGTCGAGTCGATGGATAAGCTGTGGACCATGTGCAACGTGGCGCGTTTGCCGGCAGTGGCGTAAGGCTTGCCGAAGTGCGCGTCGCGCGGCACACTCCGTAACGGCTGTGAGTCACGCAGCGAAACGGTGGGACGGCGAACATGTCCGAAGTCTTTATCGAAATGCAACGCAACGGCGCCTATCTAAAGGTGACCGCGATAGATTCGGCCACTGGCGAAGAAGCGTCGGCCATGGGGCCCGTGAGCGATCCGCAGGGCGTGAAACGTCTCGCCATTCTTAAGTTGCAAAACAAGTTGTCCGCAATGGCAAAGCCGTCTTCGGCGGGTCGCGGCACACTGATTTAACCTGGACATATGGCTGTACACGGAGCGAAGCCTGAATTGCCTTTCCGCTCAAGATGACGCCGCAGGCGGCGTTAAAAACCTTGCCTCACGCGGGTTGAGGGCGTAAACGCTGCCCTATCCCATTCCCTACTCCAGCACAGGATCGATCACGTGAACGCACCCGCGAACGCCGGCTCATTCATCCCTCAGGGCTATTTTCATAATGACCTGGCCACTGCCGACGCCGAAGTGATGTCGGCCATCAAGGGCGAACTGCATCGCCAGCAGGATCAGATCGAGCTGATCGCGTCCGAAAACATCGTCTCCAAGGCGGTGCTGGAAGCGCAGGGCTCCGTCCTGACCAATAAGTATGCAGAAGGCTATCCCGGTCGCCGTTACTATGGCGGCTGCGAGTACGTCGATGATGTCGAGCGTCTGGCCATCGAGCGCGCGAAGAAATTGTTCAACTGCGCTTTTGCCAATGTTCAGCCCCATTCGGGCGCCCAGGCCAACCAGGCGGTGTTCTTCTCCCTGCTTCAGCCCGGCGATACCTATATGGGCATGGATTTGGCCTGCGGTGGTCACCTGACCCACGGGTCGCCTGCCAACCAGTCGGGTAAATGGTTCAATGTTGTGCCTTACGGCGTGACGCGCGACGAAAACATCATCGACATGGAACAGGTCGCCGATCTGGCCAAGCAGCACAAGCCGAAGCTGATCATTGCCGGTGCATCCAACTACAGCCGCAAGATCGATTTCGCCCGCTTCCGTGAAATTGCCGATTCGATCGGTGCCTATCTGTTCGTCGACATGGCCCACTATGCCGGTCTGGTCGCCGGCGGCGTCTATCCCGACCCGTTGCCGCACGCGCATGTCGTCACCACCACGACCCACAAAACCCTGCGCGGCCCGCGTGGCGGCATGATCCTGTCGAATGACGAAGCGCTCGGCAAAAAGATCAATTCGGCGGTTTTCCCTGGCTTGCAGGGCGGGCCGTTGATGCACGTCATCGCCGGCAAGGCCGTAGCGTTTGGCGAAGCGTTGCAGCCGGAGTTCAAGGCCTATGCCCGTCAGGTCGTGGCCAATGCCCAGGTTTTGGCCAGCACCTTGGTTGAGCGTGGCCTGGCGATCGTTACCGGCGGTACCGACAGCCATGTCATGTCGGTTGACCTGCGGCCTAAGGGCCAGACCGGCAAGGCAACGGAACACGCGCTCGAAGCCGCCTTCATTACCTGCAACAAGAACGGCATTCCCTTCGATCCGCAACCCTTCACCATTACGTCCGGCGTTCGCCTCGGTACGCCTGCGGGCACGACGCGTGGCTTCAAGGAAGCTGAGTTCGCCAAGATCGGCAACCTGATCGCCGACGTGGTTGAAGGCATGGCGGCGAACGGTGGTGAGGCCGATCTGGCTGTACAAGAAAAGGTTCGTGCCGAAGTTCTCACGCTGACAAAGCAGTTTCCTATATATAGCTGATTTATCGAGCTAAATATTTGAGTGATGGATTAGGTTCCCGGTTGCGGCCGGGAACCTTTTTCTTTTGTCGGAGTGGCGGCGCGCTTGCAATCGCTTCAGGACCTTGGCTGGCATGGCTTTACCTTGGCGCGATTTATGCTACTGATCCTCGTGCGGAGTTGTGCGCGAGTCTTTTAATTCGCTCGCGCGTAATTATATAAAGACATTATCCCTCAAGCGGTTATCTGAAACTCATCATGCGCTGCCCATTCTGCGGAAACCTCGAGACACAGGTCAAGGATTCCCGCCCGTCGGAAGACGGCGCGGCGATCCGGCGGCGGCGGTCGTGCTCGGAATGCGGTGGCCGTTTCACAACCTTTGAACGGGTGCAGTTGCGCGATCTGATGGTGGTCAAACGGTCGGGACGGCGCACGCCTTTTGACCGGGAAAAATTGGAGCGATCCATTGCCATCGCCATGCGTAAGCGCCCGGTCGATCAGGACCGTATTGACCGCATGGTGTCCGGCATCGTGCGTCAGCTCGAAAGCATGGGTGAGACTGATATTCCGTCCGATACCGTCGGCGGTCTGGTCATGGAAGCCTTGAAGTCGCTCGATGTTGTGGCCTATGTCCGTTATGCGTCGGTGTACCGCGACTTCCGTGAAACCTCTGATTTCGCCAAGTTCCTCGGTGACGAAGGGCTTAGTAATGCGGTCCTTGAGGATCCTAAGGATATAAAGCGTGGGTTGGGCGAACAGGACATTTCCCCCTCGGACGATGCTTGACGGGCGATGAAAAGCCGGTCGTTGACCCTGTTATGTATGCGAGGCGCCATTGGCCAGGCCTGAAATTACCTTGAAGCTGGCGACGACGCTGGACGGCCGCATAGCGACGGCCGGGGGACAAAGCAAATGGATCACGGGCGAGGAGGCGCGTCGCGTCGTGCACGAATTGCGCGGTGGTCATGACGCCGTCTTGGTCGGTATCGAAACCGCACTCCAGGACGATCCGGAATTGACGGTTCGCCTGCCAAATTACGAAGGATACCAACCCGCCCGCATCGTTCTGGATTCGCGCTCACGCTTGCCGCTGACCTCAAAGCTGGTACAGACGGCACGCGTCATCCCGACCTATGTCGTGACTACTCAGGACATCAGCGGCGAAATGCAGTCCTTGGGCGTCAAGGCGCTAAAAGTGCCGTCGAAGCACCAGCGCGTCGATCTTGAAAAAGCGTTGGAAGCAATCAGCGCCACCGGGATAGAGCGGCTCTTTGTCGAAGGCGGCGGCGTGATCGCCACCGCCTTTCTGCGGGCCGGCTTTGTGGATCGACTTGAATGGTTTCGCTCGGCCACCATCTTGGGCGGAGATGCACGGCCGGTGATCGGTCATCTGAACATTGACGATTTATCGCGCATTGTACGCTTCACGCGGCTGGGCGTACAGGCGGTCGGCGACGACCTTTGGGAGACCTACGAATTGTCGTGACCGCCAAGGTGCGACAATCGTAAATGGAAAGAGATACAGGTGTTTACGGGTATTATTTCAAGCATGGGCACAGTGGGTGCCATGATCCGTTCCAATGGAGGCTTGCGCCTGACCATGGAGGTCGATTTCGATCTGGATGATGTCGACATTGGTGCCTCCATCAGCCATGCGGGCTGTTGCCTCACTGTCGTGTCGAAGCAAGGCGACAGCTATGACCTCGATGTGTCCAACGAAACCCTGTCCCTGACCAATCTCGGACACTGGCAACCGGGCAGCCGCGTCAATATTGAGCGAGCGCTCAAGATGGGCGACGAACTCGGCGGCCACGTCGTGTCCGGCCATGTCGACGGGCTGGCCAAGCTGATCGATGCGGTTCAGGACGGCGATAGCTGGCGCCTGGCCTTCGAAGCCCCGGCACCGCTGCATCGGTTTATCGCCCCCAAAGGATCGGTGGCACTCGACGGAATTTCTTTGACCGTCAATGAAGTCGAAGGCCAGACCTTTGGCGTCAACATCATTCCCCACACCTGGCTGCATACGACTTTATCAAAAACGGCTATTGGCGACAGCGTAAACCTTGAGGTTGACCGTCTGGCGCGCTATGCCGCTCGCTGGTTCGAAACCGAGTAACGCGCAATGACATTGAACAAGATCACCACAGACCTGCAATCGGCGAATTATGACAGCCCGATTTCCTCGATCGAGGACATCCTGGAGGATGCGCGCAACGGCCGGCCTTATATTCTCGTCGATGCCGAAGATCGGGAAAACGAAGGCGATGTCGTCATTCCCGCCCAGATGGCGACACCGGATATCATCAATTTCATGGCGCGTTTCGCGCGCGGACTGATCTGTCTGTCCATTACGGGCGAACGCGCGAAGACTCTGCGCCTGCCGCCGATGGTGCATGACAACGGCGCACGTAACGGCACGGCCTTCACGGTATCGATCGAAGCCAAGGACGGCATTTCCACGGGCATTTCACCCAAGGATCGCGCCCATACGATCGCGGTCGCCATCGATCCGACCAAGGATTCGCGGGATATCGTCTCGCCCGGTCACGTTTTTCCGCTGGTCGCCCGCGAAGGCGGCGTGCTGGTGCGCGCCGGCCATACCGAAGCGGCCGTCGATATTTCGCGTATGGCCGGGCTTTATCCGGCCGGCGTCATCTGCGAAATCATCAATGATGACGGCACCATGGCGCGTCTGCCGGACCTGATAAAGTTTGCTCAGACACACGGCATGAAGATCGGCACGATTGCCGACCTCATCGCCTATCGCCGTCGCACCGAACGCTTTGTTGAGCGCGTGCTGGACCGGCCGTTCGATAGTGAATGGGGCGGCCAGTTCCGTTTGATGGTCTATCGCAACCAACTGGATGAGTCTGAACATCTGGCCCTGGTTAAGCATCAGCCTTCGCCCAACAAGCCCACCCTGGTGCGCATGCACCAGTTGGATATTGCGTCGGACGTATTGGGCGGACAGGGCGATGGATTGCGCAGCGGTTATGTGCAAAAGGCGATGCAGGTTCTGGCCGACCATAACGGCCCAGCCGTGATGGTTTTGCTGCGCGATCCCGATCCGAAGGTGTTGTCCAGCCGCTTTGGCGCCGACGACAGTCAGGCGCAGAATCATCGTGGCCTGCGTGATTACGGTGTCGGCGCGCAGATATTGCTCGATCTGGGCGTGCGTGACATGATCGCCCTGTCGGCTACGCGCCCCAAGCCAGCGGCGCTGGAAGGGTACGGCCTGTCAATCATCGACTGGCAAACCCTATAGACGGATAAACCTGTTAGACTGGTAAACCTGTTAGACTGGCAAACCTTGTAAATTTCCCTTTTTCGCGCCTAGATAAAGGCGTATGAAGCCCGACTCTAGAATATACATCCGAGGACGACTCGCTTGACCATTGAAACTCCGCTTCGCATCCTGATCGTCGAAAGCCGCTTTTACGACGATATTGCCGATGAACTCCTGGCCGGTGCGAAAGGTGCCCTGAGCGCCCTTGGGGCTGAATTCGATGTGGTGACCGTTCCCGGCGCCTTCGAAATTCCGGCTGCCATCGCCATGGCCGAAGATGCCGCACATCGTCCGATGGGCCGTGCCTACGACGGATATGTCGCGCTTGGATGCGTTATTCGTGGCGATACGACGCACTATGACTATGTTTGCCAGGAATCGGCGCGTGGCTTGATGGACTTGAGCTATAAGCAGCGCCTGGCGATCGGCTATGGCATACTGACGGTTGAAGACGAAGATCAGGCCTGGGTACGTGCACGTCGCTCCGAAGGCGACAAGGGCGGTACGGTTGCCAAGGTGTGTCTGACCATGATTGGCCTGCGCAAGACCTTGATGGACGGCAGCCAATGAGTGATGCGCCTCAAAATCCCGGCACGCCGCAAAGCCTGCAAGCCGTGATCGATCAGTTGAATGCCAAGGGTAGCGAACCCAAAGGTTTGTCGAATAAGGAAAAGCGCGCCCGTACCGTGTCGCGGCTTATCCTGGTTCAGGCTCTGTATCAGCTTGAATTGACCGGAACCGGCGTAGAGACGGTAATCCGCGAATTTGCCGACCATCGCTTCGATGCCGATCTGGATGGCGAGCCTCTCGCGGCGGCTGATGAAGCCTTTTTCGCCGAGGGCGCCCGCGCCGTGGTCAAGGAGCAGTCC
This sequence comes from Asticcacaulis aquihabitans, assembly GCF_032490435.1. Taxonomy (NCBI): domain Bacteria; kingdom Pseudomonadati; phylum Pseudomonadota; class Alphaproteobacteria; order Caulobacterales; family Caulobacteraceae; genus Asticcacaulis; species Asticcacaulis aquihabitans. Next base: position 78,676 of record NZ_JAVGWM010000001.1, read on the forward strand.
GTCATTGACGCGCTCATTGTCGATCGCCTGGCATCCGGCTGGCGGATTGAGCGCCTCGATACCACGGTCCGCGCCATTTTGCGCGCTGGCACCTGGGAATTGAAGTTCCGCCAGGATATAGGGCTGGAAGTGATCATCAACGAGTATGTCGAGATTGCCCGCGCCTTCTTTGGTGATACCGAAGCCCGTTTCGTCAACGGTGCCTTGGATGGCATTGCCCGGGATGTCCGTAAATAAGCGAAATTTCACGGAAACTTTTGTCGCAATTTCTCCGATTGCGTGCAAAATGCCGCGCGCTCACTGAGGCCGGACTATGCCCGAACACGACGAATTTTCCATTATCGATCAACTTTTCAAGCCCTTGGCGGGGCTAAGCCGTGAGGCGCGGGGGCTGATTGACGACGTCGCAGTGATCCCAGGCAATGAGGCCTGCGATCTTGTCGTCAATACCGACGCCTTGGTGGCGGGTATTCATTTCTTTGAGCACGATCCGCTGGATCTGGTGGCGCGCAAGCTGATGCGAGTCAATCTGTCGGACATTGTCGCCAAGGGGGCCAAGCCCTACGGTTATCAACTTATGACGGCGTGGCCGCGCGGCACGTCCTATGCGGAAAAGGCCGATTTTGTGCGCGGTCTCAAAACGGACCAGGATCGCTACGGTCTGTCCCTATTCGGCGGCGACACCGTATCGACTGAAGGGCCCTTGGTCATATCCATGACCATGTTCGGAAAGGTCGCAGCGGGGAAAGCCTTGTCGCGTCTGGGGGCTCGGACCGGTGATCGGGTTCTGATCAGTGGTTATATCGGACAGGGATATCTGGGTTTGAAGGCTCTGCAAGGGCAACTGCTTGGATTGTCGCATCAGGATGTCAACGAGGTGATCAGCGCCTATCACCTACCTGAAATTCGCACGGATCTGGTGCCTGCCATACGCGATCACGCCCGCAGCGCCATGGATATTTCCGATGGCTTGTTGGGGGACGCCGATCATCTGGCTCGCGCCAATAATCTGATGATCCGTATCGACTTGAACAAGGTGCCGACCTCGCTTTCAGCGCGCGCGGCCATTGCGTCCGGCATTAGCCCGGTTGAGCTGGTGACTGGCGGTGACGACTATCAAATCCTGTGTACGGCTGATGAGGCGGGGGCGAGGGCGCTGGTCATGGCCGGGTTTTACGATATCGGCATGTGCCTTGGGGTGTCCGAAGATACGCCCGCAGGGGCGGAGCTGTGGGCAGATAATCGACGGATCGACGTAGCGGCCAAAGGCTACACCCATCGTCTTTAGTCGTTTCTTACAAAGCGGAATATAAATCCGCCGTCCAGCCAGATTGTCGGGTGGTCACATTGCGGTTACCCAGACATCATACGCCGTGCATAAGAGCAGCACTTGCCGTGGAGGGTAACGAGATGAAATCGATTCACAAGATTGGCCTAGTTGGCTTGGCAATAGCCTTTGGCCTGCCTATGGCCGCTTCGGCCCAGCAATATGATGTCCGTCAATACGACGGCTATTGCTACGCCAAAAAGAAGGATGCTCAGCGCAACGGTACCGTTATCGGCGCTGTAATCGGTGGTCTGGTCGGCAGCCAGGTATCGAAGAATGAACGTGGTCTTGGGACCGTGGGCGGCGCGGTTATTGGCGGCGCCATCGGCAACAGCGCGGGCAAGTCCAGCGTGAAATGCTATAATGGCGAATATTATTCCTATCAGGGCGCCTATTACGATCCGGCACCGCCGCCTGCCGGTTATTCGGTTGTCTACTACAAGGAACGTCCGCCGCAGGGATATTACCAGAAGGTCTATTACGATCGGTATCACCATGAGCGTCCGGGGCCGTGGGGCTACAGCAATGATGCCTGGCGTCACGACGATCAAAACCCGAATGGTTGGCGCGACAAGGATGGTCGTTGGCATGACGGCTGGCGCGATTCTAACGGCCGGTGGCATGAACGCCGCTAGTCTTTGAGACTCACGCTTTAAGTCTGAGGATGCAAAACCCTTCGGTTCACCGGAGGGTTTTGTCTTTATCAACCATTTACGGCTAATTTCTCGAGCGGCTGCCCCTGCTTTTCGAAGGGCTATAAATGGTTTGGCTACGCCAAATCGCGTTCTGGAAATTTTGGCGGAATGACAAACCTGATCGATAAACGTGCACTCATCACCGGCCTTTGCGGTTTGGTCATCGGTTGCGCTTTGGCTCTGCCGGCACAGGCGAGCGGGGGCGGAGAGGGCAAGGAAGGCAAGGCGGCGTCTGCCCCTTCTGTCCAACTGGGAGCCATCGGCATTCCCGTCACTGTCGACGGCAAGGTGGTCAACTACATCTTTCTCAGCATCAAGATAAATCTCAGCCCCAAGGCGAACGAAGCCAAGATGCGGGATATGGAGCCCTATTTCCGCGACGCATTGGTACGTGTGTCGTCCCGGGTGTCTTTCGCCCAGACCAAGCGTGACGACCTGCTGGACGAGGCTCGCTTCAAGCAGGTGATGACCCCCGAATGGAGCAAAATAACCGGGGCAGGTATGATCACTTCGATCGATATCGTTTCTCAAAGCCCTAAACGGCATCCCAAATAACATCATGCCGCACGCGGTACAGGTTATTGCGCTGCATTACATCCTAACTTCCTGAATTTTCAAAAGATAAGTATTCGCGGCTCTGCAATGCAGCATTCGCGGTATAAAAGTCTTTGAAATATAATGGGTTGCGCGCTCATCTTCGCTTGAAACTCAGATAAACATCAGGCACTCTTTGCCCCTGTCAGAAAATAAGGCTCTGAATTTGGCCTGTTTTTTGACTCCCGGAACGGGGGTGGCAGGTTAGCGACACTCCTTACATATAAAGATACAGGGGTTACACTATGAATATTGCTTTGATGCTGGCGATTGCGGCCGGCATACTTGGCCTGCTGTATGGCGTCATTCAGACCCTCAATCTGATGAAGGCCAGCGCGGGTAATGCGCGAATGCAGGAAATCGCCGCTGCGATCCAGGAAGGGGCTGCGGCATATCTCAAGCGTCAGTATACCACCATCGCTCTTGTGGGCGTCGTTATCTTTGTCCTGGCCTTCTGGAAGCTCGGCGCCTTATCCGCTATTGGATTCGCCATCGGCGCGCTCCTATCGGGCGCAGCCGGTTATGCCGGTATGCTGATTTCGGTAAGAGCGAACGTCCGGACGGCTCAGGCCGCTTCGGAAAGCTTGCAAAAGGGGCTCAAGCTGGCCTTCAGCGCCGGTGCTGTCACCGGCCTGTTTGTCGCTGGCGGCGCACTTCTCGGCGTGTCAGGCTACTATGCCTATCTGACCGAAGTGCTGAAATTGGGCGCGCATGACCGCGAACTGATCAATGCCTTGGTCAGCCTCGGTTTCGGTGCCTCCCTGATTTCGATTTTCGCCCGCCTCGGCGGCGGCATCTTTACCAAGGGCGCGGATGTCGGCGGTGACATGGTTGGTAAGGTCGAGGCCGGTATTCCCGAAGACGATCCCCGTAATCCGGCGACCATCGCCGATAACGTAGGCGACAATGTCGGCGATTGTGCCGGCATGGCGGCCGATTTGTTCGAAACCTATGCGGTGACCACAGTCGCCACCATGGTTCTGGCGGCCATATTCTTCGGTGACACGCCGTATGTGAACACCATGATGTTGCTGCCTCTGGTCATCTGCGCCGTTTGCATATTCACCTCTATCGCCGGCACCTTCTTTGTCCGTCTCGGCAAGAGCCAGAACATTATGGGGGCGTTGTACAAGGGACTTATCGCGACCGGCCTTATGTCTGTAATCGCTGTCGGCGCCGTGATTAAATATATGGATGGCCTGGGACTCGATACGCCCTTTTCCTATACGGCGGCCGGAACGACCTTCACCTTTACCGGTATGACTCTCTTCTGGTGCGGCATGGTCGGGTTGGCGGTGACCGCGGGCTTTATCGTTGTGACCGAATACTATACCGGCACAGGCAAGCGTCCGGTCGTCTCTATTGCCCAAGCTTCGGTCACCGGACACGGGACGAATGTCATCCAAGGGCTGGCCGTTTCCATGGAATCCACGGCCATACCAGCCCTGATCATCGTTGCCGGTATCATCAGCTGCTACATGCTGGCGGGCCTCTTTGGGATCGCCATCGCCACCACCACCATGCTGGCCCTGGCGGGTATGATTGTGGCCCTCGATGCCTTTGGCCCGGTTACGGACAACGCCGGCGGCATTGCCGAAATGGCCGGCCTGGACAAGGAAGTTCGTCATACCACCGATGCGCTCGACGCAGTTGGCAACACCACTAAGGCCGTCACGAAGGGGTATGCCATCGGTTCGGCCGGTCTGGGGGCGCTTGTCCTCTTCGCCGCCTATACGTCTGACTTGAAGTACTTCGCTGCTAATGCGACGCCGGGTTCGTTCTTTGACGGTCTGGGCGATCTAACCTTCTCGCTATCGTCACCGTGGGTCGTCATCGGCCTGCTGATCGGTGGCTTGCTGCCCTATCTGTTCGGCGGCATGGGTATGACCGCCGTCGGCAAGGCCGCGCAGGCAGTGGTAGAGGAGGTGCGCAAGCAGTTCCGCGAAGACCCAGGTATCATGGCAGGCACATCGAAACCGAACTACGCCCGGGCGGTGGACATGCTAACCAAGGCGGCGATCCGCGAAATGATCGTTCCCTCCTTGTTGCCGGTTCTGTCGCCGATCGTTCTGTTCGTTGTCGTCTACAAGCTGGGCGGCGCGGTTCCGGCGTTTGAAGCGCTTGGCGCCATGCTGCTCGGCGTTATTGTTACCGGCATCTTCGTCGCCATTTCCATGACGTCTGGCGGCGGCGCCTGGGACAATGCCAAGAAGTCGTTTGAAGACGGCTTCACGGATAAGGACGGCGTGGTCCATCACAAGGGCTCGGAAGCGCATAAGGCGTCCGTAACGGGGGATACTGTTGGCGACCCGTACAAGGACACAGCCGGTCCTGCCGTCAATCCGATGATCAAGATCACGAACATCGTGGCCTTGCTCATGCTCGCGGTCATGGCTCACGGTTGATTGTCCGAGAGCCGCAGCCAAACAAAAAGGCCCGCCAGGCAACTGGCGGGCTTTCATATTGTGTATCGGTAGGACCTATTCGCGGCGGCGGTTGTTGCCGGGGTTGCGATCCTGATCGTTGCTGAGGCGTTGATGGCCGACGGTACCCAGTACCTGCTCCAGGGCGGTGAGGGACCGTCCACGAGTCGGGGTCTTGCTCGGATTCGGTGTCAGGTCGCGGCCATCCGCGAGCGAAAGCGTCTTGACCGTCGCCACCGTCTGGGTGCCGGTATCGAAATTGACCACTGTCACTGAGCGCGATGTCACGCGCGACTGTTTGTACGTCATTTTCATAGACGTCTGGTCGATATAGTACCATTCCGACGGATTGTAGATCGAGGTCTGGGACGGTGCGCCCAGCTTGTCGAGCACGACGGCCTGCGTATCGCCAACCTTGATGTCAGTGGAGGGCTTGGCGTCGTGGGACAGGTAGCCATGGTGCGTCATGGTCGGCGCGCACGCCTGGGCCATAAGGGCCAGGGCCGAAACGCCAGCGATTACCAGACTGGTCTTAAGAGTAGGCAGGCGCATGAATATCCTGTTTAGTAAACGAACGCATTTGACCTATAGGGAATTTAGGCTTACGGCAAGCTTAAGGCCTAAACATGGCCATGAATAGTGAAATTTTTTGCCCCGGCCGTAACCCGGATGCGCCTGTTTTCAAGGCGGCTTTTGCGACGGCGAGGATGAGATATGCAACCCCTTTTGGATAAACTCAAATCCGTCTTCAAACCGCGACCGGTTAAGCTGATTGGCGATCGCCTGTATGCCGCCTGCGTGACGCAGGCGCGACTGCCGATCTTCTATATCGATTACGGCATTGATGACGCCATCGGCGCGCGTTTCGAGCTTCTGACGTTTCACGTCGGTCTGGTTGTGACGCGGCTGAAATCTTTGCCCGCCGATGACCCGAGGACGGAGCAGGCGCGCGATACGGCCCAGTATCTGTTCGACGCGTTTTTGTTGGCGCTTGATTCGACGCTTCGCGAACAAGGTGTCGGTGATCTGGCCGTGCCGAAGCGGATGAAAAAGCTGGGTTTGGTGATCTACACCCGTATGAAGCGCTGGGACGATCTGTGGCGCGACGCAGCAGGATTGGGCGCCGAGGCCGACTATGCTGCCCGAACGATCTTTGCGGGCAGCGACTATTCCGGCGAGACGGATGGCGAAGGCACCCAGGACGCTATATCCGCTGCCGTCCTTGAACGCGCCCAGGCCTTTGCCATCTATGCTCAGAACGCCTATGACGCCTTCCGCGTGGATGACGCGCTGGCGGGGCGCATAAGCTGGCCTGCGCCAGCGGCGCTTGAAATTGCCGAGGACTCGGCCGAGACCATAATGACCAGTGGAGATGCGTAAATGGACCAGCATGATATCGAAGAAAATCTGTGGGAGCATCGCGTGCGCTTCGATCAGGCACTCAAGGGAATGAAAATCGAACTGGTGGCGGATGATGCGCGTCGGGCCGCGATTGCCAAGGGTTTCGGCATGGTATCGCTTGACAGCCTAAAGGCTGAGATTGAAACCCGATCTGCCCCAAGCGATAAGCCGATGGTGCAAGTCACCCTGAAACTGACGGGCGCCGTCACTCAGGAGTGCGGCGTCTCCCTTGAGCCGTTCAGCCATCCGATAGCCGCTGACCTGACTATCGATTGTATTGAAAAGGGCCGGGTCACCGACGAAGTCGCAGAGATCGGCGCGCACGAATTCACGTTGGACGATCTCGATGAGCCGGACGTCATCGAGAACGGCCAAATCGACCTGGGGCAATATGTTATCGAGGCATTGGGCGAGGCTTACGACCCGTTCGCTCGCAAGCCGGGTGTGGTATTCCAAGAGCCGGAAGTTGAGAAAGAGCCGTCGCCGTTTGCCGTTCTCGCCAAACTCAAACGTGATGAATAGCCTTATGCGCGCTTATGATAGGGCTTGCATAGTTGCGAACTCGCGCTATCGTCCGGCGCTCGCGCCTGCGTCTTGTGAGAAGTTTAAGTGAGGTCAGATAAGTCCGTGACGACAACCGAGGAACCTCTCATTTCTCCTGTACCCAAAGATGCGCTGGTGATTGCGATTGACGCCATGGGCGGCGATCATGGTCCGGCTGTAACCGTTTGCGGCGCCGGGCTCGTCCTGGACGAGCGACCGGATTTATTCTTTCAGCTGCATGGTGATGAGGCGCGCATCAATGCCGAACTGGCGCGCCTTCCTAAACTTAAGGCACGTTCCGTGGTCGTGCATACGGACCAGTGTGTCGCCATGGACGAAAAGCCCGCCCAGGCGATTCGACGCCGCAACACCAGTCTGGCCAATGCCATTAATGCGGTGAAATCCGGTGAGGCGAGGGCGGTCATATCGGCGGGCAATACCGGTGCCTTGATGGCCTTGTCAAAAATGATCCTCAAAATGATGACTGACGATTTGGAACGTCCAGCCATCGGTTGTTCTTGGCCCAATAAAAAGGGTTTTGGAACTGTGCTTGATGTGGGCGCCAATGTAACCTCGGATGCCCGCCAGTTGATCGAATTTGCCCTGATGGGCGCGGCCTTCCACCGAGCCGTGCGCGGCGTTGAAAAGCCGTCCATAGGCCTTTTGAATGTAGGTTCAGAGGACGTAAAAGGGCACGAAGAGGTGCGAGAAGCCCACAAGCTGTTGCGCGAAAACGCCCTGGGTTTGAACTATCACGGTTTCGTCGAAGGCACTGATCTGTGCGCCGGTACGGTGGACGTGGTTGTCACAGATGGTTTTACCGGAAATGTGGCGCTTAAGACGGCCGAAGGCACGGCGCGATTTATCAAAGATCTGCTTAAAGAGGCTTTTAAATCCTCGCCCCTGGCAATGTTGGGCGCCTTGGTGGCGGGCCCTGCGCTGAAGGCCATGGCCCAGCGGATCGATCCGGCGGCTGGCAACGGTGGGCCCTTGCTGGGACTTAAGGGGATTGTCATCAAGAGTCATGGCGGTGCCGATGTCCGTGCCTTCTCCAACGCGATCAAGGTCGGTCTGTCACTCGCCGCCAGTGGGTATGAACGTGACATTATCGAATCTCTGAAGCAATTCTCGCAGAGCATCGATGAGGCGGAACAGGCGGCGATTGCCGCAGCCGCCGCGGGTACAAGTGTAGAGGATAAGCCGGCCGCCAGCCAATTGGAAGCCGCGGGCAATAAGGTAAACTAGATGGGTGTGTTAAGATCGGCGGTCACCGGGGTCGGCGGATTCCTGCCTGAAACGGTGGTTTCCAACGACGATTTCGCCAAGACGGTAGACACGTCTGACGCATGGATCGTTGAGCGCACCGGCATACGCCAGCGTCACAAGGTCGATGCCGGAATGAAGACGTCCGATATGGCCGTGGAAGCCGCCAAGGTGGCTCTGGAGGCGGCTGGCAAGAGTGTCGCGGATGTCGATCTGATCATCGTTGCGACGACAACGCCTGACATGCCGTTTCCCTCTACCGCATCCATAGTGCAGCATAAGCTGGGCGCGCCAACCTGTCCGGCATTCGATGTCCAGGCGGTCTGTTCGGGCTTTGTCTATGCCTTAAGCGTTGCGGATGGCTTCGTGGCGCGCGGTCTGTCGAAATGCGTGCTGGTCATCGGCGCCGAAGCCATGAGCCAGTTGCTGGACTACTCCGATCGCGGGACCTGTATTCTGTTCGGCGATGGTGCTGGGGCGGTGGTGCTTGAGCCCGTCGAAGGCGAGGGCGGTAAGGCCGACAGGGGCATACTGGGTTTCGATCTGCGCTGCGACGGATCGAAGGTTGATCTGCTTTATGTTGATGGCGGGACTTTCGAAGCGGAAAACCGTATTGGAAAGATCCGGATGCAGGGTAACCAGGTATTTAAGCAGGCCGTACAGAAGATATCTCAAGCGGTTGAAGCGGCGGTGGAAAAATCCAATCTGGAGATTTCCGATATTGACTGGTTCATTCCGCATCAGGCCAATCAACGCATTTTGAACGGTGTTGCGGAGCGGCTCGGTCTGGATGAGACGAAGGTCATATCGACCGTGGCGCAGCATGCCAACACCTCGGCAGCGTCCATTCCGCTCGCCTGGTATGTCGGTGTTCAGGACGGCCGCGTCAAGCCCGGCGACTTGGTTCTGATTGAAGCGCTTGGCGGTGGTCTGACCTGGGGCGCGGCGGCGATTCGGCTGTAGGCGCCATTTGATCTGTCGGATTCAGGTTTTTTATCATCACTTCGCTATAACCCTTTGACGCAAACGGTAATTTGCGGCATGCTTCTATCTGTAATTGGTGCAACCATTCAACGGACGGGGCATAAACACCATGAAAACGCAGACCTTGACGCGGGCTGAACTCTTCGAAGACGTGCACAACGAACTCGGTTTGCCACGTCAGGAATGCGCCGCGATTGTCGAACGCACGCTTGATCTCGTCGTTGAAGCGCTGGAGCGAGGCGATACGGTCAAGCTCTCGGGCTTTGGCGTCTTTCAGGTGCGCGAAAAAAATGCGCGTGTCGGCCGTAACCCCAAGACGGGCAAACCGGCCGCAATCGATCCGCGGAAGGTGATTTCGTTCCGCGCCTCTCAGATTGTCAAGGCCCGCGTCGATGCCGGCACCCATGAGTAACCCCCATGAGTAATCACGGAGTAGCGTACCGGTGAATAAGGGGCCTTTAGCCTTACGGACCATTTCTGAAGCCGCCGACGCATTGGGCGTGCCTCAACATGTGCTGCGTTTCTGGGAAACCAAGTTTACCTTCATCCGTCCGACCAAGCGGGCTGGCGGTCGCCGGTTTTACCGACCTCAGGATATCGACCTGCTGCAAGGTATAAAAACCCTGCTCTACGACCGTGGCTATACGATTCGCGGCGTCCAGAAGCTGTTCAAGGAAGATGGCCAAAAGGCTATTCTGAATCCCACGGGCGTGGGCGATGCGGTTGCCACGGAACAGGGGCTAGTGTCGCGCGAAGAGATCGCTGTCGAAGACGCCGCTGGCGTTGGCCAGCCGGTTTTTGTGCGACCGGATACCGTCCCGACAACGGGTCTTTCAACTGAAATGCGTGAAAGCTTCCTCAACATCGCCAAGGCGTTGGAAGACGCGCAGGCAACTCTTGGGCGTCAGATTGGCAAGGCTGGCCGTCGATCCTGACGTGGGTATGCGTCGGTTTCGTGGATACGCCGACGCTTTTGTAAACAGCCTCAAGATTTCTTTGGAAATGTGCCTTTTGGGGATTGCGGGGGGGCGGTTTCGCCTCTATAAGCCGCCCTCTCCAAGGGGCGGTTTTGCCGTTACTTGCGAAATTGGACGGAGCGTGGCGCAGCCTGGTAGCGCACTTGACTGGGGGTCAAGGGGTCGCAGGTTCGAATCCTGTCGCTCCGACCATTTAACCAAAACAGCGTGGGCTTGTTGAGCTCACGCTGTTTTTGTTTGTCGCAAAAGTGTTATATGCAAATGATACCATCTCCTTGCTGGAATACAGCGAATTGAAAACATAATGAGGAGACTGAATGGTATTAAATACGGCCCTTTGGCAGGCCATAAACGCCTACGAACTGGACAACGCAGATGCAGCGTTTCCATTTAGCCGCCGGTTGGCGCGAGACAATGGCTGGTCCCTTGCTTTTGCCCTGTCGGCCATCGCTGAATATAAGCGATTTATATATCTGATTTGCGTCTCCGGTACGGTGCTTACGCCCTCGGAAGAGATCGACGCGGTCTGGCACCTCCACCTTCTCTATACGCGTGACTACTGGAGCCGTTTCTGCGCGCAGACGCTGGGACGTGATATCCATCATGGTCCGACGCGGGGCGGCAGCGAAGAGGCCGAGAAATACCTGGGATGTTACCGTGATACCCTCATCTACTATGAGCAGGAATTCGGCGTGCCGCCACCTCGGTTTTGGCCAGATGAGGCGACGCGGTTTACGGCGCCGCCGCCCATACTCTTAAATCCTGACGACCACATCATCCTGCCCAAACGGCAGGTTTTTTTATACCTGTCTCTTGCCGGACCGCTCGTCCTGGCAGGGTGCGAGATGGCCATACCTGTCTCGAAAATGCAGGGACCGATCGTATGGGCCGTCTTTGCGGCTATAGGTCTCGTCGTCTGTATGCTTAATATCGCTAAGATCCGGAAGCATGGTTTTGTTGGCTTTATCATCCTCGCGACCTTCATGATCGCTTTTGGCGAGTTTTGGTTGAGCCCAAAACTTCAGGCTTTGCTCAGTCAATTGTCTGGCGGCGCCGTCGATGCCAGTGTCAGTCAGGGACTGATCGCACTGCTGGCCATGATGTTGGCCATCCAACTCCAGTCCAACGACCGTCGCGGAGGCTCAGGCTCAGGCTGCGGTGGCGGAAGCTGCGGGGGCAGTGGCGATATTGGACACGGTGGATGCGGGGGCGCCTCCGGTTGCGGGTCGGGGTGTGGTGGCGGATGTGGCGGTGGCGACTAGTCGTGCTCTATCCGCCGGTCGGGCACCAGCCAGATCAGAGCCACGGCGACATAGCAAGCCAGGCCGGCAAAGCTATTCCAGAAGGTGAGGGCGATACCCGCGATATACAGGCCCGTCGAAATCATCCCCTTTACGTCCTTGCCGATGGCCGTAGTGAGAAGGCTGTTCTGGCCGTTGCAGGCAATTAGGACCCGCACCAGAATATAATAGGCTATGCTGGGCATGAGCAGGGTAAAGCCATAGAAGGCGGTAGGGATGGTCGCGAAGTCGCTTTCGCCCATCCAGCGTGTGCTGAACGGCACCAGGGACAGCCAGAAGAGCAGGTGGGAATTGGCCCACAAGGTCGCGCCATTGATCCGCTGAGTGGCGTGAAGCAGATGGTGGTGGTTGTTCCAGTAAATGCCGACATAGATGAAGCTCAGCGCATAGAGCAAAAACGTCGGCAGTATATGCAGCAGTGCCTCGACGGACACGCTGTCGGGGGTATGAAGTTCCAGCACCATGATGGTGATGATGATGGCTATGACGCCATCGCTGAACGCTTCCAGCCGGGTTTTGGTCATGGGCTTGGCCACGGGCTTGGCCATGGGGGGCGGCGCATCAGGTGTCATGGGCGAAGCAAGGGGCGTATCGCTCATTTGGATTTTTTCTTTCCCTTGTAATTTTCGGACCACGAAATCAGCGGGATAATGGGCACGCCCCACAGTGTGCCGGCCAGTGCGTAGAAGATCAGGGCGGTTATCTTACCGCCATGAAGCACGCCCGCCAGAGAGGTAATTGCTACGACATAGACAAATAGAAAGACGATAATGCCGACGCAGGCGATCGCGCGGCGTTGCGGCAGGCTCAGGCCTTTGGGCGGATTGTCTCCCATCACCGGCGCTCAAGCATGCGGGTCAGGTGGAAGAGACCAAGGAGCACGGAACTACCCACAAGAGAAACCATCAAGATCGAGAAAAAGTGATCATCGAGCTTTTCGGACGTTTGGACAAAAAAGTTGAGCAAAATCGCGCCGAAAATGGCGATGAACACGTTGATGGGAAAGCTGAAACGGCTTTTGCTCATGGCATTGGCGATCCATCCAATCAGGAAGCCAGCCAATGTCGCCAGGATGTAGTTCTCGGCCGTCATAGCTTTGGTAGTCCTTTCTTTGGCCTTTTTTCTTAGGCAAAGCGCTTGAATTGATAGGGCCCCTGTGGGCAAATCACGACGCGGGCGAAGCGGCGGATGACCTTTAGTTATCGTGTCTTGCACGGTACGGCAAGGATTTGCGTCGGCCATAGCCTGAAGGTTAGATTGAGAATGAGGCGTAAAGTGCGACTTCCCCTTCGGTCGCCGCTGGTAGCGGTATGGTTGTTCGTTGCGGCATTTATGGTTGTCGCCATGGTGTTTGTCGGCGGCGCGACGCGTCTGACCGAGTCCGGGTTGTCAATTACCGAATGGAAGCCGATTTCCGGTGTAATTCCGCCTATGAACGACCAGGCCTGGCAGGCTGAATTCGCCGGCTACAAGAAAATTCCGCAGTTCAGCCAGATTAACCCGAATATGAAACTGGAGCAGTTCAAAGGGATTTACTGGTGGGAATGGGCGCATCGGCTGATTGCCCGTCTGCTGGGCGTGGTTTACCTGCTGGGCTTCGTTATTTTGTTGGCCATGCGGGAAATCCCCAAGCGTCTGATATGGCGTAGCGCGGGGCTTATCGCGTTGATTGGATTACAAGGGGCCGTCGGCTGGTGGATGGTGTCAAGCGGCCTGTCTAAGCGTGTCGAGGTCGCGCCGGAACGGTTGATGACCCATCTGTCGCTTGCCCTGCTTTTGCTGGGCGCCACCATTTGGACGGCACTTGAGGCGTTGAACGGCGAAAAACGCGGTCGCGGTGCGCCGGCTGGATGGAAGGTCGCCACGGGCCTTTTGCTGGCCGTTGTGTTCATCCAATGCATGTTGGGGGCGCTTGTCGCGGGCAACAATGCCGGCCTGATCTATAACGACTGGCCTCTGATGAATGGTCATCTCTTTCCGTCAGTCGATTGGTCCAAGGGTATCGGTTACAGCTTCCTGCATGACCAGGGGCTTGTCCAGTTCGTGCACCGCATGAACGCCTATCTGCTGCTCATCTTCGTCACGGCCTTTGCTTTGGTGATTACCCGGAAGACCAATGACGACGGTCTGAAGACGTCATCGGCCGTTCTGGCGACCGGGGTATGGATACAGGCGGCTCTGGGGATCACCACCCTGGTTACCGTCGTTTCCCTCGGTTTTGCTCTGGCGCACCAACTTGTGGCGGCGTGTCTGGTGGCGTTGGCGGTCGGTCTGATGTGGATGATCGCCCGCGCCGATCGCGTTTTCAGATAACCTGCGTCGAAAACGATTTCCACGGGCCGGTAATCGCGACCGTTACGCCATTGGTCTGGATATTCGCGAAGAGGGTAGAGCCGTCGGGCGAGAAGGTCACACCCGCCCATTCCGAATGCTGGCCTTCGATATTGCGGGCAAAGGTCGATACCTTGCCGTCTGGCGTCACGATGCGTAGATGGTTGTACAGGATGTCTGAGTACCTGTCTTCGCACACATAGAGGTGTCCCCACGGCGCCACGGTCAGGTTGTCGGCGTAATCGAGCACGGACAGGTCGCTGGATTCGACGAACAATTCGATTTGGCCGGGCGCATCACCTTCTCGGTCCGTGCCTTCGTATGGGCTGGGGACGTACCGCATGAGCTGGCCAAAGGCTTTTTCGCCGCCCGAGGTGCAGGCGAAATAGAGTTCACCGTCGCCGAAATGAATGCCTTCCCCGCGGGAGAAGCGTGCGGCGCCGGCCAGATAGGCTTGGGTGCGCAGGCTGTCATCCGGGCTTTCGACATCCTTCAGATCAATCCAGCGCACGGCGAAGCTCTGGCCTTGACGCCACAGTTTCGAATATTTGTTGCTGGTGGCCGCACGTGGGACGTCCCGGATCATTAGGGCCTGAAGACGGCCGCCCTTGTGCAGGTCGCGTGTATCGGCGGGCAAGTATCGATAAAAGGCGCCGTCCGACATATCCTCCGTCATGTAGACGATGCCGGTGCGTGGATCGATTGCCACCGCTTCGTGGTTGAACCGGCCCATGGCCTTGATGGGCTGGGGTTCGATCAGGCCCTTGTGACCGGAAGGCACTTCGAAGACATAGCCGTGGTCCTTTTCAACGCCGTCGCCCGCCGTCTGGGTGGTTTCCTCGCACGAAAGCCAGGAACCCCATGGCGTTGAGCCGCCGGCGCAATTAGTGGACGTACCGGTCAGCGACAGGTGATGGCTTTCCAATTGTTGCGTCTTGATATTGTAGACGAGGGTGGTGGTGCCGCCGCTAAGCGGCTTTCCGCCCTTGTCAAAATCGTAGATGCGGGATCTGTCGACCTTGTCGAGCAGGTGGTAGGTCTCCCCCAGTGGCCCAATGCCGTAAACGGTGTGTTTAATTTCGTGGTTGCGAACCAGAACGACCTTGTCCGCGTCGGCATGCGGGAAAGCCGACATGCCGTCGTGCAGCCCCGGCACCAGCAGGCCATCGCTCATGGTGTCGCCGACCGCGGAAAAGAGGCGATAGGAAAAACCGACCGGCAGTTCGATAAAGCCCTTTGGATCTGGCTGAAGCGGGCCATATCCCTGTATCTCGCTGCGATAGCCCGGATCGCGTGTCGGTTCGGCGCGCACGGCGGCGTCAGCGCGGCGCCCCAGACCGGTAAAGGCGAGTGAGGTCGCCAGGGCGCCATTGAGCAGGAGTCGGCGGGACAGTTGCATTGTTTGCCTCACGATTGGGTTGTAACTACGCCATGGCATGGCAGTGTCACGTTTTTATGACATAAAATAATACGGTAATTTAATACCAAGTGATATTTTGTCAATAAAATCAATGATCTTGGTGCATATTTCGAAATAAATGTACATTGACACGCGGTATCCCCTCATGTACATGACGCCCCTCTTCGTCTGGCGAAGCTTGTTTTCGCCGGAAATCAAAGGATTTTATCATGTTGACCTCCACGACAGCGGCGCTGAAGCCCGCGGATGTCGAGAAGAAGTGGATTGTGATCGACGCCGAGGACGCCGTGCTCGGCCGTCTGGCCTCGTACATCGCCATGCGTCTTCGCGGCAAGCACCTGCCTACCTACACGCCGCACGTTGACTCGGGCGACTATATCATTGTCATCAATGCCGAAAAGGTTCACCTGACCGGCAAGAAGGAAAATGAGATCTTCTACTGGCACACCGGCCACCCCGGCGGCGTCAAGCAGCGTACCCTCGGTCAACTGCTGAACGGCAAGTATCCGGAACGCGTCCTGACCAAGGCTGTCGAGCGCATGATGCCTAAGGAAAGCCCGCTGGCCCGTGGTCAAATGACCAACCTGCGTATCTACGCCGGCGCCGCCCATCCCCACGAAGCTCAACAGCCGGAAGTCATCGACTTCAAGGCGTTGAACCGCAAGAACGTCCGGAGCGCATAATCATGGCCGAACAAGCTCAAGGTCTCGAAGCCCTCGCTTCGCTGTCGTCGAACCCGGTTGAGGCGCCTGCCGCCCGCGTCCAGCAACTCGACAAGTATGGCCGCGCCTATGCCACCGGCAAGCGCAAGAACGCCATCGCCCGTGTCTGGATCAAGCCAGGCTCCGGCAAGTGGATCATCAATGACCGCGAACAGGAAGTGTATTTCGCACGTCCCGTTCTGCGCATGATGATCGCTCAGCCGCTCAACCTGACGGAGCGTGCATCGCAATTCGACGTTTTCGTTTCGGTTCAGGGTTCGGGTCTGTCCGGCCAAGCCGGTGCGATCCGTCACGGCCTGTCCAAGGCGCTGACCTACTATGAACCCGGCCTGCGTGGCGTCCTGAAAGCCGCTGGCTTCCTGACCCGCGATAGCCGTGTCGTTGAACGTAAGAAGTATGGCCGCGCTAAGGCTCGTAAATCCTTCCAGTTCTCGAAGCGTTAATCCGCACGGGTTTCATACTCATGCAAGAAGCGCTTCGGGAAACCGGAGCGCTTTTTCTTTTGTTCCCCGTCCCTGATATTCCCCATCCTGATATTCCTTGCCCCTGATATTCCTTGCCCATGAGGGAGTTCGATATGTCCCATAAAGTTTTCATAGATGGCGAAGCCGGCACAACGGGCCTGCAGATCCGCGAGCGTCTGGAAAAGCGTTCGGATATCGAACTGATCCGTCTCAGTGACGACAAGCGCAAGGACGCCGATGCGCGCAAAGGCGCGCTGAATTCCGCCGACGCCGTCATTCTGTGCCTGCCGGATGACGCGGCGCGCGAAGCCGTATCGCTCATCGAAAATCCGGACGTGCGCGTCATCGACGCGTCGACGGCGCACCGCACCGACGAAGATTGGACCTATGGCTTCGCTGAAATGGCCAAGGGACAACGCGATGCGATACGGGCGTCGAAGCGCATCACCAATCCCGGTTGTTATGCGACGGGCTTCATCGCGCTTGTCCGGCCCTTGGCCGAAGCGGGGATCATTCCGCCGTTCTGGCCGCTGACCTGTAATGCGGTGTCCGGCTATTCCGGTGGCGGCAAGGCCATGATCGCCGAGTTTGAGCAAAACACGACGGCGGATAATTACCGCATTTACAAGACCGACTTGAATCATAAGCATCTGCCGGAAATGACCTTCTACGGCGGTCTGGAATCGCCGCCCGTCTTTATGCCGGCCGTCGGGCGCTACGCCCAGGGCATGATCGTCGAAGTGCCGTTGCAGATGTGGGCGCTGCCCGATGAGCCGGAGCTTACGAAATTGCATGAGGTGCTGAGCGCTGCCTACGAAGGAGAACGTTTCGTTACGGTCGCGCCGCTCGCCGAATCCAAGGCCACCAAGCACCTTCAGCCCGAAATGCTGAACGATACCAATCAGCTTCTGATTCATGTCTTCGGTGACGAAATCGGCCAACAAGCCCGCCTGGTCGCTGTCCTCGACAACCTGGGCAAGGGGGCGTCCGGCGCCGCTGTACAAAACCTCAATCTCGTATTAGGGGTGGAGGAAGGTCTAGGCCTCAAATAAGTCGGCACAGGGATACTATGGCGGAAACACGGTCGAACACATTTCAGGTTCTGGCGGTTGTTGCCATCATCCTGGTCGTCGCCATTACCTGCGCCGTGGCTTGGCTGGCGCTGCGCGTTGACCGGCAAGGCGCGGGCGGTTTTCCATGGTACGCGTTGACGCCCGTCTATATCGCTCCGGTATGGATTGCTGTGATCGCCCGCCGTCACCGGAAAAAGAACAACGAGGAACGCCGATGAACCCGATTACCTGGGCTGCCATCTATCTGATGATCTGGTGGGTGACGTTTTTCGCCATTCTTCCGCTGTGGAACCGGACGCCGACCGAAGAAGGAACGCTGACGGAGCGCGGGCATGACCCCGGTGCGCCGATCACGCATAACCTTTGGAAGAAGGTCAAGATCAACAGCCTTGTCGCGCTGGTGGTGTGGATCGTGGTGATGCTGTTCATGTTTGTCTTCCGTTTGCCCTTACCCAATATACCAAACGCCTGACGATAGACCTTGCGGCAGGTGTCGCGAATCCGCCGCATTTTTTGTCCATTAGGTCTTCACTCGCAGACGCCTGCGTGCCCGTCGCGGCGGCGCATCCAATCTAAAAAGTGCCTTTCCCTTTTGGGTTCAAGGCATTAGAGCGGTGATAGATGAGGTCGAGTCGACCATTGCTCTAAATTTTGTTTGGCGCGCATTTTAACCGATAAAGGGCTTACACTTTGCCGGAATGCGCTCTAGGGTGCGCAGCCTTTCGCTTTCAGATAACGGATTCTTGTCATGCGCCTGTCGCGCTTCTTCCTGCCCCTTCTCAAAGAAAACCCTGCCGAGGCGCAGATCGTCTCGCACCGTCTGATGCTCCGGACTGGCATGATCCGCCAGGAAGCCGCCGGCATCTATGCATGGCTGCCGTTGGGCCTGAAGGTACTCAAGAAGATCGAGAAGATCGTCGAAGAGGAAATGACGCGCGCTGGCGCCATCCAACTGCTGATGCCGACCCTGCAACTGGCCGACCTGTGGCGTGAATCCGGCCGTTACGAGGATTACGGCCAAGAAATGCTGCGCATCAAGGACCGTCACGACCGGGAGATGCTATATGGGCCGACCAACGAGGAAATGATCACGGAAATTTTCCGCGGCACGGTGCGCTCCTACAAGGACCTGCCGCTGAACCTGTTCCACATCCAATGGAAGTTCCGCGACGAGCAGCGTCCCCGTTTCGGCGTCATGCGCGGGCGTGAGTTCCTGATGAAGGATGCTTATTCGTTCGACATCGATGAGGCGTCGGCACGCAAGGCCTATAACCGCATGTTTGCGGCCTACCTGAACACCTTCTCCCGGATGGGGCTGAAGGCCGTGCCCATGCGCGCGGATACCGGTCCGATCGGCGGCGATCTTAGCCACGAATTTATTATCCTGGCGGAAACCGGTGAAAGCGCTGTCTTCTGTCACAAGGATCTGGTCGACATGCCCGCTCCGGGCAACGATGTCGATTGGGATAACCTGGAAGGCGTGTTCGAGGAACGGACGGCTTTGTACGCCGCCACCGAGGAAATGCACGATCCGGAAGCCTTCGCCAAGATCCCCGAAGACAAGCAGTTGTCGGCACGCGGTATCGAGGTCGGCCATATCTTCTACTTCGGCGAAAAATACTCCAGGCCGATGCGTGCCGTGGTCAATGGACCCGACGGCGAGATTACCGTGCACATGGGCTCTTATGGCGTCGGCGTATCGCGTCTGTTGGGTGCGATCATCGAAGCGTCGCATGACGAGGCGGGGATCATCTGGCCGGAAAGTGTCGCGCCGTTCGAGGTCGCCATTATCAACCTGCGTCAGGGCGACGCTGCCTGCGATGCCGCATGTGAAAAGGCTTATAAGGCTCTGACCGGTGCTGGGCGCGATGTCCTTTATCACGACAGCGATGAACGCGCGGGCGCCAAGTTTGCGGCGATGGACCTTGTCGGCGTGCCGTGGCAACTGATCATAGGGCCAAAGGGGCTGGCTGACGGTCAGGTGGAAATAAAGAACCGCGCCACCGGAGAACGTCATACCGTGCCCTTCGATGAGGCCCTGGCACAACTGTCGAAGGCGTAGTGCATGGGGGCGCTGTTCGGCTTCAAGGCCTGGGAATTCGATCTCGCCTTCAAATATTTGCGTACCAAACGTAAGGACGGCGGTATCGCCGCCATCGCCATCATATCCTTCATCGGGATCATGCTGGCAGTGACGGCCCTTATCAGCGTCCTGTCGGTGATGAACGGGTTTCGCGATGAGATGGTGTCCCGGCTTCTCGGCTTTGGCGGTGACGTCTATGTCGCGGGCGCGCCGCTGAACGATTTCGCCCATCGTGACGACATGTTGAAGCGGATCGCTGCCGTTCCGGGCGTGACGCAGGTGACGCCCCATATCGACTCTCCGGGGCTTGTACAAAGCGCCCACGGCGATGCCATGCCGACATTGATGCGGGGCGTTATTCCCTCGGCCATCAAGGCGACGCCGATTATCCGTGACAATATCAAGGGCGGTTCGTTGGCCAATTTCGGCGTAGGCGACTACGGCGGCGACACAATCCTCATGGGGGACGATCTGGCGCAAAATCTGGGCGTCAACCCGGGCGATGAAGTCACCCTGATCTCACCGGGCGGTTCGACGGCCTTTGGCGCCGCGCCGCGCCGTAAGGTCTATACGGTAGGTGGACTGTTCAATAGTGGCGTCAGCGATATCGATCGTCTCTTCATCTACTTGCCGATTACGCAGGCACAACTGTTCTTCGATCGCGAAGACGAGTGGGACCAGGTCGAGATCAAGGTCAAGAAGCCTTACGAGGTTGAATCCTATCAACCGGCCATCCGCAACGCCGTGGGCGGGCAGGGGGCCTTGGTCTACAACTGGAAAGAACAGAATGCATCTATGTGGGGGGCTCTGAAGATCGAGCGCACCGCCATGCGTTTCATACTGTTCTTCATCGTCATTATCGCCATGCTCAATATCATTTCCGGCATTGTCATGCTGGTGAAAAACAAGACGCGCGACGTGGCCATCTTGCGTACAATGGGCGCAGACCGGGCGGCTATTTTACGCATCTTCTTTATAGCCGGGACGACGATTGGCGCTTTGGGTACCGCGTGCGGGCTTATCATCGGCGCGCTGTTCTGTACCTTTATCGGCCCGATCCAACATTTTCTCGAATGGGTCTTTCACACCAAACTGTTTGACCCGAGCGTCTATTATCTCGACGCGGTCCCAGCCAAGATGGAGCCGACCGAAGTGGCTTTCGTTGTGATCGCCTCCTTCCTGGCCGCCTGTGTCTCAACCTTCTTCCCGGCGCTCTGGGCATCGAAACTCGAACCTGTGGAGGCCTTGCGCTATGAATAAGCCCGTCCTGTCGCTGAAAGGTTTGCACCGGGAGTATGCCCTGGGCGATGGTCGCACTCTGGCCGTTCTGAAAGGTGTGGACCTTGAGGTTCAGCCGGGAGAGTTGGTTGGGCTGGTCGGCCCGTCCGGCTCGGGAAAGTCGTCGCTGCTGCACGCCGTTGGCTTGCTGGAGGCTGCACCGAATGCCCGGCTTGTTATTGACGGCGAGGATTTTCATTCCACCGATGAGCGAAAACGGACGGCCGCGCGCCTGCAAAAAATCGGCTTCGTGTATCAGTTCCACCACCTTCTGCCGGAATATACAGCCTTGGGAAACGTGGCACTGCCGCAACGGATTCTGGGGCGTCCGGTGAAAGAAGCCGAAGCGCGGGCGCGTCACTTGCTCGAAGCGCTGGGACTGGGCCAACGCCTTGACCACTTGCCTGCACAGCTGTCGGGTGGCGAACAGCAGCGTGTCGCCGTAGCGCGGGCTCTGGCGAATAAGCCGCGTCTGCTGCTTGCGGACGAACCGACCGGCAACCTGGATCCGGCCACCTCTCAGCAGGTGTTCGACGCCCTGAAAGCCATCATAAAAGAGCAGGGCGTGGGGGCGTTGATCGCCACCCACAACCTGGAATTGGCGCGTCACATGGATCGGGTGGTGCGTTTGTCGGATGGCCAATTAGTGCCGATGGACTTCGCGGCGGAATAAATCCACAAAACTCTCAACAGCTTATAACTTTGTTCCGCTGTGGACAAGATTCCAGCTTGCGCGTGGAACAAAAGGGGAATATAGAACAAATCAAGAATTGAGAACATTCGAAGAACTTATAGCTTCAGAACGAGGATGTGGAAAAATGGTCAGCGCCCTGCATAACCTGTTGTCTTTCGTAGCCGTTACGGGCTTTGTCGTTATCATGTGCCATGTGCTGTCGCTTGCGGCCTGAGTCGCGACTGAGTCGCCGGAGCAGATGGCCATAGCCTTTTAACAGGAGCGGGCCTTGAGCGAAGCATTTGTCCATCTTAGGGTGAAATCGGCTTATTCGCTCCTGGAAGGCGCCATCAAGGCCTATGACATGGGCAAGCTGGCGCACAAGCAGAATATGCCAGCCGTCGGAATCGCCGACCGTTGCAATCTTTTTGGCGCTCTTGAATTTTCCCAGTCC
Source organism: Asticcacaulis aquihabitans (assembly GCF_032490435.1). NCBI lineage: Bacteria > Pseudomonadati > Pseudomonadota > Alphaproteobacteria > Caulobacterales > Caulobacteraceae > Asticcacaulis > Asticcacaulis aquihabitans. The sequence goes on from NZ_JAVGWM010000001.1 coordinate 100,682, forward strand.
TGTAAGGACTCCGGCGTTCAGCCCATTATCGGATGCTCCCTGCCTGTCCTCGGCATAGGTGGTATGCCTGCCGAGCGTTGGGGCAAAATTCCAACCGTGGTTTTGTTCGTACAGAATGAAGCCGGATATCTTAATCTCACAAAACTTTCCTCCATTGCCTATGTCGACGCCGATGCGTCCGAAGAGCCGCATGTCCGCTGGGATCAAGTGGTTCAACATAATGAAGGTCTGATCCTGCTTTCGGGCGGTTTTGACGGTCCCGTTGACGTCATGTTCCGCCAGAACAAGGCCGATGAGGCAAAGGCCGCGTTGCGGGCCATGCAGGATGCGTTTGGCGACCGGTTTTACATCGAGTTACAGCGTCACGACGGCAGCCCACATGGCGGCATCAAAGGGAGCGCAACGGAATTCGGCCTTGTCGAATTTGCCTATGCGAACGATGTGGCTTTGGTAGCGACCAATGATGTGCAGTTCGCGACCCGCGATCTAGCTTCGGCACATGAAGCGCTGCTATGTATTTCCGACGGCGCCTATATGGGCCAGGATGACCGCCGCAAGGTGACCAAGGAGCATTGGTTCAAGCCGGCTTCGGCTATGCGGGACTTGTTCGAGGATTTGCCCGAAGCGTGTGACAATACCCTTGAAATCGCCCGCCGCTGTGCCTTCCTTGTCAATAAGCGCGATCCGATCCTGCCGCGTTTCGATACAGGCGCCGGTCGGAATGAGGCCGAAGAACTGGCTTATCAGGCGCGTGAGGGGCTGAAGGATCGCCTCAAGCAAATCAAGCTGGCCGTGCCCGAAGAAGACTATTGGGCGCGCCTCGAGCGGGAAATCGGCATCATTCAACAGATGGGATTTCCGGGTTACTTCCTGATCGTTTCCGACTTCATTAAGTGGGGCAAAAACCACGATATTCCCGTCGGACCAGGCCGGGGGTCTGGGGCCGGGTCCGTTGTCGCCTGGGCATTGACCATTACCGATCTCGACCCCTTGCGGTTCGGGTTGCTGTTTGAGCGTTTTTTGAATCCGGAACGGGTCTCCATGCCCGACTTCGACGTCGACTTCTGTCAGGAACGGCGCGAAGAGGTTATCAGCTACGTCCAGGAAAAATATGGCCGCGACCGTGTGGCCCAGATTATCACCTTCGGTACCCTGCAAGCGCGCGCGGTGCTGAGGGACACCGGCCGTGTTATGCAATTGCCGCTCGGCCAGGTCGATCGTCTGTGCAAGATGGTGCCAAACAATCCGGCCAACCCGACGACCCTGGCCCAGGCCATTGAAATCGAGCCGCGTCTGAAGGAGGCGCGTGACGACGATGAGGCGGTCAAGCGGCTGCTGGACACGGCGTTGAAACTGGAAGGTCTGTACCGCAACGCGTCGACCCACGCCGCAGGTATCGTCATCGGCGATCGTCCTCTGACAGAATTGGTGCCCCTTTATCGCGACCCGCGGTCGGATATTCCCGCGACCCAATTCAATATGAAGTGGGTGGAAAGCGCGGGACTCGTTAAATTCGACTTCCTTGGTCTAAAGACCTTAACCACGCTCAAGCGTGCGCAAAACTATCTGCGCAAGCGTGGAATCGATATCAATTATACCACCTTGCCGCTCGACGATGCGGCTACCTATGAGTTACTTGCATCAGGCCAGTCAATTGGCGTGTTCCAGTTGGAAAGTCAGGGTATGCGCGATACCCTGCGCAAGATGCGCTGTGGCTCCCTGGAAGAAATCACCGCCTTGATTTCTCTCTATCGCCCGGGACCGATGGATAATATCGATACCTATGTCGACCGTAAGTTCGGGCGCATGGAAATCGATATGTTGCACCCCAGCCTTGAGCCTGTGCTCAAGGAAACCTACGGGGTCATCATCTATCAGGAACAGGTGATGCAGATTGCGCAGATCCTGTCCGGATATAGCCTGGGTGAAGCCGACCTTTTGCGTCGCGCCATGGGTAAGAAGAAGAAGGAAGAAATGGACTTGCAAAAGGCAAGGTTCATTTCGGGCGCCAAGGAAAAGGGTGTTGATGAGCGCCAGTCCGATAGTATCTTCGAACTGGTGAACAAGTTCGCGGGCTACGGTTTCAACAAGTCGCACGCGGCGGCCTATGCCTTTATTTCCTATCAGACTGGCTACTTGAAAGCGAATTATCCGGTCGAATTCTTTGCGGCCTCGTTCAGCCTCGATATCACCAATACCGACAAACTGGCTGTTTTTTACCAGGACGCGCGGCGCTTCAACGTCACGGTGCGACCGCCGGATATCAACCGGTCCATGGCCGATTTCGACGTCGAGGATGGCGAAGTCCTGTATGCGCTGGGCGCCATCCGCAATGTGGGCTTCGAGGCCATGTTGAGTGTTGTTCAGGCACGTGAGGAGGGGGGGCGGTTTACCGATCTCTTTGATTTCCTAGAACGTATCGATCCCAAGGCGGTGAATAAACGCGCGCTGGAAAACCTGGCCAAGGCGGGAGCTTTCGATTCTATCCATCCCAATCGCGCCCAGATCGTCGCCGCAGCGGACATTTTGATTGCCTACGCCCAGAGCATGGCGGCAGACCGGGCGGCCTCCCAGGTCAGCCTGTTTGGCTCTAATGAATCGTCTCGGCCGCGCTTGCCGAAGGTCGCTATGACGTCGGGCCCTGCGCGCCTGGACGAAGAACTGGCGGCGATAGGCTTTTATCTGTCGGGCCATCCGCTTCAAGATATGCTTGATGTCTTTAAGCGCCGTAACGTTACCCTATATGCCGACGCCTTGTCTTTGGCCGCCGAGGGGCGTGAGGCATTCCGCATGGCTGGTATCATTCGTCGCAAACAGGAGCGCGCGGCGGCGGGATCGGGCGACAAGTTCGCCTTTGTTACGCTTTCGGACCCGAGTGGTGAATATGAGGTCCTATTCCCACCCGAATCCTTGCGTAAAAACCGCGATCACTTAGAGGTCGGGGCGTCGATTGTCCTGAAGGTGCGTAGCAAGGGGCGCGACGGAGAGGTGCGCTTCTTCGGCGATGATGCGCAACCGATGTCAGCCGTCCTTAATACCGGGGAGATGGGACTGAAGGTCCGTGTTCTGGCCAACGTCATCGACCTGGCGGAGTTGCGCGAGAAGGTCGAGGCTTCCAAGGCGACGAAGGGGGGCGAAATAAGCGTTTCAGCGGATTTGGGCGGCGAGGGGGAGATCGAGTTCAAGCTGCCGCATCGCTATAGCCTGGATGCCCACTTGCGCGGCGCTTTGAAACATATGTCCGGCATTCTGGAAATCGAAGACGCCTGATCGGAATTTTTATGCGTCGCAAGGCTTGATTTTTCTTACAATTGTGACTAGGTGCACGCCATCTCACACGCAGATGCGCGCCGTCTTTCTTTTGAAGACAGCGTTCCGAGGCTAAAACGGGCATGGGCCCGCCAGGCTTTTCTATCTGCGGAGGATTATCGGAAGAAGGATACAACATTATGGCTATGCCTGAAATCTCCATGCGTCTGCTGCTCGAAGCCGGCGCCCACTTCGGCCACCAGACGCACCGCTGGAACCCGAAAATGGAACGCTACCTCTTCGGTTCGCGCTCCAACATCCACATCATCGACCTGTCGCAGTCTCTGCCGCTGTTCCACCAAGCCCTGCTGAAGGTACGTGAAGTGGCTGCTGCCGGTGGCCGCGTCCTGTTCGTCGGCACCAAGCGTCAGGCGCAAGGCCCGGTCGCGGCGTCCGCCAAGCGTTCGGCCCAATACTATGTCAACCACCGCTGGCTCGGCGGCACCTTGACCAACTGGCGCACCATTTCGGGTTCGATCGCTCGCCTGCGCGAACTGGAACAGGTTCTCGACAACAATCCGGCCGGCCGTTCCAAGAAGGAACTGCTGACCCTGACCCGCGAACGCGAAAAGCTGGAGCTGTCGCTGGGTGGTATCAAGGACATGGGCGGTATCCCCGACCTGATGTTCGTGATCGACACCAACAAGGAAGGCATCGCCATCCAGGAAGCGCGCAAGCTGAACATTCCGGTGATCGCGATCCTCGACTCGAACTCCGATCCGGACGGCATCACCTATCCGGTTCCGGGTAACGACGACGCCGCACGCGCCCTGCAACTGTATTGCGACCTGGTCGCCGACGCGGTTCTGGACGGTCTGGCTGCCGGTCAAGTGGCTTCTGGCCGCGATCTGGGCGCCTCGATCGATCCGGTCGAGCCGGCTCTGGTTGCCGAGGATGCCGCTGAGGCTTCCACCGAGGCCTAAGGCTTCCTATATGGGGGCCAACGTCGATAGTTGGCCCTATCGAGACTTGCAGCAGCTTAAGGCCCCCACGTTGTTTTTTGGGTGGCTTTAAGCTGTTGCTGAATTGACATGTACCGCGGCTAAGACGCTGCGAGAACTTAAACACTAAACTTTGGAGGATTTCATGGCTGAAATCACTGCTGCCCTGGTTAAGGAACTGCGCGAAAAGTCGGGCGTGGGTATGATGGACTGCAAGAAGGCGTTGGCCGAGAACAACGGCGACATCGACGCATCCATGGATTGGCTGCGCGCCAAGGGCCTTTCGAAGGCCGCCAAGAAGGCTGACCGCGTCGCCGCCGAAGGTCTTGTCGCCATCGCCACCAAGGTCGAAGGCAAGGGCATGACCGCCGCCGCCGTCGAAGTGAACGCCGAAACCGACTTCGTGTCGCGTAACGACCTGTTCCAGGCCCTGGCCCGCAACGCCAGCAAGGCCGCGCTCGATGTCGATACCGTCGAAGCCACGGCGGCTGCGGTGAACGACGAAATCACCAACCTGATCGCCACCATTGGCGAAAACATGGTTGTGCGTCGTTTCGCCAAGTTCAGCGTTTCGGAAGGCGTTGTCGCCACCTACATCCATAACGCCATCGCGCCGGACCTCGGCCGTATCGGCGTTCTGGTTGCCATCGAGTCGGCCGGTGACCCGGAAGCGCTGAAGGACATGGGCCGCAAGGTCGCCATGCACATCGCCGCGACCCAGCCCTTGTCGCTGAACGTCGAAGACCTGAACCAAGAACACGTCGAACGCGAAAAGGCGGTTCTGACGGAACAGGCCAAGGAATCCGGCAAGCCGCTGCAGGTTATCGAAAAGATGATCGAAGGCCGCATCCGCAAGTTCTACGAAGAAGTCGTGCTGCATAAGCAAGCCTTCGTCATGAACCCGGATCAGACCGTCGAGCAACTGGTCGAAGAAACCGCCAAGACGCTCGGAACTCCGGTGAAGATCGTCGGCTTCAACCGTCTCGCCCTCGGCGAAGGCGTCGAGAAGAAGACCGAAGACTTCGCTGCCGAAGTCGCATCGATGATGGGCGGCCAATAAGCCATTTCCATTACGGCAATCGGGGCGTCGGCATTTGACATGCCGGCGCCCCTTTTTTATGACAAAACGGCGCTAAAGCGCTAAAGCCTTCTTACCCTGACGCCTGACTGATTCCGGAGCCTGCCAAATGACCATCCCATCTTCGGAGCCGCTCGCCTATAAACGCGTTTTGCTCAAGGTCTCCGGCGAAGTGCTGATGGGAGACCAGGGCTTCGGTATCGATATGAAAACGGTCCAGGCCGTCGCCGAGGAAGTCGCCGCTGTGGCGCGTCTGGGCGTGGAATTGTGTCTCGTTATCGGCGGGGGCAATATTTTCCGTGGTTTGTCGAAAGCCGCGGGTGACATGGAACGCTCCAGCGCCGATTACATGGGTATGCTGGCCACGGTCATGAATGCCCTGGCCATGCAAAACGCGCTGGAACGTCAAGGGATTGATACGCGCGTCCAATCGGCGATCCAGATGAATGCCGTGTGCGAGCCCTTCGTACGCCGCCGCGCCATTCGCCACCTTGAGAAGGGCCGGGTCGTCATTTTCGCCGCTGGAACGGGCGCACCATATTTTACGACCGATACGGCGGCTGCCTTGCGTGCAGCAGAAATGAATTGCGACGCCCTGTTCAAAGGGACCTCGGTCGACGGTGTCTACACGGCGGACCCTAAGAAGGATGCGACCGCCGAACGTTATGACAATCTGAGCTATCTCGAAGTCTTGTCCCGCGATCTGAGGGTGATGGACGCGTCGGCCGTATCGCTGATGCGGGAAAACCATATTCCGATCGTCGTTTTTTCCATCCGTACGCCGGGTGCGCTGAATGAGGTCATTCACGGCCGCGGCACCTATACCGTCATCAAGAAATAAGGAGGGCCCCATGGCCAAGCCCGAACTCACCCACTACAGGGACCGCATGGACAAGGCGGTCGACGCGCTGAAAGAAGATTTTTCCGGCCTGCGCACTGGCCGTGCCTCGGCCTCACTGCTCGATCAGATCGTTGTTGACGCCTACGGTTCGACCATGCCGCTCAATGCCTGCGCCGCCATATCCGTGCCGGAACCGCGCATGATCAGCGTCAATGTGTACGACAAGGGTACGGTTATCGCTGTGGAAAAGGCCATACGTAATTCTGGCCTGGGCCTAAATCCCATCACGGACGGCACGACTCTGCGCATCCCCATTCCGCCGCTGACCGAAGAACGCCGCAAGGAATTGGTCAAGATTGCAGGCAAATACGCCGAAAGCCAGAAGGTAGCGGTCCGCAACGTACGTCGCGAAGCCATGGATGATCTCAAAAAGGCCGAAAAGGCTTCTGAGATTTCCGAGGACGAAGAGAAGAAGGGCGGCACCGAAGTCCAGGGCTTTACGGATGCAGCTATCAAGCGTATCGACGAATTGCTGAAGGTCAAAGAAGCCGAAATCATGCAGGTTTAGGCCTGTCCGCCGGAAAGTTGCGTTTTATGCCGTTAGGCCCCACGGATGCTCTGACTGTCACCTCTCGCACGGGAGTGACAGCCCATGACCTGACGGCGTGCGACACCCGCACCGCCTTGCACGTCGCCATCATAATGGATGGCAATGGACGCTGGGCTAAGGCGAAAAACCAAATACGTACTATGGGCCATAAGGCCGGCGTGGATGCCTTGAAGCGCACTATAACGGCGGCCGTCGATCTGGGTGTGACACACCTGACGGTCTTTGCGTTTTCAACGGAAAACTGGCGGCGTCCAGAGTCAGAAGTCAACGACCTGATGGGGCTATTGCGGGCCTTTATCAAATCGGACCTTGAGCGCTTGCGCCGAGAAGGTGTTTGCGTGCGCATTGTGGGCCAGGAAGCGGGCCTGCCGGCCGATATCGTTGGCATGGTCAATGACGCGCATGAAAAAACCAAGGATAATTCGCGTTTTTTCCTTCAGGTCGCTCTGAATTACGGCGCCCAGGCGGATATCGTGGAAGCGGTGAAAACCATCGCCGCCCGCGTCAAGTCGGGCGCCATCGACCTGGACGATATCACCCCGGAAACCTTTGGCGGTTACCTGTCGACCCGCGGCCTGCCGCCGCTCGACCTGCTTATCCGGACAAGTGGTGAACACCGGCTATCGAATTTCCTTCTGTGGGAAGCGGCTTACGCTGAGTTCGTGTTTCAGGACATCCTGTGGCCGGATTACGGTCGCGAACATTTAAAGGCCGCGCTGGACATATTTTCCCGCCGGGATCGCCGGTTCGGCGCCGTGGAAACGGGACATGTCCAAAAGCCCTGAAGACGCCTTGAAAGCCGTTGCGAAAACAAGCAGCAAAGGGCGTGAGCTGGCGATTCGAATCGTGTCGGCGCTTGTCCTGATTGCGGTTGTTCTCGTCATCACTATGCTGCCGGATCATCGCCCGTTCCTGGTGATGCTCAGCGTCGGCGTGGCGCTTCTGTGCATCGAATGGGGTCTGATGATGGCCCCGAATATTTCCGGTCGAATATCGGTAGCCGTCGCCCTGGCGGCCATCAGCGCGTTGTTCGTCGGGTTTCTCGGGCATCCGATCCTGTCGATTTTAGTGCTGACTTTCGGGGCCTTATGTGCGGGGCTCTATGCCTACCGGCTCCATGTCGGGTGGTTGGATGCCGCCTATGGCGCCATGTATATTGGCTGGCCGGCGATTGTGATCATGTGGCTGCACCAAAGCAACAATGGCACCTTATGGGTATTGTTTGCCTTTCTTATCGCCTGGGCAGCCGATAGCGCTGCCTTTCTGGTCGGCCGCATGGTGGGCGGCCCCAAGCTATGGCCGCGCTACTCGCCGAACAAGACGTGGTCAGGTTTCGCTGGCGGTTTGATTGCCGGCATGCTGACCGCGGGTGCCTTGTCGGACCTGACCGGGTTATTCAAGCACGATATTTCGGCGTCGATGGTTGGTCTTTTGACAGCCTTGGCCACCATGGGCGGTGATCTGTGGGAGTCTGCGCTAAAGCGCCGGTTCGGCGTCAAGGATGCCGGCACGCTTATCCCCGGCCACGGCGGGTTGCTTGATCGTGTCGATGGTTTAATGTTTGCTATCGTGGCCATCGGCGGCATTCGCCTATTGGTTTTGTTGGGGACCGAGATATGAGACGCATATCCATTCTCGGTTCGACGGGGTCGATCGGCGTTTCCACCCTGCGTCTGCTCGATGAAACGGGCAGGCTGGGCGAAGACTATGTCATCGAAGCCTTGATCGGTGGGCGAAACGTCGAGTTGCTGGTCGAACAGGCGCTGAAATACCGCCCAGCCATCACGGTTCTTGGCGATGCCGCCCAATGGAGCCGTTTCCGGGAGCTTATCGGTAACGCTGGGCTGGCGATTGCCTGCGGCGAAGAGGCTGTCTGCGCTGCCGCCGGGCGTAAGGCCGACTGGGTTATGGCGGCGATTGTCGGGATTGCGGGGCTCAAGCCGACCTGGGCTGCGGCGGGGACCGGTGCCGTTTTGGCACTGGCGAACAAGGAAAGCCTGGTGTGCTGCGGACGAGCGCTGATAGAACGCGTCGAAGCGCACGGCGGTCGCGTCTTGCCGGTCGATTCCGAACACAACGCCATCTATCAGGTGCTCGATCCATCGCAACGCGACCGCGTGTCTCGGCTTATCCTGACCGCCTCAGGCGGGCCGTTTCTGGGACGGACGCGTGAGGACCTGAAATCGGTGACGGTGGAACAGGCTCTGAAGCATCCGAACTGGTCCATGGGCGCCAAGATCACCATCGATTCGGCCACGCTGGCGAACAAGGGGCTCGAATTTATCGAAGCGGCCTATCTGTTTGATGTCCCCGCTGACAAAATTTCGGTGCTGGTTCACCCTCAGTCAGTCATCCATTCCATGGTCGAATACAAGGATGGCTCGTCGCTTGCGCAACTCGGCTCACCTGACATGCGCGTGCCCATTTCCTACTGCCTGGCCTGGCCGAATCGCATCGATTGGCAGGCACCGCGCCTGGATCTGGCGGCACGCGGCACGCTGACGTTTGCCGAACCGGATCTCGATGCCTTTCCGATGCTGAGGTTGGCGCGTCAGGCGCTGGAAGCTGGGCAGGGGATGCCCACGGTTTTCAACGCTGCCAACGAGGTCTGTGTACAGGCCTTTCTGGACCGCAAAATCGCCTTTTTGCAGATCGCCGAATTTGTGGAATCTGCCATGATGCGGGCTCAATTGCCGTCTATCCCTTCCAAAGATCACGTTAATCGTGATACGAACGATGGCATGATGATATCTGCGCTGGACATCGACCGCGATATCCGGCGTCTGATGGGCGAACTTTTCGCCGAGTCGCGCTTGCGGGCGTAGGGTAGGGGAGACGGCTTTTGTTGAATTTGATCGCGGGCGTCGTGCCCTTCCTGATCATGATCTCGGTTATCGTGTCCTTTCACGAATACGGACACTATGGGGTCGCACGCCTGTTCCGGACCCGTGTCGAGCGATTTTCGGTCGGATTCGGCAAGGTACTTCTGCGGCACAAGGACAAGAACGGCGTCGAATGGTGTCTGAGCGCCATACCTCTCGGCGGTTACGTTAAGTTTGCCGGCGATGAGAACATCACCTCTATGATGCCGTCTAAGGAAGATCTGGAGGCATCACGCGCTGCGATCACAGCGCGCGAAGGCGCCGATGCCGTCAACGACTATTTCCATTTCAAGCCGCTATGGCAACGTTTCCTGATTATCCTGGCGGGGCCTGCGGCCAATTTCGTGCTGGCCATCTTCCTGCTCAGCATCGTCAGTTTCGCCGTTGGCGAGCAATACCGCAAGCCAACCGTGATGGGGTTTGTTCCCGGCAATGTCGCCGAGGCGGCAGGGTTGAAGGTGGGCGATACCTTCCTGTCGATCGACGGACATAAGGTTGCCTCCGATGACGAGGCTCGCGTGATGATCGCTTTGCGCGCCGAAACGCCTACGCCGGTAGAGGTTCAGCGTGGCCAGCAGGTCGTACGGCTTGTGTTGACGCCGAAGCGTGCCCTGCTCGACCTAGGCAAGCCGAACGATACGGTGACCGGTGGTGTGCTGGGGATTTCACTGGGGGGAGAGGTTGTCAGCCGCCCGGTCAATCCCTGGGAAGCTCTCGTCATGGGCAATGCCAAGACGTGGCGCGCGCTTGATACAAATCTGACCTATATAAGCCGTATTTTCACCGGAAAAGAAAACGGTGACCAGATCAGTGGTATTTTGGGGATGACCAAGGCGACGGGCGATGTGACCGTTGCGATGGCCAAATCTCAGCTTACCGTCTATGAGAAGAGCGTCAATATGGCGCTGCTGTTCCTGCAATTCACCGCGATGATTTCCATCGGCGTCGGCTTTCTTAACCTGTTGCCGGTACCTGCGCTGGATGGTGGTCATCTCGCCTTTTACGCCTACCAGAGTGTGGCCAAAAAGCCCATTCCGGCAGGAATCCAAAACGCCGCCTTCCGCATTGCTATAGTGCTGGTATTAGGCTTAATGTTATTCGCATTCTGGAACGATATGAACCACATGGGTCTGAGCAAGTTCATCGGGGGGCTTTTCTCGTGATCGCCGTTCCCAATTTCTTTTTCGGATCAAAGGCGCGCGCCGCCCAGTCCATGGTTACAAGAGGCCAAATGACCTTTACACGCTCACTTACCCTCAGCGTCAGCGTACTGGCCCTGATGAACCTGGGTCTTTTGGCTTCGGGCGCTCACGCGGCCACTTTGATGCAGGACGCTCCCGCCGGACAAGATCCCGCCGCTTCCGCGCCGCCGCCACAAGCTGCGTCACCGCAGGCGGCGCCAGCCCCGGTGGAACAGACGGCTTACGTGAATCATATCGTTGTAAAGGGAAATGAACGGATCGATTCGGCGACCATCATTTCCTACCTGCCGTTCCAGCCCGGCGTAACGGTCGACGCGCAATTGATCGATTTGGGCGTCAAGACCCTGTATCGCACCGATCTCTTCTCGGACGTTCAGATTGCCATGAATGGCAATGAGATGGTGGTGACCGTGGTCGAAAGCCCGATCATCAACCAGGTGGTGTTCGAGGGCAACCACGCCATGACCAAGGACAAGCTGCGCGATGAAGTGCAGATCCGTCCCCGTGGCGTCTTCACCAAGGCCAAGGTTCAGGAAGACGTTCAGCGCATCGTCGAATTGTACCGTAAAGGCGGCCGCATCTCGGCGACTGTCACGCCCAAGATCGTCGAACTGCCGCAAAAGCGCGTCGACCTGATCTTCGAAATCGTCGAAGGTCCGAAGACGGGCGTCTCCAACGTCAACTTCATTGGTAACCATGCCTTTTCGGATAACGATCTGAAAAGCGTTGTCGTTACGCAAAAATCCTTGTGGTGGAAGTTCTTCTCGTCGAACGACAACTACGACCCCGATCGTATGGATTACGACCGCGAACAGTTGCGCAAGTTCTATACGAACCGTGGTTATTACGATTTCCGTGTCATCTCGGCAGTTGCCGAATTGACACCGGATCGCCGTAACTTCGCGATTTCCTACACCATCGATGAAGGCCAGAAGTATAATTTCGGCCGCATCACGATCAAGACTGACAATGACAAGCTGAAGGCCGAAAATCTTCAGCACGCCATCTCCATCCGTCCCGGGCAGCTGTACGAAAGTGACCGCGTTGAAAAAGCGGTGGATGACCTGACGTTCGCGGCTGGCGCGGCGGGTTACGCCTTTGTCGACATTCGGCCGTCGGAAGAAGCCGACCCGAACACCAAGAACGTCGACCTGGTTTTCAACGTCCATGAAGGCGCGCGCGTCTATATCGACAAGATCAACATCGTCGGCAATACCCAGACTCTGGACCGTGTCATTCGCCGCCAGGTTTTGGTGTCGGAAGGTGATGCCTATAACAAGGCTCTGCTTGAGCGTTCCAAGATGTATGTCCGCGGCCTGGGCTTCTTCAAGGATGTCAACGTCACTGAAAAGCCGTCGTCCGTGCCCGGCAAGACCAATATCGAAGTGGCCGTTCAGGAGCAGCCCACCGGTGAATTGTCATTCGGTGCGGGCTTCTCGTCGATCCAAAAGTTTATCCTCGATATCGGTATCACGCAGTCGAACTTCCGCGGTACTGGCCAACAAATCCGCGCCCGTGTGTCCACGGGGTCGATATCAAAACAGATCGATTTCTCGTTTACAGAGCCGCGCTTCATGGGCCGCGACATACAGGCCGGTTTCGACCTGTTCCAAAGCTCTTACCACTATGATGGTGTCGACTACTCGACCGATACGATCGGTGGCGGCCTGCGCCTGGGCTACAATCTGAACGGCTTCTCGGTTCTGCGCCTGCGGTACAACTACCAAAGCGACAATATCCAGTACACGTCGGCGTCAAGCTGTGACGGACTGCTGTACAATTGCGGCCAAGGCATTACGTCGTCGGTGGGGTATTCGCTGTCGTTCGATCTGCGTAACGATTATATTCTGCCGACACGCGGCTGGACCGCGACCCTGCGTCAGGATTTTGCCGGCTTGGGTGGCGACGTCAAATACGTAAAATCAGAAATCGAAGGCCATTGGTATTACGGCTTCAAGAAGGACATGGTCCTGCATATTTCCGCCAATGCCGGCTCGATCGTGCCTTGGCGCGGCGATGCCGTCCGCATCAACGACCGCTACTACAAGGGTGGCGACTCAATGCGCGGGTTCCAATACGCAGGCATGGGGCCGCGTGATACCTCGACGGGTTATGCCATCGGCGGCCAAACCTTCGCTATCAGTTCTACCGAACTCGGCATTCCTAACGGCTTACCAGATCAGTACGGCCTTAAAACGGCTCTATTTGTCGATTTAGGTACGCTAGGAACTGTAGATAATCGCCTGAAGATTGATTCGACTGGTGCCCGTCGCACTAACATTGTCGATGATCTGTCTTTGCGTGCGTCCGCCGGCGTTACCATTCGCTGGAAGTCGCCGATGGGCCCGGTTCAGTTCGACCTGAGCCAGGTTCTGTCCAAGCAGTCCTACGATAAAGTCGAGTCCTTCCGCTTCTCCCAATCCACGCAGTTCTAACCTAAAAATACCCCAGAGATGGACCCCAAGAACATGAAAAAAACTTCGCTCTTCGTTATCGCCTGTGCCGGTGCCCTGATCGCGGGCCAAGCCTTGGCCCAGTCCGCGGCTCCGGCTGCAGCGACCGCCGCTCCGACGCCGCCGACCTTCGGTGCCGCCGTTCCCGGCCAATGCGTGCTTGATGAACAATCTGCCATGTCGACTTCGGCGATGGGTAAGGCCGCTTCGGACCGTCTGGTTCAACTGAAGGCCCAAGTTGATGCGGAACTGTCTGCGGAAGGCAAGGCCATTGAGGACGAATACAAGGCCCTGACGGCTTCGCAAAAGACCAGCTCTGCCACCCCTGCCGGCAAGACGGCGTGGGAAGGCAAGGCGCAAGCCTGGGAAGGCAAGCGTCAAGCTTTCCAAGCCAAGGTTCAGCAACGTAACCAGGAAATGCAGTACACCCAGCAGGAAGTGATGCAGGCGATCTTCTCCAAGATGATCCCGCAAATCAATGCGGTTGTGACGCAAAAGGCCTGTGCAACCGTCCTGTCGGCCGACAGCCTGTTGCATTATGAATCGTCTGCGAATACGAATGGTGGATCGACTCAGACCAGCTTCCTCTATGCGAACCCGGCGATGAACATCACATCGGCGGTTGTGCAAAAGATGGATGCTTCGGGTGAGTTGTTGCCGACGTTCAATCGCGTCAGCCTCGACCAACCTGCTGCGGGAGCTGGTGCCGCACCGAAGAAATAACGAGTTTAAACCGCTTATGCCTGATCTGCGCTTTTTTGATGTTGGTTCAAAAATAGACCTGGATCAGGCGGTGGCTATGACCTCGAGCCGGCTTAATACGCCGGAGGCAAAGGGGAGCGGGTTCATTACGGCCTGCGCCCCTTTATCTTTGGGTGGTCCCGGAAAGGCCGCTTTTTTTAGTGACCGGCGATATCTGACCAACCTGCATCGCACCCAGGCCGAATTTGTATTTGTGCCGACCGATTTTGTCGAACATGTTCCGTCCACCAGCATAGCGATCGTCAGCGCCAGTCCGCAGGCAGCCTGGGCCCGGATTGCCGCCCACCTGTATTCGGCGCGCCGCCATGACGGTGACCTAGCGATACATCCCAGCGTACGTTTTGAGGAAGGTGTGTCACTCGGTGTCGGCGTCGTTATCGGTCAGGACGTGGAAATAGGGGCGGGTACGCGCATCGAAGCCTATGCGGTGATTGGGCCTGGTTGTCGCATTGGGCGTGACTGCCAGATTGGTGCCCATGCTACGGTCTATTGTGCGTTGATCGGGGATCGCGTCAGGCTGCTTTCCAGCGTTCACATTGGCGAATCCGGTTTCGGTGTGGCGGGCGATGCCCGTGGGCTCATAGACGTGCCGCAATTGGGACGCGTGATCCTTCAGGACGATGTCAGTATTGGCGCCGGCACCTGCATAGATCGGGGCGCTTACGACGATACAGTGATCGGCGAAGCCAGCAAGATCGACAATATGGTCCAGATCGGCCACAACTGCCAGATCGGCCGCAACTGCATCGTTGCCGCGCATTCGGGAATTTCCGGCTCCGTGACCGTAGGCGATGGCGCCATGTTCGGTGGACGTGCCGGAATTATCGATCATATTCAAATTGGCACTGGCGCAAAGATTGCCGCTGGCGCAGTTGTATTCAAGGATGTGGCTGCCGGAGCAATGGTTTCCGGCTTCCCCGCCAAACCGTCGCGCCAATTCCTGCGCGAAATGGTGTGGCTGGAGAAAAACGCCATGGCAAAAGATAAGGGGTAAGAAGTTTCATGACGACGACGGCTGACGAAGCGGCGGAAATTACGGATACGACGGGTGAAGACGTCGGCATCGCGGTTGACTATGCCGAAATCCTTAAGCGTATTCCGCACCGCTATCCGTTTCTGCTGATCGATCGCGGCGAAGGCTGGGTAAAGAACACCTCGATGGTAGGCATCAAGAATGTCACCTTCAACGAACCCTTCTTCAACGGGCATTTTCCCGAAAACCCAGTCATGCCGGGCGTGCTCCTGATCGAGGCTATGGGCCAGACCGGCGCTGTCCTGATGTCGAAATCTTTGGACGCAGATGTTGAAGGCAAGACCATCTTCTTTATGTCGATCGATGGTGTAAAGTTCCGCAGCCCGGTACGTCCGGGGGATGTGGTCCGCATGCCGGTCAAGGTCGTGCGTCACCGCGGTGATATTTTCAAATTTCGCGGCGAGGCCTATGTGAACGATAAGATCGTCTGCGAAGCTGAATTTGCCGCCATGGTGGTTGAGAGCCCGAAATGACTGTAACCATACACCCGACGGCGATCGTTCAGGATGGCGCTCAGCTTGGTGAAGACGTATCCGTCGGGCCCTACTGCATCGTCGGGCCACAGGTTACATTGAAGGACCGGGTGCAACTGAAATCCCATGTCGTGATCGACGGGATTACCGAACTCGGTGCCGATGGCGTCGTGCATCCGTTTGCCTGCTTAGGTGGCCCGCCGCAGCATTTGGCTCACAAAGGTGAACCGACCAAGCTTATCGTCGGTGAACGTGCACTGGTTCGCGAAAATGTCATCATGCATACCGGAACCGAGAAGGGCGGCGGTGTCACCGTTGCCGGTAATGACTGCATGTTCATGGCGGGGTCGGGTATCGCGCACGACTGTATTCTCGGCAATAACGTTATCATGGCCAATCAGGCGTCCTGCGGCGGTCATGTGCATGTCGGCGATTTCGTCTTCCTTGGCGGGTCGTGTGCCGTGCATCAATTCGCGCGCCTCGGTCGCTACAGCTTTATCGGCGGCGGCGCCATTGTGACCAAGGACGTCATCCCATACGGCTCCGTCTGGGGAAATCATGCGCGGCTGGAGGGCTTGAATCTGGTCGGACTGAAACGCCGCGGCTTTTCGCGTGAACTCATCTTGGCCCTGCGTACGGCCTACCGCATGATGTTCGCCGAAGAAGGCACATTCCAGGAGCGCCTGGACGATGTTCTGGAAAATTTTTCGGACATCGATCAGGTCGTGGAAATCGTGCGGTTCATTCGTGAGGATTCAACGCGGCCAATCTGCCTGCCTTCGGATTAGTGCGGTCAGCCTCTAAACAAGAAAGCGCCATGTCGATCGCCCTCAAACTGGCCCTCATCTCTGGCGGGGGCTCACTGCCGGTTGAAATTGCTGCATACCTTCAGCGCACGAACCGGCCCTATACGGTCATACGCATAGCGGGCCTGTCCGATTCCGCCCTTGATGCGCATCCGGGCCATAAGCTCGGTCTCGGCGATTTTGCCAAGCTGTTCGAAATTCTAGCTGTGGAACAGGTCAAGGCCGTATGCATGTGCGGCTATGTCCAGCGTCCAGATTTCGACACCATGCAAAAGGATCACGGTGCGCAACATTTGCAGAGCATCCAGACGGCTGGACGGGGCGGGGACGATTCCCTGCTGCGTCAGGTGGCGAAGGTCATCGCCAGCCAAGGCTATCACATCGAAGGCGCGCATGAGGCCAACCCGGAGCTTTTGATAGGCGCTGGGTTACAGGCTGGTCCCGATCCCTCTCCAGAGACCATGGAGGACGCGCAGGAAGCCATGCGGGTCGCAACCGCGGTCGGTGCGCTCGATATCGGCCAGGCCGTCGTCGTAGCCGGTCGCATTACCTTGGCCGTCGAAGCGCAGGAAGGCACCCAAGCCATGCTAGGGCGCATCGTGAACCTGAATCCGGCCCTTCGCGGGACGCTTGTTAATCGCAAGGGGGTTTTGGCCAAGTTGGCGAAACCGATACAGGATCTACGCCTCGACATGCCGACGATCGGCCTTCAGACGGTTGAGGACGTCGCGGCCGCAGGTCTATGCGGCATTGTGGCACGTTCTCATCATCTGCTTATTATTGATAAACCCGCCGTCTATGCCCGCGCCGCCGAATTGGGCGTCTTCATTTACGGTCACGATGTCCACTAAACAGAAACGTATCATGCTGGTCGCCGCCGAGGCGTCCGGAGACGCCCTTGGGGCCGGCCTGATCGCCCAGTTGCGCGCCCAGGCACCTGATACGGATTTCGTCTTTTCGGGCGTCGGTGGCGTCCGCATGGCCGAAATGGGCGTACAAAGCCCCTTCGACATCTCGGAGCTATCGATTCTGGGACTGGTGGAAGGTCTCAAGGCCTATGGCCGTGTCATGAAGCGCGTACGTGAAACCGTGGCCTACGCTCAGGCTCAGCAGCCGGATGTGGTCATTCTGGTCGATTCCTGGGGATTCACCCTGCGGGTCGCCAATGGCATTCGCAAGGCCATGCCGCACGTCAAGCTCATCAAATATGTGGGGCCTCAGGTCTGGGCCATGCGGCCAGGGCGTGCCAAAACCCTGGCGCGGGCTGTCGATATGCTCTTGGCCCTGCATCCGATGGACGCCCCTTATTTTGAGCGAGAGGGCCTGAAGACGGTTGTCGTCGGCAATCCGGCGCTGAACGTCGATTTCAGTCGTGCTGATCCGGCGGGATTCCGCGCAAAACTGGGTCTTGGTGCGACAGACCAGATGCTGTTGGTGCTTCCGGGGTCACGCCCCAGCGAAATCAAGCGACTGATGCCGGTTTTCAATGACACTATGCGGCGACTGCATGCGGAACGCCCGGCGTTGACCATTGTGATCCCGGTTGCCGATACGGTTCGCGACCCTGTCGAAGCCGCAGTTGCCGATCTGCCATTTGTGCGTTTGATCGGAGGCGAGGACGACAAGCATTCGGCCATGATGGCCGCTGACCTCGCTCTGGCCTGTTCAGGCACGGTATCTACGGAACTGGCCCTGGCAGGGTGTCCAATGATTATCGCTTACAAGGTCGAGCCGTTGACGGCGTGGATTTTCAAAAATGTCGCCACGATAAAGCATATCACCCTGTTCAATATCATGGCGGAAAAGGAGATCGCGCCTGAATTCGTTCAGGACGACGCCACTGCCGATAACCTCGTCAAGGCGGTAAATGCGCGTCTGGACGACAGGGTGCTCCGCGAGGCCCAGATACAGTCGCAGTTTGATGCGCTGAATATAATGGGGCGCGGTCAAAAACCTCCGGCCGAAAAGGCTGCGGCGGCCGTCCTTGAGTTCATTGGTACATAAGAGCCCTCGCGGCTTGGGCAAAAAAAGCCCGCTTCGATTATCGAAGCGGGCTTTGATTTAGCTGGGTATCAGATTAGCCGCGTTGCGACACGGGAACGTAATCGCGCGGGCCCGAGCCGGTGTAGAGCTGGCGCGGACGACCGATTTTTTGGCCTGGATCCTCGATCATTTCCTTCCACTGGGCGATCCAGCCGACCGTACGCGCCAAGGCGAACAGGACGGTGAACATGGTGGTCGGGAAGCCCATGGCCGACAGGGTGATGCCGGAATAGAAGTCAACGTTCGGGTACAGCTTGCGCTCGATGAAGAACTCGTCCTTGAGTGCGATCTGCTCAAGTTCCTTCGCGACCTGGAACAACGGATCGTTCTTGTCGCCAACGGCTTCCAGAACTTCGTCGGCCGACTGCTTCATGACGGTCGCACGTGGGTCGTAGTTCTTGTACACGCGGTGTCCGAAGCCCATGAGCTTGTACTTGCGGGCCTTGACCCCTTCGATGAACTCAGGGATGCGCTCCGGCGTGCCGATTTCCTTCAGCATGTTGAGCGCTTCTTCATTGGCGCCGCCATGCGACGGGCCCCACAGACAGGCAATGCCGGCAGCGATACAGGCGAACGGGTTGGCGCCCGACGAACCGGCCAGACGGACGGTCGATGTCGAAGCGTTTTGTTCGTGATCGGCGTGAAGGATGAAGATACGGTCCATCGCCTTGGTCAGGATCGGGTTGGCGACGTAATCTTCAGCCGGCACGGCAAAGCACATGCGCAGGAAGTTTTCCGAATAGGACAGGTTGTTGCGCGGATGTACGAAGGGCTGGCCAACGCTGTACTTATAGGCACGGGCGGCGATGGTTGGCATCTTGGCGATCAGGCGGTGCGCTGAGATTTCGCGCTGCTTCAGATCGTGAATGTCGAGGCTGTCATGATAAAAGGCCGACAAAGCGCCGACGGCGCCGGTCATGATCGCCATCGGGTGGGCATCGCGGCGGAAGCCGGAGAAGAAGCGGTCGAACTGCTCATGCAGCATGGTGTGGCGCGTGATCGAGGTTTCGAAAGGCTCGAACTCGGCTGCCGTCGGCAATTCGCCGTGCAGCAGCAGGTAGCAGGTTTCTAGGAAGCTCGATTGCTCGGCCAGTTGGCCGATCGGATAACCGCGGTGCAGCAGAACGCCCTTGTCGCCGTCGATGAAGGTGATCTTGCTTTCGCAGGATGCCGTCGAGGTGAAGCCTGGGTCATAGGTGAAGGCGTCGGTCTCGGCGTACAGCTTGCGGATATCAACGACGTCCGGGCCCAAGGTGCCCTTCATGACAGGCAGATCGACGGTCTTGTCACCGAGCGTGATTTTGGCGGGATTGGTTTGGCTCATATTACGCGTACCTCAGAAAAGGTTTAGGCCCATTATAGGCCTGTTGCGGCGCACCTAAAATCGGCGTCGCGCCTGCTATATAAACTGTAACTCTAAATGAAAAGACCCCCTGTTAACCGAACAAGGGCCTCCTCGCGGCCCAATGCGGCCAAAAGCTTCGAAATGTCCGGCGCAGGATGGCCGGCGGATAGGAGGCCACGCAGGACAGGGCCAATCTTTCCGAAGCCAATGCCTTCATTTTCAACGAATTTTTTTAATTGTCCGTCAATATAGTCATTGGACCAATCGTCCCAGCCTAACACATTTTCGTGAAGACGATTGAGGCGTGATATTGTTTCCTCAGTCAGAAGATTTTTTGTCTTTTCGTCGAGCGGAACGGGGCCTTTTGCTACCGCAAAATGAACCTGTTCGGCCAATTGGACGATGGTTTGGGCACGTTCCTTCACGAGCGGAATGGTGCGCGCCAGA
The DNA here is from genome assembly GCF_032490435.1 of Asticcacaulis aquihabitans. Taxonomy (NCBI): domain Bacteria; kingdom Pseudomonadati; phylum Pseudomonadota; class Alphaproteobacteria; order Caulobacterales; family Caulobacteraceae; genus Asticcacaulis; species Asticcacaulis aquihabitans. The sequence continues at coordinate 120,907 of NZ_JAVGWM010000001.1, forward strand.
ATCGCACGTGTTTCAGGCGTTTCGGCGTGGCCGGTGGCGACGAGCTCGGCCGTTACCAGCTTAACCAGCCGGGCATCGTCGGCGGCGCGAAGCCAGTGGGCGTTGACCGACCCCAGCTTGGCGAAATCGAGCCTCGCCGGCGCCTTGTTGATGTCGATGATATCGAACCAGTCGATGGCCTGGTCGTCGGTGAAAATTTCGTCATCGCCGTGTGACCACCCCAGGCGCGCCAGATAGTTTCGCATGGCTTCCGGCAGGTAGCCGAGGCTTTGGTAGTCGCCCACCGCCTGGGCGCCGTGACGCTTACTCAGCTTTGCGCCGTCGGGGCCATGAATCAGCGGTATGTGCGCGAAGGTCGGCACGTCCCAACCAAGCGCCATAGAGATGAGGCTTTGGCGCGCGGCGTTGTTCAGGTGGTCATCGCCGCGAATGACGTGGGTGACGCCCATGTCATGGTCGTCGACCACGACCGCCAGGTTGTAGGTCGGATTGCCATCCGAACGCAGCAGGATCAGGTCGTCCAGGTCTTTGGTATTGAAGGTCACTTCGCCTTGCACCGCATCGCGAATGACAAGAGGCTCTTCCAGCGGCCCCTTGAAACGGATGACGTGCGGCTGCGACAACTCTTCGGCGGTCGGCGTGCGATCGCGCCAGGGTGAGCGCAGCGCGTGTCCGGCGGCGCGCGCTTCCTCACGCGCGGTCTCGGTTTCCTCAGCGGACATGAAACAGGCATACGCACGGCCGCGCGTCACCAGGTCGGCAACGGCCTCTTTGTGGCGCGCTTCGCGGGCGTGCTGAAAGACAATCTCTTCGTCTGCCTTGAGCCCAAGCCAGTCCAGCCCTTCGAAAATGGCGTCCACCGCAGCCTTGGTTGAGCGTTCGCGATCGGTGTCTTCGATACGGATCAGGAATTTGCCACCGGTGTGCCGTGCATAGAGCCAGTTGAACAAGGCGGTCCGCGCACCGCCGATATGCAGGTATCCGGTCGGTGAGGGAGCAAAGCGAGTGACGACGGCGCCCGATGTCGGGACTTGCGATTTGGAATGGGGCATGATCAGTTACTTTGGGGGATCGATTTGTGAGCGTCTTATAGCTTTCTTTGCCGCGAACCCAAGCCCTTTATAGCAGGTGAGGCGGGCAAGGCTTGAAAACGGCGGTCCAGTTCTTGAAAAACCGAATGTCAGATGTACTGGCCTTGCAGGCCGGGCGTCTGTTTTTATGGGTGCCTGTGGCGTTCGGGGCGGGGGCTGCCGCGTATCTGGGGCTTCTGGTCGAACCGTCCCTGACATGGATTGTAGCTCTGGCTGCGGCGGGCATTATCGCCACAATATTGATCCAGCGGTTTAATTTCAGCCGCTATATCTATAATTTTTCACTGCTTTTATCCATTTTTATGCTGGGCGCCGTCGTGTGTAAGTTGCGTGCGGAGCACGTCCGTGCGCCGGTGTTGGGGACGGAAACCAACCAGTATATGGTTCAGGCGTTCGTGATGGATATCGTTTCACCATCAGCCGATCAGCCGCGTCTGTTATTGGCGCCTATTGCCATACGCGGCCTGAGCCCGGCGGCGACGCCGTTGCGCCTGCGTGTGTCTCTGCGTCCAGGCACCCTGGAAGCGACAGGTATCAAGCCAGGCGATGCAATATCGGTCTTCGCCATCCTGAACCCGCCACCTTCACCGAACATGCCCGGTGGCTACGATTTCGCCCGTACGGCCTTCTTTCAGGGCGTAGGCGGCGTCGGACTGGCGCCGGGCCAGCCTCGGTTGATGGAGCCGCCGCCGCAAGGATGGCAATTGCGAGCGGTTATGGCCCTGAACCGACTACGCTGGACGATTACGCAAAAGCTCGTGGCCGATACGGCGCCGCAATTGCCCAACGGCCGCGCCATCGGCGGGTTTGCCGCCGCTTTGGTGACGGGGCATCAGGCGTTTATCCCTCAGCCACTCATACAGGATATGCGTGATTCCGGACTGGCCCATATCCTCTCGATATCGGGCGTGCATATGGCCATTGTTGGCGGATTTATCTTCTTTACGCTGCGGATTGTTATGGCCGCTGTCCCCTGGCTGGCGGTGCGCATACCGGTCAAGAAATGGGCGGCCGCTTTGAGTATCGTCTGCGTTCTGCTCTACCTGGCCATTTCTGGATCGCCAGCCCCGGCGGTCCGTTCCGCCGTGGTGGCCTGTGTCGCGTTCGGAGCCATTTTAGTCGATCGCCGGGCGCTGAGCCTGCGGGCCTTGGCCATAGCTGCCATCGTCGTCATCTGCCTCACACCCGAAGCCGTGATCCAGCCGGGGTTTCAGATGTCATTCAGCGCGACCGCCGCCTTGCTGGCCTTGGCTGAGGGCATGAAGCCGCCCATGCGTGAAATCAGCGTGCCCGTTTGGATCCGGGCCATTCAGGCGACCGCCCGCGGTATCTGGCTGTCGCTGCTGGCCTCCATGGTGGCGACCGCCGCAACAACGCCATTTGCCATCGCCTATTTCAATCGGTTCTCGGTCTACGGCCTGTTGTCAAACCTTTTTGAGGCGCCTGTCACGACCTTTGTCGTCATGCCGTCTCTCGCCATGGGCACGACGATGTCCGCCACGCCCTTCGGATGGCTGTTCCTGCGTGTGGCGGGTGCCGGGTTATGGGTTATTGAGCGCATTGCCGCCATTACGGCGGACTTGCCCTATGCGGTCATCACCTGGCCATCGGCACCGGCTTACGTCCTGCCTATTTCTTTTTTGGGATTGTTATGGATTTGTTTGGTACGGGGAAAAACGCGATGGGTCGGCTTGATTGCGGCGTCAACTATCTTGTGGTGGCCGCGTGTGCCGCCTCCGGACATTTGGGTGGATGCGGAGGGGGGCAATGCCGCCGTCCGTACCGCCGCCGGCGCTTACGTCCTGCGATCAAAGGTACGGCAATATGGCTTCGAGCAGTGGACACAACACTATGGCCTAGCGGTGCTGGATGAGATTAAGCGGAGTGAAAACTATGCCTGCAAGGGATATGGCTGCGTTCCGCTCGCCCAGCCGCGCGTTGGGTTCTGGTTCAGCAACAAGCCGCCAAAACCCGCGCGTTTGAATGAATTGTGCCAGGCAAGCGATCTGATCGTTCTGCGCAACCCCATGGGGGATTGGCCGGCCGAATGCGCCAGGGTTAACCGCATCAGCGCCGGCGATTTTCGTCGCCTTGGCGCCATGGAACTGACTCACACAGAAAAGGGCTGGGCCATCAAGGCAGCCCAGCCCCTAAGAGGCAAACGCTATTGGTCCAGTCCTTCGGAAGCAGAAGGCGGTATCAGTGACTAGAGCATTCGTCGGCTTAGTTGACCGCCTTATGGCTCTAATCTTTTGTAACGCCTCATGTTTTCCGAAAAGTGGGGTCCACTTTTCGGCATGAGGCTCTAATGGTAACGACGCATCAGGCCGACGAGGCGGCCCTGAACCTTGACCTGACCATCATTGTAGATTTGCGTCTTGTAATTCGGATTAGCGGCTTCGAGGGCAATGGATCCACCCTTCTTGCGAAGGCGCTTAAGGGTGGCGGTTTCGTCATCGACCAAGGCAACGACGATTTCACCGGTCTGGGCCGTGTCGGTCTTCTTGATGACAACAAAGTCGCCATTGAGAATACCGGCATTGATCATCGAATCGCCTTCGATTTCGAGCAGGTAGTGTTCTCCGGCGCCCAGCATGGATTCCGGTACGCGTAACCGGTCGCGCTCCTGGCCCATGGCCTCGATCGGTACGCCGGCAGCAATCTTGCCAAGCAGCGGCAGTTCACGCGTATCATCGTTCGAGGGCTTGACGGGGTCTGCAGCGGCCGGGCGCGTGCCTTCGACGACCTGAGGCACAAAGGCTTGACGGCCGCGCGGCGGCGCTGACGTGGTGGCCTGATCGGGCAATTTAATAACTTCAAGCGCCCGGGCACGGTGTGCGAGCCGACGTATAAAGCCGCGTTCTTCCAAGGCGGTAATCAAACGATGGATGCCCGACTTGGACGCCAGATCCAGCGCTTCCTTCATTTCGTCGAAAGAGGGGGAAACGCCGCCTTCCTTGATGCGTTCGTGAATGAACATCAGAAGTTCGCGTTGTTTGGTCGTCAGCATGGGACACCTTCGTGTAAACTGGTTCGCAAAATGCGGAACAAGTCATGAACCTACGAATGATGTTCTATATGTGTTCTTATTAATGTCAAGCTAACGATAATAGATTTTTTGTCGCCGCAGTGACGTCGCCTTGGCGCATCAGGCTTTCGCCGACCAGCATGGCGGTGGCGCCGGTACGCGCGAGGCGTTTGACGTCGTACGGTGTGAAAATGCCGCTTTCGGCGACGAGAATGTGATCTTTCGAAACCGAGTGCGCCAAGGTCTCCGTCACCGCCAGATCGACGTGAAAATCCCTGAGATTACGATTATTTATGCCGATCAGCTTGGATTTGAGTTTCAGAGCCCTGTCCATTTCTGCTGCGTCATGCACTTCGACCAGCGCATCCATGCCATAATGCTGGGCGCAGTCGATGAGGTCCGCAGCCAGTTCGTCATCTATCATGGCCATGATGACCAGAATGGCATCGGCGCCGATGGCCCGCGATTCGGTCACCTGCCAGGTGTCGACAAGAAATTCCTTACGGATGCAGGGCAATGACACAGCGGCCCGTGCGGCCTGAAAATGCGATTCGTGTCCCATGAAGGACGGATTATCGGTCAGGATCGACAGGCAGGAGGCCCCGCCGGCTTCATAGGCGCGGGCCAGTGCAGGCGGATCGAAATCTTCACGAATCAAGCCTTTTGACGGGCTGGCCTTCTTGATTTCGGCGATGAGTGAGAGATTGTCAGGCTGCTTGTTGGCGACCAGAGCCTTGGCAAACCCGCGAGGTGGACCGACCTCATCTATTTGCGCCTCAAGGTCGTCCAGCGTCACATGCGTACGCCGCGTCGCGACGTCTTCGCGCTTGTAGGTAGCGATCTTGTCGAGAATGTCCAGCATATCGTCTCCTTGGGTAGCGACCTTGGACGCTAGCACGGCGTGCGTTCACAGAGCAGCAACAGTTATGTTATGTGAATGTTATGACGCTTTTGTCGCCGCAATCAGCGTGTCTAGCGCGCTGCGTGCGCGGCCATCGTCAATGACGTTTGCCGCCAGTTCCACGCCTTCGCGCAGGGTCTCCACCTTGTCGGCCACCAGGAAGGCGGCCGCTGCGTTCAGCATGACGATATCGCGATACGCCCCGGTCTTGCCGTCGAGCAGAGCGGACAGTTCGGCGGCATTGTATTCGGGGGCGCCACCCGTGATGTCGGCCAGAGCCGCGCGGGGCAAGCCGACCGCTTCGGGCGTGATCTTGAACAGGCGGACAAACCCGTCCTTCCATTCGGCGACATCGGTTTCACCGGTCGTTGTCAGCTCATCCAGGCCGGATCCGTGCACAGACCAGGCTTTAGTGGCGCCGAGTTGACCCAGCGCCTGAGCGATCGGTTCAACAAAACGCGGCGAGGGGACGCCCACAACCTGACGCTTGGCACCGGCTGGGTTACTGAGCGGCCCCAGCAGGTTGAAGATGGTGCGAAACCCGAGTTGCTGGCGGATCGGCGAAACATGCCGCATGGCGCCGTGATGCGCCTGGGCAAAGAGGAAGCAGATGCCAGCGTCGTCCAAGGCTTTACGTTGTTGTTTCAGAGTCGCTTCAATATTTACGCCGAGCGCTGCCAATACGTCCGCCGTGCCGGATTTGGAGGTGATGGCGCGGTTGCCATGCTTGGCGACCTTTAGGCCGCCGCCGGCTGCGACAAAACCCACGGCGGTGGATATGTTGAGCGTATGCAGGCCGTCACCGCCGGTGCCGCAGACATCGATGACGTCATAGGGGTGGTCAAGATGAATGGCAGCCTTTCGCATGGCGCGGGCGCAGGCGGCGATTTCGCCGACGGTTTCCCCGCGTATCCGAATAGCGGTTACTGCTGCAGCCACCTGGGCCGGCGTTGGTTCACCACGCAAGCAGGCAGTAAAGAATTGTTCGGCGTCGTCTTCGTTGAGGTTCTGGCCTTCGGCCAGTTTCGACAGCAAGGGTTTGAAAGCGTCAGACATAGAGGTTGTGGCTCTCGATCCCGGCCAATTGCAGGAAGTTGGCCAGCAACTGATGGCCGCCTTCTGTGGCGATGGATTCGGGGTGAAACTGCACGCCGTGAATGGGACGCGTCTTATGCTGAACGCCCATTATCTCGCCATCTTCGGTCCAGGCCGTGACCTCGAGATCAGCTGGCAGGGTTTCGCGCTTGATGGCCAGCGAATGATAACGGGTCGCTGTAAAGGGATTGGGCAAGTCATTGAAAATGCCCTTGTTATTATGATGTATCAGGCTGGTCTTACCGTGCATGAGCGTCTTGGCACGAATGACGTCGCCGCCATAGGCCTGGCCGATCGACTGGTGCCCGAGGCACACGCCCAGCACCGGCATATCTTCGGGAGCCGCGCGCAGCAGAGGCAAACAGATGCCGGCCTGGTCGGGCGCGCAAGGGCCGGGCGACAGCAGAATGGCCTTTGGGGCAAGGGCCAGGGCATCTTGAACACTCAAGGCATCGTTGCGGTAAACCTGCGTATCCGCGCCGAGCTCGGCCAGGTAATGGACAAGATTGTAGGTAAAGCTGTCGTAGTTATCGATTACCAGGATCATAGCCGCCTCCGAACGCACACCGCCGTCTCGCAGGCGTATGTAAGCAAAAGCCTTTCGCTTTCCAAGTCTAAACGTCACAAGGCGGTGCGGCGCGGCAAAAATATGCCTTTAGGCGAGCGGTATCAGCGCCCGCTATTTCGCATTAAACTACGGCGATGAATTTGATTCGAGCCAATCATACCGGGCAGGAAGACGCCTTGACCGACGACCGCCTTGGCGCGGCGCTCGTTCTGCTGGCGACTTCCAAGCCACGCAGAATGCCGGGACACTGGCTCATTCTGGCGCTTTGCGCCTTTATCGCCGCCACTACGTTTTTTGTGTATATGGCGACAAGCCTGACGGCAAAGCCCGCGCCCAACCATACGGCACCGCAGACGGTGGCGGCGCCGGCAGCACCCACGGTCAACAAGGCAGACTTCGAACTGTCGGGATCATCGCTCAGCGCTGAGTCTGCGGAACCTGTTACGGACGCCGTGCTGATCGGCAGGGAAGAAAGCCGCTAGGGATTTAAGATTGCGAGGGCGGCCTAGTTCTGGCTGTAGGTATATCGCCAGGCGTCTTGGGCCGCCTTGATGAGCGCGCCGGCCTTGTGGCAGGTTTCCTCATATTCCATCTGCGGAACACTGTCGGCAACGACGCCGGCGCCAGCCTGGACATAGATGTTGCGATCCTTGAACAGTGCCGTGCGCAGAACAATGCAGACATCGACGCTGCCGCCGCTTGAGATATATCCCGCGCCACCGCCGTAACCGGCGCCGCGCTTAACGTCTTCCAGTTCGTCGATGATTTCCATGGCCCGCACCTTGGGCGCGCCGGACAAGGTGCCAGCAGGCAGGGCGGCCAACAGCGCATCGACCGGATCGAGGTCGTCAGGCGCATCGCCTTCGACGTTAGAGACGATATGCATGACGTGGCTGTAGCGTTCAATGACGAACTTTTCCGTCACCTTGACCGAGGCCGGTTTGGCGACGCGGCCGACATCGTTGCGGCCAAGGTCGAGGAGCATCAGGTGCTCGGACAGTTCCTTAGGGTCGGCCAGAAGTTCGGCTTCCAACGCCTTGTCCTGCTCCGCCGTCTTGCCGCGCGGACGGGTGCCGGCAATCGGGCGAATAGTCAGCTTGCCATCGCGGATGCGGACCAGGATTTCCGGAGACGACCCAGCCAGCTGGAAATCGCCGAAATTGAGATAGAAGAGGTAGGGCGACGGATTGTGCCGGCGCAGGGAGCGGTAAAAAGCGAAGGGATCGAGTGGATAAGGTGCTTCGAAACGGTGGCTTAGGACGACCTGGAAAATGTCGCCCGCGGCGATATATTCCTTGGCCTTTCCGACCATGTCTTTGAAATCGAGCGGCGAGGTGGGGGACGTCAAGGGCGCCTGATGGTGATCCTGAAGCGCGGGCTGTGCCGCCAGGGGAATCCGCAGGTCCGCTTCCACGGCGTCGAGACGCGCCAACGCGGCGCTGTAGGCATCCTGCGCCGATCGGGCGTCCGGCCATACCGGCGAAGCCAGAAGGATTTCGTGGGCGACATTGTCAAACACGCAAACCACCGAGGGCCGTACAAGGCAGGCATCGGGCAGTTCGAGCGGGTCCGGATTGGCCTCGCCAAGCGGCTCCATAAGCCGGATCATGTCGTAGCCAAACACACCGAACAGGCCCGACACCATGGGAGGCAGGCCTTCGGGAATGTCCATACGGTTCGCCGCAACAAGCGCGCGCAGGCTATCCAGCGTGGTAAGGCTTTCCGGCGTATAGATGCCAGCGGGAATATCGGCGCCTTTTGATATCTCGGCGGCATTGCCGAAGCAGCGCCAGACCAAGTCAGGCGACAGGGTCAGAATCGAGTAACGGCCAGACAAGGCGCCACCTTCGACCGATTCGAACAGGAACGAGTAGGGGCGGTTACGCGACAGCTTCAGATAGGCAGAAACCGGTGTTTCCAGATCATCGATCAGCTTGCGACAGACGATGTAGGGCTTGCCGGCGTCATAGGCCTTGGTAAATGCGCCTTCGTTGGCGGCAAGCGTAACGGGTTCGGCGATCACGGCGTCTTCTTTCCGTCGGTCTTGTCAGCCTTGCCTGCCTTGTCGTCAGTCGGGGTGACGCCCAGAGCGATCTCGGCTGTGCGCGGGTAGGTCTTGGCCTTGACGAGGGCGCGGGCGCCGGTTTGGGCCGTTGTGGCTACGTCACGGGCCAACATTTGCGACATCTGCGTGCGGGCGACCGTGGTCATCGTATTGGCGGATGCTGTGTCCGCCTGATGGACGGCATCGACGTGGCCGATGGCGAAGGCGACCGGGCTGATCTGAGCGTTGAAGGTTTCACCCGGTTGCGACAGGAAGATGCGACCAGCCAGGGCTTGCGGCAAGTTGGCGCGTTGTATCGTGGCGCGGTTCAGGCCGTTCAGCTGTTCAACGGGGGTATTGAAGCTGGCGGCGACGGCGGCGAAGCTTTCGCCCTTCTTGATCCGCGCCATGGCCTTGTCGGCTGCGTCCTGCACCGCCGAGGTCACCTTGTCGGTCATCCAGTACTGGGTGAGTTCGTTTTTGATTTCGGCGAAAGGCGGGGCGCCAGCGGGCTTGATGGTGTCGAGACGTACGGCGAAATACTCGCCTTCGCGGAGTTGATCGACGTCGGAGGTGGCGCCGACCTGGGGCAGGTCGTAGATGTCCTTCACCAGTACGGTAAATTGGGAATAATCGGCTTGCGGGTTGCCCGTCTTGCCTTCCGACGTCATCGGCGGCAATTGGATCACTTTCAGGCCCAGTTTCGCGGCCGTGGCGTGGAAGTCGTTGCCGGCGCGCATGGCGTCCGAGAAGGCATTGCTGTCCTTGTTGACGCGGTCAGCGGCCTGATCTTTTATGTAGTCTGCGGCCAGCTTTTCGCGAACGCTTTCGTAGGACGGTGTAGAGCCAACCTTGACTTCGCCCATTTTAATAACGGCGTAGCCGAGCTCACCCTGGACGGCACCGGACACATCGCCCGTCTTCATGCCGAAGGCCGCTGCGGCAATCTTGGCATCGGGGACCGCGCTCTTGGGCTTCAAGGTGTAATTGATGACCTGACCCTTGTGCGCCTTAGCAGCCTCTTCCGGTGTCTGGCCGGACTTGAGGGCGGAGGAAATGGCGTTGGCGTCGCCCGCCGACTGGGCCGTCACGGTGACGAAGCTACGGGTTTCCGGCGAGACGAGGGTGGCCAGGCTGTCCTTGTACTTTTTCTGCAAGGCGGCTTCGTCCACCTTGATGTCCTTAGCATAATTGGCGGGCACAAATTGCACGATCGAAGCCGTCCGCGTTTCCGGCAGTTGCAACTGAGACAGGCGCGAATTGTAGAAGGCCTGTAATTCAGCGTCGGTTGGGGCGGCGGGTGTCGGAACGTTCTTTGCCGAAATAACGAACAGGCTGGTGTCGCGGTTTTGCAGCGTCGTGGCGGCTTCGGTAGCGGCATAGATGCGTGGCGCGCGGAAGCCCGCGACGGCCGCCGTCAGGTACTGCTGGCTGGCCAGTTCGTCCGAAACGCTGAACTCGAACATCTTTTCGTTCATCTGGTTCTGCGCCAGCAACTGACGATAGGTATCCTTGTCGAAACGGCCGGTGACGCTATTGAAGAAAGCCGGGATCTTGGCAATTTCAGCAACGATCATCTTGGCGGACGGCTTTACGCCCAGCGAATCGAGCCAGGCGGCAAAGGACAATTGATCCGCCAGTTCGTTCAGCATGCGGACATGTTGGCCGGCCTCGACGAATTCCTCGTTCGTAAAGGTGCGTCCCTGATTTTCCTTGGGATAGTTGGCCTTGTAGCTTTCGAAGCGGCTCTTGAATTCCTGAGCGCTGAGCTGACGCTTGCCGGCGGTGATGACATTGTCGCCGCCTGTCTTGCTGAAGACGTCGCGAAGACCGAAAATGGCGAAAGAGGCGACGAGCAGCACCATCAAGCCCTTGAATATCCATGACTTGGTGAATTCCCGGAAGAGGCTGATCATCGCAATATAACCCTGTAGACGCGCGCAGGCACGCAGATATGGCCGTGTCTTACGGCACGAATAAGGCTGTTACAAAGGGATTTTATCAGTTTCAAGATTTTTCTTGGTTGAAAAGCCTTGGCTTGTCCGCCGCCATCGGTCTATGGTTTGCGTACCGCGACAGGACCTTACCCGCACAGGGCCTCATTAGAAGGCTTGCAAGGTTTTCGGCGGTTTTATGCCACAACAAACAAGACAAATAATGCCACACCGACATCTTATCGCCGGCAACTGGAAAATGAACGGGCTGAAAAGCGCACTTCCGGTTGCCCAGGCCATTGCCGCGCAAAGCGCCGCTCACAAGGCGCGTGTCGCCTTGTTCCCCCCCGCGACCCTCCTGCCACTTATGGCCGAAGCCCTCCAAGGCACGAAGCTGTTGCTGGGCGGCCAGGATTGCAGCCATGCCGACGGAGGCGCCTATACCGGCGATGTGTCCGCTGCCATGCTGAAAGATGCCGGCGCCACCATGGTCATTCTTGGCCATTCGGAGCGTCGCCACGGCCACCTGGAACCCTGTTCGCTTGTGGCCCGCAAGGTCCAGGCGGCGTTGCGCGCCGGGCTGGAGCCTATCATTTGCATAGGCGAAACCCTTGATCAGCGTCAGGGCGGGCTCACAGTGCCGGTTCTGTCTCGGCAATTGACAGACAGTCTGCCTAGGGCGCTGGAAGGCCATAAATTCCATGTGTCATATGAGCCCGTTTGGGCCATAGGCACCGGGCTTACCGCGTCCGATGCACAGATACTCGAAGCGTTCGCGCTGATCCGTAAACACATTGATACCTATTTTGGCGATGCCGATCCGTGCCTGCTGTATGGCGGGTCGGTCAAGCCGTCCAATGCCGCGCAGTTGCTTGCCCTGAAAGGGGTTGGCGGGGCGCTGGTTGGTGGGGCGTCACTGACGGTGGAGGAATTCCTGCCCATCGTGGCGGCAGCGGATTATGCCCCGGTTTGATCCGGGGCTTGTAATCCTCCGCCAGCGTCATATTTCTGTATGGCAAACCGTGCGTCCCCTCTGGCCATTCGTGGCGGAGGATGCTAAGGGCGTGCGACTTTCATCCATTCCGGCGCCGGTGTTCGGCGCCTTTCCGCGTTAGAAGAATAAAGACCTGACCTGATGAACACCTTATTTGGTATCCTCCTGACCGTGCAGATCCTCGTTTCGGTCACCATGGCCGGCCTGATTCTCATCCAGCGTTCCGAAGGCGGCGCGCTCGGTATGGGCGGTGGTCCGTCGGGTTTTATGTCGGCGCGTGGCGCGGGCAATCTATTGACCAAGCTGACGGCGATTTTCGCGTTCATCTTTTTCGTAAATTCAATCGGCCTGACCATTGCCGGCAACTATTCGCAACGCACCACCTCGGCCGTCGACCAGGTTGATACGTCCGGCCTGACGATCGACAAGTCGAAGCTGCCCGCAGCCCCCGCCGCCAGCCAGACCGCCAGTTCGGCCGGTCCGTCGCTGAGTGACCTGCCGCTGGCCAATTCCCAGCCCGCTGCGCCTGCGCCTCAAGCTCAGGTCCCCGCTCAGGCCCCGACCCCCAAGCCGGCCACGTCTTCTGCGCCGGCGCGCTTGCCTGCCAATTCCGCGGCATCGTCATCGGTGTCGCAAAAGCAGGTGGAAGCCGCAAAGGCCGGCATCTGGCAGGGTGGCTCTTCGGCTGCGCCAGCCTCTTCGGCGACGACATCTTCCGCTTCGCGTTAAGCGAAGCCCGATTTCAAACTGATTTTTTGGCCCGCGGAGGGTAACTTCCGCGGGTTCTCTCTGATTATGGTACTGATCTGATATGGCCCGTTTCGTTTTCATCACTGGCGGGGTTGTCTCCTCGCTTGGCAAAGGGTTGGCATCCGCGGCGCTTGGGGCCCTGCTTCAGGCGCGCGGCTTCAAGGTTCGGCTGCGCAAGCTGGACCCGTACCTGAACGTCGATCCGGGAACGATGAGCCCGTACCAGCACGGCGAAGTCTTTGTTACCGACGATGGCGCCGAAACCGACCTCGACCTCGGCCACTATGAGCGTTTTACCGGCGTCAATGCCCGTAAGACCGACAACATCACCACCGGCCGCATCTATTCCAACATCATCGAAAAGGAACGCCGCGGCGATTATCTCGGCGCAACCGTTCAGGTCGTCCCGCACGTTACCGACCAGATCAAGCAGTTCGTTGTGTCCGACCAGGGCGATGCCGATTTTATCCTTGTGGAAATCGGTGGAACGGTCGGCGATATCGAAGGTCTGCCGTTTTTTGAAGCCATTCGCCAGCTTGGCCAGGAATTGCCGCGCCGCCAATGCTGCTTCATCCACCTGACGCTGCTGCCGTTCGTCAAGACGGCTGGGGAAATGAAAACCAAGCCGACCCAGCATTCGGTGAAGGAATTGCGTTCCATCGGCATCCAGCCCGATATTCTGCTGTGCCGTTGTGAGCAGGAAATTCCGACGGAAGAACGCCGCAAGATCGGCTTGTTCTGTAACGTCCGCGAAAGCGCCGTCATCCAGGCCATGGATTCCGAAAACATCTATGCCGTGCCGATCGACTATCACCGCCAGGGCCTGGATGTCGAAGTGTTGAACGTCTTCGGTATCGAAGATGCCGCCGCACCGGACCTGTCGCTTTGGAAAGACATCACCCAACGCTACCAGTATCCGGACGGTGAAGTGTCCATCGCCGTCGTCGGCAAGTACACCGTGCTGAAAGACGCCTATAAATCACTGATCGAAGCGCTTTATCACGGCGGCATGGCCAATAATGTCCGCGTCCGCATCGACTGGGTGGAATCGGAAACCTTTGAAGGCGCGCCGGACGCTGTGATCGAACGGCTGGAAAATGTTCACGCCATTCTGGTTCCCGGCGGCTTCGGAGAGCGCGGTGCGCTTGGCAAGATCGAAGCGGCTCGCTTCGCGCGTGAAAACAGCGTCCCTTATTTCGGCATCTGCTTCGGCATGCAGATGGCCGTATTGGAGACGGCCCGCAATCTGGCCGGCGTCAAGACGGCGTCCTCGACGGAGTTTGGGCATACCGACGAGCCGGTTGTTGGCCTTATGACCGAATGGCTGAACGGCAACGAGCTGACGCAAAGGGCGGCGGGCGGCAATCTCGGTGGCACCATGCGCCTGGGGGCCTACGATGCGGCACTGAAGCCCGGTTCTCTCGTCTCCGATATCTACGGCGATACGGCGATTTCCGAGCGTCACCGCCATCGCTACGAAGTCAACCGCGACTATATTCCGCGTCTGGAAGCGTGTGGCCTGCATTTTTCGGGTATGTCGCCCGATGGCCTGCTGCCGGAAATCGTCGAACGTACGGATCACCCGTGGTTCATCGGCGTGCAATACCATCCGGAACTCAAGTCGCGTCCGTTCGCACCGCATCCGCTGTTTTCGAGCTTCATCGCCGCCGCCAAAGTGCGCAGCCGTCTCGTCTAAACCGTTCTGCCTGACGCGCGTCGGGCAGGGCGCTGCTAAAGGAATATTCCATGACACGCCAACTGATCTCCTCCGGTTCGCCTTTTGAAGGTGAAATCGGTTTTTCCCGTGCCGTTCGTTCGGGCAATCGCATCGAAGTATCGGGCACGGCGCCGATCCGCGATGGCAAGGTTGCCGGAACCGATGCCTACGAGCAGACCAAGGCTGCCCTAGAAATCATCGTCAAGGCGGTTCAGGACGCCGGTGGCCAGGCATCGGACATTATCCGTACCCGCATCTTCCTGACCGACATGTCGTTGTGGAAGGACGCCGCGCGGGCCCATGGCGAAATCTTCGGCGACATTCGTCCCGCATCGAGCTTTATCGGCACCAGCGCCCTGATCAATCCCGAATGGCTGGTTGAGATTGAAGCCTCGGCCCAGATCGAGGCCTGAGAGTATCGAAGCCTAACCTTACGGCAGGCTGACAATCCACCCGTTTGAGGCTATAGTAGCGCAAAACGGGTGGGTGTCATGAAGCTGAAAGACGAATTGGGGATGCTGCCGCGCGCACTATATGTCGTGGTTGGCCTGACCCTGGCCGCGGCGGCCATTGCCAGTGACTACGGCAATTGGGCGCTCATGCAATCGGGCAAGGTGCCAGCGACCGGTATTATCCTGATGAATCTGATTGCTCTGCCTTTGGCCCTGGCCATTATTGTATGGGCCTGCATTGGCCGCCATCGCGAATGGCATGTTGCCGATGGTCGGATACGCGTGCGGCTCTTAAGCCTGACCTCGTGGCGGAAAACGCACCATATTCTGGCAGAGGATATTAGCGCCGTCATACAGGAAAGTTATGATTACGAACGCAAAGGCAGCCGCATCGCGCATGGCTGGATCGTGACCCTGAAGGACGGGCGGCGTCTGGTATCGCCTAAATCCTTTGATGCAGAGGCCCTGAATGAAGCTAGATTGCGCATCGAAAGTTACATGCGCCAGCCTTTGCCGCAGACCGATCCGCTGGCGGAATCCAGTCGCGCTAACGGACTTTCCTAGCTAAAATCACCGATTGCCCCTTGATAGTCGGGCGGACTTGATGCATAAGGCCCGCCTTCTGAGTCACCAACAGGGACTCATCATTTAATTTATGTGCCTGAATACTTCGTGTGTTCGGCCTTTGACCAGGAAAAGAGACGGACATGGCCGTACCCAAGCGGAAAACCTCGCCCTCGCGTCGCAACATGCGTCGTTCGCACGACGCGCTGGGCGCTAACCCTTACACCGAAGACAAGGACACCGGCGAGCTTCGCCGTCCTCACCATGTCGACCTGAAGACCGGTATGTACAAGGGCCGTCAGGTCATCACGCCGAAGAAAGACTAATCAGTCTTCGCCAGTGAAATTCGCCTGTGAATTTCTGAAACGTGGATCGGAGACGATCCACGTTTTTTTATGTCCGGATGACTAGGGCTGTAAGGCTTGTCGAGACCTACTCTAGAACCCCGTAGAAATGGCTGCCGCCGCGTCGGGCACCTTTTCCAGTTCGGCGCGCGGCACGTTGCCGACGGGAAAGCGGTCATCGTCCCATACGACGTAAACGGTGTCTGGCGTCTTGGCCGGGGCGTTCTCGGAAACCACAACGTCACTCGCCGCCGGGCTGGCATGGACCGTGCCTAGGCCTTTCTTTTCGTGGCTTACACGGTCGCCGTCTTTAAATGCGTCGCTCATCTGCAAATCTCCTCTATTTCAGTGTGGATTTTGCAAAAAAGGAAATAAGCACTCAATACGGAGACGGGTTGACGTCATGTAGCGTACGTGCGACACATGTCGCACAAAGGCGACGGAGGCTCTCATGCATAAGCCGAGCGATTACGAACTCAAACTCCTGCGCTACCTGTGGCGGCATCGCCGGTTGAGCGCGCGTGAAATTCATGACGCCAGCCAGACCGAAACGCAGTGGTCATATTCAGCGACACGCAAGACTTTAGACCGAATGGTCGAAAAGGACTTGATCCGCGTCGAAATGGTTCACGGCATGAAGACCTATGTGGCCACGCACTCCAAGCTGGAAACCCTGGCAGGGCTGGTGACGGCGTTCGCCCGCGACGTTCTCGACAGCGACGCGCCCATGCCGGCGGCGACCTTTGCCAACAGCCGGCTTATCTCCGCCGACGAAATCGGTGAATTGGAAGCCCTGCTCGAAAAATTGGCCACTGAGGAGGCCTCAAAGTGATCGGGGGGCTGTTGATGGTACTGGGCCTTATGCCTCTATTGGCCAGCGCCCTGATTTTGGCCATTCATCGCCTGTTCCGCAAACGCGATGAAGCGCCTGCCGATGGCGTGGAAAAGCGGATGCTGGCGGTCATGATCTTGCCGGTCGTGATGGGAGCCTTTCTGATTGTGCTGGCGCGGCTGGCACCGGCGCTGATGACTGCGCCCATACCGGAATATTCGGGTGGCGGCGAGGCAGCGGCCATGACGGGGGAAGCGATTGATAGTGTTTCGCAAGCGAAATTCGATTGGCTGGCGTGGGCCTATGCTGGAATACCATGGGTGCCTGTCGTCTATGCATGTGTCGCCGCGCTGGCCGCGATCCGTCTATTGAGGGCGCAATCGGTCCTGCGAACCATCGCCCGAACGGCGCTGCCTTTGCCTGAGGACACCGGCATTCGTATCGCCTCAGTGGCGGTCCCTGCTTTCGCCTGGGGGCGCCATGTCATCGTGCCTCAGCGCCTGTTGACGGGCCTGGGCGCTGATCAGCTTGAATTGGTTATCGCCCACGAGCGCGCGCACCTGAGGCGAGGCGATACGGGCTTTTACACACTGCTCAGCTGGATCGAGGTTATCTTCTGGTTCAATCCATTCATTCGCCACCAAGCGGCGCGGTGCCGGCTGGCGGCCGAACTGGCTTGCGACGCCTTGGTTACCCAGGCGAATCCCGAAATGCGCCGGGCCTACGCAGCGTCGCTGCTGACGGCCCTGAAGCATACCGCCGGAGACACATTGCCCATTTCCACACAGACATGCGCTCCGACGGTCTTCTCACCCTCAAACTCTGGAGAATTTAGAATGAGAATTACCGAAATTATGCGCGCTTCGTCGGTGGGACGCAAGCGGTCGCGATGGATTGCACAGGCCTTGGCGATCGCCCTGATCCTGCCTTTGGCTGGCGCGCAATTTGTCTTGTCGCAAAATCCCGCCCGTGCGGCATCGGGTGCACCTGTCTTTTCGGTGCTACCGGTAACCGGAACGATCAGCAGTCCCTTCGGTAAAAGGACGAATCCGTTGACCGGGGCGCCCGCCTTCCATGAAGGCATTGATTTCCGCGGCAAGGTCGGGACGCCAATCTATGCCCCGGCGGCGGGTCGTGTGGTTACCGTGAAGACGGACAGTTGGAACGGCCTGACTCTGGAAATCAATCACGGCGACGGATACGTCACCCGCTATACGCATCTCAATAAGATTACCGTCGACGATACGGCCAGCGTCACCGCCGGTCAGCAGATCGCAGAAATCGGCAAGTCCGGCCGGAACACAGGGCCACACCTGCATTTCATGGTTTTCAAAAATGGCGCGCCGATCGATCCGGCGACCGTGTTGCCGCAAATGCAAGCAGCGCCGTCGTCAAAGGCTATGTAACTGGTAATGGGCGCGGGCCGGTGACGGTCCGCGTTCAATTCGCCGGATTATACTGCGTCAGGAAATCGACCAGGCCTTGCGCGGTTGCCAGGCGGCAGCTTTCTTTCGTCAGGTCGTGATCGCAATCCGGCAGGTCAATAGCCGTAACCGTCTTGCCAGCGGCCCGCAGGGCATCGCGCAGAGCGTGACTCTGACTCGGCGAGACTTCGGCGTCGCGCCCGCCATGAATGAGAAGCACGGGTATGTGCGCTTGCTTCACCTGTTGCAGCGGCGATATGGTGGCAAGGTCAGCAGCGCCGAGATAGGTGCGCAGTCGGGCAGGGGAGGCCGGATCGGCGCGAAATGCCCGCGGCTGTTTTGGATCGGCCTTTAGCGGTGCGATTTCGTCAGCCAATGCTCGGCTTTTGACGGCGCTGCTATAGGTCGACACGTCGGATATCCCTCCGATCGAGGCCGCGCACCGGTAGGGAGCGTCATGGCTTTCGGCGCCCATCAACGTCGCATAGCCGCCATAGCCGCGCCCGGCGATGCAGACGCGGCCAGGATCGATTAGACCCTGCGTGCTGAGGGCGCGCACGCCGTCCGCCAGATCGCTAAGCATCCGGTCGGCCCATTCCCCTTTACCGGCGTCCGTATAGGTGGTGCCGTAGCCGTCTGAACCGCGATAATTGGGTTGGAGCACGACATAGCCCCGCGAAGCCAGAAGTTGCGCCAGCCAATCGAACCCGCGCGCGTCATGGGCCAACGGTCCGTCGTGCGGCAGGACGACCAAGGCGCGGTTCTTTGCGTCGCCCTTAGGCGGCAGGGTCAGCAACGCATGGATATCCATCCCGTCCCTGGCCTTGTACTGAATGGACCGCTGAGAGGCCACCCACTCCACCGGGACGGCGGGGTAATGGCTGCCTATGTCGACACGCTTGCCGGCGGCAAAGTCGTAATAGTGCCAGGAGCCGGGATCGTCGCCGCCTTGATCGAACAGGATCATTTGGCGCGAATCGCGAGCCATGGCGGCGACGCGCACCGCCTGGCCTGGAGCGGTATCGACGGCCAGTTTGTAATATTCCGCCAAGTCGGGATCGAAGAAGGTGTAGGTGGTTGTTTCACCATCGCGTTCAAAGCCGGCAAGCGCACCCGTTTCGGGATGGAATATAGGTCGGTCACGGGTGGCGTCGTCAGGATCGAGGGCCTCGGACCTTTTGCCATCGGTGGACAGTTCGTAATAGTGAAAGCGGCGTGCGCCACCTTCCGTCCCCGGTTCAACGTCCAGGAGCAGCAGCGACGCGCCGTCACGCCCAAGACCGGCAAGAAACGGCGCAAACGTGCGATCCTTACCGACGATCTTGCGGGTCAGAACCGGCGTCCAGCCTTTGTCCTTGCGTACCTCAATGCTGAACGTCTCGTTGCGGAAGCTGTAGAGGGACCGCGCCAGGATCTGGCCCGAGGCGTCGAACAGCCAGTCATCAACATAGCGGTTTTCACGATCCAGGTCACCGCCGCCATCGTTGACGAGCCGCCCTATGCCTGTATCCGGATCGGTGCGCCAGAGGTAGACGCGTCGCGTTGGCTGTCCGGCGATGGACTTGGCGCGCATCTCAAGAAACGCGCCCATGACTTGCATCTTGCCATTAACAACAATCGGGCGCGGTAGGCCCAAAGCCAGGTTGTCGAACTCGCTCAACTTGTTGCCGAGTGTGGTGCCCTTGGCGGTGCGCAGGTCCACGACCGTAACGGCATCCTGCGCCCGGACACCGAACTGAACGCACCCCGGTGTCCGCAAGGCGCTCAGCGCGCGGGCCTGGGCATCTGCATTGGCAGCGGAATCGGCCTTGGCAGGGTCTAGGACGGCGCGCAGGTTCATCTGTGCGGCCCCGTCAGCCAGACGTTGATCCGTTCCGGACGGACAGGTGCCGCGCAGACCGGTAAGCGTGCTGGACAGCAGGATATGATCCTTGTCGAGCCATGAGATGGCGGACAGAGGCGCATCGGCCAATCGTACAGCGGCCCGGCTGTTGTCGGCGACATTGTAGATGGCCAGTATGTGCAGGCCGTCGGCCCAGGTAACGAACGCAATCCGCCCTCCATCGGCCGACAGGGCGATCTGTTCGATGCGTGGTGGCTTTACGAAAACCTCTAGCGGCGGTGGGGGCGCACTGTCCGCCAGTTTCGGGCGGGCGGCGCCCTTGACGACGACCTCGGTGGAATCGGCGGGGACGGACTGGGCGACCGCAGGCGGCGCAACGAGCGACAGAACAAGCGCCAATGCTGTCAGACCTCTGGTCATCCGTTCCTCCGCTTTTGTAATTATATCGTGAGTATCATCATAGTTGCGCCTTCGTGACAACCGCGAACCGGTATGCACCTTGCCACCCCTCCCGGTCCTTGCTAATGCAGCGCAGTCTTTTCGAACGTCTCACATAGCAGGACTCCTCATGCCCGAAATTATCGACATCGTCGCCCGCGAAATCCTCGACTCCCGTGGCAATCCCACGGTCGAAGTCGACGTCACCCTCGATGACGGTTCCTTCGGCCGCGCAGCCGTGCCGTCGGGCGCTTCGACCGGCGCCCACGAAGCTGTTGAAATGCGTGACGGTGATCCCAAGCGTTACGGTGGCAAGGGCGTTCGCAAGGCCGTCGATGCGGTGAATGGTGAAATCTTCGAAGCCATCGCCGGTTTCGAAGCCCTGGATCAGCGCCGTCTCGACCAGACCCTGATCAATCTGGACGGTACGCCGAACAAGTCGCGCCTCGGTGCCAACGCCATCCTCGGTGTTTCGCTGGCCACGGCCCGCGCAGCCGCCCAGGCATCGAACCTGTCGCTGTACAAGTATGTCGGCGGCCTTGGTGCGCGCGTCCTGCCTGTGCCGCTGATGAATATCATCAATGGTGGAGCCCACGCCGACAACCCCATCGACATTCAGGAATTCATGATCGTTCCGGCTGGCGCCGAGAACTTCTCGGAAGCCCTGCGTATGGGCGCCGAAATCTTCCATTCGCTGAAGAAGGGGCTGAAGGCTGCCGGTCATAACACCAATGTCGGTGATGAAGGCGGCTTCGCGCCGAACCTGGCGTCGGCCGAAGAAGCCCTGGCCTTCATCATGAAGGCTGGCGAAAGCGCTGGATACAAGGCCGGTTCGGACTTCTGGCTGGCCATGGACGTCGCCTCGACCGAGTTCTTCAAGGACGGCAAATATAACATGACCGGCGAAAAGAAGATTCTCGATGGCGGTCAGATGGTCGACTATCTCGAAAACCTGGCCAACAAGTTCCCGATCTGCTCGATCGAAGACGGCATGGCTGAGGACGATTACGAGGGCTGGAAGGAACTGACCGAGCGCCTCGGTGACCGCATCCAATTGGTCGGCGACGATTTGTTTGTCACCAATCCGGATCGCCTGGAAACGGGTATTGTCGAAGGCATGGCCAACTCCATCCTGGTCAAGGTCAACCAAATCGGCACCCTGTCCGAAACCATGGACGCCGTCGATATGGCGCACCGCGCCGGCTATACCTCGGTCATGTCGCACCGTTCGGGCGAAACCGAAGACTCGACCATCGCCGACCTAGCCGTTGCGATGAACTGCGGCCAGATCAAGACGGGGTCGCTGGCCCGTTCGGACCGGACCGCCAAGTACAACCAGCTTCTGCGCATTGAATCGCAGCTCGACGACGAAGCCGTCTATGCCGGCGTCTCGGTCATCCGCTGCTAAGAGCGAACTGCGGGTCTGGTGTCTCGGCCCGCCATCTCTTTGAAAGCCTCCTCCTTCGGGAGGGGGCTTTTTTTTGCAGTACGGGAGGGGGCTTTTTTTTGCAGTAATTGAATGCAAATCGCAGGCGATAAGCTTCCGCTAACCATTAAATCTTACAGTTGGTTAGCCATGCGGTTTCCGGCGGAACTGGCAGGGGCGACTCGCCGCAGCGCATAATGCTGCTCACATTTTGACAACAATGATAAAAACGCCGTGATGTTCAAATCTTTACAGCCGCCTATCACGATAAATTCTTCTGTGCACTCAGACATGTTTAGTAACACTATGTTAACCGTGCCGCCTCAAAAATGGTCTTCAAGTGTTACCGCAGTCCAGAAGGGGCTCAAATAGTGTTCTTCAGATTGAGGCCGTATTTGCCGACCGCTATTATTACGCTTGTTCTGACCTATGTATGCGTTCAGTATCTGACTGGCGATAAAGGGTTCTTTTCTCAAGAGATGCGTAATCGGGAACTGGTTGTAAAGGAGCGTCAGCTCGTACAACTAAAAACCGAACGTGCGGACTTGGAAGCGCGCGCCAAATACTTGCGTACAGATAATTTGTCGAAAGATTTGCTTGAAGAACGTGCCCGCGTCCTGCTTGGCCTGTCTGAGCCTAAGGCGTACGTTATTCGTGGACCGATCGTCCAAAACGCTAACTCCTGACCATTCTTTAGCTCTTTACGCGAAGGCAGGCTTCTCATAAAGGAAGTGTGCCTTTGATTTGGCCTGTGCGTTTGTTCGCATACCGTCCGGCCGTCAAAGCGCCACCATTTTTTAAAAGGCCGCGCGTAACAGCGGCCGTCGTTTTGTAATGGGAGATGTCCATGGCGCGTGCCGCCCAGAAAGACACCAAGACCGACAGTGGCAACAAGCTGAGCAATGTCTCCAAGGCAGATTTGCTTAAATATTACCGTGAGATGGTACTGATCCGTCGCTTCGAGGAGCGCGCGGGGCAACTGTACGGCATGGGCCTGATCGGCGGCTTCTGCCACCTCTATATCGGGCAGGAAGCTGTTGCCGTTGGTATGGAGGCCGCCAGCAAGGAAGGCGATCAGGTCATCACCGGGTATCGCGACCACGGCCACATGCTGGCTGCTGGCATGGACCCGAAGGCCGTCATGGCGGAACTGACCGGCCGTTCGGGCGGTTCGTCCAAGGGCAAGGGCGGGTCGATGCACATGTTCGACATCGCTACCGGCTTCTTCGGCGGTCACGGTATCGTCGGCGCGCAGGTATCGCTTGGTACCGGCCTGGCCTTTGCTGACTTCTATAAGAAGAACGGCAACGTCTCCTTCACCTATTTCGGCGACGGCGCGGCCAACCAGGGCCAGGTCTACGAAAGCTTCAACATGGCGCAGCTCTGGAAGTTGCCGGTTGTGTACGTGATCGAAAACAACGAATACGCCATGGGCACGTCGCTCGCGCGCGCTTCGGCGACGGTAAACCTGTCGCAGCGCGGCGCTTCGTTCGGCATTCCGGGCGAAACCGTTGATGGCATGGATGTCTTCGCCGTGAAGGAAGCCGCCGAACGCGCGGCCGAACATGCCCGGTCTGGCAAGGGGCCCTATATCCTGGAAATGAAGACCTACCGCTATCGCGGTCACTCCATGTCCGATCCGGCCAAGTACCGCAGCAAGGAAGAGGTTGACGAGGTCAAGACGACCCGCGATCCGATCGACCATATCAAGACGATGCTGCAACAGGCCGGCGTCGCCGAGGACGAGATCAAGACGATCGACAACGAGGTGAAGGCCATTGTTCTGGAAGCGGTAGACTTCGCCCAGACCTCGCCCGAGCCGGATCCGTCCGAACTGTACACCGACGTTTATACCGAGGCTTAAATCAACATGACTGATATCCTCATGCCCGCGCTTTCTCCGACTATGGAGGAAGGCACTCTTTCCAAATGGCTGATCAAGGTTGGCGACGAAGTTTCCGCCGGTCAGGTGATCGCTGAAATCGAAACCGACAAGGCGACGATGGAAGTCGAAGCTGTCGACGAAGGCAAGGTCGAAGCCATCCTGATCGATGCCGGCACCGAAGGCGTCAAGGTCAATACGCCGATCGCCCGCCTTGAAGGCGGTGTGTCGTCCCCGGCGCCGGCACCTGCACCTGCGCAATCGACGGATGCGCCCGCGACCCAGGAAGGCGGCGAAAAGAAAGCCGCCGACACCACCCCGGCCGCTGCACCGGTATCCAAGCCGCAGAACGATCCGGAATTCCCGGAAGGCACGCCGATGGTGAAGATCACTGTCCGTGATGCGCTGCGTGACGCCATCGCCGAAGAAATGCGTCGCGACGACGCGGTCTTCCTGATGGGGGAAGAAGTCGCGCAGTACCAGGGCGCCTATAAGGTGTCGCGCAATCTGCTCGAAGAATTCGGTGATCGCCGCGTTATCGATACGCCGATTACCGAAATGGGCTTTGCCGGTATCGGTTCGGGCGCGGCCATGGCTGGCCTGAAGCCGATCATCGAGTTTATGACGTTCAATTTCGCCATGCAGGCCATCGACCACATTATCAACTCGTCGGCCAAGACCTTGTATATGTCCGGTGGTCAGATCAAGTCGTCCATCGTGTTCCGTGGCCCGAACGGTGCCGCCGCCCGCGTCGCCGCCCAGCACAGCCAGGACTATTCGTCCTGGTACGCCAACGTTCCGGGCCTCAAGGTGCTTGCACCGTATGACGCCGCCGACGCCAAAGGGTTGCTGAAGGCGGCTATCCGCGATCCGAACCCGGTCGTGTTCCTCGAACACGAGATGATGTACGGCAATGAATTCGAAATCCCCGATGTGGAAGATTTCGTATTGCCGATCGGCAAGGCCAAGATTCAGCGTGAAGGCAAGGACGTCACCATCGTTGCGCACTCGCGCATGGTCGGTTTCGCTTTGAAGGCCGCCGAACAACTGGCCGCTGAAGGCATCGATGCCGAAGTCGTCAATCTGCGCACCCTGCGTCCGCTCGATACGGACACGGTAGTCGCTTCGGTAAAGAAGACGAACCGTCTGGTTACGGTCGAAGAGGGTTGGGGCCCGTGCGGCATCGGTGCCGAAGTCGCCGCCCGTGTCACGGCCGAAGCGTTCGACGATCTCGACGCGCCGCCCGCTCGCGTTCACCAGGAAGACGTGCCCATGCCGTATGCCGCCAACCTAGAAGCCCTGACTGTGCCCAGCGTTGAAAAGATCATCGCCGCCGTCAAGCAAGTCTCGTACAAGTAAGGGAAGCGCACATGACCGATATCCTGATGCCCGCCCTGTCTCCGACGATGGAAGAGGGCATTCTCGCCAAGTGGCACGTCAAGGTCGGAGATACTGTCTCCGCCGGCGACGTGATTGCCGAAATCGAAACCGACAAGGCGACGATGGAAGTCGAAGCCGTCGATGAAGGCACGGTGGAAGCCATTCTGATCGAAGCCGGCACCGAAGGCGTGAAGGTAAACACGCCGATCGCCCGCCTGTCCGGTGGCGATGCGGCGCCTGCCTCCAAGGTGTCACCGGCTGCGGTGGAAGCGCCCAAGACCACCGAAGCCGCCAAGGCCGAGCCCAAGCAGACAGAACAGGCCAAGGCCGCTCCGGTTGCGGCGTCTGCGCCGGCTGCCACGTCTGCTGCTACGTCTTCTGGGGCACGCGTCGCCGCGTCGCCGCTGGCGCGTCGTCTGGCCGAAATCAACAAACTCGATCTCAAGGCTATTCCGGGCTCCGGTCCGCATGGCCGTGTGATCAAGCGCGATATCGAAGCCGCCCTGGCTGGTGGTACGGGCAAGGCCGCGCCTGCCGCGAGCAACTCCGCTCCGGCCGCTGAACCGCGTAAGGTGCAGTCGCTGGAACAACTGGGCATCCCGGCCGGTTCCTACGACCTAGTCCCGCTCGATGGCATGCGCAAGGTCATTGCCCGCCGCCTGACCGACAGCTTCCGCGATATCCCGCACTTCCCGCTGACCGTCGACATCGAACTCGACAACCTTCTGGCAGCGCGCACCAAGATCAACACCGCGCTGGAATCCCAGGGCGTCAAGGTCTCGGTCAACGACATCGTTATCAAGGCGGTGGCGCTGGCGCTCAAGCAGGTGCCGGAAGCCAATGCGTCGTTTACGCCGGATGGCATTGCCCTGCATCACAATGCCGACGTTGCCATGGCCGTGGCCATTGACGGCGGCCTGATCACACCGATCATTCGTAAGGCCGAAACCAAGTCCCTGGCCCAGATCGCCAAGGAAACGAAGGATCTGGCCACTCGTGCACGCGAGCGCAAGCTGAAGCCCGAAGAATTCCAGGGCGGCACCTTCTCGGTGTCCAATCTGGGCATGTTTGGCATCAAGCAGTTCGCTTCGATCATCAATGAGCCGCAAGGTTGCATCCTGTCGGTTGGCGCCGGTGAACAGCGTCCGGTAGTCAAGAATGGCCAGCTTGCCGTCGCCACGGTGATGACGGTCACGCTGACCTGCGATCACCGCGTGGTCGACGGTTCTATCGGTGCGAAATATATTACCGCACTGAAGGGACTGCTCGAAGATCCTATCAAGATGTTGGCGTAAGGAGCTGAAAACAATGGCTTATGATCTCGTTGTTATCGGCTCTGGCCCCGGCGGTTACGAAGGGGCTATCCGCGCCGCGCAAAACGGCCTTAAGGTGGCCATCGTCGAGCGTGAACTGCTCGGCGGCATCTGCCTGAACTGGGGCTGCATCCCGACCAAGGCCCTGCTCAAGTCGGCCGAAGTGTTTGATAAGATCAATCATCTCGGCGACTACGGCCTGACAGGGGAAAAGCCCGGTTTCGACTTCGAAAAGGTCGTCGCCCGGTCGCGCGCCGTCGCCAAGCAATTGAATGGCGGCGTCGGTTACCTGATGAAGAAGAACAAGATCGACGTGATCGAAGGCTTCGCCACATTGGAACCCGGCAAGGACGCGCCCAAGGTCATCGTCAAGCTCAATAAGGGTGGCGAACAGGTCGTCGAAGCCAAGAATGTCATGCTGGCGGTTGGGGCTCGCGCCCGTGAGATTCCGGCCATTGGCGCGGTATCGGACGGCGATCGCATCTGGACCTACCGCAATGCTTTGTCGCCCAACCGCATGCCGAAGTCCCTGGTCGTTATCGGCTCGGGCGCCATCGGCATCGAGTTTGCATCCTTCTATCGCTCACTCGGCGCCGAAGTGACGGTCGTCGAGGCGCTCGACCGCATTTTGCCGGTCGAGGACAAGGAAGTTTCCGCCGAAGCCCAGAAGGCTTTTGAAAAGCGCGGCTTCAAGTTCCGCATCGGCGCAAAGGTGACCAAGGTCGAAAAGAAGGGCGATGCCGTCAATGTTTCCGTTGAAGTCGGCGGCAAGTCGGAGATCCTGACTGCCGAAGGTTGCATCGTTGCCGTCGGCATCGTGGCCAACACGGAAAACCTCGGCCTGGAAAAACTGGGCGTCGAGATGGACCGTGGTCACATCAAGAACGACAGCCACGGCAAGACCAACGTCAAGGGCCTCTATGCCATCGGCGACTGCGCCGGACCGCCCTGGCTGGCACACAAGGCGTCGCACGAAGCTGTGCACGCAGCCGACTACATGGCCGGCCGCAAGCTGTCCAACCTCAATCCGCCGATCCCCGGCTGTACCTATGCCACGCCTGAAGTCGCCTCCGTCGGTATCACCGAACAGGGCGCCAAGGAAAAGGGCCTGGACGTCAAGATTGGTCGTTTCCCGTTCAAGGCCAACGGTAAGGCCATCGCGGCGGGTGAACCGGGCGGCTTCGTCAAGGTTATCTTCGACAAGAAGACCGGCGCCTTGCTCGGCGCGCACCTGATTGGCGCGAACGTCACGGAAATGGTGCAGGGCTTCTGTCTGGCTATTACCATGGAAGCGACCGAAGAGGACCTGCAAGGGACCGTCTTCCCGCATCCGACCATGTCGGAGGCGATCCTGGAAGCCTCGCTGGACGCCGATGGACGCATGATCAACCTGTAAGATCAGGCACATATACCATTGAAAAAGCCGCTCCTTTTCGGGGCGGCTTTTTTGTTAGGTAGTCTTCAAGCCCAACCACCGGCGCGCGGCGGGAATACGCCTCAGAACCAGTCCTTCGAAGAGCCCGACAACGATCAGGCTAATCCCCAGTACGGGCAGGAAAATACCCAGGGCGATGATGATTACGGCCAATCCGGGCGCAAGGCGTTCATCCGGCAATATCTGCGGTGCGCCCAGCTCGCTTGAGGGCCGGCGTTGCCACCACATGACGATGGCGCTGACGCACAGGGTCATTAAGCCGATGGCGGTAAGGACGCCCAGCGCCTGATTTAACGGGCCGAACAACTGGCCTTCGTGCGCGGCAATGCCGTAGCCAACCGCCTGATCCAGCGCCTTCTTGTCATGGAAATCCTCGCGGCTGATTACGTCCTGCATCATCGGATCGATCATCAGGGTAACGCGTTGCGGCCGATTACCCGTATCGGACTGCAATTTCCACAGGGTGTCTGATTTGGCCGGGGCGGATAATAGAACCGGTGGGGGCAGGTTGAGTGCGCGCGATGTATCGATCAGCGCATCCAGGCGGCTAAGGTCGGTATGGCCGCTGCCTTCGGCACGGGTCGCCCTATGCTCGTCGGCACGCCCCTGGCTCCACGCCTGGCTGACGGTGGCATGGCTGCCAATGGCTCGGACGCTTTTGAAGGCATTGCCCCAGACATAGGTCCAGGGCAGGCCGGTGATAAGAAGGAAAAGCGCAAATGCCGAGACATAGATGCCAACGACCGCATGAATGTCGCGCCAGAAGATACGTGTGCCCATGCCCAGACGCGGGTAGAGCAATCCGGCAATGCCCTTTATGCCGCGTGGCCACCATAGATATAGGCCGGTCAGGATCATGACGATGGCCCAGCAGGCCGCCAGCTCCACGATGACCTGACCGAAGCGTCCGGCGAACAATTCACCGTGGATGTCTTTGACGACGGCCATGAACCGCGCGTCTTCTGGCACCTGCTTTAAGACCTGCAAGGTGAGGGGGTGGACGTAGACGCGGGTCTTTTCGCCCCCTTTAACGACGATAATGCGCGCAGCATCGTGCGGGTCTGGGCGGACTTCCATGGTTTTGAAACGCGCCCCTGGCACGGCAGCGGTTGCCGCCGCGACCATGGCCTGCGCCGATTGCGGTGCCCCGGCAAACGGCAGGTGGTCGTAGGGGGCATCGATTGCAGCTTCGATCTGCGGCTTGAACAGATAGATCGGGCCGGTGATCGACAGGATGACGATAAAGGGAATGCAGACCAGGCCGGCATAGAAGTGCCAACGCCAAAACATGCGATAGTCGATGATCTTTTGTTTCGATTTTTCCATGACCTAGTTCCGATATTTCAGTTCAAGCATGAAGGTGCGTTGTGGCATGGGATGCGAGACATAGGCCTGATCATTGTTGGCGTTATCAACGCCGAAACTGATTTGGGTCGTTTTGGTAATGTCATAGCTGATGCGGGCATCGACAAAGGCGTATTCGGTCTGGAACCCATAGGCATCCCCCCGCACCAGCCCGAACAGGTCTGAATTCGGTCGGGACGCGACACGCCAGCCGACCGACCCTTTCAGCTTCGGCGTAAAGGCGTAGCGCAGGTTACCGTTGCTGCGCCATCTGGGGATGCGCGGGAACTGCTTGCCTTCCGATGCCGGTGCGGAACGGTTGCGCGTCGTATGGGCATCCATCCATGACGCGCTGGCTTCAACAGTCAGTCCGGGAATAATCAGGTCGTGGCCTTCGAAAATGAGCTCCAGACCATATTGCTCCATGTGATCTATATTTTGGTATCGCGACACGACCGTACCATCGTCCAGGACGCCTTGATAGCTGAACACCGCATCGTCGATCGACTGACCGAACAGACTGCCGGTCAGGACAATCCGGTCGAGCCGGCGGCGCGCGATCAGGCTGAGATCATGCGACACTTCGGGTTTCAGGTTAGGATCGAAGCTGGTTGGGTCGATTTCGGTCTGCCCGGCATTGATACGTCCCTGAAACAATTCGCCGACTGTGGGAAAGCGCGTGGCAGTTCCGGCGCTGAGCTGAAGGTTATAGGCGCCGACATCGCCTTGCAGGCTGATCTTCGGCGACCAGGCGTTGTCGCGACGATTGGCATAGGCCTTGGTAACGCCATTGGCGGCAATACCGCCGTCGAAGGCGCGCCAGTCATCATAGCGCAGTCCGAGTGTCAGGACGGCTTTTTCCAGATCAATCTGGTCTTCGGCGAACAGGCCGGAAATAGCCGTCTTGCCGAACGTGCGCGAACTGAAGACCGCGCCCGATGCCGTGCGCCAGTTGGTGGTGTTGTAAGTGGTGGCGTCCGTGGCATATTGGTTCGACGTCACGCCAAACGCCAGATCGTGGTGCCCAAAGGCCTGTTCGATGGTGCTGTCGAAGGTCCACCAGCCAGGGTGATCATAAACGGTCTGTTGCCCGTTGGCGCCGACCATATCCAGGGAGGTGCGGGCGTCCCACTTGCCGATGTCGTAATGCGACAGGTTGGTGGTCACGTCCCATCCGCTCAGGCTGCCTGACAGTTTTGCGCCGGTCAGGCTTTCATTGCGGTCCATCGTGGAATAGGTGACGCCCTTTGCGATATAGTTGACGCCATTGAAGCGAACCTTTGTGCCCGCCGCGGTCGTCAGTATGGTGTTGCCAGCGCTGTCGGTCAGCCACGAGCGCGCATCATTAAGGTCCTGGGCCGTTCGCCACAACATCATAAGGGCATCGGCCTTCCAGCCATTGTCCCAGGCATAACCGACACGCAGGCGCGCTTGGTCCTGAACGACATCGACGGGTGAGGCGGCGCCGAAAACCGGTGTTGCCAGGCGGGGATCGGCATAGGCGCCGGTCACCGGGATATAGGTTCCCGCAGCCGTCGATTTGGTCAGCAGATTATACGTCATCGACTGGCCGGTATTTTCGAAATGGCGGAAGGAGGCGCGCGCCGACAGGCCGTTTGTTTTCGATTTGTAGTCCGCGCCGCCTTCGAAACTGTAGCCGCTGAACGTCTGATCGAAACCATATTCCTTGAACGGCATGACGAAGGTCTGGGCAGTAGCGTAAACATCGTTTCGTTTCGGTGTTTCCGTTGTTATGGACACGACGCCGCCCATAGAGTTGCCGCCGTAGCGGGCAGAGTAGGGGCCATAGACAATATCGAATTGGCGAACCTCAGATGGTCCCACAACATTCCACTTGGGTGGGTAGTCCCAACGATTGCCCAGGAAGTTGGAAACGACATAGCCGTCCACCAATACCAGGGTGCGGGCACTCTGAATCGTGTTGGTGCCGCGCAGAGCGACCACAGCATTGTCATCACCGATAAAGCGTTTGCGCACGAAAAAGTTCGGCGCGTATTTCATCAGGTCTTCGACATTGACCGCATTGATGGCTTCGAATTGATCATGACCCAGCGAAACCGACAGCCCGCGCGGCGCGACCGTGATGGGCGTGTTTTTCTGACCAACGACGATCACCTCTTTCGGCGTATCGCCGTCGTCGGTGGCGGTGGTATCCGCACGGGCGGCAAAGGGGAGGAAGGGCAGGAGGGAAGCAGAGCTGACAAGCGCGATGACGAGCGCGCGGCTATAGGTAAGTTTCATTTTGTGTGTCCGTTCCAGACAAGGCATGAGGAAACGCAAAGGCCAGAGCACGTCCCGACAAAGTGGAGGCCACTTTTCGAATAAGACGTGCGACAACCTTTGCGTGGTTATCAGGCGTAGGACTGGGACGGGGGACCGCACGAATGCGGGCGAGGGGGCGCGCGGGCCTTTACCGGAGATGCGCCGACAGCCGGCGTGAAGTCAGCGTGCGTGACGCTATAAACGGCCGGTTCGAATACCGGCATCGGCGTGGCGACGGCGATGACGGAGGCCAGCACGCATTGGGCGCATTTCAGCCCGGCAAGGCCAGGTTTGGGTGCCGACTTGATTATCTGTGTCGCGGCCTGATCGACGATGGGCTGAGCATCCATCCCCGCGGTACACAAAACCATCTGCACGCCCTGGCGCGATGGCATGGCCATGACCTGCGGTGGAAACAGGATCTGCGTGAACAGCGCCATGACCACAGCGACGCACGCCCAGAAGCGAACTTCTGAATCGCGTGACGCCCGGGTGATGACATTCGCCTTGGCCATGATTGCCGCATATCGCGGACAGGCCATGCTGTCAATGTGACGTCATCAGACCGACTTGGCGCTTCGCGACAGGGCGTCCATCTGCTGCATCCAGCGCGCCTCATTTTGCAGCAGCCAGGTTTTCAGGGTCGCCATCGGTTGCGGCTGCAGCGCGTAGGCACGCAGGCGGGCATCGCTGTAAAGGGGGACTTCTGTGATCATGCCGACGCCCTTGAGAATACGCAAATGCCGGCTGAGCGCAGCCGGAGTCAGGCCGATTTCGCGCGCCAGTTCGCCGGCGGTCAAAGGGCCTTCGCACAACAGGTCTATAGCGCGTCTTCGGCTGGGATCAGCCAGCGCGGCCAGGGTTTGTTCGAGTGTTGCGGTCACGACTTCATCTGCATTTTTATTTCCTATTTTACAGAAATATTATAGTTAATTGATTTAAAAAGTTAATTTTTCGCTTCCTTCCAGGGGGTGAAATATATTTTTAACGAAAGCGTAGATATTCAACATTATGGTTAACTAAATTGCCTGCGTCAAATACTTCTGTATTCATTGAAATGTATGGGAGTCAGGCGGCTTTGGAATCGACTTCAGCTAGCTTTTGCAAGGTCACGTAGTCCGTCTTGCCGGATCCCAGAACGGGCACGGTCTCGACCTTCAGAATCTTCTTCGGTATCGCCAATACCGGGGCGCCGTTTTCCTTCGCCCAATGGGTGAGGCGCGACACATCTGCATCGTCCTTGTCGGTGATGAGGACCAAGCGTTCACCCTTTTTGTCATCCGAAATAGCCACAACGGCATGACGATTATCGGGCCAGACTTCTTCGGCGATACGCTCGACAGCGGTCAGTGACACCATCTCACCAGCGATCTTGGCGAAGCGCTTGGCGCGGCCCATGATGCGAATGAAGCCTTCGTCGTCGATATTGACGATATCGCCCGTGTCGTGCCAGCCGTCCTTAGGTGCCTCGATGACATCCGGCCGATCGATATTGATATAGCCGCCCATGATGTTCGGTCCCTTGACCCACAGACGTCCACCGCCCGTAATGCCGTCGACCGGTTCCAAGCGGGCTTCCATCTCGGGCAACATCTTGCCGACGGTGCCATAGCGATTATTGTCGGGGAAGTTGACCGCCACCACCGGTGAGCATTCGGTGACGCCGTAGCCTTCGAGAATCGGCACGCCGCCGAACTGAGTCTGGAAGAGATTATGCGTTTCGTCGCGCACCTTCTCGGCCCCGCATACGACGAACTCTAGCGTCTTAAAGTCCTCGGGTTCACCTGACCGTGCGTACTGATTGACGAAGGTGTCGGTCGAAAACAGCAAGGAGGCCTTCGATTCCTTCAGGAGCCCGGGAATGACCTTAACGTGCAAGGGAGACGGGTACTGGAAGCTGCGTAGCCCCGCCAGCAAGGGGAGTATAACGCCGCCCGTCAGGCCAAGAGAGTGGAAGATGGGCATCGGGTTGAACGCTACCCATTCCGGTTTCAGTTCGATATGGGCTTCAATCTGGCGGGTGTTGGACACCAGATTAGATTGGGTCAGGACCACGCCACGCGGGCTGCCGAAACTGCCAGAGGTGAACAGGATGACGCCAATATCGGAGGCCTTTGTCTTCTTCGCGAACAGGCTGGGGACCTTAGAGGCTGCCAGCGCGAACAGCTTGTCCGTCGTGGTAATTTCTTTGCGGATGTCGTCGAGATAGATGATCCGAACATAGGCCTTCATCGAATCGACGAGATCTTCGAGCTTGGCGTTTTCGATAAACCGACGGGAGCTCAGGATGGTCTTGATCTGTGCCGTCTGCACGGCTGCCTTTACATTGGCCTGGCCGGAGGTGAAGTTGATCATGACCGGCACCTTAGCCAGTGCATGCAGGGCGAAAAAGGACACTGCGCCACCGGTCGAGGTCGGCAGCATCATGCCAACGCGGCCTTCGTCGCCCAAGTGGCGTTTTAGCAGGCGCGACAGGCCAAAAACACCCGCCAGGAACATGCCGTAAGACAGGGGCTTGCGATCTTGATCTTCAATGATGACCTTGTCGGACCCGAACCGCTTCTGAGCCTGGATCAAAGCATCAAATAGCGAGGTCTGGGTATCGCTGGCCTTAAACGCGCGCTTCATGCACGACTACTCCCCTCGATGCAGTCGGCCTGCCCGCCAACACGGGAGATCCGGATCTGTCATCATCCATTACGCCGAAAATCCTCAGATCTTCCGGCAACATTCCGACATAATAGCTTATACGCCGGACAGGTCAAACAGGGAATTTGGACAGTGTTCAAAAAACGATGAACTGGTAATGCGGTCTACTTCGCGGCGACCGTCACCGTCACGTGGGAGCTGGCATCGACACGAACCTGTACGTCCGTTTTCGGGTCGGGTGACGGGATGGGTTTGGCTTGCGCGTTCGGCAGACGGCCCAATTTCATGAGCGTCAGGCTTTTGGGTTGTAGGGCGACCTGTGGGGTGACAATGCTCACCTGCGTCGGAGACACGATTGTCTTATGGGCACCGATCATAAGGGGCATCGGTGCGGGGGGAGCGGCAGGGGCGACCGGTGCTACCATTGCCATCGGTGCAGGAGGTGCCGATGGGGCCTCTGGCTCCGCCAATGGCGCGGGGTGTTCATCGCCGTACACCTCTGGGGTCACCGGCGCTTTTGGGGGTTTTGGGGCTTTCGGCGGCTTCGGAGCCTTGGGCGCCTTCGGCAATTTTGCCGCGTAACCGCTATAATACATGCGGTCGTAGGCAAATTGCGCCTTGGCCTGAAGCGCGCCTTGGCGCGCCTGTTCGGCGATAGCTTCCACATCGATATGCATAGCGGCCGTGCGGGCGACGTCGGCTTGGGCGCGCCTGGCATCGGCCAAGGCCTTGGTGGCGATAGCGTCCGGATCGATCGTCTGTCCATTCAGGCCTGCGCGTTCCAGTTCCGCCTTTTGATCCATCGCGGCGCGGCGCGCATCTTCCGCAATCTTTTTCGCGTCGATATCGGTTATCTTAGCACGGGCGACCTCTTCTCGGGCGCGTATGGCTTCGGCGCGGGCCTCTTCGGCAATGGCGTCTGGGTCGATATCGTCTGGCGCCATGCTAAAATCAATATTGTCGGCTGTTTCGCCTTCACCCGTCGCAACAGCGGCGTGGGCGGCGGAATGAGGCTTGCTGGTCAGTCGCCGGTCGTTACCATTGATTATGTCTGTCAGATGGGTCACCGCGGCGTCGGCCTGCGCCGCGGCCTGGGGGCAAATCTTGGCAGCCACATCCTTAACCGGGGCGGCAAAGGCGGTAAGGGTCAGCAGCAGAACGGGCAGCAGGACAAAGGCGACCGGGCGGGCTTTCAGGCGCGACTCAGGCTGTTCGCCTAAGACTCGTGAAATGCGGGCCAGCAGGTTCTTGCCTTCGCCATTCAACGCCATCGACAATTTAGGCGCCCGGGCAGGCACGCGGCGTTGTTCTTCAAGGCTAAGCAAGGCGGTGGCGTAAGTGATTGGATCGTCGCACGACCGAATGGCCGCGTCATCACAGCATAGCTCGCGTTGTTCACGCAGCTTGCCGCCGATCCACCAGACAGCAGGATGATAGAAAAACAGGGTCTCGACCAGGCTTTGAACCAGGTTCCAGACATAGTCGGCGCGGCGAATATGTTCGAGTTCATGCGACAGCACAGCGTCCAGTTGCTCAGGTGTCAGCGACGTCACTGCCGATAGCGGCAGGTATACGACCGAGCGGAAGACGCCGACAACGAACGGACCGGAAATGGCGGGATGCAATCGGACGGTTACCGTCTTGCTAAGGCCAAAGCGGCGCAGCGCGGCCGAAAAGCGAAAAGCAATAGACGCTGGAACAGCTTGTGCTTGTTTTTTAAGGCCATGGATGAACCATAGGCCAGCGAGCATGCGCAACGACAGCATTATAACGCCCGCGAGCCAGACCGCATCCAGCCAAGGCAGCCAGGCGGACAGATTCAGGCCATGTGTAATTTCGGGCAAGACGGTCGCAGCTAAGGTTTCGCCGATCGCTGACGTGCCGCCTGGGGCGTTTGCGACAGGGACTGCGAGGCGGAGATATTCATAGATGAAGGTTATGACGGCGACTGCCAGCATGGCCAGCATGGCCGATAAGCTCAGGACGTAGCGTCCCTGGGCCCGCAATTTCGGCATACACATATCGACCAGCTTGTAGAGGGCGGCGATGGCTGCGGCCTGCCAGCAGAAATGAACGAGTGTGAAACCCAATGCTTCCATGTGCGGCGACATCATGCACCTCTTTTGCGCTCTATAAGCGCCCTGATCTGTTGAAGTTCCTCGTCGCTGGCCGGTTGCAACGACAACGCATGCATGGCCAGCAGGGCCGGAGAGCCCGAAAACAATTTGTCACTCAGGTCTTTCAAAAGCTGGCCCTGCATATCCCCTTCACGCATGGCAGCTTCGTATATATGCGCCTTGCCTTCTTCGGTGCGGGTGACCAAGCCTTTTTCATGCATGATCTGCATGGTCTTCAGTACAGTCGTGTACCCCATGGCGCGCTCTTGGGAGAGCACGTCGAAAATTTCGCGAACGGTAGCCGATCCTTTGGTCCAGAGAACGCGCAGGATTTCCAGTTCAGCTTCAGTCGGTTTGCGGGCAGGCGGAGTCGTGGAGAGGGGGGACTGTGTCATAGCTGATGTATACGAAGGGCTTCGTAAGGTGTCAACGAAAATCTTCGTAGACGATGAACAGCCGGCCTAGTCTATAACGGGACCTCTAATCTTCAGGATCATGACCTCAGTGAGCGGGCGTCTGGGCGTCAACAAAGGCGATAATGTCGGCCCCCAAGGCTTGCGGCCCGTCACTGGGGGCCACGCGGCAGCGCGGCAGGCGGGCGCACAGCGCGCTGGCGGCGTTTCCATCCGCCGTCGACGTCGATTTTGGTTGCAAAACAAGGATTTGCGCACCGGTCTTCAACGACAACACCGGCAAATGAAGGCCGTTTAGATCGGTATATGCCTTCTGCATCTGCCTTTGCCAGCCCTCGCTTTTCTTGCGCAGGCGCAGATCGGGGTTGGACATTTGCCAGGTCTGAGCGATGGCGCCGAGGTAGCCCGGTTGCGGCGCGTCGCGATGCCAGTCCTCCCCCTTGGCGATAGGTCCGCCAAGATAGGGGGCGTAAGCAACAAAGCCGCGCAGATTGTCGTCCTTAAGTATGGTCGACAACGAAAGGGCGGTAATGGCGCTATAGCCGGTACCGACGATAAAGAGCGGTTTGTCGCCAGACGGCTTTACGATATCGTTGATAAAGTCGCGCGCCGTGATTTGGGCATCGTGATAGCTGGCGGTGTATATGCTGTCGTTTTGCAGCAGATAATGTCCTGCGCCGCCTTGGCCTGGGGCTTCGAGCAGCCAGACCCCGTAGCCTTCTGCCAATAGTTGGCGCATGGTTTCGAAATAGACCTCCGCTGGATAGTCCGCGTCGGCCAGTATCAGTATCTGCGCTTTCGGATTGATCGGGGGTGACGCTACGCCATATCGCGCCTGAGGTAATTTTTCAGCACGGTATGCCCCCCAGACGAAGCCATCGGGCGGAAAATACTGTGGTGACAGGCCGGCCGGGATGCGGCTGTCGAGAAAGGCCTGACCGGGTTGCATCTCCCGGGCCGCGTCCTTCAGCTTGGAACAGCCGGTCGTCGCCAGCGCGGCCGCCAGCGCCAGCCAGATCACCGATTTCGGACAAGGGAAGGGCATTTGCTCAGCTATAATCGAGATTCCGTGAAGCGGCTATGACATTTGCAACGGATGGATAACACTATGTGACTTGATATTATGTCGCAAAAAGACCAATTAGGGCGCAGGCGGACGGTCGCCCGGCAAGTATTCGAGACCATGGTCACTCTGATAAACCGCGTAGATGGAACGGCGCGTGAGTTGCGTCACCCCGAAAAGCAAAATCGCCCGGATTCTCCAATTCTGAAGAAGCCCGACTGGCTGCGTGTCAAAGCGCCGGGATCGAGCGGGTACAACGAAACGCGCGGCATCGTACGAGACGCCAAACTGGTGACCGTGTGCGAAGAGGCGGCCTGCCCCAATATCGGGGAATGCTGGTCGAAAAACCACGCCACCATCATGATCATGGGTGACACCTGCACGCGGGCCTGCGCCTTTTGTAACGTAAAGACAGGTCTGCCGCAGCCGCTTGACACCGATGAGCCGCGCCGGGTCGGTGAGACCGTTGCTTTGATGAAGTTGTCCCACGTGGTCATCACCTCCGTGGACCGCGACGATCTGAAGGACGGCGGGGCCGAGCATTTTGCCGAAGTGATCCGTCAAATCCGTGCCCAGTCGCCCAAGACCACTATCGAAATCCTGACGCCGGACTTCCTGCGCAAGGATGGCGCCGCTGAAATCGTCATCGACGCCAAGCCGGATGTCTTCAACCATAATCTGGAAACGGTTCCGCGCAACTATCTCAAGATTCGCCCGGGCGCGCGCTACTACCACAGCCTGCGGCTGCTTGAGCGCGTGAAGGAACGTGACCCGCAGCAGTTCACCAAATCCGGCATCATGGTCGGCCTGGGGGAAACCCGCGAGGAAGTGATGCAGGTCATGGACGATATGCGCTCTGCCGGCATCGATTTCATCACCATCGGCCAGTACCTCCAGCCGACGCGCAAACATGCGGCCATCGATCGTTTCGTCACCCCGGATGAGTTCAAGGCCTATGAAGCCATTGCGCGTGCCAAGGGGTTCCTTATGGTATCGTCATCGCCCCTGACCCGCTCCTCGCACCACGCGGGAGAGGACTTCGAAAAGCTGCGTGCCGCCAGAGCTCTGAAAAAGTAAGGGCTGACGAGACATAATGACCAAGCTGCGTCTCGAACGCGACCTGCCTTACCAACCGGTACAACTCTGGGAAATGGTAGGCGATGTCGAGCGGTACCCAGAATTCATCCCCTGGATAAAGTCTTTGCGCGCCTATAATCGAGGCCAGCTGGAAGACGATATCATGCGCTTCGACGCCGATGTCGCCGTGGGCTTCAAACTGTTGAGCGAACGGTTTTCGACCCGCGTGACGCGCGCCGCGGCCGCACTTCTGGTCGATTTTGATCTGATCCGGGGGCCGTTTCGCCAGTTGAAGGGACGTTGGACCTTCACGCCCAGTCCGACCGGTACGACAGTGGCCTTTGACTTGGATATCGATATAAAGAATCCGCTGCTCGATGCTGTCTTCAAGGCGAATTTCAATCTGGCGGTATCGAAACTGCTGGCAATATTCGAATCTCGCGCCCGTCAGCTTTATGGCGCTAAGCGCTGAGTGTATCGATGGCCCATTGCAGGGCGTGTTCGACGCTTGCCTGCCGCACGGCCTCACGACCGATGTCGCCGAACTGACGGACCTGGGCAAGGGTGAGGCGCTGTTTTTCTATGTCTAGATAGCTTAGCCCGAAACAAACCATGCCAACGGGTTTTTCCGCTGATCCGCCGGTTGGACCGGCAATACCTGTAACGCTAAGGGCTATGTCGGCGCCAGCCGTCGTCAGGGCGCCTTCGGCCATGCTGGCCGCCACCTCTATACTGACGGCACCATAGGCTTTCAACAAGGCTTCGGGAACGTAGACCAGCGCCGTCTTGGCGGCATTGGAATAGGTGATGAAGCCTTGCTCGAAGACCTCCGACGATCCCGATATGCCGGTTATGGCGCCCGCGATCAGGCCGCCGGTACAGCTTTCAACCGTGGTGACGATCTTTTTCTGCCGTTTTAGCAGGTCAATTAGCTGGGCGGCGAGTTTGGCGGATGTCATGCGGAGCTCACAGAAAAGGCGACCCCTAAGGATCGCCTTTTCGCTATCAATTGCAAGGCGGCAGTCGTTGCGCGCCCTAATTTTCCCATTGCATCGCAACGGGCCAGCGCATGTTAGACGCCTGGATGAAGCGGGCCATCCAGGTTCGCGTTGGCGAAATCCCAGTTGACGAGATTGTTGAGGAAGACTTCGATAAACTTCGGACGCAGGTTTTGGTAGTCAAGATAGTAGGCGTGTTCCCAAACATCGAGCGTCAGAAGCGGCTTGTCACCCTTGGTAAACGGCGTTTCGGCATTGCCGGTCTTGACGACCTTGAGCTTGCCGTCTTCACCCAGGACCAGCCAGGCCCAGCCGGAGCCGAATTGCGTCGCGCCGGCGGTCTTGAATTGCTCCACGAAGGCATCGAACGAGCCGAAGTCTTCGGTAATCTTGTCGCCGATCTTGCCGGTAGCGGCACCGCCACCGTTCGGCTTCATCGACGACCAGAAGAAGGTGTGGTTCCATACCTGGGCCGAGTTGTTGAACACGCCCGGATTTTTGCCTTCAGACGCCTTAACGATTTCGACTAGTGACAGGCCTTCGAATTCGGTGCCAGCAATCAATTTGTTGAGGTTGTCAACATAGGCCTTGTGGTGCTTTGCGTGGTGAAAGCTGAAGGTGTTGGCCGACATGTGCGGCTCAAGCGCATCGGCGGGGTAGGGCAGAGGGGGCAGTTCGAAGGCCATGGGATACCTCATAAGGTTGGGAGGGGAGAAAGGTCTTACCCGTTGCCATATATTCGGAGGAAAATAGGTTTTCAATAGGCGAGGCGTGTGAGAATGCTTCGCAATAAATACCGCAGAAATTCAACGGGTTTGGCTAATTTTTTAATAGTCGGCGCATTCGCCGGTAAAGCATTGCAAAGTCAGGCTATTGACCGACGACGATATTACTCGGATAGTGATGTTATCTCATTTGAAACGGAGTCGGCGATGAAACGGTCTGGGTTGGGCGTGAGTTTTTTTGCATTGGCTTTGGCTGCGTCGCCGCTTTTAGCCGTGGCTGGGCCCCCGGCTCCGGTTGCACCGCGCGGCGATGTCGTCGATCATGTTTACGGCAAAGATATTCCCGATCCCTATCGTTGGATGGAAGGGCAGGACAACAAGGCGTTCCAGGAATGGCTGAAAGCGCAAGGCGCGGTCGGACGCGCCTGGCTGGATTCCGCACCGACGCTGGCGGGGTGGCGTACGCGTCTCACTGTGGCCAGTGCCGGCAGCACCACCAACCGTATGCAGCATCGTGTCGCCGGTCGCCTCTTCTTCCTCCGCCTTGAACAAGGCAAGCAGGGTGTCCTGATGCAAAGGAAGCCCGATGGCAGCGAGATGGTCCTTCTCGATCCTAACGCGGTCGCGGCCACCGGCGGGCATGCATCCGTGACAAACTACTCGGTTTCGGCCGATGGCCGGACGATTGCCGTCAATGTCGATCATGGTGGCAATGAAATCACTACCATAGAATTCTACAACACCGATACAGGGGCGCGGCTGCCTGACCAACTGGATAATATATGGGGTGAGTTCTCAGTTGACTGGACGCCGGATGGGAAGGCCGTCACCTACACCCAAATGGCACCGGCAGGAGAACAGGCCGATCAGATGCTGAATATGCGGGCGCGATACCACGTCATGGGTACTCCGGTCACGCAGGACAAGACGCTGCTGGTCAGTGGCGGCAATCCCACCGTCCCGATCGCGCCGCAAGAATTTCCAGGCGTCGGCGTTAGTGCCGACTCAGATTGGGTCATAGCGGTCATTGGCGGGGCCCGTGCACAGATCCGTACCTGCATTCTGCCGCGCGCAAAACTGCTCGAAGCCAACGCACCGTGGAACTGCCTGATCAATTATGACGATGAAATTCAGGGCGCGAATCTGAAGGGCAATACATTTTACGCCATCAGTAAAAAGGACGCGCCAAACGGTAAATTGTTGACGATAGATCTGGCTGCCGCGCCGACCCTTGATAAGGCCCGGGTTCTGCTGCCGCAAAGCGATGTGGACGTCCTGACCGGAACAAATGTCGCCCGCGATGCGCTTTACGTTCGCTATATGCACAATGGCGAAGACGTCTTCGTACGGTCCCCTTATGACGGTGGGCCGATGAAGTCGGTTCCTTTGCCCTACCACGGCTCGGCCTTTTTGACGGACAGCGATCCCACGGTCGACGGCCTGGTCTTCACCCTGCAAAGCTGGACCCAGCCGCGTAAGCTTTTTGCCTATGATGTGGCCAAGGGGTTGAGCGATCTCAATCTGGGCGCCAATTCGCCGAAAGACTATGCGGCGGCGATCGATATCCTCACTGTCGAAGCCAAGAGCGCCGATGGAACGCTGGTGCCAGTTACTATTCTGCAGCCAAAGGGTTACAAACCGGACGGTAATGCCCTAAGTCTTCTGGATGCCTACGGCGGTTATGGGCAAGCCACGCAGCCTTTCTTTGATCCCATGACCCTGGAATGGGTGATGGCAGGCCATGTCTACGTCTTCGTCAGTGTGCGGGGCGGTGGTGAAAAAGGTGACGCCTGGCGGTTGGCCGGAAAGAGCGCACTGAAATACAAAGGTGTCGAAGACCTTATCGGTGCGGCGGACTACATGGTCTCACAGGGCTACAGCCGCAAAGATCATGTCGGCATTTACGGCGCCAGCATGGGTGGGCTGATCATGGGCGGTGCGGTGGCGCGCTATCCGGATCGTTTCGGTGCGGCCATTATTCATGCGGGCATCCTAAATCCGACACGTCTAGCCGCCATGCCTAATGGGTCGAACCAATTTGCCGAAACCGCCGACCCGGGGACGGCGGAAGGATTCACCATTCTCACCAACATGGATCCATATCTCGCTATAAAGCCCGGCAAGACCTGGCCCGCGGTCATGCTGGATGTCGGGCTTAACGACAATCGTGTCACCCCTTGGAATAGCGGCAAGTTCGGCGCAGCGCTGGTGGCGGCTGGGGATACGAAGGTTGTCTACCGTACCGACGCCGATTCCGGCCATTTCGGTACATCGCTCAGCCAGGCGGCGGCCGAAAAGGCTGACCATTATACCTTCCTCGAAAAGGCAATGGGCAATTGAGGCTTAAAGCATAATCGCGCAGACGGCCTGGGCGGCCAGGCCTTCTTCGCGACCGGTAAAGCCCATCTTTTCGGTGGTGGTGGCTTTGACGCTCACACGGTCCAGGTCAATTGCCAAAATAGCGGCGACGCGCTGGCGCATGGCTTCGCGGTGGGGTTTGATCTTGGGGTTTTCGCAGATCAGAGTGACATCGACATTGACGATTTCGCCGCCGTGCTGGCGGATCAGGTTGGCGGCATGCTGCAAAAAGAGATCGGACGACGCGCCTTTCCATTGCGGATCGGTCGGCGGAAAATGATCGCCGATGTCGCCCAGGCTCGCCGCGCCGAGAAGCGCGTCGGTGAGGGCGTGCAATCCGGCGTCGGCATCGCTATGCCCTATCAGGGTTTTGTTATGGGGAATTTCCACGCCGCATAGCCACACGCTTTGTCCGTCACCCCAGCGATGGGCGTCGAACCCTTGGCCAATTCTCATTTGTTTCATTGGCTTATCTGAATTGATTAAAGCGTCTAGAAAGGCAAAATCGCTAAGGTAGGTCAGTTTGTGCAGGCGAATGTCGCCTTCAACCAGGGTGACGTTGATACCAGCGTGGGCCGCGACCATGGCTTCGTCCGTTG
Source organism: Asticcacaulis aquihabitans (assembly GCF_032490435.1). Taxonomy (NCBI): domain Bacteria; kingdom Pseudomonadati; phylum Pseudomonadota; class Alphaproteobacteria; order Caulobacterales; family Caulobacteraceae; genus Asticcacaulis; species Asticcacaulis aquihabitans. Next base: position 163,988 of record NZ_JAVGWM010000001.1, read on the forward strand.
GAGTGTCGTTGGTCGGCCAGCGATCGTAGGCACGCCGGATGTCATGCAGACGAAATGCCTGAGGGGTCTGGGCGCGCCACAGATTATCGCGCGGTGGTGATTCCACAATACGATTCTGGTCGCCGCGCTTGAGCGAATCCGTTACCGGCAGGGCCAATATCGCCGCAGGCTTGGTCTCAAGTTCAGCCAGTAAGGCATTGATATGATGCAATTTCAAGAGCGGTCGCGCAGCATCGTGGATCAAAACCGCATCGTTAGGGTCACCCCTGAGGGCGGAAAGCCCGTTGCGGACGGATTGAGCGCGGTCGGTCCCACCGGCCACAAAGGTGGCGCGGTCGCCATAGGCGCTCTCGGCCTGGGATATGTCTTCGTCGGGTACCACAACAACAATTTGTGCCGCACCGGCCTCTTCAAAGGCGGCAATTGACCAGTCGAGTACCGGGCGCCCGCCCAGTAACATCCATTGCTTCTTGCCGCCCGAGCGGCTGCCGGATCCGCCGGCGACGATGATGGCGTGAAATGTCATGCTGCGTGTTTAGCGCGAAACGCGGATGGCGCAAGAGGCGCAAACCGTGTATGTGCGCGCGATGACTGCTTCCTTGCGCGAAATTGGGCTTCAAATAGGCGATGTGACCGTCCCGGGGCGGGTCCTGATCGCGCCTATGACCGGTGTTTCCGATTTACCGTTCCGACATATGGCGCATAAGTTGGGCGCTGCCTATGCCGCGACCGAAATGGTCGCATGCGCGGAGATGCAGACCGGCCGTCCGGATGTGGTGCGTAAGGCGCAACTCGGCGAACATGACGGGTTGAAGATCATTCAGTTGATCGGCCGGGATCCAGCGCATATTGCTCATGGCGCCCGATTGGCCGAAGAGGCAGGCGCACACATTGTCGATCTCAATTTCGGGTGTCCCGCCAAAGAAGTTACGGGGGTGTTGTGCGGGTCTGCTCTAATGCGTGACCTGGACCAAGCTGAACGCATCATGACCGCCGCCTTGCAGGCGACGTCGCGGCCAGTGACAGTAAAGATGCGCTTGGGCTGGGATGACAATCACAATGCTGCCGAACTTGCGGTGCGCGCGGAAAGGCTTGGCATTGCCGCCTTGACCGTACATGGACGGACGCGTCAGCAGTTTTACAAAGGGCAGGCCGACTGGCACGCCATAGCATGCGTCAAACAGGCCGTACGGATACCGGTCATCGCAAACGGCGATATTGTCGGTCTAGATTCGGCTCAGGATGCGCTAACGCAATCCGGCGCAGACGCGGTAATGATCGGGCGGGGCATATATGGGCGTCCCTGGCTGGCGCGTGATCTGAACATGGCGCTTAACGACAATAATCCCATGTTAGTCATAAGTTTAACAGATCAGGCCGATATATTGCTTGAGCATATGTATGCGTCGTTGCGTTTTTATGGTGACGGCCTGGGGTTACGCATGTTCAAGAAGCACTTGGGCGCCTATGTGGAGAATTCGACACATCATGACGACCCCGTTGTTCGCCGCCAGGATAAGGCTCGCCTGTGCCGTATGGATAGTCCGGCGGAGATAGAGGCCGCCGTTCGCACCCTTATGTCGGCCTAAAAATCCGCTCAAATATGCAACATTCCTGTTGATATTTGGACACAGTAGTGCGCAAATGTCACTCTCTGAGTAACGGATATTGCGTTGAAAGACTCATCGGCCATATCGCGCCGGCTGCATCTGATGATGCGCAGCCTCAAGACGCTTCGTACGGCGGGCTTCAAGAAGCTGGCGCTTGCGGTTGGCTACGGCGCGTCCTTGCTGACAACCGCTTTCATTGTCTGGCTGATTATCGGCACGTCTGGTACGGGGATCACGGCCAAGGGGCCGACAGGCAATACGGCTGATTACCTGCTTATACTGGTGTCGCTGAACCTCATTCTGTTGTTGGGGCTTGTCTTCTCGGTCGTCATGCGTGTCGTGACTATTGCCCGCAGTAGGGGCGCTGATGCTGGGGCGCGCCTGCACCTGCGCTTCGTCTTTCTCTTTTCCCTGGCTGCCGTCACGCCCGCCATAATCGTGGCCCTGTCGTTCACATTCCTGAACGATGGTATTACAACCTGGTTTTCCGATCGTGTTAAGACCACGGTCGAGAATGGCTATGAGGTTGCCGGTAGTTACCTCGAAGAAGCGAGGCGCACCTCGGCCCGAGCCATGTCTGACATGCGTGACAAGGTCGAAAGCCCCAATGGTCGCAACTTCTATCCCGATCGGCTGGCCTTTGCTCTGGCGCTCAAAGCCGGACTGGAAGAGCGCGGCGAGCTGTCTGCCATCTACGTCATAGACCGGACGGGACAGGTCTTGGCGCGCGCGGAGTTACCCGGTTCCCCTGTGTACATGGCGCCGTCGCCCGAAGTTATCCAAGACGTCGCCGCTACGGGACCAAAGGCCTATCCCTATGGCGATCCAGATGCCATTCGCCTGATCTACCCACTTCAAAACTATAACGGTGCGATGCTGTACGGCATCAAACTTCTGCCGAAAGGCATTTATTTCAAGGTGCAGGCGGCAAATCAGGCCATTGCCGACTACAAGGAAACAACCGATAAAAAGTTGCGCGCCCAGGCCATTTTCTTCATGGCCTACCTAGAGGCGGTCCTGCTTGTCTTGATCGGCGCGATATGGGGCGGTACGTCTGCCGCCGAAAGCATTGCCGTGCCGGTGGCCCGTCTGGTCCAGGCCGCCGACAAGGTGGCGGGAGGAGACTTGAACGCCCGCGTCAGGACAGTAAAGCAGTCGGAAGATATCGCGGTGCTATCGCGTGCCTTCAACCGCATGACGTCCGACTTGCAGAATCAGCAGGCGGAATTGAAGGCGGCGGGCGAAGAGGCTGAAAGCCGCCGACGGTTCATTGAAACCGTGTTGTCGGAAATCAGTGCTGGGATTGTCGGTCTGGATGAAAATGAGCAGATATCCGCCATAAATCGTCACGCATCGAACTTTCTCGGTGTTGCTTCAGACGATGCTATTGGGCTGAGGATTCGTGAATTAGCCCCTGAAATTGCTGAGCTTTTGGATAAGGTGTCCGTTCATAGGGTAGAGGAGACGGAGGTCGATCTTGTGCGCAGGGGCGAAACGCGCAGGGTTCGCGTGCGTGTCTCGGGGCTGGATACCGGCGGTGCCGTTCTCACCTTCGATGACATAACGAGATTGATCGCCGCTCAGCGAAACGCGGCGTGGAAAGATGTGGCGCGACGCATCGCCCACGAGATCAAGAATCCGCTGACTCCGATTCAGTTATCCGCCGAACGTCTGCGCAAGAAATATCGCGGCCAGATTCACACGGACGGCGAAACCTTCGATCGCCTGACCGACACCATCGTCCGTCAGGTCGGTGATATTGGCCGCATGGTTGACGAATTTTCCTCGTTTGCCCGTATGCCTGCGCCGAACTTCTCTGAAGAGGACGCTGCCGAAATGGTGCGTGCCGCTGTCTTCGCCCAACGTGTGGCGCGGCCGGACATCGCCATCGAAATCGTCGAGCCCTTGCCGGACATCACGGTCATTTGTGACGGTCGCATGCTGAGCCAGGCATTGGGCAATGTTCTGAAAAATGGTGGCGAAGCCATCTCGTCACGACTTATGCGTGACGGTAAGGGCGAACAGGGCGAGCCCGCTGACGGCGTTGTCGGACACCTACGCGTCGAGATGAAGCAGGTGGACGGTGAACTGGTTATCGAGGTCGAAGACGATGGCATAGGCTTGCCAGAGAAGGATCGCGACCGGTTGACCGAACCCTATGTGACGACACGCGAGAAGGGGACGGGCCTCGGCCTTGCCATTGTAAAGCGAATTTTGGAAGACCACGGCGGCGAGTTCTATCTCAACGACGCGGTCAACCTCAGCGGCGCGCGGGCTGTTCTGCGTTTGCCGCGTATGCAGGCGGGCCGTAATGCCGCCGGGACGAATGCGGCGGCTAAGGTCGTCAAATTGGTAAGCCATTAAGTGAGGATATGATGAAGGTCTCTTCTGGCGTTGACATTCTGGTGGTTGATGACGAGGCGGATATCCGTGAACTGATCGCGGGTATCCTGGAAGACGAAGGCTATTCGGTGCGCACCGCAGCCGACTCCAATGCCGCCTTACGCGCCATCAAGGCGCGCAAGCCGTCTTTGTGCGTGCTGGATATCTGGATGCAAGGGGGCGGGCTTGACGGCATCGAGCTGCTGAGTGTCATTCATGAACTCGATCCCGATATTCCCGCCATCATGATTTCGGGGCACGGCACGATCGAAACCGCTGTCACCGCAATTAAGAAAGGCGCCTTCGATTTTATCGAAAAGCCTTTTAAAACCGAGCGTTTGATCATGGTTGTTCAAAGGGCGCTCGAACTGACCAGTCTGCGCCGAGAAAACAAGCGCCTGCGCAGCCAAGCCGTCGTGCCGGACGGACTGATCGGGAACTCAGCGGCGGCGCAATTGCTGCGGTCGACCATTGCCAAGGTGGCGCCGGCCAATTCCCGGATCATGATTTCGGGGCCGGCGGGCTCGGGCAAGGAACTGGTCGCGCGCATGATCCATGAGGTCAGTCCGCGTGCCAAATGCGAATTCGTGCCGATTTCAGCTGCTGGCATGACACCGGAACGGCTTGATGTTGAATTGTTCGGTGAAGAAGGCGAGAGCGGCCGCCCGCGCAAAATCGGCGTGTTCGAAAGGGCGCATGGCGGGACCTTGTTCCTAGATGAAGTGGCCGATATGCCGCCGGAAAGCCAGAGCCGTATATTGCGTGTTCTGGTCGAACAGCGCTTTACCCGCGTTGGCGGCGCCCAGGATGTCCAGGTTGACGTGCGTGTTATCTCTTCGACATCCAAGGACTTGTCCGCCGAAATTGCAGCCAGCCGTTTCCGCGAAGATCTGTTCCATCGCCTGAACGTCGTGCCGGTGCGTGTGCCTGGCCTCAGCGAGCGCCGGGGGGATATCGCCGAACTGGTCAACTATTTCATCGACCGTATCGCGGCGGCGCAAGGTTTGCCGAAGCGCATCCTGTCGGAAGATGCCATGGCAACGCTTCAGGTGCACGAATGGCCCGGTAATGTCCGCCAGTTGCGCAACAATATCGAACGTCTGCTTATTCTTGCGTCCGGTAACCCCAACGAGCCGATCACGGCCCAGATGCTGCCGTCGGAAGTGGTGGAATCGGCCGTGGCGGGGGCCATCCGTCCAGAACGGATTATCGCCTTGCCATTGCGCGATGCCCGTGAAGTGTTTGAACGTGAATATCTGTCGTCCCAGATTGTCCGGTTCGGCGGCAATATTTCACGCACAGCCAACTTCATCGGCATGGAACGCTCGGCCCTGCACCGCAAACTGAAATCGCTCGGCTTGGCGCACATCCGTTCAGACGAAGACGACGTTTAGAGACAAGAAAAGAATATTCGGATCCAATGCCTAGAATTGCCTATGTTAACGGCGTCTATGAACGCACCTCAGAAGCCGCTGTCTCCATAGAGGATCGCGGGTATCAGTTCGCCGATGCCATCTATGAGGTCTGGTCGGTGTTCGACGGGCGGCTGGCCGATATGGATGGACACCTGAACCGCATGGAACGCTCCCTTCGGGAACTGGCCATCGAAATGCCCATGCCACGAAGCTCACTTCTGGTCGTGCTCAACGAAGTCGTGCGCCGCAACCGTATTCGTGAAGGCATGGTCTATCTTCAGATCGGTCGGGGCGTCGCGCCGCGCGATCACCTGTTCCCTGTCGATACCCGCGCCAGCGTGGTTATTACGGCGCGTCCGGTCGATCGCGACGCAGCCGCCAGGAAAGCCGCACAGGGCATCAGGGCCATGTCAGCCCCGGATATCCGTTGGGGGCGCTGCGATATCAAGACTGTGGGGCTGCTGCCCAATGTTCTGGCTAAGCAGGCAGCGAAGGCGCGTGGCGCAGGTGAGGTCATTTTTGTCGATAGCGAAGGCCTTGTGACGGAAGGCGGGTCCACCAATGTCTATATCGTCAAGGAGGGTGTCATCCGCACCCGCAGCCTGACGGCGAATATCCTGGCCGGCGTGACCAGGCTCAACCTTTTGCCGCTTATCGCTGAAAACGGTATCGAGTTACGGGAAGAAAGCTTTACGCTCGATGATGCCAAGGCGGCTTCCGAAGTGTTTGTTACTGCGGCAACCAGTTTGGTCATGCCCATCACCGCTATCGACGATCACGAAATCGGCGACGGAAAGCCAGGCCCAATCGCTTGCGCGCTAAGGGAAATCTATATAGACCGCGCCCGTGCGTCCGCAGGTGTGTAAGCGATTGCGCATAAAAATTTTACCGCGGTGTGGTTGATAAGTCGCGGAATCTTTGCCAAATATGAGGCTTATTGTCTGTGTGAGGGGTATTGTGCCTCTCAAATTTTAAACAAGAAGGGCCGGCAATGTCCCACGATAAGAAACAAAACCTGCAAGACACGTTTCTCAATAGTGTCCGCAAAACCAAAACACCTCTGACCATTTTTCTGATCAACGGCGTCAAGCTTCAGGGCATCGTCAGCTGGTTCGACAACTTCTGTGTCCTTCTGCGCCGTGACGGCCAATCGCAACTGGTTTACAAGCATGCGATTTCGACCATCATGCCGGCGGCACCTGTCCAGCTTTACGAACAAGAAGAAGACATTGACGACTAAGGTCCTGCATATCGGACAAAGTCTTTGAGTGACAAATACATAGATCACGCGCCCGACATCGTGCGCGCGATCGTCATTGACCCCGACATCGACACGCATGTGCGCGGCGAAGCGTCGCCCGCACGCAAATATGACGACTCGCGGCTTGAAGAAGCCGTGGGTCTGGCCCTGGCCCTCGACCTGGAAATCGTGGGCGAGATGAGCGTGCGCGTGCGCAAGATCAATCCGGCGACCCTGTTCGGCCAGGGTAAGGTCGCGGACATCAAGACCGCCTGTGAAGCCAATGATGCATCGCTTTGCGTCGTCAACGGGGCTCTGACACCCATTCAACAACGGAACCTGGAAAAGGAGCTCGGCGTCAAGGTTGTGGACCGCACCGGGTTGATCCTGGAAATTTTCGGACGGCGCGCCCGCACCAACGAAGGCAAGCTTCAGGTCGAACTGGCGCGGCTGGAATATGAGCGGTCGCGTCTGGTACGCACCTGGACCCACCTGGAACGCCAGCGGGCAACGGGCACCACCGGCGGTCCTGGCGAAACCCAGATCGAGCTTGATCGACGCATGATCGCGGACAAAATCAAGCAGCTTAAGACAGAACTGGAAGACGTACGGCGGACCCGGGCGCTGCATCGCAATCAGCGCAAGAAGGTGCCCTATCCGATTGTTGCCTTGGTCGGCTATACCAATGCCGGTAAATCGACACTGTTCAACAATCTGACCAAGTCCGAAGTTTTCGCCAAGGATTTGCTCTTCGCGACGCTCGATACCACATTGCGGTCATTGAAATTGCCCAACGGACGTTCAGCCATCCTGTCCGACACGGTGGGTTTCATTTCCGACCTCCCGCATGAGCTGGTAGCGGCATTTCGTGCAACGCTAGAGGAAGTCGAGCAGGCCGACCTGATTCTGCATGTCCGCGATGTGTCCAACCCGGAAACGGAAGCGCAAAAAGCGGACGTCGAGCAGGTCATGGCGCACATTTTGCCGGATCTCGACCGGTCGCGCATGATCGAAGTCTGGAACAAGATCGACCTGTTGGATGCTGAATCAAAAGACATTTTGTATTCGCGCGCCATCACCGACCGTTCCAAAAACAAGCCGCTTCTGGTATCGGCCGTCACTGGAGAAGGCGTGCCCCATCTTCTGCGCGAAGTTGCCTTTCTGGTCGATGCGGATGGTGAGGAAATCGATATTGTCATCGAGCCGCATCAGGGGGAATTCCTGGCCTTCCTGTATGCGCATGGGCGGGTGCTTGGGCGACACGAAGATGAAGATGGCCGCGTTCATCTGCGCGTTAAACTCAGTGACCAGGCCTATGGTCGTTATGAGAAGATGGTCGAAGGGCGGTAATTTTTTGGGAAATCCCCACGACCGCTACCTTCGTCTCTAAGCTAAAAGCATCAGGATTTTATCTGACGCCGCTTGCCAAACGCATCAGGCAGGCCTAGATAATTAGATATCTAATTATCAGGCATCTACAATGTCGACCGAAGAACGTTTTTCTCACGCCTTGCACAACACCGCGCGCATGTGGCGGTTGGCGCTTGATCGCCGTCTGAAAGACCTGGGTGTTTCCCAGGCAGGCTGGTTGAGTATCGCCTATATCGCCAAGGCTAAAACGCCGTTGTCGCAAGGCGAGTTGGCCGGGTTGGTCCAGGTTGAGGCCGCGACCATGGTATCGACGATCGACCGCCTCGAAAAGGCGGGCCTGGTTCGGCGGGTCGCTTCTGAAACCGACCGCCGGGTCAAGCATCTGATCGTGACGCCGCAAGGGCAGGCGATTTACGACAAGGTGCGTGCCAAGGCCGACGATATGCGGCGTGAACTGCTGGGCAGGCTGGATGCGGAAAAGTTGAAAGTGGCTGCCGATATTTTAGAAGAGTTGCAGACTCTCATAGAGAGCGCCTGATGAGTACTTCCGGCAATGCGCCCGCCGCAGGCGAGCCAATAAACCGCGGTATGGTCACGGTGTCTATCATGTTGGCGACCGTCATTCAGGCGATTGACGGGACTATTGCCAACGTGGCCTTACCCCACATGCAAGGCGCCTTGAACGCTTCGTCGGACCAGATTACCTGGGTTCTGACGTCGTTCATCGTGGCGACGGCGATTGCCACACCGCTGACCGGCTGGTTATCGGATCGTTTTGGTTCCAAACAGGTGTTCCTCGTTTCCATCGCCGGTTTTACCCTGGCGTCGGTTTTGTGTGGAATCGCGGGAAATCTCAGTGAGATTGTCGCCGCGCGTCTGCTTCAAGGTGTGTTTGGCGCGGCCTTGGTCCCTTTGTCCCAATCTACACTTCTGGATATCAACCCGCGTGAAAAGCACGGCTCGGCCATGGCCGTGTGGGGTATGGGTGTTATGGTGGGCCCAATCCTGGGACCAACCCTCGGGGGCTGGCTGACTGAAGCCTATGATTGGCGCTGGTGTTTCTTTATCAATGTACCGATCGGCGCCGCCGCTTTTTTCGGCATTCTGAAATATATCCCGCGCACCCATGCGCGCCGCAGCATCCGGTTCGACGTGTTCGGTTTCGCTGCGCTGAGCCTGGCTATTGGCGCCTTGCAGATGCTGCTTGACCGGGGACAGCAAAATGACTGGTTTTCGTCAGGTGAAACCTGGGGCGAAGCAACCATCGCTTTTGTCAGTTTCGGCTTCTTTTTGATCCACACCTTCACGCGTCCCGCGGGTACCACCTTCTTCAACTATCGTCTGCTGCTGAACCGCAATTTCACCACCGGCCTGATTTTTATCTTTGTTGTTGGCATGGTTTTGTTCGCGACGCGCGCCCTTATGCCGTCAATGTTGCAAGGGTTGATGGGGTATTCGCCAACCGATGCCGGGCTGGTAACAGCGCCAAGCGGGTTGGGCACCATGCTGGCCATGATGATCGTGGGGCGCATGGTGGGGAAGGTCGATCTTCGCCTCATTCTCGGCGTTGGTTTCGGGTTAACGGCCGCGACCCTGGCTATGATGTGCGGCTATACGGTCGACACGTCGAAAAGCGCCATCATCATTCCTGGTATAATTCAGGGGTTCGGTCTTGGGCTGGTCTTCGTGCCGCTGAGTGCGGCGACATTCGCTACATTGGCCGGCGATTTACGCCCGGATGGCACGTCTATTTACAGCCTGATCCGCAACATCGGCTCATCGATTGGCATCGCCATGGTTCAGGCGCTTCAGTTTGCCAACACGCAGACGGCGCATGAAGCCCTGGCCGGACAAATTAGCGTCCACAATAGCGCCTTCATGAACAGTATGTATGCGCAAAGCCCAGCGGGACTCGCCGCTTTGAATGGGGAGGTCACGCGTCAGGCCAGCATGATCGCCTATATCGACAATTTCTGGCTGATGATGATTTTGACGCTTCTGGCCATGCCGCTGCTATTCATAATTCAGGCACCCAAAAAGAAGGCCAGCCAAGGCGAAGACGAGCAGGTTGAACTGGCCGCGCTCGAATAGAGGCGGCGGTCAGAAGAGGCTTAGGGTCTCTTCGACCGGATCTAAGTCTGCCTTTTTGGGTGCTGTTTTGATCTTGGTCTTTGGCGTAAAATTCCGGGTCAGACGCTGGGCAAAGGTTTGCTTGTTCTTCTGCATATCAAGAACCACCTCCTTGGCCATGTTGGCGAGCGGTTCGTATTTCAAGCCGTATAAAGCCATTTCAACAAGTAGCGGCGCCAGGTCGGCGCCGCGTTCCGTCAGGGCGTAGATGAATTTTCGCTTGTCAGATGGATCAGCTGATTTTGTGATCAGGCCATTTTGTTCAAGCTTGACCAGACGGTCAGCCAGAATGTTGGTGGCGATCTTTTCTTCCGACCTCAGGAAGCCCTGGTAGCTGTTATGCCCGCGCAACATCAAGTCGCGCACGATCAGCATCGACCAATTATCACCGATGGCTTCCAGCGCGAGGTTGATGGGGCATAGCGACCGATGCGTTTTCGTTGCTGCCGGCTTCGTCTTCGCAGGCGTTGCCTTGACGGGTTTCGAGCGGGAGTTCGGAGATTTGGCAGGCTTCTTCATACGCGACACCGAAAAGCTTCATGGCAGTTCGCAAGTGATGCGCGTTAATCTTTTGATTCGCAAGGGTTGGTCGCATCAATTGCCTGTTGAAAGTGATGTATTGTTTGCATTTCAAATTGCAACCATTTGGCGGCTTAGTTTCATTTTGAAAGTTAAAATAAGGGACGCTTTCTAATTGAAAGCAGTGTGTTGTATTGCCAGCTTGCGGTGAAGGTTCAGTGGGTGTCGTGTGTAATGGCGTAATTGCGCATGACGGATTTGTCGCCCTGCAGAACGCGCCGGAACCGTGTCATCTGGTCGAGCGCTTCTATCGGCTTGGTCAGCTCAGGAGACTGCGTTTCACACTCATGGCGGATCGAGGTCTTCTGATGGTTTTCGACAAGGGTAAGGGCGCAACTGGCATTGACCGCGCCATACGCCGTGACGTTACGCTCAAAAAAGCGGGCGCGGTGAAAAACGCGTAATATGCGCCGAACGGCAAAGGTGGATATTTTATAGGTATAGACCTTGTCGGCCTGCAATCGCACGTTTCCGGCGCCATCGACATCCAGGCGAAAATGGCCGCGCATCTCATAGGTTATGTGGGTATCGTCGGCCAAGCCTTGGCTCTGTGTCGTATAATAGTAGTAGGCGACCATCAAACCGGCACATACTAGGATGCTCATCAGGCTATTGCGCAACCGCTTGCTCATTGGCGGCATGAGGCGAAATTCAGCCATCCTGGCGTTCGGCGACTTTCGCGGCATTCCACAGGGCATCCATCTCCGCCAAATCCGATTGATCGGGTGTGCGGCCCTGGGCGCGGAGCGCCGCCTCTATGGTTTCAAAACGGCGGACGAATTTCGCGTTCGTCAGGCGCAGCGCGTCTTCCGGCTCGACATCGAGTTTGCGTGCCAGGTTTGCCATGACGAACAGCAGATCGCCGAGTTCCTCACGGGCCTTTTCATTATCGCCGCGCGCCACTTCGACCTTCAACTCTGCGGTTTCTTCGTCAAGCTTGTCTAGCACTTCGTTTAGGGAAGGCCAGTCGAAACCGACACGCGCCGCGCGCTTGGTCAGCTTGGCAGCGCGGGTCAGGGCAGGGAGCCCCACGGGCACATCGTCCAATATGCCGTGCTTGTCCTTGGCTTTGCGTTCCGCCGCCTTGGTGACTTCCCAGGCCGCGTTTTGTTCGTCTGCCGTCCGTTCACCGACATCTCCGAAGACGTGCGGATGACGGCGGATCAGCTTTTCGCTTATGCCGGCGGCGACGTCATTGAAATTGAACAAGCCCTGTTCTTCGGCGATACGGGCATGAAAAACGACCTGAAACAGCAGATCGCCCAACTCTTCCTTAAGGTCGCGCATGTCCTTACGCTGAATTGCGTCGGCGACTTCGTAGGATTCTTCGACCGTATAGGGTGCGATGGTTTCGAAAGTCTGTTCTTTGTCCCAGGGGCAACCGGTCTGCGGATCACGCAGGCGGCGCATGACGTTGAGCAGGCTGTCGATACCGTCGAATTGGCTCACAGAATTTCCTTTGCTTTCAGCCCTGCCATGATTTCGGCATGGCGGGCCGGTGTCAGATTGTAACGCAACATCGCGACCGCGCCCAGGATAAGGAACACGACCGGCAACCCGATAAAGAAGATTTCAACCCACATCAAGGCTTCCGGTGGGCTGGCGGACGGTTCCTTGACGTTGAAATGCAGCCAGCCGAGAAGGGTGATGGTCAGGGCGGAAATGGCGTAACCCACCTTGGTCGTCGCCGACAGAATGGCCATCAACGTGCCCTTATGGTCATGGCCGGTTTCAAGCATCACTTCGTCGCCGATATCCGCCATCAGGGCGCGCGTCAGAAGCAGAGACGCTGCATAAGGAATGCCGTTGGCGAACGTCATGGCGGCGCAGACGATGAAATTGCCCTTGGGGGCGAAATACATGGCGGCGTACAGGGCGGCAAATATAAGAGACGAAATGATCAGCGCCTTGTGTTTGCTCATGCGTTTGGCCGCGATCGTCCAGATCGGCGCGCCGACAATGCCGGCCACGAAGTAGAGAAGCATGGCAATATTGCATTCCATGCGCGTCAAGCCTTTGGTCTGCTCGAAGAAGTAGAAGAAGAGGGCGGCCATCACGCCCGGCGCCAACCCCATGAACAGGTCCGCCCATAGAATGCTGCGGACATTCGGCCGTTTCCACATGTCGAAATAGTGGCTGAGTTTAAGGTCGTGCGTGCTGGTTTCAGAGAGTTTCTCCGGCACGACCCACAAGGCAATGCCTATGGTGATGGGTAGGGTCAGCATGATGAACCCGCCCATAATCTGCACGCCTAGGGCATAGGAATGCCCCAGCGACTGAACGACGACCGGAATAAGCGCTGCCGCCAGGATGCCCATGATATTGCCGATTTGCCACCACGCAAATATGCGCGATCGCTCATTATAGTCGGTGGACAGAACCGTGCCCCAACTGGCTTGGGCGAGGGCGGCGATGGAAAAGCCGACATAGAGCACGAATAACCAAAGTCCGAGGTAGATTCCGGTTACGCCCTTGTGCGCCATGAAGATGAAGCCAGTGCTGACGAACAGAATGGGCAAGCAGATCAGCATCCAATGCTTGAAACGGCCGATCCGTGTACGGGTCCGATCCATCCAGTGCCCAAGGAACGGGTCAACCAGGATGTCGAAGGCGCGCACGACGGCAAAGACGATGCCGACGACCAGCCCGAGCTGTAACTGCGTGCCATAATATTCTGGCAGCGTGGCAACCAACGGCAACCCCAGGGCGGCGAAGGGAACGCACGGGCCGATAAAGGCCAATAGTCTTCCGAATGGCACCTTATCAACCGACGCATTCGTGTTCATGTTTGATGCCACGCCAATTTCCCCCGTTCGTGCGACTCTTTATCCGACGATAAGGCAGGCCGACCGGTTTGCCAACCGACCGCACAAGATATGCCGTGCGTATTTTGTCCGTTTAGTCGAAGACCTTGTAGCCGGATTTCACGTTTCAAAATAGAGTACACCGACCTACGAAAGTTTATCGCATAATAAATATTATGGGAAATTGTGCCTATCTGTGGCGAATTTGGCGACGTCCTGGCGCCTTATGCGTTTCTTATGCGGTGAAACGGTATTCTGCACATACCCCTTACGGCAAAGAACATAGTTTTGAGACAACGCCGTTTATATGGCGCCGTTTATGTAGCTCGTAAAGGAGTTCACCATGGCCACCACGACCGCCGCTCGTTTTCAACCGACGACCGATAGCTTTGGGCAATTGACGCTTCACGCCGAACGCGGCATGCGCGCCTTGCCGACTAATCTTCTGCTGGTCGTGGCTTTTATTACTGTCTTCGTCGTTGGTTTGATGGGCCTTGCGGCTTTCGACAAGGCCGTGTTCACGCCCAGCCATGCTCAGCCATCGGTTTATGAAGGCGTTGTCCTGGATTACGATTGATACCAGGACGTGATCAACCTGATGTGAAAAATTCAGATACGTATATATGTAACTGAAAATGTTCTTAAAGTGAAACCTTAAGCTCAAGTTGGTCGTAGGCCGGCTCGACGCCAGGCGGCAATATTCTGGCCAGTGCGTCGTAATCGATATCCTGATGCAGATTGGTCAGGATCGCCCTTTCGGGTTTCACGCGTTTGATCCACCGCAACGTTTTTTCCAAATGCGAATGCGTCGGATGCGGCTTGTAACGCAGGCAATCGACAATCCAGACCTTCAGATTTTTAAGCGCATCGAAGCTGTGTTCCGGCACGTCCGACACGTCGCTCGAATACGCCACGTCACCGATGCGATATCCAACGGATCTTATCGGACCGTGAATCTGGTCGAACGTCACCACAGGCATGGCCCCGCCAGCACCTTTTATCTGCCAGATCTGACCGTGCGGCGGTATCAAATGCGGCTCGCATACCGGTGGATACCCGAGATTGCCGGTAAACACATATTTGAAACGGGTTTCCAAAGTTTCGCGGGTCGCGGCGTCGAAATAGCCATCGATCGGCCGACCGAGAGCAAAGGTATAGGCGCGCATATCGTCTATGCCATGGCATTGATCAGCGTGATCATGCGTCCATAGGACGGCATCAATCGACTCGACACCGGCGGCGATCATCTGGCTGCGAAACTCGGGCGATGTGTCTACGACGACGGATGTCAGCGCATCCGGTGTCGCATCGTCGTGCAACCCAAACCATGCCGAACATCGGGAGCGCCGATTTTTCGCATTGGTCGGATCACAAGCGCCCCAATATCCGTCAATCCGCGGTACACCGGTCGAACACCCGCACCCCAGGATTTTGACAATGAGGGTCTGGCTCATGATCTGTGGATCCGGTCGAACAAGGCAAAAAACGCATCGTGGGTGCGCGCCCTCACCTCGTCCAGGCTCCAGTCGCGAATTTCGCCCAGCTTGTCATAGACGTGGGGGACGAAAGCCGGTTCGTTGCGGCGGCCGCGCATCGGGATCGGGGCCAGGTACGGACAATCCGTTTCGATTATGATCCGGTCTGCCGGCATGTCCTTTATAATGTCGCGTACATCCTGGGCAGCCTTGAACGTCGCTATGCCGGATACGGAAAACCAGGCGCCCATTTCGGCGCAGGTTTTCGCGAGTTCCGGGCCGCTGGTGTAACAATGGAGCAGCAGCTTGAACGGACCTTCTGCATGTGCCTCGGTCAGGATCTGCGCCATAACGTCGTCAGCTTCACGGGTGTGGACGACGAGCGGCAGGCCTGTCTCGCGGGCGGCGATGATGTGCTGGCGAAACACCTGGGCCTGAACCTCACGCGGGCTGAGGTCATAATGAAAGTCGAGGCCGCATTCACCGATACCGACGACTTTCGGGCGTTGCGCCAGGTCGATCAAGCTCTGCGCCGTCAAATCCGGATTTTCACGCGATTCATGCGGGTGGGTGCCGACCGTGGCCCATATATCGGCGTTGTCTTCGGCAATGCCATACACGGCATCGAAATTGGACACGCGGTCGCAGATGTTGATCATCAAATCGACGCCGGCCGCCCTCGCCCGTTCTATCACTTCCGGGCGATCTTCGTCGAACTGCGGCGCATGCAGGTTTACGTGGGAATCAATATATCGGCAATCAACCATAAAAGCTCACTTCATACCTTAAGATAGATTTACCAATTCATTGTAAATAGACCAGAAATAGTCACCTCGGTCAAGATTGACGGATTCGACCTCTCCGACCGCCATATTGAGCCGCGACCACAGTTGTGAATAGTTTTGGCCCTTTTGCGACGTCTCGGCGCTCAGAGAACGATCGTGCAGACGGTCCGTCAGGCAGGCCATGAAGGTGGCGAATTTCTTGGCGCCATCGTTTTTTGCCGACGACGATTTGAACATGGCCGCTGCCTGCATCAGTTCGGCGCGCGGTGGCAGAGGCCGCTCCAGAAGGCGCCCGGCGAAAGCGTCCATATCCAGAGCGCCTTCTTCCATAAGGGTTAGCGCCTTGCCCGGGGCGCCGTGCGCCAATCGCACCAGACGCGCCTGGTGCTCGTCGTCAATCTCGGTTCGGGCCTTGAGGAAGGTGCTGACGGCCTGGTCTGTCCAGGGCACGAAGGTCAGCCGGCGGCACCGCGATCGGATGGTCGGCAACAACCGCCCAGGCGAATGCGAGATCAAGAACAGGATGCCTTTGTGAGGCGGTTCCTCAAGTATTTTCAATAAGGCATTGGCAGAATTTATATTTAAGTCGTCGACGGAATCTATGATGCAGACACGATAAGGCGAACGCGATGGCGCCTTTGAAAAGAATTCCCCGATTTCACGCACGGCGTCGACGCTGATATTCTTCTTCAGCTTGCTTTCGCCCATCTCACGTTCGAGCACCAGCAGGTCCGGATGAGACCCCGCGGTTATCAACCGTACGTCTGCGTCGTCGGGCGACATGCCCAATGCGCCGTGGCTCGGGTCGCGATCCTTGCCCATCAAAAACCGCGCGCACCGGAAGGCAAAGCTCGCCTTGCCCAGGCCCTGCGGTCCGCACAGCAGCCAGGCGTGATGCAGGCGGTTTTTCTGATAGGCCGACAGGAAGGCTTCGTCGGGCGCATCGCCCTGTTCGAAGGCAAAGCTTTCGCGTGGCGTGGTCAAGGCGACGGATTCAGCCATCACACCCCTCGCAAATCGGCAAACGCACCATGGACGTGCGACCATATATCGGCTGAGATCGTTTCGATCTCGCGATCGGCATCGATGACGCGGTAGCGGTCCGGCGCCTGGGCGGCCCGTTTGAGGAATCCAGCCCTCAGGCGTTCGTGAAAGACCACACCTTTCGATTCGAATCTGTTTTCGGCGTCGCCCCGACTGTGGGCGCGCCGCAGGCCGGCTTCGACCGGCATGTCCAGCACCAGCACAAGGTCAGGCTGAGTATGGCCGACGACCGCCTCGTCAACCTGCTCGATAAAGGCCGGAGCCACACCACCGCCCGCCCCTTGGTAAGCCCGTGAGGAATCGGCGAAGCGATCGCATACCACCCATGCCCCTCGTTCCAGGGCTGGCCGGATGACTTTTTCCAAATGGTCGGCGCGGGCGGCGTACATCATCAACAGTTCGCTCATGGGCGACCAACGCGTGGCGTCGCCACGTACGAGAAGGTCGCGCAAAGCTTCGGCCCCAGGCGATCCGCCGGGTTCGCGCGTCTGGACCACTTCCAGTCCCTGCGCGCGCAACTTGGCGACCAGCGCCTTGACCTGGGTGGACTTGCCGGCGCCCTCACCGCCTTCGAAGACGATGAAGCGGCCCTGATGTGCGGATAATTTGTTCACGCTGCGAAATAGACCGTCTTCGCAATAATTCTCAAGTCAAATTTGGCGCAAGACTTGGTGAAGGCTATTCGGCGCGGACCAGTATGGCGCCGCTAAAGCCAGCATCTATGGCCTCCTGCCGATGGCCCTCGGCGGCCGCGGCGCTGGCAAACGGTCCGGTATAGACGATATAGAGCGCGCCGCGCTGGTCTATGCGCGCGGCTTCCAATCGGTCGCGCGCCGTCTCGGCGTTATCCTTGACGGAAAATGCGCCCAATTGGACAATGTAGCGCCGGCGGTCGTCGCTGGACGGCGCGGACGCGACATATACAGGCGTCGACGTCATCGGATCGGCGGGCCCCAGCCAGGTGATCCGGACGTGCGCGGTGCCGCTGGCATAGACGCCCAGCGCCTTCGCCGCGCCGCGCGACAGGTCCATGACACGGTCATCTACAAACGGACCGCGATCGTTTACCCGGACGCGTATTGTCTTGCCCGTATCGAGATTGGTGACTTCCGCGATGCTGGGTAACGGAAAGGTCTTGTGGGCGGCGGAAATGCCGTCGGGTACGAAAACTTCGCCGTTCGCCGTCGTGCGATTAGGTGATTCCCCGGCATACCATGAGGCGACGCCGGTCTCGCTATGGCCCGTATCGGGCACGCGGGGGTAATAGGTCTTGCCGCGAACCGTGTAGGGTCGTGAGGTGCCGGAATTGTAATGCGGGTCCTTTGCGACGTGCGGCCCGACCAGGTCTCCTTCGGAGCGCACTGTGGCGCATCCGGCCAAAACCACAAGAGAGACAAGGGCTAAGAGGCTTGTTCCTGAACTTATGCCTAAGCTTATGTGTGAGCTTTTTAGCTCGAACATGGGCGTTTTTCGCTGACTGACTGAACTCGTTTAGGCCACTGTGCGCCCAATTTGCAAAATCTTGGTTAAAGCGCATTAAACCTGATTTTGGACTTGGCACCGAACCGACGGCACGCTACAAGCGCCTTCCCTCGAACGCGGACAGGTGGCCGAGTGGTTTAAGGCAGCGGTCTTGAAAACCGCCGTAGGTGGAAGCCTACCGTGGGTTCGAATCCCACCTTGTCCGCCATTACTAAAAAAGCCGGCCGTCTTGGCCGGCTTTTTTAGTAATGCAGGTGGGAACTTGAACCCACGGATAAAGCGGGTTCGAAAACCGAGCGCAGCGACGGTTTCGGCGTAGCGAAGCGCAGCCAATCCCACCTTTTCTACCAATCTCAATATGATCGAATTGGTTATCCTAGCTTTCGAGCCAGTGCCCGTACCGCACCTACACCGACTCAGCGACCGGTTACGGCCTCGCTTGAGTCTTCAGGTATGGAACGGTAAATTACATGCTGGACTATATGCTAGCGGTATAAGCGAACGTGTTTGACTGGGGTGGTGGGTATAACTCATCAATGAGCTTCTGCCAGAAATTCATCAAATCGCTTGCACAGGAGTCGAGCGATATTTCGTCACCGCTATCTTCCATCTTAACGCTGGCGCCGCCATATCTTCCCTCTCCATATGCTCCTTCACCGTAACTTATCGATTTTATCACAGTATTTGCGATATGAGTCATGCCGGTTGACGTTGGATGCTTACCAATGCTGACATGTTTGGATGCGTTGGTGAGATCGCGAATATATCCGGCTTGCGGCACCTCAGCTTCCACTCGTTGCCAAAACGCGCCTGGGCTTTGGTAAGCTTCAGAATATTTTGCTTCGATTTCTGTTCTGTTAAATGCGTGAACCCATTCATGCAGGTGGAATAGTGCGTTTGTCATCGCAAATGCGTTCGCGAACGTACTTGGTTCGCCCATAAATCTCTCAAATAAAGGTCTGGCAACCTGATCGAAATAAACTCTCGGATTATCCAGCTTAATTTTTGTCGACATGTCCTTTTGCCCCTGCTCGCGCTTATCGAGTATCTTTATTCATTTGCCCGTCAAACGAAACGATGAAGATGCCGTAGTAGTGAGAACAATTGGCTGTGGCGATTGATTGGAGTTGTAGAAGCGACGCCTCGGCATTTGGCACCAGCGATATCTACTAACCCTGAATTCGACGTCCGAGCCATCTACAAAGCCGCCCGCCAAATAAAACCAAGCCTTGCGTTTTTTGCCGCTTTGCTTCCACAGTCCGCGCCTGAGCGGAGGCGCAAATGAGCGACAGCATCGAGCACGTATCGGATACGGCCTTCTGGGTGGCCTATTATCGCTGGGTGGAAACACAGCGGCCGGACGCCCTCTTCCATGATCCGCTCGCGGGGAAACTGGTTGGCGATCGCGGCAAGGCGCTGGCCGGCGTCATGGGGATCGAGAGGGCCATGGCATGGTCCATGTCGCTACGGACCTACATCATAGATAACTACATCCTGGACGCCATAGCCAACGGTGTCGTGCGCATCGTCAATCTGGGTGCGGGGCTCGATACCCGTCCCTACCGGCTCGATTTGCGACCGGATATAGATTGGGTCGAGGTCGATTTCGCCCAAATGATCGACTACAAAAATGACGCATTGCATGTGGACACGCCGCGCTGCAAGCTTGAGCGGATCGCTTGTGACCTGTCGCAAGGCGACGCACGCAGGCAATTGCTTGATGCGCTTGATCAGCGCGGCGGGCAAACACTTGTACTAACCGAAGGTGTTATACCCTATCTGGCAAATGCGGATGTCGCTGAACTGGCTAATGATCTTAGTCAGCACGACAGCATAGTCTATTGGATTACTGACTATTTTTCGCCCTTGTTTCATGCCATATCTGCGCGTGGGAATGTGAAGCGGCAATTGGCTAAGAACGCGCCGTTCCGCTTTAATGCCGGGGATCAACCCAATGACTGGGTGAGGTTTTTTGCCGATACGGGCTGGGAAGTCGCTGATATGCGCTATATCGGTGAGGAGGGCCTGAAACTTGGCCGGGATCTGCCCGCCAACTGGCTAATGCGGCAATTCATGCGCTTTGCGCCTGAGGCACGGCTGCGACCCTATCGCCGAATGAATGGCTATGCCCTTATGCAAAAAGGGCGAACGCGCGTCAATCTGGAGGATTGATAAGGTTTAGCCTTAGCTACAATCCTCTTTTATCCATCAAATCAATATGCTGTGCTGGCTATTTACGCTTCATTAAGGCGCCGAGCCTAAGCTCGTAACTATATGACACCGACCCTGATTCGGCGTCGCAGGCATATTGAGTATGCCTTTGATCTTCCTTTCGGTATGGCCGGGTTTGTAAAGTGGGTATGGCCAAGTAGTGCCAGTCGTTTGGGTGTTTTGCGACATTACTTATTTCAAATTTCTTTAATTTGCGCTAAGCCTGAGCCATCGCTTGTTCCGGTCCGTTTGCGGGCATAAAAGGAGAACAAGCAGAAATGGGAAGGAACGCATCATGTCACATGTTTCACGTCGCTACCTTATGGGCACTGGCCTGGGCGCCTTAGGGCTCGCCCTCACCACCCCGGCCTTGGCTGCCAAAAAGCGGGCAAAGGCGCCTGCCAAAAAGGCCCAGCCGGCGTCGGGCTTTGTCACGGTCGACGGTATTCATTTCAAGCTCAAGGGCGAAACCTACAGGTATGTTGGGGCAAATATATGGTACGGCGCCTATCTGGGCTCCGCGGCCAGTTTTGGCGATCGCAAGCGCCTGGTGAAAGAACTGGACGATCTGAAGGCATTGGGGGTTTCCAACCTGCGCGTACTGGGGTCTTCCGAATTATCGCCGCTGATCAATTCGCTTGATCCGGCTTTTTCCAACAAGCCGGGCGATTACAACGCGGATCTTCTGACTGGGCTGGATTTCCTGCTGGCGGAAATGGCCAAGCGCGATATGAAGGCCGTGCTGTACCTGACCAATTTCTGGGAATGGTCGGGTGGCATGGTTACCTATCAATATTGGACCAATGGCGGCAACTACATCAATATGGGCGATCCCGCGCACCCGTGGCCGGAGTTTGCCGATTTTTCGTCCCAGTTCTACGCCAGCGGCGCGGCCAAGCAGGCCTATTACGACTATATCAAGATGCTTCTTGGGCGCACCAATTCAATCAGTGGCGTCGCTTACAAGGATGAGACCGCCATCATGGCCTGGCAGTTGTCGAATGAGCCGCGCCCGGGCGGCAGCGAAGCAGTCATCAAGAAAAATGTCGACAACTACTATGGCTGGATCAAGGACTCCGCCGCCCTGATCCGGTCCCTGGCGCCGAACCATCTGGTGTCGCTGGGCCACGAAGGTTTGATGGGCGCCTTTGGGCAGGAAGACATCGTCATCCGCGCGCACGAACATATCGACTATCTGACGGCTCATATCTGGCCGCAGAACTGGAGCTGGGTCGACAAGGACGACCTGGGTGGCAGTTTCGATGCCGGTGCGAAGAAGGTACAGGCCTATATCGACGCCCACATCGCCATTGCCAAAAAGATCAACAAGCCGCTCGTCTTCGAAGAGTTCGGATTTCCGCGCGATAATATTGCCTACGAAGCCGGTACGCCGACCACCTACAAGGACAAGTTCTATGGTCTGATCTATAAGGCGGTCGAAGACGCCATCGAACACGATACGCCGGTCGCCGGCTCAAACTTCTGGGCGTGGGGTGGCGCCGGACGCGCCTTGCACAAGGACACCTACCACATGCTGCGGGGGGAAACCGCCTATGTCGGCGATCCGCCGCACGAACCGCAAGGCTGGTATAGTGTGTTCAACACCGATACATCGACCCAGGCCTTGATCAAGACCCATGCGGGTCATTTGAAGTCTCTCAAGACAACGTCGTAACGCATTGTATAGGAAGTAAAAAAATGACCGCGTCGCATCATTAGATGTATGCGACGCGGCCAAGGTTTATCAGAAGAGGCCATTCTGATAATCGGTAAATGCCTGTTTGATGTCCTGAGTGGAATTCATCACGAAGAGCCCGTGACGTACGACGGGTTCATTCAGTGGCCGGCCACTGACGGCCAGGACGCGGGCATCGTCCTGCCCCGCCGCCAGCTTCAGCACATTGCCGGCATCTAAGATCGCTGCCTGGCCGCGGCTGACGAGGCTTTGGCCGATCGCTACTGCGCCGTCGATGACATAGACAAAGCCTTGATAACCGTCCGGCAACGGTAGGGTTACGTCCCCTTCCGGCTTGAGAAGGATATCGACGATGAAGGGATCGGTGACGGGCGACGTGATTGGCCCCATCAGGCCATGATAACGGCCAGCCAGTACGCGAACCTCCGCCGTCTTGAAAATAACAGCAGGAACATCATCAGCCGCGAACGACCGATAGGCGGGCGGCTGCATTTTTGCAGCGGCGGGCAGGTTCAAGGCGATCTGGAAGCCTTGAATTTCGCCATCAACCTGTTCCGGCAATTCCGAATTGACCAAGCCAGAGCCGCTGGTCAGCCACTGAAGCTCACCGGCATTTATAAGGGCGCTATTGCCCTTGTTGTCGCTGTAATGCAGCCGGCCGCGAACCATGTAGGTTATGGTTTCAAAACCGCGGTGTGCCTGGTCGGGAAAGCCGGGCATGGCGGCGACCGGGCGTTCGGCACGTAATTCATCGAATGTCAGGAAGGGGTCAAGCATGGGCAACCCGTCGCTGCCGATCACGCGATTCAGAGTCACGCCGGCCCCGGCATTGGCCGGTATGGCGCGTACGATCCGCGCCACGCGGGCCGCGCGGTACTGCTGAGGTTGAGATTGAATGAACATTTAGCGCGCGCCGGATTAACCCTTGTAGGCCGCCATATAGTGGATTAGGCTCGTTTCCAGAAGACGCAGTTCTCGCATCACGGTGTTGCATAATATGGAACAGCAAAGGCTGGACTTCGATGATTTGCAGGCATTCTTCCTGGTGGCCGAGACCGGCAGCTTCGCCCGAACGGCGCAGCGGCTGGAATCTTCCAAATCCATAATTTCGCGTCGGGTGGCGCGGTTGGAAGCCATGCTGTCTGCCAAGCTTTTGCAGCGAACCGCACGCGGCACGCATTTAACCGAAGCGGGAACGATCTATTATGAGCAGGCGCGTCAGGCGATGACGCAATTGGAATGCGCAGCCGAAAGCCTGATAGAAGCCACGACCGACCTGGCCGGGCCGATCCGCTTTACGGGGCCCGTATCGTTCGGTCGCGATTACCTGGCGCCTGTTCTGGCGGAATTCGTCACGCACTACCCGCGCATAGAATTGGATATTGATTTCAGCGACGAAAAAGTCGACTTGATCGGTGACGGCTTTGATCTGGCCGTTCGGGTCGGGGCCATGGACGATTCCAGTCTGACCGCGCGACGTCTGTGTCAGTCGGGCCGCGTTGTTGTTGCCAGTCCGGCCTATCTGGCGTCGCACCCTCCAATTTCCTGCCCGCAAGATTTGGATGACCACGTAGTCCTGCATTACAACGGCGTCCATACACAGGATCTATGGCGCTATACCTATCGGGGAGAGACCCATTCACTGAAGGTACGCCCGCATATGCGCTCGAACAGCCCCAATATGCTCATGGCGGCGGTAAAGGCCGGTGTCGGTGTCATGGTGATGCCGGTCTATATCGCGGGGTCGGCGATACAATCCGGTGAGGTTGATATCGTGTTAGGCGACTACGACTGGGGGCTGACCGATGTCAGTCTTATCTTGCCGCAAGGCCGGAATACAACACGGCGCGTACGCAGCCTTGTCGACTTCCTCGTGCTCAAATTTCATAATAAGTTTGGCTAAGGTTTGGAAGGCTAAGGTTTGGTCGGAGTGGTCCTGGGCTTTGGCGCGGCAGGCGGTGCCGTCGGGGTGGCATATGATGGGCTATCGTTTGACGCCGATGCCCCGCCTATGGCCGGAACGGCCGTCACCGTATAGCCTGCGGGCGGTCGGAACCATGACGAATCCTGCGCGCCAATTGTCAGGTCCATGACCTGAAACAAAGGGTCTTTGTGACCCTGCTTTGTCATCTGCAATATGATGTTGTCGCCCGTGGCGCACAGCAGGCCCGATTGGTTGAGATATCCGGAAAATTCCATCAATCGGCACGGCTTGCCATTCACCAGGGAGGCGCCAACGATCTTAACCGCGGCCTGCCGTGTAACCACAGGTAATTCAAGCGGCAGCGGAATAATGCCATCGGCGCGGTCAAGCGGAAACACTAGAGCCGTGCGCGTCTGTCCCGCCGTCAGGAGACTGATCAAGACGCCCTTTTCGCGGTCGGCAATATAGGTTTGAACGATGCCGCCGGTATTGACATCCACGCGCGTGCGGGCGCCGGATTGCCGGATATCCACAGGCAAGGCAAAGCCGGCTACCCGTACACGGGCGTACAGATCGACATGGCCCGAGATGTCGCTTTGCGCCTGCGCCGGACAGGCAGCTAAGATCGCGATGGCGGCCAGACAGGCTTTCCAGGCGGTTGTCATTTCCGACTCCCAAGTTCGACCTGCTTATGGCAAGATTCGCGTATGAAACCTATCCTAAGCACCACCGATCTGACGCCGCCGGACGGATTTACCGTGGTCGATGCGCGCGGTCATCGGTGTCCGGTGCCGACCTTGATACTGCGCCGGCACATGGAGGCGGCGCCGGCCGGACAAGGTGTCATTTTATATGCCAATGACCCGATGGCGCAGATTGATGTGCCGCACTTTTGCAATCAAAACAATTTTGTCCTGGTGGCATCTGAGGCGAAGGATGAAATGTGGATATTTACCGTTGCCCGTGCGACTGGCTGATGGCGTGGTAGCCTGATATGTTACAACAATCTTTACTGTTGCTCTTTATGAATCGCCTGCCCACAAAGTACATGCTTATGACGACTGTTGCCTACCCTGTATCCGCCCAAGAGGAGCTGACATCTTGACCCTTCAGGCGCGTTTACTGTTGCTGAGTCGTGATGAAAGCTGGCTGCATACCCTGGGGGACGAGTTGGATTGTCTTGGGATGCGCACGCTGATCGCGCGTGAGTCTGAGGCTGCCTATGCCGCTCTGGCTGATTTGCCGATAGAGGCCGTTTTGGTCGATGAGACCGGGCAGCACGATTGGAAAGACATCGAACCTCAGTTGCGGGCCGCGTGTTCTCCGCGCCGCATTCCGGTTATATTGATGCGTCAAGACGACGACTACCGGGTGCCCGACGGCTGGGACATGGTGTTTACGCGCCAGGCACACGCGCAACAGGTCGTGGTCAGCGTTGAGCACCTGGTGCGCGCCTGCATTGCCGAAGAAGAATATGATACACGTCGCGAGACGTTCAAGGCCGATCTACAAGATCTGGATATCGTTCTGGAAAATCAGGACCCTCTGGCCATTCTATCGATTGGTCAACCCGATCCGGAATATCTGGCCATCACCCATTCCCTGCGTGAAAAAGGCGTCGATGTTACGGCTGCGCTGTCTTCGTACAGTGCGTTCGACTATCTGCATGACAAGACATTTGATGCCGTGTTGCTGTGGGGCGGTGCGCAACCGTCTGAGTCTCTATCGATTGCCGCAGGCATGCGTCGCAACACGCGGCTCTATCATACGCCCGTCCTGCTGCGTCTCAACAAACTGGTAGAAGTCGATTTGGGCAACGCCTTCATGCGCGGCGTCAACGATATAGCCAATCCGAATGCCAAGGTGGGCGAAATCGCCGACCGACTGGTGCGGCTGGCCCGGACGCATCGCAGGCAATTGACCATTCGCAAGACGCTCGAAAACATGCGGCACCATGCCGAAATGGATAAGGGTACCGGCTTGTTCGGCCGCGATCTGTTCGCCGCGCACCTGGCCAGGCTGTCGAAGGCGGCGACTGAGCGTCATCGTACCCTGAGCATCTGCGTCCTGAAAATCGCCGAAACACCGGATGTGGCGCGCGCCCGTGCGCGAAAGATGCTGGACAAGGCGGTGCCGCAGATCGGTTCCATGGTCGCCCGTCTCGTCCGCGCCGAAGACTCGGGCGGGCGCCTGTCCAATGACGTATTTGCGCTGGCCCTGCCCGCGACGTCGCTGGATGCCGCCCGCAGCGTCGGCGAACGTATATCGGCCGTGGTCAGTTGTACGGCCTTCGATTCCGGGCAGGGAAAACCGCCCTATGTCGTCGAATTCATCGTCGGCGCCGCGCAAATTCAGGATGGCGAACCCGCCGCAGCCGCGTTGACGCGGGCGGCGGCTGCGGTCGGTAATCCGGATCGCGAAGCGGTCTAAGCGTTTTTCTTAGGCGTTTTCCACCGCCAGACGTGCCAGTTCCTTGACGATCTTTTCGGCTGCCGTCAGGCGCTGCGAGGCTTCTGACCATTCGCCGGTTACAACCAGCTTCTGATCGGGGCGCAGGCGCCAGTCAGGCCGTGACTGCGTGAACCTGACCAGGCCCAATGGATTGGCGAAGCTGTCGTTGCGGAAGGTGACAACCGCGCCCTTGGGACCGACGTCCAGCTTAGCGACGTTGGCTTCGCGGCACAGTCCCTTGATACCGACGACCTTGAGCAGTTGTTCCGCTTCTTCGGGAATGGGGCCGAACCGATCAATCAGTTCCGACGCCAAGGCTTCGCGATCGGCCAGTTTTTCGGCTTCTGACACTCGGCGATAGAGCGACAGACGGATGTTGAGGTCCGGAATATAGCTTTCCGGTATCATGACAGCGGCCCCGGCATTTATCTGCGGTGACCAGCTTCTCTGATCGGACATATTCTGGGCATTCTTCTGCTGAAGCTCAGCGACCGCGTCTTCCAGCATCTGCTGATAGAGCTCGACACCAATTTCGCGGATATGGCCAGACTGTTCGTGGCCGAGCAGATTGCCGCCGCCGCGAATATCGAGGTCGTGGCTGGCCAGTTGGAAGCCTGCTCCCAGATTATCAAGGGATTGCAGAACCTTAAGGCGCTTTTCTGATGCGACGCTTAAGGTTTTGTGCTGCGGTGTCGTCAGATAAGCGTAAGCGCGGGTCTTGGAGCGGCCAACACGTCCGCGTATCTGATAGAGTTGTGCCAAGCCGAACATATCGGCGCGATGGACGATCAAGGTGTTGGCGGTCGGCACGTCTAGACCGGATTCGACGATCGTCGTCGACAACAGGACATCATACTGTCCGTCATAGAACGCATTCATGACGTCTTCCAGCGCGGTCGGTGACAGCTGACCATGACCGGTGACGAACTTCACTTCCGGTACCTGGGTGCGCAGGAAATCCGCCACGTCGGGTAGATCGCTCAGACGTGGCACGACGTAGTAGACTTGGCCACCACGATATTTTTCGCGCAGCAAGGCTTCGCGCAAGGCTACGGGGTCATAGGGCAGCACGTAGGTTCGGACAGCAATGCGGTCGACCGGCGGCGTGGCAATGATCGACATGTCGCGAATGCCGGACAGGGCCATCTGGAGCGTACGCGGAATCGGTGTGGCCGAAAGAGCCAGCATGTGGACGTCGGCGCGGAAGGTCTTCAGCTTTTCTTTGTGCTTGACGCCGAAATGCTGTTCCTCGTCGACGATCACAAGTCCTAGGTCCTTGAAACTGACCTGTTCAGACAGAAGGGCGTGCGTGCCGATGACCACTTCGATTTCGCCGTTTTTCAAGCCTGCACGGGTGTCGTCGGCATCCTTTTTGGTGACAAGGCGCGACAATTGCCGGACCCGAATCGGCCAGCCCTGAAAACGCTGGCTGAAGGTTTTGAAATGCTGACGCGCAAGCAGGGTCGTCGGGCAAACGATGGCGACCTGCTGACCGGACATCGCCACGACAAAGGCGGCGCGCAGGGCCACTTCCGTCTTGCCGAAGCCGACATCGCCGCAGATCAGGCGATCCATCGGCTGCCCTTTGCCCAGGTCTTCCAGAACATCGGCAATGGCGTTGAGCTGGTCGTCGGTTTCTTCGTACGGGAACTGGGCACAGAATTCGTCGTACAGGCCCGCGGGTGGATCGATGGTCTGGCCCTGCTTGAGCGCACGGGCAGCGGCCAATTGAATGAGGCCGTCCGCCATTTCGCGCAGCTTCTCCTTAGCCCGCGCCTTACGGCTCTGCCAGGCGGCGGAGCCCAGGCGGTCCAGCTGTGCACTGTCGCTATCGGCTCCGTAGCGCGTCAGCAGATCGATGTTTTCGACCGGCAGGTACAGCTTGGCGTCATTGGCATATTGCAGGTCAAGGCAGTCATGTGGCGCGCCATTGACGTCGAGCGTTTTAAGACCATCGTAACGGCCGATGCCGTGTTCGATATGCACGACGAGGTCGCCAGGCGATAAGGCGGAGGCTTCGGCCAAAAAATTCTGTGCGCGTCGACGTTTACGTGGGCGGGCTAACCTGTCGCCTAAGATGTCCGTTTCGGAAATCACTGCCAGGCTTTCGGTTTCGAAGCCGTGATCGAGTGGCAACACCACGCGCTGGATAGGCTTGACCTTCGTGCCCGCGATGCCGAAGCTTTGCGCGTCCGCCCAGTTCGCGGCCAACCGCATGCCGGTCAGGCCGTGGTCGGCCAGCATGACCCCGAGACGGTCGGATGAACCGTCTGTCCAGGATGCGAACAGCACACGCTTGCCTTGTTTGGAAAGGGCCTTGGCGTGATCGGTTACTGCGGTGAACAGGTTGGTGGAATCGAGCAGACGGGCTTCGGAGAAGTTCCGGCCGAGCCGTCCACCGAGATCGATCACATCAGCGCCTTCGCGCTGGAACGGTTCAAAGCGGCGCACGCGCTGGCCGGACAGTGCGGCCTTCCAGTGCCGGTCGTCGAGATACAGTTTCTCAGGCGGCAGGGCCTTATAAGCGGAACCGTCCTTCTCCTTCGCGGCGTCGGCCCGGAGGCTGTAGGCATCGCGGACAGTCTCCGCACGTTCGGCAAAGGCGTTATCGGCCAGCGCGTCCAGCATCACCAGCGACTGCGGCGCCAGATAGTCGAACACGGTGTCCAGCCCATCGTAGAACAGCGGCAGCAGGTGTTCGACGCCCTGACGGCGGATACCTGAGGACAGGGCGGCATATATCGGATCTTCACCCGCGGTACCGAAGGTTTCCAGGTAATGCTGGCGAAAGCGCTTGATGCTCGTTTCATCCATGCGGATTTCCGACACGGCGGTAAAATCGAGACTGCTGATCTGCTTCAGGGAGCGTTGCGTTTCCGTATCGAAACTGCGGATCGATTCCAGGCTGTCACCAAAGAAATCGAGGCGGACAGGTTCTTCGTGGCTGGGAGAAAAGACGTCCAGCAGGCCGCCGCGCACGGCGAATTCGCCCTTTTCCGACACAGTCGAGACCCGGCTGTAACCGTGGTTGAGGAAATAGGCCTCCAGGTCGGCGATATCCATGGTCTGGCCGGGTTTCAGCGTCAGGCGGCCTTCGGCGATGACGTTGAGCGGCGGGACCTTCTGCATCATTGCCGCAGCCGTGGTCAAAAGCAGGGCCGGCGCCGGCGGACGCCGAGATTTGAGGCCAGCCAGACGCGATAAGGCGTACATGCGTTGCGCCACTATACCTGGCGTCGGGCTCATGCGGTCGTAAGGCAGACAATCCCAGGCTGGGAAATTCAGTATATCCAGGCCCGGCGCGAAGAACTTCAAGGCTTCGGCAACCGCATTCATCCGTGCGAAATCGCGCGCCACGAATACACTGACGCCTTCACTTTTCGCCAGATCGGCCGCTATCAGGCTTTCATAGCCTTCAGGGGCGCCGCTCAGCGTGAGGGCGCGGTCGGGGCGCGTAATATCGTTCAGGTCGAACATCTATATCTTCGTGTAAGCTATCTTATAGTACTGATTGAGTTTATTCATTATTTCTGACTGCCACTCCACCGGAGTCGGCTCGCGTTGGATGATCCAGCCGTACAGATCCTGATCGGGGACTTCCAGAAGCGCTTCGAAGATATCCAACTCTTCGGCGCTCATTTGTGTCATCATATCGTCGGCAAAATTGCCTAGGATGATATCTGCTTCCTTGAAGCCACGGCGCCACGCCCGAAAAGACAGCTTTCTCAGGCGCGCCTCATGCCGCTCTTGATCGGTTTCGATATTGGGCACAGGTTTAGTCTCCAAAGCGTATTCAGGGCCTTCTCATAAAGCATTTTTGGTGCTTGATAAGCCCCCATGCGACCAGAAATTTTGTTTCCCTATTACGCGCCGGTGACCAGCCTCAAGGGCGTCGGGCCGAAGCTTGCGCCGACATTGAGTGCGCATGTCGGGAGCCACGTTCGCGACCTTGTCTTCTTCCTGCCATCGGGACTGATAAAAAGACCATTGGTAAGTGTGAGCCAGGCGCGTGTCGGCGAGGTCCAGACGATCGCCGTCACTATCGGTGGATACCCGCCTTCCCCGCCCAAAGGACCGCAGCGCGTCGATGTGTTCGACGATACGGGGCGGCTACAACTGACCTATTTTCATCGCATACGCGGGTTTGAACAGCAGCATCCGGTCGGCGCCCGGCGATTGATAAGCGGCAAGGTGGAAAAATTCGGTCAATACCTTCAGATGTCCCATCCGGACTATATTGTCGATGAGGCACGCGCGGAAGATATCCCGTCCTGCGAACCGGTGTATCCCGCGACGTTAGATTTGTCGTCTCGAATGATCCGGAAATTCGTCCAGACGGCGTTGGCCGCCCTGCCCGTTCTGCCGGAATGGCATGATGAAAGTATGTTGGAAAAGCACGGCTGGCCGTCATTCAATGACGCGCTCAGGAGTAGCCACAATCCCGAAAGCGACCTCGATCAATCAGCAGATGCGCTGCACCGCCTACGCCTGGCCTATGACGAAGCCCTGGCGCACCAATTGGCGCTCAAAGCCCGCAAGCAACACCGTCAGGCGACGCCGGCGCGCGTGGTCGTATGTCGAGCCTGGTGGGACCTGGCGCTGAAAAGCCTACCCTTCGCGCTTACCGGGGCGCAAGACCGCGCCATTGCCGATATCCGGGCCGACCTGGCCTCTGGTCACCGCATGAACCGTCTGATCCAGGGGGATGTCGGTGCGGGCAAAACACTTGTCGCGCTGGCGGCCATGATAGACTTGGCTGAAGGCGGGTTCCAAAGTGTCATGATGGCCCCGACCGAAATTCTGGCGCGTCAGCACTATGAGAAAAGCCTGACGATTCTTCAGGCAGTCGGCATTCGGTCGATACTTATGACAGGACGTGACAAGGGCAAGGCGCGTGAGGAAAAACGCACCGCCGTCGCCAATGGTGAGGTCACGATCATCTTCGGGACCCATGCCGTCTTTCAAGATGGGGTCGATTTCAAGGCCTTGCAACTCGCCGTCATCGACGAACAGCACCGGTTTGGCGTCGGCCAACGCCAGAAGCTGTTTTCGAAAGGCGATGCGGTCCATTACCTGTCGATGTCTGCTACGCCCATCCCCAGGACCCTGGCGCTGACGCAATATGGTGAGGCGGATCTCAGTATACTGGATGAAAAGCCTGCAGGACGTCAGCCTATTCACACGGCGGTATTGCCGCGTCAGCGTTTGGCCGACGTGATCGCGCGCCTGCGAAGCGCCGTGGCGGAAGGCTCTCAGGCCTACTGGATCTGTCCATTGGTCGAAGACACGGCGGAATCGGACTTGATTGCCGTTGAACTTCGCCACAGCGAGCTTCAGGAAGCCCTGGGGATTGAAATCGGTCTGGTTCACGGACGCATGCCGTCCGAAGAAAAGGACGCGGTCATCAGCCGGTTTGCAGCCGGCGAGGTGAAGATACTCTGCGCCACCACGGTGGTGGAAGTGGGCATTGATGTGCCCACGGCGTCCATTATTATCATCGAACAGGCTGAGCGTTTTGGTCTGGCGCAACTGCATCAGTTGCGCGGTCGCGTTGGGCGGGGACGCGATAAGAGCGCCTGCATCCTGCTGTACGATACGCCCTTATCCAACAATGCCAAGGCGCGTCTGGAATTGCTGAGGGACACCGAAGACGGTTTTAAGATCGCCGAAATGGATTGGAAGTTGCGCGGCGAAGGTGACATTTTAGGCGCGCGCCAATCCGGCTTTCCGGATTATCGATTTGTTGACCCTGTCGCCCATAGTCGGCTGATTGCCACGGCTGCCCGCGACGCTGTCTATATTCTGGAACACGGTAACGTCCTGCCGGAGCCAAGGCAAAAAGCGATAGAGGTGCTCAAGCAATTGTTCGACTGGCGCCCGGATATGGCGGATAAACAGGATTAAGGCTTAGCCTGTACCGAGGGCTTGGGCAGGGCCTGAAAGGACAGCCAACGCGCTTGCATATCCGCTTGAAGATCGCCATAGAACAAATTGTATGGATTGACTTTCCGCTTCTCTTCCCAGGTTCCGCCATCGTCAAACGAGGGCGACTTTGGCTTGTCCACGAACAGCAGACCGCCCAGGCAATGCGCTGATACCTTGCGGGCGATCCGTGCGGGTTCAGTGCCCCATTCCAGGTCAGTGGCATTGGTGGCGCCGAGCGAACGCCGGGCGTCGACTTCTTCATTTGTCGCCGCGCCTATCAATGGATTGACGCACACACCCTTTTGCGAGCCGAGTCCTTCCAGACCATCCCCTTGCCAGTAGACCGCTTTTTGCAGGACCTGAAGAGCGATATCCGGCCGGCCGGAATTTATGCTCAGATAGCTGACCACGCACCCCGTCTGTTGCCTTGACATGCAAGCGGGCACCCACGGGCTGGGATTACCAAACTGACTTTCCGGCGCCAGGGTTTCAAGCAAGTAGGCGGCGACCAGTTGCCCGCGCAGGTCCGGGTTGGGAACGACGACGTCACGCAACAGCCGTTCAGCCAGTAGTCCGCCCTGCTCTACGCCGACAATCATAAACCCATGACCGCCTCGGCGCGTTTTCAGGAAATGGGTGAAAGCGGCCAGAACGTCATGATAGGCGAATTGCCGCGCTTCGCGGGCGTC
Organism: Asticcacaulis aquihabitans; assembly: GCF_032490435.1. Lineage (NCBI taxonomy): Bacteria > Pseudomonadati > Pseudomonadota > Alphaproteobacteria > Caulobacterales > Caulobacteraceae > Asticcacaulis > Asticcacaulis aquihabitans. The sequence goes on from NZ_JAVGWM010000001.1 coordinate 197,201, forward strand.
GTCGCGCAAGGTCAACTGGGTGTAGAGGCTAGCCTGGCGGTATTTGGGCGCATAGATATTTCCCATGATGGCGAAGGGACCCGCATAATTGGGCAGTTGCACACGCTGCACTTCCTGTTGGATAGTGTTGCTGGATGTGGAACCCAGCCAGTCCTTGCCGCCATTGTAGCTTGTACCATGGACAAAAAAGACATCTACCTTGCGGGGGTCGGCATAGAACTTTGCCAGGGCCGGATTTAGGAACCAGCTATCGGACCGATCATAGTTGGGCGCAGGCGGCGGATTATAAATTTGGAACGGAATTTTCGGATCGAGATAATTACGGTGTATGTCGTTTTGCAGGTAAAGAAAGGCAACGGCCAGAAACGCCCCTGCGACAGCGCCTATCAGCAGGCTCAACCTACGCTTTTGTAAAATCTGCTTCCACATTCCAGTACGAGCTTACGGGGGTGGGAGACGGTTGGAAAGTGCGTGAAGCTTCACTTTTAATAACAGGTCATTGCGGCGCGGATTTGTAAAGTGAGGTGGGCCAACGCTTGTGCACCCAAAACCATTCGGCCGGGTTGTCACGCACCGCATGTTCTATGAAAGCGGTAACTTTGCACACGGTGGAATCGACGTCCTGACCTTTATGCCCGGTATCATCTACCGGAATAGCGTCGTGCACGGTGACGCGAAAGCGCGCCTTGTGCAGCCGACGAATGGTCAGAGGCTGAAGGACCGTTCCAAATCTTTGCGCCAGTTTGGTCGGTCCGGGGGCGGTTTCAGCTATATGGCCGAAGAACGGTGTAGGAACGCCGCGGTTGAACTTCTGATCATTCATCAGTCCGACCGACTCACCCTTTTGCAGGGCGATCAACAACTCCTTGGCGCCGTCACCGCCCTTTGGCGCAAACATATTCACGCCGTAGGCCGCCCGGCCGGATTTAATTCGGGCGTCGACATATGGATTGTTCGCGGCGCGATAGGTGATCATGTACGGCACCTTGGCCTGAAGTATGGCGGCATTCATCACTTCCCAGTTCGACAGATGGCCGGAGATGAAGATTACGGGTTTGCCGCTCTGCGCGATCGTTTCCAGGCGCTCGAAGTTCTCTATCTCGACACGGGCAGGATCGAAAACAATTCGGTCCATGATCGGAAATTCGGCGGTGGTGCGACCGGTGTTTTCCCATTGCTGTCGGATTAGAGCGTCGCGTTCCGCGGTCGGCATATTGGGGAAGGCCAGTTCGAAATTTCTCAACACGGTTTTCTGCGTGGAGGTCAACGGCCCTATATGCCGGAAGAGCCAGCCTCCCAGGTCGGAGGCCGTATCGACAGGCAAGGCGCGGGTGATGGCGACAAACAGATCGTAAAATATGGCTTCGATACGCCAGCCGACCTTTTGCATGAATGTGGGGGTGCGATCTGCCATGGGTCAGCGTGTCGTTAGATCGGCGTTTTTCTGCGCCGCCAGGATTTTGAGAAGCCGTTTGGTACGCGCCTCAGCCGCCAGGTGACTGCTGTACAAGCCGTCCCAACCGCCGGTAAAGTGACAACGGAAAAAGAAATAGCGGATGAAAACGAAGGGATATTCGAATGGCAGGCGCAGCCATATTTTCCAGGCTGATTTTTTCAGCACCTTGGCTTGTAGGTTGGTGTACGAATCGAGCTTGGCGCGTATGTGAGCATAGGATCGCGCGGAATAATGCATCACGGCACCTTTGAGCTGGCCGACCGATTCGGATCTGGTATCGACGGTATCGTGCACCTGGCTTTCGCGGAAGCGGACGACGCGGCGGTCGTAGAGCCGGACATAATTGTGATAGTCGGCCCACAGACGTGGCTTCTGCTGACCCGGATAAACATTCTTGATTTTGAAACGATAGGCGCTGAGCGACGGCCCTGACGCCATTAATGCCTTGATTTCAGAAAACAACTCCGGTGTAACGATTTCATCGGCATCGAGGTTGAGTATCCAGTCATTGGCGGCGCAGTCTTCGCTGTATCGCTTTTGTGGCCCATAGCCTGGCCAGTCATGATGGACGACGCGAGCGCCCAATCCCTCGGCCACGGCGATCGTATCGTCTGTTGAGCCGCTATCGACGACAACGACTTCGCTGACCAGCCCTTGAACCGCCCGGATGCAGTCGCCAATCCGGTCACCTTCATTCTTGGCGATAATACAGCAGCTTAAGGGTGTTGGCATTGCGGCGTTCATGCTAGCCTTTGTGCCCAAGACGCCTGACTCAAGCAAGCTTACTTTTAAGTGCATGACCGAAAAAACCACCTCTGCGCCGCCCGTCATTTTATGGTTTCGTACCGATTTGCGCCTCGACGACCACCCCGGCGTTGCTGAAGCGCTGAGGATTGGAGCGCCGATTTTACCAATCTTCATATGGGATGAAAGCCTTGCCACACGTCCGCTGGGCGCGGCATCAAGATGGTGGTTGCATCATTCTCTTAAGGTTTTACATGAAAATTTGGTTGCGCGCGGATCAAGATTGATTATTGAACGTGGACACGCCTCTGTGGTGTTAGGATCATTGGTTAAGGAATGTTCTGTAAAAACAGTTATATGTTCTAAAACCTTTGATACTGAAAATGAGGAATCTGACCGGCAGACTGCGCATGCTTTGGCGCAACTCGGTGTCGATCTGAACCGCGTGAACGCGACGCTGCTGACTGAGCCGAATGCCTTGATTACCAAGTCGGGGACGCCGTTTCGGGTCTTCACGCCCTTCTACAAGGCGCTGGAGGTATCTGGCGCCTTAGATATTGACGCCCTCGCCTTGAGCTCGAACCATGCCTGGCCGTCCCCCGAAATTTGGCCGAGCTCGCTGACACTCTCCGACTTGAGGCTGACACCGTCGTTGACGCCATCTGGAAAAGACTGGTCGAAGGGATTCGGTCGCTTCACCCCCGGAGAAGACGGTGCGCGTGCGGCATTGCGGCATTTCATAACCCATGGCTTGGTAGACTATGCCGACGGTCGCGACAGGCCTGACCTCGATCTGACGTCCCATTTGTCTGCGCATCTGCGTTTTGGTGAAATCAGCCCGCAACGCGTTCTGCACGATATTGCTGTGGCGGTGCGATCGAAGCCCATTCTCGCCGTATCAGCGGCCAAGTTTCGATCGGAACTGGCGTGGCGCGAATTTTGCTACGGGCTTTTGGCACAACAACCCAGGCTTCATGAGGTCAATTTTCGTCGCGATTTTGATGACTTCGAGTGGCGTACAGATGAAAAAGGGTTCCGGGCCTGGTGCCGGGGCGAGACCGGTTACGAACTGGTCGATGCCGGGATGCGAGAGCTCTGGCAGACTGGATATATGCACAACCGAGTGCGCATGGTTGTTGCCTCCTTCCTCGTCAAACATCTCCTAATCGATTGGCGGCGAGGCGAAAAATGGTTTTGGGATTGCCTCGTCGATGCAGATCCGGCGAATAATACGGCAAGCTGGCAATGGGTTGCCGGCTGCGGTGCCGACGCAGCACCCTATTTTCGTGTGTTCAACCCTATCAGCCAGGCGGAAAAATTTGATCCCCGGGCGCGGTATCGCGCGCGTTATATTGCCGGCTACCAAGATGCCTCTCCAAAGGCCAAAACGGAAACAAGGGATCTGTTTGGCAGCGACGCAAAGGCTTATCCGCAACCGATCGTCGATCATGCGTTCGCCCGCGACCGCGCATTGGAGGCTTATCGCAACCGTGGCCAGGAGGCCGATTAATATGACAACTCAGATTACCCCCGTCGATTTGCAAAAGCGTATTGAGGCTCGGGCCGTAAAGGTGCTGGATGGCAGTTGGGCGCTTGATGGCACCGACATGTTCGATTTGTACCGCCAAGATCATATCCCGGGAGCGCAGTTTTTTGACATCGAAGCCATCAGCGATCATTCGACTGACCTCCCCCATATGGCGCCCTCACCCGACCAGTTCGCTAATGCGGTCGGGTTGATGGGAATATGCGAGACAGACCATGTCGTCATTTACGACCGGCAGGGGTTATTTTCTGCCGCCCGTGTGTGGTGGACGTTCAAGCTCATGGGGCATGACAAGGTGCAGGTTTTGTGCGGCGGATTGCCGGCGTGGCGCGCCGCGGGACTACCGGTAACGGCCGAGGTCGACACACCGGTTCCTGCGACTTACCGGCCCACCTTCCGACCAGAAAGGATCATCGATCGCGAAACCCTGCAAAAGACGTTGGGAGCCGCCGGCTATTGTGTGCTCGACGCCCGATCCCAGACGCGGTTTGAGGGCGTTGCCCCTGAACCACGAGCAGGATTGAGATCCGGCCATATGCCGGGCAGTCTTAGCTTGCCATTTGGGAATTTGATCCGCGATGGCGCACTGAAGCCGCGTGACGAATTGAAAGCGATTTTTAATGGCTTGGATGTGGATGAGTCTTGTACCGTTATCACATCTTGCGGATCAGGCGTCACAGCGGCCATTATAAGCATGGCTCTCACTGAGGTCGGTCACACGGCGGAGCAGCTATACGATGGATCGTGGTCTGAATGGGGTTTGGAAACACTGACTACGCCTGTGGTGACGGGGCCTGCGCAGATTTAACTCGCGCAGGCAATAAGTGGCGACTCCGACAGGGCTCGAACCTGTAACCGTCCGCTTAGAAGGCGGATGCTCTATCCAGTTGAGCTACGGAGCCTTGAAGCGCGAGATTAGTGTGTCCAGGACTGCCGACGGCCGAACGCAAAATTATCAGCATAGGCCTTGATGATTTTCGGCGGCGCTTCTGGTTCCAAGAGACGGAAGGGAATCCCGTGATGTTCAGCAAATGCCATGGCCTGCTCTTTCGTTTCGAAAGTCAGGCGAACCTGGGCATCGGTATCGGAGGACGACGTCCAGCCCATCAACGGATCAGGCGTGCGGGCCGATTTCGGTTCAAACTCGAGGATCCAGTCATGAGTCTTGCCGCGGCCGGATTGCATGGCGGTCTTGGCGGGTTTGAAAATACGCGCAAACATCGTCGTCTCCTTGAGCCGCATGGATTCGTCGGTCCATGCTTCATCGTCTGTTACTACCAAAGGCCCAGCCGGGTAAAGAGGAAAGACGCCATCTCTGGAGGCGCACGACACTTTGGAGATAGCCGCAATGTGTCGCCAGACATTTAAAAAGCCCGAGACCTAAGGCCTCGGGCTTTTTAAATGGTCGGGGCGAGAGGATTCGAACCTCCGGCCTCCTGCTCCCGAAGCAGGCGCGCTACCAGGCTGCGCTACGCCCCGACTTTTAAATCTCTACCGTGGCCTTGTTTGGTCGGGGCGAGAGGATTCGAACCTCCGACCTGCTGCACCCAAAACAGCTGCGCTACCAGGCTGCGCTACACCCCGAGACCCGGCGCTGCGACCTAAGCCACAGACTGAGAGGCGCGCTTATTGCCATTTTAGATTGGCCTCTGCAAGCCCCCGTGTACGGAAAAATCACCAACTGACTGACTTTTCTCGTTTTCAGCTCAAGGCTTATGGAAAAAGGGGTGGATAACCTTATCGCCGGGCTTCAGGCCAAGCTTGTCGCTCAGTCCCGCTTGGATTTCCAGAACGCCGCTGGCTGCGCCATGCGATGGCAAGGGTGTGCGGTCGAACGGCTTAGCGTTCTTTTGAATCGATACGATGGAACCATTCTGAGCGATGTAGACGATGTCGAGTCCGACAATCGTGTTCTGCATCCAGAAATTCCGCTCCCTCAGATCCTTGAACTCAAACAGCATACCGCGATCCGCAGCCAGCTCAGGACGACACATCAATCCCTGCTCACGCGTTTCGTCGGTGTTGGCGATTTCTACCTGAAAACGGGTTTCAGCCTTGCCATGGCGAATCGACAGTAATTCCGGTGGCGAATAGGGTGAGATGTCCATGCTCAGGCATTGAGCCGGGATCGCCTTGCTCGAGTTTTGGCCCGAATTTTGACCTGAACCCTGCGCTATGCCCGGCGACGATGCACCGAAAGATATAAGTGTCGCCGCAACGGCGGCGATCAGCGCCGTTTTTACATATATGACTGTCATGAAGCCCTCATCTCACACACATGGACCATGACCCTGGGCGGTGGCGTTTTCAAGGCAAAAAAACAGGCAGCACGAGGCTGCCTGCTTTAAAAAATTTAATGAGGACGAGTCGTTAAACCAGTGCTTTTGGCTGAACTTCGGTTACGACCAGACCTTTTGGGCCTTCGCCGAAACGTACCATAATGGTATCGCCCTGCTGAACATCTTCGAGACCGTAACGACGCAGAGTTTCGATATGAATGAATATATCGGTCGGGTCATCGCCACGGACCACGAAGCCATAGCCCTTCGTGCGATTGAACCATTTTATGGTCGCCGTTTCCAGTTCGCCAACGCGGACATTTTCTGCAACGGAGCGCGAAGCCCGCGGCGTCGCATGACTCTCGGCGCGAGGTGCACCGGCATCGGCGACAACTTCAAGGTCGTCAATTTCGATGACTTGCCACCCCTTGGCGCGTTTAGCGATCTTACACGTGATCTTCGCACCTTCATGCGCGCTGTCACGTCCCATATCGCGGAGACTGGAAATGTGAAGCAAGACATCACGCATGCTTGTCAACGTGGCGTCTTGCGGAACGATAAAGCCGTAACCCTTGGCAGCGTCAAACCATTTTACATGACCTGAAATCGTTACTAACTCGTCGGCATCGCTTTTATTATTGTAATCAAACAAACTCATCTATCCTCACCCATGTCGCATGAAACAGATCAAGTGACATTCGTTATCATAACACGGATATCTCAAATTGGGAGATAAAAAGAGAAAATATTCGCACGGATTGAGAAAATACGCCAAAAAATCGCTTTAGGCGAGTAGAATTGTGATCACGGCTATACGTCTAAGCGTTAACTACAACTAATTTTCTGTGGATAGTTTCCAATATGAGATAAAAAATCAATCATATTGAACAGCCGATTAGGCAGATCGCGTCCTGAATGGCAGTCCCTAGGGGAGTCGAACCCCTCTTTTCAGGTTGAAAACCTGACGTCCTAACCGATAGACGAAGGGACCGCGTTCAAGAGGTGGGCTTGATAACCGTACTGATTTATCGATGCAAGCGGTATTTTGGTTTTTTACACAGTCGCTTCCACTTTTGGCCGAAAACCTCAAACAGCCCCTGTCACTCGGCTTTCCGGTCCAATAAGTTAGGCTTGGGCGATATCTTCTATTTCCAACTGGACGCCATTTCGTCCCATATAGTCATCAGCCTTCAGGCGACCTAGCACATGAATCCGGCCCGCAGGCCGCAGCAGGGCATCGCCGACCGGCGTGCCTTCCGCGCGCCAAACGATTCCTTTTAGCTTGGCGCCTGAATCATCCTGAAGTTCGAACCGCACGTGCCCCCCCTTCATTACTTGAGCGTAAGCGACCCGCACATCGGCAAATGCCAGAAGCGGTTCCGGGTTGCCCTGACCATACGGCGCCAGCAGGTCCAGCTTGTCGTAAAGACTGCGCGACGCGGCTCTGACGCTGAGAAGGGCATCGACCTCCAGAGCCTCGACCTGATCGGCCTCCGACACATGCGACGTCACATAGTCGTTTATAAACCGGCGCAATTCAGGAATTCGTTCTTGTTCTACGCTCAGACCGGCGGCCATGGCATGGCCGCCGCCCGACAGAAGAATGCCAGATTCAAAGGCCGCGCCGACCGCCTCGCCGAGGTTGACGCCGGCCTGGCTACGGCCCGACCCTTTGCCCATACCGCTGACAGGATCTATGCCTATGATAATGACCGGTTTATGCCACCGTTCACGCAGACGCCCGGCGACAATGCCGATCACGCCGGGATGCCAGTCTTCACGAGAGACAATGATGACTGGGTCTTCGGTCGGCCATAGCCCTTGGGCTTCGGCTATGTGCGCCGCGTCTTCCAGCACCTGGGCTTCGATGTCGCGACGCGTGCGATTGAGTTCGTCAAGTTCCTGCGCGAGCGCTGTTGCTTCGTCCGCGTCGTCGGTAGACAGTAGGCGCACGCCCAGGTCGGACCGCCCTACCCGGCCGCCGGCATTGATACGCGGGCCTATGACGAAACCGGAGTGGAAGGTACTCATCAAATTGACGGCCGAAATCTTATCGCCCGCTACGTCCATCAACGCCTTAATGCCAGCATTCTGACGTTTCGACATGATTTTCAGGCCCTGCGCGGCCAGGGCGCGATTGAACCCGGTCAGAGCGGTGACGTCGCAGATGGCGCCAAGCGCCGACAGGTCCAGCCACTGTCTCAGATCGGGCTTCGGCAGCGCAGTGAATAGGCCGCGTTTTTCAGCATCGCGATTCAGCGCGGCCAGAACGACGAAGACAACGCCCGCCGCAGCCAGATTGCCCTGTTTGGAGGTGCAGCCCGGACGATTGGGGTTGACGACGGCCAGGGCCTTGGGCGGTTCTTCGCGCATGAGGTGGTGATCGATAACAACAACATCGAGCCCGATGGTGGCGGCGTGATCGAGCGCCTTGTGGGCCATGGCGCCGCAATCGACCGTGATAACGAGGTCTGCCCCCTGACGCTTCAGGCTGTCGAAAGCTGCGTTGGAGGGGCCATATCCTTCGGTAACCCTATCTGGCACGTATACGGTCAGGTCATGGCCCATATGGCGGAACCAACGGACCAGTTGCGCAGCACTGGTGGCGCCATCAACATCGTAATCGGCAAAGATGCAGATTTTGGCCTTGCGTTCCAAAGCGTCGAGCATGGCCGAAACGGCCTTGTCCATGTCCATGAAGCCTGACGGTTCCGGAAACAGCGCCTTCAGCGTAGGGAAAAGAAAATCCTGCAAGCCGTCGGGCGTCACACCGCGGCCGGCGATGAAACGGGCCAACGGATCGACAAAATCCGCATCGGCGACGTTCATGAGTCCTAGGCGATGCGTGATGTCACGTAATGTATCGGCCGATACCCCGCGGGCGGCGATGCGTTCACGCCAAACCCGTCCGCTCAGGGAGGCGCCTACACCAAGGTAGGGCGGCACGTCGCGGACGGGAGAAAGCGTATCCATTTTTTACGGTATTTTCCGAAAAGTGTGGCGCACTTTTCGGGTCAAAAGTGCGTAGAACAGAACGAACCGAAGGGTCTAGGCCTTTACCAACGGGCGGCGCATCGAAAGTTTGCGTACCGTGTGCGTCTTGGACATCATGACCAAGCTTTCCGTGGTCACGAAGACTTCGCCGCGCGCGGTGGTTTCCTTTTGCACGCCACGCAGCAAGGCGCCGTGCGTGACGCCGGTGGCGATGAAGACGGCATCGGACGACACCAGATCGTCGAGCGTGTATTTGCGGTCGAAGTCGGTCAGCCCCAGCCGTTCGGCGCGGGACTTTTCATCGGCGTTACGGAACACGAGGCGTCCTTGGAACTGTCCGCCCACGCATTTCAGCGCAGCGCATGCCAGAACGCCTTCGGGCGCTCCACCCTGCCCCATATATATGTCGATGCCGGTTTCCGGCTGGGCGGTGTGGATGACACCGGCCACGTCACCATCGGTGATCAGGTGTACGCGGGCGCCAGCCTGACGCAGGCTCTTGATAATGCCGTCGTGACGCGGACGATCAAGCACGCAGGCAACGATTTCGGACACATCGACGCCCTTGGCCTTGGCTAGGGCGCGGACATTTTCTTCCGGCGTCCAGTCGAGATCGACAACGCCTTGGGGATAGCCGGGCCCGATGGCCAGCTTGTCCATATAGGTATCGGGCGCGTGCAGCATCCCGCCACGCGGGGCAAACGCAATGACGGCCAAGGCATTTGCCATGGCCTTGGCGGCCAGGGTGGTGCCTTCGAGCGGATCGAGCGCGATGTCTATGGCCGGCCCTTTGCCGGTACCGACCTTTTCGCCGATGTAGAGCATGGGCGCTTCGTCGCGTTCACCTTCACCGATGACGATACGACCGTCCATGTCGATGGCGTTGAGCGCCGTGCGCATGGCATCGACTGCGGCCTGATCGGCAGCCTTTTCATCCCCGCCCCCGATCTGTGCATAACAGGCAATGGCGGCCTCTTCGGCGACGCGCACAATATCGAGGCTCAGGTCGAAATCCTTGGCGGCGTAAGCGACGGGGTTGGTGAAAACGGAGGTTTCTGGCATTTGGCTATCTTCTGGCTTTAAAGGTTAGGCAAGCGGCTTTTTTATGTATGAGCGCCGCATTTTGCATGTGGCTGAACGGCTATGGCAGCCGTCAGTAGGAATTACCGAACGCCGCCGTGCGGCGGCGTCAGTTTAGTTGGCAATCGGCGGTGGAGCCGCGCGACGGCGCAGGTCGGCGCCCAGGGCGTTTATTTCGGCAGGTGACAGGGCGCCTTCAATCGGCTTAGAAAAATTTTGGTCCAGGCGATTGAGCGCGTTGGCAGCAAAAGCTTCAGGATTGTTGTTGTCCCAAACTAGGGCGCGGATTTCCATCCCCAACTGCCGGCCTTTGGCATCAGTTTCGCCAACATTGCGGCGAATCTCCGCAGGTGTCGGCACGTGAGCAGGCGGTACCGGAAATTCGGACCACTTAGGCATGTCGCCTATATTGACTGAGGGCGACGGTACGGTTGCGGGCGTCGACGGCTGAGTTTGGGCCTGCGCCGCACCGGCCAGCAGAAGTACTGTGGCGGCCGGAATAAGAAGGCGTTGCGCGATGGTCATATTTATATTGTCTCTCCACGGCGGAGTCTCATGACATCAGACCTTTGCGACACAAATCTGACGTTTGCCAAGTCGGCGCAAATTTACGTCCATGAGTAGGGGCAAGACAAGAGAAATATAATTTTAGTTGGTGGATTGGCCCGGCACGGCCCTATATATCCGGTTACGCGAAAAAAGTGGAGACGCCCGTCATGACGAAAACCCCAAAGACACCGGCAAAAAAGGCGAGCGACGCGGCGCCAAAATCCACAACCGGCGCCAAGGTTGCGCCGAAGACTGCGGCCAAGGCGGCGTCGAAACCTTCGGCAAAGTCAGCTCCGACCCCGGCACCCGGTGCAAAGCCAAGAGTTACAACGGCCGCCAAGGCGGCCCCGAAGACCGCCCCGAAGGTCGCGGCTAAGACGGCGGTGAAACCAACGGCAAAGTCACCTCCGCCTCCAACTCCCGAAACAAAGCCTAAAGTCGCACCGGACGTGCAACTGCCGGGCACGGACGCACCAGGGTTCAATACAGACGCCGTTAAAAACCTCGAGCAATTGTCGGTGAATATCGCCAAGGCGGCCATGACGGCCCAAAGCGCCTTGGCCAAGACGGTTTTCGCCCAGCCCAATCTGGGCACCAATGCGCCCCCACCCGATCCGTTCCAGGTCGGGCCCGCCATGGGCGAAATCATGGGGTCTTTGGCCCAGAAACCTGACAAGCTGATTGAGGCGCAGGCAGAACTGCTCACAGGTTACATGGAATTGTGGGGCAAGGTGGCCCGGCGTACCCTGGGCACCGAGCCGGCCGAGACCGGCAAACCGTCGGACAAGCGATTCGCGGATCCGAAATGGCAGGAAAATGCCATGTTCGACATGATGAAGCAGTCCTACCTGCTGTCGTCGAACTGGATCAATAAGTTGATCAGTTCGGCGGATGGTGTCGATCCCATGGTCAAGCGCCGCGCCGAGTTTTTCACCAAGTTGCTCACCGACGCTATGTCGCCATCTAATTTCCTTTTGTCCAATCCGGCGGCACTGGCAGCTTTGCAGCAGACCAACGGCGAGAGCCTGGTCAAGGGTATGGAGAAGTTTGCCGAAGATCTGGCGCGCGGCGACGGCAAGCTGAAGATCAGCCAGGCGGACTATGACAGCTTCGTTGTCGGCAAGAATGTCGCCACAACGCCCGGAAAGGTCATTTATCGCGGCGCCTATTTCGAGTTGCTGCAATACAGCCCGACAACGGAACAGGTCCGTGACATTCCGCTTCTTATCTTTCCGCCTTGGATCAACAAGTTTTATATTTTGGACTTGCAGGCTAAGAACTCGTTGATCAAGTGGCTGGTTGATCAAGGTTTTTCCGTATTTCTCGTCGCATGGGTCAACCCGGACATATCGATGAAGGACACCACCTTCGAGGACTACATGTTCGGCGGTATTTACGAGGCGGTGCAGAAGGTTATCGAGCAGACGGGCGCCAAGTCGGTCAATGCGGTCGGGTATTGTATCGGCGGCACCTTGTTGGGCTGTACGCTGGCTCACATGGCGGCCAAGGGCGACAAGACGATATCGGCCGCAACCTTCTTCACGGCCCAGCATGATTTTTCCGAAGCCGGCGATCTGTTGTTATTCACCAGCGAAAGTTGGCTGAAGGAGCTCGAGCGCCAGATGGATGCGGCCGGCGGGGTATTGCCGGGCTCGGCTATGGCCGATACGTTTAACTCCCTGCGTGCCAACGATTTGATCTGGTCGTTCTTTGTCAATAACTACCTAATGGGCAAGGATCTGACACCGTTCGATCTATTGTGCTGGAATGCCGATCAGACGCGTATGCCTAAGGCGCTTCATCTGTTCTACTTGCGCAAATTCTATGGTGAAAATGCCCTGAGCAACCATAACCTGGTCCTTGCGGGCGTCGATATAGATTTGAAAAACGTTACCATTCCGATTTACGAACAGGCGGGACGCGAAGACCATATTGCACCGCCGGGCTCGGTCTATAAGGGCTCGAAATTGTTCGGTGGACCCGTCACTTACATGCTAGCCGGATCAGGCCATATCGCCGGTGTGGTCAATCACCCCGATGCTAAAAAATACATGCACTGGCTCAACTACAAGCATCCAGCCACTTTCGCCGAGTGGCTGCAAGGTGCTGAAGAACATCCGGGGTCGTGGTGGCCCCATTGGGCCGGGTGGCTTAATGAACGTTCGGGCCCGATGGTCCCTGCGCGCGATCCATCAAAGGGGAAGCTGAAACCGATAATGGATGCGCCGGGAGCCTATGTTTTGGTCAAATCGTGATTCGAAACGGTTTAAATATAAAAAAATATCAAATGCTTATTGAGAATATTTAGCATTTGAATTGAGCGATTAAAAACAAATCATCCGCAGAAAGTCAATATTGATTTTCCGCGGGTGATTTGCTTTTTATTTTTTAAATCAAAGAGATATCCGATTAGGGATAGGTTTTTGGATAGGCTGTGTCATTCCGCGCCTGATTGTCAATATTGACATGACATGCTCGACATCAGGACGACTTAGGTGCGCAATATGATTGTTTCGACGATAGGACGGCGCCCCCAGATTGCCTGGGCTGCCTTTTTGACAACGCGAGCGACCACAGTCTCGACGGCTTCATCTTCATCGCGACCTTCAGACGGAATGGCCTTGACCGCTTTCTCAACGCTCTGGCAAATCTGTTCCAGCTGATCTGAAATGGTGTCGTCGTCCTCAAAGGCGAGACCCAGTCCCCTCACCTCGACGATCGACGCCAGGCGGTTCTTGCTATCCAGTGCAAAGGCGACGAACATCATGCCATTGTGCGCGGCATGACGGCGTTCGCGCAGGGCGTCGGACGCTTCCGGAACCAAGTGACCGCCATCGACGAAGAGCCGCCCCGACGGTACCTCGTCTATGATTTCAGCTCGGCCGGGGGCCAGACGTACCATATCGCCGTTGCGCGGCGTAATTTGCTCATCGATACCGACTTCTGCGGCCAATGCGGCGTGTTTCAGAAGGTGACGGCGCTCACCGTGAGTTGGTACAGACACGCGTGGGCGCGCCAAGGCGTACATTTCCTTGAGTTCGTCACGGCACGGGTGACCTGATACATGGATGCCCGGGTGGTCACGTTCGGTATGAATTTCCACCCCCAGGTCCGACAAGCGATTTTGCAGCGACCGGATTGAGATTTCATTGCCGGGAATGACGCGCGACGAAAATATGCAGGCGTCGCCTTCCCTGAGCTTCACCAACGGATGATTGCCGTCGGCGATGCGTGACAAGGCGGCGCGCGGCTCTCCTTGTGAACCGGTACAAAGATAAAGCACTTCGCTCGCCTTGAGGTTGGCAGCTTCGCCTTCGCTTACGGGGTCGGGAATACCATGCAAGAGGCCGACATGGCGCGCCGCAGCGGTAATACGATGCATCGATCGTCCGACCAGGCACACACTACGGCCGGCTTCCATGGCGGCACGCATGACCGAATCCACCCGCGCCACATTGGAGGCAAAACAGGCGACGGCGACACGCTTTTTCAGCCCCTTGATGACGCGGGCCAATTCGACCCGGACGTCGTCCTCAGACCCCGCGCGACCTTCGACGAACACATTGGTGGAGTCGCAGACCATGGCGAGCAGGCCTTCGTCGCCTAACTTGCGAATAGCGGGGATATCTGTCGGGCTGCCGGTGATCGGCGCCTCGTCGAATTTCCAGTCGCCAGTGTGAAAAATGGTGCCCAACTCAGTACGAATGGCCAGCCCGTTGGGTTCAGCGATCGAATGGGTCAGGGTTATATAGTCGATGTCGAATGGGCCAAGCTTGACATTGCCGTTGAGCGGCACTTCGGTCAGGTTGACGTCATCCAGAACACCCGCTTCGCGCAGCTTTTCACGAACCAGGAAGGCGGTGAATGGCGTCGCGAAAACCGGGGCCTTGATCTTATCCCACAACCAGCCCAGCGCACCAATGTGGTCTTCGTGGGCATGGGTCAGAACGATACCGAGAATATTTTCGCCGACTAGAAATTCCGGGTCGGGCACGATCACCTCGATACCCGGTGTCGTCAGGTCGCCGAAGGTGACGCCGACGTCGACGATGATCCACTGGCGGTTATCCGCCGGCCCAAACCCGTAAAGGTTCAGGTTCATGCCGATCTCGTTAGATCCGCCGAGCGGCAGGAAGACCAGTTCGTTCTTGTGCTTTTTCATATGTACGCCAAATCACCGCGCGTGTTGCGCAAGCGTTCGCTTATAGATTTCCAAGAGGCCGCGCAAGGTCAGGTCATGATCGAAATGGTCTATCTTGTCCGTTGCGCCTTCAAACAGCGATGCCACGCCCCCTGTCGCGACAACGGTCATATTTTGTCCGTACTCAGACTGAATGGCAGAGATGAGATATTCAATTAGACCGATGTACCCCCAGAAGATGCCGGATTGCATAGCGCTTACTGTGTCCTTGCCGATCCGTCTGGCTGGGCGTTCTATGGCGATACGCGGGAGCTTGGCCGCCGCCAGATGCAGGGCCTGAAGTGACAGATTGATACCGGGCGCTATAGCGCCGCCTTCATAGCCGCCATCGGCCGCAACGACATCGAACGTCGTGGCTGTGCCGGAATCGATTATAATCAGCGCCCCCGGATAGCTCATATGACCACCAATGGCATTGACCAGCCGGTCCGCCCCCGCCTCTTTGGGCTTATCTATCCGAATGTCTATACCAAGCGTCGTGTTCTCACCGATGACGAAAGGCTGGCGATCGAAATATCGCTGGGCCAGCTTGCGCAAATTGAAGAGCGATTGCGGCACGACGGACGAAATGATGCAATCGCTAATGAACTTGAAGTCCAACCCTTGCATCTGCATCAATTGATAAAGCCAGGCCGCGTACTCATCGGCTGTCCGCGTGCTTTCGGTGGCGACGCGCCACTGAGCGACCCATCCCGAACCATCATGAATGGCAAAAAGGGTGTTAGTGTTGCCCTGCTCAATGGCCAGAAGCATGTGCGTCTCCGTAGGTAATGTCGCCTCCGGTAACGGTATATATCTGTCCGTCCGCCGCTTCGATTTTTAGCCCCCCAAACTCATCCAGGCCCTTTATATGTCCGGAAACCGTTCTGCTTTCGTGCGTAACGTTCAGTATCCGATCACGACCATAGGCGCGCTTGAGCCAGGCCTTGGCGATATCGTTGAAATCCTTGTTGCGCCAAAGATCGAGCACGCCATCAAGATGGCCGTTCAGTTTATGCAGCAGGGCGACAGGATCAAGGTTTTTCGCTTCCGGGCTGATATCGCGCAGAGAAACGGTTGAGTAGTTTTCAATGATCGGCGCGGCGCGCATATTAATGCCGATACCGATGACAATGCCTAGATGGCCGGGCTTTTCGAAAGATTCGGTCTGGACGATGAGGCCGCACAGCTTGCGTCCCCGATGTAGAATATCGTTAGGCCACTTAATGCGCATACTCTCGTCCGTATCGGGAATAAGTGGCCGCAGCATCTCATATACGGCCAAGGCCGTTACGAAAGACAGTTGCGGCACCGATCGGACGTCGATCTCCATGATTTCCCATCGGGAAGCCATGAAATTCCCTTTGGTGCCAACCCAGGTCTTGCCGTGCCTGCCAATACCCTTGGTCTGCTCCTTTGCCAAAATCCAGCCTGAGCCGGATCGCCCTGCCCGCACTCGCGCCAGCCCTAGGTCCTGGGTCGATGGCAAGGAGTCGAAAATCTCAAAATCGGCCACAGCCCGTTAGCTTCCGAAACCCTGAGCCGCTGTCTGTGCCAACGGATAGACGAAGATCAGGAAGGCAATGACGACCGGGAATGAAAAGGCGGCGGCGGCATAGGCAATCCATTTGGCTTCGCGCGGTGACTTATCCATCTCACCACCCGACGCGTCGAACCACATCAGCTTGATAATACGCAGATAATAGAAGGCCGAGATGACCGAGGCGACAAGACCGGCGGCCGCGAACGGCCATAGGCCAGCAGAAATTGCGGCGCCGAACACGAAGTACTTGGCCCAGAAGCCGCCAAATGGGGGCATACCGAGAACCGACAAAGCCAGAATGGTGATGGCGATGGTCAACGGCATATTTGTCTTGGAAAGACCTGCCAGGCTGTCGATGCGCGTGATAGACTCACCCTTGCGGCTGAGCGACATCTGCGCGCTGAACAGGCCCAGTGTATCGACCATATATAGGACGAAGAACATCAGGAGTGACGGGATGCCGCCAAGACCGGCAGCGACGGCCAGAAGGGCATAGCCCATATTCGCTATCGACGAATAGGCCAGAAGTCGCTTGATATCCTTCTGCATCAGACCGCCGAGGCCGCCGACAAGGAAGGAGAGAACCGAGAGAACCAGAATAACCTGGCGCCATTGATCGACCTGCGCTTCGAAGCCGGTCTGAAGAACGCGGGCGAACAGAACCATGGCAGCGAACTTAGGGGCGCCAGCGGCGAAGGCGACGACGGGCGTCGGCGCGCCTTCGTACACATCAGGCGTCCACATGTGGAACGGCGCCGCGGAGACCTTGAATGCCAGACCACAGATCAGGAAGACCAAGCCAAAAACCAGACCGACATTTAGGTTGGTCGTCGCCGTTTCAGCGATGACATGGAAGTTCATCGAACCGGCGAAGCCGTAAATCAGCGATGCGCCATAAAGCAGAAGGCCTGACGACAGGGCGCCCAGCACAAAGTATTTAAGACCGGCTTCCGATGATTTGGCATCGTCACGACGGAAGGCTGCCAGGACGTACAGTGCCAGGGATTGCAGTTCCAGGCCGACATACAGCGCAATCAGGTCACCAGCCGACACCATCATGCTCATACCGAGGGCGGCGAGCAGGATGATGATCGGAAATTCAAAGCGGCGGGCGCCCAGTCGGTCAAAATAGCCCTGTCCCAGAACGATGACGAAGACGGCGGCGATATAGATGGCGACCTTGGCGAACAGGGCGACGCCGTCGACAATGAACGAGCCTGAGAAGGCGGATCCCTGGTGGGAGAAGGCTGCTGCAAAGGCGGCGCCAATAAGGGCCGCCCCGCATAGTGCGCTGACCGAGGTCATGCCCTTATCGCCGCGGAATGCGCCGAAAACAAGGATCAGCAGGGAAGAAACCGCTAGGATTGCTTCCGGAAGCGCCAGGTTAAGAGCGAGATTGAAGTCCATTTTTGCTCGTCCTTATCCGCCGATGATCGCCTGATAGGTCGCAACGACCTGATCTACGCTGGCAGTGGTAATATTGAATACGAAGGCCGGATAAATCCCCAACGCAATCGTGCCGATGATCAGAGGCGTGAAAATGATGATTTCACGTAAACTGAGGTCGGGATATTTCTTGAGTTCGTCATTGACGACTTCACCGAACATCACGCGCTTGAAAAGCGTCAAGGCGTAGACGGCGGAGAAGATGACGCCCGACGTTGCCACGAAGGCCACCCAGGTGCCCCACTTATAGGCACCGGTCAGCGAGGTGATTTCACCGATGAAGCCCGAAGTGCCCGGCAGGCCGACATTGGCCATGGTGAACAGTAGGAAGACAAAGGCGTAATGCGGCATGAGTTTCGTAACACCGCCGTAAAAGGCGATTTCGCGGGTATGCCAGCGGTCATAAACGACACCGACGCAGAGGAAGAGCGCCCCTGAGATCACGCCGTGGCTGATCATCTGGAAGACCGCACCTTCTACGCCGAGTTTGTTTCCGGCGAAGATGCCCATGGTGACAAAACCCATGTGCGCGACCGATGAATAGGCGATCAGCTTCTTGATATCCGTCTGGCGGAAGGCGATCAGCGAGGTAACTACGATGGCGATGACAGACAGCGCCATGACCAGCGGCGCGAACATTTCCGACGCGTACGGGAACATGGGCAGGTTGAAGCGGATGAAACCGTAGCCACCGAGCTTCAGAAGGATACCGGCCAGCATAACCGAACCGGCGGTCGGCGCCTGAACGTGGGCGTCTGGCAGCCAGGTATGGACCGGCCACATTGGCATCTTCACCGCGAAGGACGCGAAGAAGGCGAACCACAGGAAGGGCTGAACCTCACGGGCGAAGGCGAACTTGGTCAGAAGCGGAATATCGGCCGTGCCAGCAACATTCACCATGTACAACATGGCCGCCAGCATCAGGACGGACCCCAGAAGCGTGTACAGAAAGAACTTGTACGATGCGTAGATCCGGTCCTTGCCACCCCAGATGCCGATGATCAGGAACATCGGGACAAGGCCACCTTCGAAAAAGATGTAGAACAGGAACATATCGAGCGAGGTGAACACCCCGATGACCAGGGTTTCCAGCAAGAGGAACGCGATCATGTATTCCGAGATACGTTCCTTGATCGACTCCCAGGAAGCCAGGATACACAGAGGCATCAGGAAGGCGGTCAGAACGACGAAGAGGATGGAAATCCCATCGACGCCCATGTGGTAGGAGACGGGGCCAAACCACGAATAGTGTTCTTCGAATTGATAACCCGGATCGGCACGGTTGAACCCGGCCAGCATCACGACGGACAGGGCCAGCGTGATCAGGGTCGTCCACAGACTGATCCATTTGGCGTTCTTGGCGATGATTGCCTCATCGTCCTTACGCGCCATGAAGCGCAGCACGGTAATCACCAGCGCACCGAAGAGCGGCGCAAAGGTTACGATACTGAGCAAGTTGGGGATAGCGGGTGTCATTATAAAATCCATCTCCCCTTATCGGACCATCCAGAAGACATAGGTCAAGAGACCCACGACACCGAGGAACATAGCGAAAGCGTAGTGATAAACATAACCGGTTTGCGTCTTGACCAGATTCTTCGCGGACTTCAACGCCGACCAGGCGGCGCCGTTGGGGCCGAGGTTGTCGATGATCTTGATATCCAGCACCTTCCAGAAGAAGTCACCGAGGATCTTGGTCAGGCGGACAAAGGTCGCCTGATAGATCTCATCGAAATACCACTTGTGATACAGGAAGTTGTATACCGGGCCATCGTTGGCAGCCATCTTCTTGGGCAGGTTTGGACGCAGGATGTAATAGTACCAGGCGAGCGCCATACCCAGCAGAGTTACGGCCAGCGGCAGCAGTTTCACCCAGGTTTCGGTTATGTGATGCATTTCATGCAACACTTCGTTGTGCGGACCGGTGAAGATGGCGTGACCCCAGAATTCATGCGCTTTTTCGCCAATAAAGTACGGCGCGAAGATGACGCCGGCGAATACGGCGCCGAAAGCAAGCACGACCAGCGGAGTCAGCATGACCCAGGGGCTTTCGTGCGGCTTGTGATCATGGCCATGATGACCATGGTCGTCATGCGCATGGGCATCAGGTTCCGCTGCGTCGTGGCCGTCAATGACTTCGTGATGATGATCGTCGTGGGCATGCTCCCAATGCTTCTTACCATGGAAGGTCATGGCGACCAGACGCCAGGAATAGAAGCTGGTCAGCAAGGCGGCGGAAATGCCCATGATGAAGGCGAACATGCCTTGCGGGGTATTGTGTTGCGTCCAAGCGGCTTCGATGATGGCGTCCTTCGAGAAGAAGCCGGCAAAACCGATTTCCGTGAAGGGAATGCCAAGGCCGGTAATGGCGATGGTGCCGATGGTCATCACCGCATAGGTGACGGGCAGATATTTCCACAGGCCACCCATCTTACGCATGTCCTGTTCATGATGCATGCCGTGAATGACCGAACCGGCACCCAGGAACAGAAGCGCCTTGAAGAAGGCGTGCGTGAACAGGTGGAACATGGCTGCCTGATAGGCCCCTACCCCCGCCGCGAAGAACATGTAGCCCAACTGCGAACAGGTGGAATAGGCGATGACGCGTTTGATGTCGTTTTGCGTGAAGCCGATTGAAGCGGCGAAGATGGCCGTAATGGCGCCAACATAGGCGACGATCATCTTGGCAACGGGCGCATACTCGAACAGCGGCGACAGAAGGCAGACCATATAGACGCCGGCGGTCACCATGGTGGCGGCGTGAATCAAGGCCGAGACCGGGGTTGGGCCTTCCATGGCATCCGGCAACCAGGTGTGCAGGAAGAACTGAGCCGATTTCCCCATAGCACCGATGAATAGCAGGAACGCCGCGAGATCGAGCCCCGAGAAGGTCTGACCGAGGAACTCCCAGGTCTGGCCCTGATGCGACGCGATCATCGGGAAGAATTCATGGAAGTTGATCGTGCCGAACTGCCAGTAGACCGTCATGATGCCAAGCGCGAAGCCGAAATCGCCGACACGGTTGACGACGAAGGCCTTGATGGCGGCCGACGAGGCACTGTCCTTGTGGAACCAGAAGCCGATCAGCAGATAAGATGCCAAACCGACCCCTTCCCAGCCGAAGAACAGTTGCATGAAATCGGCGGCCGTCACCAGCATCAACATGGCAAAGGTGAACAGCGACAGGTAGCTGAAGAAGCGCGGACGTGACGGGTCCTCCGCCATGTAGCCCCAGCTGTAAAGGTGGACCAGCGATGACACGCTGGTCACCACGATAAGCATGGTCGAAGACAGGGCGTCGATGCGTATGGACCAGGCGGATTTAAAGCCGTCGATATTAATGAACGGCAAAATCTGGACCGTGAAGTCCGCCATGCCCCCCCAGGTGTGCTGGATGAAGGTGTACCAGCCGCAGGCGCAGGCTACGAAAAGCAGGCCCGTCGTGATGAATTGCGAGGGTATATTGCCGATACGGCGACCAAAGAAACCCGCAATGGCCGCACCGACGATCGGCGCAAATACGCATAGGGTGACAAGGGTGGCCATGCCGGAAGACAGCGGGCTTAGGACCGCCTGAGCGGCAGGAGCCAGGCTGTGGGCAGTTTCGGCGACGTGAGCAGTTAGCACGATGCTTATCCTTTCATCATGCTGGCGTCATCGACGGCAATATCGCCGCGATTACGGAAGAAGGTCACGAGAATGGCGAGACCGACGGCGGCTTCAGCCGCGGCAACGGTCAGGACGAACATGGCCATGATCTGGCCCTCCACATTATGCAGATAGCTCGAAAAGGCCACGAAGTTGATATTGACCGCCAGAAGGATCAGTTCAATCGACATCAGGATGATGATGACGTTACGGCGGTTGAGGAAGATGCCCAAGGTGCCGATGGTGAACAGAATGGCGGATACCGTTAGGTAATGGACGAGCCCGATGGTCATTCCGAGATTCCTTCTCCGGACTTGGCAGGTACAACCTCGACCGCATCGTTGCGGCGGCGCGTGACCTGGCTGAAAATATCCTGGCGCTTTACGTTCGGGCGGGTACGCAGGGTGAGCACGATGGCCCCGACCATGGCGACAAGCAACACGAACCCGGCAGCTTCGAACAGGTAGATATAGGTTGAATAGAGTGCGTGACCGATCATGCGGATGTTCGATTCATTGGCCGTGAAAGCCTGCGGCTCATTCCCGGCGGCAGCGCCCTTTTGGGCTACGGCGATCGAGACCATGACCAGTTCGAACAACAGGACCGCGCCGACCGCGATGCCGATGGGCAGGTAGTTGGCGAAGCCTTGGCGCAGTTTGACGAAATCGACATCGAGCATCATGACGACGAACAGGAAGAGGACGGCGACGGCGCCGACATAGACGACAACCAGCAACATGGCGAGGAATTCGGCGCCCAGCAGAATGAACAGGCCGGCCGCCGAGAAGAAGGCCAGGATGAGCCACAGCACA
Organism: Asticcacaulis aquihabitans; assembly: GCF_032490435.1. Lineage (NCBI taxonomy): Bacteria > Pseudomonadati > Pseudomonadota > Alphaproteobacteria > Caulobacterales > Caulobacteraceae > Asticcacaulis > Asticcacaulis aquihabitans. The sequence goes on from NZ_JAVGWM010000001.1 coordinate 219,478, forward strand.
CTATGTACCGGGTTCTTGGCGGTGATGACCAGCAGGCCGGAAATACAGGTTACTGCGGCCATGAGGTAAAAGGCGATGGCAATCAAGGTCATGACATTTTTTCTTTCTGGGCCTTCTTACCGGTACGGTGCGTCGAGTTCGAGCGCGCGGGCGATTTCGCGTTCCCAGCGATCGCCGTTGGCCAGAAGCCGTTGCTTGTCGTAGAGCAGTTCTTCACGCGTGTCGGTCGCAAATTCGAAGTTCGGTCCCTCGACGATGGCGTCAACCGGGCACGCTTCCTGACACAGTCCGCAATATATGCACTTGACCATGTCAATATCGTATCGGGTCGTGCGGCGCGAACCATCGGCGCGCGGCTCGGCCTCGATTGTGATGGCCTGCGCGGGGCAGATCGCTTCGCACAGCTTGCAGGCAATGCAGCGTTCTTCGCCGTTTTCGTAGCGGCGTAAGGCGTGCTCCCCCCGGAAACGTGGCGATATCGGGCCTTTTTCGAACGGGTAGTTGATCGTGGCCTTGTGCTTGAACATGTACTTGACTGCCAGGCCCGTAGCGCCAACGAAGTCAAGCAGCATGGCGCCCTTGATGCCTGAGATAATGCGCGAAATCATAGGGCACCTCCATAAACGCGGTAAGCGGCAACAATAATAACGGCCACCAGCGACATCGGCAGGAAGACCTTCCAGCCCAGGCGCATCAGTTGGTCATAGCGGTAACGCGGCACGATAGCCTTGGCGATGGCGAACATCACGAACCAGAACACGACCTTGAGGATGAACCAGATCAGGCCATGGATGGCGGCGATGGCGCTGCCTTCGGGGAATAGGCCCGCCGTCGGATAAGGCGCATTCCAACCGCCAAAGAACAGGATCGAAATCATGGCGCACATCAGGACGATGTTGGCGTATTCGCCGATCATGAACAGCAGATATGGCGTCGACGAATATTCGACCTGATAGCCGGCGACCAATTCCGATTCCGCGTCCGGCAGATCGAACGGGGGGCGGTTGGTTTCGGCGAGCGCCGAGATATAGAACATCACCATCATCGGGATCATTATGACGACCAGCGGCCAGTGTCCGCCGCCGAATACGTTCCAGTTCCAGAAACCGCCGCCTTGGGCCGTGACAATGTCGGTCAGACGCATGGAGCCGGACAGCAGGATGACGCTGACAATAATGAAGCCGATCGAGACTTCGTAGGACACCATCTGTGCAGCAGAACGCAGGCCGCCCAGGAAAGGATATTTCGAATTGGAGGCCCAGCCCCCCATGATAATGCCGTAGACACCAAGAGATGAAATGGCCAGAAGGTAAAGTACGCCGACATTGATATCGACCACCACCAGGCCTGGGGCGAACGGAATGACGGCCCAAGCCAGGAAAGCGACAACGAAGGTAATCAGCGGCGCCAGCAGGAAGATCGGCTTATCGGCGCCGGCCGGAATGATTACTTCCTTGAACAGGAACTTGAAGAAGTCGGCAAAAGATTGCAGCAGGCCGAAGGGCCCAACCACGTTCGGTCCTTTGCGCATCTGTACGCCGGCCCACACCTTGCGGTCGCCCCACAGCAGGAAGGCCAGCGAGACCATTACACCCATGATGACAGCGAGCGTCGCGCCGATCATGGCGATCAGCCAGCCCCACCACGTTGACATGAATTCAGCCATGTTAGTTCCTTACTCCGCCGCCAGGTTCAGGGCCGGTTTACGGGCCGCCGAACATTCCGCCATCGCCACCGAAGCGCGAGCGATGGGGTTGGTCAGATAAAAATCGGTGATGTGCGAGACAAAGAGGCGATCCTTGATCTCACCTTTTACGCCTATCGATTTGATATCAAAGGCTTTTGTTGCGGGTCTGACGTCGACACGACCGAAGACCGGGTGATCGGTGATCAGCTTTTCACGCAGCGCATTGAGGCTGTCGTAAGGCAGGGTCTGGCCGACATATCCGGATAGGGCGCGAATGATGGCCCAGTCTTCCTTGGCCTCCCCCTTCGGGAATACGCAACGTTCGGCGATCTGAACCCGGCCTTCCAGGTTAGTGTAGATGCCGGACTTTTCCGTATAGGCAGCGCCCGGCAGTATGACGTCGGCGGCGGATGCGCCGACATCGCCGTGTGACCCGATATAAACAACAAAGGTCTTATCGAGGCCAGCCGTGTTGATCTCGTCCGCACCGAGCAGAACCAACAGGTCTACCCCGCCGTTCAGCATGGCGGTGGCATCTTTGGCTTCACCGACCGGCACGAAACCTAGGTCGAGGCCGGCGACGCGCGACGCTGCGGTATGAACGATATTGAAGCCGTTCCAGCCTTCGCGAACCACATCATAGTCATCAGCGATGATGGCAATTTCTTTCAGAACGGCGGCGCCGTCTTCTCCGGAAATGGCATTCGAGCCGACGAGGATAGCCGGCTTCTTGGCGTTTTTAAGGATATCGCGGAAGGCATGCTTCTTGAGATCCTTGAGCGCCTTAGGCCCGACGCCGACGTGGGCGTAATCATAGGTAAGGTCAGTGGCTTCGCCGATGACGGCGACCTGGACCTTGCCTTTGAGCCACGATTTGCGAATGCGGGCATTGATGAGCGACGCTTCAGCGCGCAGATCCGTGCCGATCAACAGGATAGCGTCAGCCTCTTCCAGCCCGGCGATGCCGGTATTGAAAAGCCAAGCCTCGCGCGGCGTGGTTTGCGTAACCGGGCCGACCTTCGCGCCTTCCTGGCGGCAGTCGAGATTGGTCACACCAAGACCATAGAACAGATCCTTTGTCGCCTTCATGGCTTCCGCATCAACCAGATCACCGGCGATGACGCCGATACGTGAGGTGACCGTGGCCTTGATCTTGCCGGCAACCGTGGTCAAGGCCTCATCCCAGGACACCGCGACCAGCTTGCCAGCCTTGCGCACATAGGGCTTGTCAAGACGTTGGCGCGCCAGGCCGTCGACAGCGTAGCGTGATTTGTCGGTCAGCCACTCTTCGTTGATCTCTTCTTTCAGGCGCGGCAGGGCGCGCAGCACCGCGGGGCCGCGGTTATCGATGCGGATATGGGCGCCCAGCGCGTCATGAACATCGATCGTTTCCGTCTTGGTCAGTTCCCAGGGACGGTAGTTGAACGACCATGGGCGGTGCGTCAAAGCACCGACAGGGCACAGGTCATTGACGTTACCTGACAATTCCGACGAGACGGACTTTTCCAGATAGCTTGTGATTTCGGCGTTCTCACCGCGGGAAATCATACCCATTTCATTGACGCCGGCGACTTCCGTCGTGAAGCGGACGCAGCGCGTGCATTGAATGCAGCGGGTCATGAAGGTCTTGATCGTTGGCCCGAGGTTCTTTTCTTCAACGGCGCGCTTGTTCTCGCCATAGCGCGAGTCGCCCTTGCCGTAGGCGACGCTCTGATCTTGCAGATCGCATTCGCCGCCCTGGTCGCAGATCGGACAATCGAGCGGGTGATTGATGAGCAGAAACTCCATCACGCCTTCGCGGGCCTTCTTGACCATCGGCGTATTGGTGAAAATTTCCTGTCCCTCGGCGGCGGGCAGCGCACACGAAGCTTGCGGCTTCGGCGGTCCCGGCTTTACTTCCACCAGGCACATGCGGCAGTTGCCGGCGATCGACAGGCGCTCATGATAGCAGAAGCGCGGAATTTCCTCGCCCGCCAACTCCGCCACCTGGAGCACGGTCATGCCGGGGTCGAATTCGACCTCCACACCATTGACTTTTGCCTTAGCCATGTGTCTTCATACCCTTAACAATTGTAAATAAGTCTCGAGAAAATAAAGCTTTTCCGCACTTTCGTTCGTGCATTAAAACCACGATTTGTCTCCCGCGACATAATCTTCGTAAAAGCTCTGGTCCGTCTTGACGAGGTAGATGATCGTCTCGATGAAGGCGATGAAACAAACCAATACACCGGGAACAATCAGAACCCAGCCGATGGTTCCGCACAACAACATGATGATGCCAGCGGTATTCTTGCCCAGATAGAACTTGTGAACCCCCAGCGCGCCGAAGAAAAACGCCAGGATCGCGGCGATCCATTTGTTCTTTTCGCCCATCGCTGTGGCAATGACGTAAATGCTGACGGCCGTGTCACCAGCCGGTTCGAAATCGATAGTCGATCCGGCCGGAACGTAAACGGTGTCCCCCATCAGATCGCTGACGCTAAAGGTATAGCGCTTGCCATCATCACCGCTGATGAGGCCAGTCGAACCATTGAATGAGAGAACCTTGCCGCGCATCTGTGCTCTATCCTCTACTCGGCCGCGATGGTGTGGCCGGCAAAGTTACCCTTGCTGGAACGGTAGAGCGTGATTCTATCCTCGATCTCATGACGGAAGTGGCGGATAAGTCCCTGGATTGGCCACGCCGCGGCGTCGCCGAGCGCACAGATGGTGTGGCCTTCGACTTGGGTCGTGACTTCAAGCAGGGTGTCGATTTCCGAAGGATCGGCATCGCCCTTCACCATGCGCTCCATGACCCGCCACATCCAGCCTGTGCCTTCGCGGCAAGGCGTGCACTGACCGCAGCTTTCGTGCTTGTAGAAGTAGCTCAGTCGGGCGATGGCTCGGATGAGGTCCGTGGACTTGTCCATAACAATGACCGCCGCCGTACCTAAGCCGGACTTGAGATTGCGCAGACTGTCGAAATCCATGGGCAGGTTTTCGCACTGTTCGGCGGTGATCATCGGCACCGACGAACCGCCAGGAATAACAGCCTTAAGGTTGCCCCAGCCACCGCGAATACCGCCACAGTGATCTTCGATCAGCTGGCGGAACGGAACCGACATGGCTTCTTCGACATTGCACGGCTTGTTGACATGACCAGACACGCAGAACAGCTTAGTCCCCGCGTTGTTCGGTGCGCCGAACGAGGCAAACCAGGCGGCGCCGCGACGAAGGATGGTGCCGACAACCGCGATCGATTCGACGTTGTTGACGGTGGTCGGGCAACCATAAAGGCCAGAACCGGCCGGGAACGGCGGTTTCAAGCGAGGCTGCCCCTTCTTGCCTTCCAGCGATTCGAGCAGCGCGGTTTCTTCACCGCAAATATAGGCGCCTGCGCCGTGATGGATATAGACGTCGAAGTCCCAGCCATGCACGTTGTTCTTGCCGATCAGCTTGGCCTCATAGGCCTGTTTGACGGCGGCTTCCATGCGTTCGCGCTCAAGGACATATTCGCCGCGCAGATAAATATAACAGGCGTGGGCCTGCATGGAGAAGGAGGCGATCAGGCAGCCTTCGATCAGCAGATGCGGATCATGGCGCATGATCTCGCGATCCTTACACGTGCCAGGTTCGGATTCGTCCGCATTGACCACCAGATAGTGCGGCCGATCCTTGACTTCCTTCGGCATGAAGGACCATTTCAGACCGGTCGAGAAGCCCGCTCCGCCGCGACCACGCAGGCCGGAGTTCTTCACATTGGTGATAATCCATTCAGCGCCATAGGACAGGATGTCCTTTGTGCTGTTCCAGGCGCCGCGCTGCTTCGCACCCTCCAGGCCCCAGTCGTGGAAGCCGTACAGGTTTGTGAAAATGCGATCTTTGTCTTCGAGAATACCGACCATGTTAAGCCTTCACCTCCGTGCCCGGGCTAGTCGCCTCGGGAGCGTTCGGAATTTTCACTGCCTTGGCGGCCGAGCCATCATACAGCTTCGGATCCAGCAGCGTCTGCGCGCCGCCCAACGGCTCCGAGGTATGGCGGCCATTGTACGGGCCTGCCTTTGGCGATTTGCCGGCAGCAAAATCGTCTATGATCTGGGCCAGATTTTCCGGCGTCAGGTCTTCATAGAAATAGTCGTTGATCTGAGCCATCGGCGCATTGCAGCACGCACCCAGACATTCCACTTCCTGCCAGGTAAATTTGCCATCCTTGGACAGCTTGTCCTTGGGGCCGATCTTTTCCTTGCACACCTTCATCAGCGCGTCTGATCCGCGCAGCATACACGGCGTCGTGCCGCATACCTGGATCAAGGCCGCCGAACCGACCGGTTCCAGCATGAACATGGTATAGAAGGTCGCAACTTCGAAGACGCGGATTTGCGGCATTCCGAGCAGCTTTGCGATAGCGGTGATGGCCGGCTCACTGACCCAGCCTTCTTGCTTTTGCACAAGCCACAATATGGGGATCACCGCGCTTTGGCGACGCGATTCCGGATATTTGGCAATCCACCAGTTGGCCTTTTCCAGCGTTTCGGCGGAAAAAGTGAAACTGGCCGGTTGTTCCTTGGCGAGACGACGAACAGCCATCAGACCCCTCTACAAATACAGACCGGCCGGGCTTTACACCCGAAACCGATTAAAGACAGTCGAAAAAATACGGACTTCACAGCTTTCATTGCGAAGCCCCCGTTTTGGCGCCCCAGCGCACGAATTCGTCCTTCAGAAACCCGTCGGCGCCGGCGGAGTGGTATTTCCAGGCGGACTGGCTGACCAGCCAGCGGATCATGACGATGAAAGTCACAACAACGAGCGTACCGATGGTCGAAAACAATACCATCAACAGAGGGTGGCTGTGTTGCCACACCAGTGAGGCCGCCTGCTGTTGTGCCGGGGTCATGTGCTGCATCACGGCCTCATCGATTCATAGCGCGCATTGCGAGCGGCACGAACGCGATTTTGCGCAGCCGCGACGAACGGCAGGCGGCGCGTCGCGAACAAGCCTATGACAGCGATACCGATAAGGACATAGCGCGCATTTTCGCTTTCAAGCGCGGGATTGACCATTGTCGCTATGCTGAAACCAGCGACGCAGACAAGCATGGGCAGAACAGGCAAAAAGAAATAGATCAGCATGTCGGTAATGAAGCCACGGCCGCCGCGAGGATGAAACGGCCAGTTCGGCCGCGACATCCCTATGCTCAGGGCCAGCATGGCTATGAGCAGAGCTAAGGCGATCAGGACGCCAATGAGCGGGCTGTCACTCATCGGTCGATTTCCCCGAACACGATATCGAGCGAGCCGAGGATGGCGGAGACGTCGGCCAGCAGGTGACCGCGGTTCATCCAGTCCATAGCCTGGAGGTGTGGGAAGCCCGGCGCGCGGATTTTGCAACGGTAAGGCTTGTTCGTGCCGTCGGATACGAGATAGACGCCGAACTCACCCTTGGGGGCTTCAACGCAGGCATAGACCTCGCCTTCCGGAGTCTTGAAGCCTTCGGTATACAGCTTGAAGTGATGAATCAGCGCTTCCATCGAATTCTTCATTTCGGCACGCCGCGGCGGCGTTACCTTATGGTCGGTCGACAGAACAGGTCCGGAAGTTGTCTTAAGTTTTTCAAGACATTGTTCCATGATCTTGACGGACTGCTTCATTTCTTCGACGCGGCACAGATACCGGTCCCAGCAGTCGCCGTTTTTCCCCAGAACGATATCGAACTCAAGTTCGGCGTAGCATTCGTAAGGCTGGCTCTTGCGCAGATCCCAGGCAATATTCGACCCACGGATCATAACGCCGGTAAAGCCCCAGTCGTAAGCTTGCTGCTTCGACACCACGCCGATGTCGACATTGCGTTGCTTGAAAATCCGGTTTTCGGTGACAAGTGACTCGATGTCTTTCAGCGCCGGCAAGAATTCCCGGCACCATGTGACCATATCGGCGATCAATTCCGGCGGCAGGTCCTGATGTACCCCGCCCGGACGGAAATAGTTGGCGTGCAGGCGCGCGCCGCAAGCGCGTTCGTAGAACACCATCAGCTTTTCACGTTCTTCGAAGCCCCACAGCGGCGGTGTCAAAGCACCGACGTCCATCGCCTGAGTAGTGACATTGAGGATGTGCGACAGAATACGGCCGATTTCGGAAAACAGGACGCGAATATATTGCGCGCGCTTGGGAACTTCGAGGCCGAGCAGCTTTTCGATGGCCAGCACGAAAGCGTGCTCCTGGTTCATCGGCGCGACGTAGTCCAGGCGATCGAAGTAAGGCACATTCTGAAGATAGGTCCGCGACTCCATCAGCTTTTCGGTGCCGCGATGAAGAAGCCCGATGTGCGGATCTACGCGTTCGACCATTTCACCGTCGAGGTCGAGCACAAGGCGCAGAACCCCGTGGGCCGCAGGGTGCTGCGGACCGAAATTGATCGTAAACTTGCGATCATCATCGCCTTTTTCGACCGGAGGCGGCGTCATACCATCTGCCATGAAATCAAACCTTTAGAGGTAAAACTTAAACTTTCGCCTTCTCGTCGCCCGGAAGCACGTACTGCGCGCCCTCCCACGGCGAAAGGAAGTCGAACTTACGATATTCCTGAACCAGCTTTACGGGTTCGTAGATCACGCGCTTCTGTTCTTCGTCGTAGCGGACCTCGACATGGCCCGTCATTGGGAAGTCCTTGCGCAACGGATGGCCTTCGAAACCGTAATCGGTCAGCAGCCGGCGCAGGTCCGGGTGGTTCGAGAAGAGCATGCCGTACATGTCGAACGCTTCACGTTCATACCAGTCGGCATTCGGATAGACGCTGCGAATCGACGGCACGGGAATAATCTCGTCCGTGCGGACCTTAACCCGTAGACGAATATTCTGCGTGAGCGACAGCAGGTGATAGACGACGTCGAAGCGCTCAGCGCGCTTCGGATAATCGGCTCCGCACACGTCGATCAGCTGATGGAAACGATAAGGCTCGGCCTTCAGCCGGGTCATGATCTCAACGATGCGCTCGCGATCGACGGTCAGGGTCAGCTCACCGAAGGCCAGGACCGACTCCAGAATCGCTTCCTTGAAATCACCGGCGGCGCGTTCGGCCAGGGCTTGCAGTTTTTCGATACTCATAACCCCTCCCCTTAGCGACGGATGCTGCCGGTACGGCGAATTTTCTTCTGCAATTGCAGAAGACCGTACAGAAGCGCTTCGGCGGACGGCGGGCAACCCGGGACATAAACATCCACCGGCACCACGCGATCGCATCCACGTACGACGCTATATGAATAGTGATAGTAGCCGCCACCGTTGGCGCACGAGCCCATGGACAGGACGTAGCGCGGATCCGGCATCTGGTCGTAAACCTTGCGGAGGGCGGGCGCCATCTTGTTAGTCAACGTGCCGGCGACGATCATCAGATCGGATTGGCGTGGGCTGGCGCGCGGAGCCATGCCGAAGCGTTCCATATCGTAACGCGGCATCGACGCCTGCATCATTTCGACGGCGCAGCAGGCCAGGCCGAACGTCATCCACATCAGCGAACCCGTACGGGCCCAGGTGATGACGTCATCGGCCGAAGCGACGAGAAAGCCCTTTTCATTGAGCTCCATCGAGACCTGCTCGAAAAACTTGTCGTGGACCGCGGGATCGTAGCCTTCAACCGAAGAACGCCCGGCGGATCCGGCAGGAAGGACTATTCCCATTCGAGGGCTCCCTTTTTCCACACATATATATAACCGAGGCCGAGTTCGACCAGGAAGGTGACCATAGACCAGAAGGCCACGTGCATGCCGCCATTAGGCATGTCGAACAACGACACGGCCCACGGGAACAGGAAGGAGGCTTCCAGGTCGAAAATGATAAAGAGAATCGACACCAGGTAAAAACGTACGTCGAACTTCTGGCGCGCCGAGTCGAAAGCATTAAAGCCGCACTCATAGGCGGACAGCTTTTCCGTATCCGGCGCCTTGGGCGCAATAACCAGGGCGCCGATCATAAAGCCCAGCCCCAGGACGGTGGCTATGACTATGAAGATGATGACGGGGAGATATTGCAAAAGAAATGCGTTCATAAGGCTCGCCTCAACCCCTCACTAATAAGACACAGAACGCGTCCGTCGCCATTAACTACGGAAAGGGACTCGTTTCACATGGCTATTAGACCAGTCTGTTGAAAGCTTCAAACCTTTGCAGCGCAAAAATGCCTTCTTTTGCCCACTTTCTTTCACTTTAAAGGCATGGAGTCGAGACAATGAAAATCGTTCGCAAATATTTGCGGTGCAGAGGAAGTTATCCAGAGGTTTGCCCATAATTTCGATGTTTTCGTGTTTTTATGTGTTGACACCCCCCTGCCTGCCGAACTACTAAGCGCACCTCTTCAACGGCCACACGGCAACGGGCGGCCAGCGAAGATAAGGGAATGCGGGTGTAGCTCAGTTGGTTAGAGTGTCGGCCTGTCACGCCGAAGGTCGCGGGTTCGAGCCCCGTCACTCGCGCCACCCTTGCTTTAGAGCAAAGGTGGCACCGCATTTCTCCCTTTTTCTTTTTCGTAAAACTTAATTACACGGTAGCGGCGCGCGGTTTTACGCTCGTCGTTTTTTTTCGTGCCTGCCCTTCCCGTCTCCCCCTTTTTTCGCCATCACCGACGGTTGGGAATCGTGGCGTTGCCGACGTCTGCGGACATAATAAAGCCCTCTTTGTTTCTGAGTTTGCGGCCCAAATGGGGAACATGTGTCCGCTTTGGGGGATTTTGGCGCTTGTTAAACAGGTTTGCCACCTTTTCGCCCGTTGAAATAAAGGTTAATAGGTGACGAGAGTCCAAGCGAACTGCATATAATCGAGGGCCGTCTGGCCCCGCCTCCATCCACAGTGATCCAAAGCATCCCAGGAAGCTTACCAAATGCGCAAAAACAAACTTCTGACCGCTACCGCCCTCACCTTGACTATGGGGGTAATCGCCGCCGTTGGCGCGGGCAGTCAGGCATTTGCCGCCACCACGATTTCGACGGCGACGACTGCGCCGGTCAAGACGTCCGTAACGGGGGATCTGACGGTTGATTCGGCCGGTTCCATTGCAGTCACCAGCGGAAACGCCATCACGGTCGATTCGGACAATTCAGTAACGCTGAACGGTAAAGTAGACATGTTGAAGTCTACCGATGGATCAACGGGCGTACTGATCAGTGGAGGTCACACCGGAAATCTGACCGTTGCCGCCAATATCACGGTGACGGACGACTATACGGAAACAGACACAAAAAACAGCGACGGCATTTTGGACGGGCCGTTCTCTGATGGCAAGACGCGCTATGGTATCCACTCGACGGGCGCAACGCCGTTTATCGGTAATGTGGCCATAGCCAGCACGAGCACGATTGCCGTGGACGGTGACAATTCCTACGGCGTCCGGTTTGAGAATCGGGTCCAGGGCAATGTCTCGATGGCGGGGACCATTACGCTCAACGGTAATAACAGCACGGCTATATCGCTCGAAAACGGTGCTTCCGGCAATGTCTATTTGTCTGGCTCTATCAACGCGCGGGGCCAGAATTCCAAGGCTGTCAATCTGACTGGGAATTTCGATGGCAATGTAGTCATCGACGGTACCTATACGGGCACGGGGTACGCCACAGTCAATTCCTTGACCAGCGATGCGCTGACGAAAGTTCTGGCGACGCCGGAAGACATGTATCAGGCTGGGCCGTTGATTACGGTTGGCGGCAATCTGGCGCATGGCCTGCTGATCGGTTCAGCCGTGACCATAGACACCAGCGACGCCAACAAGAACAATACGGACCAGGATGGCGACGGCAATCCTGACTCGACACAAAAGACCGCGACCCTGACCAATTACGGGGCCGCACCTGCCCTCCTCGTCGGCTCTGCCAGTCAGGATATCACGCTGGGTGGCGTGGTTTACGGTTCGACGGCGCTTAGCCCGCCGACCATCAATTATGGCCTGTTGATTCGCGGCAATGTGTCCGGCGTGGGCGTCTATCAAAACGTAGACAATGTGGCGATTCAACTGGGCGGCCTTGGGCACGCGGTCAATATTGCTAACGGCATCGGCATCAAGGGCGTGGTGACGTCCACCGGTTTTGGTGGCAATGGAACGGCCTTGTCGCTGCAATCCGGTGCTTCTACACCTCTGCTTGACGTCAGCGGCACGCTCCGTGGCGTCTCGAACTCCGCCACAACGGCGACGACGGCCAACGGTACGACGACCTATTCCACGGTTGGCAACAAGACGGCTTTGGCGGTCGGCATTCAGTCGGGGGCCAGCTTGCCTGCTATCAACGTCGCCGTGGGAGGCACTATCGCGGCTTCGGCGACGGGATCGACGCAAAATGCCATCGCCATTCAGGATCGCTCCAATACCCTGACGGCGATCACCAACAAGAACATCATCAGCGCAGCGATTACAGCGTCTGACGACAATGGCGACGGCGTTGCCGATACGATTGTCAACCGCGGTATCGCTATCGACACCCGGACAAATTCAGTCGGTCTGACGATTACCCAGGTCGATACCGCCCCTACCGATAGTGCCGCTGACGTAGCCATCCCTGCACCATATATACTCGGCGACATCCTGCTCGGTTCCGGAAACGATTCTATTTCCTCGTCGGGCGGTCTGATCTCCGGGAATATCGATTTTGGCGGCGGGGCCAACAGCTTCACGCTGACGGACAAGGCGTCCTATATCGGCAAGATGACCGGCAGTGGCACCGTTGCGATGGATATCGCGTCTGGCAGCTTGGCTCTATATGCTGGCTCGCAACTCAACCTGACCAATCTACACGTCGGCGCGACCAGCACCTTGTCTCTGACTCTGGATACGGCTCACCCAACGACGCCGATATTCACCAATTCAGGGAATGCCATTTTTGACAACGGCGCGACCGTAAATCTGGCGCTCAACAATCTGATCGTGACGCCGACAGTCTTCACCGTCATGACGGCGTCCAACATTAGCCTGGGCAATCTCACGACGACCAGCCTGGATGGCAAGATACCCTATCTCTACCATGCCGATCTGGCCACCAATGCAGGTAAAACCGAACTCTACGCCAACTTCCGTCTGAAGAATCAGCAGGAAGCCCAGTTGTCGGATAACCAGTATTCGGCTCTTGCGCCGGTGCTATCTGTTGTCAGTAAGGACTCCGGCGCTACCGCGTCGCTGATGGTGCAGTTGACCAAGGCGGGCTTTGACCAGATCTACAACCAATATCTGCCGGACTATTCGGGTGAAAACCTGCTGGCGCTGTCGCAGGGGCCGTCAGCCCTGAACCGTACGCTTGGATCCTTGACCCTTGTTCCGGACAACGATCAGGGCCAGTGGTGGTTCCAGGAGCATGGTTACCAGGTGCAGCGTGATTACGGCGAGACTGCCGGCTTCAAAGCCACTGGCTTCAATTTTGCCGGCGGCCGCGAACGCGAAGTATATGGCAACCAGATGCTCGGCCTGTATCTGTCCTATAACTCGTCATCGCCGTTGGATACTTTCGCCATCGCCAAGGAAGATATGGTCAACTCCGACCTGACCTTGGGTGGCTACTGGCGCCTGCGTACCGGCGCCCTGAAGAGCTGGGCTCAGGCCGGTGCCGGTTACACCTCGTTCGAGACGACGCGGAACATCCTGACATCGACCGTCAATCACATCGCCAGGGCCAAATGGAATGGCTATTCGTACAGCGCCGGCCTCGGCGCCTCCTATGACTTCAAAGCCGGTTACTTCGGTGTCACACCCCAGATCATGGCCAGCTACTATGGTTTGAAGGAAAATGCGCATACGGAAACGGGCGGTGGCGATTATTTCGACCTGACCGTAGGCAAGCGCGATAGCCACCTGCTTACCTCTTCAGCCCTGCTTAATGTCAGCTACAGCCGCTTCTTCGTGAAGCCGGAAGTCTGGGTTGGTTACAAGCAGAACGTATCGGCCCAAATTGCCGACACGGTGTCCAACTTCAAGGGCGCTACGCCGTTCACGCTCAATGGCGGAAATATCGAGGGCGGCGGTCCTGTGGCCGGCTTCCGTATTTCGGCAGATAACCAGTACAGCTACTTCTCGCTGGAAGGTGAATACGAAAAGCAAGACGCCTACACTAACTACTCGGTCAGCTTGCGGACTCGCTTCCAGTTCTGATCTGCCCAAGGTTAATCTGGCTATCTTGCAAAATGAAAGCCGTCCCGGAGATCCTCCGGGGCGGCTTTGTTATTTGGTGCGGGGACGAGACCCACTACTATCCCCTATAGGGCGCAGGAAGCGTCCTATAAACCCATCATCTATGCCCGCGGCACACTCCCGCTTCGAAAGCATCGTGGAGCGCCGTGCGAACTCCCGCGTGAGCCGAGATCGCAGCCAATAGATGAATTGTAAGTGAGGAGAAAAATGGTGGGCGATGACGGGATCGAACCGCCGACCTACTCGGTGTAAACGAGCCGCTCTGCCAGCTGAGCTAATCGCCCCTTCCAGGGAGCGCCTCATGTGCCAAGACTGCTCCTATAAGTCAAGAGGCGTTTCCGTATCTAGGCATAAAAATACCCGACATGGAAACGCCTCTAATATCTCCAAGGTCGCGATAGCGCCCTTGTATGCCTTTTAGCGGCTATTAGCCGTTCAGGGCGCCCTTCAGGCCTTCGCCGACGCGGAAGCGGGCGGTGACCGAAGCCGGGCGCTGGACGGTTTCACCCGTGCGCGGATTGCGGGCCGTACCGGCTTCGCGCTTGACGGCCAGGAAGGTGCCGAAGCCAACGAGGCGTACATCGTCACCCTTTTTCAGGGCACCCACCACGCTGTCTGTGAAGGCGTCGAGGGCCTTCTTGGCTTGATCCTTGGTCAGACCGGCCTGATCGGCGATGGCGGCCACGAGTTCAGCTTTCGTCATAATCTCTCTCCCTTACCCGTCTTGGGGTCAGTTGCTAAGCTTACCCCTAACGGCAGGCGCTCTGGCCTTGACTCGTTAACGGGCGAGCCAGATAGAGACTACAAAAATACACGTGCGTCAAAGCAATAAATGCCGTTTTTTGCACTGCAAACCGTGTTTTTTAAAGGGTTTGCGCGTTTTCACGGCCTTTTGACCAGCACAAAAGCGATTGCCACCCAAAATTGAACCAAACTGTACGGTAAAAACGCGCTTATCCTCCGCAAAGCCTTGTGGATAAAGGAACTGATTCCACTAGGTGAGTCGCCTAAAACGCCGTGACCGGAAGACAAACAAACGCCCCGGCGACTATGTCACCGGGGCGTTTCATTTCGTCACATAATCGCTCAGTGAGCGGTGGCGGCATCCGAGTCATCGACGGGAGGCGTGCTTCCCGCGGCTATGACCGGTTCTATCCAATCAACCGGGGTCAAGGGCTTTGTCAGAGCGTGCTTAAGCACCTCTTCCGCCTGGCTGACCGGAATGATCTCCAGGCCGGATTTGACGTTTGCCGGAAGGTCGACGAGATCTTTCTCGTTTTCCTTCGGGATGAGCACAGTCTTGATGCCGGAGCGCAGAGCCGCCAGCAACTTTTCCTTAAGCCCGCCGATCGGCAACACCCGACCGCGCAAGGTGATTTCGCCGGTCATGGCGAGGTCCTTGCGAACCGGAATGCCGGTCAGGACCGAGACCATCGCCGTGACCATGGCGACGCCGGCCGAGGGGCCATCCTTTGGTGTAGCACCTTCCGGCACGTGCACGTGGACGTCCGTTCTGTCGAATACAGGCGGCAGGATGCCAAACCTGGGCGCCAGCGCCTTGACGTAGGAATTGGCCGCCGAGACGGATTCCTTCATCACTTCCTTCAGATTGCCGGTCACCTTCATGTTGCCCTTGCCAGGCATCTTGATGGCTTCGATGGTGAGTATGTCGCCGCCGAATTCCGTCCAGGCCAAGCCGGTGACAATGCCGACCTGATCGACTTCATCTGTCGCGCCATAATGATACTTGCGCACGCCGGCATATTTCGACAGACGTTCGCTATCGATCGTAATCGATTTGACGTTTTCACGCGCCAGATCGCGGATCGTCTTACGCGCCAGGTTACCCAATTCGCGCTCCAGAGACCGCACGCCAGCTTCTCGCGTGTAGTAACGGATCAGGTCGCGCACCGCTTCTTCCGGGACAATGAATTCCTCGGCAGACAGGCCGTGTTCCTTCATAAGGCTGGGCAGGACATGGCGCTGGGCGATCTCGACCTTTTCATCCTCGGTGTAGCCGGGGATGCGGATGATTTCCATCCGGTCGAGCAGCGGTTGCGACATGTTCAGCGAGTTCGCCGTCGTCACGAACATGATCTTTGACAGGTCATAATCGACTTCAAGATAATGGTCCGCGAAGGTCGAATTCTGCGCCGGATCAAGCACTTCAAGCAAGGCCGAGGCCGGATCGCCACGCCAGTCATTGCCCATCTTGTCAATTTCATCGAGCAGGAAGAAGGCGTTGGTGGTTTTCACCTTCTTCATGTTCTGGATGATCTTGCCAGGCATTGAGCCGATATAGGTGCGGCGGTGGCCGCGAATTTCCGATTCATCACGCACGCCACCCAGCGAAATGCGAACGAATTCGCGGTTGGTTGCCTTGGCGATGGATTTGCCGAGCGAGGTCTTGCCGACGCCCGGAGGACCGACCAGACACAGGATCGGACCTTTCAGGCTGCCCATACGAGCTTGAACGGCCAGGTGTTCAAGGATGCGTTCCTTGACCTTTTCCAAACCGTAGTGATCGGCTTCGAGGATATCCTCGGCCTTTTTAAGGTCGATCGGCTTCGGCTTGGCGGCGCCCCAGGGGATGGACAAGAGCCAGTCGAGATAGTTGCGCACGACGGTGCTTTCGGCCGACATGGGCGACATGTGACGCAGCTTATTGAGCTCAGCCATTGCCTTGGTGCGGGCTTCCTTGGAAAGCTTCGCGCCCTTGATCTTCTTTTCAAGATCGGCCAGCTCGTCCTTGCCCTCGTCCTGCTCACCCAGTTCGCGCTGAATAGCCTTCATCTGCTCGTTCAGATAATATTCGCGCTGGGTCTTTTCCATCTGGCGCTTGACGCGCGAACGGATTTTCTTTTCGACCTGCAGGACGGAGATTTCGCCTTCCATCAGCGCATAGATTTTTTCCAGGCGCTTGGTGACCGATAATTGCTCCAGCAGGGCCTGCTTGTCCTGGATCTTGACAACCAGATGCGCCGCAATTGAGTCCGCCAGTACGTCGGCATCCGTGATTTCGGCGATCGCGTTCAGGCTTTCCGGCGGAATTTTCTTGTTCAGCTTGATATAGTTTTCAAACTGTTCCGCGACGGCGCGTTGCAGCGCTTCGGCATCCGGCCCTTCGGCCAGATTGGCGTCCAGCACATAGGCCTCGGCTTCATAATACCGATCCGTGGACACAAAGCGCTTTACGCGTGCACGCTGCTTGCCTTCGACAAGCACCTTCACGGTACCGTCGGGCAATTTCAGCAGTTGCAGCACGTTGGCCAAGACGCCGATTTCATAGATGGCGTCGGCGGTGGGGTCGTCGTCGGAGGAATTCTTCTGGGTTGCGAGCAGAATCTGCTTGTCGCCCTTCATGACCTCATCCAGCGCCTGAACGGATTTCTCACGGCCGACGAACAGAGGTACGACCATGTGCGGAAACACCACGATATCGCGCAACGGCAGTACAGGGATGGTCAAAACATCTAACATGGATACTCCTTGCGGGTTTAACCGCTTCACAGACTCAGCCGCCGGATGCTCAAAGCATAAACCCTAGGCGTACAGGCTCAACAGAGTCTTAATATAAACCGCGCCGTTTTGGAAACGAAAGGGGGATAAGTCCCTTGGCCCCCGCCACAGCGCCTTGATCTCAATGTGGTGTATTCGGACGAAAGTTCAAGACGATGGTTTCGCATGTCTTCATGCGCTTCAATCGGCCGTTCAGATCAATAAAAACGCGGCCCCGTTTCCGGAACCGCGTTTCCTTGTTAATCGAAAGCTATGCAGCTTTACGCCGCGCCGCCCGAACGCTTTTCGGCGTAAATCATCAGCGGCTGGGCGCGTTCTTCGACGACCTCGCCATTGATAACCACTTCTTCTACGCCCTGCATGTTCGGCAGTTCGTACATGGTTTCGAGCAGGATGCCTTCCAGGATGGAGCGCAGGCCGCGGGCACCGGTCTTGCGCACGATGGCGCGCTTGGCCACGGCGTACAAGGCTTCTTCCGTGAAGTTGAGCGAAACGTTTTCCATCTCGAAGAGACGTTGATATTGCTTGATCAACGCATTCTTCGGCTCGGTCAGAATCTTGACCAGGGTATGCTCATCCAGATCTTCCAGGGTCGCCAGAACCGGCAGACGGCCGATAAATTCCGGGATCAGACCGAACTTCATCAAATCGTCCGGCTCGACTTCGCGCAGGACTTCGCCCGTGCGACGATCTTCCGGATCTTTCACCGAGGCGCCGAAACCGATCGAAGAGCCCTTGCCACGGCTGGAAATGATCTTTTCCAAGCCGGCGAAGGCGCCACCGCAGATGAACAGAATATTGGTGGTATCGACCTGGAGGAATTCCTGTTGCGGATGCTTGCGACCGCCCTGAGGCGGCACCGAAGCAACCGTGCCTTCCATGATCTTAAGCAAGGCCTGTTGCACGCCTTCACCCGAAACGTCACGGGTGATCGACGGGTTGTCGGACTTGCGCGAAATCTTGTCGACTTCATCAATATAGACGATGCCGCGCTGGGCGCGTTCGACATTGTAATCCGCCGCCTGAAGCAGTTTCAGGATGATGTTTTCGACGTCTTCACCGACATAACCGGCCTCGGTCAGGGTCGTGGCGTCGGCCATGGTGAACGGCACATCAATAATGCGGGCAAGGGTCTGGGCCAGCAATGTCTTGCCGGAGCCCGTGGGACCAATGAGCATGATGTTGGACTTCGCCAGCTCGACGTCGTTGCCCTTCTGCGCATGGTTCAAACGCTTGTAGTGGTTGTGCACCGCGACCGACAGGACCTTCTTCGCCTGTCCCTGGCCGATGACGTAATCATCGAGGACTTCGCGGATTTCCTTCGGAGTCGGCACCCCGTCCTTCGACTTAACGAAGGCGATCTTGTGCTCTTCACGGATAATGTCCATGCACAGCTCGACGCATTCATCGCAGATGAAGACGGTCGGCCCGGCGATAAGTTTGCGCACCTCATGCTGGCTCTTTCCGCAGAAAGAACAGTAAAGAGTGCTTTTGCTGTCGCCTGTCGCAGCTTTGGTCATGTGTCTCTTTTCACCTTCAACTGGCGGAAACTCGATTCACAAACCTTGAATCAAGGCTCCGCCCTTACATGGCATCCTAGGGCCTCAAGCCTTAACAAAGGCTAATTTCGGTCCAGAATACCCCTAACATCGTCCGTATCGATACGCATTTATGCACAGTTTAGACTACGCCTCAACCGGCTTGCTCAATCAATGGGTCGCTTAACTATCTTTATATGGGATAAAGGGTACGGAATGAAAGCCGCCCCGGCTGGATTTGGGAGTTTTTGCCACCGATGTCGAAGAAAACCGATGCGAAATTGACCGCCGAATCAAAAAAGATAATCGCGTTCGATTTCGATGGCACTTTGACGTGGAGGGACAGTTTCATTGCCTTCCTTCAGGCGAGTTCAGGAAGCTTGCAAATGGCAAGCGCCCTCACCTTTCAGCCGTCCATGCTGCTGAATTATCTGAAAACAAAGGATCGTGGCGCCCTTAAAGCGCGGCTTCTGCATCGCCTGTTGGGGGATATCTCTCAGCGTGACCTGGAGACCCTGGTGCGGGCTTTCGTCACCAAAGCCGGCCACGGCCTGTTCCGCCCTGACGCTCTGCGAGCCTGGGAAGGGCATGACCAGCCCGACTGTCTACGCGTGATCGTCACAGCTTCGCCGGAACTGCTTGTAGGGCCGTTCGGACGGTTGATAGGCGCCGATCGTGTCATCGGCACGCGCCTGAAATTCTCGGACGGCGGTGGGTTATTGCCAATGCTTGACGGTGTGAATTGCCGGGGCGAAGAAAAAATGTGCCGCCTGCGCGAAACCTTCGGTGCTGATCTCGACCTGGACGCTGCCTATGGCGATACGGCTGGCGATGCAGAAATGCTGGCAGCCGCTCGGCACGGCCACTACCGCGTATTTACTCAGAAGCCATAAAAAAAGCGGCCGGAAATTCCGACCGCTTGATTCAGGTTGCAAGGGCCGAAACCTATGCGTCCTTACCGTTTTCGGCGTCAGCGCGCTTTTCGTAGACGTGGTCGATAAGGCCGAATTCCTTGGCTTCATCGGCAGTCATATAGCGGTCGCGATCCAGGGTCTTTTCGATCGTGTCGTAGCTCTGGCCCGTGTGCTTGACGTAAATCTCGTTCAGCAGCTTCTTCGTCTTGCGCATGTCTTCGGCCTGGATTTCGATATCCGACGCCATGCCGCGCGCACCGCCCGAGGGTTGGTGCACCATGATCTTGGAGTTGGGCAGCGAAATACGCTGGCCCGCTTCACCGGCCTGGAGGATGAGCGACCCGGCTGACGCCGCCATACCCATGCACACCGTGGTGACGGGCGATTTGATGTACTGCATGGTGTCGTAAATCGCCAAGGCCGAGGTCACCTGGCCGCCGGGCGAGTTGATGTACATGCTGATTTCCTTCTTCGGGTTTTCCGATTCGAGGAACAGGAGCTGGGCGCAAATCAGCGAGGCCATGCCGTCTTCAAACGGCCCCGTCAGAAAGATAATGCGCTCTTTCAGCATGCGCGAGAAGATATCGTAGGCGCGTTCGCCGCGGCTGGATTGCTCCACAACCATCGGCACAAGGTTCATAGTCAGGTTATCGATGGGGTCGCGCATCACGAATCCTTATTTGGAATGTTTTAAAGTCTGGGCGCAGATATAGGGCTAAATGTCTTAACCGTAAGTGGATGCGTTCCAGCCTGCCTTATATGTATTCACCCTTGTCGCCGAAGCAATAGGGATGACGCCGGCAAATTGGCAATTTACCAGCCGGATTTCAAGTGCGATGCGAAAACGCCGCGGCTGCCTAACGGACGCTATGCGGGGCGCGGCTGTTTTTTCCCGTCTCATCAACCCCTTTGCCATGAGTATCGCCCTGCCCGGTCTGGTCCGTGGGAAGACGATCGTCGCCGCTGGTCTGCTTCTCCGCGGGGTCGTCCTTCTGCTGGCGATGAGCGGCGTCGGTTTCGGCGGCGCGGTGTTTGGTGATATTGTCGGCGGCCTGTTTGGCAGTGGACATGATTTGAGTTCCTTCTTGGCGTAAGGCCGCCAGCGTGGATAGATAGCCATCAAAAATCGAGGTGGAATTATAGACGTGCCAAGATCCGCCTCGATACAGCCTATGCAGGCTACGGGTAGAACGGCGGCATGACGTGAAAATGTTTAATCTTATCAGATGCGTAAATTTAACTTGCGAAATAAAATTTACAAAGGAGATGCCAAATGATTGACGCCCCTGAACTGGTCGACGTGCCGGCGCGAAAGGTCGCCAAGATCCACCTCACTGTGCCGTCCAAAGAGATTATGACGCACATGGGCGCAGGTCTCAAAGAGGTACGGCAGGCATTGGTTGAACAGAATATCAAAGCGTCTGGTGCCTGGTTGACTCACCATTTCAAGGTGCCGGATACGACGTTCGATTTCGAAGTATGCATACCGGTAGAGACCGATGTAGACCCTCAAGGGCGTGTCGTAGCCGGTGAACTGCGGGCTGCCCGGATCGCGAGAACCGTCTATACTGGCAACTATAGCGGCCTGCCGAACGGCTGGGTCGAGTTCATGACGTGGATCCGCGCTCAGGAGCTTCAAATGGTGGGCGATTTTTGCGAGGCCTATACCGTGGGGCCGGATGACAGTGTGAATCCGGCCGATTGGCGGACCGAACTTAGTTGCCCTTTGCAAGTATAGGGGCGGGTATCAAGGCGGTCGGCAGTTTCAGCGCCACCCCGGTTCTATGAATAGACAAAAAAAAGAGGCCCCAAACGGGGCCTCTTTCCTATGACTTGCAGACGACAAGCTTATGCGTCTTCGTCTTCTTTCAGAAGGTCTTCCTTGCTGATCGGCGCTTCCGTTACCTTGGCGAGCGAGAAGATCAGGTCGCAGACTTTTTCTTCGTAGATCGGCGCGCGGATTTGCGCGGCAGCGCCGGGGTTCTTGGTATAGAATTCGAACACCTGGCGTTCCTGACCCGGATAGTTGCGGGCTTCCTGCATGATCGCCTGATTGACTTCCTGGTCGGTGACCTGGACGTTCTGGCGTGTGCCGATTTCGGCGAGTACCAGACCCAGGCGCACACGGCGCTCGGCGATCTTCATGTACTCGTCCTTCAGTTCCTGCTCGGACTTGTTCGAATCTTCTTCGGCGAGCTGGCCATTGGCCTTGTCTTGCTCGACTTGCGCCCAGATGCCATTGAACTCGGCTTCAAGCATGCGCTTGGGCAGTTCGAAATCGTGCTTTTCATCAAGGACATCGAGAAGCTGACGCTTCATCTTGAAGCGCGACGCCTGACCATATTGTTGTTGCAGTTGGGTCTTCAGGATGTCCTTCAGCGCGTCCAGGCTTTCCAGACCGAGGCTCTTGGCCAGCTCGTCGTCGGCTTCGCCTTCCTTCGGCGCCAGGATGTCCTGAACCGTCGTTTCGAAAGTCGCGGCCTTGCCGGCCAGGTTGGCGGCGCCGTAGTTTTCCGGGAAGGTGACGTTGAGCGTCTTGGTCTCGCCCTTTTTCGCACCGATCAATTGCTCTTCGAAGCCCGGGATGAACTGGCCCGAGCCGATGATCAGTTCAGCACCTTCGGCCGAGCCGCCTTCAAACGCCTCGTCGCCGATCTTGCCAACGAAGTCGATGATCAGCTTGTCGCCGTCGGCAGCCTTGACGGTCTTGCCAGTCTTGACTTCAAATTGCTTGGAGCCCGCAACGACGGTCTTCAGGGCTTCGTCGATATCGGCATCGGTCGGCTCATAAACCGGGCGGGTCAGTTCGACCGTGTTCGGTTCAACCGGGGTGAAGATCGGCATCATTTCGACGGCGATTTCATAGGCCAGGTCCGCCTTGCCTTCGATAACGCCTTCGATGTCGCCAATGGGCTTCAGTTCAGGCTGGCTGGCGGGACGGATGTTGGCATCGCTCATCGCCTTTTGGGTCGTTTCGTTCAGGGTTTCCTGAATGATTTCGCCCATCAGTTCCTTGCCGTACATCTTGCGGACGTGCGCCTGCGGCACCTTGCCCGGACGGAAGCCCTTGATATTCATCTTGGGGGCCATTTCGGCAATCTTGGCGTCCAGCTTTTGTGTCAGATCGCCCTTAGCGATGGTGACTTCGAGGACGCGGCTCAGGCCTTCATTCAGTTTTTCAACGACTTGCATCGATCAGTTACCTTATGCCGGTTTGGTCCCTGACCTCTCGTCAGACCCGCACGGGCGGTTAAAAATAGCGACAAAGCGCCCCTGGCTGGCAGGGACGCCGAAAGATGAGCCCTTATGGCATGATTGCGGATCAGGTCAACGTTTATGTCGGGTGTTAGACGCCTATTGTCCGAAAATTCATGGGCATGGAACCGGCCACGGTCAAAATCAGGGTCTGTTTCGGCATCACTTTCGTCCTGATTTTTTGCAAAAGCCCGTATAAACTTCATCTGGTCCTATCCGGAGGTTGGCTTGCGCACCCTTATTTGTTTTATCGTTCTGGCTTCAGGTGCTGTAACCGCCTGCAAACCCGCGCCGCCCCCCCAAAGAGCCGAAGGTATAGATCCGACCTTTGAAGGTTCGGAGGATGAAAAGCGCACCATGGCGGTCGAAGCGGCCCTGATCGCCGCCTACCCCGGCCTTGCCGTTCGCAATGATCGCGATCTGACCATTTTTCACAAAGGGGAGCAGATCACCAGCTACCGCAACGATCCGACGGGGTGTCAGCGCTATTTCCTAACCGGCGTCTTGAAATTGCGCGACAAGGCCGGCGATACCTACCCCGTCGCCGGTGTCACATGCCACTTCGCCAACTCCGAAAACACCTATCTGGTTTTGCCCAACAGCGACAAATACCTCGTCCATGAGGATGCTTCCGCCTCACCGGATGGCCGCTACCTCGTCTCCGGTTTCGATCGGGCGGACAAGACGCAAGGCAGTCTGGCTATCGCGGAGTGGCCAAAGGTGCGCGACGTCGTTATCTTTCCAGCGCATTGCAAAGGCATAGTCTGGCGCGACGGCACCCATTTCTCGGCGACCTGCTGGCATAATGACGGGCCAAACGAAGCCAATCCGTATGACAGCTTTGCCTTCTATTTCAAAGCTGAGATCAGTCTTGACGCGGCCGGAAAATGGCAGATGGTTGCGACGCAGTGGGTTGATCGCGATACCTATCAGCCTAAGACGGTAGATAAGCCCCTTTATCACTTTACGGCCGTACCGCCCCCCGCCCCGCATTTCGATAAATCGACCTAGACCTTTATCTCTTCTTCCTTGTCGAGTTGCCCTTCCCACTTAGCGATCACCGCCGACGCGACGCTGTTCCCCAATACGTTGGTGGCGGATCGTCCCATGTCGAGTAGGTGGTCCACGCCCAGGACAAGCGCGATCCATTCCGCGGGCAATCCGAAATAGGCCAGGGTCGCCATGATGACCACAAGAGAGGCGCGCGGCACGCCGGCAATGCCTTTGGACGTTATCAGCAGTAGGAACAGCATCATGATGATCTGCGCCGTGGTGAAATGCACGCCGTACGCCTGGGCAATAAACAGCGTTGCGAAGGTGCAATAGATCATCGAGCCGTCAAGATTGAAAGAATATCCCAGTGGCAGGACGAACGAAACGATCTTGCGCGAGATGCCGACGGTCGGCAGGCCGGCCAGAAGCTTCGGATAGGCCGCTTCGGAACTGGCGGTGGAAAACGCCAGCAGGGTTGGTTCGCGAATAACGCTCAGCAGACGCAGCATGCGGCCGCCCAAAAACAGGAATCCCAGCAGGATCAGCAATCCCCACAAGACGCCCATGGCGCCGTAAAACCCGGCCATGAACTTGGCGTAGGTGATCAAAATGGGAAGGCCTTGCTCTGACACAGTCTTGGCCAGGGCGCCGAAAATGGCGAAGGGCGCGAACTTCATCACCACTTCGGTGACCTTGAGCATGATAGCCGATGCTTCTTCCGCCAACTCCATGACACGCGGCGACTTCTTTTCAAGCATAGATATGGCGGTGCCAACGAAGACGGCGAAAATGACGATCTGGAGGATCTCGTTGTCCGCCATGGCCTTGATTATCGAACTCGGAATCAGGTGTTCGACAAATTTTTCGATTGTGAAGCCTTCGGTCGACGGCACCTTGACGGCCTCACCGGCCATTTGCAGGCTCATGCCGACACCGGGCTTCAGCCATTCGACCATAAGAATGCCGATAACCAGCGACACGATCGACATAGCCAGAAACCACGCCAGAGACTTAAGGCCAACACGGCCTACGGAGGCGGCATCTTCCATATGTCCGATACCGGCGATTAAGGTGAATAACACCAATGGCGCTATGATCATCTTGATCAGGGTGATGAAGATCTTTGTCAGCAATCCATAGATCATGGTTGCCGTCTTGAGGTTTTCAGCCGTCAGATATTCGTGGCTGGCCCAGCCCGCGCCTACGCCCGCCACCATGGCGAACAGGATAAACAGCGCAAATTTCGACTTCATGGAAGCTCCCTCAAACAGCCTTGTCTACGAACACTAGACGAGGTGTCGAAGATGCGCCAGCCCTGTATCGTGCCCCGTCCTATGTTGGGAGTCCGTGCCGTCGAAAATCCCGGTCGAACGTCACGCCTCAACGGCGATCCAGATTTCCACACCGCCCTCGCCTGTGCGGCCGTTGAACTCCGGGCCATATTTTTCGAAAAACGGCGCATGTTTTACGCGAAGGCCGGATTCGGGCAACCACTTGTCCCAGATGGTCGACCAGGTTGCTCGCAAACCGGAAATATGGCCGGTGTGAACAAAGCGGGCATAGGTTTGGGGCGTGATTCGAACGGTTGAAAATTCCGGTGGAAGGTCGGCATCGGGGGAAACCTCAACGCCGGCCATGTAGTCGATGGCATTGTCGGACTGATTGTAACAGACGCCGTAGGTCGTATATGGATCGCCGATTCGTCCCGGGACATCGGGCAGATATGGCCCGAATTTTTGCCACAGCATCGGTATGGCCGCTGTTTCTTCGCCGCGGTAATGGCCGCTCAGGCCGCCGATGCATATCGCCTGTCCTGCGATGAGCGTGTGCGGGCTGGGGATATCGATTAGCGCTTTGTCCATAATGAAGGGTTCCTGCAATTTTATGCCATATAGCGACTTCCGGTCGCGTACCTGCTCGGGCGTGAGCCCGAACTGATCGCGAAATGCACGGGTGAAGGCTTCATGCGATCCGTAACCGGCTTCCAGTGCGACGCTAAGTATATCGCCCGCCCCACCCGCCAGCCGTTTCGCCGCTTCCGACAGTCGCCGGGCGCGCACATAGGCCATGACCGGCACGCCCATACGCACATCGAAAACGCGCGTCATGTGGAACCGGCTGACACCGGCGTGAGCGGCGATATCGTCGAGTGTTATGGTCGTATCGAAGCGGTTTTCGATAAACCACAAGGCCTTGGCGGCAGGATGGACGGCAGAATTCACGGATTTCACCTCACGGAGCGACTTTAGGCCGGGCGGCGGAGGTCCATTTGATCAGAATTGCGCTGTGAAGAAAAGAAATAGGAAACTGGTGCGGATGAGAGGACTCGAACCTCCACGCCTTGCAGCGCTGGAACCTAAACCCAGTGCGTCTACCAGTTCCGCCACATCCGCATGTCAGCTTTCAGGCTCCGGACTGTTACAGACGCCGTCCGAAGGGGCGCTCTGTGACGCAAAGCGCGGACGTCGTCAAGCCAATATGCATGAGTTGCGCATGAGTAGCGAAAATATGAAATGTTGCGGTGCGGAAATTTGCTCGTTTTTCACCTTGATTCCGCGGTCTAAGCGCCTAATCTGATTGCAGATGAGACGGGTTTTCGTCCTTTATGCGAATCAACCGGCCGCCTTGGGTAAATTTTCTCTTTATATGTGGTGAAATCGCGCTAAAACGCATTTTCCTTTTGTATTTGCCGAAGGCAAAGGCTAAAGGCCGACCACCTCGCGTTCACGCATCGTAATAAATTCTTACAGCCATGTGAGATGGCACGTTGGAAATGCGCTTGCATTCTTGCGCAATGCAAACAAGTTACGGGGCTGAACGGTCTATAGTTTTATGGATATATCATGAAAAAGATAGAAGCCGTCATCAAACCCTTTAAGCTCGATGAAGTGAAGGAAGCCCTTCAGGAAATCGGCGTACAAGGCATGACCGTGCTGGAGGCCAAGGGATATGGCCGCCAGAAGGGCCACTCGGAACTCTACCGTGGGGCCGAATACGTTGTTGATTTTCTTCCGAAGATCAAGATCGAACTGGTTGTTGCCGACGACCTCGCACCGGCCGCCCTGGAGGCAATCCAAACGGCGGCGCGCACGGGCAAAATCGGTGATGGCAAGATTTTTGTGAGCGACGTCCTTGATGTCGTCCGCATCAGAACCGGGGAATCCGGCCCGCAGGCGGTCTAACAGGCCGAGGCGTTCCGCCTTCTCTACTTTTAAATCTACAGGCTTAATGGGGCGTCAAATATGACCGCAGCAGACATTCTCAAGCTCATCAAGGAAAAGGACGTCAAGTATGTTGACGTGCGTTTTTCCGACGTGAAGGGCAAACTCCAGCACGTGACCTTCGACATCGATCTCGTCGATGAGGATTTCCTGAATGACGGCACGATGTTCGACGGTTCGTCGATCGCCGGTTGGAAGGCCATCAACGAATCCGACATGAAGCTCCGCCCCGACCTGAAGACGGCCTATATCGATCCGTTCTATCAGCAGACGACGCTGTTCATGTTCTGCGATGTCGTGAACCCCGACACCAATGAACCGTACAACCGCGATCCGCGCTCGATCGCGAAGAAGGCCCTGGCCTACACGCAGTCAGCTGGTGTCGGCGATACCGTTTATTTCGGCCCAGAAGCCGAATTCTTCATGTTTGACGACGTCCGCTGGTCGATCGCGCCGGACAACACCGGTTATGCCTTCGATTCGACCGAATTGCCGCACAACTCGGCTAAGGTCTATCCTGAAGGCAATATGGGCCATCGCCCTGGACCTAAGGGCGGCTATTTCCCCGTCAATCCGGTCGACTCCGCCCAGGATCTGCGCGGTGAAATGCTTGCCGTCATGGGCGAATTGGGTATGGAACCGGAAAAGCATCACCACGAAGTGGCGCCCGCCCAGCACGAACTGGGTTTGAAGTTCTCGGACATGCTGACCATGGCCGACCGCACCCAGCTCTATAAGTACGTTGTTCAGAACGTTGCCCACGCCTATGGCAAGTCTGTGACCTTCATGGCCAAGCCGATGTTCGGTGACAACGGCTCGGGCATGCACGTTCACCAATCGATCTGGAAGAACGGTAAGCCGCTTTTCGCTGGCGACAAGTATGCCGGCCTGTCGGACCTGTGCCTGTGGTACATCGGCGGCATCATCAAGCACGCCAAGGCGATCAACGCCTTCTCGAACTCGACGACCAACAGCTACAAGCGCTTGGTTCCCGGCTACGAAGCGCCGGTCAAGCTTGCCTATTCTGCGCGTAACCGTTCGGCCTCGATCCGTATTCCGTGGGTATCTTCGCCGAAGGGCAAGCGCCTGGAAGCTCGCTTCCCGGATCCGATGGGCAACCCCTATCTGACCTTCACCGCCTTGCTGATGGCGGGCCTCGACGGTATCGAAAACCGTATCGATCCGGGCGCTCCGGCCGACAAGAACCTGTATGATCTGCCGCCCCAAGAGCAAAAGAACATCCCGGAAGTCTGCGGTTCGCTGCGTGAAGCGCTTGAGAACCTCGACAAGGATCGTGCCTTCCTTAAGAAGGGCGGCGTCATGGATGACGATTTCATCGACTCCTACATCGAACTGAAGATGGAAGAAGTGATGAACCTCGAACTGCGTCCACACCCGATCGAATTCGAGATGTATTACAAGTGCTAAGCTGAATATCTTGTCGAAAGACATGAATTTTGCGACAGGCCGTCCTTCAGGGGGCGGCCTGTTTTTTTTGGTGTAAAGCAACACCGCTACCATGGTAAAAATATAATACTTATTGTAGTTTCATTTGTAATTAATATGGTTTCTATAGAAACCAATGTAAAAGGGCTTGATTTCACACGGTTTGCCGGCATTCCGACACATAAATGACGCAAATGCCCATGGGTACGGTCTTGACGCTTCGTTAACCCCATAATCCGCTTTGCGATAGTTTGAACTCGCTGCACTGTGAGCAGGTGCAATATCCGCTAACCAAGGGGGATACTTTGAAAACGTGGATCAAACTTTCGAGAGCGCTCGCTGCGGCGGCCGCTCTTCTGCTGGCGGCACCCGTCGCCAGTCATGCTCTCGCCCAGGAAGCCGCTTCGGCGTCAGCCGAGGCCGTGACGTCAGCTGCGGCTTCCGTCGCGGAATCGACGACGGCGTCTGTAGCCGCTGAGCCGGCCGCTGCGGCCCCTGCCCTTCTGGCATCTCAGAAACCGTTGGCGCTCGACGCCGCTGACACCACCTATCTAATCTTCTGTACCGCGATGGTGCTGATGATGACTCTGCCGGGCCTGGCGTTGTTCTACGGCGGTATGGTTCGTCGTAAGAATATCATCGCCACGGTTACTCAATCCGTTGGCGTGACCTGCGTTGTCGCGATTGTCTGGTGGGTCGTGTCCTACTCCATGGCATTTGGCACGGCCGTGAAGCCCATGTTCGGCTTATCGGCCGACACATTGAATCTGTTCTTCGGTGGTTTCGACAATATTATGCTGAAGGCGGTCACGCCGACAACGGCATATATGGCTACCGCCAAGGTGCCGGAATTCACCTGGATTTCTTACCAGATGACATTCGCCATCATCACGCCGGCGCTCATCACCGGCGCGTTTGCTGAGCGCGTTAAGTTCTCTGGCCTGCTGCTGTTCATGGTTCTGTGGTCGATCTTGGTTTACGCCCCGATCTGTCACATGGTGTGGGGCGGCGGTATTCTGTCGAAGTGGGGCGTGCTCGACTTCGCTGGTGGCGCGGTCGTTCACTGTAACTCGGGTGTTGCCGGCCTCGTCTGCGCCCTGTTCCTCGGTCGTCGTAAGGGCTATGGCACGGACTCCATGCCGGCCAATAACCCTGTCTACATCATGATCGGCGCCTCGTTGCTCTTCGTCGGCTGGATCGGTTTCAATGCCGGTTCGGAATGGTCGGGCGACTCCATCGCTTCCGCCGCCTTGCTAAACACCATCCTCGCCACCTGCGTCGGCGGCGTGTCCTGGAAGATCGTCGAGTGGATCTTCCGCGGCAAGCCTTCGCTGATCGGTATCCTGTCGGGCATGGTCGCTGGTCTTGTCGTCATTACCCCGGCTTGCGGCTTCGTCAATCCGACCGGTGCGATGATCTGCGGCCTTCTGGCGGGTCCGGTGTGTTATGCGTCCGCGACCTGGATCAAGAAACTGCTCGGCTATGATGACTCTCTCGACGCCTTCGGCATCCATGGCGCAGGCGGTATCTTGGGCGCAATTCTGACGGGCTGGCTTGCCGATCCTGTTATCAACTCCCTGGGCAAGGATCACAATGTCATCGCCCAGTTGAAGGGCCTGGCCGTCACCATTCTGTGGTCGGCGATAGGAACCCTGATTATCCTCATTATCTGCAAATTCACGACGGGCCTGCGCGTGACGGCAGATCAGGAAGAGGCTGGTCTCGACTCGTCCCTTCATGACGAAGTTATGGATCACTAAGCTACAACCTTAATCAGTTGCACAAAAGAGACGGGGCACCCTCGCGGTGCCTCGTTTTTTTATTAACTAGCTAAATTTATTGAATTTATATAATGGTGCCAATGTGTCACAGGTTGGTGTTATTTTTGCACAGGCGTTGGCGGCGAAATGTAAATATGTATTTTGATGAAGCGTCTTAGATGAAGGCGCGGGAACCGATCGGATGGGGTTTGGCACATAAATGTAATTCTGAGGACACTTAATCTTCTGATCGATTCTGCGACTGTTACGACGGCTGTGCCGGAACTGCAGTCACCTCTGAAAATCCCCGCTCTTTTTGCTGCAAGGTCGGCGTAAGCCAATTTGTGGAGGGTGTGGGACCGGTATCCATCGACCTGTTCGATCTTTTTTGTTGCGTTGCGTCAAAATCGCGTCAGCGAGTGCCTGATTTTATTGGCGTTTTGATTGCAAATTTGTGACAGGTGGGTGAAGGAAAGCAGTGTTTTCTATATTCGCAAAGTTGCCGAAACCCGCGCAAAGCTAAGCAGCATAAGGAATGCCAAGACACAATAAACGTTGTAAATATACATCAAGGTCTCTTTAAATGAGAATGGGGGCCTTTGCTCACCCCAAAAACTTGCTAAATTAACCTTGGTTTTACCGACGCGCCTACAATCGCCATATGGTCGGCTACTGTGTTTAGCCGGCACCAACAACTGAACTGGGATATGAACATGAAAAAGACTCTTCTTGTCGCCGCTG
This sequence comes from Asticcacaulis aquihabitans, assembly GCF_032490435.1. Classification (NCBI taxonomy): domain Bacteria; kingdom Pseudomonadati; phylum Pseudomonadota; class Alphaproteobacteria; order Caulobacterales; family Caulobacteraceae; genus Asticcacaulis; species Asticcacaulis aquihabitans. Next base: position 250,687 of record NZ_JAVGWM010000001.1, read on the forward strand.
TGGCTATCAGCGCTCTTTTCGCCGGCGGAGCCGCCATGGCTCAAGGTGAGACCGCTAGCCTGAGCTACAACCTCGGCGTCACCAGCGACTATGTCTGGCGCGGTGTTTCGCAAACGGATGGCAAGGCTGCCCTGCAGGGCGGCATCGACTATAAGAAGGGCTTGTTCTACGCTGGCGCCTGGGCTTCCAACGTCGATTTCGCTGACAGCGATGGCCATAAGGCCAGCACCGAGCTGGATCTGTACATGGGTCTGACGCCGACCGCCGGCAAGTTCAACTTTGACTTCGGTGTCATCGCCTACACCTACCCGGGTGCCGATGACGGTTCTGACTTCAATGTTACCGAACTTAAGGCCGCTGTCAGCCATCCTATGGGCAAGGGTACTGTTGGCCTGGCCTTCTACCTGCCGACCGAGAGCCTCGAAGATCCGTACTACGAAGTTAACATGGCCTACCCGCTGTCGGACAAGTGGACTGTCTCGGGTGCCCTGGGCAACTACGAAGGCGCTGGCTACACCACGAAGAACTTCGGTGTAACCTATGCCATCACCCCGTCGTTGGGTTTTGACGTGCGCTGGGCTGACGCCTCGAAGCTGCCTTCGACCTTGTCGGCCTCGCTGAAGGCCACTTTCTAAATTCTAAGCCTGACCAAGGGTAAAGAAACATCTGGCCGCGAACCTTCGGGTTTGCGGCCTTTTTTGTTGTGCATTTGTTCTTGCTTCCTTATGAGTTGGAACCGAATCACTACATGTTTCGGATATGACCTCCAGTAGCCAGCATTCTTTATTCGGCGGCGAAGAGCCCGCCTCCCCTGCTTCGCAGCCTACTGCGAAGACGGCAGGTGCGCCTGTGCCCTCCGTGTCGACCGACGTATCGTCCGCGCCAGTTGCGGAGACCGTCAAGCCCGTCGCCAAGCCCCATCAACCGGCAACGGTGGACGCCGGGTATGGGGCTTCAAGCATTGAAGTCCTGGAGGGGCTCGAGCCCGTGCGCAAACGCCCGGGGATGTACATTGGTGGTACTGACGAAAAAGCACTGCACCACCTGTTCGCTGAAGTGCTCGATAACGCCATGGATGAGGCCGTAGCGGGTCACGCCAAGGCGATATGGGTTGAGTTGGATAAGGATGGTTATCTTAGCGTTCGCGACGATGGTCGGGGCATTCCAGTCGATCCGCATCCTAAATATCCCGGCAAGTCGGCGCTTGAAGTGGTTATGACCATGCTGCATTCCGGCGGCAAATTCTCCGGCAAGGCTTACGAAACGTCCGGTGGTCTGCATGGTGTCGGCATTTCTGTCGTCAATGCCCTGTCGGAAAAGCTGGAAGTCACTGTCTGGCGCGACGGCTTCGAATGGCAGCAGAGCTTCTCCAAGGGGCACAAGCTGACTGACGTTGTTCAGGTGGGGCCATCCAAGAAGAAGGGGACGCTTGAGCGTTTCCTGCCCGATCCGGAAATTTTCGGCCAGGGGGCACATTTTAAGCCGGCGCGCCTGTACCGTATGGCAAAGGCCAAGGCGTATCTGTTCCGTGGCGTGCAGATTTTCTGGAAATGCGCGCCCGACCTTATTCACGATCAGACACCGGCAGAAGACAAGTTCTATTTCCCTAACGGCCTGGCCGACTATCTGGCCGAACGCGTAAAGGACACTGAGACCCTTAGCGAAATCTTCTCCGGCCGCGTCGAGCGTAAGGGCGAAGCCGGTGCCGTCGAATGGGCTGTTGTATGGTCCGGTGCTGGATTTGGCGAATATGACGGCTTTTGCCAGAGCTATTGTAACACTATCCCAACACCCGACGGCGGCACCCATGAAGCGGGCCTACGCGCCGCCTTGACCCGCTCTCTCAAATCCTATGCGGAAATGACGGGCGACAAACGCGGGGGCTTGATCACCGCGGAAGACGTCGCCGCCCAAGCCGGCATCGTCATTTCCGTGTTCATCCGCAACCCTGAATTTCAGGGTCAGACGAAGGATCGCCTGTCCTCCAGTGATGCCCAGCGCTTGGTCGAAAGGGCCCTGGCCGATCCGTTTGACCATTGGCTGACCTCTTCGCCAAAGCAGGCCGATCGCATTCTACAGTTCATCGTGGAACGCGCCGAAGAGCGTCTGAAGCGGCGCAAGGACAAGGAAGTCGCGCGTGCGTCGGCGACCCGCAAGCTGCGCTTGCCCGGCAAGTTGGCCGATTGCGCCCGCCAGGATGCCATCGGCACCGAACTCTTTATCGTCGAAGGGGATTCCGCCGGCGGCTCAGCCAAACAGGGCCGTAACCGCAACACTCAGGCGATACTGCCGTTGCGGGGTAAGATCTTGAACGTTGCGTCTGCGACAGGCGATAAGATGCGCGCCAATGCCGAATTGTCCGATCTCGGCCTGGCGCTCGGGGTCCAGCCCGGCGCCAAGTTCAAGGATAGCGATCTGCGGTATGAACGCATTATCATCATGACAGATGCCGACGTAGACGGAGCTCACATTGCCTCTCTGCTTATTACCTTCTTCTATCGGACCATGCCGGGTATGATTCGAAACGGTAATTTGTTCCTGGCCATGCCCCCCCTTTACCGGATAAGTCATGGTAAGGAAACGCATTACGCCAAGGACGATGCGCACCGAGCCGAGATTTTGGCCAAGCATTTCAAGGGTAAGAAAGCTGAAATCGGCCGTTTCAAAGGTCTGGGCGAAATGATGCCTGCACAACTCAAAGAAACGACCATGGACCCAAAGACCCGTACCTTGGCACGTGTTACCTTGCCTCATGACGAGGAAGATATCGAGGATTTGGTCGAGACGCTGATGGGCCGCAAGCCGGAACTGCGTTATCGTTATATTCAGGATCACGCTGAATTTGCCGTCAATGATCTCGACGTTTAACCGGTAGTCTCAAGAAAAACCTGTTAATTGTTGCGAATTCTGATATCAGACACGCGCGGGCCTTAAGTGGTCTGCGCGTGTCGATGCATTTGCGACCATGGAATTCGCTGTATCGGTACAGGCCGCCCATCTTTAGCGCCACGATCGGCGCGCCGGCTTACCATCCCGCAAGTTCGTTTGCCTGATCGTAAGCCTTTCCGACCAAAGAGTGTCATGACGAAATTTACCGATCTCGGCCTGAGCGAACAAGTGCTCAGAGCCGTCGCCGAAACAGGCTACGATACACCGACCGCAATCCAGGAACAGGCGATCCCGGTTGCGCTGACTGGGCTGGACGTCCTGGGCATTGCCCAAACTGGCACAGGCAAGACCGCCGCCTTTACCCTCCCGATGATCGAGCGCCTGGCCGCGGGCCGCTCCAAGGCGCGCATGCCGCGCTCAATCGTATTGGCGCCGACACGCGAACTGGCCGATCAGGTCGCCGAAGCCTTCGAAAAATACGCCAAGTATCACAAGCTGAGCTGGGCCCTGCTCATTGGCGGTGTATCCATGGCCGATCAGGTGACCAAGCTGGACAAGGGGGTCGACGTATTGATCGCGACGCCGGGCCGTTTGCTTGATCTGTTCGAACGCTCGAAGGTTATGCTCAATGGCGTGCAGATCATGGTCGTCGATGAAGCTGACCGCATGTTGGACATGGGCTTCATTCCCGATATTGAGCGCATCTTCAAGCTGACCCCGCCTACCCGCCAGACCCTATTCTTCTCCGCGACCATGCCGCCGGAAATCACGCGCCTGACAGAAGCGTTTCTCAAAAATCCGGTGCGCATCGAAGTGGCGCGTCCCGCCTCGACGAACGAGAACATTACGCAGTACGTTTTGCGCGTGCCGTACAAGGACGTTCGAGCCAAGCGTATTGCCCTGCGCGCCCTGCTCAAGACTCTGGACATTAAGAACGGCATCGTCTTCTGCAATCGCAAGACAGACGTTGATATCGTCGCTAAATCACTCAGCGTTCATGGCTTCAACGCTGCCCCTATTCATGGCGATCTAGACCAAGCGCTGCGTACCCGCACGTTGGAATCCTTCCGTAAGGGGGAACTCACCTTGCTGGTCGCCTCCGATGTCGCTGCTCGCGGGCTGGATATTCCGGCGGTTGGACACGTATTCAATTTTGATGCGCCCATCCATGCCGACGACTATGTTCACCGTATCGGTCGTACCGGCCGCGCCGGCCGTTCCGGCGAAGCCTATTTGCTGCTGTCTCCGCAGGACGAAAAAAATTACGACAAGGTCGTCAAGCTGATTAAAAAGGATCCGGCCGTCCTTGAGCTTGATATCGACTATTCGCAACTCAATGACGCGCCCCGCACGTCCGAGCGGGCGCCGCGACGCGAATCAGGTAAGGGCCGCGGGCGTGACCGGGATCGTGATCACAAGCCCAAAGAGGCGACAGCCGAGCGAATCGCGCCGCCGGAACCCTTAATCGCTGAAAAAAGTACAAAATCCGCAGAGGTCGCAATTGAAGTTGCGTCAGTGCCTCAAGCGCCCAAGCGTGAGCCGCGCCGTCCTGCCGCTAAGGAAAAAAGAGCAGAAAATTCAAATGCTAATGTGGATGTTGGCGCGCCTTTCGGTGAGCATATGCCTGCCTTCATGATGCGTCCGGTTAAGATCAAAGCTTAAAATTTGCAGAGATTTTGATTTTTTCGTTAACCGCCTGTCAGAGAAGTTCGTCTAATATCTCGGCGTTATCCGAAGAATCGGGTGACACCGAGAGCGCCAGGGGAGGCGTCCGAAAGGGCGCCATAACGAATGAACAACGACATAGAGATCAGCGTCCGCAGCCCCGCCGCGTATGCTTTGGCTGGCGAAGCCTTGCGATTGATGCAGGATCACGGCGTTTGGCCCACTCCTCTCAATTACGAACTTTGGCTCTACGTCGCCGGCGATCCCGAATGTCCGCTCGCTCAGGAAATTCAGCGTCTCATAGCCGCAGGTGAAGTTATCACCGAGGATGTTTCTGAAAGCCTGGCGTCAAAATTCATCGCCCGTCTGAAGTTGAATGATGAGGTACGCGACGCGGGTCTTAAGCTGACGCGCGAACTGGCCTCCATCACCGAAGTCATTGTTGACGCACAGAAGGCGCAGAAGACATATGGCGAGACGCTGGAAGGCGCCAAACGCTCGATGAGCGAAGTCGAAACGCTTTCCTTGCGCGGGCTGATTGACAGCCTGACCGAAGCCACCAATGCTGTCCTGTCGCAACACAATCAGCTCGAAAATCGCCTGACGGAATCGTCGCGCGAGGTGAATCGCCTGCGCAAGCATCTCGATCAGGTGCGTATGGAAGCGATGACTGACGCGCTGACCAATCTGGCTAACCGCAAATCGTTTGATGAGGCGCTGGATACGCACTGTGGTGGCGAGGACCTGTCGTCCGTGTTGACGCTGGCCGTCATCGATATTGACCATTTCAAACGTTTCAATGATACATGGGGCCACCAGACGGGCGACCAGGTTCTGCGATATGTCGCCTCAGTCCTTGCGCGTATTGGCCGTCCGCCGCGCCTGGCAGCCCGTTACGGCGGAGAAGAATTCGGCCTGCTCTTCCCAGGGGAAAGCTCAGCCACGGTGGAACGTCTGCTCAACGAAGCGCGCACTGAGATTGCTTCGCGTGTCCTTAAGCGCCGTTCGACCAACGAAGATTTGGGTACCGTCACCATTTCAGCCGGTGTGGCGCAACGTGAATATGGCGAAGACTCCTTCGACCTGCTCGACCGCGCCGACAAGGCCTTGTACATATCGAAAAATAACGGGCGTAACCGCGTAACTGTCGCAGAAGACATAAACGCCGCTTCGTCCGCCGCCTGATCCCTTTTGTCGATAAGAGTTGACAGCTGATTTGAACAATGTTCAAATCAGTGTCGTCATTTGGGGGATATCTTATGCGCAGTTTTGCGTTTGCGGTGGCTTATTGGTTTTTGTCGGTTGCCTATAGTTGTATGGCCTTGGTACTGACGCTGCTGCCGGGGCGTCAGCCCGTGAAATGGATTATCAAGCGCTATACTCGCCGTATGGTCCAGGCGATGCACCTGTTTGCCGGCATCAAGCTGGAGGTCCGTGGCCGCCAGAATGTCCCGGATGTTCCCGTGATTTTCGCGTGTAAACATCATAGCTGGGGTGACGGTTTCTGCATCTATTCCCAATTCGATGATTTGGCCTTCGTAACCGGTGATCATCTCGAAAAATATCCCCTGATGAGCACCCTGCTCTCCAAGCTCGGCGCGATTGTGGTGAACAATTGCGGGGGGATCGAAGCTCGCAAGAATCTGGCTTCGCGGTCGGCCGACGCCGCGAAGGATGGCCGAAGCATCCTGATTTACCCGGAAGGGCATCTGAATGCGCCGGGCACCTATCGCCGCTACCGGTCGGGTGTTTGGCATATGATGAATAACTTCGATATGCAGGTGGTGCCGGTCGCCACCAATCTCGGCCTGTTCTGGCAGGAAGACCGCTATCGCAAAACGCCCGGCACGGCTGTGCTGGAATTCCTTGAACCTATCGCGCCAGGCATGGGCAAGGATGAATTCTTGACCGTTCTGCGTGACCGCATCGAAGCGCGTTCGCAAGCGTTGATTAGTGAGGCGACCGGAAAGCCTGTAACGCCGTCGGTTCTGGTAAACGACTGATTATTCGGCTTCAACCGGCTTTATGGTCACGCTCTCGCCGCAGCCGCAGGCGTCCGTCTCATTCGGATTATTGAACACGAACTTGGACGCCAGTTTGGTGGTCTCATAGTCGATGACCGTACCGACCAGATAAAGCACCGCCTTTGGTTCGATAAGGATCGTCACATCCTTATCGTGGATCACTTCATCGATTGGGCCGATGTCTTCGGCATAGGACAGGACATATTCCTGGCCGGCACAACCGCCCTGCTTCACACCGACACGCAGGCCGACATAGGGTTTGTCGGCACGCGCCATAATGGCCTTGACCTGCGTGGCCGCGGCGTCGGTCAAAGATACGACGGCGGGACGTGGGCGACGTGGGCGGGGGGTAAGTTCCATATTCATGATCAGAACATATTCAGTTGCAGCTTGGCTTCGTCGCTCATTTTGGACGAATCCCAAGGGGGATCGAAAACCAGATTGACCTCGGCGCTATTGATGCCCTTGACCGTCAAAACGGCCTCCTTGACCCAGCCCGGCATTTCGCCGGCCACGGGGCACCCTGGCGCCGTCAAGGTCATATCGACGACGACATCACGGTCGTCGGACACGTCCACCTTGTAGATCAGCCCCAGTTCATAGATGTCGACGGGAATTTCCGGATCGAACACCGTCTTGAAGGCCGCGATCAAGTCATCGGTCAGGCGCGCCAATTCCTCCTGCGCCAGCGCAGAGGGTTGGTTCGCCCCCATATCATCCAGGCTGAACAACGATTCTTGAGATTCAACGGTTTCGGTCATCGGACTCACACTCTAAGCGAAGAAGGATTGGGCCTTGGCCACAGCCTCGGCCAAAACGTCGATCTCGGCGTCTGTATTATATAGGGCGATCGAGGCGCGTACGGTAGAGGTCACGCCCAGACGGGTCATTAAAGGTTCGGCGCAGTGGGTACCGGCGCGCACCGCGACATTGTAGCGGTCGAGGATCTGGGCGACGTCGTGCGCATGGGCCTGCCCCAGGCTAAAGGTCAGGATCGCGCCCTTCCCTGGTGCTTCGCCATGAATGCGCAAGGAGTTGATGCGGCTCAAACGGTCATGGGCGCGTTGATAAAGCGCGTGTTCATGCGCCGCGATCTCGCCGCGGTCGAACTGCGCCAACCAGTCGATCGCGGCCTTCAGCCCAATGACCTCCAGGATCGCGGGCGTTCCTGCCTCGAAGCGATGCGGAGGCTCGTTCCACGTAATCTTTTCTTTGGATACGTGCGCGATCATTTCCCCGCCGCCCTGCCAAGGGGGCATGTTTTCGAGAATATCCGCTTTCGCGTAAAGAATGCCGAGGCCGGTGGGGCCATACAGCTTATGGGCAGAAAAGGCGTAAAAGTCGACGTCGAGTGCCTTCACATTCACCGGCAGGTGAACAACGCCTTGGCAGCCGTCGACCATAACCTTGGCGCCCACGCTATGCGCCTTGGCGACGATATCAGAAATCGGGTTTATAGTGCCCAGCACATTCGACATGTGGGTTACGGCGACCAGCTTGACCTTCGGCGTCAATAATTGATTGAACGCCGCCATGTCGAGCGACCCATCGTCGCGGATCGGGACATAGGTCAGTTTTACGCCCTTGCGTTGCGCCAGCATGTACCACGGAACGATATTGGCGTGGTGCTCCATCTCAGTCGTCAGGATCTCGTCGCCGGCCTGCAGGTGCTCGCCCCAGCTATAGGCGACCAGATTGATGGCCTCGGTCGCGGACTTGGTGAAGACGATCTCGTTGGTCTGCGCGCCGATGAACCGTGCAACGGTTTCACGGCCCGCCTCGTAGGCGTCCGTCGTCTCGTTGGCCAGGGTATGCAATCCGCGATGGACATTGGCGTAAGAATGGCGCATGGCCGCGCTCATCGCGTCGATAACGGCATTCGGCTTTTGCGCGCTGGCGCCGCTATCGAGATAGATCAGCGGCTTGCCCTTGATCTCGCGCGACAGGATCGGGAAGTCGGCGCGGGCTTTTTCAACGTCAAAGGGCATGGAAATCTCCCGATGCGTTTTCAAGGAATGACAGGACGCGGGCGCGTAAGCCCTCGTCTTCGATCTGATCGGCGACGGGCAGAACGAACGCATGTGTCAGCATGGCGCGGGCCATGTCTTCGGGAATGCCGCGGCTCTGACAGAAGAACAGAGCCTCTTCGTCGAGCGCACCAATGGTATTGCCATGGGCGCATTGAACGTCGTCTGCGTAGATTTCAAGCTCGGGCTTGGCGCGGATATGCGCGCCATCGTTCAGGATCAACGCCTGGTGACGCATCCGCGCGTCCGTGCCATCCGCGCCCTTTTCAACCAGGATACGACCCTGGAAGACGGCGGTCGCCTGATCCTTCACCAATCCTTTGATCAACTGCTGAGTGACGCCGTCCACATCGCTATGATTGACGCGCGTCGTCAGGTCGAAATGGCGCTTGTCCTTCAGCAGATAGGCACCGTGCAGTTCGACCTGTGCGCCGTGGCCGGCATGGTTGACGTGGGTTTCGAAGCGCTGAAAGTGAGCGCCGGTCGAAAAGACATATTGTCTGAACACGCTGCCGGGCGCTGTCTCAACGATTGATTGGCGGATGGAGACAGTCGTCTCGGCTTCATCCAATATGACAATGCGGGTTAGAGATGCGCCTTCGCCCAGCGTAAACCGAAGGTCTTCGTGCACAACCGGCGCGGACGTGTCGTATACGTCGAAGCGTGTGACGGTCTCGCCCGCCGGCACGGTGACGGTTTCGGAATGGCGATGCACGTCCGACGTCGGCGGCACGACGCGCAGCGCCCGCGACAAGTCGGAATATTTCCATTCCTCCTGACGGCGGGTCGGATAGGACGACGGATCGAAAATGTCGATATGAGTCAACATTTACGCCGCTTCTCCGGCATAACGGTCATAACCGTTGGCTTCCAGCTCCAGCGCCAGCTCTGAACCGCCTGAACGGACGATCCGGCCGGCGACCAGCACGTGAACGCGGTCCGGTTTGATATGATCGAGCAATCGTTGATAGTGGGTGATGACCAGCATGCCCCGGTCCGGCGCACGCAAGGCATTGACCCCATCCGACACCACTTTAAGGGCGTCAATGTCCAGACCGGAATCGGTTTCGTCGAGGATAAGGAACTTCGGTTCCAGAAGCGCCATTTGAAGCACTTCCATGCGCTTCTTTTCGCCGCCCGAAAAGCCGACATTTAGCGGACGCTTCAGCATATCCATGTCTATTTTTAACGTCTTGGCGACCTCACGCACACGCTTCAGGAAGTCCGGCGCAGACATTTCGGCTTCACCCCGCAGTTTGCGCTGCGCGTTCAATGCGGTGCGCAGGAAGGTCAGAGCCGGCACGCCAGGAATTTCCAGCGGATACTGAAACGACAGGTACAGCCCGGCGGCGGCGCGTTCATGCACGTCCTTGTCCATCAGGTCTTCGCCGTTGAACATGACTGTCCCGCTGGCAATTTGATAGTTCGGTCGTCCAGCGAGGGCGTACCCCAGGGTCGATTTGCCAGCGCCGTTTGGTCCCATGATGGCATGGACCTCTCCGGCCGGAACATCGAGCGTCAGCCCCTTGAGGATCGTCTTGGCGTCAACGGAGACGGTTAAGTCTTTGATCGAAAGCATGTCAATAATTCCTAACCCACCGAGCCTTCAAGGCTGATGGCGACGAGTTTTTGTGCCTCTACGGCGAATTCCATGGGCAGTTCCTGCAAGACGTCGCGGACGAAGCCGTTGACGAGAAGCGCTACCGCTTCTTCCTGGCTGAGGCCGCGTTGCATGGCATAGAACAGTTGATCTTCTGACAGGCGCGTGGTGGTCGCTTCATGTTCGAACTGGGCTTTCGCCGTATCGCTCTCGACATAGGGCACCGTGTGGGCCGCGCAGGTCTTGCCGATCAGCAGGCTGTCGCATTGCGTGAAGTTACGTGCGCCTGAGGCTTTGGCATGGGCTGAGACCAGGCCGCGATAGGTGTTCGACGATTTACCCGCCGACACGCCTTTGGAAATAATGCGCGACCGCGTGTTCTTGCCCAGATGGATCATCTTGGTGCCGGTGTCGGCCTGTTGGGCGCCGTTGGTGACGGCGATCGAGTAGAATTCCCCAACGCTGTCGTCGCCGCGCAGGATGCAGGACGGATATTTCCATGTGACGGCCGAGCCGGTTTCGACCTGGGTCCACGACACCTTGGAACGTGCCCCTCGGCAATCGGCGCGCTTGGTCACGAAATTGTAGATGCCGCCCTTGCCCTCCGCGTCGCCGGGATACCAGTTCTGCACCGTCGAATATTTGATTTCGGCGTCGTCCAGCGCGACGAGTTCGACCACGGCGGCGTGAAGCTGATTTTCGTCCCGTTGCGGCGCGGTACACCCTTCCAGGTACGACACATAGGCGCCCTTGTCGGCGATGATCAGGGTGCGTTCGAACTGGCCTGTATTTTCCGCATTGATGCGGAAATAGGTCGACAATTCCATTGGGCATCGGACGCCCGGTGGGACATAGACAAACGATCCGTCGGAAAAGACGGCGGCGTTCAAGGCGGCGAAATAGTTATCGGATACGGGCACGACCGAGCCGAGATATTGCCGCACCAGATCAGGATATTCACGCAAAGCTTCTGAAATCGCGCAGAAAATCACGCCCGACTTCTTAAGCTCGTCCTTGAAGGTCGTGATGACAGACACCGAATCGAAGACAGCATCAACGGCGTATTTCGGCGCACCGACCACGCCTGCCAGCACTTCCTGTTCGCGCAACGGGATGCCAAGCTTTTCATAGGTTCTCAGCAGTTCGGGGTCGATTTCATCAAGTGATTTTGGGCCGTCTTTTTTCTTCGGCGCGGCGTAGAAATAGAGGTCCTGGTAATCCACCTTCTGGTAATGCACCTTGGCCCAGTCGGGTTCTTCCATTGTCAACCAGCGCTCGTAAGCGGCCAGTCGCATCTCCAGCATCCATTCCGGCTCATTCTTCTTGGCCGAAATGAATCGCACGATATCGGCATTCAACCCCTTGGGGGCGAACTCCATGGCAATGTCGGTGACGAACCCGTGCTCATAGGTTTCGAGCTTGGCGACCGTATCTATGGTTTCCTTGACGGCGGCCATCAGGCGACTTCTCCAGTTACACGCAAATTATTGTGACGCTTCAAATACACTTCATAACCCTTTGACCAAACGGTCAAAAATTTCTGCCAATCGTCGGGCTGTGTCGTCCAGCCCCCGGATACGCGCAAAACCTTGTCGGCCAGATCGGGCCACCCCATCGCCGTTACCACGCGACTGGACTTCACCTTGCCGGATGAACAGGCGGATCCGGATGAGACGCAGATACCGGCCATATCCATATGGATCAGTTGCAGCGACGACGCCCAACCCGGCTGAGCCATATATAAAATGCCCCGAACCCGATCGGCGGCTTCACCCAATATGGTGATGCCTAACGCCTTTAAGGCGGTCTCTACCGATTTTTGTGCGCTGCATAAATCGTCGCTCACTCCGTGGCAAGCCTTAAGCGCCGCGGCGAATGCCGCGATACCGGGAATATTTTCCGTCCCCGCGCGCAATCCCAATTCCTGGCCGCTACCCCCGATTAGGGCTTTCAAGGTACGGTCGCGGTTGTATATCAGCGCACCGACGCCCTGCCCGCCACCGATCTTGTGTGCGCTCAGCGCCAAAGAGTCCGCCTCCAGAGCATTGAAATCGATATTGATTTTGCCAAGCGCCTGAACGGCATCGACGTGCAGCCAGCCGTCACAGGCGTGAACCAGCGCCGCCACTGTGGCAATGTCACTAATGACGCCGGTTTCGTTGTTGGCCAGCATCACAGATACGAACGGCCGCCCCGGGTGATCCAGCAGCCGAGACAGGGCGTCGAGGTCGACAGCGCCATCGGCCGTAAGGGGCGCTACGGCCGCCCCGGCAACCGCGCCATAAATGCTGTCGTGTTCGCCGGCAGAGACAATGACGTAATCGAATGCCTGCGCCTGATGCAGGGCTTGCGCATTGGCTTCGGTGCCGCCTGAGGTAAAGACCAGCCCGCCTGTACCGATAGCGTTGACGCCCGCCAGAATATCGGCGCGCGCCTCTTCGAGGAGCAGCTTGGCCTTGCGGCCCAGACTGTGAACCGAAGACGCATTACTGCCCAGATCCGACGCACGCATAAAAGCCTCGCGCGCTTCGGGACGAAGCGGCGATGTCGCGGCGTGATCGAGGTAAAGGATGTCGGCCAAGCCCTAGGCCTCCATAAAGGACGATTTCGCCGGTTCAGGCGAGGTGATTTGAACCTTTTTGCGCGTCCGGCGCCGTATAATATCTTCCAATGAGACCTGAGACAGGTAATCGTGAATGGCGACGCCGAGATCTTCCCACAAATTATGGGTCAGGCAGCGTTGACCGCCCGGCATGCAGCCGATTTCACGAACGGCCTGATCTTTGGATAGCCGCTTATTCGCGCCCAGCTTGTTGGAGGTCAGTTCGCAGCGCGTCGCCTTTATTGGCTCATCGACCGCCAATACGATTTCCGACACATAGAGTGCTCCCGCGTCGCGGGCCAAGGTGTAGCCGCCGCCGGGACCGCGCGCGCTTCTGACGAGACCGGCCTTACGCAGTCGGGCGAACAATTGCTCGAGGTAGGACAGGGAGATCTGCTGTCGCTCGGAAATTTCGGACAGCGAAATCGGCCGTCCCCTGTCACTTCCCTTTTCGGTCGGACGGGCATTCAGCGCCAGATCGGTCATTGCCATGACCGCATAACGTCCCTTTGTCGATAAACGCATGGATGTCTTTCGTGTTCGTGCGTAAGCAAAAACCTGCGCAAAAAGAAATCTTTGTGCTAATAGGCGCAGTTGCCGCCTGTGATGGCTTGGTTGGAATGTAATAATTCCGACTAATCTAGTCAACAATTATGGCGCCGAACATGACGATTTTATGCATATATAAGGTGATTGAATGCCCGAAGTGATCCTGGCCGGAGCTGCCGGACGTATCGAAGCCCGTTACAGCGCAGGCAAGACCGAGAACGCGCCGATCGCCCTGATTCTGCATCCGCACCCCAAGGCGGGCGGCCATATGAATAATCCGGTCACGGTGCAACTGTTTCATCTCTTCATGACACGCGGCTTTTCTGTCCTGCGTTTCAACTTCCGCGGTGTTCAAAAGTCGCAAGGGGAATTCGATTCCGGCATCGGCGAACTGGCGGATGCTGCGACGGCGCTTGACTGGCTGCAGGCGAAAAATCCGACCGCTTCGCAATTCTGGGTCGCCGGTTATGATTTCGGCGCCTATATCGGCATGCAGTTGCTAATGCGCCGTCCGGAAACCGATGGCTTTATTTCGGTGTCCCCGCCGACTAACGCCTACGATTTCAGCTTCCTGGCCCCCTGCCCGGCCTCGGGTATGTTCCTTCACGGCGCAAATGACTCGATCGTGCCGACCTCCGAAGTGGAACGCGTTGTCACGAAGCTGCGCTCACAGAAGGGGATCACCATCCGCTCTGAGACGGTCGCGGAGGCCAATCACTTCTGGAACGATCAACTGAAAGAAGTCGAAACCCGTGTCGGCGCCTATATTGATCGGCGCATGGCCGGCGAAGTTGAGTGACACTGTTCTTTCTGCCGGGAGTCGGGGCTGATCCCGGATTTTGGCGGCCCGTGGGCGACCACCTGCTCTCCAACAGTGATAAAGTCTATTTCGGCTGGCCCGGTCTCGGCAATCAGCCAGCCGACCCCGGCGTCAACGGTTACGATGATCTGATTGCCTTGGTTGAGCGTCAATTGCCCGATCATCCGGTCGATTTGCTGGCGCAATCCATGGGCGGCCTCATCGCCCTGAGCCTGGCCTTGCGGCATCCCGCGCGCATTCGCAGGCTGGTGCTTGCCGTCACGTCGGGCGGTCTGGATGTGACGCGTTTTGGCGCTCAGGACTGGCGTCCTGATTATAACTGCGACTACCCTAACGGGGCGACATGGATTACCGGCGAAAGGCCGGACATCTCAAAACACTTGGGCGAAGTCCTGCAACCGACCCTGCTGCTATGGGGCGACGCCGATCCAATCAGCCCGGTCGCGGTCGGAAGATATCTGGCCGAACGCCTGCGCAACGGCACTCTGCACATCGTCGAAGGTGGTGGGCATGACCTGATTTATCGGCGGGCGTCAGAGGTTACGGGTTTGATCTCGACCCACCTGACAGCTTAAGGGCAGCGCACGCGGCTGGTGTCGTCGACCTTCAATGTCTGACCATTGTGGCTCAGGACCAGGTGGAGGTCACGGTTCCATTGTTCGCCTTCGCCTGAGAAAGCGGCCTTAACCGTCACGTCGCTGGGTGTCTTGATGATCACACCCGTAATTTGCCCGGTACTTTCCCAAAAGGTCAACTCGGTCTGGGTGATCGTCAGCTTCATGTCGCTGTTCCCGTGGCATGCGGCCAGGTCGGCGTCCCAGCGTCCGGCGAAGCCGCCGGGCAGCAAAGTGGCGGTCGGCGCCAGCGAGGCCGATGATGCGTCGCTTGGCACCGGCTGTGACGACGCGTTTGCGCCAGTCGAGACGGCGGGCGCACAGGCCGCCAGGCACAGGCTTAGGGCGAAGACGGACGGAACGCGCATATTGGCTCCCTAGCTGGCGAGCAAAGTGGACTTGCTCCGGGGATAACTGACAACACCGCCGCTCAACGGCGTTTTAACGCCCGTGGTGCCGGGAAACGAGATGGGCTTTCCCTGTAACGACCGCACGGCCATATAAGCGAAGGCTTCGGCTTCGATAGCGCCGCCACGCCAGTTCATCGTCTCGGCCAAGACGACGCGTGCCGGGGCCAGGGCGGACGTCACCTGATTGACGAGATGCGTGTTGTGGCGACCGCCGCCCGCCAGGATGACTGTCTTCGGCTCCGCACCCGTCAGCCGAATCCCTGCCAGCAGGCTTTGCAGCGTAAAGGCGCTTAACGTCGCAAGACCGTCTTCGAAGGACAGGGTATCAATGTGTGACAAGGTGAAATCATAGCGGTCGAGCGATTTGGGCGCCTTGGCCTGAAAGTAGGGATGTGACAGATACGCGGCCACAATATCCTCGTGAATCGTGCCCGACGCGGCGATGCGTCCTTCGTGGTCATAATCACCCCGGTCGTGCCGTCGCATCCATTGATCCATAAGGCCGTTGGCGGGACCGGTATCGAGAGCCGTCAGACCGTTTTCGTCGATCACGGTAATATTTGCAACGCCACCCAGATTGACGACGACCAAGGGCAATTCCAGCTTCGCGTTCTGGGCCAGCGCACGGTGATACACCGGGGCTAAGGGTGCGGCTTCGCCACCGGCTTCGATATCGGCCTGGCGGAAATCGCAAACAACGGGAATACCGGTGGCATCGGCAAACGCCTGGCCGTCGAAGAGTTGGACGGTTCGCCCCTTCACATCGCCCTTTGGGCGTTCATGCAGGACGGTCTGGCCGTGCACGCCCAACACATCGAACGTCTGCAAATTCAGATCATTATGCGCCAGAAATTCACGTAGAGAGCGAAGGTGGTAATCGACCAGAACCCGTCTTGCCTCGGCGAAAATAGTCGGCTCCGTCTCGCCGCGCGGCCACGCCAGAGCGGCCCGGATAGTCTCTTCCAATACCGACCGCGTCGCCGAAGGCATAGGCATTTCTGCCCATGGTCCGAATGTTATCTGCGCATCGCCGTCGGTTTCCAGCACCGCCATATCGATGCCGTCCAACGATGTTCCCGTCATAAAGCCGATGGTTTTCATGCAATTACCTATGGAAAAGAAGTCGCAACGTGGTACAGGCACTGTCGCACCAAATCGTGCGAACACCAACCTTCATGTTAGAGATCATGACCACCTTTAAATCCGATTTCCTCAACGTCCTCTCAGAGCGCGGTTTCATTCACCAGTGCACGGACGCGGAAGCCCTCGATACGCTGGCTTCCGCCGGACCGATCACGGGTTATATCGGCTATGACGCCACGGCGTCGTCGCTGCACGCCGGCCATCTGGTGCAGATCATGATGCTTTACTGGCTGCAAAAGACCGGGAACAAGCCGATTGTTCTTATGGGCGGTGGCACGACCAAGGTCGGTGATCCGACCTTCAAGGACACCCAGCGTCCGCTTCTGACCGACGAACAGATTCAGTCGAATATGGACGGTATCAAAAGCGTGTTCACCAATTTCCTGACCTTCGGTGCCGCTGAAACCGACGCCATCATGGTCAATAACAATGATTGGCTGTCGGGCTTCGGTTACATCGAATTCCTGCGCAATTTCGGCACGCATTTCACCATCAATCGCATGTTGACCTTCGATTCGGTCAAGCTGCGGCTTGAGCGCGAACAGCCGATGACCTTCCTCGAATTCAACTACATGCTGATGCAGGCTGTGGACTTCCGTGAACTGAACAGCAAGTACGATTGCGTGCTTCAGATGGGTGGGTCGGACCAGTGGGGCAATATCATCAACGGTGTTGAATTGACGCGCCGGATCAACAACAAGGCGGCCTTCGGGCTGACGACCCCCCTGCTCACGACGTCATCCGGCGCCAAGATGGGCAAGACGCTCGGCGGCGCGGTTTGGCTGAATGCCGATGCGCTGTCGCCCTACGATTACTGGCAGTACTGGCGCAATACCGAAGATGCTGACGTTGGCCGCTTCCTGCGCTTGTTTACCGCGCTGCCGATGGCCGAAGTCGCTCGCCTCGAAGCGCTACAGGGTGCGGAAATCAACGAGGCCAAGAAAATCCTCGCCGATGAAGCAACGCGCATGGTTCACGGCCAGGAAGCCGCCGCGATTGCTCGCGACACGGCGCAGAAGGCTTTTGAACAAGGCGTGTTGTCCGCCGACCTGCCGACGGTACAAATCGAGGACGCGGTCCTGGCCGAAGGTATCATGCTGGCTGCCCTGGCCACCCGCATTGGGCTGACGGCATCCAACGGTGAAGCCCGACGCCTGGCTCAGGGCGGCGGTTTGCGTGTCAACGATGTTGCCATCACCGATGGCAACCAATTGATCACAAAGGCTGACCTGAATACGGACGGCGTTATCAAGGTGTCGCAGGGCAAGAAGAAAATTGTTCTGGTTCGTCCTGTATAGAGCGTCAGTTCAAATCAATTAAAAGCTCGGAGGCGAAAAGCGCCTCTGGGCTTTTTTATTTCTTGCTCTTGGTTGGCTTGCTCGCTCTGTCATTCTGGTCGCGCAAGTCGTCGAGCTTGTCTTCCATTCCCGGCAAATCCAGGGCTGGCAAGGCGTCCTTGCGCGAGGCCTCGAACCAGACCTTCATGAAGCCGGGCAGTACGACTGACAAGGGATTGACGGTCGCTTCCGGAAGCTTCGACGTCCCGCCGATGTGATACTTGATGCCGACCAGCCCCAGCCCGTTCGATTTGACGTCGCCAAAAATGGCGTTGACGCTGTAGGCTGGAATAATGGTGCCACGCAGGTCGAGCGCTTTGCTGTCGAGATCGCTCGTGCCCCACACGCTGATCCCGAGGGCTTCTCCCTTGGCGTAGCCATTGCTTATAAACAGCAGGCCATCCTTGTATCGCACAGGGAAGTCGAATTCGCGGAACAGAATGCCGTCGCCGACAAGGGTATCGTTCAACCCTTGGAGGGAGGCAACCGTCAGAAGCTGGGCCAGAACCGGAATTTGCTTTACCCGGATATCTGAACCACGCAAAGACGCATCGACCTGACCGTCGGCGTAGACGCCATCAATGACCGCCCTCCCTCCTTTGACGTTACGATTGCCGGTCGCAGCTTGGACGATACTCCCCAGATTATCGGCGCGTAGCGTGAACAGACTATAGGCGCCTTGATCGTCAAGGGTAAGTGTCAGCGGTTCGCCGTCGGTCGTCCGTCCCGAGCCCGAACCACTTACGCCATTGGCGCCGTCCCACGTTAGGTCGAGGTTGAGCTGGTTAAATACGTCGGAGGGCGTCATGCGCAACTGCGCCAAATCGACAACCAGGTGGGTGGCGGGGATAGAAGCCGGGGCGTTGGCGGCGGCATCGACCACATCGGCAAGTTTTGCGGCGGGAGCGGGTGTGGAACTATGCCGGGTCTTTTCGCGCGTCGATTCCAGCCAGGGCCGGAGGTCCAACTGCTGGCCGCTGATCGACATCACATTCGTATTTTGCTCTGGAACGGCATAGTATTTGAATGCGACGTCTATAAAATCTTTCAGATAAAGTTTTGAAAAATCAGCAAATTTCAGACTTCCATCTTCGGAAAAGGATGCCCGGCCGTCGATGCCGACGCGCGATCCAGCGGCATATATGCGGGACAGGTTTGTCCCTCCCTTCGGCCCCTGCTCATCAATCGATATGGCAAACTGAGCGGACTCACCGGCTGGCTTCACCCAGTCTGTGGCGTTGACGCCAAGGTTGGCACGCGTCGCGTCCATGTTGAGGACGGCCGCTGGCTGTCCGGGCGTATTGTACAGGCTGAAAACGAAATCGGTATTGCCGCCGACTCTCACCGGTGTCTGGCTGTAGCCCAGTGCCGACAGAATGGCATCGCTCACGGTGCCGCGAATCTGTAGCTCGTAGGGCACGCTTGTATTTGGTAAGACAATCGGCGTCGGATCGTCACGTTCTTTCAAGGGCATGTCGAAATTGATGGTCTGGTCGAGCAGCTCGACCTGGCCGCTAAGCAATCTGTCCGTCTGCTGCCACACGGCCGTGACATCGACCGGTTGCTTGGGGGCGAAGAAAGCCTTTGGGAGACCCAGAATGTACCAGTCATCAGGCATGACCTTCATGCTCAGACGCCGTTGCAGTTCATCCGTGCCAGGGATTTCTGTCCATCCCAGGGTCGCGTTCATCTGGTCGAGTTTGAGAAGGGCTTCTTTCGAGGCGCCGTCCAGGGAAATATTGACCGTGAGGTGACGCGGCTCATTGAACATGGGCAAGGCGCCGTATCCCAATTGGTCGGCTTCATCCGGTGTGATAATAGACTTGTATACCAGCCGTGACCGTTCACCCTGGATGTAGGCGATGTCGCCAGACAGGCTTTCGGCATCGACTTCCCCGCTCCAGATCTCGCCGGACCGCAAGAGCGAAATCCGCGTCGGCACTTCTCGTTTCAAATGCTCGAAAATGGGCAACCCCTGGGCTTCCATCCCCTTCGAAAGCGTCACGCCTTCGATCAGCATTTCGGTTGGCCGTTCATCCGCGACTTGCGTTTTGCCCTGCCAAGAGACCTTGCCGCGGAAAATATCGGCGTCGATCGTGCCCTCACCCTTGCGGTTAGCTATTGTGAAATGACCTTTGATGGCAACAGGCACGCGAGGTGAGCCGCCGAACTGTGCGGCGTTGAAATGGCCGTTGAAATCGACAACCTGACTTTTCGGGTCGAACTGGGTTTGATATTTGGCATTACCCTCATACGGGCCTAGTCGGGCGGGGCCTTCAACGACCAATGTATTGGCGAGTTTGTCCCCCGTTACGACCAATTGCCCTTTTGTCATGTCCCAACCAAGGGCTGCCTGTTTGAAGGCACCATCGGTGACGTTTGCCTTGAAGGTCAGGCCGAAATTTTTGTCGTTGATTGCGTGAAAAGTTGGAAAGCGGATTTCAACATGCGCTTTGGCGGCTCCGCTCAGGCGGTCGCGTGTCAGGCCATTGTGGCTTAAGGCCATGTCGGTAACGGGATCGATGGCTTCGATAACGCTGACGACATCCGTATCGCTGTCGAGGGAGATTTGGGTATAGGTTGTGCGGTCGGTGAAGTCGGGAACAAGCAGACGTCCCTTCGTCAAGCGAACATCAACGAGACGACCACCATTTACGTCCATGTCAAAGCGGTTGCCCAGGAGGGTGCCGTGTCCCTTTAACTCAGTCGCATCCTGAAGCCGGTTTTCGATTGCCAGGGTGAGGTTCTCGAAATCGAAATCCAGGCGTAGGTCTTCGTTCGTCAGATGGTGGAAATCACCTGGCTCAGCCTTCAGCACGAAATCGGCATTGGCGAAATCCCCCCCTTTGATCCGCTCGATCAGCATGGAACGGGTGCCGGGCGACAAATCCTCGGGCCAGAAAGCGAAAACTTCTTCCTTGGTAAAATGTCCCTTGATCTGGGCCGTCAGGTCGGCGCCGATTTCGCCTTGCGAATCTGTATAGACGCGTCCCTTGGTCTGAAGAGGCGCGCCATTCAGCAGACCAGCCCCCGTCTCTATCGTCAGCTCCCGCTGGAGGGGCACATAGGCGCCCTTGAAATGCGCCTGGGTAAGAGTTTGCCGGGCAAAGTCGTCGGCCAGACGCCCGCTGACCCTCGGGCCGTTGAAATCGAAGCGGAAGGTCAGGTCGCGATTGATCTTGCGGTCGCGGGGCTGAAACAGAACTGTACCGTGCAGATCCGTATCCAGTAGGTGCGAGCGGACGCGGAAGGTTTCGAAACGCGCCGTATGGTCGGCCGACCTATAACCAGCCTTGATGCGCGCTTCCTCAAAGGTCTGGCGGAAATCGCCTATATCTATGCGGCCCTGTGAAGCGCGCAAATCCACAGTGGCGCCTTCGAAGCCCATTTTCTGACTGTAATCGACCCGCGCCAGCCCGTTTGTCGCGGCATTGATACCGGCAATAGCGCGCGTCACACCAACCGACGGGAAGACGCGGCTGGGATTGAGATTGGCGATATTGGCTGAAATTGTCGCGCGTTTTAATCCAACCGTGCCTGATGCTTCCGCCCTGAGTGCTGCTGGCGCCCCTTCGGCCATACCGAGACCGGCAATCGTCAGGTCGACGTGTCCCGACATTTTGCCATGGAGCTTGGCAAAATCAATCGTTGAGACGTGCGCTGTCCAGTCAAGCGGCGCATCCTGCTGGATCAGCCGTAATTGCCCATTCTTCAGGAAGAGCTGACGGGTGAAGCTAGCGGGCCGCCCGAGCTTTTCAGGTCCAGTAAGGTCGTAGAAAAAACCTGCGAGTCCGCTTGTTTCTTCCGGTATCCCGCGGGCTTCGTAGCCCAGGTCGTACTTACCATCCTTGGATACGGACGCCGCCACGAAAAAATCCTCGGCGGTAAGACGCGCCGGAGCAAAGTGTGCAAGCAGCAGGCTGTCGGCGGCGAGCGCGGCCTCCATTTTGCCGGCGCGCGCAATGATACGGTTCTGGCGGTCGGTGATGATTAGCTCGTCGAACCGGAACCCAACCGCGCGGGCGTCACCAAACCAGACGAGGTCGAGATGTTCTATGCTGACGCTGGTTCGCGGCAACTGGGCTTCGATGCGGGAAATAATGATGGGACGAATGCTGTCGACACGGATGGGCCCTTGAGCCAGCCGGACTCCCAATATGGCAATCATCAAGGCGACGAGCCCAATAATGATCGCGCGCGGCCGCTTGCGTATAATCTCGAAATATTTCTTCACTTATTTGCGGACGCGGCTGTAAGGTTCGGGCGGAAAATCACTATAAACGGCTCATGGGAAAAGTGCGTTAACGCGCGCTGTCTTATGCCCGTCATCTTCTTTAGATACTGAGCAAGGCTATGTCATGGCGAAAGAACCAAAAAATGTAACTTCTTTTACGGCCTATCCGGCGCCCGATTTTGTCCTACCGTCCAGTGCGGGGGGCGAAACCAGTTCCGCGGCCCTGAAAGGATCATGGTTTGTGTTATTTTTCTACCCGACGGACAACACGCCGACCTGTACGCAGGAAGCCTGCGAGTTTTCGGCGGCTTTGCCCGAGTTCGAAAAATTAGGCGTAAAACTGTTCGGCATATCGAAGGACAGCCTCAAGGATCACGAAAAATTTATACATAAATATGGCCTGCGAATGCCGCTTTTGTCGGATATCGATACCTCCACGATCAATGCATTTGGGTCATGGGGGGAAAAGAAGCTTTATGGTCGCGCCTATATGGGCACCGATAGATCGACCTTTATAATCGATACGCAAGGTTACGTCAGACAAGATTGGCGTAAAGTTAAGGTTAAAGGGCACGTCGAAGAAGTCTTGGCTGGTCTTAGGCGTCTTGTGGCGGAATAATTGAAGTCGAATACAGTCACTTACTTTGGCTTACCATTGATGTTTGGCCTGTGCATAACCTCAGTGGGATGGCGGCTGGGAAGTTTGATTTTCGTGCGGTGTCCGGCGGCATCATTCTTGAAACGGCCCGGGTGCGAACTTTCAAATTGGGACACAGTCAGAATGGCTACTCCGCTTAACATATTGGTTTTGATCGGTGTTTCTACCTTGCTCGTCCGCAGCAAAGAGGCGTCACGATATACACCTTGCTTATCCACCGTCGCGAAGGCATAATTAACAGAAGGTTTAGGGTGCTGGCGGTGATGAGTAAAACAGACTTGGGACAGCTAGGCGGCTGGATGGAATCTATATTTCCAGAGCGTCATCTGTACATCCGTTCGGGTGCGGAAACCCACGGTTATGTTTTGAGTTCAGGCAAACAGCTCTTCCTGATGCTTCTGGGTTCGGCGCTTATAGCCTGGCTCGCCATTTCCACGGCGTTTACGATTTTTCTAGCGTTCAATCACGGGTCTGGGTCTGAAAGCCAGATGCTCATGATGAAGGCGCAATCGGAACGCTGGATCGCTGACCGTCAGGCGCGCCTCGACATTGCCACCCAGCAGGCCTCCGCCAATTCCGGGTCGTTGGATCAATTGGCCCAAACCGTTGAAAAACGACATCAAGGCCTCGTCGCTTTGCTTAAGGATTTCAAGGGTGTGCCGGGTGCCGTGGCGGCGCTCTCCCCTGCCCCCATAGATGATAGTTTGCCGCCGATCGAGCGTATATATTCCGTGCGCGCCGAGCAGGAGCGAATGGTCAGTCAGGCGGAAACCTTCGCGCGGACTCGCGCCGAAAAGCTTCGGCTGGCTTTCCGTATCGCCGGCCTGAACCCCCAGGCTTTTGCCGGAGGTGGTTCCGGAAGTTCGTTGACCGCTGCCAAGGACAATAAGAGCCTTGCCGACTTTTTGGGCGTTGACGAGGATTTCGCTGAACGTATCCGCAACGCGGCCATGGATTTGAGTGATATGCGCGGTCTGCAAAACAGCGCCCAGCGCATTCCTTTTGACCGCCCCACGATCGGTGTACGTGAAACCAGTGGCTTCGGCGTACGCTTCGATCCGTTCAATCACCGCCCGCGCATGCACAGCGGACAGGATTTCGCAGGTCCTTACCTGACGCCGATCTATGCAACGGCGCCAGGCATCGTTTCTTACGTCGGCGTCCGTACCGGCTATGGCAATGTGGTCGAAATCGACCATGGCAATGGCTTCAAGACCCGATATGCCCACCTGGCTTCCGCCAGTGTCAGAACAGGACAGCGCGTCGCCGTCGATCAGCGTATCGCGTCCATGGGCAATACAGGCCGTTCGACCGGCACCCACCTTCACTATGAAGTCTGGCAAAATGGTCGCGCTCAAAACCCCGCACGTTTCTTAAAGGCTGGAGATTATGTTCAACAAAACTAGTAAACCGACCCCGCCCGCGCCGAAGCCGCAGCCCGTTGTCGCGCCGCCGCTTGAAACGCCTAACGTCAACCTAAACCGATCGAAACCGGTTACCACTGGTGGCGCTCGTCCGCTGTCCAGTTTTGGCGGTGGCTTGCTGATCGAAGGCAATATCACTGGAACCGGCGACCTGCACCTTGATGGTACGGTCCGCGGCGACGTGAAGGTTGCGCATTTGGTTGTGGGCGAGTCCGGAAATATCGAAGGTAAGGTCGAGGCCGAGACCATTGAAGTCCGGGGACGTGTTGTAGGTTCAATTACCGGCAAGCAGATAAAGCTGCAGGCCACGGCCTATGTCGAAGGTGACATTACGCACGACCAGTTGGCGATCGATGTGGGCGCCTTCTTCCAGGGGCGCTGTCTGCAAAACCGTCGTGTCGAACCCGCGGCTGTTGCCCCGACCGTCAGCGCGCCTGCTGCACAGGCCGATTATGGTACGCCCAGCCTGGGTAGCTACGACATGAACGCCTTGTCCGATCTGAAATAGTCGTGTCGAGACACACAGCCTTGTTGAAAGCCGGAGACATCGACTGTCTTCGGCTTTTTTCTTTATAATCTTTATGCTTGTATCCGCGCCTTCGACACTAGAGCGGAATGATTTTAGTGGAATCATTATTTCGCTCTAGACATTTGATTTTGCATCATGTTTTTCCAAAAAGTGGCGTCCACTTTTTGGCATGATGCTCTAGGCGATTCATATATGACAGAAATTCCCCGCAAGCGGCCGCCGCTGACCTTGCCCGCCTTCTGGTTCATATTCAAGGAAACCATCCGCGAATGGAACGATGACAAGGTGCCGCGGCTAGGTGCCGCTCTGGCATTCTATAGCATGTTGTCGATAGGCCCCTTGTTGCTGATCGTCATAGCCATGGCAGGCACGGCGTTCGGCCGTGACGCGGTGTCTGGCTATGTTTTTACGGAAATCCGTGGCCTGATTGGTGACCAGGGGGCCAGCGCCATACAGAACATCCTGATCAGCACAAGCAACCCCAAGGCCAACTTTATCGCCAGTCTGATCGGTGTAATCACCTTGATCGTATCGGCGACCAGCTTCTTTGCCCAGCTTCAGGACGCACTCAATACGATCTGGAACGTCGAGGAGCAGGAAAGCGGTCACTGGACCTGGTTCATTCATAAGCGGTTGTTATCCTTCGCCATGATCGTTGGCATTGGCTTCCTGTTATTGATCGCCCTCGTCGTATCCGCCGCCCTGTCGGCGATCAGCGCGCTCGTTCGGGATTTGACGCCGCTTGCGTTCGTGCTCCATTTTGCGAACCTGGCAGTGTCGTTCGGGGTAATAACCGTTCTTTTTGCCATGATATTCAAGGTCTTGCCGGACGTTCATATCAAGTGGCGCGACACCTGGGTGGGTGCCGCCATTACGGCTGTGCTGTTCTCATTCGGCAAACTGTTGATCGGTCTCTATCTCGGCCACAGCGCCTTCAGCTCCGCCTACGGGGCGGCCGGATCGCTCATCGTTGTTTTGGTCTGGATTTACTATTCGACGCAGATTTTCTTTCTCGGCGCAGAATTCACCCAGGTCTATTCCCGCTACATGGGGGCACAGATCGTGATCAAAAAGGGCCGTCGCAAGATGCCGGCGCATTTGGCGGCCACGACGGATTCCGGCGTGGCCGCCAATGAGGAAGTGGTCAATGTCGCCAAGACGGCGATAGGCGCAAACGTCGCGAAGCCTGAGCTATAGTCAGGCGTCCGCATCACGGGTAACACCGACCCGCTGCGCTAGTGAAGCGCCCATGAAGGCATCCAGATCGCCATCGAGCACGCCTTGCGTATCCGACGTTTCGACATTGGTGCGCAAATCCTTGACCATTTGGTAGGGTTGCAAGACGTAGGACCGTATCTGGTGCCCCCAGCCAATATCTGTCTTCTGGTCTTCCAGGGCCTGCTGTGCCGCTTCGCGCTTCTGCAACTCCATCTCGTACAGGCGCGCCCGCAGCATCTTCCAGGCTTCGTCCCGGTTCGCATGCTGTGACCGTCCAGCCTGACACGCCACGGCTATACCGGTCGGTATGTGCGTCAAACGAACGGCCGAGTCCGTCTTGTTGATGTGCTGTCCACCGGCGCCGGACGCACGATAGGTATCCGTGCGGACGTCAGCCGGATTGATATCAATGACGATAGTGTCATCGACCACGGGGTACACCCAAACCGATGCAAAGGACGTGTGACGCTTGGCGTTGGAATCGAAAGGCGAGATACGAACCAGGCGATGCACACCCGCTTCGGTCTTCAGCCAGCCATAGGCGTTTTCGCCAGACACCTTCAAAGTGATGGATTTGATCCCGGCCTGTTCGCCCGGTGTTTCTTCCTCGACGTCGATGCTCATGCCATGGGCATTGGCCCAACGCGAATACATACGCAGCAGTATGCCGGCCCAATCGTTGGACTCCGTGCCGCCGGCGCCAGAATTGATTTCGATATAGGCGTCGTTACCGTCCGCTTCACCGGACAGAAGGGCCTCAAGTTCGGCTCGGGCCGTGCGGCTTTTGAGATCTTTCAAAAGGCTGCGGGCTTCCTCGACCAGGTCTTCATCGCCCTCCATATCGCCTAAATCGGCGAATTCGATGGCGTCTTTTAGTTCCTTTTCGATTGAACGCACAGCCTCAATGGAAGCCGACAATTTCGAACGCTCTCGCGAAATCTTCTGGGCTTCTTCGGGCCGGTCCCAGAGGGTCGGGTCCTCGACACGGGCATTCAATTCATCGAGACGTCTTAGAGCGACATCCCAGTCAAAGACGCCTCCTGAGCAGTCCTATGGACTGCTCGATCTCGGAAGCGGACGCTTCGATATCCAAACGCATGGCTAAATCCTAAAAAATGAAGGGCGGGTGTAATGCGCCCCGCCCTTTATGACAAGTGTCAATATAATGTACCCGCCTCATCGGCCGGACGCTTCTTTGGCGGCGGCGGTGGCTCTTCAGCGGGAACCACCTTTACTGGCTCCCCGGGAGCGCCCTCGTCCGTCCACGTGTCGAGATAAGGCTTGGGCCCATCCTCCGACGCGGGCGCGGCTTCATATTTTGGTTCCGTGCCCGGCTTGAAAGCTTCCTCGATACCACGCACAGACATATAGACGGCGTCACGCGGTTTTTGGAATTCACGGTTCGGCTTGCCGGCATTGGCTGACTTCATGAAGTCCATCCAGATTGGCAAGGCAGCGACTGCGCCAGTCTCATGATTGCCGAGCGAACTGTTGTCATCGAAGCCAACAAAAACCCCGACCACCAAGTCGGCGGTGAAACCGACAAACCAGGCGCTTCGGTAATCATTGGTGGTGCCGGTCTTGCCGCCCATGGGAATGCCGAGCGACCGCGCCGCCGCACCGGTACCGCGCTGGACGACGCCCTGCAGCATGGAATTGACTTCGTAGGCCGTGATCGGGTCGAGCACCTGATCGCCCTGAAGCGGCAGGCGCGGGCTTTCCAATCCGTCGAAATCGGCTGTACAGGCGGCGGGACAGACGCGTTCGTCGGCTTTGTAGATCACCTTGCCGTTGCGATCCTGTACCTCGTCTATCAGGTGAGGTTTCACCTTGCGGCCACCGTTCACGAATATGGAATAGGCGTTGGTCAGGCGGTACGGGTTCACTTCGCCGGCGCCCAGAACCATCGACATTTCGGACGGCATCTTGTCGAGCACACCGTAATTGACGATGCCCTGGGTTATGTTCTTGATACCGGCCTTCTGGGCCAGTCGTACCGTCATCAGGTTGCGCGACAACTCCAGACCGCGACGAATAGGCTGCATGCCAAGATAGTCATGTTCGTAGTTTTCAGGCGACCATGCCTTGCCGTCGCCGCCCATCATGGTGATCGGCCCGTCGTCGATAATGGACGCGGGTGTGAAGTCTTTGGACAGCGCTACGGCATATACGAACGGTTTGATCGACGAACCGGGCTGACGCAGCGCCTGGGTGGCGCGATTGAATTTGGACAGCGAATAGGAATAGCCGCCCACGAGGGCAATAATGCGTCCTGAGAACGGATCAATGGCGACCAGAGCGCCATTGACCTTCGGTACCTGGCGTAGGTGCCAGCCATTGTCCCGCTTTTCGACGAAAACCAGATCACCCGTCTTTATGCCACGGGTCGCAAATGCCCAAGATACATCCGCACCGATGAGGGAACCGTCGCCGCCTTCGGCCAGTTCGAACTTCACCCCGCCGCTCGATGCCGAGGTGACCATGGCCGGCTTCCAGTCAGGCCGCTCAGCCGGACCGTCATGCTGTAACGCCTGGTCTTGCCAATTGGGATCGTTGCTGTTGACGTGTCCCCAGGCCCCACGCCAGCCGTGACGGCGGTCATAGGTTTCCAGGCCGTCCATCAACGCCTCGCGCGCCATGGTTTGCAGACGCGGATCAAGCGTGGTCTTTACGTAATAGCCTTCTGTGTAGATGGCATCGTTGGGGAACAGCTTGCGGGCGCGCAGCTCGACTTCGCTGACGAAATAGTCGGCATCCTGATATTTGGCGCGGCGCGGCTTGTCCTGAATGACGAGATCGTCCTTCATGGCCGCCAGGCCTTCCTCGCGCGTCACCCAACCGGCCTTGACCATTTCGCCGATGACCCAGTTACGGCGGCCAATGGCTTCGGCCTTGTGCGTAGACGGGCGATAGTTTTCGGGGCCCTTCGGCAGGGCGGCCAGGAAAGCGGTTTCGCTCAGGGTGAGTTCATCCAGCGATTTACCGAAATAGTTGAAGGCAGCAGCGCCGACGCCGTACGACCGATAGCCGAGATAAATATCGTTGAGATAGAGTTCGAGAATCTGTTCTTTCGGCAGCGAGCTTTCCAGCCGCCGCGCCATAATGACTTCCTTGAGCTTCCGGCCGACCGTACGCTCATTGTTCAACAGAAGGTTTTTCGCAACTTGTTGGGTGATCGTGGATCCCCCTTCAAACCGCTTACCCCGCAACAGGTTGAAGACGTTCTTGGCCATGGCGCGCGAAACGCCCGACACATCTACGCCGTTATGGCTGAAGAAGTTGCGGTCTTCAGCGGCCAGGAAGGCCTTGGCGACGCGGTCGGGAATGCGGCTATACGGCACATATATGCGGCGCTCCTGACCGTACTCGCCGATCAGCGTGCCGTCCCAGGCGAAGACGCGGGCGGAGGTTACCGGGTGAAAGTCCGCCAGTTCGGAACCGTCGGGCATGTCGTGGAAAAGCCAGGCAGCATAGATAGCCACCGCGAAGCCCGCTATGGCCACAGCGGTCATCACAGCCACGCCTGCCATGGCAAACCAACGTTCAGAAGACCTTAGCAAAAAACCTCCAACCCACCGGCCGCGAATGCCCCGATCCGCACTTTCCTAACACTTAGCAAAGACGGGCCAATAGGCAAAGCTATTCGGCGAAATTTCGTCCATCCCTGAGCTAAGTGACGAATATCACGCGTGGCGAAGGCGTTGGTATGAAAAAAAGCCCTGACCGAACGATCAGGGCCTTAAATTCATTCAGGTTATTGGGGACTTCTAGTTCAGACCCGCAAACGAAGCATATTGTACGCTATTGGCGAAATACTGATCGATGGCGTTGGCGACCTGGCCCATCATAACGGCACGGTGACGCGAATCAGTCAGCATGGCTTCGTCGCGGGCATTGTTGACAAAGCCCATTTCAAGCAAAACGGCGGGCACGTCGGGCGCCAGCAGGACGAACAGACCCGCCTGACGCAGATTGGTTTTCAGCAAGGGCGTACTGTCGCTGATATTGTCCATGACCAACTGGGCGAAGGTCGCGGAGCGGTTCTTGGTGGCGCGCTGTGTCAGGTCGATCAGAATACGGTTGACCATGGCGTCCGACGACGAACTGTCGGCCAGTGACCAGTCGCCCTTGACAAGGGCCTTTCTGGCGGCGCGTTCGGTACCGGAGTCCGAAAGAGTGTAGATGGACGCGCCGGAGGTCGAACCATTGCCGCCGGCATCAGAATGCAGCGAAATGAACAGGTCGGCATTGGCAGACCGCGCAATACGGACGCGCGCCGGCAGGTCGACAAAGCTGTCGGTGTCACGTGTCATTATAACCGTGTAGCGGCCTGTTTTTTCGAGTTTTTCACGCAAGGCGCGTGCGGCGGCCAGATTGACATCTTTTTCGTAGGTGCTTCCACCCAGCGCGCCGGGATCCTTGCCGCCGTGGCCGGCATCGATAACGATCACCTTTTTGGCACGTGTTTTGACCGTAGCCTGCTGCGTGCGAGGCTGTGCCGCGGTCGCGATGACCGGCACAACGGCGGGCTTGACGAGCGACGTATCGGTATCTTCGGGCACCACGTCGATGACGTAGCGATAAACACTAACGCCGTCGGCGGGGGGCAACAGGAAGCGGCGATAGATTTTTGCGCCCGATTTGAAATTCAGTTTCAGGCGCACGCTGCCGGCGACCGAGTCCATACGCCAGTCCCGAATGAGCCCCTGCCCCGGACCGCTCATGGTTTCATCGAGATCAATATCAGGCAAGGCAATGACCTGCTTTGACAGGTCCGTATCGCCTGTCACCAGCTTGGCGACGACCGATTTTTCCAGTTCGATGACGATACGAGTTTGCACCGCATCGCCCCCCAGGCGCACTTTCACCACGTCGCCTCCGCCAGCATCCGGCGCAGCACTGGCCGGCTGCACCGTCAGCGCGGAAAGCGACATCACGCCTGCGATACCCATGGCTCGGATCAGGTTGGAAAGGACACTAAGGCGTCGGCTCATCAAGTACTCCACGCACCACATTCTGCAGGCTTTTTTGCCGTATTGGCATGTTTGTCCCCTTAACATGCCACGGCCGGGTAGAAATACGATTAAAGGGTACGGTTACTTTTCCTTTACGCAATTTGGTTTCCACGAAGTTAAAATCTGGCGCTTTTCGCCACATTTGCTTGGTGTATTCACGGTTTCGTAATGGCCCGGTAATGGCTTAGAAAGAAAAACGTTGACGTTTTTCGCGTTTTGCGAACATGTGACAACTGGGTATCGCTCTTCAATGAGTCCGGCCAAAGCGCAGACTTTTCGCCGACTGATATGACGAACCCTTGTGATGAAGGCCTCGCGCGCCTATTTCGCTGTCATGCTGATCCGGCGATCCCGTCCAGCCTGGTGGTGCCTTTCGCCCGGGACCCGCATTACGCCTTTATAAAGTTTGCGCGGCTTTACGCGCAAAATCGAGTTTGGAACAATACCATATGGGCTGCGCCTTGAGCCTCAACCGGTTTTCAGCGAAGACAGATGTCACCATCGTCTTTGCCGCCGCGCGCCCCCTTACCCCCTATCAGCGCCACGCCTTTGGAACAGCCCGGCTTTTGCCCCGGCTGACGCCTGCGTTTGAGCGCTCCGGAGATACCCTTAATGTCAAAGACAATGTTAATCGACTCGACGCACACGGAAGAGACCCGTGTCGTCGTGCTCAACGGCCAGGAAAACGGTAAAGCCCGCGTCGAAGAATTTGATTTCGAAAGCCATGCGCGTAAGCAGCTTCGCGGCAATATCTATCTGGCTAAGGTTACACGCGTAGAGCCAAGCCTGCAGGCCGCATTCGTTGAATACGGCGGCAATCGTCATGGCTTTCTCGCGTTTAACGAAATTCATCCGGACTATTATCAAATTCCGGTCGCTGACCGTGAAAAGCTGATGGCGGAGCTGGCCGCCCAGGCTCAGGCCAATACGAATGGCAATGGCCACCATTCCGACGAAGACGGCGACGATGCCGAAGATGACGATCATGGCCATGATGATGATCTGCCCGACGAAGAGCGTCGCCTGCGTCAGCACCTGATCCGCCGCTACAAGATCCAGGAAGTCATTAAGCGCCGCCAGATTCTGTTGGTCCAGGTCGTCAAGGAAGAGCGCGGCAACAAAGGCGCGGCGCTGACCACCTATATGTCGCTGGCCGGCCGGTATTGCGTGCTCATGCCGAACACGGCACGTGGGGGTGGCATTTCGCGCAAGATTACCAATGCGGCTGACCGCAAGCGCCTCAAGACACTCGTAACCACGCTTGATGTGCCGCACGGCATGGGCCTGATCGTGCGTACGGCTGGCGCCAAGCGGACGAAGCTTGAGATCAAGCGCGACTATGATTATCTGCTGCGCGTATGGGAAACCATCCGCGAAACCACGCTGCGGTCTAACGCCCCTGCTCTGATCTACGAGGAAGAGGATCTGGTCAAACGGGCCATCCGCGACTTGTTCGACAAGGATTTTGCCGGCGTGCTGGTCGAAGGCGAGGAAGGCTACAAGTCTGCCCGCGACTTCATGCGCATGATCATGCCGTCGCAGGCCAAGAAAATACAGCTTTACAAGGCCAATATCCCCCTCTTCGCCCGTTATGGCGTCGAAGAGCTGATATCGAAAATCTATTCTCCGGTCGTGCCGCTGAAATCCGGCGGGTATCTGGTTATCAACCAGACCGAGGCGTTGGTCGCCATAGATGTCAACTCCGGCAAATCGACCAAAGAGCGAAACATCGAAGCGACCGCGCTCAAAACCAATATGGAAGCGGCCGAGGAATCGGCCCGCCAGATGCGTCTGCGCGATTTGGCCGGTCTGGTCGTCATCGACTTCATCGACATGGACGAAGCGAAAAATAACCGCTCCGTCGAAAAGAAGCTGAAAGACGCCTTGTCAGAGGATCGCGCCCGTATCCAGATGGGCAAGATTTCCAGCTTCGGCCTGATGGAAATCAGCCGCCAACGCCGCCGCACCGGTTTCCTGGAAGGCACTACGGTCGTCTGCCCGCACTGCGAAGGCCAGGGCCGCATCCGCTCTGTCGATTCCGCGGCCCTGTCGGCCATGCGCGTCATCGATATGGAAGCCATGCAAAACGGCGCCGGCGCCATCACCGTCAAGGTGCCGATGGATATCGCCCTGTATATTCTCAACGAAAAGCAGGAGCATCTGGCCAAGCTGCGCGCTGAGTGGGGCCTTAAGGTCAATATCGAAATCGATACGGATCTCGGCCATACCGAAGTACAGATCGTGCGCACGATCCACGCGGATGAGGTTGACTTCGTTCCGCCCGTGCGTCCTGAACCGATTGCCTTCGATATCAGCGATGACGTGGCCGAAGAAGAGGAAGAAGACGACGAGGAGGTCGCGATCGAACGTGAAGACACGGACGATGACGAAGCCTCAGAACGTCTCGAAACGCGTGTCGAAGGCCGCGACGACCGTCGCGGCAAGCGTCGGCGCCGGCGTCGGGGCGGCCGGGAACGGCCTGAAGCCGAAGATCGTGCCGCGGCGCCTGTCGGCGAAAGCGATGAAGACGGCGAAGAAGATATGGATGGCGAGGTCGGCGAAGATGGCCGTCGCGGCCGTCGCCGCCGGGGTCGCAGGGGCGGTCGTCGCGCCGGTTTCGATAGCCGTCCGCGTGAGACATACAGCTGGGTACGGGCGCGTACGCCCTCGCTCGAAGCCCCCTACGTTTGGATCGATCCGTTCGAAGAGCAGCAAAGGCGGGATCATCCGCGTTCCGACGTGGCCCCCCAGCCTCTGGTCGCCGCGGCAGCGGCTGACATTTCCGTCGCTCAGGCCGTGACCTCCGCGCTCGGGGCCGAAAGTACCTCGCCGTCGTCTATCGTGCCCGAGGCACTGCGTGGTCAACCGGCGCCCAAGCGTCAACGTCCGCCCCGCCGTCGTGGCAAGGGGGGCATCGATGTCGCCGATCCTGTGGCAGTAAATGCATCAGAAGCGGTCGTAACTGCGCCCATGCCGACATCAACCGACGTCGATGCCGGTGTGGCTCCCGAACTGACGCCGCAAAGCGGGGCCGCAATTGCCGTCCAGGCGCCGGTGGAAGTCACCGCAGGCGTGGCCGAAATGGCCAAGCCGGTGCGTAAAACACGTTCGCGCAAGAAGGTTGTCGATGAGGTTACCGAAGCAACATCGGCGGACATGGCTCCGGTAGTGATTGCGGACGTCCCTGCGCCAGTCGTGGCAAAGCCTAAAGCCGCACGTGGCCGCAAGACGGTAACGCCAGTGGCAGAGGCATTGGTGGAAGATGTCATCACCATCGCGCCGCCCGAGCCGGAACCGCTGCCGGCCGCAGCGCCTGAACCTGCCCAGCCTGATCCCAATGAGATCAGCGCACCACCGGAAAAACCCAAGCGGGGTTGGTGGCGCCGCTAAGCACGAAAATGAATGAGGCGGGCATTGACAGTATCAGTGCCCGCCTTAGATTTGTCACGCTTGCCGCCTAGGAATTGCGACAGGTGGAGATCTAGAATGCAGGCTTTCCCGGTCATCCTTACACGTATACGGCACCTCGTTTCGAGGCGCGCCTTAGGCGCTGTCCTCTGCCTGACTCTGTCCGCAGGTCTATCACTGGCGGCGGCACCCGCTAACGCGCAATCGCAAAGCGTCATCCGCGACACGGAAATCGAAACCTTCCTGAAAACCGAAACCCGCCCTGTGCTGGCGGCGGCCGGCCTTGATCCTGACCGTGTTCATTACTTGCTAATTGCAAGTGATGATTTGAACGCTTTTGCAACAACGGGTTTGCGCATCGGCATCAATACTGGGACGATCACCGAAGCAGACAATCCCAACGAATTGTTCGGTGTCATAGCGCACGAAACTGGCCACCTGAGCGGTGGTCACATGATGCGCACTGACGAGATCGAACGCGCGGCGCGCGCGCCGATGGCGATCTCGCTGGGGCTTGGCATCATTGCCGCCTTGGCCGGAGCCCCCGATGCCGGCGCGAACCTGATGGTCAGTTCCGGCACCTTTGGCACGCTTGGGGCGCTACGTTACATGCAGACCGAAGAGTCAGCCGCCGATGTCGCCGGCGTAAAGGCCATGGAAAAGGCAGGCATGTCCGCGAAGGGGCTGGTCGACTTCTTCTACAAATTCCGCAATGTGGAAACCTTCAGCAACGCTGAACGCTATCAATTCTTTATCACGCACCCACTGTCGCGCGAACGTATTCAGGCGACGACGCGGCTGGCCCAGTCGCAGCCGCACTACAATACGCCCGATAGCCCGCAAACCATTGCCCAGTTCAATATCGTCAAGGCAAAGCTGGCCGGCTTTCTGGATGACCCGATCAAGACGTTTCAGCTATATCCCGAAAGCGATACGTCGTTTCCGGCTCGATATGCCCGCGTGATCGCCACCTATAAGCGCGGGCAGTGGGACCCGGCGCTGACCATGCTCGATGGTCTCATTAAGGAGCAACCCGACAACCCCTATCTTTGGGAGTTGAAGGGGCAAATCTATTTTGAGACCGGCCGGGCGCCGCTGGCCAAGCCTGCGCACGAAAAATCTGTGTCTCTCATGCCCACCGCGCCGTTGCTGCAACTTAATCTCGGTCAAACCCTGATCGCCATTGGTGACAAGGAGAGCCTCAATGCCGCTGTTGCGCATTTGCAGGAATCGATCAAGTACGAGGATGACGACAGCTTCGCGTGGGAGCAATTGGCGCAGGCCTATGACGGTCTGGGCCAGCCCGGCTTGGCCCGGCTATCCACCGCCGAAGCGCAATTCTACAATGGCGACTACATGGCGGCACGCACCTCGGCTGTATGGTCGCAAAAATACTTCGATGCGACCTCCCCTGAATACCGCCGCGCCCGCGATATCGTTATGGCGACCTCTTCGGAAATGGGGATTTCTCCCGTCGAAGCGGAAACCAAGCGCCGCCGCCGCTAACTTTCTCAAGGCTTGTAAGTGACCGACACACCCCAAAACGATACGCCCACATCCTCTAAGCGCCCCATCTGGAAAGATATCTTTTCGCAAGCCAATCTGACGACGGGACTGGCCGTTTTCGCCGTGGTGCTAGCTGGCGCCCCCTATGTCGTGCCTAAGGTGCAGAGCTATATCGTTGAAAAAGGCATGCTCAACCGCCCCGCCATGCTCATGACCGCGAGCCAGGCCTATGCCGCGCAGAAGCAAGCCGCCGATGCCAAGGCCATGGCGGTCAGCATCAAAAGCCGTCACGACTCTTTATTCGCGGACAAAACGGACCCGATTTTGGGCAATCCCAATGCGCCGATCAAGATTGTAGAATTTCTTGACTACTATTGCGGCTATTGCCGTGCCGCTACGCCAGAATTGAAAGTCTTCCTCGCTCAAAATCCCGACGTAGCGATCATCGTCAAGGAATATCCAGTCATCGGTCAAAACTCGCGGCCGCTGGCGGCGCGCGCGCTCGCCGCCGCCAAGCTCGGTCACTACGAAGCTGTCCATTACGCGTTCATGACCGAAACCATTAAGACGGAAGCCGACCTTGACGCCGCGCTGGTCAAATCCGGTGTCGATCCCAAGGAAATTCTCGCCCTGGCCGCGTCAGACGAGATTCAGAACCATATCACGCGCGTTTTGTCCCTGGGCAGCGATATCGGTGTAACCGGTACGCCCACCTTCGTTATCGGTGATCAGGCCATTGACGGCGCCAAAATTGACGACCTAAAAAAGGCGGTTGCTGACGCCCGTGCCGCCAAGAAATAGCCAAGCAGGAAATAGCCAGGACGACTGCGGCCGACGTAAGGCTCTGCGCTAACCGGTGTTTTAGATCAAACCGGCCAATGGTGACGACGGATTCGCGTAGAGTTTGCGCGGCATCCGTCCGGCCAGATAGGCTTCGCGTCCGGCAATGACGGCGTGTTTCATGGCGCGCGCCATGCGGATGGGGTCCTTGGCCTCGGCGATGGCCGTATTCATCAATACGGCGTCACAGCCCAGTTCCATAGCTTCTGCCGCTTCCGATGCCGTGCCGACGCCCGCATCGACCAAAACCGGCACCTTGGCATTTTCGATGATGATGCGTAGCGTTACGGGGTTTTGGATACCGAGGCCGGAGCCGATGGGTGCGGCCAAGGGCATGATGGCGGCCGCGCCGGCCTCTTCGAGCTTGCGGGCATAGACGGGATCGTCGCTGCAATAGACCATGACGTCAAAGCCATCCTTAACCAGTAGCTTCAGCGACCGCAACGTCTCTTCCATGTCGGGATAAAGCGTCTTGGGGTCGGACAGGACTTCCAGCTTGACCAGGTTCCAGCCGCCGGCCTCGCGCGCCAGGCGCAGCGTACGCACGGCGTCCTCGCCGGTAAAACATCCCGCCGTATTGGGCAGATAGGTGAATTCGTCCTGTTTGACGTAGTCCATCAACATTGGCTGGTTCGGATCGGTCAGGTTGACGCGGCGGACGGCCACGGTCACGATTTCGGCCCCCGACGCCCGGGCGGCAGCCGCATTCTGGGCGTAGTCCTTGTATTTTCCGGTACCGACGATCAGGCGCGAGCTGAAGGTACGGCCGGCGACGGTCCAGGTTTCATTCAATGGGGATTGGTCGTCCATGGCACAAAGCACTTTCCGAAACGTGTGACGCACTTTTTCGAATTAAAAGTGCGTGAAATAAAAAATACAGAGCGGTTTTCCGGATGGAAACTTGGTCTTAGCCGCCGCCCACGAAATGAACGATTTCCAGCCGGTCACCATTGGCTATCTGCGTCGCCAGATAGGTCGAGCGCGGCACGATTTCGAGATTCTTTTCTACCGCAATTTTGCGGCCGTCGAGTCCGATTTCCTCGATGAGCGCGGTCAGATTGGAGGCCACAACCTCCCTTTCCTCGCCATTCAACAGTATTTTGACCATTTTTACGCCGTTTTTGCCTTGTGGGCATGTTGCGATGCACGTGCGGGCTTGTGGCCCTGTTCACGACACGTTACAAGTGCCGCTTCGATTTCGAAGCAGGTTTCATGAAACCCATATATGTCCTCAATGGTCCAAACCTCAACCTTCTTGGGGTGCGTGAGCCGGAAATTTATGGGTACGACACCCTTGCCGACATCGAATCACGTTGCAAAGGGTTGCTCGAGGACACGGGGCATGGCCTCGTCTTCCGTCAAAGCAATCATGAAGGCACGCTCGTTGACTGGATTCAGGAGGCGCGTACCGAAGCGGCCGCCCTGATCATCAATCCGGCGGCCTACACCCACACCAGCGTGGCGCTCTATGACGCCCTGAAGGCGCTTAGCATTCCCATCATCGAATGCCACCTGTCAAATCCGCATGCCCGTGAACCTTTCCGCCATCACTCATATGTGTCGCTGGCGGCTAAGGGGGTTATTGCAGGATTTGGTTCCATTGGTTATGAACTGGCCATTCGCGCCGTTTTGGCCCTCGTAAAATAGTAGAGTCTTTGTTTTAAAAGACTTTGTGCAAGGTTTAATCATGACGACAGCTAAACCCACCGTAGATCCCATCGATCCGAAACTCGTGCGCAAGCTCGCCGACATCCTCAAGGAAACAGAGCTGACCGAGATCGAGGTCGAACAAGGCGATCTGAAAATTCGTGTGGCGCGTCAACTGACCGCGGCGGCCAATGTCACCTATGCGCCGGCGTCTTATGCAGCGCCCGCCCCTGCCCCCGTTGCGGCGCCGGCTGCGGCCGCACCGGTCGAAGCCGCACCGGCTCCGGCAGCTGTTGCCGCCGACGCCATCAAGTCGCCCATGGTCGGT
This sequence comes from Asticcacaulis aquihabitans, assembly GCF_032490435.1. Classification (NCBI taxonomy): domain Bacteria; kingdom Pseudomonadati; phylum Pseudomonadota; class Alphaproteobacteria; order Caulobacterales; family Caulobacteraceae; genus Asticcacaulis; species Asticcacaulis aquihabitans. The sequence continues at coordinate 289,174 of NZ_JAVGWM010000001.1, forward strand.
ACGGTATATCTGGCCGCCCAACCAGGCTCCCCGCCGTTCATCAAGGTCGGTGACCGCGTCAAGCAGGGGCAAACCCTGTTGATCGTTGAGGCGATGAAGACCATGAACCCAATCCCCAGCCCGCGTGAAGGGGTGGTGGCGCAGATTCTGGTCACCGATTCCCAGCCGGTTGAATTTGGCGAACCGCTCGTCGTCTTCGAGTAAGGCACATGGTCAAGACATTCGAAAAAATTCTGATCGCCAATCGCGGCGAGATTGCGCTTCGCGTCATTCGTGCCGCCAAGGAAATGGGCATTGCCACCGTAGCCGTCCACTCCGAAGCTGACCGCAACGCCATGCACGTCCATCTGGCTGATGAGAGCGTCTGCATCGGGCCGCCAGCAGCCGGCAAGTCATACCTGAACATTCCGTCGATCATTGCCGCCGCCGAAATTACCGGCGCCCAGGCCATTCACCCGGGATATGGCTTCCTGTCGGAAAATGCCCGTTTCGCCGAAATCGTCGGTGCGCACGGTATGACCTTTATCGGTCCAAAGCCCGAGCATATCCGCATGATGGGTGACAAGATTACCGCCAAGCAGGCAGCCAGGGACTCCGGTATTCCGGTCGTGCCCGGTTCCGATGGCGGCGTCGCTACGGTCGAAGACGCGGTCCTGGCCGCTGAAAAGATCGGCTTCCCCCTGATCATCAAGGCGGCAGCGGGCGGCGGCGGACGCGGCATGAAGGTCGCGCTCGATCGAGACGCCCTCACCGAGGCCGTTTTGTCGGCCCAGACCGAAGCCGCGGCCGCGTTCGGCGACGGCACGGTCTATATGGAGCGTTACCTTCAGAAGCCGCGCCATATCGAGATTCAGGTCATTGCCGACAGCCATGGCAATGTGGTTCATCTCGGCGAACGCGACTGTTCGCTCCAGCGTCGCCACCAGAAGGTGCTGGAAGAGGCGCCCTCGCCCGCCATCGATAAGGCGGCGCGCGAAAAAATCGGCAAGATTGTTGTCGATGCGATCAAGAAGATTGGCTACCTCGGCGTCGGTACGATCGAATTCCTGTACGAAGACGGTGAGTTCTTCTTCATCGAAATGAACACGCGTCTTCAGGTCGAACACCCGGTAACCGAATATGTCACCGGCATCGACCTGGTTCGCGAACAGATCCGCATCGCCGAAGGGTATCCGCTCAGCTTCACCCAGGCTGATATCGACCTCCAAGGGCATGCCATCGAGGTACGGATCAATGCCGAAAACGCCCGCACATTCGTGCCGTCGCCCGGTACCGTAACCGATTTCCACGCCCCGGGCGGCCTGGGTGTGCGCATGGATTCGGCCGTTTATAACGGTTACACCATTCCCCCCTATTACGACTCGATGATCGGCAAGTTGATCGTCCATGGCCGTGATCGTCCGGAAGCTTTGGCGCGCCTGAAGCGCGCCTTAGGGGAAACCGTAGTCACAGGCATCGATACCACCATCCCGCTCTTCCTCGACTTGCTACAGGAAAAGGATATCCAGACGGGAGATTACAACATCCACTGGCTGGAAAACTGGATCAAGGCGCAGGAAGCTGCTCAGGCTCAGGCCTGATCGTCATGCCGCTAAAAAGCCTTGGTCCAGAGCGGCCAAGGCTTTTTTATTGTGCTCGCCGTTCATTTGTCCCCATCTCAGAAGGTGCCCATGACAACCGCATTGCTGATCATCGATATGCAGCAGGCCATACTGGACGGAAAGGGTACGCAGGACCGCCAGCCCGCCATTCAGGCGGCATTGGAAGCTACAGTAGGGCGATTAGCACGCGTATTAAGCTCTGCACGCAACGCCGATGCCAAGGTCATCGTTGTTCAGCATGACGGCGGCGCAGGCCACCGGTTGGAAACTGGCAGCAACGGATGGCTAGTCCGGCCCGAGTTCGTGCCCTTACAATCGGAACGACTGATTCACAAGAAATTCGGCGATGCATTTTTTGAAACAACATTGGACGCAGTCCTATCTCAGCTGTGTATCAAGCGGCTGGTCATAGGTGGATGTATGACCCAATTTTGCATCGATGCAACTGTTCGCAGCGCCGTGGGCCACGGCTATGACGTCACCTTGCTCAGAGACGGTCATACGACCGCCGATAACGATATTCTGACCTTCGACCAGATCATCGCTCATCACAATGCGACTTTGGATGGCTTCGATGCCGGCATGTGCGAAGTGAGGTTGGCAAAATGCGAAGACGTGACCTTCGACTAGTTTAAGAGTAGCAGGCCTTGGCCGAATTTACCCTCGATGATCTGATCAATTGTTACCGCACCGGCGTCTTTCCCATGTCGGACGCGCGAGACGACGAATATTTGTTTCTCGTCGATCCGCCACTGCGCGGTATCTTGCCGCTTGACGGGTTTCACGTGCCGTCACGCCTGGCTCGCACGGTCCGTAAGGACCTCTACCATGTTCGCATCGACACCGCTTTCACGCAGGTGATCGAATTGTGCGCAGAGGAAGCCCTCAACCGTACCTCGACCTGGATATCCCATTCCATTCAGGCCCTGTATCAGGCCCTGTTCGCGCGGGGGTTGGCCCATAGTGTTGAGGTATGGGAAGAGGATAGATTGGTGGGCGGTCTCTATGGCGTTGCCATAGGGGGCGCCTTCTTCGGTGAGAGCATGGTGTCGCGCGCTCGCGATGCCTCCAAGATCGCCCTGGTTCATTTGGTGGCGCGGTTGAAAGCCGGGGGGTACACCCTGCTTGATTGCCAGTTCCAGACCGAGCACTTGCGCCAATTCGGCGTGGTCGAACTACCAAAGGCGGAGTATCTCATACGACTGTCGGAAGCGATCGATTTAAAATCGGATTTTTATGACCTGCCGCGCACCGCATCGGGGGGCGATGTCATGTCTATCTTGACCTCGAAGCCTTAGCTGGCGGTTCCGCCTAAAGGCTTGCGGCAGCCAATAACCCAGGCATCATAGACCGGATGCTGAATGGGATTGAGGCTGGGCGTCGATGAAAACGTCCAGCCACGGAAAACTTCCTTAGACTTCGCTGCCGGCGCGTTGCTTGTCGCCGAGACCGGGTTGGTTCGTACGCGCAAATAGGCCATAACGTCACTGACCGCTTCGTCGTCGGCGGTCGTTTCACACGCCTTTACGGTATAGATCAGGCCCTTATAACGGATGGGCTTCCCCAAGGGTGCCTCGAAGCGAACGCTTTCAGCCGTTACCTTGTCGAGCGCTTCGATAATGGCCACGGCGTAACGTGGCCGCTTTTGCGGCACATAGACGTTTTGGCTTGATGACGAAGACGATGACGACGCTGCGACCTTAGGGGCGGCATCGCTGCTGGCGACCTGACCAGGCGCGCCCTGAGGAACGAAGGGGTGCAACTCGCCCGGCTTCGCCGCCGTCTCCGGCGTGGCGGGTGAAGCGGCGGCCTTTACAGTGTCGGCCGCGGGCTTGGCCTTCTTTTTCTCGGGCACATAGGGTTTGTACTGCACGCCGTCGACATAATAGGGCTGCGGATCGTAATCCGCGCTGTCGACATAGTGCGGCGCATCGCTGCGGTCGGAAGGCGGCACCTGCGCGGACGCCGGAATGACAACGCATGCCGCCACAGCCGCCAGTAAAGCCCAGCCGGATACGGAAATGCGTTTCATTCGATAACTCCTACGGCTTCCAGGCTTCGTAGTCACCGGTCGTCTTTTGACGTTCAGCTTCTGCGTTCAGCGAGCCGGCCGGGAATTTCGCGTACGGCGTGCCGCTCATGTTCGGCAGGTGCGGCTGCTCCCAGGCTTTGCGAGGCAGAGCTTCCTGCGACGGCGGCGTATCGTAGACATAGTGCATCCATCCGTGCCAGTCGGGCGGAATTTTCGACGCGTCAGCATACCCTTTATAGAGGACCCAACGGCGCTTGCGGCCCGTGTCATAGGCGTTCTTGGCCGTCCGGTCTTCAAAATAACGATTGCCGAACTCGTCGGTGCCGACCTGGCGCCCGCGCTTTGTGATCGTGAAGATCGTGCCGATTGTGCCGCTACCGGTCCACCAGGTGAAAATGTTTGCCAGCAAGGTCTTGGTCCTCAAATTACTGCGGCGACTATAGTCAGACGCGCAGCTCAGGTAAAGGCGAGCACGAAAATATTGTGGCCGGCAGCACATTAACACCTTGTCAACATATTGTGGATGAATGGCTAGGATGACACCAGATTTATTGATGCTTGATAAAATTAACGCTACATCTGGGTCACGTCCGCAAGAATTATGGATCAGCCCGAGGATTCAAGATGGCCTATCTGTCGCCCGCCCTACGCAAACTCGGCGTGGATCAAGACCTCGAACCGCGTGATATCGAACGTGTTGATGGCTTCGACACTGTTCTATGTCCGCGTGATCTGACATCAGTACAGGTTGAAGCCTGGCTGGACTGGGCTGATTCGCTGGCGCGTGATTTGCCGGCCGATGCTGCGGCCTATGCGTGCGATCCACAGGCAGAGGCGTTTGGTGGCGCCGTTTGCGCTTATGCGCATCGCCTAGCGCAATGGGGATTGCGCCTTGGGTATTTCGCCGATCTGGCGACGGCCAACGAATTTGCTGACGCGGTGGAATTCACCCTTTTGTCCGGCATTGCCGCGCCGGCCCTCGCCCGTGCTTCCGGACATCGCATCCACCCAACTGCCGGCGATCAACAACCGGCGCCCACCGACCGCTCTCCTTTATATCTCGACGATCATGCTGGCCGGGCGGCTATCAACCAGATACTCGTCGACGCGCGTGCCCGGACATTGGCAACGGCGACCCAGGCGCGCCTGGCCGAGGCGCTGGACGATATAACGCGCGCCATCGGTCGTTCGGAAGGCGACAATCGCGCCAGCATAAGGCATAACCCCGCCCTGGCGCGCGCCGCGGCCAAGGCCCGTCGCTTCGGTGCACCGGATACTTTGATCGCTCGCCAAATCCAGTTGAGTCAAGGCGCCACACCGGCTGATTGGTCTGTGGCACCCGCTCCGGAAAGCCGTGTGATGCGTGTACGGGCTGTGGTCGGCGAACGTGACCTCCTCAGCGCCGGCGATCCGTCAGGTGTTTTGGCGGCCGAAACGGCACTGGAAACGGGCTCGCTCCATGTCGTGTTCGATCCGCAGGATGCCGAAGCAATCGAGGCCCATAATCTGGCGGCCAAGGCAGCTATCAATATCGAGCGCTTCTTCGCTGACACAGGCACGTTTGCCACCGAAGCCTTTATTGATGCGGTGTCCTTATGGACCGTCGCACTCGATATTGAATCAGCAACCGGTTTTTCAGCCAATCTGGAAGACGGCCTACACAAGGCCGCCGGTCGGCCGCTGGCTCTGACCCTGGCGGGAGTCGGCGAAGCGGTGATGAGCAAGGGCCTGAGCCTGGGCGATGGCGCCGGAATAGAATTGGCCACGCATCTGTTCGCGCTCTTTCAGGCGGCAGCGGTCAGCGCGAGCGCTGACTTGGCCGTGACATTAGGCGCCTATGCCACTTTCCCGGCCGACAAGGCCGAGCAGACCGACCGCCTGAGCCAGTTGATCTATCAGGCCACGGCCCTTAAGGGGCACGCTGAGATAAAGGGGCGAACCCTCGACCTGATCCAATCAGGACTTAAACGGGCGAAGAAGACCGGCCTGCGTAATCGTCAAGTGACGGCTCTATATGATGACGCTGAACTGGCCTTGCGCCTTGGGGTCTCGCTCGGGGACGCGGGGACGGGCGGCCTTCTTACGGTCATGGAAACCGAAGACGGCGCCTTTGTTCCAACGGTTAAGCATTGTGTGATCAAGGGCTTGCAGGCGATATCTCATGCCTGGGGCGATGTCCGTCCGATCATCCTGGGGACAAGAAGCCTGGTCGATGCACCGGGCATCAATGTCGCCACCTTGAAATCCAAGGGTCTGAGTGAATTTGAAATCAACCGGCTTGAGGCGGCCATCATGACCGCCGCCAACCTGGCTGAGGTATTTTCAATTCGCCACATAGATCAAGCCTTTGTGCAGGACATATGGGGCCTTGGCGAAGCCGAACTTGCCGATCCGGCCCTGGACCTGCTCACTGTCATGGGCTTTTCTACCGAAGAGCGGCTTATGGCCGAAGCGCACATTTTCGGTCACAGGGATCCAGAAGCGCTGAAACTGGCCGGGGATGCTGTCTATCATCTTCTGGCGCCTCTCGGCCGCAAGGCCCAGATGGCTTTGCGTGTAGAGATCGAAGACCTTCTGGACGCTCCGGCCTTGTCACCCTTCCCGGTCGCCTGGGATCAGGGCGTATTGGAGGTTATGAAGATCTACTCTCTGGCCGCCAGCCAAGGGCTGCGCGCCGTGGCGGTCGTTCGCGAAGACGCGCCAGTGGATTTCAGGCTGGATATTCCCGATGTCGACGAGGCGCCCCGGCGCGCAGATCCGGCACCGCAGCCACAGAAGGAAGCGACCCCGCGCGTCGTGGAAAAGATTGTAGAGCGAGAGCGGTCGCGTACTCGCCTGCCCGATCGTCGTAAAGGCTATATCCAGAAAGCGGGCGTCGGCGGTCATAAGGTCTACATCCATACTGGCGAATATGAGGACGGCACACTTGGTGAAATCTTCATCGATATGCATAAGGAAGGCGCTGCCTTCCGCTCATTGATGAACAATTTCGCCATCTCCATCTCCATAGGCCTGCAATATGGCGTGCCGCTCGACGAATTTGTCGATGCGTTCGTCTTCACCCGGTTCGAACCCGCCGGGCCCGTTACGGGCAATGATCGCGTAAAGTCGGCGACGTCCATTCTCGACTATATATTCCGCGAGCTTGCCATCTCCTATCTCGATCGGGACGACCTCTCGAACGCCGATCCCGAAGAATTCAATGCCGATGGCCTGGGCCAAAGCTACTTCCACGGGGATGCCGTAACGGATATGGAAGACGCGCCCAGCAACGCCATGCCCGCTTCGCAGCTGATTTCAAAGGGCTTCGCCCGCGGCACCGCGACCGACAATCTGGTCGTGGTGCCGTTTGCTCGCCCCAAGAAAGCAGATGCCGCCGGGGCTTGGGCCGAGCCCGACGACCGGGACGAGCGTCAGTGATGGCCTCGTCCTTGCTGGCTATCGAGCACAATCAGCGAAGGTGTCTTCATATGAAACGTATTGTCCTGGCCCTGCTGGCCGCCTCTCTCCTAGCCGCTCCCGCAATGGCGCAGAATGCTGCGCAGGTTGATCGGGCGCAAAACGGCGCCAGCTGCCCGAAGTGCAACCTGTTTCAGGCCGATTTCAACAATCGCACTTTGAAAAATAAGAATTTCGCCGGTGCGCGTTTGCGCCAGGCGGATATGGGGCTGGGTATTTTCAACGGCACCAGCTTTGCCGGCGCCGACCTGCGGGATATCAATGGCTCAGCCGCCCTCTTCGGCCGCGTTAATTTCGCCGGCGCCAATTTGACCAATGCCAATTTCGTCGGCGCCTATCTCGAACACGCAAATTTTTCCGGTGCGATCCTGTCGGGTGTGAACTTTTCCGGCGCGGAACTCGGCAGTGCCACCGGCCTAACCCAACGCCAGATGGACCAGACGTGCGGTGACCGATCGACTGTGCTGCCGCGCGGCCTGCGCATCCCGGTGTGCGTCGTTCACTGATTTCTTCGACACTTAGAACGTATCCCGATCTGACTGAATCAGATGGTCGCTATAGAATAAAAGAAAGCCCCTCCGGAACCGGCGGGGCTTTCTCTGAATCTACATTCGCGATGGGCGTCAGTTGACCTTAATTGGCATTTGCGTGCGGATGTGCAGTTCCTTCAACTGTTTATCCAGAACATCCGATGGGGCCGCCATCATTACGTCCTGTCCTTGTTGATTCAGCGGGAAGGCAATGACCTCACGAATGGCTGTTTGACCGGCCAACAGCATGACAATACGGTCGATACCCGGTGCGAGACCGCCGTGCGGCGGGGCGCCGTACTTGAACGCATTGAGCATACCGCCGAATTGCGATTCCACGAACGCCTCGTCATAGCCGGCGATTTCAAACGCCTTAAGCATGATGTCCTGTTTGTGGTTACGGATCGCGCCGGAACACAGTTCGTATCCGTTGCAGACGATGTCGTATTGATAGGCCAAGATATCGAGCGGGTCCTTGGTCTGCAGCGCCTCCATCTCGCCCTGCGGCATGGAGAACGGGTTGTGCGAGAAATCGACCTTCTTTTCGTCTTCGTTATACTCGAACATCGGGAAATCGACGATCCAGCAGAACTTGAATTGGTCTTCGTCCACCAGGTTCAGATCGGTACCGACCTTGGTGCGCGCCAGTCCGGCGAACTTATAGAAGACCTTCGGATCGCCCGCCACGAAGAAGGCCGCGTCGCCCTGGTCCAGGCCCAGCTTGCCCATGACGGCGGCGGTGCCCTCCTGCCCGAGGTTCTTGGCAATCGGTCCGCCCCACCCGCCTTGGTCCTCGCTCCAGAAGATATAGCCCAGGCCGGGTTGGCCCTCGCCCTGCGCCCAGGAATTCATGCGGTCGCAGAAGGCACGCGAGCCACCCTTAGGCGCCGGGATACCCCAGACCGCGTTCGACGGCGTTTCCAGAATACGGGCGAACAGGCCAAAGCCGCCGCCACGGAATTCATCCGACACGTCCTGCATTTCGATCGGGTTGCGCAGGTCTGGCTTGTCCGAACCATATTTGGCGATCGATTCCTTGTAAGGAATGCGCACGAACGGATAGGACGACACACGCTTGCCTTCGCCGAATTCGGTGAAGAGACCGTGCATTAGAGGCTCGATGGCCGCGAACACGTCTTCCTGCGTAACGAAGCTCATCTCGACGTCGAGTTGGTAGAATTCCAGGCTGCGGTCAGCGCGCAGATCTTCGTCGCGGAAACAGGGTGCGATTTGGAAGTAACGGTCGAAACCGGACACCATCAGCAACTGCTTGAACTGCTGTGGCGCTTGCGGCAGGGCGTAGAACTTGCCCGCGTGCAGACGCGACGGCACCAGGAAGTCACGCGCGCCTTCCGGCGAGGACGCCGTCAGGATCGGTGTTTGGTATTCCAGGAAGCCCTGATCGACCATGCGCTGACGGATGGAATGGATCACCTTCGACCGCAGGACGATGTTCTTGTGCAGCGTATCGCGGCGCAGGTCCAGGAAGCGGTTCTTCAGGCGGATTTCTTCTGGGTATTCCGGCTCGCCGAAAACCGGCAGCGGCAATTCGGCGGCTTCCGACAAAACCTCGACGTCACTGACGTAGACTTCGACTTCGCCCGTCGGCAGGTTGGCGTTGATCGTCGTACCATCGCGCGAAACCACCTTGCCATCGACACGGATAACGCTTTCGGCGCGCAGACGCTCGACCTTGGCAAAGCCAGGCGATGACGGATCGAAAACCAGCTGCGTCAAACCGTAGTGATCGCGCAGGTCGATGAAGAGCAGGCCGCCGTGGTCGCGCTTACGGTGAATCCAGCCCGAAAGGCGGGTTTGCGAACCAGCGTCGGAAGCGCGCAAGGCGCCACAGGTATGGGAGCGATAAATGTGCATTTGGTAGCCAAAAGGATATGGAATTTCGTTGCGCCCCAAGGCACATGATGCGGATTAGTTGTCAAGCCTTTTGCCGTTTGGCGGATTGGGCGCGCCCTTGAATTTACTCACAATCTGACCCTCTTATCCACCACACGGTCATTGTCATCGCCGGCCGGGGCTTCTACATTGTATCCATGTCCACACAATTGCCGCTAGACCTCGAAGCTGCTGACCGCTTCAGCCGCGACAACTTCATCGCCACCACGGAACTGGCGGCGCTGATGGGCGTGCTGCTGCATCGTGATCAATGGTTGAGCCCGCATCTCATTTTGCTCGGACCCGAAGGCAGCGGCAAAACGCATCTTGGTCATATCTTTGCGGAGACCTCCCAGGGCCGGTTTTTGACGGCTGACGATACCTATGCGCTCGATCACGGCACCCTTGAAAACGTCACCTACGTCGTGGACGATGCGGAAAATGCATCTGAAGAAGCGCTTTTTCACCTGTGTAATCACGTCCAAAAAACGGCAAAACAGCTTGTTCTCCTTACGGAAAATCAGCCCATTGCCTGGGATGTCCACCTCCCGGATTTGGCGTCGCGACTGAACGCCATGCGCATCATGACCTTGCCCGAACCGGACGAAGATTTGCTCATTGCCATCCTCAACAAGCTGTTCGCACAACGCGCCATTTCCCCGTCACCGGATTTCATCGACTATATTGCGCGGCGTATGGACCGGTCGGTTTCGGCGGCACAAAAAATTGTCACAGAACTTGAGCATTATGCCAACGGACGTCCGTTCAACCGGGCATTGGCAAAATCCTTTTTTGAGCAAAATTCCGATTTGTTCGACGCCGACGTGTAGGGGCGTTCAAAAAGGGAGTAACCTTAATATGGTTCTTAAGAAATCGGCGCTAGATTCGCGCCAAATAGATTGATTTGATTGGCGAAGTGATGATTGATTCGAATATTGGGCTGCAGACCGTATCCACCCCGTCATCGACGGAAGACGGCCGTGCGCCCGCAACCGGTCCGGCAAAATTCGATTTCAGTCCCGATGCCCCCCTCGATCCGTCGCTCTATATCAATCGTGAACTGAGCTGGTTGGCTTTTAATCAGCGCGTTATCGAAGAATCAAAAAATCCGCGCCATCCGTTATTGGAACGTCTTCGCTTTCTCTCCATCTCGGCCAATAACCTCGACGAATTTTACATGGTGCGCGTAGCGGGTCTGCAAGGCCAGGTGCGCGAAGGCGTCCGCGTCTTGTCCGGTGACGGGCATACGCCGGCGGAACAGCTCGAAATGGTCAATACCGCCGCCAGCCAGCTGATGAGCAAGCAGCAGGCGATATGGTCGCATATCCGCAACCAGTTGCACGATCACGGGCTCATCCTGCTGGCACCCAAGGATGTCAACAAGACCGACATGGCTTGGTTGGAGAAGCTGTACGATAATCAGCTGTTTCCCGTCCTGACGCCACTGGCCATCGATCCGGCGCACCCTTTCCCGTTTATCCCCAACCTAGGCTTCTCCATCGTCCTCAAACTGCTGCGGCGCAAGGACAACAAGACAATGTACGCGCTGGTACCGATCCCCACCGGCGTCAAGCGGTTCTGGGAGATTGAATCCACCGCCCGCAAGCCTGGCGATACGCGGCGTAAGTTCATCAGCCTGGAAAACTTCGTTTCTCTCTTCCTGCACCAGCTGTTCCCAGGGTTCGATATCGTCTCGCGCGGCCTGTTTCGCATTCTGCGTGATTCAGATATCGAAATGGAGGAAGAAGCCGAAGACTTGGTGCGCGAATTCGAAGCGCTCATCAAGCAACGTCGCCTGGGCTCCGTGGTCCGTGTCGAAATTGATTCGACCATGCCGGATGACCTGCGCGCCTTCATTATCGGCCATCTGCATGCCAAACCCGAAGACGTCGTAAATATTACCGGCATTCTGGGTATGGCTGAGGTGTCGCAATTGATTCCACGCGACCGCAATGACCTGAAGTTTAAGCCATTTGAGCCGCGTTTCCCCGAACGCATCCGCGACAATGGCGGCGATGTTTTTGGCGCTATCCGGGAAAAGGATATTCTTGTCCACCACCCGTTCGAAAGCTTTGACGCCGTCGTTCAGTTCCTGCGCCAGGCAGCGCGCGATCCGGACGTTATCGCGATCAAGCAGACCCTGTACCGCACGTCCAAGGATTCCCCCATCGTCGCCGCTTTGATTGAGGCCGCCGAGCAGGGCAAGAATGTCACCGCCCTGGTCGAGATCAAGGCGCGCTTTGACGAAGAGGCAAACCTGCGCTGGGCGCGGGCCATGGAGCGCGCCGGTGTCCACGTCGTCTATGGGTTCGTGGAATACAAGACCCACGCCAAGCTGTCGGTCGTTGTTCGGCGCGAAGGGGAGTCGTTGCGGACCTACTGTCACTTTGGTACCGGCAACTACCATCCGATCACCGCAAAGATCTACACCGACCTCTCGCTCTTTACGGCCAATCCGGAGTTGGGTCGTGACGCCATGCGCGTGTTTAATTTCATCACCGGCTATGCACGCCCTGAGATGATGGAAAAGCTTTACTTCTCACCCGTTACCTTGAAGCCCGGCCTTATTCACCTGATTGACCAAGAAATTATAAACGCAAAGGCGGGTAAGCCGGCGCAGATATGGGCCAAGTTGAACGCACTGGTCGATCCGGCGATTATCAAAAAGCTCTATCAGGCCAGCCAAGCCGGCGTCCAAATTGACCTGATTATCCGCGGCATCTGCTGTCTGCGGCCTGGTGTTCCCGGAGTGTCGGAGACCATTCGGGTCAAGTCTATCGTTGGACGCTTCCTGGAACATTCCCGCGTCGTTTGTTTCGCCAATGGCCACGCCTTGCCGTCCGATCAGGCGCGCGTATTTATTTCGTCCGCCGACTGGATGAGCCGCAATCTCGATCGCCGCGTCGAAGTCATGATTCCGGTCGAAAACCCCACGGTTCATCGCCAGGTTTTGGACCAGATCATGGTGGCCAACCTGAACGACGAAGCCCAGACTTGGTCGCTGCAATCGAACGGCACCTACAATCGCCTGGATGTCAGCCACCTCGATAAACCGTTCTCGGCCCATGACTATTTCATGACCTATCCCTCCCTTTCGGGGCGCGGTCGCGGCGTCAAGGACCTGCCTCAGGCATTCGACCATGTCGGCGCCCGTAAGTAGGCGTGGCGCAAGTCGTTGTGATCAATACAATATAGGACTGGTCAAAGGCGGCCAAACGCGTTAGCGGATGGCTGTCTTTTGCATCGGGAACGGATGAGTTTGAATTATAATACCGCTGTCATCGATATCGGCTCGAATTCCGTTCGTCTGGTCATTTACCGCGTCGAAGGTCGGTCCATATGGCCCGTTTTCAACGAAAAGGTCCTGGCGGGACTGGGGCGAGACCTAAAAAACACCAATGCCTTGCACAAGGGTGGGATGCGGGAAAGTCTTATCGCGCTACGCCGGTTCAAGGCCATCCTGGAATCCTACGATCTTAACGGCGTTCACGTCGTAGCCACCGCCGCCATTCGCGAAGCGAACGATGGTCCGGAATTTGTCGCTGAAGTGCAGCGCCAGACCGGTTTCCAGATTCGCGTGCTAACCGGTGCCGAAGAAGCCTACTATTCCGCCCAGGGCGTGCGTTGCGGGCACGCCGATGCGCGTGGCGTCGTCGGTGATCTGGGCGGCTCGAGCCTTGAGCTCATCCACCTTGAGGGAGAGGCCTTGGGCCAGGGCATTACCCTTCCGCTTGGACCGTTCGCGCTGGGAGCGCCCAAACCTATAGAGGCGGACAAGACTTACGACCTTATCAAAAGCCATTTGGCACCGCTTGAAGGCCGCTTCCACAATGCGCAATTTCATGCCGTTGGTGGCGCCTGGCGCAATTTGGCGCTGATATGGATGCAGAAGCAAAATTATCCGCTGCACGTCATTCAGCAATTTGAACTGCCCGCGCGCGAGGCCCTGTCTATATCGCGTTTGATCGCCAGCCAGTCTCCGTCCTCACTGGAAAAAATTCCCGGTGTGTCGAAGCGTCGGTTGGAGAATATTTCGTATGCCGCCTTGGTGTTGCAAGGGCTTATCGAGATCCTCAAATTTGATACCTTGTGCTTCTCGGCCTATGGCCTGCGGGAAGGCCTGTTGTTCGATGAATTCGACGCTTCATTGCAGCAGGAAGATCCGCTGATCGCCGGCTGCGCGGCGCTCGGACATCGCCTGGGAATAAATGACGATCTCGGTCCAAACCTGGCAAACTGGGCCAATGAGTTTTACGACAGCGTCAATACGTTTGTGATCGAGCGGCCATCGCAAAAACTGATCCGCGCCGCTGCGCAATTGTCGGATATCGGTGCGCGCCTCCACCCGGATCATCGAGCAGACCTTGCCTGCGACCAGGTCCTGCGCGCGCCCATCGCGGGTCAGAACCATCAGGAACGTGTGTTCCTAGCCTGTGCGACCTATACGCGGTATAGCGGCGATCCGTATACGAAAGAACCCATACTGGTCAGCCGCATCCTGGGCGAAGATATGTTGCAGCAGGCCACACAGCTGGGATTGTTGCTGCGCTTGGGGTGCGATCTGTCGGCAAAGTCTGCGAAACTGCTTAGTCACGCGCATCTTCGCCAACAGGACCTGCACCTGATCCTGAGTGCGAAGTCGGGCTGGGAAGATTTGTTGCTCGGCGAGCAGACGCGGCGCCGAGCCCGCGCCTTGGCTCAGGCGCTGAAACTCAATCTGAATATTATTACCTATTAAAGCGCTTTCTGAACCGTGGGATCCCGTCGGAATACGCTTTTAATCCAGTTCAACAACCTCGACCTTGGTACCGTTTAACACCAGGGCCAGTTCGCCGCGCTTGAGGCGCAGGGCGTCGTCGCCGAACACAGATTTGCGCCAGCCTTCCAGAGCCGGCACCTTCGCCTTGTCATCCAGGGCGATCTTTTCCAGGTCGGCGACCGTAGCTATGAGTTTGGGCGCGACGCCCTCCTCTTCGCAGCGGATGCGCAGAAGCACCTTCAACAGTTCGACGACCGATGCCGGCACCTGGACGGGCGGCGCTGACTTTTCGACCTTGGGCGCGAAGGCTTCCGGGTTTTTCAATACATTGCGGATGATTTCCGCCAAATCGAGACCGAATTTCGACGCGCCGAATCCTTTGGACGTTGATCGCAGATGATCGAAAGCCCCGGGATCGGTCGGCATTTGAGTAGCGATCTCGTCTATGCCCTCGTCTTTAAGTATCCGGCCCCGCGGCATGTCGCGCTCCTGCGCCATCCGTTCGCGCCAAGCCGCGACCTGCGCGAAAACTGCCATGTATTTGATGGCGTTCTTGCGTGGCTTGAGCCGTCGCCACGCCTCTTCCGGGCTGGTGGAATAAAGGGACTCGGCGGTCAGGGCCTTCATTTCTTCCGACACCCATTCCAGCCGGCCTTCGCGCGCCAAGCGATCGCGCAGTTTGGGATAGACCTTAGCCAGGTGGGTGACATCGCCAAGGGCATAGCTCAATTGCTGGTCGCTCAGGGGGCGACGGGCCCAATCGGTGAAGCGTGATCCTTTGTCGATATCGATCTTCAATTTCTGGCGCACCAGCGAATCATAGGCGACCTGATCCCCGTAGCCAGCGGCCATGGCGGCAACCTGTGTGTCGAAGATCGGCTTGGGCATGACACCGAGATTGACAAAAATTTCCATGTCCTGGCGACAGGCATGAAAGACTTTCAAAACTTTTTCGTCCGCCAATACCTCGAGAAAGGGCTTTAAATCCAAATCCTTGGCCAACGGATCAATGATCGCGGCCTGATCCTCGCTGGCGGCCTGGATCAGGCACAACTTCGGCCAGTAGGTGGTCTCACGCATGAATTCGGTGTCAACCGTAATAAATGGCGCGGATTTTATCGCATCACAAAAGGCGATCAGGTCTTTGGTATTTGTAATTGGTGTCATTTTGTAGTTATAGCAAACCGAAACGGGCCGGAAATAGCCCTAAGTGATTACAGGAATTATTTTATGTCCGAACCTGGCGCAAAAACTGGCCTAACATACGCACAGTCCGGAGTCGATATCGACGCTGGCGAAGCCCTGGTCGATGCGATCAAGCCATTGGCCAAGGCGACGCGCCGTCCGGGAGCGGAAGCCAGTCTCGGCGGCTTTGGCGCCCTCTTTGACCTGCGCGCCGCCGGTTATGACGATCCGCTTATCGTGACCACGACCGATGGCGTCGGCACCAAGCTCAAA
This sequence comes from Asticcacaulis aquihabitans, assembly GCF_032490435.1. Taxonomy (NCBI): domain Bacteria; kingdom Pseudomonadati; phylum Pseudomonadota; class Alphaproteobacteria; order Caulobacterales; family Caulobacteraceae; genus Asticcacaulis; species Asticcacaulis aquihabitans. The sequence continues at coordinate 304,906 of NZ_JAVGWM010000001.1, forward strand.
ATCGCCATCGAAACGCACCGGCACGATACGGTCGGGATCGATCTGGTCGCCATGTGTGTCAACGACCTTCTGGCCCAGGGTGCGGAACCCCTGATGTTCCTCGACTACTACGCCACGTCCAAGCTGGATGTGGATACAGCCAAGCGCGTTGTCGCGGGTATTGCCGAAGGGTGCAAGCGCGCGGGATGCGCGCTTGTTGGCGGTGAAACGGCTGAAATGCCGGGCATGTACGGCAGCGATGATTACGACCTGGCGGGTTTCAGCGTTGGCGCCGTCGACCGTAATAAGGTGCTGCCGCGCCTGGACGATCAGCGCGAAGGCGACGTCATCATCGGTCTGGCGTCTTCGGGACCGCATTCCAACGGCTACTCGCTGATCCGTAAGGTGATCGAGGTGGCTGGCCTGTCCTGGTCGTCCGATGCGCCGTTTGCCAAGGGCCTGTCCCTGGCGCAGGCCCTGCTTGAGCCCACGCGGATATATATCAAGTCCGTGTTGCCCCTGATGAAGGCGGGCCTGATAAAGGGCGGCGCCCATATCACCGGCGGCGGCCTGATTGAAAATCCCGATCGGGCGGTGCGCGACGGGCTGACGGCACAGTTCGATTTTGACGGCTGGGAATTCCCCCCCGTGTTCCAATGGTTGATGGACACCGGCAATATCGCCAAGCACGAAATGCTGCGTACCTTCAATTGTGGTGTCGGCTTCGTCCTTTATGTGTCACCTAAGGACGCAGACGCCGTCCTGGCGGCCCTGCTCAATGCCGGCGAAGATGCCTTTATCTGCGGTCAACTGGCGGCAAAATAATGCAAAAGACCAAAGCCGCCATATTCATTTCCGGCCGCGGCTCGAACATGATGGCGTTGGTAGAGGCGGCCAAGGCGCCCGACTTTCCGGCAGAATTCGTTCTGGTCGTCTCCAACGATCCTACCGCCGCCGGCCTGGAATGGGCGGCCGCCCATGGCATTAGGACGTTTGCCTTGGATCATAAGATGTTCGGCAAGGATCGTGAGGCGCACGAGCGTCTGATCGATGCCGAACTGCGTGGCGCAGGCGTCGAATTTATTTGTCTGGCGGGCTACATGCGCGTGCTAACGCCTTGGCTGGTGACGCAGTGGCAAGGCAAGATGATCAACATCCACCCTGCCCTCCTACCGGATTTCAAAGGCTTGCATACGCATGAGCGCGCCCTTGAAGCGGGTGTGACAGAACACGGCGCCACTGTGCATTGGGTGTCGCCCGGCGTTGATGAAGGCGATATTATCGCCCAGGCTCGTGTGCCCGTTTTGGCCGGAGATACAGCCGACATGCTGGCGGCTCGGGTGTTGGCCGAGGAGCACCGCCTGTATGCTCAGGCGGTCCGGACGGTTCTGACGAAAACCTAGACGCTGATCCATAAAAAAAACGCCGGGGTGAAAGCCCCGGCGTTTTCGATGTCTGTACCGTAGCGGCAATTAGCCGACGATTTGATCTTCCGTGAAGAACTGGGCGATTTCAATCGCGGCGTTCTCATCCGAGTCCGAACCGTGGACCGAGTTTTCACCGATCGACAGAGCGAACAGCTTGCGGATGGTGCCTTCCGCGGCTTGTTCCGGGTTGGTGGCGCCCATCACTTCGCGATACTTCGGCACGGCATTGTCGGCTTCCAGAACCTGCACGACGACCGGCTCGGCAGTCATCTGGCCAACCAGTTCACCGAAGAACGGACGCTCTTTGTGGACGCCGTAGAAGGTTTCGGCTTGCGCCTGGGTCAGCTTTACACGGCGCTGAGCGACGATGCGCAGGCCAGCCGCTTCGATAACGGCGTTGATCGCGCCGGTCAGGTTGCGGCGGGTCGCGTCCGGCTTAATGATCGAGAAAGTACGGGACATAGGAAATCCATTTTATGTTGGTATTTGGGTTGGGCTGGCTTATAGCGACACCCAAGGCGTAAGCCAACCCGTAAATTTCTAAAGTTTTTAAGTCATATGCTGCAGATTACCAACCTGGTCTACGACGCCTACGGGCGTCGCTTTTTCGACGGCGCGACGCTGACCCTGACGCCCGGCACCAAGGCGGGACTGGTGGGCCTCAATGGCGTCGGCAAGTCGACCCTGTTTAAGTTGATCCTGGGCCAGGCCCAGCCGGGCGGTGGCGAAATTACCACGCCGAAGGCTTGGCGCATCGCATCGGTCGATCAGGAAATCGCCGCCTCGCCTAAGCATCTGATTGATGAAGTTCTAGACCTCGACGTCCGTCGCCGCGACCTGCTGCGGGCCCTGGAAACCGCCGACCCGATGCATCAGGCGGAAATCCATCATGACCTCTATGCTATCGGCGCGGATCGTGCCCCTGCCAAGGCGGCGGAAATCCTGAGCGGGCTTGGATTTTCCAATGCTGACCTGACGCGACCGATATCGGATTTCTCCGGCGGCTGGCGCATGCGTGCCGCCCTGGCGGGTGCCCTGCTGGCCGAGCCTGATCTTTTGCTGCTTGACGAACCGACCAACTATCTCGACCTCGAAGGCGCACTATGGCTGGAGGCGCGTCTGAAGCGTTACCCCAATGCGGCCTTGATGATCTCTCACGATCGCGACCTGCTAAACGAATCGGTCGACGCCATTGTCCACGTCGTCGGTCAGCGCCTGGATTACTATTCCGGCGGCTATGATAATTTTGAGCGTATGCGGGCTGAAAAAGCTCGCCTGAACGCGGCGAACCAGGTGAAGCAGGAAGCCGAACGCGCCCACCTTCAGGCTTTCGTAGACCGCTTCCGCGCCAAGGCGTCCAAGGCGGCACAGGCGCAGTCGCGTATGAAGAAGCTGGAAAAACTGCCGCCTATCGCCGCGACTATAGAAGACCGCGTCGCGCCCTTTATCCTGCCCTCACCGGAAAAGCAGCTATCTCCGCCCATCCTGCGCCTTGAAGATGCCAGTACAGGCTATGGCGATAGCATTATCCTGCGACACATGAACATCCGTCTCGATCCCGATGATCGGATTGGCGTTTTGGGCGTCAATGGTGCCGGTAAATCTACCTTCGCCAAGCTGCTGGCTGGCGCGCTTAAGGAAACGCATGGCACGCAATGGCGTGACCGCCGCATGACCGTAGCCTGGTTCCACCAGCACCAGATCGAAGCCATGGACCCGGAAGACACGCCACTGGAAATGATCCGTCGGGCGCGGCCGGATGAAACGGAAGCCAGGCGTCGGTCGCGCCTCGGATCCTTCGGCATGACCGCGATTAAGGTCGAAACCAAGGTAAAGGATCTGTCGGGCGGAGAACGCGCGCGGCTGCTGCTCAATATGGTGGCGATGGAAGCGCCGCACCTGCTGATCCTCGACGAACCGACGAACCACTTGGATATCGATAGCCGCCGCGCCCTTCTGGATGCGCTCAATGATTACGAAGGCGCCGTTCTGATTATTACGCACGATCGCTCGCTTATCGAACTGGTCGCGGACAAGCTATGGCTGGTCAATGACGGGACGGTGAAGACCTATACCGGCAGCATGGACGACTACGCCAAGCTGGTTATCGAGCGCGCCAAGACAGCGACACGAGAGGAAGCGGTCGCAGCCGGCAAGGACAAGCCCGCCAATGTAAATTCCAAGGACGCCCGTAAAGCTGCGGCCGCAGCGCGTAACGCCATCGCCCCGCTGAAGAAAAAGGCCGATGACCTGGAACGCCAGATCGAGGCAACATCCAATCAGATAAAGTTGCTCGACCTGAAATTGGGAGATCCCGACCTGTACGCCAGAGATCCGGCCAAGGCGATCAGCCTGGGTAAGGATAAGGCCAAGCTCGAAGAGAAAATGGTCATGCTCGAAGCCGAATGGATGGAAGCGGCGGAAACCTACGAAAACGCCCGCGCGGACGCCGGGGTTTAAAACAAAACAATAGAAAGGCGCCGGTCGCATTGGACCGGCGCCTTAATAACATTCGCCTCGGCGCTCCCGCCTAGCGCGGAAGGCTAAAGCTCACCTTAAGTCCGCCCATTTCGGAGGGTTCCAGCCAGATATTGCCGCCATGCGCCAGAATGATCTTGCGTGTCAGGGTCAAACCCATGCCGACACCGGGATAAACCTCATCTGTGTGCAACTTGCGTAGCGGGCGGAACACATCGTCATAAAATATCGGATCAATACCGATGCCGTTATCCGAGATGCTAAATTCCCAAAAGTCGCTGCCTTTATCGCAACGGATTCGAATATCCGGCGCCTGATCCGGCTTCCGAAACTTGATTGCGTTGTCCAGCAGGGAAAAGAAGACCGTATGCATCTGTTGGGAGTCGGCCATGACTTCGGGCATGCGCGGATAATTGAAATGTCCCTTTGTGGCGTCCAGTTGCGCTTGCAATTGCATATAGCAGCGCGCAACCACGATCTCGAGTTCCACAAGCGCACGGCTGCGCGGTACCGTATTGAGGCGTGAAAACGCAAGCAGCCCACCGATCATGTCGCCCAGCTTCTGGCCACTCTCAATGATCAGTTCGAGATGAAGCTGGTCCTCCGGTGTTTCCGGCGTTGGCAGGCTTTCCTTCAGCAACTGAGAAAAGGCCACCATTGATCGAACCGGACCGGCCAGATCATGCGACACAATGTAGGCAAAATCCTTGAATTCTTCAGCGGGGTCGGCTTGGGCGGACATAGTAATGTGTTTTGGCTCCATAATGCGTCCTCCCTTAGGCGTCCATTTCCTGTGCCGGAACACAAGCCAGCATGAAAAAGAACTTTTCGATCAGGCCGATAGCTTCTCGAAACTTGTTCAGGTCTACCGGCTTGACAACGTAGGCATTGGCATAAAGCTGGTAGCTTTTTAAGATATTGTGTCCCGCCCCGGAATTTGACATCACAATCACGGGAATGTGCTGAAGACGTTTGTCTGTCTTGATCTGTGTGAGGACCTCGACGCCGCTCATCTTTGGCAGCCCAAGATCAAGCATGATAAGGTCCGGCAGCCGTTTACCGGCATATTCCCCATCTTGATTCAATATGGCCAGAGCAATTTCGCCGGTCGATGCCACCGTCAGGTTGCTGGCAACCTTCGCCTCCTTGAAAGCGTGAGACGCCAAAAGGGCATCGCCACGATTGTCGTCTACCAGAAGAATTTCGGCCGGCCGGCCTTCGGCGATCAGCGTTTTTTCCATATATTTCCGGGCCTCGATCAACACGTCAAAGGAGACATAGCGATGGGTTTGACGGTCCACCCCGGATGCCGTCGATTCGCAAGCAGTGAAACTCAGGGTAGCACCATCACCCCGAGCTATCCACAGCATAGTGCACGATAAATTGTTAAGAAATTAGCCGCACTTCACTGACTGAATGATACCGGTCTCGGAGCTAAACACAATGGTTTGACGGTCGGCGCGGTACTCTTGCGTGACTATGCATGTGGAGCAAACCACTCGACGCGAACCCGGGTTCAGTGGCACCGGAATCTCCGTACGCGGCTTGCCAACCAGGTATTGCAAGGCGGTCGCGCCGCATTGGTCGTCGGCCATCGGCTTGTAGGACGATGACGGCGCCGGAGGTGATGGCGGGCGATGTACCGGTGTCTGCGTCTGGGGTCTGGGGGGCTGAACCTCGGTTTGCGGCTGAGGTTCCGGCGTTGATGAGCAGGACGCCAGCCCGACACAGGCGAATGTCATGATCACAGCTACCGTAAGTACTTGCTTCATTGTATTTTCTCCCATCGTCCCTGGGCGTTCTGTTTCCAATAGGCCAGTTGCAGACCGTCTCCTTTGAGCCGCTTCCATTGCGAACGCGCCCAGGCCAAATGATCCGTGTCCGCGCCTTCAAAGACAACCATGCACCTTTCCGTCGCACCAATATCCGGCATGTCGATAGGTGAGACCGATACATATACCTCCGGTGTATTCACCATCACGCCCGACGTCCCCAGAAGTATTGGCTGACGCGGCGCCAATTCGTCACCTTCCTTACCGTGGGCCAGAAAGGCAGCGGGATTGTAGGTCCACAATTCGGCATTCAAGGCATCAATCTTGTCATCCTCATGACCGTGCACATAGGCGCGCCAGCCTTTTTGCACGACCTTCTCCAACAAATCCGGAAGGACCTGCGGCAAGGGCGTTTTTTCGAGGTGATAAAACCAGATGTCCGGCATCAGCTTTCGTAATATCTGGCGACCAGTTCATTCAGCGTACGCACGCCGAAGCCTGTGGCGCCTTCAGGGACCGTCGGCAGACGTTGTTCGTTCGTCCAGGCCGTTGGTGCGATATCCAAATGTGCCCAAGGCACATTGTTAACGAAGCGCTGGAGGAAGAGCGCCGCCGTGATCGAGCCTGCCGGGCGTCCGCCGATGTTGCGAATGTCGGCGATCTTGGAATCGATCTGCTTTTCGTACTGCGGCGGAAGCGGCATGCGCCAGGTGTTTTCGGATGCAGCTTTTGAAGCTTCACCAATTTTCTCAGCCAATTCGTCGTTATTGCTGAAAACACCGGCATAATCCATGCCCAGCGCTATGATCATGGCGCCTGTCAGCGTGGCCAGATCGATCATGAATTGCGGCTTGAAGCGGTCCTGACAATACCACAGGGCGTCTGCCAGGACGAGCCGGCCTTCCGCGTCGGTATTGATGACTTCGATCGTGGTGCCTGACATGGCTTTGACGACATCGCCCGGACGTTGGGCATTGCCATCGGGCATGTTTTCCACCAGTCCGACGATACCGACCGCATTGACCTTTGCGCCACGGGACGCAAGCGCAATCATGGTGCCGACGACCGCCGCCGATCCGCCCATGTCCCACTTCATGTCTTCCATGCCTTCCGCCGGCTTGATCGAAATGCCGCCGGTATCGAAGGTCACACCCTTGCCAACAAAAGCGACGGGCTGGGCGTCGCCCGCTCCCTTCCACTGCATCACGACCAGCTTCGATTCCCGCGAAGACCCCTGACCTACGCCAAGCAGGGAATGCATCCCCAGCTTTTCCATCTCGGCGATGCCCAGAACTTCAACTTGCAAGCCAATGCTTTCGAGGCCCTTCAGCCGATCGGCATAGGATTGCGGATAAAGCACATTGGCCGGCTCCGACACGAGGTCGCGGGCGAACAGAATGCCGTCGCGAAGGGCTGCCAAAGGTTTGAAAGCCTCTTCGGCCGCGGCGACGTCGTCGCAGACAACGGTGATCGCTTTTAGACTGGGCGCCTTATCCAGCTTGGCCTGACCAAAGTACTTATCGAAGCGGTAGGCGGCGAGATGCAAGGCTAGCAGGCCATGCGCCACCAGTTCCGGCCCATATCCTGTCAGGTCCAGGCTAAGCCCATCAAAGCCCGACGCCTTGACCGCATGATAAAGGCTGGCCGCGACCGTCTCCATCGCTGCGGCGTCCAGCTTGGCGATGTCGCCAGCGCCGACGACGGCCAGAGCAGCAAAATTGACGCTTGCGGGGCGGCTGACCATTTGTACCTTACCGCGCGCGCCCTTGAAGGCCATCAAGGTCAGGACCGACTTGATTTCGTCCGCTACCGCAGAGTCAAATTTTGCGAAGCCGGGACTCGGCGCTTCATTTTCACCCAGAATGACCGCCAGGCAGGTTTTGGGGGCGGCAGTGTTGGCAAGCTGAATAATGGGCTGAGGCATGGAAATCTCCGAGTCGATACGACCGTCCGCGGGCGGTATTTTCCAGACCTATGCCCCTTTTTAGGGCACGACAGAAGTGTTTTCTGCAACTTTTTTGTGACCTGACAAGGCGTTGTCGCGCTGAACTGTACGGATCTGTTCACATTTTTCGTGCAGGGCTGCGGTCCAGGCATAACAAGCGCTTGTAATTAACCGCGTAAGCGGTCAAAAGAAATCCGAAATCCGGCTGCCTGATGGATCAGACTTAAGCATGCGCACACTCGATCGCTACATATTTCGCCAGCTGATCCTGCCGATCGGCGGGGCTGTGGCGGCCCTTACGGCGATTGCCTTGCTAAGCCAATCCTTGACGCAATTCGACCTTGTCGTCGAACGCGGCCAAAGCGCGTGGGTTTTCATCAAAATTACCCTGCTGTCCATGCCGCAACTGGCGGGGCTGATATTTCCTATTGCCCTGTTCGTCGGCACACTGGTCGCCCTGACGCGGATGCAGGGCGAGCACGAGTTTACCGCTGCCTATGCCAGCGGCATGTCGTTGATGCGGATTGCCTACCCAATTTTGCGCATCGGCATATATCTGACGCTGATCAGCCTGATGGTGAACCTGTTCATTCAGCCCCTGACCAATCGTGCCATGCGTCAGGAACTGTTCGATGTGAAGAACGACCTGTTGTCCAGCCTCGTCAAGGAAGGGGATTTTGCCACCTCCCCGACCGGCCTGACCATCTACGTACAACGTATCGATCAAAATGGATTGCTGCGCCAGCTATTCATCCGTACAGACGAGGCCGGTGGTCGCGATCGCACCTTTGCCGCACGCGAAGGTCGTATCGTCAAGGTGGACGGCAGTTCAGTCCTCGTCATGCGCAACGGCTCCAATCAACAATTGACGGAAAAGGGTGTCATCGAACACCAGACCTGGGACCAGGCCAGTTTCGATATCACGTCCTATTTCGCCAGCGACGATTACCTGCAATTCAAAGAAGGGGATCGCTACATGCACGAGTTGCTCTTCCCCGTCGCCTACGCCTACGAAAAGTCCATTCAGGGCAAGTATGTGGCCGAAGCCAATGCGCGCCTGGCCAACCCGCTCTACAATCTCGCCTTCGTGCTACTCGCCATAGTTAGCGTGCTTGGCGGACGTTTTAGCCGCAACGGTTACGCACAACGCATCGGCGTCGCGGCCGTCGTTGCCCTGACGATCCGCATTTTCGGCGTCGTGGTGGAAACCGCCTCTGCCTCAGCATGGGTGCTCAACCTGTTGCAATATATTGTACCGATGATCCCGATCTTCGTGTGCCTGCACCTTATCCGCAAACATGACGGCACGACGGGCCGCGTCCATCAGGCGATCCGGCGCGACCGCAACGCCTTGCAGCCATTGTAAGCGAGGCAGACATGAACTGGATCAGCAACCTTCCTCTCGTTGGCTACCTTACCTACCTGAATCCCTGGCGCAAAAGCCGCCTGGAAACCTATATCCTGCAAACCTGTGTGTCCGCCTTCCTGTCGGCGGTCATGGTTGTTTCGAGCCTGATTTTCCTAATTGAGTATGTTGGAATCTCGAAGTCCTTGGGGTCGAAAGATGATGTTTCCGGCCTGTCCATCATTGGTTTGATGCTGGAAAAGTCTCCGGGCTCTATCCTTATCCTGCTGCCCTTTGCGTTTTTGTTTGGCTCTCTTTTCGCCTTCGTCAACCTGAACCGCCGCAGTGAACTCATAGCCATGCGTGCGGCTGGCGTTTCGGCCTGGCGCTTCGTATTGCCGGCCAGTATCCTCGCCTTCGCCTTCGGACTTTTGACGATCGGCGTTCTCAACCCGGTCGCATCGAATCTCAGCGACACCTACGACAAATCGATCAACCAGTTGAACGCTGCTGATACGACTCCGGACAAGCACAGCGGGGCAATCTATCTGCGTCAGGGAGACGGACAGCAGCAGGTCGTTATCCGCGCCGAACGCCAGGAAGGGCCTCCCGGACATCTCCTGGGCGTGACCTTCTGGATATACGATATCGACGCCAAACAGACGCCGGTTTTCCGCAAACGGATCGACGCTCAGGAAGCGACCTTGGCGCTGGGCGGTTGGACATTGAAGAATGCGCGCGAGGCCACTGTGTCCGGTCCGGCCGTCCCGCCTTACGATTTACTTGGCATTCCGTCCAACCTCGATCCGCAAAAGGCCTTCCGTAAGTATGCGTCGACCCAGGCTGTGCCGTTTTGGCGTTTGCCGGGCCTCATATACCAGAACAAGATTTCCGGTTTTTCGACCGCCATGTACGAGTTGAAGCTGCATCAGCTCCTGTCGACGCCGTTGATGTTCGCCGCGATGACTGCATTGGGCGCGGTGTTTTCTCTGCGCCTCATGCGACTTGGCGGGCTCACTGGCCTGATCATTTCCGGCATCAGCCTTGGTTTCGTCATCTTTTTCGTAAATCAGCTATTCTCGTCCATGGGTAAGGCCGGCGTTATTCCGATCTTTCTGGCGGGTTGGTCGCCACCCGTTTTGGCCATGCTCGCGGCCATGACCCTGATCGTTTACACAGAGGACGGCTAAAAAAGGTAGGCTGGTCTCACTGGTGATTCGCTTCGCCATTTTCTATGCTATACGAATTGCGCGGACGGTTCCGCGGCATTCCGAACTGTTGTTTTGCTACGGGACTTAAGCTGTAACGCATGAAGAAGCGCTATTCTCTCAAGCTGGGGGCGGGACTGGTGTCCCTGATGGCCATGGGCGTCGGAAGCGGCGGCCATGCCGTGGCGCAAACGGAGTCCGCTCCGGCGACACCGTCCGGCACGGGCGTGACCGGGACGCAGATGGCGTTTGAACTGGCGATGGCGCAGGCTGCATCGTCGAGCGCAGCGAAAAACAGCGTGAGCTTGCCGAGCCCTAATACGTCTGTTCCTAACGACTCCTCTGTACGATCTGAAACGGTGCCTGGCACAGACGGCCTAGTGCGCGATCAGTCCTATGTCGAAGCCGATACCGTGACGACCAGTGAAGACGGTCTGGTCACAGCCCAGGGCAATGCCGAACTGCGTCAGAATGGCCGCACCATTCGTGCCGATCAAATTACATCCAATTCTGACACGGGCGTTACGACGGCGACCGGTCACACGCAGACGATCGGCGATGATGGCAGCATTCAGTATGCCGATAAAATTCGCTATGACGACAATCAACAGGCTGGTTACAGCGAAAACTTTGCTTCTGTCGGCAAGAACAATGCAAAAGTGTTCGCGCGCAGGCTTGAGCAGATCAGCCCGGACGTCAACCGACTGACAAGTGTCATCTACACGCCTTGCGCCCTCTGCGTAAAACACGGTGAAACCCAATCGCCGACCTGGTCGATTGAAGCAGGCCAGATCACCCAGCGTAAAGACAAGAAGATGGTCTTCTACAATAACGCGACGGTGAAAATAAAGGGCGTTCCGGTTCTCTATTCGCCCTACCTGTGGACTCCGGACCCAGAACTCGATCGTGCCTCTGGATTCCTGCCCCCTAAAATAGGCTTAAGTAAAAAACGCGGGTTTTCGTATGAACAACCCTATCTGTGGTCGATATCGCCTTATTCCTACCTGCTCATCAGTCCGCAGTTAAATACGGAGGTCAATCCCCTCCTCAATATGGAATACCAGCGCCAATTTTATTCTGGCCTGCTGGATGTTCGCCTGGGCGTAACAGACGACAAATTTTTCGATAATTCTGGTGAGAAGTACGGCCATTCCGACACCCGTGGCTATATACTTGCGGACGGTGCCTTCAAGATTAATCCCGACTGGCGTTGGAGCTTCACGGCGCAACATGTCCGGGATCGCTTCCCATCTGGACTGTACAACAACGGCACCCTGTCCCTGCCCCGTGGCGGCACCTACGCGAACTTCTTTGAACGTTACAATATTGACGGCGCCTTCGACGAAAAAGGCGGGCTGACGGTCGATACACGACAACTTATCAATCAGTTTAATGTAACACGGCAAGTGTCGAATGCGTACTTTGCCATCACCATGGCTAGCTTCCAAAGCCTGCAAACCGCGGGCTGGCTAGACTATGATCCGACCAATACGACAGGCACCCAACGCCTTACCCAGCCCTACGCGACAAATTCGGATTTCTATCCAACGATCGCGCCGCAAATCGAAGCCTATTGGTCGCCGCGGTCTCGTTTCTTAGGCGGGCAATTCACCGCTTCGTTGAGCGGCATCGGCATCTTCCACAAAGAGCTGTCTACCAATATTAGTGGTCTCACCGCCCGCGATATTGGCGCCCCCGCCTTGTCCGATGGTGTCACTGGCTATGACACGACCCGCGCCAGCGCCGGCCTGGCCTGGTACGGAGATATGACGACCAGGGCAGGTCTTAAGTGGGGACCGTTCATCGATCTGCGTGGCGATTATTATAAGGTGACCGATCTTGACGCTGCCAAGACGTCCGGCGAAGTGTCGCGCGGCCTTGGCACCGCCGGGGTCAACCTCAGCTATCCGCTGTTCCGTAAGTTCGATACCTTCACTGTCGTGATTGAACCCATCGCCCAATTGGCTGTGTCCCCGAGAAACCAAGCCAATCCATATCTCCCGACCGAAGACAGCCAGTCGTTGGAATTCGACGAAACGACTCTGTTTACGGTCAACAAGTCGCCAGGCTTCGACATCTATGAATCCGGCAGCCGTTTGAATCTGGGATTGCAAACTGAACTGAAATTCAAGTCCGGCTGGGAAGCCGATGGCTTGATCGGGCGCGTACTGCGGGATCAGGACGAGACCCAGTTTCTCAAAACTGTTGTTATCAATGGTGCAACCTACACCTATGATCCCTCCGGATTGGGACGGAAAAACTCGGATTGGATCGCCAATGCCAGTTTCAAATCCCCTTATGGCATTTATGGCTACACCCGGTTGCGTCTCGATGGCGAGACCTCCCGTCTGAGTCAGGGGGAAGTCGGGTTAAGCGCGGCGCGGGCCAATACCACCGGCACCCTGCGCTATATTTTCAGTGATGCCTTGGTAACGCCCATCGTCGTGAACGGCAAACTGCAACGGTTTGGCGACAATTATCGCAATATGCAGCTCTATGCGCGCCACTTCTTCACGCAGAACTGGGGGGTATCGGCGCGTCTCGACCGCGATCTGGTCGCTAATACCTGGCGCCGCTCAACCGTCAGTCTGATCTATCGCGATGACTGCTCCTGGTTCGAACTGGTTTATCAACGAAATGACTCCCAATTGACACGCCTGAACGGCAAACCGTCATCGTCGATATTCTTCCGCCTTAACTTAACCACATTGGGAACATCACCTTCCAATTTCAAAGATGTCCGCTAAAATCGGCCTCAGATCTCCAGTTTCCAGAATCATGTCCACCATTCACACCCTCTCAACCGGCTCCCATATGTCAAAGCTTCTTCGCACTGCCGGCCTGTCTCTAGCCCTCGCGCTCACCGTTATGGCCGGCGCCACGTTCGCTCAGGGGCTTAGTCAGACGCCTGACACGGGCCAAGCCGCCTTAGCCTCCTCTCCGGGCCTGGCGCCAGGTGCACAGGCACCGGAATTGCCGCCATTGGGTGAAGGCATTCTCGTATCCGTCAATAATGATATGATCACCTCCTACGACCTGAAGCAGCGGATGCTGCTGTTGATCGTTACTTCAGGTGTTCAGGTCACCCAGGATAACTATGCTGCGTTTCAGCAACAGGCACTGAACAGCCTTATCGACGAACGCCTGCAGCAGCAGGAAATGACGCACTGGAAGGTCAAGGTCAGCGACAAGGAAGTCGATTCCGAAATCGCGCGTATGGCGGCGCAAAGCAATTTGAAACCAGAGCAATTGCTCGCCGAACTAAAGCGCGTGGGCGTTGAACCTGCGACCTTGCGTACGCAAATCGCGGCTGAAAGCGGCTGGAGCCAACTGGTTGGCGGCCGCTACCATTCCAATGCGGCGGTCGGTTCCGCCCAAGTCGATTCCCTGATGGACAAGGTCATTGCCGACGGTCAGAAACCGCAATATCTGGTCTCGGAAATCTTTATCGACAACGTATCCGCCGGCTCCGCGGCCAACGCGGTTCAAGGCGCGCGTCAATTGCACGACCAGATCGCCGCCAACGTGGCTCCGTTCCAGGCGGTTGCGCGCCAATTTTCCAGCGCGCCGTCCGCCGCCAATGGCGGTGATGCCGGCTGGCTCGTCTCTGGCAATATCGACCCGGCGATTGAAGAGGTCCTAAAGGTCATGCAGCCCGGACAGATGAGCGGCGCGATCGTGACGAAAGACGGTGCCTATCTCTACCTTCTGCGTCAAAAAACCGAAGGCAATTCGGACATGGTCTTCCGCATTAAGCAGGCGGCCGTTCCTCTGCCGCCCAATGCCAGCGCCAACGATGTCGCCAGTGCCCAAACGGCATTGACCAATTTTGCGTCGCGTGTGCGCTCTTGTGATGCGTTCGACGAGCAAAGCGGGAAGTCGTCATCCGGCATTCAGCTTGTTGATCTCGGCGACGCGCAACTGAGCAATCTACTGCCCAACTATGCCGAGGCCCTGCGCCCGCTCAAGGCCAATCAGGTGACCGCGCCTTTGCGCAACAACCAAAACGTCAACATTCTCTATGTGTGCGGACGCCAGCTGGCCGGCGACAACGCCCTCACCCGCGATCAGGTTGAAACCAATCTGGTCAATCAGCGCCTGTCGATGCTGGGCCGCCGCTATCTGCGTGAATTGAGAAGCAGCGCGACGATTGAAAATCACTAATCCGCCTCTTGTCGTGAGCCTGGGCGATCCTGCGGGGATCGGTCCGGAGCTTGCAGCGAAAGCCTGGACCAGCTTGAGAGATCAGGCTGGTTTAGCTTTTTGCGTGCTTGGAGATGCGGCATTGCTGGAAACGCACGGCGTGCCTGTCGCACGTGTGGCCGATGTATCGGAGACCAGCCAATGCTTCGCCTCGGCTCTACCGGTCCTCGACACACCGCTTACGGCGCCTGTCGCCGCCGGAAAGCCCGATAGCCGCAATGCCCAACAGGTCATCGACTGGATCCGCCAGGGCGTGGACCTGTGCCGTTCGGGGCAGGCGCGCGGGCTCGTGACGTGCCCTATTGCCAAATCCGTTCTATATTCAGCCGGCTTTCGCTTTCCGGGCCATACCGAGTATCTGGCCGAGTTGTGCCGCGACGGCGACACGGTCCCAATGCCCGTCATGATGCTAACCGCGAAAGATTTGCGGGTTGTACTGGCGACCATCCATGTCCCGCTCAAGGATGTGCCGGACGCACTGACTGTCGACGGCTTAGTGGAACTCGCCCGCATTACATACGCCGCCCTTCGGCAAGATTTCGGGCTTACGGCACCGCGGCTGGTCATGTGCGGTTTGAACCCTCACGCGGGTGAAGATGGGACAATCGGGCGGGAGGAAGTCGAGATTTTAAACCCAGCGATCGATATCTTGCGAAATGAAAGCATTGACATTGCCGGCCCCTTCCCTTCCGACAGCCTGTTCCACGACGAGGCGCGGCGTAGCTACGACGCTGTCCTGTGCATGTATCATGACCAAGGTCTTATTCCTTTGAAAACCATAGATTTTTGGGGAGGCGTCAACATTACGTTGGGACTGCCAATCGTGCGAACCTCCCCGGACCATGGAACCGGCTTCGATATCGCCGGCAAGGGGCTGGCGCGCGCCGACAGCCTGCTGGCCGCCATCAGGGCTGCCGATATGATTAGCCGGAACAGAGTCCTATGACCGAACTGCCTAGCTTACGAGAAAGCCTGGAAGCCCATGGTCTGATGGCTAAGAAGTCGTTTGGCCAGCATTTCCTGCTCGATCTCAATATCACACGTAAGATCGTGCGCCTGGGCGGCCCATTCGCTGGCGACGTGGTCATCGAGGTTGGGCCCGGCCCGGGCGGGCTGACGCGCGCCTTGCTGGAGACCGAGGCGAAATCGGTCATAGCGATCGAAATGGATCCGCGTTTTATAGACCTGCTCGGCGAATTGAACGGTGTGTACGGGGAGCGCTTTGAAGTCATCAATGGCGACGCCCTGAAGGTGGATGAAGCGGCATCGCTGGCGGAACGCAATCTGTCGCCCGGCGCGCATATCGTTTCCAATCTGCCCTACAATGTCGGCACGCCCCTGCTAATCAAATGGCTGACCGGTCCCTGGCAACCTCTGAGTATGACGCTGATGTTCCAACTGGAAGTCGCGCTGCGCGTCGTGGCGCCGGTCGGGGATAAGGATTATGGGCGGCTTGGCGTTATTTCGCAGGTCTTGTGCGATTGTGAAAAGATCATGGACTTGCCTGCGCGGGCCTTCACGCCGCCACCAAAGGTCGATAGCGCCGTCGTCAAACTGACGCCCAAGACCCAGCGCCCAAGCGCAGCCATCATCAAGAACCTGGAAAAAGTCACGGCCGCTGCCTTCGGTCAGCGCCGCAAGATGTTGCGTGCCTCTTTGAAGCCGTTGGGCGGAGAAGCCTTGCTGGAGACGGCAGGCATTACGCCGACGGAACGCGCCGAACAGGTAAGCCCGGCTGATTTCCTGCGCCTCGCCGAATTGCTGTAGTACCGCGACTAAATCGGTTCGCTCATCAATTCATCGACGAAGGGCGCGATCCAAAGGCCGCGTGACCGGCGGGCCACTTCAGCGTGGTAGATATGGATGAGTTCCGCATAAGACCGGTCGAAGTCGTCATTGAGAATGACATAGTCGTATTCGGCCCAGTGCGCGATTTCGCCCTTAGCACGGTTAAGGCGCCGCTCGATAACCGACATTTCATCCTGCGCACGCGCCACCAGACGACGTTTCAATTCGACCATCGATGGCGGCAGGATAAAAATGCGCACGACATCCGAAGGCGCCTTGGCCGAGATGCGTTGGGCGCCTTGCCAGTCGATGTCGAACAAAACGTTCTGACCTTGCGATAAAGCGCGCTCGACCGGCTCACGCAGTGACCCGTAGCGGTGATCGTGGACGGCGGCATGTTCCAGGAAGGCATCTTCCCGAATCAATTCGTCCATATGGGTGTCGTCGATGAAATGATATTCGCGACCGTCCTTTTCACCCGGACGCGGCTTGCGCGTCGTCACCGATATCGACAGATCCAGATCGGGGTGGTCGGCCATCAGACGGCGACACAGCGACGTCTTGCCCGCACCGGACGGCGAAGACACGATGAGCATGAGACCGCGTTTTATACGTTGCGTGCCGGGGTTATGAGTATTCGGCATCGCCTACTCCACATTTTGCGTTTGTTCGCGGAACTGATCGATCACGGCTTTAAGCTCAAGGCCCGTTTGGGTCAATTCGATAAAGGCCGATTTCGAACATAAGGTGTTGGCTTCACGCATAAATTCCTGAGCCAGGAAGTCGAGTTTGCGTCCAGGAGCCACCTCGCCATCGATCAGTTGGTGCGCCTGGTCGAGATGGGAGGTCAGCCGGTCCAGTTCCTCGCGCACGTCAGCCTTGGTGGCCAGTAACGCGGCCTCCTGTAGAACACGCTCGTGAAAATCTCCGGACTCCGGCAGCAGTTCATTAAGACGCCGGGTGAAACGTTCCCGAATGGCATCCACCTGCCCATCGGCCAGCGACTTGGCGCGCTCCACACAGGCGGCCATAGCAATGAGATGCCCTTTTAGTACCCCCTCTAGTGCACGGCCTTCACCGTCGCGCGCCTCTTTCAGCCGATCGAATGCGACAGCCAGGTCACCGCTGAGCGCGCCAGCACTGGCCTCGCTCAACTCGTCCCGCTCGTCGCCCGAGGCATCAATCACGCCGCGCAGCGCCAGCAGGCCGTCGACGGAGGGCGTAACTGCGTCTCCGGCATCAACTAGCTTACGCCCGGCCGCAAGGTACATGTCGAGCACATCCATATTGATGCTGACCCCGGCCTTTGCGCCAGTCCCAGCAACGGATACGGTCAGGTTCATCTGCCCGCGCTGAAATCGGCCTTTGGCCAGCTCGCGAGCGACTTTTTCGACAATTTCAAAACCGGCCGGAAAACGCGACTTGATGTCGAGCCCCCGACCATTGACACTACGGATTTCCACCGTCCAGGCGGTCTCGCCCTCGCCGCCTTCGACACGGGCGAAGCCGGTCATGCTCGATAAGCTCATGGCAGAACTCCAACTCGCAGAAATGAATTACTTGTGGCCGTTCCGGTGGGCAGCTACTGGCGCCACCGATGAAGCGGATTGCGCGGATGCCGAGGACGTATAGACGTTAACCTGTGCTTCCATAGCCCGCCATTTCGCAACATTCGTCAGATGCTCCTCGTAGGTGGAGGCAAAGACGTGTCCGCCCGAGCCATCTGCGACGAAATACAGGTCTTGGGTTTTAGCGGGATTGAGCGTGGCTTCAAGCGAGGCCTTGCCCGGATTGGCGATGGGCGTCGTCGGCAAGCCGTCAATCAAATAGGTGTTCCACGGGGTTGGCGTATCCAGTTCCGACCGTGTCAAACCGCGCCCCAGGGGCTCGCCATGCGAGATGCCATAAATGACGGTCGGATCAGACCCTAGCCGCATACCGCTGCGCAGGCGATTTATGAAAACGGCGGCAACGCGCGAACGTTCCGCAGGCACGCCCGTTTCGCGCTCGACGACGGAAGCCATGATGAGTGCGTCTTCCTTGGTGGCGAACGGAAGTCCCTGTTGTCGTTTGGCCCACAACATGTCCAGGGTCTGTCGGCCGGCTTCAAGCATACGCTCCAGCACCGCCTGGCGGGTCTCACCGGGCTGATAGAGATAGGTCTCTGGCAAAATTGACCCTTCCGGCGGCACATCGACGTCGCCGACCAGGTTGGGCGTCGCCATCAGGATACGCACGGCTTGGGCCGACGTGCGACCTTCGGGGATGGTGACATAGGTCTGAACGACCTTGCCCTCTTCGATTTGTTTCAGCGCGCCAATAAGGGATATGCCGGCGGGGAAATCGTATGTCCCCGCCTTCATGTCACTTTGCCGTCCGCGAAACTTGGCGGCGACGCGGAACAGTAAGGCCGAATGGATGACCTTGCGGCGTTGCAACTCGCGCCCCATCGCGGTGACGCTCATACCATGGGCAAAGCTCACCTGGGTTGTCACCTTGGGCCCGGGACCGAACAACTGCGCGTAGACAAACAGGAAGCTGGCAAAAATAAGGAGCGCTATGCCGGCCGCCAAACCCGCCAAAGGGGCAAGGATGGATTTGCCCTTCGACGTTTCAGATTCGGAGCCGGCTACCTGCCTCATTCAACGGCGCCGAGGATCAGAGCGGCATTGGTACCGCCGAACCCAAAGCTGTTCGACAGGACCGTCTTTATTTTCATGGGTTTGGCCTTGTGTGGCACAAGATCCAGGGTTGTTTCGACATCCGGGTTGTCGAGGTTGATCGTCGGCGGTGCGATCTGGTCACGAATGGCCAAGGCGCAGAAGATGGCTTCGACCGCGCCGGCGCCACCCAGGAGGTGACCGATGGCGGACTTTGTCGAAGAGACCGTGCCGGTCTTTGCGCGTTCACCCAGGAACTTTTCGATAGCCTTCAACTCAATGCCATCGGCCATGGTCGATGTGCCATGCGAGTTGACGTAATCGATCGTGGTGGGATCGATATTGCCGCTCTTGGCCGCCGCCACCATGGCGCGGTAGCCGCCGTCACCGTCTTCCGAGGGGGCGGTGATGTGATAGGCGTCGCCCGACATGCCATAACCCAGCACTTCGGCATAGATCTTGGCGCCGCGCGCCTTGGCGTGCTCGTACTCTTCCAGAACAACAATACCCGCGCCTTCGCCCATGACAAAGCCGTCACGGTCCTTGTCATAAGGCCGCGATGCCTTTTCCGGCGTGTCGTTGAATGCCGTACACAGGGCACGGCAGGCTATGAACCCGGCAATGCCGATCGGCACGATGGCCGATTCCGCGCCGCCCGCCACCATCACGTCAGCGTCGCCGTACTTAATCATGCGGGCCGCATCGCCGATGGCATGAGCTCCCGTCGCGCACGCCGTGACCACGGAATGGTTTGGCCCCTTGAGCCCGTGACGAATCGATACCTGGCCCGAGGCCAGGTTGATGAGGGAAGACGGAATGAAGAAGGGGGAAATTCGCTTGGGGCCCTTATCACGCAGTTCCAGCGCGGTTTCGGCAATGATACCAAGGCCACCTATGCCAGATCCGATCAAGGTCCCGGTCCGCTCTTGGTCTTCCGGCGTTTCCGGATGCCAATCGGCGTCTTTCAGGGCTTCGTCCGCTGCGGCGATGGCGTACAGAATGAAGTCGTCGACCTTGCGACGTTCCTTGTTCGATAGCACAGCCGATGGATCGAACGATCCTTCGATATCCGGACCGCCGCCACCGCGTCCATCGACGGACGGGACTTCGCACGCAACCGTACAGGCGTAATCCGTGGTATCGAAAGCGGTAATCTTACCGGCGCCCGACTTGCCTTCCAGCAGCCGCTTCCAGGATATGTCCACTCCATTGCCGAGTGGCGAAACCAGACCCAAACCAGTGATAACGACGCGACGAACCATAGGCAATCAACCCTCTTAGAGACCCCAAAAACAACTAAGCGCGGCCAAGCCCCTACGATATCGGGAGCCTGAAACCGCGCTTGAGAAAGCTTTGCAGCTTAGGACTTCAGCTTACCATCGATGTAGTTGACGGCATCGCCAACGGTCAGGATGTGCTCGGCCGAGTCGTCCGGGATTTCGATATCGAATTCTTCTTCGAAAGCCATCACCAGCTCGACGATGTCGAGGCTGTCGGCTTCCAGGTCGTCGATAAAGCTCGCCTTTTCCGTGACCTTGTCCGGATCGGCGTCCAGGTGGTCGATAACGATCTTGCGAACACGTTCAAGAACTTCAGACATTTATTGTCCCTTCAGAAAGTAGATACTTAGGACCCGAGACCGCAGGGTCCCAAGGGGAGGATAGAATCCAGTTTTGTCTTGTAGGCATATAAAACCGCCGATTCAAGACATTTAAAGCGCTATCCGTTAGCTGGACCCGGAAAACGCCATGCAGATGCCAGCAAAGACGACTTAAAGTCCATACGTCTTTTAGATCATCGCCATCCCGCCGTTGACGTGCAGGGTTTGACCCGTAACATAACCGCCTTCGGCGCTGGCGAGGTAAACCGCAGCGGCGGCGATATCGCTGCCCTTGCCCAGATCACCTACAGGTATCTTGGCCAGGATGGCGGCGCGTTGGGCTTCATTCAGCTCATCCGTCATCGGCGAGGCGATAAAGCCCGGCGCGATGCAGTTGACGGTGATATTACGGCTGGCGACCTCTTGCGCCAATGCCTTGGAAAAGCCGATCATCCCGGCCTTTGAGGCGGCATAGTTCGTCTGGCCCGGATTGCCGGTAACCCCAACAATCGACGTAATGCCTATGATGCGGCCGAAACGGCGCTTCATCATGCCCTTGGTGGCGGCACGCGCGAGACGGAAATAGGCTTCCAGATTGACCTTTATGACCGTGTCCCAGTCTTCGTCCTTCATGCGCAGGATGAGCCCATCGCGGGTAATACCTGCGTTGGCGATCAGGATATCGATCCCGGCGCCGGCCGCCTCTTCCGCCTTCGCCACCAGCCCATCGACTTGGGCGGCATCCGACAGATTGGCGGCGGCGATTACTGCGTTCGGCCCCAGTTCAGCAGCCAGGTCGGCCAGGACGTTTTCACGTGTGCCGGACAGGACAACCTTGGCGCCCTGACCATGCAGAGCGCGGGCGATTTCGGCCCCGAGGCCACCTGTGGCGCCGGTAACAAGGGCGGTTTTTCCGGTCAGATCGAACATGGCGATTCCTGAATAGGGAGAAAGGACTGGCGGCGCGGTGTATGTCAAAGCGCCTGATGTATCAAGTGAAATCAGCCCTTGAGGGATTGGGCGAAGGCTTCGAAATCAGCCGCGCCATTCAGCGCGATTGAGGCGGCCTCCGGTGCAATCCGCTTGGACATTCCCGTCAAAACCTTGCCTGAGCCCAACTCGGCAAACGTGGTCACACCGCCCTCGCCGGCCAGCCATTGTACCGTTTCACGCCAGCGCACGCGGCCGGTGACCTGCTGAACCAGAAGGGCTGCAATCTCTTCCTTGCCGCGTATCGGCTGGGCCGTGACATTGGCGACCAAGGTTGACACCGGTGTATGGATGGAGACTTCGGCCAGGGCGGCTTTCATCTCTTCGGCGGCCGGGGCCATAAGGGGAGAATGGAACGGCGCGGATACGTTCAGCAACATGCCCTTGGCGCCGAGTTCCTTGGCCTTTTCAACTGCCAGTTCGACCGCGTCCTTCATGCCGGAAATAACGATCTGGCCGGCATTGTTGTCGTTGGCAATCACGACGACACCCGCAGCGGCCCCTGCCTCACACGCCTTTTCTGCAAGATCCAGATCCGCCTTGCCGATCAGGGCGGCCATGGCGCCAACGCCGACCGGCGTCGCGCGCTGCATGGCCTGGCCGCGCAGCTTCAAAAGCCGCGCCGTGTCGCTCAGCGAAAAAGTGCCTGCGGCTGCATGGGCGGAATATTCACCCAGGCTGTGGCCGGCGACATATGCCGCGGCCGAGCACGCGATGCCGAATTCCTTTTCCAGCACGCGCGATACCGCGATCGATACCGCCATGATCGCCGGCTGCGCATTTTCGGTCAAGGTCAGTTGATCTTCAGGCCCGTCCTTCATCAGCGCAAACAGCTTTTGCCCCAGTGCGTCATCAACCTCATTGAAGACCTCGCGGGCTACGGCGTAGGTTTCGTACAGGTCCGCGCCCATGCCGACGCTCTGTGAGCCCTGACCGGGAAAAACAAATGCCAATGTCATGACGGGTCGCCTTTCAGAAATTAACCGGCGACTCCGTTAGGGCAATGCGCCCCTAAGGGCAAGTCGCCGCACAGAGATTTGTTCGACCGCCGTCCGACGCAAACTGTGACCCCAAGTTGAGAAATACCCGCATGACGAAAAATCGGTGTTGCCGGACTTAAAATGTCGCAGTACCGTCACGAAAGAAAACAGATACTCTGAGGGGGGTACATATAATGACAGATAATTTCCTGTCGCGCCGCAGTCTGTTCGGCGCGTTCGCGACCATGGCGACACCCGTCATTCTCAACGGTATACCGGCCCTGGCCTGGGCGCAGTCCGCTGCGCCAACCCCGCCGCCGCTCGCCGTCTACGGTAAATTGCCCACTATCAGCAAGGTCGCCCTGTCGCCGGACGGTACCCGTGTCTGTCTGGCCATGAACAAGGATGGTGGTATCGTCATGTATGATTATGACTTGACCACGGGCAAGACAGCGGCGGCCGCCATCGATGGCGACAAGATTCGCGACCTCATGTGGGCCGACAATAAGAGCATATTCGTCACGACCTCCAAAACGTCGAAATTCGGTGCAGACCAGATCGAAGAATGGCTCGGCTTCATCATTGATGTCCATGCCGGCAGGCGCTACCAGCTCTACAGCGAGCAAAAGGACTTCCGTGCTGTGATCTTCGGCGACATCCGCCGCATCAAGGTCAATGGCGGCTATCGCATAACCGCCTCCAATTTCAGCGCAAGCGGCTACGGCATTACGACCGAGATCAATACGGCACTTTATGGATTCACGACCGAGGGGCACCGCGGCTTTCTTATCGACGAGGACGGTCGCCGCATCAACAACTGGGTCATCCGCTACGATGGAACCCTGGTGGCCCGTTCGGAGTATGACGATGACAAACACGTCTGGTCGCTGCGTTATAGGACTGAAAAGGGCTGGCGTAACATATATGAGGTAAAGGCCGAGCTGGACATGCCTTATCTGTCGGGCCTGGGTCGCGACGGCCAATCGGTGCTTTTATACATGAACGACGGCGACCTGAAGGACAAGTATGTCGAGGTAACGCCTGATGGCGTGTTCAAGACCATCGACATCGACGGAGCAACGCATTGGCCCATTTTCCATCCGACGACGTTCAACCTGGTCGGCTTCGGAAATACGAGCGGCATTGCTGAGTTCGTCTTCTACGACCCTGTCTTCGCTCAGCTGCCGAAGTTGGTGAAGGGCGCGGTCGGCGATATTCACGCCGACCTGGCCGGGTTCGCCGAAGACCCACTTCATGTTCTTGTCTTTGTTCAGGGAGAGGGCAATTCCGGCACCTATTACGCCATCGATTTCCGAAAGGGGGGATACAAGGAAATCGGCCAATCCTACCCGGATTTGCCGATGGAGTGGGTGGCCGACAAGGCGCCATATGCATATAAGGCGGCCGACGGATTGGAAATTCCCGGGTTTCTGACCTTGCCCGTCGATCGCGAGGCGAAAAACCTCGCGCTGGTGGTCTTGCCGCATGGCGGCCCTGAAGCCTACGAGGACTCCAGCTTCGACTTCCTGTCCCAGGCGTTGAGTTCGCGCGGTTATGCCGTTCTGCAACCGAATTATCGCGGGTCTGCCGGTTACGGTTCGGCCTTTACCGCCAGCGGATATGGCCAGTTCGGCCGCAGGATGCAGACGGACCTGTCCGATGGCGTGCGCGCCCTTGTAAAGGCGGGCAAGGTCGATCCAAAACGTGTCGCCATCTTCGGCGGGTCCTATGGCGGCTATGCCGCCCTGGCAGGGGTTTCCATCGATCCAGGGGTATATAATTGCGCGGTTTCGCTGGCCGGCATTTCAGACATCAAAGCCTTCATGGCGCACGAACTGGAATGGCAAGGTTACAAGGGCGACAGTCACACCATGCGATATTGGCGCCGCTTTCTCGGCGATGAAAGTCGCTGGGACGAAATTTCCCCTGTCAAACATATCGATGCTATCAAGGTCCCCGTCCTGCTCATCCATGGCAAGGATGACACCGTTGTACCGTTCGAACAGAGTACCATTATGTACAATGCGATGCAGAAGGCCGGAAAATCGGTTGAGCTGGTTCAATTGAAACAGGAAGACCACTGGATGTCCCGCGAGCCCACGCGAATTCAGACGGTGGAATCCGCTGTCGGGTTTCTCATGAAACATAATCCTCCGGTTTAATTGACCCGCCAATCGAACCGAGCGGCGCTTGCCGACGTAAGGGAAAAGGCATAGGCTTTTTTACCAGACAGGAGACACCCCAATGATGCCCAACATGAAAACACTCGCCCTCGGCCTCGCCGCCGTCGGGCTCGCGCTTGCTTCACCCGCCTTCGCCGCGCTGAAGGTTGGCGACAAGGCGCCAGACTTCTCGCTGCCCGCTGCAACCAACGGCAAGGTCGATACATTTTCGACCAAGGCTGCGCTGAAGAACGGGCCCGTTCTGGTCTATTTTTATCCGAAAGCCTTTACGGGTGGCTGCTCGCTGGAAGCCCACCAGTTTTCGGAAGCCATTCCTGAATTCCAGGCGCACCATGTTACCGTGATTGGCGTATCGACAGATGATATCGCCACCCTGCAACGCTTCTCGAAAGAGACCTGTCAGGGCAAGTTCCCGGTCGGCGCTGACACAAAGGCCAGCGTAACCAAGGCTTATGACGCCCAGATGGGGGCCATGAACATGTCCAACCGCATTTCGTATCTGATCGGCACGGACGGCAAGATCGCCTTCGTTCATGATAGCGGTGACGCCTCCACCCACGTCAGCGCCCTACTGGCCGCCGTCAAGGACATGCATTAATCGCAACCGCAAGCGGGACTTGCGTTTTGCGCAAGTCTCGTTTATGAGGGCGCTCCCTTTCGGGTGGTCGTCGGGCGTTGTGCCCGTTTCGATCCATCGTGTTTTCCGGACTTCCGCCGGTAAATGCGCCACCCGGATCAACGGAAGAGGATACACATGCCCTACTACGAACATGTCGTCATTGCACGGCAGGACGTTTCGCCGCAACAGGCCGAAGCGCTCAACGAAACCATCAAGACCCTTATCGAAGAAAATGGCGGCCACATCGCCAAGATCGAATATTGGGGTCTGCGCAACTTGACCTACCGCGTCAAGAAGAACCGCAAGGGCCACTACTCCCTGCTCGCGCTCGACGCACCGGCTCCGGCCATCAAGGAACTGGAGCGCCAGCTCTCGATCAACGAAGACGTCATCCGTTATATGACCGTCCGCGTCGAAGAGCTCGATCTCGAACTTTCACCCGTCCTGTCGCGCCGTGACCGCCCTGAGCGTTCCGAGCGTAACGCCGACGCTACTTTTGCCGAATAAGGAGGTCTTGACCTATGGCTGAAGACATCGCTCCCGCCCCCGGCGCTCCCGTCGGTAACGGCCCCGCCCGTCGTCCCTTCTTCCGCCGCCGTAAGGTGTGCCCGTTCTCCGGCGCCAATTCGCCGAAGATCGACTATAAGGACGTAAAGCTCCTGCAACGCTACATTTCCGAGCGCGGCAAGATCGTTCCCTCGCGCATCACGGCTGTCAGCCAGAAGAAGCAACGCGAACTGGCCAAGGCCATCAAGCGCGCTCGCTTCCTCGCGCTCCTGCCTTACGTTGTGAAGTAAGGAGTACAGGCACATGAAAGTTGTATTGCTGGAACGCGTCGAAAACCTCGGCACCATCGGCGACGTCGTCGGTGTCAAGGACGGCTTCGCCCGTAACTACCTGCTGCCGCGCCACAAGGCGTTGCGCGCCACTGCCGCCAACCTGAAGGTCTTCGAAGCACAGAAGGAACAGATCGTCGCCCGTAACGCCGCCGCCAAGGCTGGCGCCGAAAAGGCTGCGTCTGAACTGGACGGCACGACCTATGTCATCATCCGCCAGGCGGGTGACGGCGGTCAGCTCTATGGTTCGGTCAACGCCCGCGACGTCGCGGACGCTATCGCCGAAGCCGGTGGCAAGGTCGAGCGCAATCAGGTTGTCCTGAACACGCCGATCAAGACGCTTGGTCTGCATGAGATCAAGGTGCGTTTGCACGCTGAAGTCTCGTTGACCGTCACGGTCAACGTCGCTCGTTCGGCTGATGAAGCTGAGCGTCAAGCGGCTGGCGAAAATGTTATCGCTGCACAATTCGAGGAAGACCGTCTGGCTGATGAAGCCGCTGCGGCCGACATGCTCGAAGGCGGCGCTGGCGCGGCCATGGCCGACGCTCCGTACGAATCCTAAGACTTCGTACGCCAATAGAGACCAGAAACCCGGTGGGCCCTGCTCGCCGGGTTTTTGCATTTTCCATACCCGCGCCGTCAAAAGTTGAGAATTATTGCAAGGCCTCGTTGTTCCTCGCTTAAAGGAAGGCTTGCTATTTGATGGGAAACGGATAATCTGACGGCGTTTCGAATTTCAGGTATCTACCGGCACGACCGCCTTATGGCATTCTTCCTAAGACGCACGCTTTTCGGATCGGGTTTCAGTAATTCCGCTGGGATTCAAAGCACAGAGGTGCGATTTCAAGGAGGCCATAATGGCAACAGGTACGGTTAAGTGGTTCAACTCCACCAAGGGTTATGGTTTCATTCAGCCGGATGCCGGCGGTGGCGACGTGTTCGTTCACATCAGCGCCGTTGAACGCGCAGGTCTGCGTTCGCTGAACGAAAACCAAAAGGTCAGCTACGAGCTGGTTACCGAAAAGGGTAAGACCTCGGCAGCCAACCTGCAAACGGTCTAAAAACCGGTCGCAAGACCTAAAAATCAAGCCTCCGCAATTCATTTGCGGAGGCTTTTTCATGCCCAATTTCAAGGAAAAGTGGCATCAATGTGATCACAAAACGTTTCAGCATCGCATTTAGGATAACGACCGAGCTAATCTAATCTCCGCGCACGCGCATCGATAATTACAATTAACATATTGAACAAAAACATTATTTATACATTTTTTATTTTCGCCTGACGGCTATTAAATAGATTTTCTAATCCAATCTTCGACGATTTATTGCGCTGCCGCATCTTTAAATGTGACGGTAATGAGACCAATTAGGCATCAGCACAACCGCACGAGTCGGACACAATCGCCAAAACAGGCGAGCCCGGACCGAAACCAGGAGTTAAACCATGTCTGCCAAATCCCTTGCTGGCCGCCAGCTATTTCTTTCCACCGCCCTTGTCCTCAGCCTGTCGGCATCGTTCGCCGTTCCGGCTTTCGCTCAAGAGGCTGCCCAGCCTGCCGCCGACGAGCCGGCGACGGAGGTCGTGGTCACTGGCCAGCGCGCCAGCCGTCGCTCCCGCCTCGATACACTTGCCCCCGTGGACGTCGTCACAGCGCAGAGCCTGCAATCGCAAGGCAATACCGAACTGGGCCAGGCCTTGTCGCGTGTCGCTCCCAGTTTGAATTTCCCGCGTCCTGCCGGCGTTGACGGTACGGACAGCATCCGCCCGGCATCCTTGCGCGGCCTGTCTCCCGATCAGACTCTTGTTCTCGTTGACGGCAAGCGCCGCCACACTTCGGCCCTGGTCAATCTGAACGGTTCCGTGGGCCGCGGATCGTCCGCCGTTGATTTGAATACTATCCCCGAAGTCTCCCTTGACCGCGTAGAGGTCCTTCGTGACGGCGCCTCCGCCCAATATGGATCGGATGCCATCGCCGGCGTTCTGAACCTGCATCTGCGCGAAGCCCGTAGCGGTGGCGGTCTTAGCTTCTCCTATGGCGAATATGATACCGACATTAAAGCCGCCAATTCGTCGCGTCATGCGTCTGATGGCGCCACCACCAACCTGAACGGCTGGATCGGCCTTCCGCTTGGCTCGGACGGCTTCGTTACCATCTCCGGTGAAGTTCGCCGCCGCAACCCGACCTCGCGCGGCGATATCGATGCTCTGGTAAGCCCGGCCGTCGTCACCAGCCGCTATGGCGATCCGGCCCAGTCGAGCTATGCCTTCTTCGTCAACGCCGGCAAGCCGCTGAACGACGACTGGACTCTGTATGCCAACGCCAGCGTCAGCGACCTGGATTCGAAGAGCGCCGCCTTCTTCCGCCACGCCAACGCGTCCGGTAACGTTCCTGCCATTTATCCGAACGGCTTCCTGCCTATCATCAATGCGCAATCGGGTGACTATTCGGCCACCGTCGGTCTTCGCGGCAATCTGGGCGCCTGGACCAGCGACATTTCGCTGAGCAACGGCGGCAACAAGATCGATTACTATACGCTAAACAGCGTCAACCCGTCCTACGGTGCCGCCTCGCAGCGCGATTTTTATGACGGTCAGTTGAAGTACGGCCAAACCGTCTTCAACGCTGACTTTAGCCGCCCGTTCGAAGTCTCAGGCTGGGCTGGGCCATTGACCCTCGCCGTCGGTCTCGAAGCCCGCAGCGAGACCTATCAGATCCGCGCCGGTGAGGTGCAATCCTATGCCTTAGGTCCGGTCACGACCAAGTCGGCTGGTGCGCAAGGCTTTGGCGGCTTCCAGCCAAGCAACGCGGTTGATGTCGATCGTGACAATGTTGGCGTGTACGCCGATGTTGCCGCCGACATTACCGACCGATTCAGCTTTGACGCCGCCGTTCGGGCCGAAAACTACTCCGACTTCGGCGACAACCTGTCCGGTAAACTGGCTGCACGTTACAAGCTGACCGACGATTTGGCCATCCGCGGCTCTGTGTCGTCCGGTTTCCGTGCGCCGTCTCTGGCTCAACAGTATTTCACCTCGACTGCGTCCGTTCTTGTAACGAACAACGGTAACGCCACTATCGTTGAAACCGGCACCTTCCCGGCGACCAGCCCGGTGGCGGCAACGCTGGGTGCCCAACCGTTGAAAGCCGAAAAATCGACCAACTATAGCCTGGGGGCTGTCTGGCATAAGGGGCCGTTCGAGTTGACGGTCGATGCTTATCAGATCGAAGTGAATGACCGCATCGTTCTGTCGGAAAACATTTCCGGCTCGAACGTGACGCCCGTCTTGGCGCCCTATGGCGTTTCGGCCGCACGCTTCTTCATCAATGGGGTCGATACGACCACCAAGGGTGTTGATATTGTTGGAAACTATCGCATTCCGACCGAGAATTTCGGCCGCTTTAACCTTTCGCTCGCCTATAACCACAACGAGACCGAGATCGACAAGCTGCCGACGCTTTCGAATTCGCCGCTTAATCCGCAACCGGTTCTGTTCGCCCGTATTCGTCAGGTCATCTTGACCAATTCGCAGCCTGAAGACAAAGCCACCTTCGGCGTTGACTGGCAAAAGGCTGGCTGGTCCGTCAACGGACGCGCCACCTATTACAGCGACGTAACCGATCCGGCGGCTGTGCAGGCGAACGATATCCATTCGGGCGACAAAACCCTGGTCGATCTGTCCGGCAGCTATCGTTTCGGCAGCGGCACCACTGTCACAATCGGCGCCGACAACCTGTTCGATGTCTATCCGGATGCGACACCGGCAGCCTTGAACGTCACCAGCGGTAATGGCGTGGGCGCCCTCGCCTTCACCCGCTTCTCGCCGTTCGGTTTCAATGGCCGATACGTCTACGCTCGGGTTTCGCAATCCTGGTAACCAGTCCTGGTAATCAGGTACGTAGGGTCTGATATAGCCAGACTCGCCTAATGCTGAAGGCGCCTCATCTTCTGGATGGGGCGCCTTTTCTTGTTGGCTGGGACATATGGCGCCCGCTTCAAATTTGCACGCTTAACCGCATTTTTGTACACTTTGGGTGTGCCCAATTTGCGGAAGACTCGCCAACTTATCCCCATAGTTCACAGCCTGTGAATTGGCCCTAAGTGGAAAGGTGGGGGCGGCCGCAGAATCTACCGGGACAGTTCTTGCCTTTCCTGTTTTAACTCTGTTTATGCCCGTCATGCCTGATACCTTGTCCCCCGCCGTTCCCGCCGCCGAAGCGCCATCGACCATTCCGCACAACCTGGAAGCGGAACAGGCCCTGCTCGGATGCCTCCTGTTCGACAACGGCGCCTATGAACGCCTTTATGACGGGCTGCAACCCCGCCATTTCTACGAGCCGTTCCATCAACGGCTGTTTGCCGTGATCGAAGACCAGATTCGTGTTGGCCACTTGGCAGAGCCCATCGTTCTGCTCGACAAGTTCAAAAACGACCAAGCCTTTCAGGACCTGGGCGGGATCCGCTATTTTGCCGACCTGGTGGACCGTGCACCGCCGGCGGCGAACGCGTCCGACTATGCGCGCGTCATCTATGACCTGGCCCTGCGCCGTGACCTGATCCGTCTGGGCGGCGAAATCGCCAAGTCGGCCGTGGGCCAACAGAACGCCCGGGACCAGATCGAAGCGGCCGAAGCCCAGTTGTTCGCCATGGCCGAAACCGGCAGTTCCTCTTCGGGGTTTGTTACCTTCTCCGACGCCGTAGCCGGCGCGCTGAATCACGCCGAGGAAGCCTTTCACCGGGATGGTGGTCTGGCCGGGGTATCGACCGGCTTGGTCGATCTCGACAAGCAAATCGGCGGGTTGCACAAATCCGACCTGATTATTCTGGCCGGTCGCCCCTCCATGGGCAAAACCGCCCTGGCGACCAATATCGCCATGAATATCGCCAAGAATTACGCCTATGAGCCGCAACCGGACGGCACCCGTAAAACGGTGCGTGGTGGCGTCGTCGCCTTCTACTCGTTGGAAATGTCGGCAGACCAGTTGGCCGGGCGTCTGCTCGCCGATGCCTCCGGCGTCGCCTCCGACAAGATCCGTAAGGGCGAGATCAACCCGGGTGAATTCGTACGTATCAAGGACGCCGCGATGGAAATCAGCGCGTCGCCTCTCTACATAGATGATACCGGCGGCATTACGCTGGCCAAGCTCACTGCCCGCGCCCGCCGTTTGAAGCGGACATCTGGCCTTGACTGTCTCATCGTCGACTACCTTCAGCTTGTCACCATTGGCGACACCGGCGGCAATATGAACCGCGTACAGGAAGTGTCGACCATAACCATGGGCCTGAAAACCCTGGCTAAGGAACTGGCCATCCCGGTCATCGCCCTCTCGCAGCTGTCGCGAAGCGTTGAAAGCCGCGACGACAAGCGTCCTCAGCTCTCCGATCTTCGGGAATCCGGCTCGATCGAGCAGGACGCCGATATCGTGATGTTCGTCTATCGTGAAAGCTACTATGTCGGCCGCTCCGAACCGCGCGAGGGCACGCCGGAGCACTTGACCTGGCAGGAAGATATGGACCGCCTGCGCGGCACCGCCGAAGTCATTATCGGCAAGCAGCGTCACGGTCCCATCGGCACGGTCAAACTGTCCTTCGACGAAAACGTCACGCGCTTTGGCAATTTGGCCCAGGGCGGTCGCTACGACAACTACGAATAACGATAGCGGCGTAGCGGTTGACAGTGCCTCCAAATAGGAACATATGAAGAACAAATACCTTCATATGAGTGCTCCATGGCCCGTGATCATGCCGTCTATGTCTGTCAATCCTGCGGTAATGTCCACAATAAGTGGGCGGGGCAATGTGGCGGATGCGGCCAGTGGAACACGCTGGTCCAGGAAGCCTTCAGTGCGCCGCCGGGGGCACTGAAGCCCGAAACGGCCGGGAAGATTTCCCGCCTGAGCAAGCTGCAATTCGAAACCCTGGAAAGCGAAGACAAAGATCCGGTCCGCATGGTCACCGGCATCCAGGAGTTTGACCGAGTCTGCGGCGGCGGGATTGTGCCCGGCTCGGCGATATTGATCGCTGGCGATCCAGGCGTCGGCAAATCAACTCTGTTATTGCAGGTGGCCGCCAATGCAGCGCTAAAGAACCTAAAAGTCGCCTACATATCCGGTGAAGAGGCCGTCGAACAAATTCGCGGGCGGGCGTCGCGCATGAACCTGTCCAAGGCGCCGGTGGATTTGGCGGCGGAAACCGCGCTTCGCACCATACTCGATGCCCTGAAGCGCGAAAAATTTGATCTCGTCATCATCGATTCCATTCAGACCCTATGGTCCGACGCGGTCGAGGCGGCGCAAGGCTCGGTGTCTCAGGTCCGCGCCTGCGCCGGTGAACTGGTGCGACTGGCCAAGAAGCAATCGACCTCCATCATCATGGTGGGTCACGTCACCAAGGAAGGACAGATTGCGGGCCCCCGCGTCGTGGAACATATGGTCGATGCTGTCCTGTCTTTCGAAGGCGAGCGCGGCTATCCGTTCCGTATTCTGCGCGGCACGAAAAACCGGTTCGGCGCCACGGACGAAATCGGCGTATTTGAAATGGGCGACGCGGGTTTACGCGAAGTGCCCAACCCGTCCGCCCTGTTTCTCGGCGATGGTCATGAACGCGCCTCCGGTTCGGCCGTTTTCGCTGGCATAGAAGGGTCGCGTCCGGTGCTGGTCGAAGTGCAGGCCCTGGTCGCACCTTCGGCCTACGGAACGCCCCGCCGGGCGGTCGTCGGCTGGGATTCCGGCCGGCTGGCCATGATACTGGCCGTTCTGGAATCCCGGTGCGGCGTCGGCTTCGGTCAAAAGGATGTCTATCTGAATGTGGCCGGTGGCTTGCGCATCTCCGAGCCGGCGGCGGATCTGTGCGCTGCCCTGGCTTTAGTTTCCGCCCTCACCGATACCCCCCTGCCCCGTGACTGCGTGGTATTCGGCGAAATCAGCCTGTCCGGCGATGTGCGTTCGGTTTCCCGGTCCGAGGCGCGTCTGAAAGAGGCGCTGAAACTAGGGTTTTCAAGTGCCGTCACGGCGCAGTCGGCCGCCGAAAACGCACCTTTGCAGGTTCGAGGCTACACGACCCTGATCGATGCCGTTACCGGGCTATTTCCCCAGGGCTGACCCGTCTCTCGGTTAACCTATATTGTTATGGTCCGGCGCAGATGGTATGAATTGGATCCGCCCCGCCACTTCGCGTTTTGAATAAAAACGTGTCGGGGGCTGGAAAACGGGGCCGGCCGTCACATATGGGGGATACGCGTGGAAGTCTACGATTTCATCTTTCTGGTCTTGTTGGCCATATCGTGTTTCGCGGGCTTCATTCGCGGCGCCACTAAGGAGCTGGTCAATCTGATCGCCTTCTTTCTGTCGCTCTTCATCGCCTTTCTGTCGCAGCCTTTTCTCTCCAAGACCTTCCACCTCGATACGATTACCTCCTATATCGGTGCGTTTGTCACCTTTCTGGTTCTGTATTTCGGTATCCGCTACATGGGCCATGCCCTTTCGGACCGCATCCAGAAGCAGAAGGCGCTGAACACCTTCGACCGCGTTCTCGGGGTCGGTATCGGAATCTTCCGTACACTGGTGGTTTTGGGCGTAATCCATTTGCTTTTTTCGCTGGTCACGCCTATTGACCGGCAGCCGCACTGGTTCCGCGCCGCCAAGATCTACCCGCTGAGCGTTAAATGCGCCCAGCTCATCCAGGCCTTCATTCCCGCCAGTTTGGGAGTGGGTGACCGGGTGGCCGAAACCCAGAAGTAACTGACCGTTTAGGGAGCCCGCTACCGGACGGTCGAAGCGTTATAGAAAAGAGATTCCATGCTGTTGTCTCAGCCTGAACTGTCTGCTCTCACCGATCCCGACGCCACCCCACGCGACTCCGACGACGACCGACCCCGCCTGGAATGCGGGGTGTTTGGCATTCATGGCATCGATGACGCCAGCGCCATTACGGTCCTTGGCATGCACGCCCTCCAGCATCGCGGCGAAGAAGCCTGTGGCATCGCCTCCTGCGACGGCAAGCGTTTCTATACTGAACGTGAGCACGGCCTGGTCGGCGACGTATTTACCCAGCCTCAGGTGGTTGCCCGCCTGAAAGGCCGTGCCGCCATCGGTCACACACGGTATTCGACGTCAGGCGGCGCCTTCATCCGCAACGTTCAGCCCATGTTCGCCGACCTCGACGACGGCGGTATTGCCCTGGCGCACAACGGCAATCTGACCAATTTCATGCACCTTCGCACCAAGTTGGTGGCTGAAGGTTCCATCTTCCAGTCGACCTCCGATTCGGAGGTCATTTTGCATCTGATCGCCCGTTCGCGGTCGCTGAAGATCATCGACCGCTTTATCGATGCGCTGCGCCATATCGAAGGCGGCTTCGCCCTGGTCGCACTGACACGCAGCATGCTGATCGGCGCGCGCGATCCGCTCGGTATCCGCCCGCTGGTTATCGGCAAGCTGGGCGACTCCTACGTGCTGGCGTCGGAAACCTGCGCCCTTGACATGATCGGCGCCACCTTCATCCGCGACGTTGAAAATGGCGAAGTCATCCAGATCGACGAAAGCGGGCTGACCTCTTTCAAGCCCTTCGGTGCAAAGACCGCCCGTCCCTGCCTCTTCGAATACATCTATTTCGCCCGTCCCGACAGCGTTGTGAATGGCAAGTCCATCTACGACGTGCGCAAGCGCATGGGACGCCAGTTGGCGATAGAACACCCGGCTGACGCCGATATTGTCGTGCCCGTGCCCGATTCGGGCGTGCCCGCGTCGCTGGGCTTCTCGGAACAGTCCGGCCTGCCGTTCGACCTCGGCATCATTCGCAACCACTATGTCGGCCGTACCTTCATTCAGCCGACCCAGGGCATTCGCGATCTGGGCGTCCGTAAGAAGCACGCGCCGAACCGTATCGTGCTCGAAGGCAAGCGTGTCGTCCTCATCGACGATTCTATTGTACGCGGAACGACTTCCGTCAAGATCGTCCGAATGGTGCGCGCCGCCGGCGCGAAGGAAGTTCACTTGCGTTCGGCCAGTCCTCCGATCATGTGGCCGGATTTCTACGGCATTGA
Source organism: Asticcacaulis aquihabitans (assembly GCF_032490435.1). Taxonomy (NCBI): domain Bacteria; kingdom Pseudomonadati; phylum Pseudomonadota; class Alphaproteobacteria; order Caulobacterales; family Caulobacteraceae; genus Asticcacaulis; species Asticcacaulis aquihabitans. The sequence continues at coordinate 339,962 of NZ_JAVGWM010000001.1, forward strand.
CATGCCTGACCGTGAAAAACTGCTCGCCGCCAACCACACCTTGGAAGAAATGCGCCAAAAGCTGGAATGTGACAGCCTTGGCTTCCTGTCGGTCGATGGTCTCTATAAGGCGATGGGACACACGGGACGCGACGCGGCCCAGCCCCAGTTTACTGACCACTATTTTACCGGTGAATATCCGACCCGCCTGACCGATCGCGAAGGCGCCGAGGGCGATACCAATGCCGGCGCACAACTCTCCTTGCTCGTAAACGCCCACTGACGAGACCGCAATGACCCAGCATACCGGCCGTATCGCCCTGATCACCGGCGCTTCACGGGGCATAGGACGCGCCTGTGCCCTTGGCCTCGCCAAGGCGGGCGCTCAGGTTATTGCCTGTGGGCGGTCCAAGGCCGCCCTCGAAGAGCTTGACGATGAGATTTTCGCGGCTACGGGTCAACACGCCACTCTGATACCGTTCGATATCACTGACGGCGACGCTATGGACCGGCTGAGTTCCGTATTGTTCGAACGCTTCGGACGTATCGACGTTCTGGTGCATGCCGCCGCCATTTCAGGCACGCTCAGCCCGGTTACGCATCACGAGCCGAAGGACTTCGAAAAAATCGTCAGCGTCAACCTGTTGGCGACCTGGCGCCTGCTTCGCGCGATGGAACCTCTCTTGCGCCAATCGGCGGCCGGGCGCGCCATCTTCCTGACAACGGGAGCTACCGTGACAACCGGTCGCGCCTTCTGGGGCCCCTATGGCGCGACGAAAGCGGCCATGGAAACATTGGTACGCGCCTGGGCGGATGAAATCGAAATTACGCCAATCCGCGCCGCATTGGTGTCTCCCGGCGCCATGCGCACCCGTATGCGGGCCGCCGCCTATCCCGGTGAAGAGCCGGAAAGCGTGCCGCACCCCAATGAGATCGTTCCTTTGGTTCTGACCCTTGCCGATCCAGGCCGCATACCGCCTTTGGAGACGATCCATTTCCCGGATTGGCGCGCACAGAACGCCGACATCGTCGCCTGATTGGCTAAAAGCGCACTCTTCGTGGATGCGCTTTTTTTTGCGCCTGCGAAAAGTCAAAATGTATATTTTTGTAGTCAATTTGCACATTTTCACTTTCATTTTGTGAAATTTGAGATCACACTCGCGGGCATGAACATGCATACGCCCCCAACCTATCCTCGTGCCCGCAGCGCAGAGATGCTGGAAGAACTCGGCAAGTACGTCATCGCCGAACCCTATCCCTTTGTCGTCGACCTGGCCAATTCAAAGGGCATGACCCTGGCGACCGTCGATGGCGATCGTATTACCGACTGGTGCGGCCTCTACGGCTCAAAATTGCTTGGCTACAATCATCCGCGTCTGTTCGAACCCGACTACATGCGTGAACTGGTCCTGGCCGCCAATAACAAGATGGCCAACCCGGATTTCCTGACGCCGCAATGCCTGGCCTATTACCGCCTGCTGCATCGGCTGGCGCCGGTCTGCATGCGCGGTCAGCATGTCGAGGTCTATGCCGTCAATTCGGGGGCCGAAGCCGTCGAAAACATGATGAAGTACCTCATCAACCTGCATAATCATAAATTGCAGGCAAAGGGCAAGACAGCGCTCACCCATCGCTTTATCTATTTTGAACAAGCCTTTCACGGACGTACGGTTTATGCGCTCAACATCACCGAGCTGACGCACGACCCCGTCGCGACCCGTGATTTTCGCGGCATCATTCAGGGCAATATACAGGTGCCCTTTCCCGAATACGATGCCCGCCTGTCCATCGCCCAGAACGAGCACATTGTCGATCAGACCCTGAGCCTGCTTGAATCATTCATGAAAGACCATGCCGATGAAATTGCCGGCGTGATTCTCGAGCCCTTGCAGGGCGCTGGCGGTCATCGCCTGGCCCTTCCCCGCTTTTATCAAGGGCTGTCGAAGCTCTGTCACCGTTATGATATCGGCTGGGGCCTTGACGAAGTGCAGACCTCCGGCGGACAGACCGGCGCGGTTTTCTCCATCGACCTGTTCGATGTCCCATACCCGCCGCAATCCATCGCCGTCGCCAAGAAGTTCGGCAATGGCGCAGTCTATATGCTCAATCCGATGGAAGACATCGGCGTGCTCGATTCGACCTGGGGCGGCACGCTCGCCGACATGGTGCGTTTCGTCCAGGAGTGGCAGATTGTCGAAGACGAAGATCTTTTGGCGCAGGTCGCGGACAAGGGCCAGCGCCTGTTCGATGGGCTGAATGCTCTGGTGGACCGCTTCCCACACCTGATTGGTAATGTGCGTGGCCTTGGGCTTTATCAGGGCTTCACGGTGCTGGAAAAGCGCAACAAGGGCCGGCTGGTGGATTTGGCGCTCGAAACCGAAAGCCTTCTCCTTTTGGGTGCTGGCACGGATAGCATCCGCTTCCGCCCACCCCTCGATGTCACGCTTGATGATATCGACGCCATGCTGATCCGTTTGGCACGCGTCCTAGAACAGCTTTAGACACGATATGAAAAAGGCCTCCGAAAGGAGGCCTTTTTGCTATCTCTTGCCTCTGCCCGACGGCTTTGAACGTCCGCCCGGAGCCGCAGCGCCGGGTTTTGTGCTCGGCGCCATGGCACGGGTCTTCACAGCCTTGGCCTTTGCAACATCGGCGCGCGCCTTGACGGCAACCTTGACCTTCGGCGTCGCTGGGGCGGTTCCCTTCGGCTTCTGCCGAACACGGTTGGGGTGCGCCGGCTTTTCACCCGGCTTCATTTTCGGCTTGGCGCGCACGCGCGGCGGCCCCGAACTTTCGCCACTGGTGGCATCGACATAAGGATTGGTCGTCGAATTCGCCTTCACCGTCACGCGAATAGGTACACCCGGCATATCAAAGGATTCACGCAAGCTATTGATAAGATAGCGGCGATAGTGATCCGGCATGGCGTAGGCGCGCGCTGCGAACAACACGAACGTCGGTGGACGGCCCTTGGTCTGGGCCATGTATTTCGGCTTGATGCGCTTGCCGTCGACAGCGGGGGGCGGATGGCGTTGAATGGCCAGGGCCAGCCAATCGTTGAGGTCCCGTGTCTTGATCTTGGCCGACCAGTTGCGATAGGTCTTCAAGACCGCCGGCATAAGGCGTTCCAGCCCACGTCCCGTCGCACCCGACAAAGTCACCAAAGGCGTACCGCGCAACTGCGGCAGCATGCGTTCGGAAATTTCGAGAATTTCCGCCATACGGGCCTGCGGTTCCTCGACCAGATCCCATTTGGAGACAGCATAGACCAAGCCGCGCCCTTCGCGTTCCACCAGGTCCGCAATCTGAAGGTCTTGAACTTCGAAGGCGTTCGCTTCATCCATCACCAACACCACGACCTCAGCGAAGGTAATAGCGCGGATGGTGTCAGCTGTAGACAGCTTTTCCAGCTTTTCCTGGACCCGCGCCTTCCGGCGCAGCCCCGCCGTATCAACCAGACGGATGGTCCGGCCTTCGTATTCCCAGTCAACACTGATCGAATCGCGGGTGATACCGGCCTCTGGTCCTGTCAGCAGACGGTCTTCACCCAACAGCTTGTTGATCAGGGTCGATTTGCCCGCGTTCGGACGGCCGATGATAGCGATACGGATCGGTTTGGTCTCTTCATCCTCGTCCTCAGCCTCGCTGTCCATGAAGTCGCCTTCAACCAGCTGGCGATACTTCTCGGTCACGTCATAAAGCTCGGAAATGCCTTCGCCATGCTCAGCCGACAGGTGGATAGGCTCACCGAAACCCAGCACGCGCGCCTCTTCCGCCGTGGCGGCGGCCTGATGGCCTTCCGCCTTGTTGGCGATCAAAACGACAGGCGTGTCCTTCCTGCGCAAGATATCGGCGAAGATACGGTCAAGTGGCGTAACACCTTCGCGGGCGTCAACGATGAAAAACGCCACATCGGCTTCATCGATTCCACGCTCGGTCTGAATACGCATGCGCGCTTCGAGGGAATGATCGCTCAGGTCTTCAAAACCGGCGGTATCGATCAGTTCCAGGTCAATGTCACCGATGCGGCCGGTGGCGTAGCGACGGTCGCGCGTGACGCCGGGCTGGTCATCGACGATGGCCAGCTTCTTTCCCGCCAGGCGGTTAAACAGGGTCGATTTGCCGACATTGGGCCGGCCGACAATAGCTATTCTTAAAGGCATGGCCGCCTTATAGCGAAAATCGTCACAATAGCCACTTTTATTCGTATCTGAGCGCGTCAACCGGTTCGAGCTGGGCCGCCGACAAGGCCGGGACCAGCGCGCACAAGCAACTGGCAGCCAGGACGCCGATCACAATGAAGACCACTTCGACGACATCCAGCCTGGCCGGAAGATAGGCCGCGCCCACCAGCCCGGTCTGCACATGAAAGAGGCTGTTCAAAGCTTTCTGAGCCGGCACCATCCAAGCGACAATGACGACACCCAGAGTTAGACCGGTAAACGTGCCGGCGGTGCCGATCATGGCGCCTGACAGGAAGAAAATACGCGCGATCGAACCGCTACCTGCCCCTATGGTGCGTAATATGGCGACATCGCGCGCCTTGTTCTTCACCAACATGACAATCCCCGCGATGATGCTCAGAGACGCAATGATGGTAACGAAGAACAGGATGATCCGCATGACGGTTTCTTCCAGCTTCAACGCCTGCCAGATTATCTTATCGCGGTCTTTCCAGCTTACGACTTGCCCATTGGGACCGGCCACGCGTTTTAGGTCGCTAAGTATGCGGTCTACCCGATATGGGGAGTCGGTGCGCAACTCGACGACATCCCATTTGCCGTTACGGTGCAAAAGGGTCTGCGCTGCCGTCCATGGCACATAGACGTAGGTGGCATCCACCCTGCCCGCATTTGATCGAAAGATGCCGGAAACAATATATGTCGCGCTGCTGGACGTCAGGTCGAGCCCGCTGCCGACAGGGACGGTCACGGAAAGGGTGTCGCCTACCCCAAGCCCCATATTATCGGCCAGATCGCCGCCGATCAATACACCATCGCCGCGTTTGTAAGCCTCAAAGGAACCGGCCACCAGGTAATGATCTATTCCCGCCTTTTGCAAGGCGTCATCCTTGCCGCTACGGACATAGATGTTGGCATTGCCCGCCGTCGCCGCGGCAATGCCCGCCATTTGCACGTAGGGCTCCACACTCGTAACGCCGTCTACACGCAATAGCCGGGCGGCCAAGCCGTCACGCGTTCGATCATCGTTGATGGCCGCGCCGGTAATATCGACATGACTGTTGAAGATCAGGTGATTTCCGAGCAATTGCCCTTGCAGCCCATGAACAACAGACATTATCGCGATAAGCGCCGTCACCGCCAGCGTAACCCCGACGTACGAAATTATGGCGATAACGGTTATGCCGCCATTGGCACGCCGGTTACGCAAATAGCGAACCGCGAGGTCGAATTCCCAGCGCCGGAAGGGCAAATTACCGGATCGCAACCAGTTTGGCGTCGTCTGTCACCACGAACAACTTGTCTCCGACGACAATCGGCGTGATGAAGGCAGCACCGCCCAGCTTGATCGTTTCCTTGCGCTCGCCGCTCTTCGGATCGAAAGCGACTGCTTCGCCTTCCGAATTGACGATCACCAGCCGGTTTGACGCAAGCACAGGACCGGACCACAACGGAATCTTGCCAACCTTCTTTTCGCGCCCCAGGCCGAAGAAGCCCTTCTTGGTCTTCTGTATCCCCTCATTAAGGTCCTTGATCCAATAGACCTGGCCGCTTTCACGGCTGATGCACACCAATTCGCCTTGCAGGCTGATAATGAAGACAACGTCTCCGGCAACCCACGGTGTGTTGATGCTATCGACGTCTACCTTCCATTTGGGATTGCCCGTCCGTACATCCATGGCCTGGAAGACACCGGAATGGCTGGCCGCGAATACGACGCCGCCGGCCAGAACGGGGCGGCCGGATATATCGCGGATCTGCGACATGGCGTTGGTACGCGTGGATTGCGCCAGTGTCTGAGACCACACAGGATCACCGGTCGCGGCGCTTAAGGCCACCAGTTCACCCGAAGAAAACGGCGCATATACGACGTCGTTGGCTACGATGGGCGCCGAGGTTTTCAAAAGACGGGCAGGCTCCGCCATGGCCTGATAGGTCCACACCATTTCACCGGTAGACTTATCGAAAGCGAAAATCTGATTGTCGACATCGCTGGCGAAAACATGCGTTGCGTCAACGGTCGGCGCGGCGTGAAGTTGTGTATCGACAGCCTTTTCCCACAGTTGTGCGCCTGTGGAAGCGTCGAGCGCCTTGATAAAGCGGTAACCGGACGTGACGTAAAGCTTGCCGTCCGACAGGGCGAGGCCGCCGCCGAAACCGGTCTTGTCACGCTTCAGACGCGGGTTGAGATCCACGCTCCAAACCTGGGCGCCGCTGTTCACGTCAAACGCCGAAACACGCGCTTCGCCGTCCATCACATAGATGGTCTTTCCATCGGAAACGGGCTGAGCCAGGACTTCGGTGACGCCCTTGCTGCGCGCCCCAATGCCCTTGCTCCACGCGACGCGGAAGTCACTGGCGGCCGCGGCATTTTCAACCACGACGCCTGGGCCACCGGCCACAGGCCAATTATCGACCGCGGCTGGTGCCGGCAAATAATAGCCAACGCCTTTTAAGCTCTTTGACGGCTGCAACTGCTGATCAAAGGCGACGATGGAAATACGCTTGCCTTGGGACGCCACAGCCGAGTCTTCGGCGTTCTTGCCCTTAAGCGGGTTCAGGCGGCTGACTGTCGAGCAGCCGCTCAGGCTGAGCGCAACCGCTACCCCCAGAACGAGAAGGCTCGGGGCTTTGGATTTAACCTTCGACAAGTTCATAAGCGCGTTTTCCATGACAAGAATTCTGAATTTAGCCGGCGGATTTATTGGGCAGGCATTTGTTGCATTTGCGCGCCCGGCTGCATCTGCGGCATGACAGGCATAGGCGCTTCGGGCAGCTTGACCAGCGCCTGGGCCGTCGTTACGGCGCCCGAATCGATAGCGGCTACGAAGGCCGAGGCGCGTTGCTTGACACCGTCGGGCGTACCGAGCGTCACCGACAGAACCTGCAGATCGGATCGCGCCCCTTTGACGTCACCCTTCTGCAACTTGGCCATGGCCAAGGCTTCCTTTGCGAGCGCTGCATAGGGACGTCCCTCCTTGGTCAGCGGCGTCAGGCGCTTTTCGATATCGGCGTAGGGCGTCGTGTCCATGGCCAGCATGGCGGACTTGAGGGCCGCGCCGTCGCTGATCATAGGAATGCTGGTAGCCTTGGCGGCAAGATCGAGATCCTTGATGGCCTCAGGCGTGTTTTTATCGTCGAGCGCAATACCCGCCAGATGTTGATAAGCCATGGCGGTGTAGGTCTTGTTGCCCGCCTTGGCCGCTTCTTCGAACTTCGTCTTAGCGACAGCCTTGTCGCCCTTGGCCAGCGACTCGATCCCGGCGGCATAGACTTCAGACGCCTTCGCCGACGCATTATTTTGCCATGCGCTATAGCCAGCGATGGCCAGGGTGATCACCAGGGCAGCGACCAGTACACCGATAACCCACGGCAATGCCCGCTTGACGATGGACACCCATTTGTCGGCGCGCAGGTTCTCTTCGGTTTCGTCAAAAATATCGCTCACGGCGAATCCTTATCATCTCGTCTTCGGAGGAAGCGGAAGTGCTTCAATTCGGCGCGAAACTAGCCGTTGGCTATCGTTAACGCAACCGTATACAGCGGCGCAGGATACGCGCTTCCCCCAAAATCAGTTCAAGCCCTACTTATTTAGCAAAATATGTCTCTTCTGGGGCGGGAAAGCTACGATCCCTGACATCTTTCGCATAGGATTCAACGGCAGCGCCGATCTGGGTGCGCAGGTCGGCATAATGACGGACAAACTTTGGCGTCCAGTCGAACAATCCCAGCATATCGTCGGTCACCAGCACCTGGCCGTCGCAGGCATTTGACGCACCTATTCCGATCGTCGGCACCGACACGAGGCGCGTAACCTCCCCCGCCAGATCCGCGGCCACGCCTTCCACAACAATCGCGAAAGCACCAGCATCGGCGCTGTCCTGCGCTTCCTTGATGACCTTGGCGCGCTCATCTTCCGTGCGGCCCTTGGCCTTGAAGCCCCCCTCGACGTTTAGGGCCTGCGGCCGCAAGCCCACATGTCCCATGACGGCGATGCCGCGCAGGGTCAGGTAGCGGATGGTTTCGGCGACGGTCGGACCGCTTTCCAGCTTGACGGCCTGCGCCCCCGTTTCCTTTAACAACCGGACCGCGTTGGTGAACGCCTGCTCAAGGCTGGCCTCATATGAGCCAAAGGGCATGTCAATGACAACAAAGGCGGTTTTGGCCCCGCGCATCACCGCTTGTCCGTGCAGGATCATCATGTCCATGGTCACACCAATCGTGTTGGGCAGACCATGGACCACCATGCCGAGGCTGTCCCCAACCAGCAGGATGTCGCAGTGCGGATCCATGATCTCCGCCATGGGCGTGGTATAGGCGGTCAGCGTAACAAGCGGGATCTGCCCCTTGCGCTTTTGGATTTCAGGCGCCGTCAGGCGTTTGGCGCGCGTCGGCGCGGCTTGGCTACTCAAGTCGGTCTCTCCGTCTGGTGCGATTGCCGAACGGCAGATGCCGACCTCAGATCGCTTCCTCTTGGCTATAGGCGTAATACAGCGCCAAACAGACTAAACATAGGGAAAAACTGACCCAAAAGAAGAACGGCGTTTGCATGAGGTTCAGCGTATGCGCCGACGAATCAAACAGGTTCATCGCTCGCAGGCGGAGCACGTCGAGAAACTCCACGCCGGCGCGCAGCGTTTGGTCCGTTTCGACACGCGCCATGTGTGCCCCGGCCACGGCCCGATCGCCGATCGTCCAGTTCGGCAGACGAACAAATTGTGCCAGTGCGTACAGCCCACCGATAAAGCCCGCCAAAACCACGAAACCTTGGCGCAGCCACAGATTGATCCTCAGCTTGCGCATCACGCGCATCTGAAATGCCGGTGCGTCTTCATAGGACGGCACGCTGCTGAACAGGTCTTTGATATCGTTATCGTTCATGTTCCGGTCTCCATCACTGGATTCGGGTTTGGGTCTGAATTGGGTGACAGGATAACCTTCAGTTGATCCAGCGCCCGTTTGATATGACTTTTGACCGTGCCGAGGGGAATTTTCAACTCGTCGGCGATATCCTGATGAGACAGGTCGCCACTAAAATTCAGCGTCAGGCACAGCCGTTCGGCGGGTTTGAGACGATTAAGAGCGGCATCGAGATTATGAGCGCGGAAATCATCGCTCCCGGTCGCTTCCGGCGCGTACAGCGTCATATCGTCGGTGAGCACGTACTTCTGATTGGCGCGCACTTTTTTTAGATACCGTCGCGACGCAATTCGCTTGATCCATCCCGCAAACGGCCCATCGAAGCGAAATTCCGCCAGATGCTCATAGGCACTAATAAATGCCTCCTGAGCCATGTCGTCGGCATCAGCCCCTTGAGCCCCCATCCGGCGCAGATGTGTGCGTACGCCCGAACTATGCCGGCGCACCAGTTCGGCGAAGGCCGATTTATCGCCGCCCAGACATAGGCGTACGAGATCGACATCCGATTGCCGCGTCAGATCAAGCTTTTCGCTTGTCAGGCCCATCTGCGTTCGTCTCCGGGTTGCCGCAGGCGGGCTTAGTTTTTACGGCTGCCGACGATCCCAAGGATCAGCAGAGCTACGCCAACAAAGCCAGGGATGGCGGCAACACCGGACAAGGTACCAAACGTCCAGCCGTGGCCGGCCGCATCCAGAACAACCAGCCCCGCAGCGACCGCCATAAGAATCAGCCCCGCCCGAAGATCGTTTGCCGGCGTCTTCGGCTTTTTCTGCAATGTCTTCAGACTTTCCAGAAACTCAGGCGGCAGGGTGTCGCTCTTTTCGATCGCCATGCGTAATGTCTTTTGCTTCTCCGCATTGCTGCGGGCCATAAAGAAGAAAATGATGCCGACGATAAATACCGGCATCCCCAAGGCCAAGATGACGGCCACTATACCTGTGATGCTATCCAAATCCATGTGAACTCCTGTGTCGAATTGCCCGACGGTCGATTTACGAGAGCGGTCGCAACCGCACCCTTGCAGATAAGAGGCATCAGACCGGCATTTCGGATGCACGGATTCGGATTAAGTTTTCGTAATGCAAATTATTTATCCGCCCACTTGAAATCGATGCAATTTCGATATATCTAGATCGTACCGAAACCAGGCTGGTTGCAATTCGCACGCATGTCAAATTTCGATATATCTGGTTACACACTAATTATATATGGAGACTCTTATGAGAGGCTTTTTTCATCATCGCGGACAGGGTGCTGGCTCTGACCGCAATTTCAGCCATCGCGACGGCTTTGGTCGCGGCTTCGGAGGTTTCGGCGGCGGGCGCGAGGCTTTTATGGAACGCTTCCGCGGTATGCGCGGCGGCCGCGATGGTCGTGGCTTTGGCCACGGCGGTCTTCGTCTGGTTTTGCTCAAGCTCATCGAAGAAAAGCCAAGCCACGGCTACGAACTGATAAAGGCTGTCGAAGAACGTTTTAACGGCGCCTACAGCCCCTCCCCCGGCGTCATCTATCCGACTCTCAGCTGGCTGGAAGATGAAGGTTTTATCACCATTTCGCCCGGCGAAGATGGCCGCAAGTCGGCCCAAATTACCGATGCGGGCAAGGCCTTCCTGACGGAAAAGGCGGACCAGGTCGCCGAACTGTTTACGATGATGGACGGTCAGAGCGGTGAACACGGCGACTACGCCCCGCTGTACCGCGCTATGGGAAATCTTAAGGCATCGCTCAAGGCGCGGGGCATGAAACCGATGGGTAAGACGGAAATCGAAGCCGTTGTCGACCTGCTCGATGACCTCGCCAAGAAAATCGAAAGGCTCTGACATGGATACGGTGATTGCTAAGGAAGCGGCGGGCCGTTCGATCACGCGTGTACGCTACGAAACCCGATTGCGTGAATTGACGGTGACGGCGGTACAATCCGTCACGCCTCACCTCATCCGCATCACCCTCGGCGGCGATGTCGAAGGGTTTCAAAGCCTGAGTTTCGATGACCACATCAAATTGTTCTTCCCGGATCCCGTGACCGGCGTATTGACCTTGCCGGTGATCGGGTCGCCTTCGCAAGACGGTCCGAAGCCCGTAGCCCGCGACTACACCCCGCGCCGCTTCGACGACAAAAGCCTGGATATCGAGTTTGCGGTTCACGAAGCCGGACCCGCGACACAGTGGGCAATAAATGCGGGCATTGGCGATACACTGCATATCGGCGGGCCGCGGGGTTCAAACCTGATATCGCCCCTATACGACAGCTACGTGCTGATAGGCGACGACACCGCCCTCCCCGCCATCGGGCGTCGCCTGGCCGAACTGCCCGCCGGCAAAAAGGTGTGCGTCCTGGCGGAAGTGGACAGCCAGGATGATCGCCTGACCTTCGAAACCCAGGCGGACGCGACGATCCACTGGGTCTACCGTCAGGCGGCCTATCCAAACTGCCTGAACGACGCTCTGAAGGGCTTGCATCTACGCCAAGGTGATGTCCACGTTTGGGTGGCTTGCGAAAGCGCGCAGGCGAAACTGATACGCCAGCAACTGATCGAGGATCACGGCGTAGCGCCTCATGCCATAAAAGCTTCGGGGTATTGGCGCCGGGGCGACGCGGCCACGCACGACCGCATAGATGCCTAGCGGAGGCGATCGAGCAGAGTCGCATCCGGCTTGAAGCCCGCAACAATCGTGTTGCCGCGTTCGAAAATCGGTCGTTTGATCATCGAAGGCTGGCGGATCATCAGGCTTATGGCCTTGTCTTCGGTCAGGTCCTGTTTATCGCTATCGGGCAAGGCCTTGAAGGTGGCACTGGCCCGGTTCAGCACCTTTTCCCAACCGATTTTGCCCGACCAGCGCTTGAGTGTGTCGGCATCCACAGCGTCTGTTTTGTAATTGTGAAATGTATAGGCAACGCCATTGCCTGCCAGCCAGTCGCGCGCCTTCTTCACCGTGTCACAATTTGGAATACCGTAGAGGGTCAGGGTCATGATTAAGTCTTCGATTTAGGCGAATGGCATTTTTATGGAAGCGGATGTCTAATGGCTGTGGGGCTAAACTTCAAGGAGCATAGACATGCAAAAGGAAACACCCGCCCAGAAGAAAAAGGTCGAAAAAGTCATGCACGAATACAAGTCAGGAGACTTGAAAAGTGGCAGCGGCGATAGGGTTAAGTCACGTCACCAAGCTATAGCGATTGCCATGCATGAAGCGGACATTCCGAAAGAGACTGGTAAGAAAAAAGCCACCAAGACTAAACATTAAGATAAGGCGCCCCGGCGGCGCCTTTTTCTTCGCCTCTTATTTGACGCGGCGATATTTCGACAGGAAGGCCCACATCGCATCGTTATCCACCACCCATTTATGTTCGCCGCCCACCGTAATACGGCCAACGACATCGGCATTGTCCCGGCACACGGAATAGCGCTCTTCATACACCTTCGGTGTAATCCATGTCGTCACAGGCGCCGCCTTGCAGCCGTTCAATGCCGCCCAGCGTTGCTCAGCGGCATCCATGGTATATTGCCAATAGCCCGAGCCGCCGCCCTGGATCGGATTGGTCGTGTCGGCGTCGCCGGCAAATGCGATGACTGGAACCGGTTTAGAAGGGCGGCAGGTGGCCGGGTCTGGTCGTTTGGGATCCGATTTTGACGGATTGCCGGCCCGCAGACCGACCACCGGTGCTATGGCAGCAAAGCGATCGGCGGCAACGCAGCCCAGCCACGAGGTCATACGTCCGCCGCCGGATAAGCCAGACGCATAGACTTGGGCGCGGTCGACGCACCCTTGTTCGGCAAGCCAGTCTATCGACGCCTTGATAAAGGCGACATCGTCCGCATCCTTCGGGCCCGGAATGACGCCCGTCACGGTTGGCACACCTGGAATATTCCACACAAATCCCTTGTCGACGGGAATGCCACCGTCCGGCGCCGCCACGATAAAGCCTTTGCGGTCGGCGGTTTCCGTCAGATGAGAGAGTTCGAGAATTCGCGCGCCGTCGCCACCGCTGCCGTGAAACACAAAGATGACCGGTGCCGGCACCGATGGGTTGAACCCGCTTGGCAAATGCACCAGCATCGTCCGCCCCGTCTGTCCGATCGCGATCCGGCCGGTTGTCCCCGGCGAGGCTATGCCGCAACTCGCCGCCTGAACCGCGGAACTCCATCCCAAAAGCAGGATCAGGCCCAAAAGCAGGATTAGGGAAGCAATCCAAAGCCTTAAACGGTAAAGCGAGCGACTGTCAGTCATGATTATCCGGCCTCATTGATTATTGGAGTTGATTATATCCACCGTACAAAACAAATCACCACCTTAAAGCGGCCGCTTCAGCACTTGGAGGTTCGTCGGGCCCGCATGTCTCGCCCAGTTCAACATAGGTGGAAGAGTTGATTGCCAGCCTTTTTAAAGGTATGCCATTGTCATGAATATAAAGACAAAAGACGCAATGGACACATCCACACAGGAAGCCTCCGCCAAGGCTCATACCTACTCCGCGCCCGCCCTTGAAAAGGGCTTCAACGTTATCGAGCTTCTCGCGGAACATCCTCAGGGCCTGACCATTTCGGAAATAGCCGCCGGGCTTGGGCTTTCCATGAGCGAGATTTTCCGCGTCATTATGGTTATGGAGCGGCGGGGCTGGCTAAAGCGTAAGGCGGGGGACCGTCTGAGAGTCGCCACAAAGGTCCTAAATCTGGCCTTCAAGGCCACGCCGGCGGAAGAATTGATTCAAGCCGCCGCGCCTCTCATGCGTGAACTCGTCCAGCGTGTAGAACAGTCCTGCCATCTCGTCATTGGCAACGGTGATCGAGGTTTGGTGGTTTTCCGACAACAGACGCCGGGGCCGACTGTTTTCGCTGTTCGCGTCGGTGCGGAAATTACGCTCGAAGGCAGTTGTTCCGGCCACGTCCTCCTGGCTTTCAATGCGATTGACCTGGACCCGGATCTGGCTGCTGCCACGCAAAACGGTCCTTTGAGCGCGACACTGCAACGCGTTCGGGCACGCGGCTATGAGATGATGAAAAGCACCCGGACACTGGGCGTCACGGACTTAAGTTATCCCATATTCGACGGTCAGGGTCATGCATTGGCCGCCCTTACCATTCCCTTCTTGCAGCTTGTCGATGGCACGCAAACGGTCGACAGCAAAGAAGCGCGTATTTGCCTTCAGGAAATCGCCTCGCGAATATCCGAAGAACTCAGCGGGGCGCGATAAGGGGGGACCGCTTTGCCGCATGTGGCAAAGAAAGTACACGGCGATAAAGCAACGGATTTCACCAAATTAACTTTGCCGACCGCGTTTTGTCACATGGCGATGATATGGTGGATACATAGTCGCTTTCCAGGTGTCACCGTGACCTTCCCCTCCCCGCAATCCTCACCCTCTTCCCGGGCAGCGAAGCCATTTCGCGTCCTTGTCGTGGACGACAACGTGGATGCGGCAGAAAGTATCAAATCCGTTATTGAGGATTTTGGCTATGTGGTGCAATCCTGCTGGAACGGCCGCGATGCGCTGACCACGGCGCGAACATTTTTGCCGGATGTCTTGTTACTCGATCTATCGATGCCAGGTATGGATGGGTTTGAAGTGGCGCAGGTCCTGCGGCGGGACAAAGCGCTTTCTCGTATGAAAATCATCGCGCAAACCGGTTTTAGTGACGATGACAGCAAACGCCGCACAGCCACATCGGGCTTCGATCTTTGCCTAAGCAAGCCATTGAGCGTCGACCGTCTGGACAATATGCTGATGATGTTGCGCGCGGCCGCGTGATCGAAAGCCAGCCAGTTTATGCCGTTTCGGACAATGACGCCCGTCGTAGCGCTGTCGGCAGGGACAGCTCAAGTTGTCGCTTCCGCTGAACGGCAAGCTCAATAAGCGGACGGATGCCCGGCTTTAAGGCGATTGTTACAGGCGCCAGATCTGCGGTCAGGTAGTAGGCACTGTCGAGCTCATCATTCAGAACGACTGACCAAACGTCGTCCGGTAATCCAAGTACCCGCTTCAACGGCTCCGTAATGTATTTTCTCTCAAACACGAATTCAGGATTGAGGGCCATGTTCGTTTTCCAGTCTGATGAAGAAGACTTCACACTACCAGAAATCTAACAATGCGGCCATCGCAATTCCGAATCAGTCGAAGGCGACCTCATTATGATCGTCCTGTCGCCGCCAAGGCCCCTGGTGCGTAATGGATTTTTGCCGCCGACGATCCGGACCGAAATAGCTCGCGCATTTGATAAATGGACGTGGGCGCATAATGACCGCATTTATTCGTCCCAAAAGCGCCTTTGCTGTCATGGGCTTGGTCACATATTCCGTAATACCAGCGTCACGCGCCCGCTCAATCTGCCCCTTGCTGGAATGTCCTGAAATCATGATAATTGGTACGTACGGATTGCCGCCGGCGGTGTTACGCGTGTGTCGTGTAAACTCAGCGCCGTCAATTGGGGTCATCGCTGCATCGAGAAAGATGATATCGGGCGAAAACGTCTGAAGGATTTCAAACGCCGATGCCCCATCGGGCGCCTCCTTAACGTCACGAAATCCGACACTCTGCACGATCGTCTTGATGATAGTGCGCATGTGATGATTGTCCTCGACGATCAACACCTTAAGTGACGCATAACCAACAGAACCGACCGGACCGGCTGTTGGGGCGAATTGCCGATCAGGCCGCCCCTGACGTGTAAGCGTAGCAAGCATAGGAACTCATTTTACGGGGGAATTTCGCCCCTAATACGCCCTGTGTTGCGCCAAGAAAAATGAATATATATGCGACAAACTATTCACAAGGTGAATAATGAATTGGCGTGCGCAAATGGATAAAGTCTAGTCATTTCCCGCCCCGTACCTGGTAACGGGCGCAGGCGGAAATGCCGCCGATCAAGTAAAAGTCAAGGCAAAACCGCGACGCTTGCGATGATGTCTCTAAGCCATTGGCTGGCCGGGTCTGCGTGGGTCCGTTCGTGCCATATCAGGAGATAGGGGTATTCCGGCATAGGAAACGGCAGTTCAAAAGTCACCAGGTTGAAAAAGGGTGTGATATTCGTCAGCTTTAAGGGGGCTGAAGCAATGATGTCCGTGCCGGACAAGCAGGCGAGGTTGTTGGCAAAGCTTGGCGCGCTTACGATAACTTTGCGTTCGTATCCTAAATCTGCCAGGGCCTGATCCACGGGACCAGGGCCCACATTCATAAAATGAACGCCGGAATGGGGATAGGCGAGATAATCTTCAAGTCTGACAGCGCCCGCCCGGGCCTTATCCGCCAACGGATGTGCCGAGCAGATAACGCCAACAAACCGTTCCATGGCGAGCGTGCGCACATGTAGCTTTGGGCCCGGCGGCGTGATGCCCCAAAAGCCGCAATCCATTTCACCGGTCTCAAGCTTGGCCGGTGCCTCTGCGTCAAGCATTACGAGCTTAAGTCGGACCCCTCCAGCCACGGCGCGAAGTCGCGAAACCAGGGCGGGAATTATCGTGAACAAGGCATAGTCCGTTACACCAATGGTAAAGGATCTTTCGCTGGTCTCGGGGGAAAACGGCGTCGTGGAAAAAATGCCAAGCGCTGCGTCTACGGCAGACCTGACAGGCTCGACCAAGGTTTCTCCGAAAGGCGTTAACTGCATCGCTCCGCGCCCCCGCACGAACAACGGGTCGTGCAGAATGCCACGCAAGCGGTTAAGCGCGTGACTGACCGCGGGCTGGCTCATCGACAGCTCTTGGGCTGCACGCGTTATCGAGCGGTGGGTCGCAACAGCTCTGAACACCTGGAGAAGGTTTAGGTCGTAACGGCTAATATCGGGTCCATGAATCATAGCCGCAATATTTGGTCCATAACGGCGCAAATATCTATTGCGTCATGTCTAATGTGCGAAATTAGTGGACTGAAAAGAGCTGCCTCAGCCAAAACCCAGTTGAATGGGATCCAGCGGATCGTGTCGTAGGTGCTGAGGGAATCGCTATCTTTTTCAAGGCTCGCGTACAATCGCAGGGCCAAATACATACCGAACGCGATAATGTGTGCCCTAAATTTCACATGAAGGCCACACACGCCCTGCGGGCATTAACGTTTTTTTTATTCACAGACGTGCAGGGTCAGTATCCAAATGCAACTATCTTCGCGGCTGGGAACGACAATGAAATTTCAGGACTTTCGCATAAAGACAAAGCTACTACTCCTTATCGCCATGATGAGCTTAGTGACGGCCGGAATAGCCGGGTTTGGTGTCACGAAGATCACCTTTCTCAACCAGAGCCTGAAGACCGTCGATACGGTTGACAGCGCGGCGACCCTTGGCGCCCGCATGAACCAGAATACCATCATTATGAACCGGTCTGAATATCGTGTGGCTGCCGACCCATCTCCCGAAACCATTAAAGCAGCGCGCGAAGTTGCCGACAAAAACATCAAGCAGTTCAAGGAGCGCCTGGCAAAATCCGCCGAAACGGCGGACGCAGATGAAAAGGCGCAATTGGGTAATATTGAAGCTGAGTACACCCGTTATTTGACTGAGCTCAACAAGACCTATCAGTTGGCTGAGCGGGCAAGCGGCCAGGTTTCATTGACAGACGCCCAACGCGCGGTCGTCGATCAGGTGAAAGCCAGCCGAGCACGTGCGGACAAACTGCAGGCCGCGGTTAAGGCTTATGTCGATCATGTTGATGACAGGGGCACGAAAACCGCAAATGATGCAAAGGCGCAAGGCAATGCGGCAATCATGATTATGATCGCGGTAGCCATAAGCGGCATTGTTTTTGGCATCATAACCGGCATGTTGCTGGCCAATTTCGGCATCTCCATCCCGCTGAACCGATCCGTAGACGAGTTGCGCAAACTCGCGGACGGACGTTTGGACACTTTGGTGACCGGTGCCGATCGGGGTGACGAATGCGGAGATATCGCCAAGGGACTGGCCGTATTCAGGGACAACGCCGTGAGGGCCCGTGATCTTGAGGCCGAAGCCGTCAACCAAAAGCAATTGGCCGAGGTCAATCGCAAGAAAATGATGCTGCAGCTAGCTGATGACTTCGAAAAGTCCGTTGGGGCCATTGTCAGCCTCGTCTCCTCAGCAGCCACAGAAATGCAGGCGTCGGCGACCCAACTCAGTGCGACGGCACAGGAAGCTTCCGCGCAGTCGGTCGCCGTTTCAGCCGCTGCTGAGGAAGCCGGCGCGAATGTCACCTCCGTCGCCAGTTCGGCGGAGGAACTCGGGGCATCCGTCTCTGAAATCGGACGCCAGGTCGAACGGTCATCGCAAATATCGAATGAAGCCGTCAAGGAAGCCAGCCGGGTCGCCAGTGTGGTCACCGAATTGAACACAGTTGCCTCCAGCATCGGTAGCGTGGTCGAAATGATCAATACCATTGCCGGTCAGACCAACCTGCTCGCTCTCAACGCGACCATAGAATCGGCCCGGGCAGGTGAAGCCGGCAAGGGGTTCGCCGTCGTGGCCTCGGAGGTCAAGCAACTTGCGGGACAGACCAGCAAGGCGACCACGGACATTTCAGAGAAAATTGCCCTTATCCAGGACGCAACGACACGGGCGGTTAGCGCCATCGAAGGCATCAGCAACACGATTGCCGACATCAACAACACCAGTACGGTTATCGCTTCTGCGGTCGAACAACAGGGAGCTGCCACGCGTGAAATCGTCCAGGCCGTTACCCAGGCGTCGATTGGGACGTCTGAAGTGACATCAAACATCACGGGCGTTGCGCAGGCCGCCGAAGAAACGGGTGATGCCGCTTCACAAGTGCTGAGCGCCTCCAGCGAACTCGCAGGCCAGGCTGAACGGCTACATAGGGAAATGGATAAGTTCCTGACAACCGTCAGAGCAGCGTAATGTCTCGCGCCAAAGGTAAGTCGAAGGCCGACCGTAAGCTGAGCGCCAACCTGACGATACTTCCTCTAGATATGGAGGCCGTACGGAGGCTGGCACTCACCCTTAGCCCTGGGGAGTTAAAGGAAACCCGCCTGACTACCCTCACCGCCTTGATAACGGAGCTTGAACCTCTGCTTATAGAGATCGATAGGATGGAAGCATTGGCTTCCGCAATTGTCTCCCCCCACTCGCCAGATCTCGTTAGACTGATCGTCGGATTGCGGCGAGATGCGGAGCGACTTTACGGCTGTCTGGCAGACAGCTTTAAGTGGGTATGATAAGCCTGCATGCTTAGCTATCACAATGCTGTGAAAGCACAGGGTGCACTCCGCTTCGGTCCAAAAAACGTCGCAGTCTGGTCGCTAGCTTGGTCTACATGACTTAGCTGAAAGCCGCGTGATGCTTCACTTAAAAGGTCTCATCGCATCCACCGTTTGTGCGTCTCTTTGCACAGTGATGGCAACCGGGCCTGCCGCCGCTCGACACACGGCGAGCGCCAGCGACATAGCGGTGGCCAATCGCATCGGCTTCGGTGTGACGCCGTCCGAGATAGCGGACATCAACGAAATAGGCCTGAATACCTGGCTGAGTGAACAGCTTCATCCGGCCAGCGACGATGCCGGTCTTCCGCCCGACATTGCCGCTATAATTGACGCCATGCCCCACCTTAAGAAGTCGGGTGATGACCAGGTCGCTGAGATCGCCTCTCTGCGCAAAAAAGCCGACGACGCCACCAAGGCTTTCAATGCGGCACAGCAAACCAGCGCGGTAGCGTCGACATCAAACACCCCTGCCCCGGCCGGCGGCATGACCCTGACGACAGTTGCCGCGCCCGCTGCCAGCCCCCCGCCCTCCGGAAACCAGGTCTTCAACACCTATCGCGGCGAAACCTTGACCGAGATCCAAGCCCGCCGCGTGCTGCGTGAAATTTATGGCCGCGACCAGCTGCGCGAACAGATGGCCTGGTTCTGGTTCAACCACTTCAATGTCTTATGGGACAAGGGCGACACCAGCTACCGCATCGCCGATTACGAAGACCGAGCCTTACGTCCTCATGCGCTGGGAAAGTTCCGCGACTTGCTTGAAGCCGATCTTCGCCATCCGGCCATGTTGCAGTATCTCGATAACGTCCAAAATGCCTCCGGCCATATTAACGAAAACTATGCCCGAGAGATCATGGAGTTGCACTCCATGGGGGTCGGTTCTGGCTACAGCCAGGCCGATGTCGAAGCCCTGGCCCATATTCTGACCGGTGTCGGTTACGCCCCCGTGAGTCAGACCATCGAGGTTTCCCAAGCTCAGCAGGCACTTCTGATTCGTGACGGGGATTTCGTCTTCAACCCGGCCAAGCATGACTTTAGCGACAAGGTTTTTCTGGGGCATACCATCAAGGGCAGCGGCTACGACGAAGTGAAACAGGCCCTGGACCTTATCTGCCAAAATCCGGCGACCGCCCGATTTATTTCGACCAAGCTTGCGCGGCTGTTTGTTGCCGACGATCCGCCGCCGTCGCTGATTAATGCGATGGCCGACCGTTTCCGGTCGAGCAATGGCGACATCTCTGAGATTCTGTCGGTTATGTTCCATTCAACGGAGTTCCGGCAGTCGCTAAAGACGCCGCTGCTCAAGGATCCGGAGCATTATGTTATCTCCGCCATGCGGATCGCCTATGACGGACGCACGATTATGAATGCCAAGCCGGTGGTTAATTGGATCAGTCAGCTGGGTGAACCGGTCTATGCCCACGTTACGCCCGATGGCTACCCGATGACCCGCACCTTCTGGAATGGACCGGGCCAGATCGAGCAGCGTTTCGAAATCGCCCGTAATATTGGCTACGGCTACAATAGCCTTTTTAAGCCTGACGGGGTTACTGCACCGATAGAGACGACCATGCCGCAGTTGCAAAGCGTGGTTAGCCAGGCGGGCATCGACCAGACCTTGACGCCACCAACCCGGACGGCCCTTGCCCAGGCCAATTCCACCGGCGAATGGAACACATTGTTCCTGGCATCGCCCGACTTTATGGGAAGATAAGCCATGATCTCACGTCGCGCCATGTTGCTGGGGGGCGGCCTGTCGGTCGCGACCCTTAGCGGTCTTCATATTTCGGGCCGCGCCTTGGCGGCGCCCGATACGGGCACAAAGGTCATGGTGGTGTTTCTGCGCGGCGCCTATGACGCTACGTCGATCGTCATTCCGACAAGCAGTGATTTCTATTACCAGTCGCGACCAACCATCGCCATTGCAAGGCCCGATCCGGGCAATGCCAAGGCGGCGCTGCCATTGGACGCCGATTGGAGTTTACACCCAGCTCTGAGCGACAGCCTCTATCCGCTCTGGCAGGCCGGCCAACTGGCCTTCGTCCCCTTCGCCGGTACGGACGATACGAGCCGCAGCCATTTCGAAACCCAAGATAGTATCGAAATGGGCCAGCCCCTGACCGGCGCACGCGATTATAAGTCCGGTTTTCTCGGACGCATTGCAACAGCGCTCGGCAACCATGTTCAGCCCATTGCCTTCAGCCAGGATGTCCCTATCATCTTCCGGGGCGGCGACACGCCCGTCCCCAATCTCGCTGTCAATTCGATCGGCAAACCTGCCTTCGATCAACGCCAGCAAGGTCTGATCGAGGCGATGTACAACACGCCGCAGGCGGCACAAATCGCGCCCTTGGCGGGTGTGCATACCGGATTTTCCGTCCGGCAGCAGGCCTATACGGCGATGCAGCAGGAAATGACGGCGGCCAGTCGCGGTGCCGTGGACGCGACAGGCTTTTCTCTGCAGGCCCAGCGTATCGCGGAGTTGATGCGTAGCGGCTATAACCTTGCCTTCCTCGACGTCGGTGGCTGGGACACGCACGTCAACCAAGGCAATGCGGACGGTCAGCTGGCAGCAAAGATAACAGACCTCGGTCGCGGGCTCGCCAGCTTCGTCAAATCCAGCGGATCTGATTGGGACCACACCACGGTCATCGTCATTTCCGAATTCGGCCGCACCTTCCGCGAAAACGGAGACAAGGGCACGGACCACGGCCACGGCAGCGTATATTGGGTGATGGGTGGTTCGGTGCGTGGCGGGCGAATAGTGGGACCGCAAGTCAAGATTGCCGCCGATACCTTGTTCCAGAAGCGCGATCTGCCGGTCTTGACGGACTACCGCGCCCTAATCGGTGGGATGATACAGCCCCTGTACGGATTCAATGCGACAACAATGGACACCATATTCGCGGGGGTAAAGCCCGTGAATTTAAATCTGTTGTAAACGCCGGATTGGCCTAGTCATGCGGCCGCCTTCGAAATTGGACCATTTCCCGTCTGACGACACGCAAAAACCTAGACACGGTCGATACGTCTGCTTTCAGGTAATGACGGTCCCTTGGTGAAAAACGATCTGCCAAGTCTCACCCGATTTCCGCCAAAGCGTCGTTCTGCGGGTGCGCCGGTCTGGTTGCAACAAAACATAGTTGAGTTGGTAAAGGCCTTCGCTTAGTTGACGGATAGAAAAATCTGAACACGACCAATTATCAGGTTCCGGCGTTTTATATCGCTCCAGCAGAGTTTCGATGACAAAGCTGCGATCGTAACTCTTGCCGCTGGCGCCAATTTCCCAGAAGTCGTCTGCCGTCATGTCGAGAAGAGCTTCGCGACTTATGCCAAACTCCCGACGATGGAAGATCGGCTCGCGAGAACTGAGTTCAGCGAGCACTTGATCAAGGTCGAATTTCAGCATTCGTCCGTCTCACCGTTTGGTTTCAAGATGCTCGCGGTTATTCCCACTCGATGGTGCCGGGCGGCTTGGAGGTCACGTCATAGACGACGCGGTTGACGCCCCTCACCTCATTGACGATTCGGGTGGCGCAGCGGCCAAGGACCGGCCAGGGGAATTCGTAGAAATCGGCCGTCATTCCATCCGAGGATGTCACTGCGCGCAAGGCCAGCACATCTTCGTAGGTGCGCGCATCGCCCATAACGCCGACCGTCTTGACCGGCAGCAGGACAGCGAATGCCTGCCAGATGTCGTTGTACAGGCCTGCCTTGCGGATCTCATCGAGATAGATGGCGTCGGCGTCCTGCAAGGTCTTCACCTTTTCCGGCGTCACTTCGCCGGGAATGCGAATGGCCAGACCTGGCCCTGGGAAGGGATGGCGGCCGACAAATTGCTCGCTGAGCCCCAGTTCGCGGCCAAGTGCACGCACTTCATCCTTGAACAGCTCGCGCAACGGCTCGACCAGTTTCAGCTTCATGTAGTCCGGTAGACCACCGACATTGTGGTGCGACTTGATGACTGTGGACGGTCCGCCATGCGGCGATACGCTTTCGACGACGTCCGGATAAAGCGTCCCTTGGGCCAGGAATTCGGCGCCATCGATCTTGGCGGCTTCTTCGTCAAATACGTCGATGAACAGCTTGCCAATCGTCTTGCGCTTGACCTCCGGGTCAGCGACGCCAGCCAGCGCGCCCAGGAACTTATCCTGAGCCTGAACGTGGACCAGCGGAATATTGTAATGGTCGCGGAACAGGGAGACGACCTGCTCGCCTTCATTCTTGCGCAACAAACCGGTGTCAACGAAGACACAGGTCAGTTGTTCGCCAATGGCTTCATGAATAAGAACGGCCGCAACCGACGAATCGACACCGCCGGACAGGCCGCAAATGACTTTGCCAGTCCCCACCTGCGCCTTGATGCGCGCCACCATCTCCTCGCGGAAGGCGGCCATCGACCAGTCGCCGCTAAAGCCGGCGATTTCGAACAGGAAGTTACGGATCATGTCGGTGCCGCGCCGGGTGTGCACCACTTCCGGGTGGAACTGCACGGCGTAAAACCGACGTTCTTCGTCGGCTATGGCGGCGAACGGCGCGCCTTCGGAGGTGGCGATAACATCGAAGCCGTCCGGAATGGCCGTCACGCGATCGCCGTGGCTCATCCACACGGTTTCCTTGGCTTCCAGCCCCTTAAAGATCGGAGATGCCTTGACGACGTCGATTTCAGCCCGGCCGAATTCCCGGTCGTGGCCGCTTTCGACCTTGCCGCCCAGCAGTTCACACATCAGTTGTTCGCCATAGCAGATGCCGAAGACGGGTATCCCCAACGTGAACAGTTTGGCATCGATGCGCGGACCGGCGTCAATGACGCTGTGCGGCGATCCCGACAGGATAACCGCCTTGGGCCGAAGGCTGTCGATTTTATCGGCGGCCTTCGTGAAGGGATGAATCTCGCAATAGACGCCGCATTCGCGGACGCGGCGGGCGATCAACTGGGTGACCTGCGAGCCGAAATCAATGATCAGGAGCGTTTCGTGGTGCGGCAAAGCCATGTCTTACTGGGTCCGTGTATAGGCGGCGATAAAGAAGCCGTCGGTCTGGGTGGTATGTGGTGTCAGGGAAAGGCGGTGGCCGGTTCGGGCCAGTTTGGTGAGACGCGCGGTGTGATCGATGTATAACCCGCCGTGTTCAAGCAGGGTATGGATCGGCAGGGCATCGAAGAAGGGATGCGCGGCTTCGAAAGCATCGGCCGTGCGGGCATTTTCATCGTCCAGCACCGAGCAGGTGACATAGACCAATCGCCCGCCGATTTTGACGCATTGCGCGGCCCGGTCGAGAATCTGGGTTTGGAGCGTATGCAAGGCAGCGACCTTGTCTTCGCTTAGGCGGTGCGCCTCTTCCGGATGCCGTCGCCAGGTGCCCGAGCCCGAACACGGCGCATCGACCAGGAGCAGGTCGGCCCCTTTCAGAACTTCAAGCTGCGCCGTATCGTCCGGGTCGAAGAAGTGCATAAAATGTGCCGATGCACCCGCCCGCAGCAGGCGCGGCTCAATCGCTTTCAGGCGCTTTTCAACCACGTCGCAGGCATAGATGTCGCCGTTACCGTCCATCATCTGGGCCAAGGCCAGGGTCTTGCCACCGCCGCCGGCGCAAAAGTCGACCACCTTCGCCGCCCCAGGCAGAAGTCCCGCCCCGGCGATAAAGGCCGCCAGTTGCGACCCTTCGTCCTGAATTTCTATCTGGCCGCTTTGATAGATGTCGAGCTTGACCAGATTGGGCGGCGGCTCGGCGCTCAGACGAATGCCATATTTCGAAAACGGCGTCGGTTCCGGCGATAAACCGTCGGCTTCCAGAGCTTCGATCATCGCTTCGCGCGTCGTCTTGTTGCCATTGACGCGCAGGTCTATGGGCGCGCGCGGCATCATCAGGGCTGTCGCTTCCGCCGGCCAATCCGCACCGAACTGGGTTTCGAAACGCGATACGACGAATTGCGGCAAACCGGTCGTCACCCAGGCCGGGGCTTCGCCCTCGCCGCCCTCCAAACGCTCGCGTTCGGCCTGGCTTAAGGCCTTGGGCCCATACCCTTCACCGCTGAACAAGACTTCGATCTCAGGAATGGACAGCCCATCGACCAGCGACAGCGACGCCAGCACAAGCGCGCGTCCTGCTCCGCGCTCATCGGCCTGCATGGCCCATAGCAGACGTTGCTTGCCGCGAAGGCAGCGATAGACGCGATCGGCGATGGCGCGTCGGTCTTTTGATCCCGCGTAACGATTGGCCTGCCCCCATTGCTTAAGCACGGCTTCGGCAGTCGCACGCGTTCCCGACAACTGATCGAGGATCTCAATAGCGGCTTGCAGGCGGGCGGCAGGGGTCAAGTCAGGTCCTTAGGTAAAAAGCGTGTACAGGCACATGAGGATGCCAATCAGGGAAATAATCCAAACCAGCGATCGCACACCGGTTACGCCGAAGGCATAGAGCGGGATATAGACGACACGCGCGGCCAAATACATACGCGCCCCCCACATCGATATGTCGGATGACTTTCCGGCGAACGCCAGGGCGATGACAACAACCGCAAAGAACGCAAAGGTTTCCATGAAATTGCTGAACGCCCGATTGAGGCGTCCGGCCATCGGTCCGGTGTCAAAGGGCGTATCCCGCGGGCCGGCATTCCATTGGGCGTAGCCCTTGCGCGACATGGCCGCTATCGGTGGCAATCCGACCTGAATGATGCCCAGCACAGCGGCAAGGACCAGTATCCAAAGCTCATGAGTCATATCTGTGTCTCCCTTCAGCGACTGGCCCACGCACGCTTTATTGACGGTAATTCGGCGCTTCCCGCGTGATCATGACGTCGTGGACATGGCTTTCACGCAACCCGGCGCCGGTGATCTTGACGAAACGCGCACGCGCTTGGAATTCATCGATCGTATGCGCGCCGACATAGCCCATGGACGCTCGCAAGCCGCCCACCAACTGATGGATAACCGGCGAAATCGGTCCCTTGAACGGCACTTGGCCTTCGATGCCTTCGGGCACCAGCTTCATGGTGTCGCGCACTTCCTTTTGGAAATAGCGGTCCGCCGATCCCGACGCCATGGCGCCGACCGAGCCCATACCACGATAGGATTTGTATGAACGCCCCTGATACAGGATGACTTCGCCCGGCGCTTCTTCAGTCCCGGCAAACATCGACCCTAGCATGGCCGATGAGGCACCGGCCGCGATTGCCTTGGCCAGATCGCCGGACAGCTTGATGCCGCCATCAGCGATGATCGGCACGCCGGTCCCTTCGGCAGCGCGGGCACTGTCGATGATGGCAGTCAATTGCGGCACGCCAACACCGGCGACCATGCGCGTGGTGCAGATGGACCCAGGACCAATGCCGACCTTAACCGCGTCAGCGCCTGCGTCGATCAGGGCACGCGTGGCGTCATAGGTCGCGACATTGCCTGCAATGATCTGAACCTTGTTGGTTTCCTTGCGCAGGCGTGACACAGCCTGAGACACCAGGATCGAATGGCCGTGGGCGGTGTCGATAACCACCACGTCGGCACCGGCCTCAACCAGCGCCATCGAGCGCTCAAAGCCGGCGTCGCCGACCGTCGATGCGCCCCCGACCAGCAGGCGACCTGCGCCGTCCTTGGCCGCCAGCGGGTAGGCCTGGCTCTTTTCCATGTCTTTGACCGTGATCAGGCCGACCGCATGATAGGCCTCATCAACGACAATAATGCGTTCGATCCGGTGCTTGGCCATCAGGCCGCGCGCCTTGTCTTGGTCGATGCCTTCGCGAACGGTGATCAGGTTTTCCGTCGTCATCACTTCGGCGGCGATTTTGGAACCGTCGCTTTCAAAGCGGATGTCACGGTTGGTCAGGATACCGACCAACTTGTTGGTCTCACGCTCGACAACCGGAAAGCCAGAAATATGCTTGCGCGCGATGATATCCCTCACCTCCGCCAGCTTGGTGTCTGGATGGATGACAATCGGATTGATGACCATGCCCGACTCGAAACGCTTGACCGAGCGAATTTCGTCGGCCTGTTCTTCAACCGTCAGATTGCGGTGGACAATACCCATTCCCCCGGCCTGCGCCATGGCGACGGCTAAGCGCGCTTCGGTGACCGTATCCATGGCCGAAGAGACCAGCGGGATATTGAGCGTCAATTCGCGGGTGAATTTGGTTTTCGTATCGACCTGAGTGGGCACCACGTCCGAGGGACCGGGCTCCAGCAAAACGTCGTCGAAGGTTAAGCCTTCGCGTATTTCCATAAGGAACTCTCCATTTTGCGGGTTGTTCCTATGGGAA
The DNA here is from genome assembly GCF_032490435.1 of Asticcacaulis aquihabitans. NCBI lineage: Bacteria > Pseudomonadati > Pseudomonadota > Alphaproteobacteria > Caulobacterales > Caulobacteraceae > Asticcacaulis > Asticcacaulis aquihabitans. The sequence continues at coordinate 367,479 of NZ_JAVGWM010000001.1, forward strand.
TCGAACGGCTACGTAAAGACCTTCAAGGAAAATATTTGTTTCAAAGGTCACGGCGCGATCACGCAGAACCGCCCGACGTCGCCTTCAAGCCAACAATTGCGCATAAAAGCATGGCAAGAAAAACCACACGCAGTGGCGTGACGGCCTCATGAAACACAAATATGCCGAGGATGGCCGCCCCCAAGGCGCCTATACCGACCCAGATCGCATAGGCGGTACCGATCGGCAGGGTTTCCACAGCCTTGGCGAGCAGAAACATGCTCAGTGCTAAGGTAACGACGGTGAATATGGAGGCTGCGGGCTTGGTAAAGCCCTGGCTGTACTTAAGACCTATAGCCCAGCAGACTTCGAACAGCCCGGCAGTGATAAGGCATACCCATGGCAAGGGAAGAAATGACGACATTGCAATCACGCTCTTTTGTCAAAAACAAACAGGCGTCGTCTTGTCTTAACCGGGTACGGCGCGTCTCGTCCGGGCAGGACCGAAATAACAGGTCCCTATCGTAAAGCCAAGAAGATACCGCCCTGCCACCGCATAGGAGCCGAAAAGCTAAGAAATTTTTTCGGCCTTGGTGATATTCTTATACATGGAAAACACCGGAATCCGGAAACCGTAATAGCTGATGCGGAAACGCCCCGTCTGGATCAGCTTCCCCTGGATATCGGAAGAATTGAACTTCAGGTAAGCCGGGCTGTCGACATTCTTGTAGGTTTCGTCGGTAGTGAAGACGAGATAGACGTCTTTCACCTGCCCGTGGTCCTTCATGACTTTATGATCGACGCCGGTCACTACAACATCCTTAGAGCCATGCGTCCAGTAGGGAACGGTCCAGATCGCCAGAAAAACCAGCACAACGACAATAAAGGCAGCAAGCAGCTTTTTCATGGCCCCTCCAGGTTGGTGGCAATCCTAATCCTGCCGGTACATTGCGACAACCAAATTATCAGCCCCCGAAATTATGAGCCCCCAAAGATTATGAACCTCTGTAATTTTGGGCGACAATATAGATTTCCGTCGAACCGGCGCGGCTAGATTTCGGCTTGAAATGCTTCACCGTGTCGAAGGTGTGCTTTAGCTTAAGAAGCAGTTGCTCGGTTTCGCCCCCCTGAAACGCCTTGGCGACAAACGTGCCGCCAGGTTTCAGATTATCAAGCGCAAAATCCCCGGCCATTTCAAGAAGGCCCATAATCTTCAGGTGGTCGGTCTGCTTATGCCCGACCGTGTTGTGAGCCAGGTCCGACAGGACGACATCCGGCTTCCCCCCCATCATTTCCATCAGACGTGGGCCGATGGCGGGGTCGGTGAAATCCGCTTCGATCATTTCCGCGCCTGCGATCGGGTCAACCGGCAACAGATCGACGCCGACGACATGGGAGGCGCCGCGTTTGATAGCAACCTGCACCCAACCACCCGGCGCACAGCCCAGATCGACCACGCGAACCCCTTTGCGCAGGAAATGGAATCGCTCGTCCAATTCGATCAGCTTGAAGGCAGCGCGCGAACGCCATCCTTCGGCCTTGGCCTTCTGGACGTATGGATCATTCAGTTGCCGCTCCAGCCACTTCGCCGAAGACTGGGTGCGAAAGCGCGCTGTCTTGACCGCCGTGTGCCCCTTGGCTCGGCCAGACAGATTGCCGCCTTCCGGCGGCTTGACCATGCGGCGGCGGGGTTCATCTTGGGTATCGTCATTCATGACCGGCTCTATACTTGGTTTTACCGGATTTGCGGAAACTATTTTTTCCTTACGCGCGTCACTGCTATGAACCGGTGAACAGAAAGGACCTGTCATGCGCAAAGCCATCCTCCTCTCCGCCCTCGCCCTATTGGCCGCCTGTTCCCCACGCGAAAAGCCGGCGGACGTAGCCACCCCGGCGGAGGCCTCGCAGATGAACGAAAAGGCATCCGTCAACGCCGTTGCTATGAGCGCCATCCCGCAGAGATTGGCGCCCGACAGCACCTGCCTAGCTCAAATCGGCAAGGCCGCGGCCGACCACCTCGTCAAACGGTGCATCCAGGTCTCACCGGCCACTCATCCGCCCTGTAATGTTCAAAACCGTTGCGAAATGATCCAGGACGAAATCGACCGGTCCTGCGCCATGTATGGTCCGGGCGAGAAAAAGCCGGACGAATGCGCCGGATAAGTACCGCGCACAACACCAACCAGTTTTATTTTGCAATTCCGCGACCGAGCCCCTATGTCAGGCGCATCCAAACCAAAGGAGACATCCATGTCCGACGATCCCGAAAACACCCTGATCCTGACGCTGGACACCGGTCCGGTCACCATCCGCCTGCGCCCGGACCTGGCGCCGAACCATGTCGCCCGCATCAAGGAATTGGCGCGTGAAGGCTTTTACGACGGCATCGTCTTCCATCGCGTCATCCCGGGCTTCATGGCTCAGGGTGGTGACCCTCAAGGCCAAGGCTTCGGCGGCTCCGGCAAGAAGCTGAAGGCGGAATTCAACAGCGAACCGCACGTCCGCGGTGTCTGCTCGATGGCCCGTTCGCAAAACCCGGACTCCGCCGACAGCCAGTTCTTCATCTGCTTCGATGACGCCCGTTTCCTCGACAACCAATATACCGTCTGGGGACAAGTCACCGACGGCATGGAAAATGTCGATGCCCTGCCCAAGGGCGAGCCGCCCCGCACACCGGGAAAGATCGTTTCGATGAAAGTTGCCGCCGACGCCTAATTCGGTGCGCCTATAAAGCCTTCGTTAAACTCATTTACGCTACGGTCAAATCTATCAGAGGTAGTACCCGCTGTAGCGTAAATGAGTATATCATGAGTACCAGTAGCCGGCCCCATCTTCGCCTGACCGTCGATGTTGATAATCTGATTTTGGTCATACGCCTGTATCGCTGGCGCGAAGAGTGCGATGAAGCGCCCGACTTAATTGGGCACCTGCGCCGGGTACCTCAACCCTGGAACTATAATGTCCTGCTCGACTTTCGTCGCTTCACTGGCGAGATAAACGAGTCGGATATCTCGACCATTCTGGCGCGTTGGCAAAAACTCGACTGTCCTGAAACCCCATATCCGCCCCTGAGCAGGCAGTTGGCCGTGGTTAGCTCCGACCTGTCCTTACGGTCCCTACTGCTGCCGCATGTCGATGCGCTCGCACATCGTCGCATCGGTTTTTTCGATACATTCGACGAAGGTCTAGACTGGCTTAAGGCGCCGCCGCTACCGCTACGTCTGTCGGCCTGAAAACGCCACCCCACCATTGCCGCCACGTCAACTAAACCTTAAGGGGGACTCTGGTAGGTCACGACTGTACAGACGTCTATTAAAGCGTCAGTCTGCTGGGAACTTGCTATGGCCCGCTCACGCGTCACCTTGTCGATAGACAACACGACGAAGATCATGACGATCCGCTACATCGGCGAATTAGGCGGTGAAGACGTAAACAACACCATGATGTTGCAACTCCTCGACATACCGGATGCGTGGACCTACGACAGCATAATTGACATGCGCCGTTTCGACGGCACCATCATGACGACGGAAATTGAAGACCTAGCCACGCGGTGGAACGGACTGGCACAAGGCCGCGATGCCGGCACCTTTACTGCCATTATCAGCGATGATGCGTTGGTTCGCGCCCGTTTATCTATAACGCAGGGCTTGTTTCCAACGCGCACCCTGGCGAATTTCAATACGCTTGACGAAGGGCTGGCGTGGCTTCGTGCCTGCCGTGATGAAGTCGCGCGCACGCCCGATAGCGATTTGACGGTTTAGTTTAAGTATTGACCTGATCGCCATTTCCGCGTTTGAGACGCGGCATGCTAATTTCAGATTTCGATTTCGACCTCCCCGAAGACCGCATAGCCTTGCGGCCGGCTGAACCACGCGAGGCGGCAAAACTGCTTCGCGTCGACGGCAGCCGCCTGACTGACAGTCATGTCGGGGATATTGCCGACTTTTTGCTGCCTGGCGACGTTCTGGTCGTCAATGACACCCGCGTCCTCCCGACCCAGCTTGACGGCGTTCGCCTCCGCGACGACAGCACGGTCAGCATCGAGGCTACCCTCGTCAAATCTACGGGACCGGCGCAGTGGCAGGCTTTCCTGAAACCAGGTCGAAAGGTCAAGCCGGGCGATAACTTGCTTTTCAAAAGCGATGATGCGGAGTTGCGCGCCCTCGTGTCGGCAAAGGACGATAACGGACTATATACGCTCGATTTTTATCATAGTCCGCAGGAACTTTTGGAACGCCTGCACGTCGTCGGCGGCATGCCCCTCCCCCCCTATATCCGTTCCAAGCGGCACGAGGACGAACAGGATAAACGCGACTATCAGACGATATTCGCCACCGACGAAGGGTCGGTCGCGGCGCCTACGGCCGGCCTGCACTTCACACCAGCACTCTTGGAAAAGCTGGATGCCAAGGGCGTGTCCTTCGTCCGTGTAACCCTGCATGTCGGTGCCGGCACCTTTCTGCCGGTAAAGGTCGAGGATACCCGTGACCACGTCATGCATGCCGAGTTTGGCGTTGTGAGCGAAGACGCCGCTACGCGCATCAATGCTGCCCGCGCCGCCGGAAGTCGGATTATCTGCGTTGGCACGACCTCCCTGCGCCTTCTGGAATCGGCTTGCGATGCGCAAGGCACCATTCGCCCATTCAGCGCCGAGACGGCCATATTCATAACGCCCGGCGTTGTTGTTCGATCCTGCGACCTGCTGATCACCAATTTCCACCTGCCCAAATCAACGCTCTTCATGCTTGTTTGCGCCCTTGCCGGCACCGAGAACATGAAAAAAGCCTATCGCCATGCCATCGATACAGGCTACCGCTTCTTTTCCTATGGCGACGCGTCGCTGCTGACCAATATATCCAAATGACCGCTTTTCCGTTTCAAATTATCGCTTCCCAAGGCCAGGCCAGGACGGGTGTGCTTAAGACACCGCGAGGCGATATTCCGACACCGATTTTCATGCCGGTGGGGACCGCCGCCACGGTCAAGGCTCTGACGCTCGATATGGTGAAACAGGCGCATGCCAAGATCATTCTGGGCAACACCTATCATCTGATGCTGCGCCCAACTGCTGAACGCATAGCGCGGCTTGGCGGCCTGCATAAATTCATGGGGTGGGAGGCGCCGATTCTGACCGACAGCGGCGGCTTCCAGGTTATGAGCCTGTCCAAGATATCCAAGGTCAAGGAAGACGCGGTCACATTTGCTTCGCACATAGATGGTTCGAAGCACATTCTGTCGCCGGAACGGTCGATCGAAATCCAGGCAGATTTGCTGGGCTCCGATATCGTCATGCAGCTTGACGAATGCGTATCCTACCCGGCAGATGAAAAGCGCGCGAGAGAAGCGTTACAGTTGTCAGCCCGCTGGGGCCTGCGTTCCAAAACGGCGTTTGGCACGCGCGATGCCCAGGCCCTGTTCGGTATTCAGCAGGGCTCCACCTTTGAGCATCTGCGCCGCGAATCGACGGAGCGCCTGCTCGACATCGGATTCGACGGCTACGCCATCGGCGGATTGGCAGTCGGCGAAGGCCACCAGGCTATGTGCGACACGCTGGATTTTTGCGCACCGATCCTGCCATGGGACCGGCCGCGCTATCTTATGGGCGTTGGCAAGCCAATTGACCTTCTGGAGGGTGTTGCGCGTGGCGTCGACATGTTCGACTGCGTGTTACCGACCCGCTCAGGCCGTCATGGCCAGGTTTGGACCTGGGATGGCCCGCTCAATTTGAAAAACGCGCGTTTCGCCGAAGACGACGCGCCATTAGACGCGACAAGCGACTGCCCCGCCAGTCGGGACTACTCAAAGGCGTATCTGCATCATCTGGTCAAGGCGGAGGAAATCCTCGGCCAAACCCTGCTGAGCTGGCACAACATCGCCTTCTTCCAGGCCCTTATGATTCGCATGCGTGCCGCCATCGCAGACGGCACGTTCGACGCCTTGCGCACCGACCTCCGCAGCCGATGGACGACCGACGCATAATTGCGCTACCCGGGCGAGATGACCTCCCACTCGGCGTCATCTTGCCCCGGTCAATGACATCAATTTACCGACGTGTTTTCTTGCGCGGCTTGTCCGGCACCTTGATGGGCTTGGGTTTTCCCGAATTACCATCCGAATAGGTGTCGGTATAGACGCGCGGCACGAACCATGACGGCGCCGCCGGTGGGGCGCAATTCTTGTTCATGCCCACGCCCTTAAGATAGGCGCGGCGAACCTTGCCCGCCTGAATAGCTGTATCCATTTCCTTCTGGTGACGTTGTGCGCCGGTGACTTGCCGGACCAGGCCACGGAACGGAATAATACTACGGGTCGCATTACGAACAGAACCGCGCGCCGCATCGCCCGCCATGGAGCCGCCTTTTTCTGTCAGGGTGCGCGTGTCAGCCGGCGGCGGCGGCTCGTCGAAATCGGCACCAAGCAGACTGTCCAGCTTAATCACCTCTGCCGCAATCGCATCACAACCGTCCAACCCCGTCAGGTCATAGGGCTTAACCACAGCCCGCGACAAGATTTCAGGAATGTCGCGCTTGCGCAAATTCAGGTCTTCTAGGGGAGCCATAACGGCGTCCCCCCAACTGTCATTTTGATCGTCGGTGCTGGACCTCACCGCCTGCGGATCCTTGGCACGGCCGCGGCTGTCAGGCGCGCTGCTGGTCTCTGGGTACGTACCCGCCGGATTGTAACGTGGCTTGGACGCGCAGCCGGACAAAAGCGCTCCGGCCGCCAACGCGATTACCGCGCAACTTCGGAGACATTTGTCTACCGTTACGCCAGGCTTCATCAAAGTCCCCCTCACCACTTCAAACCACCAATGCCTTTTTGGAGGCATTGACTTACCCCGTTATAGCCTATTCCGCACATAAAAAAACAATACCAAAAAAAAGCGTCTTTTTTCAACGCCTCGCGCTTGCGAAAACAAAAACTCCCCTCTATGAAGAGCGCATGTTTGATCCACTCTTTTTAAAAGCGGGTCAAGCGTGACTTATCTTCATGAGCCCGTAGCTCAGCCGGCTAGAGCATCTGACTTTTAATCAGAGGGTCCTGGGTTCGAGTCCCAGCGGGCTCACCAAGTCTTTCCAAGATTTGCGTGACATTTTCATGGCGATAAACTTACAAGTCCTTATCCTACATATCGGCTGCAGGACATGAACGGGAACTGAACCGTTCGATAGCCAGCTCTTACGAGCGGTAAAGAATTGCTTCCGATTGTGGCTTAAATTGCTTTCCCGAAACAGATACGCTTTAGTTAGCCATACGCTGCTTGGGGAGGTAGCGACCGTTCTCGAACCGTTCGAAAAGAAGTTTGGTTTGCGGATGCTGAAGCGGCTGGCCGGTATCGTCGGGACATAGGTTGCCCTCGGACGCATAAGCCACGTAACAATTCTCACCATTGGTGGCCAGCAAATGATAAAATGGCTGGTTCTTCTGCGGCCGTACGCTTTCCGGAATCGCCAGCCACCATTCGTCCGTATCGGAAAATTCCGGGTCGACATCGAAAACAACGCCGCGGAAGTCAAACAGGCTGTGCTTGACCACCTGACCGATGCCGAATTTTGCTGACCGTTGTTCTGGCATGGAACGATTCGAAACCTCCGCTCTAGTCGCCCCTATCAGACCGTAAAGCGCGCCGTTGCGCACTGGCCTTCCCCACTTGGTTGTCACGCGTCACGCATTTTCATGAACCGCGCTTGTGGTTTGTTTTAAAACCGTGGGAGCTATTGCATTCGACAAAATTATCGGTTGGCATGAACACCACCCCCGCCTAGAGTAAAACTCAAAGGATGGCTGCCACGACAAAAGTTATGGCTTTCAACATGGTGTTGGACCGCCGTCCATCTAATAGCGGGGTATGAGCCATGTATCGGGCTCCCTCAAAAGATCGGCGGCGCGTGACGCCTGCCGGCCAAGGCCGGGCACCGGGCGATGTACCGGCCCGGGGCGGCGATTCCCAAATCATCTATGCGGCCCTCGATCTCGGGACCAATAATTGCCGCCTGATGATAGCCACCCTGCATAACTCCCAATTTCGTATTATCGAAGCGTTTTCCCGTATCGTGCGGCTGGGGGAAGGCCTCGCACACTCTGGCCGTTTGCATGAACGTGCCATGGAGCGCGCCTTGAAAGCGCTGAAAATCTGCGCTGAAAAAATCGAAAAGCGCGGCGCGGCGCGGATACGAGCCGTCGCGACTCAAGCCTGCCGCATAGCTCTCAACGGCCAGGAGTTCATCACGCGCGTCGAGCGTGAAACCGGATTGAAGCTTACCATCATCACGCCAGAGGAAGAAGCCCACCTGTCCGTCGTCGGCTGTGCCTCGCTATTGGACGGGCGTGAGGTCACGCCCCAAGCCCGTGCCGCACTGGTCATGGATGTTGGAGGGGGATCGACAGAGCTGAGCTGGGTTGAATTGGCCGACGATGTGGCCGCTTCATCAACGACAAGCTTGGTCGACGCGCAAACCACGGTCCAGAACAACGCGTTGCGCATGGCCCGGCGATTGCCCAAGCCACGCTACTGGATATCCCTTCCCATAGGCGTCGTGAACCTTGCAGAGCGCTTTCCCGAGCCAAGTAATGGGGATACGCGCCAATGGTTTGAAAGCATGGTCGAAGAGGTCAGCCGTTCGCTGCGCGATTTCGATGCACCTGAGAGCCTGCGCGGTCATTTCGATTGCGGTGAAGCCTACATTGTCGGTACCTCCGGTGCGATTACCTCTCTGGCCGGCATGCACCTGCGCCTGGAGAGATATGATCGTTCCAAGGTCGACGGCCTGTGGATGGGCCACGACAACGTGCAGGCGGTCATTGCACGTCTGATCGAACTTGGTCCTTCCGGGCGCGAACTTGAACCCTGCATCGGTAGGGATCGTGCGGATCTGGTGCTCGCAGGGGCTGCCATCCTCGAAGCCGTCCAGCGCCTTTGGCCTTGCCAGCGCCTGCGCGTGGCGGATCGCGGCTTACGCGAAGGCTTGCTGCTGTCGATGGCGAAGAAGAAAACACGCCGCCGACGCCGCAGAGGCCCCCATCGTCCCGCTCAGGCCACGGCGTAGGCCATTGCAAAAAAAGCGCCGATGAGCACCGGCGCTTTTTTTCGAAACTTAACGTCCAGTCGGCACCGCAGTTGATGCCGGCGTTGCCTTCGCGTCGGCCGCAACGGGCGGCGGGTTTAGCAGTTTGGTTGGAACAGTCACATCACAGGCGGAGAAGTTTTCGCCCTTGTCTTTACGGACCGCGTCCAGAACCGCTTGGAATTGCGGCGATGCTGTATCCATGATTTCGACTTGCGGACGGTCGGCCTCAGGCATATCGGCCAATAGACGCACCGTCGTCATCTTGTCCGGGTTAACCGGCGGCTCACCAATCTTCAGCTTACGCACCACGTCGAGACCGTAGATGACCACACCGACAGGGGTATAGTGCTTTTCAAGATTGGCGTTGGCACCACGCATGAGAAAGAATTGGCTGTTGGCCGAATCCGGGGAATTGTCGCGCGCCATGCCAAGGACGCCTTGGCAATACAGCCCCCACGCCGTTGTCTTGCCGTCAGCGGTAATGGCCGCCAGTTCATTGACCTGGCTTTGTACAGGCATGGCGCCGACAAAACCGATCAGCGAGCCTTTTGGCCGCGTCGCGACCGTCAGCGGCCAGCTTGGATCATGCCGCAGGGTGAACTCGCCCTTCACGTCGGGCAAGGTCGAACCGCCCATGCCGGTACCTTTCGGATCGCCGGTCTGCGCCATGAAATCTTCGATGACGCGGTGAAAGATGATACCATCATAAAAATGCTGGCGCGTAAGGGTTACCAGGCGCTCAGCACTTTGCGGTGCAATATTGGGATAAAGCTCGACGATGACGCGTCCCTTGGTCGTATCAATGACAAGCGTATTATTAGGGTCGGGCGCCCGATAGCCCGGGTCGAGCGCAAAAGCCGATGTCGCCGCCATCAAAGCCGCTATCGCCCCCGCCCAGAGCGCCTTCTTTTTCAAACCCGACATCAAATTTCCCGTCTCTCTACTTGTGCCCCGCCACACCGCAGGACGCGGGCAGCTATGTTTTGACCTTCCCCAGAAGGCGTTCCGCCACACTGGGAGCCACAAACGGCGCGATATTGCCGCCCAATTGGGCTATTTCTTTGACCAAACGCGAGGCAATTGCCTGATGTCGCGGATCAGCCATCAAAAACACCGTTTCCAGATCGCGGTTAAGCTGCTGGTTCATCGCCGTCATCTGGAATTCGTACTCGAAATCTGCCACCGCGCGCAAGCCGCGAATAATGACGCCCGCACCGACCTCTTGCGCGAAGTACATCAAAAGGCTTTCGAACGGCCGCACCTCGACCCTGTCACCCAGATGCGCCACCTGTTCGCGCACCATATCCACGCGTTCATCGATGGTGAACATCGGCCCCTTACCGGCGTTACGCGCTACGCCGATGACCAGTTTATCAACCAGCTTGACCGCGCGGCCGATAATATCGCTATGGCCGTTGGTTATGGGATCAAATGTCCCCGGGTACAGGCCAATTCTCATACAGCGCCCTTTCCGCCTTAGAGGCTGTCCCGACCCAAACCGGCCGGAACAGCCCCCAACATCTAATAGTGCCCGAACTCCCGCAGCACTCAGAATCAGCTTGCGTCGGAGGGCGCAATGACCTCGTCCGGTGAACCGCCCTCATCCTCGCCCGAATCGACAATCCGTTCGACCGAAACAACCTTCTGACCTTCGGAGGTTCGGAAGATGGTGACGCCCTGAGTATTGCGGCTAGCGACGCGAACGGTCGTGACATTGGTACGGATCAGTTGCCCGCCCGATGTCACCAGCAACAAACCGTCACTGAGGTGAATCGGGAACGAAGCGACCAGACGCCCGCCCCGCTTGGACAGATCCATGGCCGTAATGCCCTGACCACCGCGGCCCGTACGGCGATAGTCGTAAGACGACGTACGCTTGCCAAAGCCGTTGTCAGACACCGTCAGAATGAATTCTTCGGCGGCCGCCAGTTCGGCGATACGATCCGGTGTCAGGCTCGCCTCTTCGCTGCCCTCTTCGCCGTCTTCCTCGGCCGGCGCAGGTGCATCCTCGCCCTCCTCGGCATTGGCAGCGGCGCGCTGCTGAGCTGCATATTTCAAATAAGCGGCGCGCTCTGCCGGGCTGGCATTGACACGTTTCAGGATGGCCATGGATATAACCGTGTCGTCGCCCAGAAGGCGAACGCCCCGCACGCCGGTCGAGTCGCGTCCCTTGAAGACACGGACTTCGTCGACCGCAAAGCGGATCGAACGGCCGCCGGAAGTGGACAACAGAACGTCCTGGTCTTCTGTGCAGATGGCGACCCCTACAATGGCGTCTCCGTCTTCCAGCTTCATCGCGATCTTGCCGGCTCGGTTGACGTTTACGAAATCCGACAGCTTGTTGCGTCGGATATCGCCGGCCCGCGTCGCGAAGATAATGTCCTGACGTTCCCAGGCCGCCTCATCTTCCGGCAGCGCCAGAATATTGGTTATGGTCGCGCCAGTATCCAGCGGCAACAGGTTGACGAACGCCTTGCCCTTAGATTGGGGATTGCCTAGCGGCAAACGCCAGACCTTTAGCTTGTACGCCTTGCCAGTGGACGAGAAGAACAGCATCGGCTGGTGAGTCGTTGCGGAATAGACACCCGTTATGGCGTCCTCATCCTTCATCGCCATACCGGAACGGCCCTTGCCGCCACGATGTTGCTCACGATAGGCCGCCAACGCCGTGCGTTTGACATAGCCGGAGTGCGTAACCGTAACGACCATATCCTCACGAGGGATAAGGTCTTCGTCCTCGATATCGCCTTCGCTGTCCAGAATGACCGTACGGCGCGGCACGGCAAAATTCGCGCGAACTTCAAGAAGTTCGTCACGAATGATCGCAACAATGCGTTCCCGTGAGCCCAGAATGGCGAGGTATTCGGCGATGGCGTTGGCCAATTGACGGGCTTCGTTGCCAATTTCATCGCGGCCAAGGCCGGTCAGTCGCGACAGCGTCAATGCCAGGATAGCGCGGGCTTGTTCGTCCGTAAGGCGGACGGACGAATCTTCCAGCACAATCGAACGCGGGTCGGCGATCAGATCGATCAAAGGCGCCATGTCACCCGACGGCCAGGTACGGCTGGACAGGCGTTCGCGCGCTTCCGACGGATCTGCGGATGACCGGATAATATGGATGACTTCGTCGATATTTGCGACGGCTATCGTCAAACCGACCAGCACATGGCCGCGATCACGTGCCTTGTTCAGTTCAAACCGGGTGCGACGAACAACCACCTCTTCGCGGAACTCGAGGAAGATTTCGAGCAGCTTGCGCAGGCCCATCTGCTGCGGACGGCCGTGATTGAGCGCCAGCATATTGACGCCAAACGACGATTGCAGCGCCGTGAACCGATAAAGCTGATTGAGAATCACATCGCCCGAGGCATCGCGCTTTAGCTCAATGACCATGCGCATACCCTGACGGTCGGATTCGTCGCGAATATCGGCAATGCCTTCGATCCGCTTTTCGCGCACCATGTCGGCAATATGTTCTATCAGAGTCGCCTTATTGACCTGATAAGGCAATTCGGTAACGACAATACCTTCGCGATCCTTGCGAAGGGTTTCGACGGTGGCCTTGCCGCGCGTCACAACCGATCCGCGGCCCGTCATAAGGGCTTGGCGGGCGCCGGCGCGACCAAGGATTTCGCCGCCGGTCGGATAGTCCGGTCCGGGAACGATATCAAGTAATTCCTCCAGCGTAACGGCTGGATTATCGAGCATGGCGATACAGGCATCGATCAGTTCGCCCAAATTGTGCGGCGGAATGTTGGTCGCCATGCCGACAGCAATGCCGCCTGCCCCATTGACCAGCAGATTCGGAATGCGTGCCGGCAGAACCGTCGGCTCTTCTTCCTTACCGTCGTAGTTTGGTTGAAGGTCGATCGTGTCCTGTTCGATGTCTTGAAGTAGGGCGACGGCCGACGTCGCCATGCGACATTCGGTATAACGCATCGACGCCGGCTGATCGCCATCGACCGAACCAAAATTGCCCTGGCCGTCGATCAGCATCAACCCCATCGAGAAGGGCTGGGCCATACGTACCAGAGCCATGTACACAGATTGGTCACCGTGCGGGTGGAAACGGCCCAACACGTCGCCAACAACACGGGCGCATTTCGAATAGGATTTGTTGGGCTGCATGCCTAACTGATGCATTGAATACAAGATACGGCGGTGAACAGGTTTCAGCCCGTCCCGTGCGTCAGGCAAGGCACGAGACACGATCACGCTCATCGCATAGTCAAGATATGACCGCTTAAGCTCGTCCTCGATGGAGACGTGACTGATGCCGGGCGGTAACGGGCTCGCTGGCACGTCGCGCGGTTCCTGATCTTCTGGTCCCTGACCTTCGCCGGATGTGGTATCGTTCATATATTCAATATCTTGGTTACATCGTCACGGCCACCTAAGGGCCGCGAAGATTGTTGAAACGCTCTACTGAAAAGGATCCGTTCCCGAAATTTAGAACGGGATTTCGTCGTCAAGATCGAAAGCCTGCGGCGCGCCGGACGGCTGGGCACGCGCGCCAGCCGAAGCAGGCGGACCGCCATAGGAATCTTCGTACTGGTCGTAACCGCCACCGGAAGAGGCAGCCCCGCCGCCTTCGCCACGGCCACCAAGCAGGGTCAGGTTGCCGTTGAAGCGCTGCAGCACGACTTCGGTCGAATACTTTTCAACGCCATTCTGGTCGGTCCATTTGCGGGTTTGCAAGGCGCCCTCGACATAGACGGACGAGCCCTTGCGCAGATATTGCTCCGCAATCTTGGCCAGATTGTCATTGAAGATGACGACCCGGTGCCATTCCGTTTTTTCCTTGCGCTCGCCAGTCGCCTTGTCGCGCCACTGCTCCGAGGTCGCGATTGTCAGATTGGCGATACGGTCACCTGAAGGCATATTGCGAATTTCCGGGTCCTTGCCCAGATTGCCAACCAAAATGACCTTATTGACACTGCCTGCCATCGTAATTTCCTTATCATAAACCCTAGGCGCTTAAACGCGCCCATTTGTTCACATGCATGCCGATTCGCGACACTTTTACGCGCGACTCGAATGGTTAACTTTAGAACCTTACGGCGCACAAGGGAAGGGCCGGAGATGCTTTTGCGCCCCCGGCCCCGCCTCTTCCACAGTTTGTTACTTTTTGCCGTCGGACGGCATTTTGGGCAGGTTGTCCGGCACATCTACGGTCACAGGGCCACTGGGTGGTGCTTCCTGTTGTACGACCGACCCCGGCGCTACCAGACGCCCGTCAGGCGCCTTGACCAGCAGCGGAAAAGCCGGCCCTTCGTAGTTGCGCGAATATCGGACTTCACGACCGCTGGCGAAGAGGAAGGTGCCATTATAAGCGCCGATCGTCTGCTCTCCAGCCGTACGTGTGGCCATCAGATCCATTCGCGCGTTATACACCCGAACGGCGCAATGTTCCAAGTCTGGCTCATTGTCCGACAACTTGTTGAATTTCAAACCGCCACCCGCCGGATACCCGACAAAATAGCAAGCGCCCAGCACATCAGGCGCCTTGACGCGCTTCTGGCATCCGGCCAACGCCAAACCGGCGAGCGCCAGCCCCATTATCAAAACCGTTCTGGAAGACATTACTAAGCCCTTTGCCTATCTGACCATGGGAACCGAGCAGCCCTGACCTTGATCGACCAGCGGGCGGAAGGTGGCGTTGTCGTCCGATTGCTCGACACGCTTCGGAACGAGGCGCAGTGTCTTACTGCCCCATCGGCCGTAAGACGCCTGGCCCGGCGAAACACATCGACCATCATAAAGCAGAATGGCGCATTGGCCGATCGTAATGTTGTCGGCCAGCCTGTTCCAGGAATTGCTGCTGTAGCGCAAACATGCGGCGGTCGGTCCGGCCACGGCCTGAGTACTGGGAACAACCTCCGCCCCCTGGGCTGGATCGGGTTCGGCCGCTGCGGTCGGTGTGCTTGTGGGTGCGCCGGGGACGGGTACGAGTGACGCCGTGGGCGCTGCCACCTGATTGCCATTATCGTCGATGCCGACATCCAGTTGCTGTGCTGCGACACCATTCTTCTTGGCACATTCCGCCAAGGTCACGTCACCGACATAGGCACCATTGACATAGCAGCGCAAAGGCTTCTTGGAATCGAGGGTTGGCGTCGGGTCGGCCACCTTGAAAGTCAGCCCGGTCGGCTGATCGTTCATCTTCGGATCGTCCTTATGACCGTGCGACATACCCATAGCCAGAATGACGCCGATAACGATGGCGACCGTGGCGCCAATCCCAATGGCGATCCAGCGCTTTTGATCCTTCACAGTGGCAAGCTCCCCTCTCGGCAGCCGGACGTTTCCGGCGCACTGTCGTGAAGCTTAACCATAGCCGTGACGCCAAAATAAGGCAAACCCTTCGAAAGCGTCGCCCGACTTTTATGCCGCCTTTTTCTGGCGGTCAGCCGCCCGTCAGACGGTTAAGCGCCGCTTGATAATTGGCAATCTGATCGGTCATGTACTGCGGCACCGTCCCGCCGGTCTTGCCGGCTTTTGTACTGGTGCTGTCCTGGGGGTCACCGTAGCGCAGATAGGAATAGGCCTTCTGCACGTTCTTCATCGTCGTCTTCAACGCCGCCAGCGCCTTGGTGATGCCGGCAGATGAATTCAGATTGATCGATGTATCGAAATCCAGTCCGATGGCCTTTTGCGATGTCAGATAGTTGCTTGATGACGCATCCATTGTCTGTCCAGCCTTGCTGCTGACAAGGCCAGGATCCAGGCCAAGCCCGGCCAAGGCATCCTTGCCAGCCGGACCAGCCACGATCTGCATTTCGGAGCTCTTGTTGCTCGGCTTGATGTCCAACTGGTCAAGTTGCTTGCCAAGCACCTTCGTGACATCCGCCGTCAGTTTGTACCCTGATGCGCGATTGATCTTTTTTGCCAGAGTGGCCATCGTTTCGTTCGCGTCGATGGTAATCGTCTTTTTGATGCCCGTCTTCGAATCGACAAGATAGAACTGGTCGCCGGTCCGCACGCTGGTGCCCGCGGTGATCAGCTTGGAATCCGTCGTTTCGACCTTGCCAAGCGGAAGTCCAAGACGATCCAGCACACTTGAGGAATTCTTCGAAATGGCAATGGCATTCGGCGCCACGGTTCCGTTCGTGCCAGCATACCGGGTCTGATATTCGACCTGACCACTATCGATATTCAGCCGCGCCAGATAGGCGTCCTTGCTGTTGATCTTGGTCGTTCCGGTAATATCCCCGGTCGTCTGGCCGGAAATCCAGGCCTTGCCGTCCGAAAATTGGACCTTGGCATCCTTTTCCGTGCCCGCACCGCCATAAAATGCGACGCGGTCACCACTCGTGACAGTCAGATCCTTATCAACGTGAAGCGCGAAGGCATCATATCCGCCGGAATAGCTGGTCGCGGCATTACTGCCGCCCCCGAGCAGGTCAGCGGAGCCGCTGGATCCGCCGAGATAAACCTGACCATTGTAGATGGAAATACCGCTTATCGCCCCCCCACCGATCCCTCCGAGATTGCGTGCTGCGGTCTGAGTGGCGGAGTACTGTGTGACTTGCGTTGTCGTGGTTACGCCCTGCGCGTTTGTCGACGTCTTATCGACGACCTGCGATCCCATCGCGTAACTTTTTAGGGTGGCCTGCCCCCCCTCTACGCCAGCGACATAAAGCGTGTTACCGTCCGTCGCAACCTGCGAGACCGTATCAGTCTGGGCTGTGCCGGTCTGGATCGTGAACTTGTGGGTACCAGAAGCGGTGAAGCCCATCACATAGCCGTCCCACCCGCCATTCGCCTGACCGGACGCACCTTGCATGAGCCCTTGCGTGCGCCCCCCGACGTAAACGGAACCGTCGTTGCCAAAGGTCACCGAGGTGGCTTCATCCGCGCCCGAACTGCCGCGCCGTTGCGTCCACTGCTCGACGCCCGAAGCGTCATAAACGGTGACGAAGCTGTCGGACGTCGTGTTGTTTGCCCCGTTCAGGCTGGTCGTCGTCGTCGACGTGCTTGTCGCTGTATTGGAACCGGTGCCATAGGTCGTCGTCTTGGTTACGCCGATATCAAGCGCTCCCGTCACGGAGCCCGTAACGGCCACCTTGCCATCAGCCGAAACCGCCAAAGCCAAACCCGATGCCGAATCAGACGCGCCAAGCGTTCGGGTGAAAATGATCTTGCCCGCCGAATCGTATTTGATCAGCGCCACGTCCTGACGCCCTTTGATCGTCTGGTCATCCGTCGTGTTGTTGACATTGGCGAGGACGTAGACCGAACCATCAGGACCGGCAGCCGTTTGCAGGGCGTTAGCTATGGTATCGGCAGAAGTGCCATTGTCATCGATGTTGGCGACGCTGTTCGGCAACGCAGTCTGCCCTGCCTCACCATCTACCCAGTATTTCGCGCCAACCTTGGAAATCGGATCGCCGGGCTGATCGGTCGTGGAAGACTGGTCAGTCTGGAACTTTATCAGTTGCGAGGAAACAGCATTGGTCTTTGTTGTGGTCCCGTCGGCATTCTTCTTGGTAGTGGTGATGGTCGGATCACCGGTTGTCTGAACCACGTAAACCGAATCCGCCGTCGCCGGCGCGCTCATCGTCACGGCTTCGGTAGTCACGCCCTTGATTTGCAGTCCAAAACTATCCTGGCCGGCCGACAATGTTACGGTCTTGCCGTTGACGGTTGTCGTGGTTGGAACCGCAGGCGTACGGTTGACCGTAAACTGGGTCTGGAGCCCCTGCTCTTTCAGCTTGCCATTGATATACGATACAACGTTCGACATGCTGCGGGTCTGGGCGCCCATCTCAGACAAATCTATATTGACCGTGAACGGTGTGGCCGTACCGATCTTCTTGACGGTCATGGAAAACTTGACGTCGCCATCAAAGGCCTTCACCGCAGTGGTCGCCGAACCCGAATGAATAGCCGGCGCTGTGTAGAGCGTGTCGGTCCGCGCCGTTCCAACCGTGCTTTTCAACTCATTGGTCAGCGTACCGGTGCTGAGCGCCATGTGGTCGTAACTGGTATCGGAAATATAGCTGCGCACCTCTTCCATACCGGCCGTAAAGCGGCGTTGTATGGATGCCAGTGTAAGAGCGGAGGTCTTCGAGTCCTGCGCCTTGGTCGCCAGCCCCTCCAGGGCGCTCAGCCCCTGATACAGGGTGAACAGCTTGTTATAATCCGTTGACGCATTGGCGACGTTTGACGTGACCGCATTATAGTTGATAAACCGCTGACCGCCCAGAACCTTGGTGACCAGATCGCTTTCGCTTGCCATCCCGGACGAGCCGGTCCAAGGCGCGCGCGGCGCGTCGGCCTGGCCGGTCGGCGAATTGGTTTTGGTCGAACCTGTCGTGCTCGTCCCAGATGTCGACGAGCCAGAACTATCCGTCTGCGCCGGGATTCCCGCCTTCGCATTATAGTAGTTCACCAACAATGAAGCATCAAACGACACAGTCACAGCGATACTCGGCTAAAGGGTTCAAAGACACATTCTTACCAGTATGCGGCAACAATCCTTAAGAAGCGTAAACTTTTGCTGGCCAGGCCGTGCAGGCTTAGGGCCTGAAAACGCAAAAAGCGGGCCGAAGCCCGCTTTTTTCTTCAAGAGGTTCGCCCTACTTGAATAGGGACAGAATCTGTTGCGGCGACTGGTTGGCGATGGACAGGGCCTGAGTGCCCAGTTGTTGCTGAACTTGCAGAGCCTGGAGGCGTGAGCTTTCCTTAGCCATATCAGCATCGACCAGGTTGCCAATGCCGCCTGTGATGGAGTCCTGAAGCTTCGAAATAAAGCTCAGATGCCCTTGAATCTGCTTGGCTTGCGACCCAAGCGCACCCAGGTTGGCGTTGAGATTGTCGATAGAGCTATCGAGCTGAGCCAAAAGCAGACCGGCGCCGGTTGCGGTCGTCAAGGTCGAATTGGCCGTAAGCGTAATAATGGGGCCGCCAAGCGAAATCGTACGAACGCTGAGTGTGATCACCGAGTTGGCGTCGGCGTTCGCAATAAACTGAATCGCGTTCGGCAGCGAACCATTGATGATGTTTGAGCCGTTGAACGTCGCATTTTCAACGACGTGCGAAATCTGGCCGAGAATTGCCTTATAATCGCTGGACAGAGCCATACGCGACGTCGTGTCGATGGACGTGTCCATGGCGCCGACAACTTTTTCACGCAACTGATTGAGGAGGTCGGAAACCGACTCGCCCGCAGCCAGCGACACGTCGGCGATAGATGAGGCCCGGTTCAGGCTGTCGGTCACCGCCTTCAAACCACCCAGGTCAGCACGTTGTCCTTGTGCAATCGCGTAGACGGAGGCATTGTCCTTCGCCGACGATACAGCTAACCCGGTGCTGATCTTCTGCTGAGCGTCCTCGAGGCCCTTGTTCGTCGCGTTTAAATTCTGCAGCGCTATCATCGCGGATGAGTTCGTATGAACACTCACCGTCATGGCCATATACCTTCTATAAATTGCCGACTCAGCAAAGTCTTAACAAATATGGTAAGCAAAAGGTTAATGGACGCAAACGACTTTTACCGCGCATTTATGAATGCACGGTGGATAATAACAAATTCAGATGTTAACCTTCGGGGTTAAACCTCTGTTTTAATGACCGAACCGGCTGTGTAGCTCGACGACTTTCGCAAGGCCACAAGCTCATTTCGGGGCATCTCACGAACCACTTCACCTGTATTGCGATCTATGGCTTTGTAGACCCACTCCCCAGTCTTGGGATCCTTTTCGACCGTCAGGCGCAATTGATAGGCCGGCGTCGATTGATCTTTTGCCTGCCCTTTGGCCAGATCTGCCCCGGTGTCGTTCTTGGATTGGCTTGACGCACTGCTGCCCGCGACTTCTTTCGGCACATCCGGAACGGGCTTGATCTGGGACAGGTCGGGGTTGATATTCGGGAAGCTTAAAACGTTATTTATCATCTCCATGTCACGCCCGCCGCCGAAGCGCCGGAACGTCCTCCGATAAATAGGACTTCAGAAAAGAGTGGAGGACGGACGCTGGGCCCGCCCTCCATCCGGATTAGCGGAACAAGCTCAGAACCGTCGAGGACGACTGGTTCGCGATGGACAGGGCCTGGATGCCGAGCTGTTGCTTGGTTTGCAACGCTTGCAGTTTGGCGCTTTCCTTAGCCAGGTCAGCATCGACGAGGTTGCCGATACCAGCCGTGATCGAATCCTGCAACTTGCCAACGAAGTCGGCATGGTTGGTCACAGCCTTCGATGACGTACCGAGTTTCGCCAGAGACGCCGACACGTTGTTGATGGACGTGTCGATCGTGGTCAGCAGGTTGCTGGCCGACGTCGCGGTCGAGAACGAAGCCGTTGTACCGAGGGTAACAATCGAACCGCCGAGCGACAGCTTTTGCGCAGCTACAGTGAGCTTGCTCGTGCCGTCTGCGTTGGCCAAGGCCGTGATCGCCGTCTTGCTGCCGTCCAACAGATTGATGCCGTTGAAGGAAGCGTTAGAGATGGTCTTGGTGATTTGGTCGCGGATCGAATTGAAGTCATTCTTCAGAGCGGCGCGGCTCGTGGTATCCAGCGAGGTGTCGGAAGCGGCCAGGGCCTTTTCCTTCAGCTGGGTCAGCATGTCCGAAACGGACGTACCGGCAGAAGACGCAACGTCAATGACCGAAGACGCGCGGGACAGTGAGTCCTTAACGGCATTCAGCGAAGAGACAGTGGAGCGTTGGCTTTGGGCGATAGCGAAAGTAGCACCATCGTCCTTGGCACTACCGACCTTCAGGCCGGTAGAGATACGTTGCTGCGTAGTTTGCAGCTCGTTTTGGGTTGCATTCAGATTTTGCAGGGCAATCATGGCCCCGAAATTCGTATTGACGCTTGCCATTTTAGTTATCCTTTATTCTAGGGATTCCGGTGACATTTTGTCGACCGGCGGCGTTTTGCCTGACACCAAGGCTGCAAGAAGAAGGCCAGAATGCCAGAAAGCAGACAGTGCAAATAAGAAATTGAATAATTTGATATTATACTTGCATTAACTTCATTTTTGCCCGGCACTTTCTACCCACTTGCGGCAATTTTTGCCGAACCCGGCAGCTTTTACCCAGGCAAAATCGCTCCCGATATCCCATCAGGGACAAAGGAAGGGGAGCCGGGGCGGACGACGAATCCGCCCCGGCTAAGGTGTTACTTGAACAGGCTGAGTACCTGCTGTGGCGACTGATTGGCGATGGACAGCGACTGAATCCCCAGCTGTTGCTTTGTTTGCAACGCCTGGAGCTTGGCACTTTCCTTTGCCAGGTCAGCATCCACGAGATTGCCGATACCTGCCGTGATCGAGTCCTGTAACTTCCCAATGAAGTCGCTGTGAGCCGCAACCGCCTTCGACGACGTACCCAGCTTGGCCAGGGCGGCCGATACGTTGTTGATAGACGTATCGATCGTGGTCAAAAGGGCATTGGCCGAAGTTGCCGTAGCAAAGGCGGCAGTGGTCCCAAGCGTAACGACCGAGCCGCCCAAGCTGAGCTTCTGCGACGCGATGGTCAAATGAGACGTGCCGTCGGCGTTGGCCAGAGCTTCCAGACCCGGAATGGAACCGTCCAGCAAGTTGATGCCGTTGAAGCTGGCGTTCTGTATGGTCTTGGTGATTTGGTCACGCAAGGCCTTGAAGTCCGTATTCAACGCAGTCCTGCTGGTGGTGTCCAGGGAGGTGTCCGAAGCCGCGAGCGCTTTCTCCTTCATTTGGGTGAGCATATCCGAAATGCTGGTACCCGCTGACATGGCGACATCAATCGATGAGGTCGCCCTGTTGAGCGAGTCCTTTACGGCATTCAACGATGACACGGTGGAACGCTGGCTTTGAGCGATCGCGAAAGTGGCGCCATCATCTTTTGCCGTGGCAACCTTCAAACCGGTGCTGATCCGGTTTTGAGTCGCCTGCAAACTCGAATTGGTCATGTTAAGGTTCTGCAGCGCAACCATTGCGCCAACATTGGTGTTCACCGAAGCGTTCAACATCGGATTTCCTTTCCATTCTGGTCGGGGAGAAAACGGCTTTTGCCGCATAGCTATTTTAGCTGGGTCTGACAAAGCAATGCCGGTGCCACGCCAAGCCAATGCAAAAATTATATATCAAATTGATTTTATTGAGACTTTTATCATTGCTACCGCAAGAATCGCTCCGATGTCGTCGGATGCTCGGCAAAAGGTTCCGGGACTTTCCGCCGGGCGGCAATTTTAACCGCCCATTCACCATGTTTATGTTCCAGGCAGTAAAAAACCCGGCATCTTACGATACCGGGTTTTGAGCTTAAGGACTCTGCGCGATCAACCGTAGGATTGGCGAACCGCCTCGCCTGCCCCTTCGGCATCCCCTTGGGGCACAAGGCCCTGCATGATTATGCGGTTGACGTCTATGAGCGGTCCTATCTCTTCCTGATTACGCATAACCAGGGAGGTATGTTTACTGACCCAGATCGAAAGGGAAATAATATTGGCGCGTATCTGCTCGGGCAATCCGTTAGTGGACAAAGCGCAGTCGGCGCCCAGCATCGACCAGAGGCGCCGATTCCAATCGAGTGCGTCCATGCGTTCGCGAATCTGGCTGCGGTCAAGTTTTTCCGCCTCCATGAGCGCACGCGTTACTTGTCCGAACAGGCGATATTCTGTTTGACGCGGGTTTTCGGCACGCTGAGCAGTCGTCTGATACGCCTTAAGCGACATTTCCCAATCTTTCGTCTTCGTATTCAATAAGCCGGCGGCAACTCATCAGCGCCTTATAATACTCGCGCGCCATCAGGCTTTTCGAAACGCTTACGCACTCGGCCAAAATGGCGGGATTGGAAATGACCCCCATGAACTCCGACATACGGCGCAGGAATTCATCGTAGTATTTGTCGGCGCCGCTTTCGTCGAGATACATCATCATGACGGGGAAATAGACGTGGCGCGCCGGAGAAGACACATCTTCCTCCTGCATGATGTCCTTTTCCCGCAGCACTGAAGCCTTATTCTGTAGAACCAGTGAACAGCGACGGTCGCCGTTTTGAACGACGGCGCCATTGAGCACAAACTTCTCACCAGGCTTCAAAGACAGTTTTAACGGCATTGTTCTTCCTTCGGGTCTGCAGGAACGCACAAACCCGTGAAGGGTCTATAGCGCATCTCGAGTTAACAGCAGGTTTCTGTAGTATAGGCGCCGGGGTTTTGACGCTCCCGAAAGCGTCGGACCGCCCGTCACTCCCCTGACGCTTTAGGGAGTTTTTAAGCGAATCTCTGTTTACACAATGCCACGTCAGTGCCCTTGGAGCTAGTACATGTCGCTTAAGCTGAGACAGCCAAAAAAACCGGCCGGAACGCCGCGTGGCCCCATTGCGGTGACACCGGCCGATAGCGCACCGCACGCTCTGGCGATAAAGGCCCCGGCTTCGCAGACCGCGGTCTTTGTACCCGACCAAAATTACAATCCGGCAGCTCAAATCCTCGGTGACGCCGGCTCCAGCGAAGCGCTGCGAAACCTGCTCGACGCCACGGAACACGTGAAACGTACGGACACGCTGAAACTGCTGCGCCAGGCGTTGGAACAGTTCAAGGCGGGCGACTGGGCCGGTGGCGGCGACACGGCGCTCAAAGCTTTACATGTCGACGAAAAAAGCGCCGAAGCGTGGCATATTTTGGCCGTGTCGCGTGACAAGTGTAACGATTTCGCCAGCGCCATCACCTGCTACGAAACCGCGCTGCGTATCCAGCCGGAAAATCCGATCATCGCCAACGACCTAGGCCGTCTTGCCTATAAGATGGGGCTCTATGAGCTTTCTGAGAAGTTCTTCCAGTTTTTTCTGGACAAAAACCCAGGCCACGTCGAAGCCATCAATAACCTGGCCAGTTCTCTGCGGGAACTGAATCGCCTGGACGACGCCATAGACCTGTTGCGTAACGCTATCGGCGAGAACCCGACGGATGCCCAACTATGGAATGCTCTGGGCACTGTGGTCAACGCTCAAGGCGACATGGCCAATTCGATCATTTTTTACGAAGAAGCGCTTCGCCACGACCCGATTCACGTGCATGCCCGCTATAACCTAGGCAACGCGAAAGGGGTTCTGGGGCGTACCGAAGAGGCGTTGGCGGATCTCAAAACTGCCCTGCCCTTGTTCCTCGACCCGATGCACGTCCATACCTGTCGCCTGAGCATCGCGTTTTGCTACCTCGTTATGGGGCAGCTTGAGGAAGGCTGGAAATGGTATGAATCCCGCGGCAAGGACGAAACCTCCGAAAAAATACACTACCTGATCCCTAAGCCGCACTGGACGCCTGACATGCCTTTGGCGGGCAAGCGCATCTTCGTCTCCGCAGAACAGGGCCTGGGCGATGAAATTCTGTTTGCCAATGTGATGGATGATCTTTTGCGCGAAATAGGGCCAAACGGGCACCTGACGATCGGGGTTGAGCCCCGCCTCGTCCCCTTGTTTGAAAAGGGTTTCCCCGCCGCCAAAATTGTTCGCCATCACACGACGAAGCATCAGAATCTACCGGTTCGCCTGTTCCCGGACATTACCGATTGGGAGGCCTATGATTGCTGGGCCATTATGGGCGATTTCCTCAGCCGCTACCGCAAGACCGTCGCTGATTTTCCGTCGCCTCATGTCTTCTTCAAACCCGATCCGACCCGCGTCGCCTACTGGAAGTCGGTCCTCGCCGAATTGAACGACAAACCCAAAATCGGCATTCTGTGGAAATCCCTGATCAGGCATTCCCGCCGCGACCGATATTACTCACCATTCCAGCAGTGGGACGATATCCTGCGGCTGGATGGCATCCAGATCGTCAATCTGCAATATGGCGACACCTCGGAAGAACTGGCCTGGGCGGCGGCCAATGGCGTCAACATATGGACACCACCCGGCATTGACCTCAAAAACGACCTCGATGAGCTATCCGCCCTCTGCGTGGCGCTGGACTGTCTGCTTGGCCCAGCCAATGCTACCAGCAATATAGCGGGCGCGGCTGGCGCCACGGTTTGGATGATCACGCCCGAAAATTCGTGGACGAGCCTGGGTACGGACCACATGCCTTGGTACCCGTCAACCCGGGTGTTCTTCTCTGAGTCTCTCCTCGACTGGAGCCCGGTCATGGGCCGCGTCAAAGCCGCCCTGATTGAGACATTTACCAAATGAGTCCTGATAAACTGGTCGCCAAGGCCGCAGAGGCAGAAGCCAATATGAATCTGCCGGCCGCGCTGGCCGCCTATGAAGAGGCGCTTCAACTGGCGCCGGATTCGCTCGATATCGCCCTGCGCCTGGCATCACTTGCCTTTCGCCTGGAACTTTGGGATATGGCCGAAAAGCTGTATGCCCACCTTATTACGCATGGCCTGCATCAGACCCTGATCATATCCAGCTATGCCGCTGCGCTGCGCGAGCAGTCGAAGTACGACGAAGCCGTGGATGTGCTTAAGACCGTACTGAACCAAGCACCGGACCAGTCCGCATTGTGGGAGGGACTAGGTAGCGTCATGTTGGCGCGTAAGGACGCAGACAACGCCCTCATCTTTTTCAATGAAGCCTTGCGATTGGAGCCAGAAAACCTGCACGCCCGCTTCAATCGAGGCTGCGCATTTATGGACAAGGGCGATAAGTCCTCCGCTCTGGAAGACTTTACCGCCTGCGCCAATGCGTTCGATGACCCCGGAAATCATGCATCGGCCCAGATCGCATACGCTCAAACCCTGCTATCGATCGGAAACCTGACGGACGGCTGGAAGGCCTACGAAGGCCGAGAACGGTACGGTACGCCGAAGCAGGTACACTATCATATCTGGTCGCGTCGATGGCGGGAAGATCAGTCACTTGCAGGGCGCAATCTATTAATTTCGGGAGAGCAAGGCCTTGGCGATGAAATCCTTTTCGCCTCTGTCCTGCCCGATGTCATCCGCAATATGGGACCACGGAGTGAGCTTACTCTTGGTGTCGAACCGCGGCTTGTCCCTCTTTTTCAACGCAGTTTCCCTGCGGCCCGTGTGGTTGCGCACAAAACGCAACTGATAGATGGCGCTTTGCAACGCAGTTATCCTGACCTCGGCATGACACAGACGGATGGCTGGGCGCTGATGGGGGACTTCCTGGCGACCTATCGCGGCGGCCTGGCTGATTTTCCCGCGCAAAATGCCTATCTGAAACCCGATCCGGCACGCGTCATTCATTGGCGCGAGCAAATGTCCAGGTTGAGCGCCAAACCAAAGATTGGCATCTTGTGGAAAAGCCTGAAATCCAATGCCGAGCGAGATCGCTACTTCTCTCCGTTTGATGACTGGCGTGAAATTTTATCGCTCGATCAATTCGATTTCTTCAGCCTGCAATATGGCGATTGCCGTGAAGAAATAGCCCAGGCAGCCACGGAAGGTCTCACCCTGCATACGCCGGCAGGTATTGACCTGAAAGACGACCTCGACGACCTCGCCGCCTTGTGCCAGGCCATGGACCTCATCATCGCGCCGTCAAACGCGACCAGCAATATCGCCGCCGCGTGCGGAGTTCCCGTTTGGATGATCCAATATGGCGGCTGGCTGCAACTGGGTCAGACCTACCATCCCTGGTATCCAAGCGTGCGTATATTTTCGCCCCCCTCGCTGTCGGATTGGCGTCCGGCGTTCCAGGCTATCCGCACCGCGCTGCTCGATCACTTCGACGGTCGTCAAGAGGCGTCAAAACCGTTCAATTGACCTCACGTGCCGGTCAGTGGGCCATATAAAGATTGATCGAAGTATTCTGCAGCAGAGCCCGCGTTGTCCCACCAAAAACGAATTCGCGCACCCGCGAACGCCCAAAAGCACCCGCCACCATGTAATCGGCCTGATGACGCTCGGTCGCCTCGGTCAGCAAGGCTACGACATCGCCCTTGGCCAAGGTTTCCACCTCGACAGTAAGCCCGTGACCGGCATAGTAGGCCGCCAGGCGGCTAAGGTCCGCCGGCGCGTCGCCCGTCGGCGCCCCGACAACCACCACTTTCGCGGCCTTTTTTAGCAACGGAACCGCCCGGCGCGCGGCGCGCGAGGAAGGCTCCTTTCCGTCCCATGCGACAAGGGCCGTGCCACCGATATTGAAAGCGCGCCGGGCGATGAAGACCCCTGCTCGCTCTTCCATCATGACCTGCTGGAAGGCTTCCGAAAGCATACCTTGTCCCTTGGCGCTGGCGTCCGAAAACACCATCAGGTCAGACAAACGTGTCTCCAGCGCCAGATCCTGCCATACCGGCGATTCCAGGGCCGTGAATATCTTCGATGGATAAGGAACGGCACCAAACTGCGAACGGGCCGTCAACTCAGATTCGTCAGCCGCCTGTTTCAAGCTTTCCATGGTCGACATCTGGACCGTCCCCATGAACCCTTCACCCAGCCAGGGCGCCAGTTCAGCGGGGTCAGGCGGCGTAAACAGGACATTGAGTTGCGCACCAAACGCCGCGGCGATTTGCCCTGCCAAGTCCAGGGCAAGGATTTCGCTTACCGTGCCACTAACGGGGATACTAATTCTAGACCATGCCTCAGATTTCATGATCGTCTCCTTGTCTGTCTCATTTGGCGGTGTGCGTGCCGCTCCTGCTTGGGCAATATATACCCTTCAACATAAAAACCCGATGTGACAAATTGAACGGCAAGCGCTAAAACACGCCATGCCCGCCATCTACAGACCTGCCGTCAAACCTGCGAAATCCCGCCCCGACAGCGCGCCGCGCGCTTGGCAACGCATGTTGTCCAGCCGCCGCCTTGACCTACTGAACCCTCATGCCGTCGACATCGAAATCGACGATATTGCCCTGGGTTTGTCGCGCGTGGCCCGTTGGAATGGCCAGACCACAGGCGACTACGGGTTCAGCGTCGCGCAACACTGCCTCATTGTCGAAGAGATTTGCGCCCATATTGAACCACGCATTACCCCGACACACCGCCTCATGGCCTTGCTGCACGATGCCCCGGAATATGTGATCGGCGACATGATTTCCCCGTTCAAGGCGGCGCTGGGTTTCGATTACCGGCGGTTCGAAGACCAGTTGGAGCAGGCGATCTTCATCCGCTTCGGCCTGCCCGGGAAAATACCGCCCTATATCAAGTCTTTGATAAAACAAGCCGATCATGCCTGCGCCTTTTTCGAAGCGACGCAACTGGTCGGGTTCACTGACGCCGAAGCGCGGCAGTATTTCGGTGAACCCCCAGCGGGTTACGAACTGATCCTCACCCCGATGTCGGACCGGGAGGCGTGTAGAGCCTTCATTTCGCGTTTCGACGCGCTGATCTCCCTGCTGACACCATGAGCCTCGCCATTGAATTGTCGGCGGTGGTGGTGACGGTAAAGGACAACGAAGCCCTTGTCCTGTGCCTGAACCTGCCCCGAGGCGAAGCGGCCTTTGCTCTGCCGTCAGGTCCGTTCATTCCGGAAAATCACCGTACGTTCGACCTCGCCCTGCGCGCCTTCGTGCGCGAACAGACAGGCTTTGACATTGGCTATGTCGAACAACTCTACAGCTTTGGCGATGATGGCCGCCAGGGCATAGCCGCCAGTGCGCCCGATGGCGATCGGGTCGTCTCCGTTGGCTATCTGGCGCTGACGCCTCAGGCCGTTCAGGCACGCTTCGACGCCGCCTGGGTGCCATTTAACCGTTTCTTTCCGTGGGAAGACTGGCGGCACGGCGATAGCAATCCCGATCTGGAAGCGCTGCGGCCGGCCCTGCGCGACTGGTGCGATACGGCCGCCACCGGTACCGAACACGCCTTGCGTCTGAGGCGCGTCGAAACCCTCTTCCCCGACGACTTCGATAACTGGAATGAGGAACGGGTACTCGACCGCTACGAACTGCTTTACAGCGTAGGCCTGACCGGCGAAGCCCAGCGCACGCGGGATGGCGGACCGGCAGCGCCGTCAAGTGGCGAGTCCATGGCCTCAGATCACCGCCGTATTCTGGCAACCGGCCTGTCGCGCCTGCGCGGAAAACTCAAATACCGCCCGGTGATTTTCGAATTGATGCCGGAACAATTCACTTTGCTGGAGTTGCAAAAATCTCTGGAAGCCCTTTCGGGCCTGCGGCTGCACAAGCAGAATTTCCGCCGTGCCCTCGACCGCACGGGGTTTGTCACGCCTTTGGGGATCATGCGTGAGGATACCGGTGGGCGTCCGGCGGAACTGTACAGCTACAATCGCGATCAGTTTCACTTTTCGCCGTCATTGGGACTTAGTCTGCCGCGTGCCTGAGGCTTACAGCATCCTGGCGAGACGTGCCGCCTGCGACATCCAGTTTTCCCGCACCGCGCGATCCGGCGATAGGATGCGCGTAGATATCCAGGCGACATTTTCCGGCGACCAGCCGGCGACCTGCCAATAGTAATAGATGCCGAGTCCATTCAGTTCGCGCTGTTTGGCGGCATCAATACCGGATATGACCGTCAGGTCGTCGGGCGGGCTTTGCGGAACCCCCAGACGGATCGGCTCAAGGCCCGTACCGGCTTGCTGAACTGCGGCGGCGATGCTGTCTGGCGTCATGGTGGCCAGGCTGGAGGCACGGCGTTGCAGGCTCAGATCTTCACGCCGAATGAGCACATTGCCAGGGGTGGCCGACGCGGCAACCATATCGAGGCGCGGCGCCGGTTGCGGCGGAGCATAAGGCGCCTTGTCCGTCTCAAGACTCTTGGGTTCTGGCTTGAACGGCACAACAACACCTGATGTGAAGGCTTCGGCGGCGGCGTCCAGATAAGACACGGGCTGCACGGCCGGCTTTTCCGCTGGCGTCTCGTCGCCAACTTTCGAGGCAGCCGCTGCGGCGGCAACCGGCGCGTCGTCGAATACAGCGCGCGGCCGTTCGAAAGCGCTATGGTCGCTTTTTGCCCGGCGCGCCAACGTCCAGCCCACCCAGGCCGACACAAGAAACGCACCCAACATAAGCGCCAGGGATTTCAAAATCAGGATCGTCATGGCTTCCCCTAAAGCAATCCGTTCCGAAACAAAGTTCGGCCTAATCAAGCGTTTGGCGCACCTTTCGGATTGAATTGTGCGCCGGAACAAAAAACAGCTTCAGTCCCGATCACATCGATCGGAACATGACGCGCCTTACCTTCTTTGGTTTAGTAACGCGTTTGGCGACAAACCCAGTCACCAGCCCAAGACCGGCGGCGGCGGCAAGCCACAAACGCAATTCGATGATCAGATGCAGCATACGATCTCCCCTAACCGGCATTCACGGTGAAAACGACGCGACGATTTTTTGCGCGGCCTTCCGGCGTAGTGTTATCGGCAACCGGTAAGGCGCCGCCAAACCCGCGGACCTTCACCCGCTCCGCCGACAGCCCCCGTTGCACCAGCGCGTCAGCGGCTGATTGCGCCCGCGCTTGTGAAATGGTCTGGTTGACCATGCCGTCGCCGACATTATCGGTATAGCCCGACACCGTGACCCGTACCTGGGTCGGGCAAGTCGCCACGACATGATAGACATCGTCGATGAGGCGCTGGCTTTCGGCGGTCAGGTCATAGGTTCCGGGCTTGTAAGTGACTTGACGGCTGCCGACGGCTTCGACCAAATCCTGATCGCAGGACCGGGCGGCCGAGGTGCTGGCCTCGAGGGCGGAATCACCGGCCACCCGTGGACCATCCTCGACGATATTGCCCGCCGAAGCGATGGTGGTGGCGCGATCACCATGGATCACCTCCAGGGTATGCGGCTTTTCCGGTGGCGCCACCGCTACGGACGAAGAAGACACCTGAGGATAGGCGGAATAGCTGACCGCCGCCAGTTGCGGCTGGGGCGCGGGAGAGGTTACCACGCGAATGTCACTGATTGGACTGTTGACGAACGCGCCGCCGGGCAGAACCGGTTCACCTGGAACAGTGACATCGGTAAGCGTTTTCCTGGCTTTTTCCAGTTGCGCCTGAGCCTGAGCACTATCGCTGGCGACCGTCAGGGTGACGGTTTGGCCGGACACAGTCGCATCGACATCCTTCAGCCCCTGCACCGTAAGGGCGTGATCGACGCTGGCCTGAAGCTCGTTTTCGATTGTCGGCAATACCTGATAAAGGCCGACCGCAGTCAATGCGGCGAACCCGGAAAGACCCGCGACCCAGACGGCCTTGGCTGACATCGATACCCCCACACATCAATTCGGTCAAACAGCGTTAACTGTTTTATCGCGTGCGCGAACAATAGACAACCAGCCAAAACAACTGCGAGGGGACAAATAAATTGCCCCCTCGCGACTGTGCTTTCAATGTAACGACAAAAGCGGCGAAATTATTCGCCAGATGCAATTGCCGCCTGCGCCGCCGCCAAGCGCGCAACCGGCACGCGGTAAGGCGAACAGGAGACATAGGCCAGGCCAACGCCATGACAGAAGGCGATCGAGGCCGGATCCCCGCCGTGTTCGCCGCACAAGCCAAGCTTGATGTCCGAACGTTGCGCCCTACCCTTTTCAACGGCGATCTTGATCAAGGCGCCAACGCCATCCTGATCCAGGCTGACGAACGGGTCCTTCTCGAAAATACCCTTTTCGATATAGGGGTTGAGGAAGCGTCCTGAATCGTCGCGGCTGATGCCAAACGTCGTCTGCGTCAGGTCGTTGGTGCCGAAGGAGAAGAACTCCGCCGTCTCCGCCAGCCGGTCGGCCAGAAGAGCGGCACGCGGCAGTTCGATCATGGTGCCGACCTTGTAGGCGACCTCACGACCCTTGGCCGCGAAGACCTCCTCGGCGATCCTGTGCGTCATAGCCGCGAGAAACGCCATTTCTTCACGCGTCGCGACAAGCGGGTGCATGATTTCAGGCTGAGGATTACCACCGGCTACCGCCACCTCAACCGCCGCTTCGAAGATGGCGGTCAATTGGCTCTCGTAGATTTCCGGGAAGGTTACGCCCAGCCGGCAACCGCGCCAACCGAGCATAGGATTGGTTTCGCTCAACTCCTTGGTGCGCTTGTACAGCTTTTCCTCACCGACACCCGACATTTCGGCAACGGCTTTGACGTCCTCCGCCGTATGCGGCAGGAATTCGTGCAGCGGCGGGTCAAGCAGGCGGATGGTGACGGGCAGCCCGTCCATGATCTTCAGCAGTTCGGCGAAATCCGACTTCTGCATCGGCTGGATCTTGGCCAATGCCTTGCGGCGGCCGGCTTCGTCATCAGCCAGGATCATTTCCCGCACGGCCGAAATCCGTTCATCATCGAAGAACATATGCTCTGTGCGGCACAGACCGATACCCTGCGCACCGAACCCAACCGCCGTTTTGGCGTCGGCAGGCGTTTCGGCATTGGCGCGGATATCGAGCGTCTTGAACTCGTCAGCCCAGCGCATGATCTGGTGGAAGTCTTCCGAGAAATCGGGTTCGATCATCCGGATCGCGCCCTTCATGATCTCGCCGGTCGAGCCATCGAGCGTAATGATTTCGCCGTGGCGGAAGGTCTGACCGCGCGACACGAACTCGCCCCGCTCGGTATAGATGCTCATTTCACCGGCGCCCGAAACGCACGGACGCCCCATGCCGCGGGCCACGACGGCCGCGTGGCTGGTCATGCCGCCGCGCGCCGTAACAATGGCCTTGGCGGCATGCATGCCGTGAATATCTTCCGGCGACGTCTCGTCACGTACCAGAATAACGTCTTCGCCGGAGGCTGCGAAACGCACAGCGTCATCGGCGGTAAAAACGATCTTGCCCGATGCGGCGCCCGGAGAGGCCGGCAAGCCGCGCGCGATGACGACTTTTTCGGCCTTCGGATCGAGCATCGGATGGAGAAGCTGATCGAGGGCGGAGGCATCAATGCGCATTAGCGCTTCCTGAGGCGTGATCAGGCCTTCCCGCGCCATATCGACGGCGATTTTCAGCGCCGCCTTGGAGGTGCGCTTGGCGTTGCGGGTCTGAAGCATGTACAGCTTGCCCTGCTCGACCGTGAATTCCACGTCCTGGACATCGCGATAGTGGTTTTCCAGCGTATCGACCGTCGTCTTGAACTGATTGAAGACTTCCGGAAGGGATTCTTCCATCGACAAGGCGCGCTCGCCCATATCCTCACGGGCCTTCTTGGTCAGGGCCTGGGGGGTGCGAATGCCGGCGACCACATCTTCGCCTTGCGCATTCAGCAGGAATTCGCCGTACAGCTCTCCGTCGCCCGTAGACGGGTTGCGAGTAAAGGCAACGCCGGTCGCAGAGGTTTCGCCCATATTGCCGAACACCATCGACTGGATATTGACAGCCGTACCCCAGTCTTCAGGGATGTCGTGCATCTTGCGATAAAACTTGGCGCGGTCGTTCATCCAAGACCCGAAGACCGCCTTTACGGCGCCCCAGAGCTGATCCTTCGGCTCCTGCGGGAAGTCATGCCCCAGTTCGGAGCGGACCATGTCCTTGTAGTCCTTGATGATCCGTTCCCAGTCCTTGGCGGCGATATCGGTGTCGACACTGACGCCCAGGCGATCCTTGTGATCGTCCAGAATGTCTTCAAAGCTGTGGTGGCTGACACCCAAGACCACATTCGAATACATGGTGATGAAACGACGGTAGCAATCGAGGGCGAAACGGCGATCCCCGGTCAGGGTCGCCAGGCCTTCGACGGTCTCGTCATTGAGCCCAAGGTTGAGAACCGTGTCCATCATGCCCGGCATCGAGGCGCGAGCGCCGGAGCGAACCGAAACCAGCAGCGGATTCGCCACCTGGCCAAATCCCTTGCCCGTCGATTGTTCCAGTTCGGCCAAGGCGCGCTCCACTTCGTCCACCAGGCCATCCGGCAGGGAGGAGTCGTTTTTGAAATAGTGGACGCAGGCTTCCGTGGTGATCGTGAAACCGGCCGGAACCGGCAGGTTGAGAGCGGACATTTCGGCCAAATTGGCCCCCTTGCCGCCCAGAAGCGCCTTCATTGAGGCGTTGCCATCGGCCTTTCCGGCCTTGAAGGCGTATACCCAGTGCTTCGACATGAACTTTCCCTTTTCATTTTAAAGCATTTACTTGTTATTTTACGCGAGGTGTTTCGGGAAACTCATTGTTTTCCCGTATTATAGTAAAAAAGCGATCAGGCTATTTTGCTGAGATCAGCAATCTCGCCCGATAAATCACACACAGCTCTCAGTATGGCCAAACGGTTGTTGCGGATAGCCGCATCCTCCGCATTAACCAGAACGCCCTCAAGAAACGCATCCACACCTTGCCGCATTGCAGCAATTTCCTGCAAAGCGTCAATATATTTTTCCTGATCCAAGGCAGCGTCGACCGAACGGCGGGTTACGTTAATCTGCTTGATTAGGGCTATTTCGACATCCGGCGCTCCCGGCAAGGCATGCGGTTCGGCCTTCGGCAACGCGCCCTTCTTGGCTTCGGCGGCCAAGATATTCGCCACACGCTTATGGGCCGCCAGCAAATCGTCGCCCTTCGGCGTCTTCAAAACAGTTTCCAGCGCCTCGATCTTACGGGTCAGACGCACAACGTCTCCGTCCTTCAACGCAAATACAGCTTCGATGACATCGAACCGGACACCGTCGTCCTTAAGCTGGACGCGCAGGCGATCGGCCATAAAGTCCTCGAACTCCGCCCCAACCTCGGCATAGCTACGGAATGCCAGAACCGCATCCGTCACTTCAGGCACATTTGGGACATGTTCATACATCAGATCGAGATCATAGTCGCGATCGGTCGGACGGACCCAAACCGGGCTTTCCAGCAAGCCTTGCGAAAACTCCTCGAGATAGGTCTTGTAGACTTCGGTGTGACCTTCGGCCCAGCGCGGCCCCGCCGAACCACGCCAGTTTTCGGTATCGACGTAAACAGACCGGCCCTCACCCGCATAGATCAGCAAGGTGCGATACCAGTTGGCCGCGAGATCAGCCAGGCTAACGCGGACATTGAAATGGCGCAGAATGCGCAGGATGCCAAGGGCCGACCGGCGCAGGGCGAACGGATCCTTCGATCCCGTCGGTTTTTCGTTAATGGCGAAAAAGCCGATGAGGGTGTCCAGTTTGTCCGCCAAGGCGACGGCCGCGCTGACTGCGCTGTCCGGCAGGGAGTCGGACGGTCCCTGCGGCTTGTAATGCTGACGGATCGCATCGGCGATTGCCGGATCGAGCATGGCGGCATCGGCATAATACCCGCCCATCACGCCCTGAAGCTCCGGAAATTCACCGACCATATGAGACGCCAGGTCCGCCTTGGCCAGACGGGCCGCTTCGGCTGCTGTATTCGCATTGGCGCCCAACAATGGCGCCATGTCGTGGGCCAAGGCTACGATACGGGCAACGCGCTGCGCCATCGTGCCGAGCTTAGCGTGGAAGGTAACTCCCTTCAACTTTGTCAACCATTGATCGAAATTGCCGGCGCGATTGTCTTCCTTCCAGAAGAAGACACCATCCGACAGGCGCGCTGACAACACCTTGGCATTGCCGCGCTTGATTTCGGCACCGCCATCGCTGGCCTGCATATTCGCGGTGATGACGAACTTCGCCGCCATCTTGCCACCAGCGTCGCGAACGGCGAAGTACTTCTGGTGCGTGCGCATCGAGGTCTTGATGACTTCAGGCGGCAGGGTCAAAAATTGCGGATCCATGTCACCGAGCAGCGGCACAGGGAACTCGTTGAGGCCTGCGACCTCTTCCAGCAACCCTTGATCCTCAATCAGTTCACAGCCAGCTTCGGCACAGACGGCGCGGGCCTTGTCCAGGATGATCGCCTGACGGTCGGCATGATCGAGAATAACTGAATTGTCGGCCAGGGCACGCTTGTAGCTGTCAAAATCCGTCACCGGCAAAGCTTGCCCAGAACCTAGGAAGCGATGGCCTTCGGTCAGGTTGGCGGCGCGAAGGCCTTCCAACTCAAAGGGAATGACCTGACCGTCAAACAGGAACAGAATGCGCTTCAAGGGACGCACCCAGCGGAAGGTCGAGGTACCGGACCGCATGGATTTGGGCCATGGGAAGGCGAGAATAACGTCGCGCAGCATCTCACCCAGCACATCGGCCGTTTTCACGCCCGGCTTTTCGATGCGCGCCATCCAGATGCCGTTTTCGAGCTTAAGCTTGTCCTGTGTCAGGCCGACCTTGCGCAGGAAGCCTTCCATTGCCTGTGGCGGGGCACTTTCCTTAGGCCCCTTGACGTCTTCGGTGACAGCCGCCGTTTGCGTCGGCAGACCTTCAACGTGAAGCGCCAGTCGGCGCGGACCGACATAGGCCTTGATCGTAGCGAAGCTGAGGCCAGCCGCGGTCAATTTCGCGCCGAACAGGCGTTCGAAATCACGCGCAGCACCCAATTGCATCCGAGCTGGAATTTCCTCGGAGAAAAGTTCGATCAATAGTTGAGCCATTAGCGTGCCTCCTCTTGGCGCGCCCACTCGGTGGCGCAGGCCTTACAGAGGTCGCGAATACGGCCGATATAGGACTGACGTTCGGCAACGGCGATCGCGCCACGCGCATCCATCAGATTGAAGAGATGAGACGCCTTGAGCACATGATCATAGGCCGGTAAAACCAAGGGATAGCCAAGGGAATTCGGTGTTGCCAGAATGCGTTTCACCTGAATTTCCATATCCTCGAACTGACGCTTGAGCGTTGCCACATCCGACGCTTCGAAATTGAAGGCGGAAAACTGGCGCTCCTGCTCCTTGAAGACGTCGCCATACTTAACGCCAGCCTTGTTGAACTTCAAATCGTAGACGTTATCGACGTTCTGGACGTACATGGCCAGGCGTTCCAGACCATAGGTCAGCTCGCCGGATACCACGTCAACCTCGATGCCGCCCACCCCTTGGAAGTAGGTGTACTGCGTCACCTCCATGCCGTCGCACCAGACTTCCCAGCCCAGCCCCCAGGCGCCGACCGTTGGATTTTCCCAGTCGTCTTCGACGAAACGGATATCGTGAAGTTGCGGATCGAGGCCGATGGCCTTCAGCGACCCCAGATACAGAGCCTGGAGATTTTCCGGATTGGGCTTCAGGATGACCTGATACTGATAATAGTGTTGGAGGCGGTTCGGATTTTCACCATAGCGACCGTCGACCGGGCGGCGTGACGGCTGAACATAGGCCGCCTTCCACGGTTTCTTGCCGAGCGCGCGCAGAACCGTCGCTGGATGCAGCGTACCGGCGCCGACTTCAACATCGTAAGGCTGGAGAATCGCGCAGCCCTGTTCGGACCAGTAACTATGAAGGGTAAGAATCAGGTCCTGGAAGGACAGCGGTTCAGAAGACATGACCATCTGCAAATAGCGGAAATTTGGCGCGAACATAGAGGGGACCCCGGTTGGCCGCAAGCCAAAACACCCCGGATTTAAAAAGAAAAACTGTCCGAAAGGGGAAGAATCTGACTTCCTGTCGCAAATGATAGCAGCAGATACCAAACCAACGCTCAAAACGCGTTTGAATGCGCTGATTGCGGCCCTGCGTCAGCCTTCGTCCTGGCTGCTGCTGGCCTTGGGCTTTTCCTGCGCCCTGCCCTTTCTGTTGGTTGGCGGTACCCTAAGTTTCTGGTTAAGGTCTGAGCACATCTCACTGACGTTGATCACCTTTACGGGATGGGTCAGCCTGCTCTACGGTTTCAAGTTCGCCTGGGCGCCCTGGATGGACAAGGTCCACATCCCGCTCCTCTACGGCTGGCTGGGCCAGCGACGCAGCTACATGGTGTTGAGTCAAGCTGGTATAGCGACAGGCCTCGTGGCCATGGCGCTTATCGGTCCGCACCACCTGATCGCCTTCCTGGCGGCGGCCGTGTTCGTCGCCTTCAGCGCCGCCTCCCAGGAAATCGCCGTTGACGCGTGGCGCGTCGAACAGACCCGAAACGACGCCGAGCAGGCCTTGAACCCCAGCCTGTACGCCTACGGCTTCCGCGCCGGCATATTGGTGACCGACTCGCTGATCCTAGTGCTGTCCAAGCGCATCGGCTGGCCACTTTCCTATACCGTGATCGCCTGCCTCCTTGGCATCGGCCTGGTCGCGGCCCTGCTGGCACATCGCACCGAAGCGGAGCAGAAAAGCCACGACGTCCGGTCGTTCCGTGAATTGGTCGTCGATCCGTTCACTAGCTTTTTTCAAGAGCATAAAAATACAGCCGGATTAATCCTCCTGACGCTGGCCCTGTATCGCCTGCCCGACTACCTGACTATTCTGGCCGGCACTATGTACGTCGATACAGGACTGGATCCCGACGCCATAGCGGCTATGCGGGCCGGCATAGGGCTTTGGGCGTCGCTGATCGGTATCGCGGCCGGTGGCGGCTGCCTGCTGATCTTCGGCCTGAAACGCACATTCATCCTCGGCGCCCTGATCGGCCCGGTATCAAATCTCTGCTTTTCATGGATGTCGATCGCGCATGGTGATCTGCGGGTATTTGCCTTTACCCTGCTGGCCGACAATTTTTCCAATGGCATAGCGGAAACGGCTCTGGTCGCCTTCATGACCCGAATGACCGGACGCGACCACACCCTGACCCACTATGCACTGATGTATTCGGTCGCTGCCCTGACTGGCAAATTCCTGAAAGGCTTCACCGGCCTGGCGGTTGACGCCCTCACGCAACATCTGGGCCTTTTCAATGCCTATTCGACCTTCTTCATGGCCACGGCAGCCATCGGGGTTCCGTGCCTTATCCTGTGCTGGATTCTCAGCAAAAAGCGCGTATTCTCAATCCCGCCAGCCGAATGAATTCGTATAGTCTTTTTATGCGATCCGCGGCTAAACCCTTGTCCATAAAGACAAAGTATTGCGGGGTGCCCCATGAAGATTACCAATACATTCATCCGCATTGCCGATGACAGCCAAGCCGTCATGGGCCTAATTCCGAAGATCAAGGACGGCAAGCCCAGCGTGGCCCGTATGCATTATGATCTGTTGAGCGAACACCCTTACGAATACGACCTCGATGCCTTTAATTTCGAAATTTGGTGTCGCCGCAACAACATTCCCGACCAAGACCGCGACCAGCATCGCGACGCCTTTTTCTCGAAGGGGCATCCCTGCATGCGCGCGTCACCATTGACCAAGACGCACGGCTTCGGCGCCCATTATAACGGTTCGGGTAAAATCGCTATTTATCCGGTCGATTCAAAAGCCTATCAAAAACTGCTCAACGATCCGGAAAATAAGGTCGAGATGGCTATGCGCAGCAAGCGGCCGGATGCCTCATCCCAGTCGGCACGACCGCACCCAAGCCGCCGGATACACGTCCCGCAGAATCACGCTTAAAGCCTCCGCTTCGGCCGCCGTTCGACACAGGGCAAAACAGGTCGCCCCAGATCCCGACATGCGGGCAAATAGGGTCTGCGGCTGCGCTTCCAGCACAGTTAACACGTCGGCAATGACCGGCTGTAATTGAATCGCTGGCCGTTGCAGATCGTTGCGCGTCCGTGACAGAGCGGTGACGAGATGATCAATGGTTGATAGTTTACCAAAGCTCCGCATGGCATCGATCTCACCGAACGCGCCCAGCGCATCGTACCCGCCGTAAACACGCGCCGTAGAACATTCTACAAGCGGATTGATCAGCACAGCCGGCACCGAGGGCACATCGACCGGCGTTAACACCTCGCCATAGCCTTCAGCAAAAGACGATCGGCTCCATAGGCACATGATGCCATCGGCACCAATCCCGCCCGCAATGGCCGCCAACGCCGCATCGCTCATATCGGGCGCATAGGTCTTGCGCAAAAGCTGAAGCACAGCGCCCGCATCGGCGCTGCCACCGCCAATTCCGGAAGCGATAGGCAAGGTCTTTGTCAGGTGGATATGCCGGTCGATCATGATGCCGCAAGCCGCTTCGAACCGCCTCACCGCTTTCATGACCAGATTGTCTTCGCCCGCACCGAGGCCTGCGCCAAAGGGGCCGTCTATGTTGAGAGGCGCTTTGAACGGATCAATAGAACCCGTTGAATTGGCGTCCAAAAGTGCAACTTCATCGCCAAAATCGGCGAAAACCACCAAACTCTGCAATGGGTGATACCCACGCGAGTCCGGAGCGGCAACATGCAGATAGAGATTGACCTTGGCGGGCGCCAAGGTCCGGGCAGTGCCTGATCTCACGGCTTTGGCTTATGGTCGTCGTTAAGTGCCGTCTTGGTCGCGACGGGCGCGGGCTTGCCTACCGCGATCTTCTGAGACGCCACGTTGTCATCGATCTTCTTGCGCACGGCTGCCGCCTGCCGGTCCGTGGTTTTCAGCGTCAGCACTCGCTGCCACTCATACCCCGCCTCGGCATTGCGGCCCAAAGCCTTGTACACATCGCCCAGATGTTCATTGATTTCAGGATCGGCCGGTTCCATTTGCACGGCCTGCTCAACAAAATTCAACGCCTGTTCGTATTCACCAAGTTTGTAATACCCCCAACCCAGCGAATCAACGACGGCACCAGACTTCGGGTTGACCTTGATCGCCTCACGAACCAGGTCCATGCCCGCCTGAATATTTATACCGCGGCTGATCCAGCCATAGCCAAGGAAATTGAGGATTTCCGGCTGCTTGCCATTTATCGCCTGGGCCTTTTTAATGGCGGCCTCGGCGTCGGTCCAGCGATTGAGACTGTCATAGACAATGGCCTGCATGTACCAGGCCTGCCAGCCAAAGTCCGTGTCGCCGACCCGCTGTATACGGCCATTCATCAATGCCAGTGCATCGGTGTCTTTTTCCTGGCTATGCAGAATGCCGGTCTTTTCAATGATCAGGCTCAAATTGTCCGGATCGCGAGCCAGGGCTTGATCGACCAGTGCCAGAGCCTGATCCAGTTTATCATCGCCGCGCATGACCCAAACCCGGCGCAAGGTGGCCTCGGTGTAAAACGGAGACGTCACCGGCACACTGGCCCAGGCGGCTTCTGCGGCGTCGTTATCCTTCAACTCCTGCAGAAGTTGGCCGAGAAAAATGCTTTCTCGATCCGAACCGTTGTCCAGATAGCGTGACAGATTCAGGTTTGCCAGCGCGAATTCATTGTCATGTTCGCTGGCAGACAGGGTCGCGGATACAAAAAGCGCGTTGGAGATGCCTTCTTTCAGGTCCGGCAAGGGCGGCGCCTTATAGTCGGGCGAATCGATCCGCTTCAACGCCTTTATCGCCACCACGTCATTGGTCTGGCTGGCGATATTTTGCCAGATTGCCTTTGCCTCATCCTTACGTCCCTGACGTTCCAGGAAACCGGCATAATCCGGGCCGAAGATGAAACTGGCTGCGCCAGGCTGATACAAGGACACGTACAGCGATTCCGCGTCCGCCGGCTTACCCCGGATTTCATTGAGTCGCGCCCGATTTGACTTGACGAGATAGGATAGCAGACGGTCGCGATCGTTACTTTCCAGCGCCGCGTCCTTGGAGCCATCCAGTGCGTCTTTCCACTTGCCGTTCAGGGCCAGGATATATGGGCGCAACAACACGCCGTTACGGTCGCCAGGCTTTAGCTTAAGGAGCGCATCGACATGCTTCAGGGCATCGGCATTCTTGCTCGTCTTGACCGCTGTTACGACGCCAAGCAGATCGATCATCATCTCGCTGGTGTCGCTGGCGGGTTTCATCGTTTTGGCCATTTCGGCCGAACGGTCAACCTCTCCGCCCAATAAACTGATCAGAAACGCTTTTTCGCGCAAATCGGCATCTTGAGGATCCGCCATTGTCGCATCGCTCATAGCCTGAGCGGCCGTGCGGAAATCGCCGCTGGCCATAGCGACACGCCCCACCAGATATCGTGCATAGGGTGACGGATAGGGATGCAGTTCCTGCGTGACATCGGCATAGATAACGCGCGGCTGAGTCGCGACGGGCGCTGTCTTTGCCTTGGCCCATACGGGCCCGGCCATTGCCAGCGACGCGGTCAAGGCCATGAGGCTCAGACCTGAATTCAGCACCAAACTCTTTTTCACGTTACGACCTGCTCGAAGAAACATCTCAATCCCTATAACAAACATATAGGGCTAAAATGCGTAACATAAAAGTTTATGTCACAAATCCGCAGGTTGAAACCTACATGTTCGGATAGTTGGGTCCGCCGCCGCCTTCGGGGGTCACCCAGACGATATTATTGGTCGGGTCCTTGATGTCGCACGTCTTGCAGTGCACGCAGTTCTGGGCGTTAATCTGTAACCGCGGCTTGCCCACGTCCTGTCCGACAATCTCATACACGCCGGCCGGACAATAACGCTGAGCCGGTTCGGCATATTTCGGCAGGTTGATGTCGATGGGGATATGCGGGTCCTTCAACTTAAGGTGAACCGGCTGGTCTTCCTCATGATTAGTGGAAGAGATGAACACCGAGGACAACTTATCGAACGAAATCACACCGTCGGGTTTGGGATAGGCGATGGGCTTGAACTGGGCCGCCGGCTTGAGTGAATGCGCATCGCTCTTTTTGTGGTACATCGTACCGAAAATAGATATGCCGCCCAACATGTTGGTCAGCATCATTTCAACACCGCTGATCAGTGTGCCGAGATTGGTGCCGAACCGTGTCAGGATCGGCTTGACGTTGCGCACGAGCTTCAATTCCTTGGCGACGTCGGAATGTACATAAGCCGATTGATAGCTCTCCAGCACGCGCGGCGCATCGGCCTGGCTCAACGCCTTTACTACGGCGTCAGCAGCCAGGATGGCCGTTTTCATGGCGTTGTGGCTACCTTTGATGCGCGGCACGTTGACGAATCCTGCCGAACATCCAATCAGGGCGCCGCCCGGGAAGACTAGGCGCGGTACGGACTGATAGCCGCCCTCGTTGATGACGCGCGCGCCGTAGGACACACGCTCGCCGCCCTCCAGCATGTCGCGGACCTGCGGATGCTGCTTGAAGCGCTGGAACTCGTCATAGGGCGACAGATAGGGGTTTTCGTAGTTCAGGTGTACCACGAAGCCGACCGACACATAATGATCGCCGAAATGGTACAGGAATGACCCGCCGCCCGTCTTATCGTCCAACGGCCAGCCTAGGGTATGCTGAACAAAGCCCGGCTTGAACTTTTCCGGTTTGATCTTCCACAATTCCTTCAGGCCGATGCCATATTTCTGGACATCGCTTTTCGCGTCGAGTTCATATTTACGTATGACCAGTTGAGACAGCGAGCCCCGCGCGCCCTCGGCGAACAGGGTGTACTTGGCACGCAGTTCAAGACCCGGCTGATAATCGGGCTTGTGGTGCCCGTCGCGGGCAATGCCGAAAACACCGGCCACCACGCCAACAACCGCGTTGTCGTCATCGTACAGCACTTCCGAACACGCCATACCGGGATAGATTTCGACCCCCAGCGCCTCGGCCTGCTCGGACAGCCAGCGGCACAGATTGCCCAGGCTGGCGATATAGCAGCCGTGATTGCTCATATAGCCGGGTTTTGGCAGGACGGAGATATCCATGGCGCCTTGCGGCCCGAGATAAATGAACTTGTCTTCCGTCACGGGGGTTTCCAGCGGTGCTCCCATAGCCTTCCAGTCCGGAAACAGCTTGGCCAGACCAGACGGATCAATCACGGCGCCGGAAAGGATATGCGCGCCGATTTCCGAGCCTTTTTCCAGCAGGGCGACACTGATGTCGCGGCCAGTCGCCTGAGCCTGCTGCTTCAGCCGGATTGCTGCCGACAAGCCAGCCGGACCGCCGCCCACGATGACGACATCGTATTCCATGGCTTCACGTTCGATT
This sequence comes from Asticcacaulis aquihabitans, assembly GCF_032490435.1. NCBI lineage: Bacteria > Pseudomonadati > Pseudomonadota > Alphaproteobacteria > Caulobacterales > Caulobacteraceae > Asticcacaulis > Asticcacaulis aquihabitans. The sequence goes on from NZ_JAVGWM010000001.1 coordinate 411,057, forward strand.
ACCGCGTCCTGGCTGTCTGCCATCTACACACTCCTTGCATGGACTTGACGTCCATTTTGTTTTTGAACTTTGCCCCCGCTCCCTCTATGAGAGACGGACCCGTTCCGTTTCAGGCCCCTGCCCGTGATCCCTTCAGATGATCTTAGATTGGAAATCGAAAGCTATCTTGGCTTTCTGATCGATCATGATCTGGAAGACGCCTATGAAGCAGAGCCTATTAATCGGACTCTGTCGGAAAATAAACACGCATTTAAGCGTGCCGTTGCGGCACCTGCGCAAATTCCCGTTACACCTGTGCAGGCAGGACACAATGTCAGCCCGCTCAGACCGCAAAGCCTTGCCCATATTGACCTTGGGACAATGCTGCAAGAAGCGCGTCAACGCGCGAGCGCGGCACGTACGCTGGACGAGCTTTATGCCGCACTCGACGCCTTTCAGCACATGCCTTTGCGCCACGAGGGCGGTAAGGGCATAGTGAAGTTTCGTGGAAACCCGACGCCGGACCTTTTGGTCATCGGCGAATGCCCCGATACCGAAGAAGACGCGGCCGGCATCGCCTTCGCTGGCAAGGCGGGCGACATGATGGACAAGGCGCTAAAAGCAGCCGGCGTGTTCGAAAAAAGCCTGTTGAGTGGCTGCGTCTTCTGGCGACCGGCCGGTGGCAGGCCCCTCACCGCCGAAGACGTTAGCCTGAACGCCCCCTTCGTGCAGGCCTTGATACGGCTATCCTCGCCCAAGGCGATTTTGCTTCTCGGCGCCTCCGCCGTGTCGTGCGTCCTCGACATGGATCAGAGCCTGGCCAAGTTGCGCGGCCAAATTCTCAGTTATGGCGACACGCAGAAGATACCGGTCATGGCCAGCTATCCACCGAACTTTCTGCTACGCCAACCGCACGCCAAAGGATTGTTCTGGAAGGACTTGCTGACCCTGGTCATCAAGCCTGGGCTTTGAAATCGCGAACCAAACTCACGCATCAAAACTTTGTTATACCCCAAAAAGGTACCCTCGCTTGCCATATTTCCAGGCCCTGTTCATTGTATGGGTGTAAGGCGGCAAGGGGTTAAGTCTTGCCATAAAATTAATCTTTGATTAGTCTCGTTAACTGTCTTGACGGCAGTCAAGCGAGCCAGGCGCCCTAGACTTCCGGCCTGGTCGCGTCCGTCTTTGTAACCAAGGAAGCCGTTTTGACGCCTACCCGAACCCTGCTTAGCCTGACCGCCCTGGCATTTGCCCTAATGGCGAACACACCGGCAAATGCGACCATGGAACCGGCATCGGCCCATACCAGCACCAAGAAGGCCAGCACCAAGAAGGCCAGCACTAAGACGGCAGCGGCGAAGACAGCCGCCGAGACGCACGCTGGCAAGAAAAGCACCAAGACAACGGATACGGACGACGACGTAAAGTCCGCCAAGAGCAAGAAAAGCGAAGCGGCCGACAGCAAATCATCCAAGGCAAGCAAATCCGCCAAGTCGAAAGAGACGGCAAAGGCGGACGACAGCGACGATGCACCGGTCGCCAAAAAGTCCAAGGCGAAGGAAACCGCCGAAGCGGGCAGCAGCAAAAAAAGCAAAAAGACGGATACAGCCGACGCCGCCTCACCCCACAAGGGCAACAAGAGCGATAGCGAGGACGCACCGGTAAAGACCGGCAAGAAGACAGAACTGGCCGAAGCGAAATCGTCAAAAGCCAAAAAGAAAACCTCCGACGAAGATACCGAAGCGGCGCCCACAAAAAGGGGCAAGAAGACTGAACTGGCCGAAGTGAGGTCATCAAAGGCCAAGAAGAAGACCTCCGACGGGGATGACGAAACGGCGCCCACAAAAAAGGGTAAAAAGACAGAACTGGCCGATAACGTTTCTTCCGAGAAAAAAAGCCGCGGTAAAACGTCTCAAAGATCCACTGAGAAGCCGGTAACTAAGGTTTCGACAGCAAAAGTGGTACCGTCAGTCCCCGTCAGCAAGGTTGCCGTACTCGCAGCAAGCGCCTCGTTTGCCAGCAGCACGACGAGTGTTTCAACGCCAGACGCACAGCCGGTCATGAACGCGGCACCCTTGCCTTACCATCTGGTAGCGGGCCAGGGCACACCGGTCGCGCCGACACCGCTGAACACCATTCTGGCGGCGAATGACGCACAGATTTACCAAGCCGCCTTCACCCTGATCGACCAGGGCGACTATGCCGGCGCCGACGCGCAACTGGCTACGGTCACGGATCGCAGCCTGATGGGCTACGCCCAGTATCATAAGCTTTTCAGCCGCGGCTATAACTCCACCTATGAAGAATTGATGGCTTGGCTGGCGGCCTATGGTGACCACCCGCAGGCGATGAAGGTATGGAACCTGGCCAAGCGCAAGAAGCCCGAAGGTGCGCCGGATCCGGCCTTTCCGCGCTTGGCCGGTGCGCCAGCCGCTTTGGGGACGGGTATTCCCCTCGCCAGCCTGACCACCTTCTCGTCCAGCAGCCCAATTGACAGCCGCGATGACCTGACTCCGGAAGAAGACTCACTGACGCCAAAATCAGCGCGGTCGGCCTATAACAATGGCCAGCTTGATCAGGCCGTCAAACTCGGCCGCAAGATTGGCGATCACTGGGTCGCTGGCCTCGCCAGTTGGCGTCTCAAACACTATGATGACGCCCTGGCTGAGTTCAAGTTTGTCAGCTCAGATCCAAGCGCCAATGCCTGGACACAATCAAGCGGCGCCTATTGGGCGGCCCGATGCGCGCAGAAGCTGGGTCGGACCGATGACGCCCAGACCTTCCTGCAACTGGCGGCCAGCTTCCCGTTCACCTTCTACGGCCTTCTGGCGGAACAACGCCTTGGCGTGACACCCGCCGTACGATTGGCACAAAAAGGCCTGCCCCCCACCTTCAGCCGCGACCAGCGCAGCGCCTTGACCGCCAGTCTGACGAGCGATTTCGCCTGGACCAATGGCAATGTGCGTGCGCAACGCCTCAATGCTCTGGTCCAGGTGGGTCGCACCGAGGATGCCAAGGATGAGTTGCAGGCGGCGATCCAATCGTCGGCTAGCGGCGCGGAACGTGATCAGTGGCTGGCATTTGGCACCCGCACCCACGTACCCTATACGCAGTTGAAACCAACGGACCGCCTGTTCGACGTCACGCTTTACCCCCTCCCCGACATTTCGCCGCGCGGCGGATTCGTCATCGACAAGGCGCTAATCTTTGCAATCGCGCGCAAGGAAAGCAAGTTCAACGCCGAAGCTCATTCCTACGCCGGCGCCTACGGACTCATGCAACTCATGCCGGCCACAGCCGCCCTGATCGAAGGTGACAATAGCTTCAACAGTAAGCCGAAGCAGCTTCTGAAACCGGCCGTCAACCTGCATGTCGGTCAAAACTACATCATGCGCCTGCAAGGGTCTTCGATCATCAGCGGCGATCTGCTGCGAACCATAGCGGCCTATAATGCCGGCGCTCGTCCCGTAAAGGATGCCGTCGACTCGCTGGGCAACGAAGCCGATTCTCTATTGGTGATGGAATCCATTCCGGTGGCGCAGACCCGTCAGTACGTCGAGGAAGTTGTCGCCAACTATTGGATTTACCGCCAGATCATGGGCAAGGACAGCAAGACGCTCGCCTTGGCTGCCAACGATGCGCGTATCGTGGACTTGACGGCGGATTCCCCTGCTCCCGCGTCTGAAGTCGCACTGGCCGACAAATAGCGGCCTGACTTACCCCTTCTTTTTTGTCGGCGGCTTGGGCGGCACCCCCAACAAATAGGCGATAAAGCGGAAGGCCTTTACCATGACTCTCAGAGACCAGCCGCGCGCGTGGAACCGCTTTGCGCTGGTGGTGAGGGACGCCGCCATGGGACGAAGCCGCGCCCGCCCCAGGGCCATGGAGAGTGCGACATCCTCAAAGGCGGCCTGATCCTTGTATCCGCCGGCACTGTCATACAGGGCCCGCGATAACAGCAGGCCGTGGTCCCCACTCGGCATGGCCAGCCAGCGTGCACGCACTGCCAGCATTTCGGCCCAGAAGCCAACCAGCCAGGACGGATCATCAAAACGCAGGTGGAAGTATCCCGCCTGGAGCGGATAATTCTTGATATGGGCCTGCACCTGATCCATCCAGCCTTCGCCCAGATGCGAATCGGCATGCAAAATAAGCAACCAGTCGCCGCGTGCCGCCCGGCACCCCTGCCACAGTTGCAATCCGCGTTCGTGGTCCGTTTTGATAATATGGCAGCCCGTGGAATCGGCAATCTCCAGGGTCGCGTCGTCCGATCCGCCGTCGACGATGACCACTTCCTTGATCAATCCCTCGACCACACCCGGCACCAAGGCGGACAAGGTCCGCGCCAAGTGGTCTTCGTCGTTGAGGGTGGGCATGACAACGGAAATCAACGCGAAAACACCCCTATCAACTCAACATGGCTTGACCACAAGAACTGATCGATTGGCGTTACCCTGTCCAGCGAAAAACCAGCGGCTATCAGGATTTTGGCATCGCGCACAAAGGTGGCCGGATTACAGCTAACGGCGACGACACGCGGCACAGAAGAGCGAGCAATTTCCATGCTTTGCGCCTCGGCTCCGGCACGCGGCGGGTCGAAGACAACAGCATCCAGTTCTTTCATCTCTTCCGCCAAAAGCGGCCTGCGAAACAGGTCACGTGCTTCCGCGGTTATGGTTTTCAGACCCGGTGCCGTGGCGATGGCGGTCTTCAGCGCGGCAACAGCCGGCGCGGCACCATCGGCGGCATACACAACCGCCTGCTCCGCCAACGGAAAGGTGAAGGTGCCCGCCCCACAAAACAGATCGGCGACACGCTTTGCCGAACCGATACCCTCCATGACGAGGCGCACCATGTCAGTTTCCGACGGCTGACTGGCCTGCAAAAACGGGCCTATCGGCAACCCGACCCGCGCCTTGCCGAACCGGACCACAGGGGTGCGCGCCATGTACAGCATGTCGTCTCCCATGGTGACACGGGCGAAGTTGGCTTCAGCCGCATCCATGGCGATATTCATGCGTGCATCGGCCGACAATCCGCCGGACTTGTTGCGCTCAACACCGGAAATATCGATATCGAGCCCGGTTAGGGACGCCGTAATATGAAGGATCGGCGCCGATTTCGGGTGTTCGAAAAGGTAGCCTGCCAATTTTTTCAATTGCGGCAAGGCAGCAACGATTGCCGGGTCGGAAATAGGACATTCACGGATCGCAACCAGATTCCACGACTTGCGCGCCTTGAACCCCAATTCGATCTGCTTGCCAAGCTTACGGGCATGCAGCCCGACACGACGACGACTGGCGGGAGGCGTAGTGAGGATGGGCGCGACGTCCACGTCGAATCCCGCATGTTTCATCGTTGCGACGACGGTCTCTCGCTTCCATTCGCTGTAGGCGGGCAGGCGCCAGTGTTGCAGGGCGCAGCCGCCGCACGCGGTAAAGTGACTACAGGGCGGAACGACACGATCCGGGCTGGCCTCGATTACCTCCACCAGTTCAAGCCGCTCCTTGCCTTGACGCACGGTCACGCGCTCACCAGCCAACGTAAGTGGCACGACGAGCCCACCCGTCGTCAGCCCGTCGCCTTGGAAGCCGACCTTGTTTATAAGCGCTTCGAAATCCGCCATATCCGACCTTTTGAAAGAGACGCCCGCTTAAACGACACCGGCCAAAATGCAAGGTGAAAGACCCATTAGCCGTAAATCAGTCGCTTTTTTACCGATATTTTGCGTAACCTAGCCAAAATCCGCATCAGGACATTTTTTGCTACAGGTGATATAGTTAACATACACACTCGTCTTCGGAGGTTAAGATATGCCACGTTCCTATCCGGCCCCGGTTCAGCAAAATCTTCATCGCTCTGTCCTCCTCGGCATTCTGGCCTTGGGCACACTGATGGTGCTTCCTTGCGCGGCACTGGCTCAAGCTTATGACGACACGAATTACGAGGCGGATAGCTACACTGACAGTTACAATGTGCCGCCCGTCGATGGCGATGATGATGACGCCTATTACAACAGTCCGGACTATATAAACGAGGCCGGGGTTCCGTATGCCGGTCGGGATTTGGGCTATGACTATCTCGACAACGAATATTATCGCTATGACGGCCAACCGGCGCAGGATCGTCGCGCCCGTGAACAGGATGGCTGGCGCGATGGCGTCTTGCATACGCCCCCGAGAGGTTATCGCTGGCGCAGTTGGTACGATCGGGGCTGTGGATGCACGCGCGGGTCCTATTACCGCGTCTACAATTCGTGGGGTGAGCACGAATACCGGCAGATCTATCGCGGGGCCACCTACGATTATAATCGCGGCTATTCCTATGACCGAGCCTATAATCCGCGATACAGCACCTATAGCTATCAACGGTATTGAGGTTTACGCGACGCTTACGCTCGCGGCTTAAAAAGGCATTCAAAATTGCAAGCTTAAACGGTTAATCTTCTGACCTGAACGAAGATGAACGGACCGCTCAAACCCCATTCATCTTGCCGCCTCTATTATACGCGTCACAAACGGTGCAGTTCGCCTTCTCTCCAACTGGCCGTCTCAGTGAAGGAGACTTATTATGATCAAGCTTTCGCATAAGATTATCATGTCCGCCGTCGCCTTGACGGCAACTGCGGCGATCGCCGTTCCGGCCTCTGCGAGCTGCTACCGCGACAGTAATGCGGACGGGGCCATTGTCGGGGCTATCGCCGGCGCAGCCATTGGCAACGCGGCGTCCGGACGCCACGACCGCGGCGGCGGTACAGCCGCTGGCGCCGTTCTGGGGGCTGTCGTTGGCGCCTCGATAGATAACAATAACAATCAATGCTATAATGATGGCCGCTACCGCGACAGCCGTTATCGCAATGACGACTATTATCGCAGTAGTGGATATTACCGCGACGACGGTTATTACCCAGACAACCGGTATTATGATTCCGGATACCGCACGCAAGTCTATGTCGAACCGAGGGAATATTATTACGTGGAGCGCCGCGAATATCGCGACCGTTATTACGACCGCCGAGATTACCACCATTATCGCCACGATCGCTGGTAATATGAGAATATAGAAGACGTAGCCCCTGGTGAAAACCAGGGGCTTTTTTCATTTCACTAACGCCGTTCTTCAGGATGAACGGAGATGAACGAACTTATCAAGTCTCGTTCATATTACGCCCGTTATGGTGGAGACATCAGCAGAGGTGATGACGCCAATGCTCGGGAGACAAAGCACATGACACAGATGTCCAATACGAAGAAAATGATTGTTTCCGCCCTGGTTTCGGCCGCCCTGGTCGGGCTGGCCTTGCCCGGCATCGCGGCCGCCGGGCAATGCAGCGACAAAAAGACGGATGGTGCGGTGCTTGGCGCCGTCGCCGGTGGACTGATCGGCGGTAGCGCGGCGAATACGCGCAACAAGGGCGCTGGTACGGTGCTAGGTGCCGTCGTCGGCGCTGCGGTCGGCTCCTCGATTGCCAAGAACAACAGCAAGGCCTGTGACGGACGCTATGCCTACAATGATCGATACGACAACCGCTATGACGATCGCTGGGATCGCCGTGACGACCGTTGGGACCGTCGTGATGATCGTTGGGATCGCCGGGACGATCGTTGGGACCGTCGCGACGACAGGCATGATCGACGCGATGACCGTCATGATCGCCGTGACGACCGCTATCGCGATGATCGTTGGTAAACCAGCTACCACGATAAGGAAAACGCCCGGGCACTCCCCCTGCCCGGGCGTTTTTGCGTCTCCTATATCGGTGGGCCTGTCAGGCGCCCGGCGCAGGCTTCTTGTTGCGCCACGACAGCAGCGTCGACGCCCAATAGTTCCACACGCTGCTCAACAAAGCGGCCGTGATGCCCGCCACCAAATAATGGATATGCAAATGGTCCTTCATGAAGAGGGATAGCGCCAGACTGATAATCGCTCCGATCGAACAGGCGAAATAAAAGCCAATCAGCCCGGTAATCAGCGCCAGACCTTTCAATCGTTTGTCGCGGAAGGTGATCAGGTTATTGACGAAGAAGTTCCAGGTCATGGAGAGCCAAATGGCCAGGCTATAGCTGATGATATCGTCATACCGGTACTGAAAGCGGTACATGGGCTGCTGAGCCGCGCCATACAAAAGCTTATGGACAATAAAAAGCACCGCGGCATAGACAAAGACACCGGTCACGCCGACGCCCGCGAACAGGACAAATCGCGCGTTCATGACGCCCCCGGTTGCCTTTTCGATCAGCAACGCGCCCAGATCCAGCACGACCCGCACGTCAAGCTTGGATTGGCCGCCCTGACGTTGGCGAAGCGCCGCCTTGACTTCACCAAAGCGCGGCTTGATCGGCGAAGACGCCGCCACGTCGAGCAAAATCTTGAAACCAATGCCGGTCAGCTTCGGGCGCGCAGACATATAATAGTCGCGCGTCATCATGAAACAGCCGCTCATCGGATCGGACAAAGGCACCTTCAGCACCAGGCCGGTCGCCCAGGTCGCGGCCTTGGAGCCTAGATCGCGGAAAAAACTTAAGCCCGTTTCGGTCTGGCCGATATAGCGCGACGCGCAGACCAGATCCTTGTCGCCCTTGAGAATCATTTCGGCCAATTGCCGAATCGCGTCGGGATCATGCTGACCGTCGCCGTCCATGACGCCCAGAAAACGGCCGTGGGCGATGTCCCAACCCTTGATAGCGGCCGAGGATAGGCCGCGTTCATTGACGCGGACGTGCAAACGCACGTTTGGGCGCGTCTTCGCCAGTTCGAGCACTTCAGCCGCCGTATTGTCCGCCGAATTATCATCGACCACGATGATCTCGTGACTGATGTGCTTCAGCGTGTCGGACACTTCCTCGATGACCGAACGAATCGCAGCGCCTTCGTTCAGGGTGCAGATGATCAGGCTGAGTTCGGGCTGGGGGCCAGCACTGGCGGGGACGGGCTCGATATAGGTCAAAAGAAACTCCCAGGGCGCACGCGGCCAGGCCGTCGCCTTGCCGCAAAACCATATCCAGCACCGATGACGGAGGACTTGGTAACGAGGCTAGCAAATATGAGGTGGCCGCCCCGCCGCCGTAAATCAACCCTGAAACATACGGGTCAAACTAACGCCCCCCGGGATCGTTATGCCGGATTCATCACGCTCATTATCCGTTTAGCATACAGAATACAATGGCCAAACTCTGCCTGCCCATCTTCCCAGCTTCGCGTGGGAGCCAGCCAACCGCTTCATTTCACTGGCTGCCGTTTCTTTTCCTTTTGCCACTGATTTTGGGCATAGCCGCCAAGATCTGCCGGTCGAAGTACTGGTTTGGCGATTATCAAGCCGTCGCCTGCGCGGGTTTAAAAGTTATCGAGAAAGCGCCGTTTTATACGCTTGATCTGCAATGCGCAGGCATGCGCCCATCCAGTTTCGTTTACATTCCCGCCGTCGCCCACGCCGCGGCATTTTTCGAAACCCTTCTGACCGAACGTGGATTTTTCTGCCTGTACCTGCTTGTTTATCTCGCCGCCATCGCAACGCTGTTTTTCGTTCCCTTCCTGGCCAGGCGAACACCCGGGGCATGGATGTCCCGTCTGCCATTTGCGGTCTTTATCAGCGGCAGCGCAGTCATGTGGGGGAATATCGCTGTCATCCTGCACGCCGGGGTCTTGGTGGCCGCCCTCGCGTTGGAGATTACCCCCTGGCTTTTCGTCGCCGCGATCGTGGTCGCATCGTGGGTCAAGCCTGTCTTCCTGACCTATCTGGTCGTTATCCTTATCGTCGACCTGCCTGCTCTCCGCCGGCTACGATTGATGGCGATCGGCGTAGGGCTGGGCATCTTACCCATGCTCACCTTCATGCTCACTGGCGGCGACTTGGCGCGGCAGTGGTACGCGCTGCTGTCGCATTTTGTCTACGACGTCACGCCGGGATACGGCTTCTTCGGCTGGGTCGGTCTGATCGGCCTCGATTCGAACGGACCGGGCGCAAAGATAGTCTACATGATTTACGCCGCTACGCTGGCGCTGAGTGGTTTGGCTCTATCCGAACGCCTGCAATTGTCCCGCCAGGAGCGCATATGGCTAGGCCTGAGCCTGGCTGTGCTTCTCATCCCCCGTATCATGAGCCAGGATGTCTTTCTCCTCGGACCGGGCCTTTGGGTGGCGGCACAACGCATGCGCGGCCTGATGACGCCCCTCCACGAACAGGGGGACAGCATACTCCTGGCCCTGTGTAGTGTCGCCCTGGCTGGCGCCTTGACGGGACTGGGGGCATACAGCGTGCCCGTCGCCCTGTTCGGGTTCAGCCTCTACCTGCTTTGGTCGGGCGGCTATTTGGCTGCGCCATTTCTGCTCCGCCTGAAACCTGTATGGCTGCATCCGGCATCACGCAAAGCCAGCCTTCCGGGAGAATAGGATGGACGCCCTCACCTGGTTCCAGCGCTTCACTTCCAAGCCAAGCAATCGCTTGATTTTCGTCCTCTTTTTCCTGATACCCATCCTAGGTAACATCATTAGTCGGCTGGCAAAGCGCCGATTGTGGCTGGGAGACTTCGATGCCCTACTTTGCGCGGCTCACACGATCCGACTAGGGCAATCACCGTACAGCCTCAATCCGACTTGCGCCGGCATACATCCTACCACTTTCGTCTATGCCCCCCAAATCGCGCACGCATTCGCCCCCGTCGAACAGGCTTTAGGCCTGATCGGCACGCGCTGGGTCTTCGCGATCCTATACCTGCCCGTCATCATTTTCCTGGCCTGGTACGCCGTCTGTAAACCCATGACTGCGGCGCCGTGGCATTTTCGCCTGATGCCCCTGGCAGCGATGGTGGGCAGCGTCATCTCGTGCGGGAACATTGGTTTGGTCATGCATGCCATGGCCATACTGGCTGCTTTCCAGATCAAGCGCTCACGTCTGCCGTTCATCGCGGTTGTCATTCTGGGCGGACTCGTAAAGCCGACCTTTCTGACGTATCTGGTCGTACTGCTGCTCGAACACAGGCCGATAGTGGCCAGGGTACGCAGCTTCATGCTCGCCGCTTCCGCTGGCATCGCGGCTCTGGTGGCGCTGCTGTTGATGGCGGGGCCCTTCGGCCCAGACTGGCATCGGACGCTTGACACCATCGTCATTCTTCAACAACCGGGCATAGGCTTCTTCGCAGCAACAACGGCGCTCGGCCTAGATACTGCCTCGCTCGTTGCGCTGGCGGGCTTCGGGGTATTTGCCGTCCTTATGACCTCAGGCGCGCTGGTTCTGGCAGAATGGAGCGGTCTGACGACCGATGAACGCATATTTTTCGGCCTGGGCGCGGCACAACTGCTCAATCCACGCCTCATGGATTACGACATGTTCGCCCTCGCCCCCTTTGCTGCGATGCTTGTGATGGCGGCTAAACCTTTGGGGCCCAGGGTGTTCGCAGCGGTAAGCTGGATAGTTAGCGGTACGGCTGGGGTGTGCGTCATCACCAATATACTGGAAATACGCACCTTCTACCGCGCCCCCGTCACCGTTTGCGTTTACAGCCTCTTGTTGCTAGGCATCGCCGGTTTGACGGTGTGGAGGCAGCGCGAACGCATTCGTGGCTGGTTTCGAAATCCCCTGCCGGTCTGGCAGGATATTCTTGACCAAAGGTTTTAACTGAACACCATGTAAACAAAAAAGCCTCTCACCGGAGAGGCCTTTAGTGCATCCTATAATGCCGCTTTCAACCGCTCAAGGGCGGCCGACAACTTGGCCTTGCCACTCTCGGCTTCCGCCAGGCGCTCACGATTTTCCACGATTACCTCTTCCGGCGCACGCGAGACGAAGTCGGGATTATCCAGCTTGCGCTTCGTGCCCTCGATCGATTTATCGAACACCGAAATTTCTTTCAGGAGACGTGCCTCCTCGGCCTTGATATCGATGAATTCGGCAATCGCCAGATGGGCGGTCGCTTCGCCCGCGACGAACGGAACCGATCCCGCCGCGCCCGTATCGGCGACATCGATGCCCGACAACCGGCCGAGAAACAGAATCAAATCCTTGTGCCGGTTCAAACGCGTACGCGTCACATCTGAGGCGCCCGTCAGGATCAGAGGCGCCCGCGCCGATCCCGGCACATTCATTTCCGACCGGATGGAGCGGATTTCATTGATCATGTCGATCAACCAGTTGATCTCTTCGTCTGCCTCGGCATCGATAGCCGTCGCATCGAATTTCGGCCACGCATGGGTGACCAGCAGGTCGCTGTGCCCCGTCTTCTGCCACAGCTCTTCAGTAATGAACGGCATGACCGGATGCAGCAGGATCATCGCCTGATCCAGCACCCAGGCAGTCATGGCGCGGACTTCCGTCTTGGCCGTTTCATCGTCGCCGTTGAGGATCGGTTTGGCCAGTTCGAGATACCAGTCGCAGAACACGTTCCAGATGAATTTATAGAGGGCATTGGCCGCGTCGTCGAAGGCGCAGCCTTCCAATGCCTGGGTCACGGCCGACACGGTTTTCTGCACCTCGCCGCGTATCCAGCGCGACAGGGTCAGCTTGACGTTGGCCGGATCGAAGCCTTCGACGCGGGCACATTCGTTCATTTGCGTGAACCGCGTGGCGTTCCACAGCTTGGTCGAGAAGTTGCGATAGCCTTCGATGCGCGGCTTGGCCAACTTGATATCGCGCCCTTGGCCCGACATTGCGGTCAGGGTAAACCGCAAAGCATCGGCGCCGAACTCATCTATGAGCACAAGCGGATCCATGACGTTGCCCTTGGACTTCGACATCTTCTGGCCCTTGTCATCGCGGACCAGAGCATTGATGAAGACACGTTTGAACGGCGCCTGACCGGTGAAATGCAGCCCCATCATCATCATCCGGGCCACCCAGAAGAAGATGATATCGAAACCCGTGATCAGCGTATGGGTCGGATAGAACCGCTTCAGATCATCCGTATCTTCCGGCCATCCCATGGTCGAAAACGGCCACAGAGCCGATGAGAACCAGGTATCCAGCACGTCATCATCCTGGCGCAACGGTACCGCCTTGCCATAATGGGCCTTGGCCTGAGCCAGAGCTTCGGCCTCGCTTTCGGCGACAAAGATCATCCCATCTTCGGCATACCACGCCGGAATACGATGCCCCCACCACAGTTGACGCGACACGCACCACGGTTCGATATTACGCATCCACTCGAAATAGGTCTTTTCCCAGTTACGCGGCTCGAACACGGTACGGCCATCCTCGACAGCCTTGATGGCTTCCTTGGCCAGTTCGCCTGCGTTGACGTACCATTGATCCGTCAGCCAAGGCTCAATGACCACACCGGACCGGTCGCCGTGTGGCACCATGTGCTTTGTCTTTTCGACCGCTGTCAGCCAGCCCTCCGCCTCGGCGCGGGCAATAATGGCCTTGCGCGCGGCAAACCGCTCCATACCGCGATACTCTTGCGGGACAGGATCGAACGCCAGCAGGTTGGCCTGTTCGTCCATAATGTTGATCTGTTCCAGATTGTGACGCTTGCCGACCTGGAAGTCGTTGAAATCATGCGCAGGCGTGATCTTGACCGCGCCCGATCCCTTGGTCGGATCGGCATAGTCGTCGCCCACGATGGGAATACGGCGGCCGGTAATCGGCAGGACAACGAACTTGCCGATCAGATCCTTGTAACGCGGGTCTTCCGGATGAACGGCCACGCCGCTGTCGCCCAGCATGGTTTCGGGCCGCGTCGTGGCCACGACGATGTAGTTGCGCGTTTGCGTCGTTTCATTGCCGTCTTCGTCGGTGACCGGATGTTGATAGGACATGCCGTCAGCCAGCGGATAGGCGAAATGCCAGTAATGACCGTCGACTTCCTTCTGCTCGACTTCCAGATCCGAAATGGCCGTCTGGAATTGCGGGTCCCAGTTGACCAGACGTTTGTCGCGGTACATCAAGCCCTGCTTGTGCAGGGTGACAAACACCTTGCGAACCGCGGCAGATAAACCGTCGTCCAGCGTAAACCGTTCGCGCGACCAGTCGCACGAGGCCCCAAGCCGGCGCAACTGCTTGACGATTGTGCCACCCGATTCCGCCTTCCATTCCCAGACCTTGGCAACGAACGCCTCTCGGCCCATGTCACGGCGGCCAACATTGCTTCCAGACGCTGCCAGTTGTCGTTCCACCACCATCTGAGTGGCGATGCCGGCGTGGTCGGTGCCTGGCAGCCACAAGGCCGCCTTGCCGCGCATACGCTCAAAACGTGTCAGAACGTCCTGGAGCGTATTGTTCAGCGCATGTCCGATATGGAGGCTGCCCGTCACATTGGGAGGCGGAATGACGATGGAAAAAGTCTCTCCCGCGTCGTTGGGCGCGAATACACCCGATTTTTCCCACATGTCGTACAGGCGGGGTTCAACGGCGGCGGGGTTGAAGGTTTTTTCCAGCATGGGTCTCGTAAGGGGCTAAAATAGAAAGAGCGGCATCATCCGCTGACGCCGCCCTCTTAACAGGTGATCCGCTTAAAATCTATGTCTTAGCGGTCAATCTCAACGATAGGTCTTCCAACAACGCGCCCGGTCTCACCGGCGCGATTGCCGCGCGATGCGTTCGACTTCCAGGCGAACCTGTTCTTCCACGATCGCGGGTAGATTTTGATCAAGCCACGCCTGAAGCAACGGACGCAGCAATTCCTTGGTGACGTCTTCCAAAGTCCGCTCCGAGTGCGGCACCAGAAGCGAGCTCGTCAGCCCACCAAAAGCCGAAGCAGCGGCCGTTGCGGTGCGTTCGCTCACCAAGCCACCCGCCACAGGCTTAGCCACGGCAGGCGCCGGTGCTGGCTTAGGCGCAGGTGCGGCAGCGGCAACAGGCGGCTCGTAGGCGTCAATGTCACCAATCGACACAGTGGACGGCGCTTCATAAGTTTCGGTCAGTTCGAGCACATCGTCTTCCGGTTCGTCTTCAATTTCCGGTTCGGGCTCGGGTTCCGGCTCGGGAATCGCGGCGACGGGTTCGTCTTCGATTTCAGGTTCCGGTTCAGGCTGAGCCTTCGCTTCTTCCGGCGCGTCATCTTCAGAGATGATACGGCGGATAGAGGCTAGGATTTCCTCCATAGTCGGTTCGTGTGCGGATTGTTCTGCCATGTTTTTTTAACTGCTGCGAATCGGGTTCGGGAACTGAAACCGGTGGTAGGTGACAACGAAACGCCGCGTTTTGCAACTCTTTAGGCGGGTTTGTCCTAGGAATTTCGCCGGATCGACGAATTTCTTGTGGTTAAACGGACGCGCGCCGACCGCCCGCTTCAGCCCGTAAAAAATAAGGGGACAATGAGGATCAATGCCCGGCGACCAAACCATCCAAAGTATGAACGACGGGCTCCAACGGAGTCCAGCCCTTCGACTTGACGGCGTCAAAGTTCTTTTCAGGGTCATAGACCTCGATATTCGGGACGAATGCCTTCGCCGTCAGACCGCCCATGACGGACAGAAGCTGGCTACCGGCAACATATTCGTTACGCTGGGCTTCGATCAATTGGAGTTGCGCCGACTTCAGTTCCTGCTGGGCGTTGAGCACTTCGATGTTGGTACGCAATCCGACCTGTTGTTCAACCTTTACGCCATCGGCCGCGACCTGTGCCGCACGCACCTGCTCCTGATTGGAAACAACGGCGGATCGCGCCGCCAGCATTTGCGACCAGGCCTGGGCCACCGAAGAGGTTACCTGGCGGCGAGATTGCTCAACAACGGCCAGTTGAGCGTTGTAATCCTCTATGGATTGCCTTAGGCGCGAACTGTTCAGACCGGCCGTGAACAACGGAATCGACACGCGAAGGGTTGCCGAGGTGGCATCATTGTCGGTTATCTTGCCGATCCCGATACCCTGCTCTTGCCCGCCGGAAGACGCCTGAAGAGCGACGGTAGGCCCAAACGCCGATCGTTCGGCGCGCACACGCGACTTTGCGGCATCGGCGGCATATTGCGCTGCCTGCAAATCCGGGTTGTTCTTCTGAGCGGCGTCAAGCGCGGCATTAAAATCGGAGGGTAAGCCCGGCAGTGTCGTTTCCGGATCGAGCGCAACGGGCGCCTGACCGACAATGGCGACATAGCTGGCGCGGTCGGTATCCAATTGCGCTTGCGCCGTCGCCAAGGCGGCAGCAGACGCCGACAGACGCGCCTGAGATTGAGCCACGTCGGTTCGTGTCAACTGGCCGGCGTCGAATTGCGCCTGAGTCTGATCCAACTGTTGCTTGAGGATATCGTAATTATCCTGGGAAATCTGAAGCGCCTGCTGGTCGCGACGCACGGCGGTATACACGCTGATAACGTCAAGCAAGACGGAAGACTCGGTCGAGCGCAGGCTCTGCTGGCCGGAGAGAACCCCTGATTTCGCGGCATCGATCTGTGACGATATGCCGCCCGAAGCGAAGATAGTCTGGCTGGCCGACAGACCCGCCGTCGTCGTTGCGCGAGAGCCCCCGACATTCGGTAGGTCGTTATAGGTTGACGACAGGCTCGCGCTCAGATTTGGGCCAAGCTGCGAACGCGCCTGGACATAGGTCTCGTCGTTGGACCGCTGTGTCGCCCGTCCACGCACAAGGGTCGGGTTTTGCGCGTAAGCCATGGCGATGGCGTCGTTCAGGCTTTCAGCATGGACCGCCCCACCGGATAGGCCCAGCGATAGGCAGAGTGCCAAAGCGGAAGCTGTGGCGGCGCCAAGCCTGGCGAACTTAGATGTGGTCATGGAAGACTTCCCCAATAAAAACGGCCCGATAACGCGGCAGGCTGCCGGGCAACCTGTTACCCGTGTGCCGCACCGCATGCGACGCCCCCGGGACACTTCGTGACATATTACACTAAAACCCTACTGCCAGAAGTTTATAGGATTGGCGAGTTAAGGATTTTTCACCTTTGTAATTTTATCGTCACAACCGGCATCACGCGCCGGCGGCAAGCCTTTTATTACTCTATCGGAAATGCCGTTTCAGAATTCGAACGAAGGGGTACGCTCAAAGCCCGGTATGGTTGACGGAGAGGAATCGAATACGTCGCGTTCCGAGAAACCTTGCGCCAGACGCAGGTACAAGCGTGCCCGACCGACCGGGCCATCCTTCAGCACAACCGCCAGGCGACCACCGACCTTGAGTGCGTTCAGCCACGTGGCGGGCACTTCCGCCACCGCCCCTTCGACAATCACAACATCATAATCGGACCCGACCGGTGTTTTTAGGTCCGCTGTTTCGCACTTAACCCCAAGCTCCTTTAGATAGGGCTCAATCACGGCCATGGCGCGCGGATCAGCTTCCTGAGCCGTGACGGTCAGACCTGCGTGCTTGAGAACAGCCGCAGCATAGGGCGCGGCAATGGCAAGGACCGTTTCACCTGGCTTAGGTTCCGTGGTCTGTAGCAGCTTGGAGATATCGCGCGGCTTCATCAGCACACGGCCGGGCGCGATCGCCGCTTCAACCTCGCCATAGGCGCCGAAGCTCTGAGACGGGGCACATAGGCGTTCCCGCTGAACGTGACGCATGGCCAGTTGCAGCCCCATATCGGTGACGTCGTTCACGCGAACCTGGGATTCGACCATATTCTGACGGGCGGCGTGAAAATCCATGATAGCGATCCCTCTGGCGGCAAACTGACTCAAACTGTTGCACCGCTTATAAGCACAACGTCATTTGGCTTCAATCGCGATTTCATCGCGAAAAGCAACCTATGCCCCACAGTTATACAAATTTATTACGAAATTTCGTCTAAAGGGAATTGCGGGCAGTGATACGATCTGATAGCTCACCGCTACGCTCCTGTGAGGCCTGATGGCGGAGCGGTTACGCACCGGATTGCAAATCCGTGAAGCCCGGTTCGACTCCGGGTCAGGCCTCCACAACTTCCCCTCCAGCTCGTATTTTCAAATTCCCGCCGACGAGAAACTCTACTCGCGCGGCGAAGCCTGGCGGCCTATATATAAAAACGCCGGCATATCAGGGACATGCCGGCGCCAATTTCATGAAGAAGATTGGGTATTATGCGGCGCGCATGGTCGCCAGGAAGCGGGATATTTCCATCTTGAGTTGGTCCGACGCGCGGCTCACCGACTTGGCCTCCTCGAACACGACACTGGCCACCTGCCCGGTTTCATTGGCGACATCGCGAACCGCATCGATATCGCTGCCCACGCCGGCAGAGCCTTCCGCAAGAGATTCGACCGTTGAAGCGATCTGGCTGGTCGCCATCTGCTGGGCGGCCACCGAACGTGCGATATCATCGGCGCCCGACCTTAGTTCGGTAATAGTCGACACGATCCCGGCGATGGCGTCCGTCGCTTCGGTGGCGGCAGACTGAATCTGCTGAACCTTGAGCGTAATGTCTCGGGTGGCCTTTTCGGTCTGCTGAGACAGCGTCTTGACCTCGGCGGCAACGACGGCAAACCCAGCGCCATGTTCGCCGGCCCGGGCGGCTTCGATCGTGGCATTAAGCGCCAGAAGATTGGTTTGCTGGGCAATACTGGTGATCATGTCGACAACCGCGCTGATCTCATCGGCACTCCGGCTAAGACGCCCCATCATGGCCGAAGTCGATTCGGCTTCCGATGACGCTCTGGCGGAGACCTGGGTAGACAACTGGGTAGACCCCGCAATCTCGTTCGCGGTCTGCGACAGCTCCTGCACCGTCATAGCGACTTTTTGCGCGCTTTCCGACGTCGACACGGCCACTGAGGCCACCTTGCCCGCACTTTCGGATGCAGCGAACGCAGACTGGCTCATTTGGTCCGATGATGTGATCATGGCTCTTGACGACTGGGTCAGACTTTCAAGCAGGATACCCACCTGCGACTCCAACTTGGCGCCTAATTCGTTCAGCGCCGCCCGACGTTCCGCTGCCAATTGTTCGGCGTGGTGTGAGGCGTCCTCTTCAAGGCCATTCAGCTTCTGGCCATTGGCGCGCAGGATTTCCAGCGCAGACGCCAACCGACCAATTTCATCCGATCGCCCCTGCCCTTCGGCTGCCAGACTGTAGTCACGGTGGGCCAGGCGATCCGTATAACGACTGAGGCGGTCAAGCGCCGAAAAAACTTCGCGATCGAAGTAGACAGCCGCCACAAGGCCGGCGCATCCGATCAGAATGGATGTCACCCAGATCAGGCCGGCAAATCCCTTTTCCAGCGCCTGAGCCCGTATTAGGGCAGCGTTGGCCTCACCCGCCTGGGCTTGAGTTATCAGCGCGCCGACCTCGCCAGTATGATGCAGGGCAAAGACCGTAGCCGTCACCAGGCCGACAAAAAACAGCGCCAAAAGCGCACGGATACGAACCTTGATCGGGGGCAAACGCACAGGTGATTCCTCATCGCTAACTCCGGCCGACCTTCCAACGTCTCTGGTTAAATTGTCATGAAGAAAATAAAGCTCCGATCATTTCGCCCGCCAGGCGTATTTACCCTTCATTAACCAGAATCCAGACATAACAGCGTTGTCTTTTCTTATTAAAGACACCCACCATCACCAAACTTCCAAAGCCCGAAAGCGATTTTCGGGCTTTTTTTCGTTTGCGTGTCGGGCTTTGACACAAAAAAACAGATAGCTGTGCAAAACTTCTGCCTTTAGGCTTGCAAAGCGCCGCCATCCGTTGGTATAGGGGCCGCCTTGCCAAGCTTGTCGTTCCCCGATAGCTCAGTTGGTAGAGCATTCGACTGTTAATCGAATTGTCACAGGTTCGAGCCCTGTTCGGGGAGCCAGCTTGGCAAGTATCCACTGTTTAATGAGGTGGAAAAAATCCCTTAAAATTTGGCTTCTGACTGGCTTACCGGCATCGCTGCGCCTGTCTGAACACAGCCTTGCCCAGGATAGGTTGATTATAAATTCCCTTCCCTTGTGATTTTACAGACAGGAACGTACCGTCGTGCTGCCGGACGTCACACGGACTTTCGGTTTGGGAGTTCGATATAATGGGTGGGCTTACACAATTCGGTCAGGGCTTGATCTTGGCCGCAGGGCTGGCGAGTAGCGCCGTTAACACCCATGCCGAAACCGCGCCGATCGAAGCTCACGCCGTGTTTTCACCGCAGATCGTGTCTGGCAGCGACGCATTACGCCATGTTGCCTACGAACTTGTGCTCGACAATTTTTATGACAGCACCGGCGTACTACAGCTTACCGGGATCGATATTTTTGCGGCCCCATCGACCAAGCCTCTGGCCCACATTGGCGGCTCAGGCCTGGCCGCCGCATTGCCACCGGGCGTCGAACTAAGCGCAGATAACAGCCTGAGCATCAAGGCGGGTGGCCACGCGGTTATCCTCATCTGGCTGGCCCTGCCGCGCGATATAGCCGTGCCACGGGTTCTGTCGCATCGCCTTGAGTTCAAGACACAAACGGGTGCGGTCCAGACAGTCGATGGCGTGCCGGTTCGCATCGATACAACCCCGCCCATTATTATAGGCCCACCCGTACGCGGCGGTCTGTGGTTTGCTGACGAGGGGCCAGGAAATGCTCAATCGCACCATTGGGGCGGCCTCATCGCCGACAATGGCCAACTTACCATCCCGCAACGCTACGCCATCGATCTGTTCGGCCTCGACGCGAAGGGACATGCAGTTGCGGCGCCTATCGATAAGTTGGCGCAGAGCCGGTTGACCGATTGGGCAGGCTTTGACAGCGAGGTCTTGGCTGTTGCTGACGGTGTTGTGCGCGACTTCCAGGACGGCGTGCCAACACATGATCCTTTGGCGCCACAGGCGCCCACCAATGACCTGACGCCGACGTCGCTGTATGGCAATTATGTTATCCTTGAGATCGCGCCTAACATATTCGTTCACTATGCCCATCTGAACACAGGCAGCGTTGCCGTGAAGATCGGCGATCGCGTGAAACGTGGCGAAATCCTTGGGCATTTGGGTGATACAGGCCAAGCCGGAGCGCCGCACCTGCATATTCACCTGTCCAACTCTGTGAATTTTGCCGGCTCCGAAGGGCTTCCTTTCCAGATCGACGCCTTTAACTTAGTTGGGCGCGGCACGGAAGGCGAAGCTCTGAATGCCGAATCCGATATGCATCTGTCACCCGGCAAGGGGAAGCCTGTTCACGACGCCATGCCGCTGAACGGCGACATTCTGGAATTTTAGCGCCTCAAAGGATTCGGTCCGATCTTTTTGGACCAGAGTTGTGTTCGTTTCCGCCAATCAGCGACTTACATTTCAAAACCAAACAATGCGCTTGACTCTAAATCTATATAGGTAGATTTATCTAGCATGAAACGAAATCGCACACTCTCGGCCCAAGCCCTCACCGTGCTTGCTGCACTCCTTGCGGCGGGCAACAACTGGTGCCATGGCTATGAACTGGCCAAACAGGCCAATATCAAATCCGGTACACTGTACCCGCTTCTCATTCGCCTCGAATCCCAGGGTTATCTTGAGGCCGTCTGGCAAGAGGCGACCGAAACCGGCCGCCCTCCAAGGCACGCCTACCGCCTCACCGCCTCAGGCAAGCAACTTGCCCGCCACACCTTGGGTGAAGCGGGTGCGGTATCTGTAAAAGATGGTGGGGGAGCAATCGCATGACATTTGGGATCAGACGCCAAATCGCGCGTGCGGCCTGTCATATGATGAAATGCCTGCTTCCAGACGCGCAAAAGCCTTGGGCCAGCGCGATCGAAACCGAAACGGGATTGATCGAGGATGATGCCGACGCATTGGCTTTCGCACTCGGAAGCCTGTCAGGCTTGCTGCCCTGGATTTTGTCTCATCAGCTGATGCATCCTTTCCTGGCCCCAACAACCGCCGGTATGGCGATCCGACCGCGCGCCGTTGGGTTCGCCTGCGCCACGCGGGCGACCTTGCTCGGTATCGCCTATATGGGCATTTCCGGCGCACCCTTGCGCTATCTGATCAGCAATCTGGCTGCCCTTCTGTTAGGCGGCTTGGCCCTCGCGGCCTTCGGCGTCGGTGTGTCCAATACCACGCGGTGGCGGGGAATGCTCAATCTGGCAATGGGTTGCGGCCTTCTCTTGACCGCCTTGTTCGGATACAGAATGGACGATGTCGCGCGTTGGATCAACCTGGGCCCTCTCCTGCTCCAGCCTAGCTTCATTTTCCTGCCTGTGCTCATCCTAAGCTTTACCCAAACATCTGGCGGACTGTCGCTTGCCGGAGTCGTGATTGCAGCTACAGCCCTGGCCATCCAGCCCGACCGGGCAATGGCTTGTATGCTCGGCGCAGGCCTGACTGTGCGTTTGGTTATCCGCACGGATCGCTATGCGGTATTGGCCTTTGTCGCGAGCCTGACCGCATTCATTGCCACACTCATCCAGCCAGATACCCTCCCCGCCATCCCGTATGTGGAGAAGGTTCTCTTTGCGGCGTTCAACCTTCACCCCTTGTCCGGTTTGGCCATCCTCGGCGGTTTCGCCCTGTTAGTGGTTCCCGCCGCCGTGGGGAGCCTTTACGATAAAGCCAATAGCGATATCTACCTGGCATTCGGCGCGTTGTGGCTTACCGCCCTTATAGCATCCGTTCTCGGTAACTACCCTACACCGGTTGTTGGCTACGGCGGCAGTGCGATCCTTGGCTATGTCCTGAGCCTCTGGTTTTTCCCAAAGGCACCGGCGAAGGACATTGAGATACAAGTCCAGCCCCCGCCGCGAATAAAGAACGCGCCGCCGCCTGACAGATATCTCAACGGCGAGGATAGTCGCATCTCCACTGTTCGCGCCGTGCAATAAGACTCTTAAGCGCTTAACGCCCCATCACCTTACGCACCTCAACCGAAAGTCCCGGCCCCGCGCCGGAGGGCGAAGCCTTGCCTTGCGAAAGCACCAACTTCCGGCTCCACCAAATATCAGGAGAACCCCAAATGCGCCTACCCAAACGGTGGCTACGATATTGGCCCATTCCCCTCTGCCTTGCCCTCATCGGATCAGGTTATTTCGCCTGGGGAGAACTGACCCGAACACGTGGCAACCAGACGATCTCTTTCGTGCCGGCAAAGGCAAGCTGCAATACCGAAGGCTCACTCCAATACTGCGCGTATCGCGCCGCTGCCGGGACCAATGGCGACATCGTGTACTATCTGCATGGCCGCAAACTCGACGCGCACATTTGGAACGACACCACCTATTACACGGCCATGATCCAGGCGCAGTGGCAAAAGACCGGCGCCTTACCGCCGACCGTGGTTGCGGTATCCTACGGTGGGACCTGGCTTTTGACCCCGAAAGGTGCCCGGTCAGACAGCGGATTGCTTGACGATTTTATGCAGCGCCTGCCAGCCATAGAGGCCAAGCTTGGCAAACCAAAGCGACGCATATTGCTAGGTGAATCCATGGGCGGGCTGAATGTGCTTATCGCCGGACTAAATCATCCCTCCGCCTTCACAAAGGTCGCCGCGCTTTGCCCGGGGGTCTATGCGGTCTCCCCTTTCTCAAAAATATCGGAGATCAGGTCGAGCATGGAACGGACGGGCGCCAATCCAAAAATCATTTTCGGGATCTGGCTAATGGCCAGGCAGTACGTCGCTAACGACGCGGAATGGCAGACTGTATCACCGCTTAAGCTCATCGATCGGGCAGGTCCAGACTATCCGGTGCTCTACCTATCAAATGGATTATATGATGCCTATGGCAATTTCGAAGGGACCGAACGATTGGCCCGCACGGCAACGGCTCATGGTGTGCAGGTAGAGTGGCATCCCCTTTTATGGCGGCCACTGCGCCATCGATGTGCCATCCTTGTCTGCTTTCCTCATGAGCAAAACATAGGCGAATCCTGAGCAGGCAAAATGTCCCTATCTCACCACAAGCCGAGTTGAACACAGCTAAGCTCACTATCCCTCAGGACGATATCGTGGACGTCATTTTTCACGGCGCAGCTCTCGAAAAACTTCATCTCTCCACTCTTTAAAATCTGCGACCCCATAAATAAGCTGGCCGTCAGGTTCCTTCATGCTAGCTAGTCCAATCGTAGCAAGCGCAGCAGCGTATCCATCCGGAAGATTGGCCTTCTTACCTTCATGGATAATCAGAGTCGCCCAATCCGAAGCTTCCTCAGGTGACAATGCCCCCGCAATTAATCGGTCAAACACGACAAAAATCTGATCGAAGAGGCTCTCTGCGTGCGTCATCAATATCGTCCTTGAAAATGTCCATCCGGATCAAGCAAGCCGTTTAGCTTTTTCAAACTGCCAGCCGAAACAATAGGCGAAACTGTATGGGCAGTCGGTCCATTACAATCTCTCCCCCGAATACGAAGAAGCTCGACGAAAAAGGCGACCAAAATTTGTCGATCTGTTCAACGCCCAAGTAATGAACCGTCAGGAGACATGACTCACGTCACGTGCTCGCTCGACGTCTCGCGCATTTTCCGCTACCTCCGCCCGATAGTAGGGAGAACGCGATGGCTCAGGCCGCAACGAGCGATGGAGTAACCCGGGTCGGCGCCATAGATGTCTTGCGGGCGTTGACCATGGTTTTGATGATCTTCGTTAATGACCTGGGGTCGCTGACGAATATCCCAACCTGGCTGGACCACGTCGAACGCAATGTCGATGGCATGGGATTGGCCGATATCGTGTTTCCGGCCTTCCTGTTCATTGTTGGCATGTCCCTCCCCTTCGCCACGGACAGCCGGCGAGCCCGCGGCGAAACAGACCTCACGCTGATCTGGCATGTCATTCTGCGCTCAATAGCCCTGCTCGTATTGGGCGTTTTCCTGGTCAATGGCGAAACCATCGACCCGGCCGCCAGCGGCATAACCCAGATAATGTGGAATTTTCTCGTATCTCTGTGCGCCATTCTTATCTGGAATGTGTATCCTAAATCCGTGTCGGTGTGGATACAGCGGCTGCTCAAGGCCTGCGGGATTGTCGGACTGATCATAATGGCGGTCGTCTATCGCGGCGATGGCGGCGTGCTGTTCGCAACTCAGTGGTGGGGCATATTAGGTTTGATCGGATGGTCCTATCTAGTGGCGGGGTTTGTCACCGTATTGTCCAAGGGCCGGCTATGGGTTTTGGTTGTCGCCTGGCTGCTTCTCGTCTGCCTAAGCTTTGTCTGGGCTTCGGGTCAGGTGCATGGCCCGTTGCGCATCCTGCCTGAGGCTCTGATCGATGGCACGATGGGCGCCCTCACACTGGGCGGTGTTGTCATGGGCACGCTGTTTAAGATGTACCAGGCCAAGGCCGACAACCGAAAAATGACGGTCGTCTTTCTTATTCTGGCACTCGGACTGATTGGCCTGGGCATATATACCCGCCAGTTCTGGGGCATCTCAAAGCTTCGCGCCACGCCAGCCTGGCTATTCATATGCAGCGCGATCACGATAATAGCCTTCACAGCCGTCTACTGGATGAACACAAAAAAGCCGATGGCCAAGGCGTTCACACTTATCAAGCCCGCGGGTACGGATACTCTACTCTGCTATCTGACGCCATCTATACTGGCCGCAGCGACGGTAAGCTTGCCGCAACTCGCGGACATCCTGATGACTGGCGGAATCGGACTGATAAAATCCCTTATGCTCGCTTTTGTCTGTGTGGGATTGACGGCTTGTCTGACGCGGATCGGTATTCGGCTGAAGCTTTAATCATTGCGCCCGCCACGAAGTCTTAACAAGACGTAAAAGCACCATAAACCGTTTTACATTTCCCGTTTTTACAATTGGTGACTTTGGCGCCTATATTTTCCTTACCCGCGACAAGCGAAACTGGCGCTGTAGGTTGTTCACAGCGAGTTTTCCCATGTTAAGCGCCACGCTTCTTGATACCGCCACGCCCTCGCAGGTCCGCGATAACGGCCGCGAGCACGTCATTTTCGAAACCATCGTGGCGCTGCTGGCGCTTATGCTGATAATCACCGGCTTCACCCTCTATGTCAGCCAGTCCTTTGCGCATGAAACGCATATCGGCAGCGCCCGGATTGTAGATCAGGCACATGAACCGGCCTATTCTCTGGCGGAGATGTGACCATGCCAACGCGTTACGCTCCAGGCGTGTTTGTGCCGACTCCATATATTTTGGCGGCGTTCTTCGCACTCGTGATTATAGCGCTTGTGGGCGCGCGGGCATTTTCCCAGGAACAGGCTGTCCATGCCGCGCAGGCAGCAGCGGCTGACGCCTACGTCCCCGACGACGAAAACGGTCCGGTTACAGACGCCGTGCCAGAAAAGTCTTAACGCGCATAACCGGTGGGAATGGATTGTCCATCCTTCAGCGTTTCCATCGAAATATATGCGGATACGTCAAAGAGCTCTATGCGACTAACGAGGCGCTTATAGATGGCATCATAATGCGCGATGTCCGTCACCACCATCTTGATTATATAGTCAAGATTGCCGGCCAGGCGATGGACCTCAACGATTTCCGGAATGTCCATGACGCTGGTTCTGAACCGGTCAAGCCAGTCAGCGGTATGATGCGCCGTCTTGATCATGACATAGACTGTGGCCCCGACATTCATGCGGTTGCGGTCAAGAACAGCGACATTGCGCAGAATATAGCCGTCGTCCTTCAACCGGGCGATTCGGCGCGAACAGGCCGATGCGGACAAATGGACGCGGTCCGCCAACTCAGTAAGACCGATGTCAGCGTTTTGCTGCAATAGATCCAGAAGTTTGTGGTCACGATCATCTAGCATGAAGTCATATTGCGCCATTTCTCACTAATGCGCAATTAAGTTGCGCTTCATACGCAAAACAAAAACAAATACGCGCGCCATTTGCCCAAGCCGCGCCCTATGATTAGGGCATGAATCGGGAGAGTCATATGCGCAAGATCGGTCTGCTGGGCGGAATGAGCTGGGAAAGCACCGCAACCTACTACAAGCTCATAAACGAAGGCATTCGTCAGTCGCTTGGCGGGCTCTCGTCTGCTGACATTCTTATGCGCTCGCTGGACTTTCAAACCGTGGTCGCCCTGCAAAAGGCCGATCGCTGGGCGGACGCCGCGCGTCTGCTCGGCGACGCCGCTCAAGGGCTGGAAGCGGCCGGTGCAGACTGTATATTGATCTGCACCAATACCATGCATCTGGTTGCCGATCAGGTCGCGGCAAGCTGCGACGTCCCCCTTATCCATATTATCGGCGAAACGGCCAAGACGATTACGGGCGCCGGCTATCGTCGTCCGCTGCTTCTTGCTACCCGCTACACCATGGAAAACGGCTTTTACGCCGAACACATGCGGCGTTATGGGCTCGACGTCGTCATCCCAAACGAGGCAGACCGTATGATCTGTCACAATGCCATTTTCGATGAACTGTGCCAGGGTGTCGTCAGCGATGCGGCACACCAGGCTCTGATCGACATGACCGCGCGTGGCCGGGATCAAGGTGCGGATTGCGTCATCCTTGGATGCACGGAACTGGGACTGAGTGTCGATGCGGGCTGCCTGCCCCTGCCCTGTTTCGACTCGACCCATATCCATGCCCGTGCTGCGGTCGATTTCGCCCTGGCCGTGCCAAACCAGGCCGCCATGCTTCACTTCGTCACGGATGGCGCCTATATCTAGCCTCAATACTTGTGCTATAAATCCGGCACACTATTGAGGTTTTCCATGCTGCGTTATGAGTCCATCGCCGCCACGCCGGCTTCCGATTATCCTTTCCGCAATCTGATCGGTGCTGACATTCTGCCGCCCGAACAGGAAGCCGCCATTGCCCGGGACTTCCCGCAAATTGACAAGACTGGCTTCATGCGTCCGGAAGATTTTCCAATGGGCCCCGCTTTCAAGGCCCTGCTGGCGGAAGTGCGCGGCGAGGCGTTCGCCCGGGCCATTGGCGAAAAGCTGGGCATCAACCTGCTCGGCAAACCAACATGGGTCACCGTCCGTAAGTGGTCGGCGCTGAAGGATGGACGCCCGCATACAGATGGCGCGGACAAACTGGCGTCTGCCCTGATCTATCTCAATTCTGACGGGACGTCAGGCGGCAATCTGCGCTTCCTGGAAGGTCCCGATCAGGACGGTCCCGGTACCCAGGAGGTCAATCCGGGTTATGGTCACTTCATCGCCTTTCCACGTTTGGACAATAGCTGGCATGGCCATACACCGTTCGAAGGTGAGCGCCGCGTTGTCCAGATCGCCTGGCTGGTCAGCGAAGACGCCGTCGCCCGCAAGGCCAAGCGCCACGGGGTCACCGAATTCCTGAAGAAGCTATTCTCAAAGACCCGGCAAGATGAAATGATGTAGGCGCGAGGCGTCTCAGGAGATTGGCGCGCCTCAGAAGACCAGGGTGGTTTGAATGCCGCCGCCGGGCAAAACCCAGTCAACACGCCACCCTTGTGGAATGGCAGTAATCCGGTCACCTTCACCTGTGGCGCTGGTGACGGAAATTGTCCGCGTCCAACTTGTTTCGCCAACCTGAACTGAGACATCGGCCACAACGGCGCCCTGTGTCGGACTGGGGATTTGCATGATGGCGCTGAAATAGCCGGTATCGTCGCTCATCTGACGCACCCGAACGCCATCGACCACCAGGTTGACGGCCGTTTTGGGCGTCACGCGTCCAGCCAGGGCAAAGGCGCCGGCCGAATCATAGTCGGCGACAAGCAGTTGTGATGCGTGCGGAACGACCGGCAGGCTTGGCGCACCGGGCCGCATAAGGATGGCCTTTTGCGGCATGCCCGGAGGGATGAACAATCTGCCGTCTGCATGCATCAAGCGGCCGACGTCGCCTGCCGACAAATCATAAATTCCGCCCTGAGCCCCGATCGGCAGTTCCGCGCGAAAATGTCCCTTGGAATCCGCCGTCACGCCGATGGCGCGCTGGTTGCCGTAGGCAAAGCGGACACGGGCATTGGGCAGCGTGTCCCCCGTCACCACCACCATGTCTGAGCCTGCCGGTTCTATCCCGGTAATAACGGGCGCGCGGGCATAACCAGCCGCGCGCATGGCCGCGTCCGGATCAGTAACCGTCGGCTTGTCCTGGCACCCGGTCAGCGCCAGAGCTAGCGCCAGACCCGTGACCGTTTGCAGCCAAAAAGGGGCGATTATCTTTTTCACGACCCAAGCAATATCCGCTTTTCATCAATACGAATAGAGGCTTAGATAGATGGTAACAAGGTTTATGTAGTATGCCGTGAGTCGCCAGATGGCGCGATCCGGCTTTGAGGTTTGATAGTCTATGCCACATTCCAAAAGTGAAGTGCGCTCCGTCTGCGTCTATTGCGGTTCGTCCTTCGGCGATAATGCGGCCTATAAACAGGCGGCTCACGATCTGGGCCAGGTGCTGGCCGGTGCTGGTATTCGCCTGGTCTACGGCGGTGGTGGGGTTGGCCTGATGGGCGAAACCGCCCGCGCCGTACACGAAGCTAACGGCAGCGTCCTCGGGATCATGCCGCAATTCCTGCGGTCACGCGAAATTCTGTTCGATGACGTCGAAACACGCGTGGTCACCAACATGCATGAACGCAAGATGATGATGTTCGAAGAATCGGATGCCTTCGTGGTCATGCCGGGCGGTGTCGGCACATTGGAGGAAGTGGTGGAACTGCTGTCGTGGCGACGACTGGACCTCCACAAAAAGCCGATCATCTTCTTGAACATAAATGGGTTCTGGGAGCCCTTCTTCGTGTTGATACGACACATGCTGAAGGCGCAGTTCACACCTGAAAACTTCATGCAGACCTATGTCAGCGTCAATTCGGTCGAAGAGGTTCTGCCGGCTATCGCCCGCGTGGCAGCCAACGATATTCAAATAGATACACGCAGCGTCATTTGACGCCAAACAAACGCCACACCAGACAGACGCCTTGCCGTGTAACACGACAAGGCGCGTCTAATGGTTACCCCTTCAAGCGCTGAGCAATCTTTTCACGGCCGATGAGAAAGCTTAACGCCCCCATGTCGGGACCGTGATCCATCCCGGTCAACGCCTGGCGCAGCGGCATGAACAACGCCTTGCCCTTGGCGCCTGTGGCTTCCTTGATGGCTCCCGACCACGCTTGCCAGCTATCACGACCATAGTCGGCCGGCAGCAGTTCCAACGCCTTGGCGGCGAAAGCCGGATCTTCGATACGGGGCGTAATGTCGCCTGAAATGATCTGGGCCCACGCCTTGACCTCGGCGAACCGGTGCAGATTCATCTTCACCGTATCCCAGAACAGCTCACCCAGATCGGCATCGATCGCCGCCAGCCTCGGCTTGGCATCAGTATAGCTCATGGCTTGCAGAACGCCGGCATTCAGACGCATCAGGTCGTCGAAATCATACCGCGCGGGCGCCCGCCCCATCTTGCTGAAATCCTGCCCATCGGCCAGTGCGACCAGTGACGGCGCAGCCTCCAGAGGGTCGGACGTGCCGATCTTGGCGAGGTGAGACGTGATCGCAAGCGGCTCAAGGCCGTCCTCACGCATCTGGGAAATCGACATCGAGCCGAGACGCTTGGACAGCCCCTCTCCGTCCGCGCCGACCAGCAACGGCATGTGCGCGAAGACCGGCAATCCGACCGGGAAAAGGCCTTGCAAGGCTTCGAAGATTTCGAGCTGCGTGCCGGTATTGGCGACGTGATCCTCGCCGCGGATAACGTGCGTGATCTTCATGTCCATGTCATCGACCACCGACGGCAGCGTATACAGGAAGGCGCCGTCTTCGCGGATCAAGACCGGATCGGACATAGAGGTCGTATCGACTTCACAATGGCCACGCACCAGGTCTTCCCAGGACACGCGCTTGCCATCGAGCTTGAAGCGCCAATGAGGCTTGCGGCCTTCTGCCTCGAAAGCGGCTTTTTCCGCATCGGTCAGGGCAAGCCCGGCACGGTCGTATACGGGCGGCAAACCGCGCGACAATTGCACCTTGCGGCGGCGATCGAGTTCTTCGGCGGTTTCATAACAGGCATATAGGCGTCCCGCCGCCTTCAGGGCATCGGCGGCGGCTTGATAGATATCGAACCGCTTCGACTGATTGTAGCGTTCCTGCCATTCGAGACCGAGCCACTTCAGGTCCGTTTCAATGAGGTCTTCGTTTTCCTTGGTCGAGCGCTCCAGGTCAGTATCGTCGATACGTAGCACGAAGACACCCTGGTTCTTGTGCGCGAACAGCCAGTTGATAAGGGCGGCGCGGACATTGCCGGCATGAATGCGGCCAGTGGGCGAAGGTGCAAAGCGAACCTTGACGGTCATATTGGGTCTCAATCTGTAAAACGGAGACCTCCCATACGCCTCCACACCCGATTTGAAAAGGCCTGCGACAGGGTAAACGGCCACTTAGGGACCATGACGCTTGGGTCAATCTTTTATGACATCAAGCGCTGATTAATGTCTTGAACCTAGGTGTTTGCATAGAACGCAAAAATTGCGTTTCAGTGTACCGCTCAGACGTCAGGCGTAGCTTATGCAAAAAACCGTTCCATGCATTGCCGATATTACCGACCGCATCGATCCGTTTCCGCCCCACTGCCAGAATTCCACGCTCTACGAAGCCTTTCGCGACGACACAGAACTGATGGTCGCCGCCGTCGTCGATCAGGCCGGCCGCGTGCTGGGCTTGATAGAGCGCCACGCATTCAACCTGACCATGGCGGCCGAATATGGCCGCGCGCTGTACGGCAACAAGCCGGTTACCACCATGATGGACAGTTCGCCCCTGATGGTCGATATCGCTACCCCTTTGCATGATTTTACGCATAAGACGCTGAGCGAACGCCCTTCGGAACTGATGCGCGGCTTCATCGCCACCTCTGACGGCCGCTATGCTGGCGTCGGCACGTCGCTGTCGGTGCTCAGAGCCATCAGCGGAGACCTCCAGCGGTCACTTGTCCGCCAGCGGGAAATGACAAGCGACCTGATCCGGCTCAGCAGCGAAAGCCAGCGTCACCAGACCTTCCTGAACATGGTGATACAGAATATCCCAGCCATGGTACTGGTAAAGAACGCCTCCGACCAACGGATCATCCTTATCAACGAAGCCGGCGAAGACATGCTGGGCGTCACACAAGACGGCGTCGTCGGACGCCAGAGCAGCGAGATCATGTCGACCGAACGCGCGGCCCTTTACAACAGTTACGACCAGGTCGCCCTGCAAAGCCAAGGCACGGTCATGCTGAAGGAAGAGCAGATCACGGATTCCCAGGGCCGCCTGCGCACGATTCAGCTTAAAAAGACCGTGCTTCGCACGCCGTCCGGCGAGGCTGACAGTATCCTGACGCTGGGGATTGACCTCACCGAGCAGAAGCAGGCGGAAGCCCGCATCGCCCACCTGGCCCATTTCGATCCGCTGACCGGCCTGGCCAACCGCGCCTTGTTCGCCAAGGACATGGACTCATCCCTCAGCCGCGTTCAGCGCCTGGGTCACAAGGTCGCCTTATTATGCCTGGATCTCGATCGCTTCAAAGCCGTCAACGACTCTTACGGCCATATCATGGGCGACCGTCTCCTGATCGAGGTGGCCGAGCGGCTGCGTGCCTGCGTGCGCAAGAGCGACGTCATCGCCCGCATGGGAGGGGATGAATTTGCAGTCATTCAGGACATAGACGGGCTTGAGGACACGCAATGCCTGGCCAAGCGCATTGTCGAGGCCATGAAGCAGCCGATGGTCATAGAGGGCGTCCATCTCGAGATCGGCGTCAGTATTGGCGTCGCCTTGGCACCGGAAGACGGCATGGACACAAAGAACCTATTGTCGCGCGCGGACCTGGCCATGTACAGCGCCAAGGCGGCGGGCCGTAACGGCTGGCGCCTCTACAGCTCGGAAATGGATGCACAACTTCAGGGCCGCATTGAGATGGAGCAGGATCTGAAGAGCGCCCTCAGCGAAGGACAGTTCCAGCTCTATTATCAGCCGCTGCTCAATCTGAATGACAACGAGATTGTGTCGTTCGAGGCGCTTATCCGCTGGCGCCATCCTATAAGAGGCATGGTTTCGCCGGCGGAGTTCATTCCCCTGGCCGAGGAGTGCGGCCTGATCGGTCAGATTGGAGAATGGGTGCTCGAAGACGCAACCCGCACCGCGGCCCAGTGGCCCCAGAACTGGCGGGTGGCCGTCAACATCTCCCCCTTGCAGTTCCGTCACAAATCGCTGGTCAACCTGGTCGAGCGAGCGCTGACAACGTCAGGCCTGCCACCGGCGCGATTGGAATTGGAAATTACAGAGAGCGTCATACTGGAAGATGAAACCCACAATCTGGGCATTCTCAACGACATCCGCGCCCTGGGCGTCCGTATCGCCATGGACGATTTCGGCACAGGCTACTCATCCCTGAGCTACCTGCGCACCTTCCCGTTTGACAAAATCAAGATTGACCAATCCTTCGTCAGGGATCTGCCGCATGACAAGGATGCCCTGTCCATCGTCCGCGCCATTACCGAGATGGCGCAGTCGCTCGGTGTGCTGATTACCGCCGAAGGCGTCGAAACCCAGGCACAAATGGACGCCTTGAGGCAATTGAATTGCGGAGAAGCGCAAGGCTATCTGATCGGTCGTCCCGCGCCGGATATATCCGCCTATTGCCAGACGGAAAAGCGCTACGGTACCTAAGAAGATAGGCAGCAAAAAAGCGCCGAACACGCCGGCGCTTTGACTTTAGTCATCCCTGTGAACGCGTTCGGACCGTTCGTGCCGTTCCTGGGCTTCAATGGACAGTGTCGCCGTCGGTCGGGCTTCGAGACGGCCCAGACCGATCGGTTCGCCGGTTTCTTCGCAATAACCGTATGACCCGTCGTCTATGCGTTGCAGAGCTTCGTCGATCTTGCTGATCAGCTTGCGCTGGCGATCGCGGGTCCGCAGTTCGAGCGCGCGATCAGATTCGGACGACGCCCGATCAACCAGATCCGGATGATTCTCCGTCTCTTTCTGCATGATGTTGACGGTTTCCTTCGCACCCTTAAGGATTTCATCCTTCCAGGCGTTCAGCTTGCCGCGGAAATAGTTTAACTGGCGCGCGTTCATATATTCTTCGTCGTCGCTGGGACGATATTGATCCGGCACTTGTACTTCAGACATGCGTTATAACACCCCTCGTGGACGACGCTAGATCCGGATGTCCCAACGCAGTACGCGCCGGACGTCCGGTCACTCAACAGCAAAAATGGTACCAGTCGCGAACAGCCCTTGCCCCGGTCAGGGCGACGCGATTGCGCGGCTTATAGTGCGCAATGATTAACCTGTGAAGCGATATTCCACGGCTTGCGATACGAAATTAGGGGGTTTTCGAAACCTACATCAGCCGGCGCTTGGCCAGTTCGACACAGGCCCGGGTTTCGATTTCGTTCAAGACCCCTTGAAGGCGGTCGTCTTCGATCTCTTCGCGATGCTCGGCGATGCGAGCCTGAAGGCGCAACAGGGCTTCATCATCGATGTCGCCGGACAGGACGCTGACCTTCAGGTCGTCGAGTGCATCGAGAATGTCCTGGGAGCGCTTGACCTGACGCCGGCGACGGCCGGTCAGCACGTCTTCTTCCCCTTGCAGGGCCATCAACGCGTCGATGCCCATCATTCCGAACGCGGCCGATGCTTGTGCGGGCGCGGCGGACTTAGCTGCGCTTTCGCTGCTCGACAGCGAAAATCCAGCCCCGTTCTTCTTTACAGTCCCGGACGGACTGCTGATGGGCGCGCCTGTCGCCGAATTGATCCTGAACGTCATGCTTGACCTTTGGGGAAAACCCCAACACCCTATTGAATTCTCTACAGAAGCTGTCGTTCAGTTTCTTCTCGTCCGCCGGCGCCTCAGAACGGCCCAACGAAAACCGGCTTTTGCCAGCGGTAACGACAGGGTCATTATTGCCGCCCACGGGTAAGCGAAGCCTTAACGTCTCGGCATAATTTTCCCGTTGACATCTCCGCCCCGAAAAATTCCAGTCAAATCATTGATATATATCAGAAATATTATCCACGATTCGTGGCACATATTTCGCAAACAGATGGCCAGTTATGGTTAATGGGTGACCCGATGCTGATCAATGGACTGAAAGCCGCTTTGTGCGCCACTGGGCTTGCCGCCGTCATGATGTGCGGACACGCCGACGCTGGCTCACGCATCAAGGATATCGTCGATGTCGAAGGCGTACGCGGCAACCAGTTGGTCGGTTATGGCATCGTGGTGGGCCTGCCCGGCACAGGCGACACGGTCCGCAACTCTCCCATGCTGAAGCAGAGCTTGGAAGCCATGATGGAGCGCATGGGCGTCAATGTCCGCGACGCCCAGCTCAACACCAAGAACGCCGCCGCCGTCATGGTGACGGCAGAATTGCCCCCCTTCTCGGCAGCCGGTTCACGCCTTGATGTCACCGTCTCGGCCATGGGCGACGCCAAAAGCCTTCTCGGTGGCACACTCCTCGTCACACCGCTGCTTGGCGCTGACGGCGAAGCCTATGCTGTGGCGCAAGGCTCGGTCCAGACCGGATCGGTATCGGCCGGAGGCGCATCGGGGTCGTCGGTGAGCAAGGGCGTACCCACCGCGGGCCGAATTGCCTCCGGCGGCACAATCGAGCGCGAAACGAACTTCAATTTCAACGCCATGCCGTTCCTGCGCCTGACCCTGCACAATCCTGACTTCGCCACGTCGCGCCGCATCGCCGACGCCATCGTCAAGCAGTATCCCGGCACGGCTATTGCCGAAAATCCATCTATCGTAGCCATCAAGCCGCCCGCCGGCATGACCATGATGGACTTTGTCACCCTCGTCGAACCGATGAGCGTCGATGTCGATACGCCAGCCAAGGTCGTGATCGATGAAGTCAATGGCGTCATTGTCATCGGAGAAAATGTCCGCCTCAGCCGTGTCGCCATCGCTCAGGGCAATCTGACGATACGCGTCGACGAACGGCCCGACGTCAGCCAGCCAGCCCCCTTCAGCCAGGGCCAGACGGCCGCCGTCCCTTCATCCACCGTCAGCGTCGATGAAGAAAAAGGCAAGAAGTTGATTCAGCTGGGTGGCGGCTCCACACTGTCCGACCTGGTTGCCGGCCTCAACGCGCTGGGCGTCACGCCACGCGACATGATTGCCATTCTGCAATCCGTCAAGGCCGCCGGCGCGCTTCAGGCCGATATTGAAGTGATGTAACGGGAGATATAATATCATGGATAGCGCTTCCATTCTCACCCTTCAGGCCGCACAATCGCAGGTCCAGACGCAGCAGCAGGCCAAGATGACGACTGCGAAAGGGTCAAACGCCAAGTTGGGCCTGGATTTCGAAACCATGTGTCTGTCCAACCTGTTGGCACCGATGTTCGAGGGCCTGAAGACCGACGGCCCCTTCGGCGGCGGTCAGGGCGAAGAGGCCATGCGCTCATTCTATGTCGGCGCCATGGCCAAGCAAATGGCCCTGCGCGGCGGTGTCGGCATCTCGCACATGATGCAGGCGCAATTAATCAAGATGCAGGAAATGGGAGCCGCCTGATATGGCCTTATCCGCCGCCAACGCCTCAGAACGCGCCGCCCAGATGCTGGCCCTGACCATTCGACTCGGTGAACGCCTGGTCCGTGAAACCGAATGCCTGGAAGCGCATCGTCCGCAGGATATGTATGACGGCATAGAGGAAACTCGCAACCTGTCGAACCTCTACCGCCATGAAACCATGCGCATAAAAGCCGACCCTACCTTACTGGAAGGCCTGACTCCGACTGAAAAAACGAAGCTTCGCGAAGCGACCGAAGTGTTCCAGGCTCGCTTACGGCGCTATGAATTGGCGGTTACCGCTGCCAAGACCGTCACCGAAGGCATTATCAGTGCCATCGCCGAAGACTTGAGCAGCCGCCGCACGCAAAACGCCCCCTACGGCGCAAAGGGTAAGACGGTCGACAGCGGTCCCCAATCGCTGAACTACGGCAAGAACGCATAAGGCGTTTCCGCGAAGCACGGTGACCTATTTGTCGCTCTCGCCCTTAGGATCTGCCGTTCCGCCACCATTCCCCATAATTCGCTGATCGTGCACATTGGAGTAAGCCCCCTTCTTAGGCTCGTCGTCCATGTGGCGATCGTTCGGCGTAGGCGCACGGTTGACGCGTTGCCAGTATTCCGCATTTCCGGGCGAGCTCTTGTAGCGCAGTCGAGCATCTTTTTCGCGGACCGCTGCCTGTAGGTCGGCATCGGGACGCGGACCAAGCGGAGGCTGGTGCGCCAGATCCACCATATTGCAATCAGCCGGAATAGGCTTGCCTGCCTGGCGCGCGGCTTCGCAATAGCCGTGGTTCTGCAAAGCCTGGCTGACCTGTCCACGCCCCCCCTTGAGCACGCCCGTCCCCGAAGGCAAACCGGCCGGCGCCCCGATGCTGCCCAGACGCCCCCCCGCCGGCGGCGCGCCTTCAAGCCCAGATGGCTTAACCGCCTGCAAGGCCGGCAGATTGACGTTTGCGGCGTCGTGCAGATTCAAATCGGACATCTGGGTCACGGCTTCCTGCCGCTTGCCGCTCAATTCGTCCTGCGTCTTCTTCTTTACCCGCGCGGCCATGTTGGCGGGGGCCGGTACATCGGGAACGGCCGCCGGGGCCGCAACATCCAACGGCTTTTCCTGCGGTATATTGATGGTGATCGACGGCGCGACCGGCTGCGGCACCGGCTGAGGCGGCGCGGTCTGGGCCGTCTGGGTTTGGGATGCCTGGGTCTGTTGCGGCATCTCGCGCGGCGCGTCCTGCTGCGCTGGCTGCGGGACATCGCGGGGTTGAGGCACAACCTCGCGCGGCATGATCACCGGCTGGACCTTAGGTTCGGGAGGTGTCTGCATTTGCCACAACTCAACCAGAACCGGCGGCTCTTCGACCATGTCGTGATCCAATAGCCAGGCTTTCGGGTGCGTGACGATCAGGCTCCACAGAAGCAACCCATGCAGGACGAGTACGACCGCCGTCGTCCCCGCAAGACGCGTCCGCGGCGTGGTTGTGGCGGTCAGGCGGGCAGCCAAACCTTCCAGATTGTCGCCAACGCGGTCCCGCAAGCGGATTATATTGGCGTACATTCAGCCTTGCCCTCTCTCGTAGCGCCCCTGCTGCCCCAACCTTCACGGTAGATTCAGGCGGTACTTTGTTCTCTTTGTGAGCCGGTGTCAAAAAACCATCAAATCAGGGTGCTGACATTTCCTGCCAGCCAGACCGTCTATGTCAAAATCTGATATGCAATAGGGTGCCGATTGACAAATGTTGCCAAATTGTTCTTGCGAACCTCTGGCAAATCCAGCAAGACAGGCTATATACTCCCCGTGTTTGAAGATGAGGATATGCGCGTATGGTGAAGCATCAGGTCGACCAGGATTTCATCAAGGTGCGCGGCGCGCGCGAGCATAACCTCAAAGGTGTCGACGTCGATATTCCGCGTGGCGAACTGGTCGTGCTGACCGGCCTGTCCGGGTCGGGCAAATCCTCGCTGGCCTTTGACACCATCTATGCCGAAGGGCAGCGGCGCTACGTCGAATCCCTATCGGCCTATGCGCGTCAGTTTCTCGAACTGATGTCCAAGCCGGATGTTGATCTCATCGAAGGCCTGTCGCCGGCCATTTCGATCGAGCAGAAGACGACCTCGAAAAATCCGCGTTCGACGGTCGGCACCGTCACCGAAATCCACGACTATATGCGCCTGCTATGGGCGCGGGTCGGCGTTCCGTATTCGCCCGCCACCGGCCTGCCGATCGAAAGCCAGACTGTGTCCCAGATGGTCGACAAGATCGTGGCCCTGCCAGAAGGGACGCGTCTGTTGTTGCTGGCGCCGTTCGTGCGTGGCCGAAAGGGCGAGTACAAGAAGGAAATTGCCGACCTGCAACGCCAGGGCTTTCAGCGCCTGAAAATCAATGGCGAATACTATCCCATTGAAGACGCGCCGAAACTGGACAAGAAGTTCAAGCATGACATCGACGTTGTCATTGACCGCGTGGTGGTAAAGCCCGGCATAATGGCGCGCCTCGCCGACAGCCTGGAAACGGCTCTGCGACTGGCCGATGGCTTGGCGATCGCTGAACACGCCGACCTGGAAGACGGGGAAACCGAACCCCGGCGCATCATCTTCTCCGAAAAGTTTGCCTGCCCGGTATCCGGTTTCACAATTACCGAGATCGAGCCGCGCCTGTTTTCCTTCAACAATCCCTTCGGAGCCTGTCCGACCTGTGACGGCTTGGGGGTCAAGCTGTCGTTTGACCAGGATCTGGTCGTCGCCGACCCGAAACTGTCCCTGACCGATGGCGCTATCGCGCCCTGGTCGAAAGGCCCGTCACCGCTTTACACCCAGACCTTGCAGGCGCTTAGCTTGCATTACGGGTTCAAGATGGACACGGCATGGAACAAGCTTAGCGACCAGGTCCGCAATGTCATTCTGCATGGATCGGGTGGCGACAAGATCAAGTTTACCTATCAGGACGGATCGCGCCGCTACGACGTCACCAAGGTCTTCGAAGGTGTCATACCGAACATGGATCGCCGTTGGCGCGAAACCGATTCGTCGTGGGTGCGCGAGGATCTTGCGCGTTATCAGTCGGAAACACCATGTGAGGCGTGTCACGGCAAACGCCTCAAGCCTGAAGCCTTGGCCGTCAAGATCGACGCTAAGGATATTGCCGAAATTTCAAATCTTTCGATCCGCAAGGCGCACGACTGGTTCGGTGGTCTCGAAGCCAAGCTGAGCGAAAAGCAGATGGATATCGCACGGCGAATCCTGAAAGAAATCAAGGATCGCCTGCGGTTTCTTAATGATGTGGGTCTGGACTACCTCAACCTGTCGCGCAATTCCGGCACCTTGTCGGGCGGCGAAAGCCAGCGGATCAGGCTCGCGTCCCAGATTGGTTCCGGTCTCACCGGCGTCCTGTACGTGCTGGATGAACCGTCCATCGGCCTGCACCAGCGCGACAACGACCGCCTGCTGATCTCGCTGAAAGGCCTGCGTGATCTCGGCAATTCGGTTCTGGTGGTTGAACACGACGAAGACGCCATTCTGCAAGCTGACTATGTCATCGATATGGGGCCTGCCGCTGGTATCCATGGCGGGGAAATCATCGCCCAGGGCCCTCCGGCAGCCATCAAGGCCAACCCCAAGTCCCTGACCGGCCAGTACCTGACGGGCAAACGCGAGATTCCTCTGTTCTATTCAAAGGACACGGACGAAGAGCGCCGCCCCATCAACAAAAAGAAGATGTTGAAGGTTATCGGCGCCCGCGGCAACAACCTGAAAAACGTCACTGGCGAAATTCCTGTCGGTGTCATGACCTGCATCACCGGCGTGTCCGGCGGCGGCAAGTCAACCTTTACGTTGGAAACCCTGTACAAGGCCGCCGCCCGCCGCCTTAATAACGCATCGGCACATCCCGCGCCCCATGACAAGATTGAGGGCCTGGAACACTTCGACAAGATTGTCGAGATCGACCAGAGCCCGATCGGCCGCACGCCGCGTTCTAACCCGGCGACCTATACCGGCGCGTTCGGACCGATTCGCGACTGGTATTGCAGCCTGCCGGAATCAAAGGCACGCGGCTATGGGCCCGGCCGCTTTTCCTTCAACGTCAAGGGCGGGCGTTGCGAAGCCTGTCAGGGCGACGGCGTTATCAAGATCGAAATGCACTTCCTGCCGGATGTGTACGTCACGTGTGACGTATGCAAGGGCAAGCGGTATAATCGCGAAACTCTGGAAATCGTCTTCAAGGGATATTCCATCGCGGACGTGCTCGACATGACCGTGGAAGAAGGCGCTGAAGTATTCAAGGCCGTGCCGACCATTCGCGACAAGCTGAAAACCCTTGAGCGCGTCGGTCTGGGCTACATCAAGATCGGTCAACAGGCGACCACCTTGTCCGGTGGTGAAGCCCAGCGCGTCAAACTGTCCAAAGAATTGTCGAAGCGTGCCACAGGCAAGACCCTGTACATACTGGATGAGCCGACGACCGGCTTGCATTTCGAAGACACGCGCAAGCTGTTGGAAGTGCTGCATGAATTGACCGATCACGGCAACACGACGGTCGTCATCGAACACAATCTCGATGTCATCAAGACCGCCGACTGGCTGCTCGACTTCGGACCGGAAGGCGGCGATGGCGGCGGCGAGATCGTGGCCGTCGGCACGCCGGAACAGGTGGCCGAAAATCCCAAAAGCTGGACAGGCAAGTACCTCAAGGACATGCTGGCCAAGCATCGGAAACGGCATCTGGAACCTGCGGAATAGTTTCGCCTGAACGGCGAAAGACGCTTAATCTCCGTTAACCATTTTCGGCGAAGGTGGCGACATGACCTTCATGACTCGCACCCTTCCCGGCTGGTCCCGACGCACTGCCACAGCTGGCCTTATGGTTCTGTCGCTGGCCGCCTGTTCAAAAAAAGCGGACGAACATGCGCCGGATGCCGCCCATGGAGCCCCTGCGGCGCACGGTGGCGATTCGGTGCAGCATTGGACCTATGACGGCGCGGGCGGTCCCCAGCATTGGGGCGAGATGGGTGGCGACAACGCAATTTGCGCTACGGGTCAGCGTCAGTCCCCTATCGATATTTCCGGACCGCCGCGCAATCTGTCGTCGCGCCTGGTCATGCAGTACAAATCGTCGCTGGCCACTATCCAGAATAATAGTCACACCATCGTGGTGACCCCTAGTGACGGCGGCGGCATAGTGCTTGACGGCGTGATGTATACGCTCAAGCAGTTTCAATTTCATTCCCCGAGCGAGCACGCCATCAATGGACGCTCCACGGCGCTGGAAACGCAGTTCGTGCACCAGAACGCCAAGGGGGAAACCTTGATCATCGCCGTTCTGTCGGATATCGGCAACGCTGACCCTGTCCTGGGCTCCTTGTGGACATATCTGCCCACCGACCCGGGCAAGCCGGTTCCCCTGCCCGACCTTCTGGTCAATGCCCAGGATCATATGCCGGGAACCGAAGATTTCTATGTCTATTCGGGGTCTTTGACGACACCGCCCTGCACCGAGTCCGTGACATGGATGGTCTATTCATCGCCGCTGAGCGTCAGTTCGGAACAGGCCGACGCGTTCCAGCGCATCATTGGCCCGAACGCCCGGCCGCTACAACCGCGTCACGACCGCGATATCCTTCACCTGTCCGGAAGCTAAAGCGCACGTCGAAACGCGGCGCATTGTGCAGCTTACATTCTATAAAACAGAAACTTATAGCCGTTACCTAATCCAGCAAGATAAGCAATCTAGCTGACCTTTTGCTCTGTTTTTAAGGCTTCGCCTTTTTCGCGCAGTACCCTATAGGCGGCGACCGGCGCCCCTAATGTGATGGCCGCCATGAGCGGCGTCACGATTCCGAAGGTCAGGAACAGCAGGATAATCGAGTGCGGTACCAGGAAGGTGCTCATATTGCTCATGTCCGGCGGCACAATATCACCCGTCACCTTCAGGCCCAGGCTCAGCACCTGGATCGCCTCAATAACCTTGTCGCACAGAAACTGCACGACAAGCGCCAGGGCGCCAGCCGTCGCGTAACCGGTAAATAAGGACCAGAAACGTTCACGGGTCAGGTTGAAGCTGCCGAAGAGATTAAAACGCCCAGTATCGAAGGTTTGCGGGCCGTTCAGCGACAGGCGTATCCCGAGCCACACGGCTATACCGCCTGCGACCAGGAAGCCTAGCGTCGTCATACCTTGCGCCGCCTGCGCATTACCCGACACCGCAACGATTTGGCCGAGCAGTCCGCCTGCAAGCAGAATGCCGATAAGCCCTAACGCCATTACCGACCGCAGGGCGATCATGCGAAGTTCAGGAAGTCCAAAGGACAGGAATCCCAGTCGATCGTCCGTTTCCCCCAGAGAGGCCCGACAAATGGCACACGCCAGAACCGATGACATCAAGATATATACCGGTACGGACATCACCATGGCCGGCATGATTATCTGCAACTGCGCTTCGATGGCAGCCGGGTCGAACGCACCGGTCGTGGACGCGTCGGTCATCAATTGGCCAAACCGGGTAATGGCCGGACCGGCCATCTGCACGAGGATGAGCGATATCACACCATGGCCAAAGAGGGTTATGGCGCCCCACAACGCAATCAACTTGGGCCGCTGACGAATCAGCCGAAAGCCTTCGAAGGCGAAATCGAATGTCAGGTTCATGCACGGGTTCCGGCCGCCCGCACGTTTACGGGCAGTCTATCTAAACCTGTTAGTCACGATCTGCCTATAGGCCGACGCGAAAAATCCGACAATCAGCGGCAAAAGCACAAACACATTGAGTCCAATCAGGACCAAATGCACGATGCGGCGACCGTTGGACGGCGCAAACGCAGCAAGCATTGCCACCAACACGAACGGCAGAAGGATGATAGTTACGCCAATAAACAGCTTACCGACATTCCCGCTTGTCAGACCTAGAGCGTTGAGCGTCACCAAACGGCGCTGGCCTATATTTGCCGCCGACGCCAACGAAAATTTAACAGCGACGAAAATCAAAAACAGACCGGCGGCGATCAGGTAGAGTATAAATACGACGTCGGCGCCGGCATGCCGGTGAATAATCGCCTGAACAGCGGCCAAAGAACTGCCATACCCCTGCGACAAGCCGGATAGGCTAAGCGCAATGGCAAAAACGATGAACAGGGTCGCAGCGATCATCACAAAGAACACCGCAATAGCCACGGACGCCAGGAAAAGGCGGCGTTCGGGACGACCGATTTGCACGCCGCCAAACCCCAGCCCCTCATCTTTCGCCGACGGCCCGAACAGAGCGATACGATAGAGCGACCCATGTGCCACGTATTTGAGCACCAAAATAACCGCGATCAATGCAACGCAGACCAAGGGTGGCGACGGGAGGTGATGCATTGTCAGCCAAGCCCCGCCGACGATGGCAAACAGGAGCCCGAGCGCCAGCCAGGCACCACTCCAGGCTCGGGGCAGGAAGCCAGCCGAATCCCTTAGGGCCTTCGTCACCGAAAACGCCGATTTCACGCTCATTATACCCCCGACTAAGGCCCGCGATCGCATTTCAGGCCAAACGTGATTTAGAAACAAATCCATTCGCTTTAAAAGCATATTTCGTTAACCTAATCACATTTCCATGACGAACTTGCTATCAGGTCACAGTTGCGCCCCCAGATTCGATGACGTCATTCGCGTCTTCCCATCGCGATCCGCTTGGGATAGAGCCACGTCATGACATATTCATCTTCCCCCACCGCCCCCCCGTCTCCCGTTCACGTCATAGGCGGCGGCCTCGCCGGCTCCGAAGCGACGTGGCAACTCGTATGCGCCGGCGTTCCGGTCGTCCTCCACGAAATGCGTGGCGTGCGCAAAACCGACGCGCATCAGACCGACGGGCTGGCCGAACTGGTGTGTTCCAATTCGTTCCGCTCTGACGACTGGCAATTCAATGCCGTAGGCCTTTTGCACGAAGAGATGCGCCGCGCGGGCTCATTGATCCTGGCCTGCGCCGACAAGCATCAGGTGCCCGCAGGTGGCGCGCTGGCTGTCGATCGCGACGGTTTTTCGCAAGCTGTAACCGATACTCTGGCCAATCACCCGCTGGTCACCATCGTGCGCGAGGAAGTGACGAGT
Source organism: Asticcacaulis aquihabitans (assembly GCF_032490435.1). Classification (NCBI taxonomy): domain Bacteria; kingdom Pseudomonadati; phylum Pseudomonadota; class Alphaproteobacteria; order Caulobacterales; family Caulobacteraceae; genus Asticcacaulis; species Asticcacaulis aquihabitans. The sequence continues at coordinate 455,347 of NZ_JAVGWM010000001.1, forward strand.
CTGGCCGACAAGGATTGGCCCAATGTCATTGTGGCGACCGGCCCGCTGACCTCCGAGGCCCTGTCTCAGTTCGTGCTTGACGTTTCCGGCGAAGGGCAATTGTCCTTCTTCGACGCCATTGCGCCGATCATTCATGCCGAAAGCATCGACATGAGCAAGGCCTGGAAGCAATCGCGCTACGACAAGGAAGGTCCGGGTGGCGACGCGGCGGCCTATATCAACTGCCCGATGGACAAGGACCAATACGAGGCCTTCATCGACGCCCTGCTTGACGGGCCGAAAGCCGAGTTCAAGGACTGGGAACATGTCCCCTATTTCGATGGCTGCCTGCCCATTGAAGTGATGGCGGAACGCGGTCGTGAGACCTTGCGTTACGGCCCTATGAAGCCGGTCGGCCTGACCAATCCGCACAATCCGACCGTGAAGGCGCACGCTATTATTCAGTTGCGCCAGGACAACGCCCTGGGCACGCTGTACAATATGGTCGGCTTCCAAACCAAATTGAAGCATGGGGCCCAGGCCGATGTCTTCCGTATGATTCCGGGGCTGGAAAATGCCCAGTTCGCGCGCCTGGGCGGCCTGCACCGCAACACCTTCATCCAGTCGCCGAAAATTCTCGATCGTCAGTTGAAGTTGAAGGCGATGTCTCCTGACAAATCCGTCCGTTTTGCCGGTCAGATCACGGGGGTTGAAGGCTATGTCGAAAGCGCCGCCATAGGCCTTCTGGCCGGCCGGTTCGCCGCGGCGCAGGCTCTGGGTCAAGCGCTGGACGCCCCGCCGGAAACGACCGCGCTGGGCGCCTTGATCAATCACATTACGGTCGGCCACCTGGATGGCGGCGCTTTCCAGCCCATGAATATCAACTACGGCCTGTTGCCGCCGCTCGATGCGCCAAAGGTCGACGAAGATGGCAAGAAAATCCCTTTGAAGGAGCGCGGGCGGGCCAAAAAACGTCTGATGTCGTTGCGCGCCCTGAACGATCTGTCGGCCTGGCTAAATATAGCCAAAATTCCAACCTAAAAGCGGCCGTCCGGGATGTGTATGTGTGTGGGGATACCCGTTTGCGTGTTTTGAAATTGCTGCCTTTAGCCCTGCTGGCAATTGTCGCGGGCTGCGCCACGGCGCCAACCAAGGAAACGGTGTACGTGCCGGTTATAGCGCCGACACCGCCCAGTTCGTTGACGCCACAACCGATCATGCTGTTCAACCAGCTCAAGAACGGCCGCAAGCTCTTCACCCTAAATGCGGAATTTCCGTACTGTGATCCGGGGACGGGCCGCGTGATCGTGGTGCCGAAATGGTATGTCACCGACTTCGCCAGCGTGCCTTGGTACGGCCAAAGCTTTATCGACCCGCAAGGCCCGACCGCACGCGCGGCCATCGTTCACGACTGGCTTTATACCATAGGTGAACCGGGCAAGCGCGAGGAAGCCGACGCCATTTTTTATCGCGCAATGATCAAATATGGCGTGCCGGAATATCAGGCGCGCATCGCCTACAACGCCGTACGCGCCGGGGGGCAAAATGGCTATGGGCTGGCCAGTGACTGGGCCTTCGTTGACCCGACACGCCAGGACCTGCGCCAACCAGCACCGTTCGCCAAACCGAGAACAGGTACTGTGCGCGTCATGCCCAAATGCGCCGGCTTCAACGAACTGATCCAAACCGGCTGGCGTGCCTATCCGGAAAAGCCCATCATCGTCAGCGTACCGCCACCGGTGATCGAAAAGCCGGATTCGAGCAATTGGATCAGCGACAGTCTGTTCAAGAAAAAGAAGAAGACCTGAAGCGCCGAGCCTGAATTGCCAGGCGCGCCGCCGCCTTAAATCTTTCCAGTGATGAAGGCCCACAGCAGCCGCACCCGCTTCGACAGCGGGCCTGGGGTTCGCCCTTGCCAGTAATCAGCCGCCAACACAGCCGGCAGAGCCAGCGGCATAATGTCCGCCGAAAGCCCCTGCGTCTTCATGGCTTCTCGCCGCAGATGGGCCAGTTCCATATCGCCGCCATCGCTTAAACCCCGCGAAGCCTTGATCTGAGCCATGCCATACAGGCGGGCCACGTCCGTCAGGTCGGTCGGCTTTCCAAGCACTTCGCACGCCAGACGCAAGACAGCCCCCTCGCCGCGATCAACCACGCTCAATGCGTCAGCCACGGTCAGTTGCCCTTTGTCAAGCAAGGGCATCTGCCCCTCGATCAGGTCGTAAAAGGCCTTGGGCGCCAAGCCGTAAGCATCAACCAGTCGGTTGAGGACTTCGGTCAGCGGATGATAGCGCACAGCCCGGCCCTGCTCTATTTCTTCGATCGCTTCATACCACCAGCGCAGGCGGATTTCGCCCATCAATGGATCCGACACACGCTCAGGGATGTCACGCAAGGTTTCCAGGAAAGCAAACAAAGCCAGGATGTCGGCGCGCTTGTCCGCATCGGCGATGAAGGCACAGGCGAGACGAACGTCCTCGGACTTGGGTACTATTTCTGAGGACGTCACAGCTTATCCAAAAATGGTCTGGTACATGGCCATGGAGGCCAGCATCGGGAGGGAAAGCAGCGTGTTGATGCGCGAGAAGACCATAGCTTTCTTGGCGGCGGCTGCCTTTTGTTCGGCGGTAAAGCCGTCACGAATGCCCAACGCGATCTTCTGAGCAGGCCAAATCATGTGCCAGACGTTGAAGAACATGATCAGAGCCAGCCACATACCGACACCGATGAAGATAAAACCCGAATTGGCGCTGTCATAGCCGAAAACGTAGCCGCCGGCCGACGGCGTTGCAAAGCCGAAGCTCAAGGCTTGGGCGATGTATCCGCGCACCCAGGCCAGAGCCAGGCCAAACACGACAGTGAACAGGGCCGCATAGCGGAACCAAAAAAGGGCTTCGGGCGCAATATACTTGCTGACGGCCGGCTTCAGGTCGGCGGGAATGTCCGGCATGACGCGGATTTGGACGAAGTTGAAGTAGTACAGCAGCCCGACCCACAGAACGCCGCACAGGACGTGTGCCCAGCGCAGCACCGCCATAAGGAAAATTGTGTCGAACCGCCCCGGCGCGTGCATGCCGAAACCGACAATCACCACTACAGCCAGCAGCAAACTGACGATCATCACATTGCGAAAATTGCCCAGAAAACCAGCCATCGCTTCACCCCTGTTTTAAGCCCGACTCCCACCTTAGGCCAGTTTGCCGCCAATGCCAACCAAACGACCGTTCGCAAAGGCCCATCCGTAGGAAAGCAAAAAGATCATGATGACCAATTCGAGAATGCGTTGGGACAGACCGCGGTATTCAATACCTGCCGCCAGTCCGGACAATCCCACGACGCCGACCAGGGCGCACGCGACCCCCAGCCGAAAGAGCCACGCGGCCTGGCTGTGGCGGGCGGCGTAACCTGCAAGCAAAGCCCCCACAAGACCCGCGATATAGCCTGTCCCTCCGATTAGGTCGTGAATGAGTTGAACGGACCCGGCAGCAGTCGGAACGCACCGAAAATCACAGGGATAGAGCGCGCTGGCGATCAGGTCGGCCGCGTACCAGGCGATCAGGCAAAGACTGACCGCGGACAGCAGATGTTTGCGCATATCGAACGCGGCGATAAGACAAAAGGCCGTAATCAGCAGACCACTCGGCAAAAAGCCCCACCAACTTACGGCGGGGCCTGTCAAAGCACCTGTGGCGCCCAGTTCGCTAATGAATTGTCGGCTTTGATCGTAGCCTGGATAATAGGCGCCGCCAACGCAGATCAGGGCGAGAAAGATGCCTTCCCCCATGATCAACAGACTGAACGACGCCTTACGCATGAACACACTCTACAAACGGCGCGGCCTCACAAGCCGCCCGCCACCATTAAATCAAGGCATTTGTGGCGGCTTTTTGCCACCCTTGAACCCGCCCAGATCGACGATTTCCGCATCAGGATCGTTGCGGTTGACACCCCAGATCAAGATGATCGGCAAGGCGACATAGATAGAGGAATAGGTACCAATCAGGATACCGAACACCATGGCGAAGACCAGCGGAAACAGAGCCGGACCACCGAGAAACAACATACCGGCCAGGGCGAGAACGGCCGTCGAGCCAGTGATGATCGTCCGCGACAGACGCTCATTTTCCGACAGGTTGATGATATCGGCCAGCGGCGTCTTTTTGAACTTACGAAGATTTTCGCGTAACCGGTCGAAAGTAATGACTTTTTCGTTCATCGAATAACCGATGACGGTCAGAAGCGCCGCAATGGACGTCATGGTGAATTCGATTTGCAATACTGCCATGATCCCGATTGTCAGAACGACGTCATGCACGACCGCGATCACGGCGCCGGAGCCGAATTGCAGGCCCGACGGGAAACGGATCCAAATATAGATCAGCATCAACAGTAGCGCCGCCCCTAGGGCCAGGACGCCGGAACGCAACAATTCTGAGGATACCTTGGGGCCGACCACTTCCGTGCGTTTGAAAACGACACCGGGAAATGCCGCCGACAGCTTGCTCTTGACGGCTTCAACGCCAGTTTCCGATTGATCGGCTTCTGCGAGCTTGAATTTCAGGATGACATCGCGCGGACCACCAAAGTTCTGCACCGATGCATCTTCGACGCCAAAATCATGCATACGGGCGCGCAAAACACCCAGATCCGCGACGGCCGGCGTTTCGATTTCCAGCACGTTTCCGCCCGCGAAATCGGTCCCAAGGTTCAACCCTTGCAGGAACAACACCGCAATAGTGCCGATGATGCATAGGCCGGAAAAGACGGCAGCAATCGGCGCATACTTCGTGAAGCGAAAGTGGAACTCGGTCGGGAGGTTTTTAATCAAAGGCCATTGCATGGCGGATTACCTTAAATGGGGAGCTTCTTCGGCTTGGTGGCTCGATACCACCAGCCGAGCAGGACCTGGCTGACCAGAATGGCGGAGAAGACCGAGGTGAAAACACCGATCATCAGCGTCCAGGCGAAGCCACGAACCGGACCGGCACCGAAGACGAACATGATCAGCGCGGCGATCAACGATGTGATGTTGGCATCCAAAATAGAGACCAAAGCACGCGAGAAGCCGACGTCGAGCGCAGCGATTGGCTTATGGCCGGTGCGTTCTTCGTCACGGATCCGTTCATATATCAAGACGTTGGCGTCGACGGCGACAGCAAGGGACAAGATCAAACCGGCAACCCCTGGCAGGGTCAGTGTTGCCTGGAAAGCGGTCATAGAGGCGATGATAAGAAGCAGATTGACCAACAGCGCCGCGATCGACACGCCACCGAAAACGAAGCCATAGGCCAGCAGCATGAAGACAACGATAGTGATAAAGGCGATGATCGTCGAGATAATACCCTTATGGACCGCATCCGCGCCCAATTCGGCGCCGACGGTACGCTGGCTTTCGAACTTGAGCGGCGCAGGCAAGGCACCACCATTCAGCACCGCGACCAAATCGGAGGCTTCACGCGCCGTGAAACTGCCTGTGATTTGACCATGCCCGCCGGTGATTGCGCCCTGGATCGTCGGGGCAGAAACGATACGGCCATCAAGGATAATAGCGAAACGCTTGCCGATATTGCGGGCCGTAGCATTGCCGAACTTGGTCGCACCATCGCCATTGAAAGCGAAATCGATGGCGGGGCGATTATACTGGTCAGTCCCTACCGACGCCTTGGTCAGGCTGTTGCCCGACACGAGCACGGCCTTACGGACGACAAGCGGGCGCCCCATGCTTTCGTCCATAAGCGCTTCGGAGCCCGGCGGGATGCGATTGGCAGCCAGATCGGCCGGACTAACGGTCTCATCAACCATCTGGAAGGTCAGCTTGGCCGTCTGGCCGATAATCTTCTTCAACTGCTCAGGATCGCTTTCGCCCGGCGCTTCGACCGTAATGCGGTTGATCCCTTGGCGCGCGATTGACGGTTCCTTGGTGCCGATATTATCGACGCGGCGGCGGATGGTTTCGATCGACGTGTCAACGGCCAAGGCCGAAACGGAACGGATACCGTCCTGGGTCAGGCTCAGAGTAATGGTTTGGTCGTTGCCACGCTGAATATCGATGTCGCGGGCGCTCGGATTCTTAGGCAACGGCGTCGCCAGTCGGCTTAGCAGATTGAACGCTTCCTGAACGCGGGTCGGATCCGTGATGCGAACCGTCACCGTCGTGCCCTTGGACGCCAGCCCCGAGAACTGGATTTTGGCATCGTTGAGGCGCATACGCGCATCTTCGGTCAGGTTGGTTGTCTTTTCGGTGATCAACGCATCCGTATCCACCTCAAGAAGGAGATAGGAGCCGCCTTGCAGGTCAAGACCGAGGTTCAATATCTGGGTGGGCATGTATCCCTTGACCTGATCCCGCACGGAGGCCGGCAGGAAGTTAGGCAAGGCAAAAAGGGTGCCCAGAAGGACGGCGGCAATTACCAGTCCTACCTTCCAGCGCGATAAGTTGATCATGATCGGAATGCTCGGTCTTGAAACTGCAAAAGGAGGGCGCGATTAGCTCTTGGCGTCGTTGGCCGGTGCCGGTTCGCCCTTGACTCGGACCTCGGCAATCAAGGCCTTGACCACGCGAACATTTACACCAGTGGCGATTTCAACCATGATTTCAGCGTCTTCGATGCGGGTCACCTTACCGATGAGGCCGGACGACAGTACGACCGTATCATTGCGCTTCAAGCCGGCCAGCATAGCCTTGTGCTGTTTGGCACGCTGGCTCTGCGGACGGATCATGAAGAAGTACATGGCGCCGAAAAGGACCAGCATCATCGGCAGCATGGTCAAAAGGTCACCGCCGGCGGCGGGAGCGGCTCCGGCCGCTTGGGCAAAGGCGGGTGTTGCGAACACTAACGTCTCCTGAATGTCATTGATTTCTTACGCACGCCCTTTCAAGTGGCGGGTAAAAATGAGTTCGCCATACATAGGCGGAACAAAAAAAAGGTCAATGACATATTTGCCACGCCCTTTTTCGGCGTCGCCCTCGCCCTACCCCTTTATAGATTAAGGCAGTACGAGTGTCGGATCGATCGGCTTGGCGATATCGGTCGACGGCGTATAGCGGATTTCGAAATGCAACTGCGGCTGGTCTATCGTGCCCGTCTGGCCGACCGTACCGATCACCTGCCCCTTCGACACACGCTCATTGTTTCGCACCTTCATGCTCTTGAGGTGGGAATAGCCGGTGTACCAGCCATCCTCATGCTTGATGTAAATGGTGTTGCCCAGTTCCTTGACCTGATCGCCTTCGTAAACGACGACACCATCAGACGCTGCCTTGATCTCTGTTCCCGCGCTTGAGGCGATATTGATACCGTCATTACGGACGTTCGGCGCGAGTTGACCGAAGGGCACGAGAATTCTCCCCTTGACCGGCCATACGAACTTGCCCTTTCCCATCTGGGCGATCTGGGCATTGGCCGGGAAGCCTGCGGTCGGAGCGGGCTTGGTAACAACCGGCTTGGCGGCAGGCGTAGAGGCCGGCGTCTCGACTGTCCGGATAGGCGGGGTGGCCGCCGACGCTGAACCGGGCGGAGGCACGGCGGGCTTTGTGGAGTGGGTGGGCGTCTGGGATGCCATTGCCGGCGCTTCGGCGACAGGCTTAGCGACAGCAGGTTTTGTGCTCCCAGGTGTTGCTGTCGAAGGCTTTGATGTCGACGCGGCGGCGTCATGATGTGCCGGGGCCACGGCGACCGTCGTTGTCACCTTAGTCATCGCCGGCCCACTGGCATGTTCTTCGCTGCCCTTATCGGTTGCCTTGGCGGGCAACAGAACCTTCTGACCGATACGGATCGGGCTGTCGGCCGTGAGGTCGTTGAGCGTGTACAATTCTTTCACCGGCACGCCGAAACGGCGCGACACACCAAACAGAGTGTCCTTGGCCTGCATGACGTAGACATAGGATACGCGCGTTTCCCGTACGGGCGCCGTCGCGGCGGGTTTGGGCGCGGCGGGACGCGGCGAAACCGTTTCTGCAGGCGGAGGTGGTGGTGGTGGCGGATCCAGATCAGCGACATGCACAGTGCCCGACGGCGCAGGCGTCGTCATGGTGGGCGCCTCATCGACAGGTCGCGGCGCAGGCTGGGTGGGCGCAACTGCCACCGGCGCCGGACGGTCCTGCATATAGATGGGATATTTCGGCTTTATCGGCGTGGCGGTGCACGCCTGCAACGCCAACACCAACGCACCGCCAAGGCCCATCATCGCGAACTGAACCGCCGGGCGGCGTGTACGGCGATCCGGGGAGTGGTCGTGCGGGATCATGATAGGCTCCATCTCAGGGAATTAAGGCTTTGCTAGCCATACTCTATGCGAACTTATGGATAACGATTCGTTTACGGAAGCGCGCAGCAGAGCTCGAAATTCGGTCAAAACCGGGGACAGGCACAAAAAAATCAAAATTTTTGCATTTTGCACATCCAAACCCGCCATCGGCGGACATCAAGGTTTGAAAACGGAAAGCGGCGCCCCTTCGCCGCCCGTCAAATTCTTTGGAGACAAAAATGACTGTCGAGCTTTTTACCCATTTCTGGTGGCTAATCTTCCCGATCATGTGGATGATCTTTGGAATCGTACGCCTCGTACTGCGCAGCCTCTATGACCAGCGCAAGCTGGACCTGATGAAAACCTATCTGGCTCAGGGCAAGGACATTCCCGACGCCCTGCGCCGCGAAATCAACCGTTGAGGATTAAGCCATGGCCTTCACGCAACTCTTTTATAGCTTCTGGTGGCTGATCTTTCCGATCGGCGGCATGTTGATGGGGGTGTTCGCCATGATCAGCCGCCATCTTACGCGCACGGAAACGCTCAGGATGATCAAGATGTACGCGGATCAGGGTAAGGAACCGCCCGCCGCCCTGCTTGATGTACTGCGGTCGGACGAGGATCGGGCCTATGACCGCGATCATTACCGGTATCGCCGTCGTTACCGCTGCGGCCGCAGCCCCTGGGGAGCCGTTGTAACGTTCGGCGCGCTCGCCGCCGGCTTCGGCTATTTCGGCCATTATGGTGAAGGTGGCCCTACCTTTATTGCCCTGGCCACCGGTTTTGGCGTGGCGGCTGCCTGCATGTTCGTTCTGGCGATTATCCGCAGCCTGAGCGCGCCACGCTACGGCGATGATCGTATCGACGACGACCTGAAGAAATAAAGCCGGCAATGCCCACCGACCTCCCGTCCCAGGCTGACCTTATCCAGCGCGCGCGCCAGGGATCGGACGAGGCTTTTTCGCGATTGGTGAATGATCATCAACAGGCGGTGCGCGGCTTCGTACGCCGCCTGTGCGCATTGCCGGACGATGCTGACGATTTGGCGCAGGACGCCTTCGTGACCGCCTGGGCCAACCTGCACAAGCTGATTGACGGTGTGTCGTTCCGTACGTTTGTCTGCGGCATCGCCTATCGCAAGGCGCTCAATGATCGTAGGCGGTTTAACCGCTCAGGCGCGCGCGATACCGAGTGGCATGGCCTGACCCCACAAAGCCATACATCAACCGTTGATTCACGCCTGACCGTTCAGGCTGCGCTGGCCCAATTGCCGATTGATCAGCGCGCCGCCGTATCGCTTTGCGTTGCCGGCGACTATAGCCACAGCGAAGCCGCCGAGATTTTGGGCCTTCCTTTGGGCACAGTTAAATCGCATATTCAGAAGGGGCGTGAAAAGCTCAACGCCCTGCTTGGAGTTTCATCATGAGTGAAGACACCTTGAAAGCCCTGTTGATGGCCGACGAACCGACCCCTTCGCCGGCGCGCGACCTGAGCTTCACCATATCTGTAATGCAGAAGATCGAACGTCGCCGCCTGATTGAAAACATGGCACTGTGCACAGGCGCATGCGCGGCCCTAGCCGTCCTGCTCTACATCGTGATGCCGCACCTTACGCCCGGGCTCATCACCTTGGGTCAGGCCGCAACGCCAGCCTTCGTTACGCTCGCCTGCCTGGCCATGGCGGCCTTCGGCTTGTATCAAATGCGCCCGGCCTTACGGGAATTCGGTATCGGGCTTTAATTTTCCCTGGCGACACCGGCGATAAGCGGTACGAAACGCACCTCGCCCAAATCTTCCTTCAGAAAATCATCACCCTGCAATTTGACATAGCGCATGAGCCGCTGTGTCGAGCCTTTCCCCAGGGGCCCGACCATAATGCCCTTGGGCTTTAGCTGTGCCAGCAAAGGGGTTGGCACTTCCGGCAAGGCTGCCGTCACGAGGATACGGTCGAACGGCGCCTGTTCCGGCCAGCCTTCCCACCCATCTCCAAACCGGTAGATGATGTTTTCCAGCATGAGACGCTTGTGGCGGATTTCTGCCTCGACCATCAATGAGCGATATCGTTCGATGGTATAGACGTAGCGCGCCAAACGGCTCAGGACTGCGGTTTGATAACCGCTGCCCGTTCCGATTTCGAGTACGCGATGCCGCCCCTCTAGCTTCAGCGCTTGGGTCATCAAGGCGACGATATAGGGCTGGGAAATGGTCTGGCCACAATTGATGGGAATAGCGGAATCTTCCCAGGACCTGTCGAGGAAAAGCTCAGGCACGAACAGGTCGCGCGGCGTGTATTCCAGCGCGTGCAGCAGCTTTTTATCTGTAATGTCCTGCGCCTTCAGCGTGTCGAGCAGGCGTTGCAGCCGGGTCCGCTCCGGACCGTCATTAGGTTTCTCAGACATCGGCGGCGGTCTCCACTTTTTTTGGCGCCACCCCGCCGAGCGTTTTCTTCAGACGGTGCAGGGTTTCGTAGTGCGTAAGGTCGAGGTGCAGCGGCGTCACCGAGATACGATTTTCGGCAACCGCCTTCAAATCGCTGCCGTCCGCCAGCTTCTGCTCGTAATTATGAAAATCGATCCAGTAGTAGTCACGGCCGCGCGGATCGACACGCTTGACAGCGTGCATCTCATGCAGATCGCGAATGCCCTGCTTCGTCACCTCGACCCCGGTTACGTCGTCGGCACTGCAATTGGGGAAGTTGATATTGATGATGCAGTCCGACGGCCAACCCTGCTGGATCAGGTTGCTGACGACCGGTGCGCCATAAGTCTGCGCGCCTGACCACTGGGCTTCGATATCGACATCGAAATCGAGACATTGCGACAGGGAAATGGACGGAATGCCAAGCGACATCCCTTGCAGCGCCCCCGCCACCGTGCCCGACAGAGTCACATCCTGCGCCAGGTTGAAACCACGATTGACACCGGACAGCACCAGATCCGGCGGCGCATCCATCAGGTCGTTTACCGCAATCTGGACGCAGTCGGTCGGCGTGCCGGTGACGCAGAACCGCTTGTCCCCCAGATGCTTGGCGCGCAACGGATCATGCAGCGTGACGCCCCTGCCCTTGCCCGACTGCTCATATGTGGGCGCACACACCCAGACATCGTCGCTCAGGGCGGTGGCGATATCATAAAGCACCTTCAGGCCAAAGGCCTCAATGCCGTCGTCGTTGGTCAGCAGGATACGCATGCGCCGTTTGTACGGCGATTTGAAGCCCGTGAGCAAGGGGGCAGCGCCCCCTTTTCAGGCCATTTTAGCCGATATGCGTCAGCCCGCCCATATAGGGTTGGAGTACCGACGGAATAGCGATGCGACCGGCTTCGTCCTGGTAATTTTCCATGATCGCCACAAGGGTCCGTCCGACGGCGAGGCCCGAGCCGTTGAGCGTATGAACGAAACGAGTGCCTTTTTCGCCAGCCTTGCGCGTACGAGCATCCATGCGACGCGCCTGGAAGTCGCCGCAGTTCGAACAGGACGAGATTTCGCGATAGGTGTTCTGTGACGGCAGCCACACTTCGAGATCGTAGGTCTTGCGCGCCCCGAAGCCCATATCGCCGGTACACAGCAACATGGTGCGGAAGGATAGATCGAGCTTTTTGAGGACAGCCTCGGCACAGGCGGTCATGCGATCATGCTCTTCACCCGACTGCTCAGGCGTCGTGATCGAGACGAGTTCAACCTTCTGGAACTGGTGCTGGCGGATCATTCCCTTGGTGTCGCGGCCCGCGGACCCGGCTTCGGCACGGAAACAGTTGGTCAGGGCGGTGAGCCGCAACGGCAACTCTTCCTCCGCGGTGATGGCGTCCCGAACCAGATTGGTCAAGGTCACTTCGGCGGTCGGGATCAGGTAACGGTCGTCCGTCGTCTTAAACAGGTCTTCCTCGAATTTCGGCAACTGGCCGGTACCAAACAGGGTTTCCGCGCGGACCAAAACCGGCGGATTGACCTCGGTGTAGCCATGCTCAAGCGTCTGAACATCCAGCATGAACTGGCCGATGGCGCGCTCCAGACGGGCCAACTGCCCTTTCAGCACGACAAAGCGCGCACCGGACATCCGGGCGGCGGCTTCAAAATCCATAAGGCCGAGCGCCTCACCGAGATCGGCGTGATCTTTAGCGGTGAAGGAGAGAATATTGGGCGCGCCATGTTTGCGCACTTCAACATTACCCGCCTCATCCGCCCCATCCGGCACATCCTCGAACGGCACATTGGGCAATTCGGCCAGCTTGCTTTTCAAAGCTTCGCCGAACTCACGCTGCTTTGTTTCTTCGGCTTCAATCGTGGCCTTCAGGCTCTCGACTTCAGCCATCAAACCTTGGGCCCTGGCCTCGTCCTTTTGGGCCTTGGCCTGACCGATCTGCTTAGAGACCTCGTTACGACGGCTCTGCGCGGCCTGAAACGCCGTCTGGGCAGCACGCAGGTCGGCATCCAAAGCCAGAAGCCCGTCGACATCCGATTGCGCCGTTTCGCGGCCACGGCGCGACCAGCCCTGAACAAAGTTCTGAGGGTTTTCACGTAGAGCTTTGATATCGTGCATGGTCTTAGCCTTGATCTATATGCCGTTCATATCACCCACTGCCGGGCGACATATCGCCGATGGGGATAAGCCATTGTGGCAGTGAGGGTCAAGGGGCCTTGGCGGCGCGACGGTCCGGATTACACCGTCACAGCCCGTCGCCTTGCCGGTAGCAGATGCCTTATGCTGCCGCCTTGCCCTTACGATTGAATTCGATAACCTTCACGCACAGGATCGAAATTTCGTAGAGCAGAACGATGGGAATAGCCAGCATGCATTGCGAAATCGGGTCCGGCGGGGTCACGATCGCGGCGACCACGACGATGGCCAGGATAGCGTAACGACGGAACGAGCCCAGCATCTTGGACGTCACAAGCCCCGTCAGGCCGAGCAGGGTCAAAACGACTGGCAACTGGAAACACAGACCGAAAGCGATCATCAGGGTTTCGATCAGTTGCAGATATTCCGACACCTTCGGCATGAACTGGACGACCACGCCACCGGAGGCAACCACCTGCTGGTTCAGCGAAAACCACAACACCATCGGCAGCATAAGGAAATAGACCATAGCCATGCCGGCCAGGAAGAGAATCGGCGCCGCCAGCAGGAACGGCAGAAACGCCATGCGCTCGCGCTTATACAGGCCCGGCGCCACAAAACGGTAAACCTGGAAGGCCAGAACCGGAAAGCTGACGATCACGCCACCGAACATAGCCAGGCGGAGATTGGTGAAGAACACTTCGAGCGGCGCCGTGGCGATCAGCGGGATATCCTTGACGTTGGCAATCGTCTTCAACCCCATCAGAACCAGAATCAAATCGAACGGGCCCGCGTGGCCATGCGCCTGCTGTTCAGTGTAGAGCGACGACGCGACAGCCAGCGGGCGTGTCAGGGCGGACAGAATATGATTATGGAAGCAGTAGCAGCCGATGACGCAGACCAGAAACGCCACAACCATGATGATAATGCGCGACCGCAACTCGATCAGATGATCCATCAGAGGCGCACGTGACGCCTCAATGTCCAGTTCGTCCGGATCGGCGGTCACATAGCCGCGCTTCGCCTTGTCCTCTATAATGGACGTCTCGGCCGCCTTGGGGACCGGCAATTTGATATCGTCGGTCATGTACCGCTTCTCTTGCTGCCGCTTGCCTTGGCGCCCACCTTACCGGTGCTGCGCGATGCGGTCTTTTTTTCCAGGGACGTATTCTGGGGCGTGTCGAGTGTCGAATCGGCGGCTATAGCGGCCTTCGCCTTGCGCGCAGGTTTGGGCTTGGGCGCGGCGACCGCAGTTTCGGCGACCACTTTCGGAGCGACGTGCAGTTCCGGAGCAACCTCGGCCATCGCCTTGGGCTTACGAACACGCTTCGGCTTTGTCGGCGCTTCATCGACCGGCTTACCCTGCGGCGGAAGTCCCGCCATCTGCGGGTCAGACGCTTCGACATGCGTCCCGAAATCGGCGGCATCGGGTGATGCAATGTCGGTCTGCCCAGAGTAATAGTGGGTGTCCGGCTTGATGCTATTATTGATGTCGTTTTCGATCGCCTTCATCTGATGCGTCATGTCGTCCAGACCGGATATTCGCCCGGACCTAAGCGCATCTACTTCCTTGCGTAGGTCATCCAGTTCGCTCTGTCGCGCCATGTCGTCGAAGGACGTCCGGAAATCGTCGGCCATCCGGCGCATCTTGCCGACAAACCGGCCAAGCTGGCGCAAAAGCTTAGGCAGGTCCTTAGGACCCACCACGACCAACGCCACGACAGCAATAAGAATGAGCTCACCGCCCCCGATACCGGGCACCATGTGAAAGACTTTCTCTTAGAATTCTGAGGCCTGCATCACGCGTGATGCCCTAAGCCGTTAGGAAACTCAAGCCTTGGGCTCGTCTTCGGCCTTTTTGGTCTTCACGTCGTCTTCGTCGTCCTTCAGGCCGTTCTTGAACGCCTTGATACCCTTGGCGGCGTCGCCCATGAGTCCCGACAGCTTGCCGCCACCGAACAAAACCAGGACCACGAGACCGATAATCAGCCAGTGCCAGATGCTAAAGCTACCCATTTTAATCTCCTTAAACCTGCTGCCCCCGCCTTAAAGATGGTGGCGCAGGTCCCAAATGTCAGTCCATACGGACAGATTTACGTCCTTATAGTCGCAGAGCGTCCCATCGCGAAAGTCTTTTTTCCACGAGATCCGGACACATCCCGGTCATTCAGTCTTTCTCGAAAAAATCCTGTGCGAACTCGGTCTCTTCCATTTCTTCCAGAAGGAGCGGGTCCTCCGTCGTCTGACCATTGGACGGATCGGGCACCATGAAGTCGGCCGGCACGTTTATATCCAGCAGCCCTGCGGCGCGCATCTCCGCGGCCCCCGGCAGGTCGGCCAGCGACGGCAGCGAAAACTGCTCCAGGAAGTAGTCCGTGGTGCCATATGTCACAGGCCGCCCGGGCGACCGGCGACGCCCCCGCAACTTGATAAGATTCATTTCATGCAACACGTCGAGCGTGCCGCGCGACAACCCGACACCGCGAACAGCTTCGATTTCCGCGCGTGTCACCGGCTGATGGTAAGCAATAATGGCCAGGGTCTCCAGCGCGGCCTTGGACAGGCGGCGCGGCTCCTCACGTTCCTCGACCATCAGATAGGCCAGGTCCGGCGCCGTCCGAAACTGCCAGCGATCGTTGATGATTTCCAACGACACACCCCGACCGGAATAGCGGGCCCGCAAAGCGGCCAGCGCCTTGCCCACCTCGGCGCCTTCGGGCAGGCGGTACGCGATTTCCGATGCAGACAACGGACCGTCGGCGGCGAATAGCAGGGCTTCGATCGCCCGTTCCAGGGTGTCAGGCGTCATTGGACGCTCCGTCGCTCTTGTTGATCAGGGCCTGACGCTTGCGCATGTAAAGGGTTTCAAACGTGGCCAGTTGCTGGAGTTGCAGATGCCCTTCCTTGGCCAGTTCGAGCGAGGCCGACAAGGTCGAGGCGACATAGGAGACGCGACGCGGACCACCGGCGCTGCGGGGCTGCGGGGCCACCTCATCCAGAGCCGTCCAGTTATTGAGCTTCGGCAACTGCGCCCGCAGATTGTCGCGCGCGTCTTCCAGCGAATAGGCTTCGATACGGCGCGTCGGATCGTAATGGCGTTCCAGTTCGCGCCGGCGCTGCGTGACATAGGCGCTCATCAGGTCAAACACATTAGCCTCGATGCGCGAGGACGGGATGATCAGGCGGGCTTCCGGGTCACCGCGCGCAAACACGTCACGCCGCAGTTGCGGGCGCGAGGTCAGCGCCTCCACCGCCTTGCGCATAGCCTCCAGCTTTTTCAGGCGGTAGGCCAGAGACAGGGCCAACTCTTCCGGCGCCGGTTCGTTGCTCGCCTTGCGTTCGGTTTTCGGCAATAGCAGGCGCGATTTGAGATAGGCAAGCCACGACGCCATCACCAGATAGTCGGCAGCCAGGGCAAACCGCAGACGGCGCGCTTCCTGTATAAAGGTCAGATATTGTTCCGCCAGACGCGTAATAGAAATCTTTAGAAGGTCGACTTTTTGCTGGCGTGCCAAGGCCAAAAGCACATGCAGCGGTCCTTCATAGCCATCAAGATCAAGGATCAGCGCCTCATCGCTGGCAATCTCCTCGGCGACCTCGGGACCAGGACCGTCGAAATCGAGACGCCTTTGCAGCACATCGTTTTCGAACCCCCTGGGGGCGGTGTCCCGCGTGCTCATCTCGAACCCTGCGCCGTCACCGGCCTAACCGCCGCCTGACCTTCCGTCGGATCACGATGCAACTCTGCAATGTTACCACGGGCAAGAACGGCATCAAAGCGCGTCCTCGCTTCGACAACATCGAGCGGTTCGGGCGTCTTCAGTATACGGGTCAAGGCGGCCTTTGCCCGCCGAAGGGCCTCACCTTTCAGCTTCGGCGTTTCATTCAGGACCTGCCTCATCTCGTCCATTTCGCCGTTACAATGCAGCAGCACGTCACACCCCGCCCGCAAGGATGCCTTTGCCCGCTTGTTCAGCGAACCTGATAAGGCGTTCATCGACAGATCGTCGGTGACCAAAAGACCATCGAAGCCGATGACGTCGCGCACCAGCTTGAGGCACTTCCGTGAGGTTGTTCCCGGATCACGCCGGTCTATGGCGGTATAAAGCACATGGGCGGTCATAGCGATCGGCATGTCAGCATTGACCTGGAACGGGTAGAAATCGACAGCCATAAGGTCGTCAAGAGAGCCATCGACACGTGGCAGGTCGTTGTGCGAATCGGCCCCTGCCCGTCCATGCCCCGGAATATGCTTGATGACCGGCAGAACCCCGCCCGCCAGTAGACCTTCGGCGCAAGCCCGGCCCATGACGGCAACATCCTGAGCCGTAGGCGCGTAGGCGCGGTCACCGACAACATCGTGCGCGCCGGCTTGCGGGACATCGAGTACCGGTGCGCAGTCAACATTGATCCCCAAGGCGCGCAGGTCGTGCGCCATGAGGCGTGCGCCAAGCCGGATTATTTCCCGCTGCTCCAATGGATCATTACTGACTTCGCCGAAACGGGACGCCGGCGGATAGTCCGGCCAATGCGGCGGCCGCAACCGGCGGACGCGGCCGCCTTCCTGGTCGATCAGAACAAGCGCGTCATGCCCCACCAGGGCTTTCAGCGAAGCCACCAGCGCCTTGACCTGATCCGGCGTCTCAATATTACGGCGAAACAGTATGAAGCCAAGCGGCTGGGCCTCGGTGAAGAACCGGGTTTCTTCCGCCGTCAGCTCCGTTCCGCCCAGACCGAAAATACAGGCGCCGATTCCCTTGGCCATTATTTTACGATGCAGTCATGCCCGGCTGCCTTGAGCGCCGAACAGAAAGACTTGGCCTTTTCAGACGTTAGCCCCGTGAATGCCGTGCGATAAAAGGTGCCGTTAGGCGTCGTGACCTTTTCGATCTTCTTACCGGCACCGCCGACGAAAAGCCCATAGGACGAAGCGACCTTGGCATATTCACTGTTAGCAATATCGGTCGAGGTGAAAGCGCCGATCTGAACCGACGCTGCGCCGGTGGCAGCCGCGCTAGTCAGCTTGAGCGGAGGAGTCGACGACGACGTAGCGGCAGCGACGGGCGCGGCCGACGACGCGGATGACGCAGAGGTCGCCGCCGGTGCCGGGGCCACGCTGGCCGAAGACAGGGCGCTATTGCTGGCTTGGGACGGCAGAGGACCGGTAATAGGTGCGGCGGGCGCCGGCGCAACATCAACCGTTGGTGCCGGACGTTGACCCGGCACTTCCGAACCCGGCGTAAAGGTGGCGACGCTGGTGTCGTTCATATCCTGATCGCTCAGCGGCTTGGCGTCCTGTACCTGGCCTTCCTTGATATCTCCAATCGAATCACCGACTTCTGGCGCAATCTTGCCATGCTTGTTCAGGCCCGAATTGTACAGGATCACCACGACAAGCAGAAGAACCACCAGACAGATACCGCTGACGATCAGGGTTACCGGCGCCTGGTCACGCGAAGACGGCGTCCGGCGCGGTTCGTAACTCAGATTGTCTTCGGTCGGTGGCGAATAGGTGCCGCGATCTTCCCGGTCAAAGTCTGACATGGTGAACTTCCCCAAACCCGGCGTCCTCACACCGGAAAAAACCAACATAATTCTGATTCCGGCACGGGTGTCCCGCAGAATCGGACGCGAACTATAGAGGGTACAGGACGATTTTGGCACCCCTGTGGCCAAAAATGTCCGCAGGTGGCGTGCTGAAGCATCAGACCTCGCCGCGTGCTATTGCCCCTTTATTCCAGGCTTCTTATCTAGATAACGGTCTGAATGCGACCTACAAGGAGAAAATGTCATGACCGGTGTCACGGATAATGCTGCCGAAAGCCAGTTCGAATTGACTGTCGATGGCCATGTCGCCCATGCCGATTACCGGATAACAGGCGACACTCTATATATCGACTATGTCGAAGCGCCCCCTGCCCTGCGCGGTACGGGCGCCGCCGGACGGCTTATGGAAGGGGTGATGCAGGCCGCAGCCGAGCGTCATCTGTCCGTCGTGCCAATATGTGGCTATGCGGCGGCGTGGATGCGCCGGCACCGCACGCTCTAATCCCTCCGGTCCGGCGTCCTAGCCGCCGCCGAGCAGGCGTTGCAGTCCGGCTTGGTAGTTGGCGATCTGTGAGGTCAGATAAGCCGGGGCTACGCCCGTTCCGCTACCCGGTGTCGTGGTTTTTGACGGCTGCGGATCACCATATTTCAGATACGAATAGACCTTTTGCACATTGGTCATGGTCGCCTGAAGCGACTTTATCGCATTGGCGATATTCTGCGTCGAATTGAGATTGAGCGAGCTGTCGAAGCTCAAGCCCATTTCCTTTTGCGACGTCAGGTAATTAGACGATGTGGCGTCCATGGTCTGGCCGGCCGCATTGCTGACGAGGCCCGCCGACAGGCCAAGCCCCTTCAGGGCATCCTTCCCAGCCGGGCCACTAACGAATTCCATAGAGCTGGAGCCATCGGCGGGCTTGATGTCGAGTTGATCCTGCTGCTTGCCCAGGACCTTCTGAACCGTAACCGTCAACTGATAGCCCGAAGCGCGTTCGATCTTGGTCGCCAGAGACGCCATGGTGTCATCGGCGCTGATCGTAATGGTCTGCTTGGCGCCGCTGTTCGGGTCCACCATGTAGAACAGATCGCCGGCTCGGGTGCTGCTATTGGAAACGATGGTGTTCGAGTCGGTCTGCTGCACGGTCCCGATAGGCAAACCCAGCTTGTCGAGCGCGCTCGAGGAATTTTGCGACACAGCGATGGCGTTGGGCGCAACTTCGCCGTCGGTACCGCTGTAGCGTGTCTGGTACTCAACCTGTCCCGTGTCGACATTCAGCCGCGCCAGGTAGGCGTCTTCGCTGCCGATCTTTGTTGTGCCAGCGATGGCGCCGTTCGTCTGACCGGAAATCCATGCCTTACCGTCCATGAACTGAACCTGGGCATTTTTCTCGGTCCCGGCTCCGCCATAAAAGGCCACTTTGTCCTGGTCTGTATTGCTGAGATTGGCGTCAACCGACAGGGCGAACGCATCGAAACCGCCGGAATAGGTGCTGGTGATCGTACCTGTTTTCAGTAGATCGGGCGACCCGCTGCTGCCTCCCAGATAAACCTTGCCGTTATAGACCGAAATGCCGCTGATATTGCCGCCGCCTATCCCCCCGAGATCGCGCGTATCGATCTGCACGGCTTTACCGGATGAGATGTCATAGGAGGTCAGTACGGCGTCATTTTTTTGCAGACTGGCGACATAGAGTGTCGTCCCGCTGACGGCCAGTTGCGCCGTCTGATCGGTTTGCAGCGTGCCGGTTTGTTGAGTGAACAGACTCTTGCCCTGGGCCGAGAACCCCATGACATAGCCATCCCAACCGCCATAAGACCCTGAGGCGCCCGGCACGGTCGACATGGTCTTGCCGCCGACATAGACCGAATCGTCGGCGCCAAAGGCGACCGACGTCGCTTGATCCGCCGCCGTTGCGCCGCGGCGCTGAGTCCACTGTTCGTTGCCGCTAGCATCAAAGACGGTGACGAAGCTGTCGGTCGTTGTCGGACTTTGACCACTCAGGGGCGCGGTGCTGGCAGCAACACCTGTGCTGACCGGCAAGCCTATCGCATTGGTCTTGGTGGTCGGATTGTCGACATTGAGCGCCCCGGTCACAGAACCGGCTATGGCAACCTTGCCGTCAGCTGAGACGCTCAAGGCATAGCCCGAAGCGGTGTCCGAAGCGCCGAGTGTCCGGGTATAGACTATCTTACCGGCAGAATCGTACTTCATCAGGGCCACATCCTGCGTGCCCTTGATGGCCTGGCCGGAGGTGGTGGCGTCCACATTGGCTAGGACATAGACCGAACCATCGGGACCGGCCGCCGTCGCCAGGGCGTTCTGGGTTATGGCATTAGTGGACTTTGTATCGCCGAGCGTCACATTAGCAACGCTGCTCGGCAGATTGGTCTGCTCCGACTCGCCGGCGACGTAATAGGTGTCGCCGATCTTTGAGACGGGGTCTGCTGGAGTTCCACTCGTGTTAGAAATATCGGTCTGGAATTTCAGCAATTGCGAGGTAACGTCTGTCGTCGCGGCGGATGTGGTCGAGGACGTCGTGGACGATGTACTGCTTGTGCTGGTCGCGGTTGGCGTCTTGGTCGGATCGCCGGTCGATTGCGCGACATAGACGGAATCAGCGGTATCTTGCGCGCTGAACGTCAGGGTCTCGAAAGAAGCGCCGTTTATTTGCAGCCCGTAAGACGCCTGCCCAGGGGAAATCGTCACCGTATTGCCGGCGACGGTCTCAGTTTCCGGGACGGCCGGGGTCGTATGGATGGCAAAACGCGTATCAAGTCCGGCGGCCTTCAGCTTGCCGTTCAGATAGGCCGTGACATTCGACATACTACGCGTTTGGTCGCCCATTTCGGACAGATCGAAATTGACGGCAATCGGCGTGGCTGTGCCGGTTCTCTTCACGCTGACCGAAAACTGGACAGTGCCTTCGAAAGCCTTGACGGCATCCGAGGTCGAACCTTGATGGATGTTCTGCGCCACATAGGTGCTGTTTGTGCGAGCGGCGCCGACGCTGTTTTGAAGATCCTGAGTGAGCGTGCCTTCAGTCAGGTTGACGTGATCATATTTCGTCCCCGACAGGTAGGTTTCAACCTCGCTCACGCCTGCCGTGAAGCGGCTCTGATACGATGCCAGTTGATTGGGCGAGACAGTCTTGGCAGATGCGGCGGTGGCTATGCCTTCAAGTGCATTCAGACCCTGGTAGAGGGTAAAGAGCTTGGTATAGTCGGGCGATGATCCAATCACGTCCGACGTCGCCTGGTTCGGATTGATAAAGTTCTGCCCCTGCATGACCGCGCTCACCAGGTCGCTTTCCTGCGGCGCAGTGCTGGCGCCCGACCAGGGCGCAGCGGGCGCGTCGGAAGAGCCGGTGGGCGAAGTGGTCTTGGTTGATGTATCCGTGGTGCCAGCGTTTGTCGTGCCGTTTGTCGACGTGCCATCCGAGGGCGTTATACCGTCCTTGGCGTCATAATAGCTGGTGAGTAGCGACGACATGTCGCTGGACGAGCTTCCACCCGAACCAAACAGAGACAGGATAAAGGATGAATCGAAGCTATTCATGAGCTGCACCAACACGTGTTGGGCAGACTCTACGGCCTCCATTACTTATTTAGTGTAAATAAATCGAATACAAATCTGCCATTTATTGTTACAAAAATGACTGAATTGCTTCATTATCGCCTCATGCATTGCAGCATTGAAACAATCTATCTTATTGGGTTTTGATGCCGTAGCAATAATGGCAGCAAATTACATTAGGATGGCCTGACCGCGACACCGATGACAGCGGCTGCATTGCGCCGAAACCTATGTGCGCAAGCCTTAGTGTGGTTTGAGTATACGCAGAAGAAAGCGTGTTTCGCGCGCATCCGATCTAGCGGTCAGTTCCCCACCATGCGCCTTGGCGATTTCGGAAGCGATATACAGGCCGAGCCCCAGTCCCTGCTGTGCCGGAGAATCCTTCCCGCGCACAAACGGGTGGAACAGGCGCGCCATGGCGGCAGCGGGAATCGGGACGCCGCCGTTCGCGACCGACAATTCAAAACGGCTTTCGCTGCTTAGCGCCGTAACCTGCACAGGCTGGTTCGGGTCGCCATAGGTCAGAGCATTACCCAACAGATTTGAAAACAACTGGGCAATCCGACTGGGGTCACAATCTACCGGCACAGCCAGGTCGTAATCGACAGCAATCGCCCGCTCCGGCCACCGCACGCGTAGTTCGCTTATGACCTGAGTGAGAACATGTTCCAGATTCGCTTCGCGACGAACGTCGAGCGTCACCCCTCCGCCGAGACGGCCGCGCGCGAAGTCTAGGACGTTTTCAATCAACTCAATCATCCGGCCAGCGGATTTGTGCATCATAGCGACCAAGGTTGCGCCGCGCTCGTTCAGGGGCGTCTTCTCAAGCAGCGTAATGCCTGAGGCAATGGCACCCAACGGGTTGCGCAGGTCGTGGCCCAACACGGCGATGAATTGTTCACGCAGTTCTGCGGCGTGTTGTGCCTCAACCAATCGCGTCTCAGACTGGCGCAAACGTTCCTGACCATCGAGATGCTGGGCGATCAATTCGGCGTAAAGCTGAAACATGCCGATGATTTCCGGCCGGTTGATTTTGGCTGGATTTGGATCAATCGCACACAAGGTTCCAAAAACCGTACCGTCTTCGCGTATGATCGGCACCGAAATATAGCTTTTCAGCCCATACATCAGCGGCGTATGGTGACCGGCATATACCGGATCCTTGGAGGCATCGTCGAACACAACCGTCTGACGGTTACGGCAGATGTCATGGCAGATGGTGGTTTCGACCTTCAGTTCCCCGCCGGCGGTAAGGCCAAACCCAATAGTATCGCGAACATCGCACGCAATCCAGCGATCGGGTGTGACACGGGCGACGGCGGCAAACCCCATACCCGTGATCTGGCAAACGATCTCCAAAATCTTTGGAACGACCGCAATCAGACCAATGGCCGTAACGTCCAGCGCAAGGTCTTTAGCGTCTTCAAGTAAGGCATCGCTCATAGGGTTACTTGGTCACATAAGACGATAACAGGCAAACCTTTCGCCCGGCGGAAAGCGGAAGACTATCCGAAATCCGCAACTAATTGCGCTCCTCACCATATTTGCTGTGGAGCGCCGACCTTACGGTCGCGATAATCTCGTCCGAAACCGCCTCATCTTCAACCGCCCGGGCCAGGACCATAGCACCGACAAGCGTTGACAGCGTGACGATCGCCTGTGCGCGCCCCTCCCCCTCATCGGTCAGGACTGATAGAGCTTCCAGATAATCTCCGACGCCATTGCTAAAAACGGTGCGCACCGGCTTTGGCTGACGCGCGACATCGGCCGCTAACGATGGGAACAGGCAGGCATGTTCCGGGACGTCTCGCATCTTTGTGGATAGATAACGCTCGAAATAGGCTGCAAGTGCAGCCCGGCGATCGCCGGTAGCCGCTTTTAGCCGCTCAGCCTGACGCTTCAACGAGGCATCACACGCCTGGGCCGTCAGGTCATCCTTGGACGTGAAATAGGTGTAGAAGGCGCCATGACTCAACCCGGCCGCCTGCATGATGTCAGCAACCCTTACGCCATCGAAACCATGCTTGCGGAAGCCTTCGGACGCAATACGCAAAATCTCCTCACGATTGGCCTCGACCGTGGCTTTCGATGTTTTCATTATTACCTCTCCTAAACGCACTTGACTATACATGATGATTGTCATAAATGCAATTATGATAGCCATCATGAATAAAATCGGGTCGCGATAGGATGTAGCCATGATTTCCACCCGTCTTGCCACCCATCTCATGCGCCGCAATATCCACTATGGGTGGGTAATGGCGGCCGTCACGTTTCTGGTCATGCTGACGACGGCCTGCGCACTAGGCGCGCCGGGCGTACTCATGCCGCCTTTGGAAAAAGAATTCGGCTGGAGTACGGCGGAAATTTCAGGTGCGTTGGCCTTACGCCTCATTCTGTTTGGCGCCATTGCGCCCTTCGCCGCCGCGCTCATGTTGAAATTCGGCCTGAAACGTGTCGTCGCCTGTGCGTTGACGCTTATTCTGGCAGGTCTGGGCCTGTCGATGATCATGCGCGAAATGTGGCAGTTGGTTCTGTTCTGGGGCGTCTTTGTCGGTATCGGCTCTGGCATGACGGCCATTGTCCTGGGCGCCACCGTGGCCACCCGCTGGTTCACTCACCGGCGCGGTCTGGTCATCGGACTTCTCACCGCCAGCTCGGCGACCGGGCAACTGGCCTTTCTGCCCGTGGTCGCAAAGTTGTCGGAAAGCGCGGGCTGGCGCGTGGCCTTGCTCCTGATTTGCGCGTTGCTGGGCATAGCCCTTGCCGCCGTGCTTCTTCTGTTGCGCGACCGTCCAACGGATCTGGGGCTCCTGCCTTATGGCGAAACCGAAGCCCTGCCCGCACCGCCGCCCGCCCAGTTGTCGCCCATAACCATGCTCATGGAAGCCGCGCGGACGCGCACCTTCTGGATTCTCTTCGGCACCTTCTTTGTTTGCGGCGCTTCGACGAACGGCTTAATCCAAACCCATTTCGTTTCCCTGTGCGGTGACTATGGCATGGCGGCGGTGACGGCGGCCGGTGTTCTGGCCATGATGGGCTTGTTCGACTTTTTCGGCACCATCGGCTCGGGCTGGCTTTCCGACCGCATCGATTCGCGCTGGCTGCTATTCTGGTATTATGGCTTGAGAGGATTGAGTCTGCTGTATCTGCCGCACGCCGAATTCACTTTCGGTGGCCTGTCCCTCTTCGCGGTCTTCTACGGCCTGGACTGGATCGCCACAGTGCCGCCGACCCTCAAATTGACGGCGGAAAAGTTTGGTCGCGAAAAAGCAGGGGTTGTGTTTGGCTGGATATTCGCCGGACATCAACTTGGGGCCGCGGCTATCGCCTTCACCGCAGGCTATATCCGTACCGAATTCGGCGCCTACGTGCCTGCCTTCCTCATTGCCGGCAGCCTGTGCCTGATTGCGGCGTTCATCGTCCTGCTCATCGTGCGCGCCAAAACAGCTGCTCCCGCTCCCGCTTGATCCTGCGCTTACATTCAGCGGCTCAGGCGTGTACTGCGCCTTTGCACGCTTTCCGGATAGGTTTGCGCCATCGTCAATGGAGAATCGACATGGCCACCACAACCCAACCGTCTTCCGGCAATAATGGCGTGCTCGTCATAGTGGCCGTCGCCATTATCGCCATCGTCGCCGTCGCGGCCATCTATCTAATGCAAGATCACCGCACGGGCGGGCAGCGGGTCGGCGACGCTATAGAAGCCCTGCCCCACGGCGTCGACAAGGCGGCCAACAAGCTGGACGACCAGCCGCCCGCCCAGAACGTCCAGCGCAATCTGGACGACGCTGGCAAAAAGGTCGAGCGCAAGCTGAACTAGATAGTATTTCGATTCCGACTGAAGCCGATTGGCGCTCCAAGTCTCCACTGTTATCGGAAATTGTGTCACGCTTTTTCTGAAAGTGACCAAGTTTCATCCGACATAAATAACGGCCTATGCATGTGCGCATCGGCCGTTATTCATGTTGGCAGGCCTGGTTGGATTAATCTTTAGGGGGTGGTTGAAGTTATGCTGCGTTGCGGTATGCTGCACGTCGGGTGAGCGGGAAAGGTAGAAATGCGATGAACCGTATCCCGTATTTTGACGGCTGGCGCGGCTTGGCGATCCTGGCGGTGCTGTTCGCTCACTTCGTATTTTCAGGCCACTTCAATGCCGGCCGGTTTGGCGTTGAACTGTTTTTCGCACTCAGTGGCCGCTTGATGGCTGAAATCCTCTTCGTTAAAGGCGCCGGCCTGAAGAGGTTTTATTTCCATCGTATCAGCCGGATATTTCCCGCACTTATTGCCTTTGCGACGATCATCTTCTTGATTTCAGGACCTTTGTCCATGGGCGTTACCCTGCCTGGATACCTGTCGGTTTTGACCCTGACCTACAACTATGCAATTCCGTTTATCGGTCAAATGCCGGCGATCGACCATATCTGGTCCCTATGTATCGAAGAGCACATGTACATTTTTTTGGGCTTGGTGGCCTTTGTGTGCAGGCGGTACGGCTTTAATCCAGTATATTTGATCGCCATCGCCGCTCTCACCTTTATGATAAACGGACTTGTCCAGTCGAGCTTAGGACTGGGGTACTATGCCGTCTATTGGAGGTCCGACGTAAGAGGCGCGTCCATTTTGGCAGCCGCAGCGATGTATCTTTGTTCTCAAGACGCGCGATTCAAGCCCTACTTCGAAGGACAAACCAGTCTGTACATTGCCATAGTTGCAGCGCTTATCATCAATTTCGATGCTGTGCCGGACGAAATAAAGTACACGGCGGGCACATTGTGCATTTCCTATGCGATGGCCAGCCTTCCGCGCGCCAACAAACTCGCGTTATCCCTTCTGTCGTTCAAACCGCTGACCTATTTCGGCCTAACGTCCTATTCCATCTATTTATGGCAACAGCCTTTTGCCTTCAGTTTATTAAAGTTCCTTGAGCCACTTGGCGTTGGATATAACACCAAGCGGTTGCTATTGCTCGTCGGCGCCATAGCCGTTGGCCTGGTGAGCTATTATGTCGTCGAAGGCCCTTCGCGAAGATGGCTCAACAA
Organism: Asticcacaulis aquihabitans; assembly: GCF_032490435.1. NCBI lineage: Bacteria > Pseudomonadati > Pseudomonadota > Alphaproteobacteria > Caulobacterales > Caulobacteraceae > Asticcacaulis > Asticcacaulis aquihabitans. The sequence continues at coordinate 482,292 of NZ_JAVGWM010000001.1, forward strand.
TTTGGCGGCTCGCCGCAATGCCAAATTATTGAAGACGTGAACAATCCGGGTAAACGTAATCCCCTTCACAATACTAATCGTTATTACGGTCGTTGACATCACATCGACACCTGCCATGGCCGGTTCAAAGAGACTCTAGGTCACCGTGCCTGCCTATAAAATGAGCGTATTTTTTAAAGACGTCATCTGAGGTTGCATGTGGCCTCGGGCATTGTTACCTTGGGAGCATAACAACGGGGACGGGGCAAAATGAATCTTACGCAGCGGACCGGCGCGTCTACGCCGCATTTTTACTTCGGCCATAGCCCTGAATTTTTGCTGTTTGCCGCTGCGGTGGCAGTGCTCGCATCTGTTGGCGTAGCCTGTGTTATCAAATCCGGCTTTCCAGACGATCCGAGCGATTTCATGGAGCATGCAAAGTGGGACGCCGTGCAGGCGGTGAAGCGAGCGGGCTTTGATTGTAAAAACCCCGCCTATTTCGACCATAAATACAGCAAGACGTATAATAGTCTTCGCTATGTTTTGAAGTGCGAAAGCGGAACCTACGAAGTGAGTCTTGAGACAGAAGGTAGATATGGCGAGGTTACGCTCCAATCATCACAATGACTTGGCGATGCTCAACGTCCCACATATCGACTGAGGATCAGAAATGTTCAACCCTCATGACAAGGGTTGAACATTCTGGAATAAAGCCGAACACATTCAGCTTCTTATCAAAAAATTGGTAGGCCCGGAGGGACTCGAACCCCCAACCAGACCGTTATGAGCGGTCGGCTCTAACCATTGAGCTACAGGCCCCCGGATATTCCCCGACAATGCGAAGAAACCTTTGGAGGACGGCGTGCCTACCATGCGGCTTCACATATTTAAAGGGTATTTTTCAACTGTCCGCCGTGTTCAGCCCACATTCATGCGCCATCTGCAATTATGCCCTTACCGTAGAGATACGGCGCCTATGACATTTAAAAAAGAAAGACCCATCCATGACCGCCGTCAACTCCCGCCTGCTGAAGTCCTTCGCCCTTGGCGTTCTCACCGCTGGCCTGGCCGTTGCGCCAATGATGGCCGCCGCTCAGACGACATCTACACCTGTTCTCATGATGCCTGCGCCCAGTACATTGTCGCTGTCCGCTGCCGGCGAAGTCGCGGCAACACCGGACATGGCCACCATTCATTTCGCCGTGGTGACACAATCCGGCACCGCGTCCGGCGCCATGAAGGCAAACAGCGTCAAGATGAACGAGGTCATGGCCGCCCTTAAGGCCGCCGGTATCGCCACTAAGGATATCCAGACGTCGAATCTAAATCTCAACCCGCAATACAATTACGCGGATGGCCAGGCGCCCAAGCTGACCGGCTACCAGGCGCAGAACCAGATCACGGTTCGTATAAACGACCTGAACCAGACCGGGACCGTCATCGATGCCGTCATCAAGGCTGGGATCAACCAAGTCGATTCGATCAATTTCGGCCTGAAGAATGACGACGCTGTGCTGGATCAGGCGCGCCAAAACGCCGTCGCCACCCTGCTTAAGCGCGCCAATCTGTACGCGACGGCGACAGGCATGAAGGTCAAACGCATCATTTCGATCGAGGAAGGCGGCCCCGTCTACAACCAGCCGCAACCCATGATGTTCCGCGCCAAGGCGGCAGACGCCTCGACGCCCGTTTCCGCCGGTGAGTTGCAGCTCAGCGTCAACGTGTCGGCAACCTTCGAACTCGAAAAGTAAATACGATTACCGCCCCTCTTTCGCCCGTCACGGTTCTCCCGTGGCGGGCTTTTTCATTTTCCACACACCTAACGGCATATGTTGGCGTGACACGCCGTTAACACTTTGTTAACCTCAATGCATGTTTGGAAAACGCCCCTCTCATATCGCTGCCCGGACGATTGCCGTCGCCATACCGACGCAAGTCTATATCAGCGCCTTTCACCCGGTTCACATCGGCATCTTTCTGGCCGCCCTGCTTTTCGGCATGAATGCCTGATTGATCTTGCCCTGCCCGCCTCACGGGATTAGGACAGGCGCATGAAAACTCCCGGCTCCGTCACCCCGCTTTTTGTCACCAATCTGTATCGCGCTGATCTGGCGGGCCACGGCAAAATCGACGCCCTGCTCGAAGATCTCGACGACACCTGTCGCGCCATTGCCGACGAAGACGAAGCCGGTCAAACCTGGTCCCAGCAAAAAGGCTATCTCGGCTACACCTCCTATGCCTCGCTGAACGACCTGCCGGCGCGGGCCAGCGTGTTCGCCGAGTTGAAAGCCGTATTGGATGGCCATGTCGCCACCTTTGCTGACGCGCTCGATTTCGACCTGCACGGCAAGAAGCTGAAACTCGATTCGATGTGGATCAACATCCTTGAGCCCATGGGGCACCATTCGAGCCACATCCATCCGCACAGCGTCATATCGGGCACCTTCTACGTTTCCATTCCCGAAGGCGCCAGCGCCCTGCGCCTGGAAGACCCGCGACTGGCATTCATGATGCACGCCCCTTTGCGTAAGGCGTCAGGCAAGGCAGAGCACCAGAGCTTCGTCAATGTCACGCCGCAGGCGGGGACCGTTCTTTTGTGGGAAAGCTGGCTGCGTCACGAGGTCCCGATCAATCTCAGCGACGATGTGCGTATTTCCGTGAGCTTCAACTATGGCTGATATCAAAACCGCTCTGGTCGGGTACGGCTACGCCGGCAAGACCATCCATGCGCCGCTGATCCGGGCGGCAAAAGGGCTTGAGCTGGCCACAGTCGTGTCTTCTCGGCCGGATGAGGTGCGTGCCGACCTGCCGGGCGTCACGGTGGCGCCGGACCTGGGCGACGCTCTCGCCGATCCGTCGATTGAGTTGGTCGTCATCGCCACGCCGAACGACATTCACGCGTCTCAGGCCCATGAGGCCCTGGAGGCCGGAAAACACGTCGTCATCGACAAGCCCTTCGCGCTCAGCGTAGCGGAGGGCGAATCGGTACTGACCCACGCGGCACGTGTCGGCCGAATGGTCTCGGTCTTCCACTGCCGTCGCTGGGACAGCAATCACCTGACCTTTCAGGCGCTGCGGCCACGCCTCGGCGATCTGTACCAGTTCGTACTGCGTTACGACCGCCTGCGCCCTGTGGTCCGCGACCGCTGGCGGGAACGTGCAGGCCCCGGCTCCGGAATCTGGTACGACCTCGGCTCCCATCTGCTCGATCAGGCGCTGACCTTGTTTGGCTGGCCGGAATGGATCAGCGTCGACCTAGCCAACCAGAGACCAGGCGCTACCACCACCGATTATTTTCATGCCGTCCTGGGCTACGGCCCCTTACGCGTCATCCTCCACGCGTCGATGATGACGACTATCCCCGGACCGACCGTAGAAGCACAAGGGTCAGCTGGCGCCTTCGTCAAATTTGGCATGGACGCTCAGGAAGACATGTTGAAGGCCGGACGCACGCCGGGCGACGCCGGGTGGGGCGCCGACCCCATCACCGGCATTTTTACGCCGGTCGTCGATCAGTTGCCCGGCACACCCGAGACGATTGTCCCGTGCCCCGGCAATTATCTCGCCTACTACGAAGGCATTGCGGCGGCGCTAAAAGACAACGCGCCCAATCCGGTAACCGGAGAGGACGCGTTGAAAGTCATGAAGCTGCTTGAACTGGGCTTTATCAGCGCGCAGGAAGGCCGCCGGGTGTCCGCTTAAAGCGGAATCACGCGACGCTTTTTCGAGAAGCTCATATAGCCAACATTGGCACCCAGGCGGAAACCGACACCGGCGCGAATCGGCGCCAGGACGATGCCTTCTGCCCGCTGGTAGGTAATGCCCAGGCCGCCAATGAAATAGGCAGACCCTTCGACACCGGGGAATCGGCGATACATGAAGACCGGCTCACGCAGATTGTAGACCAGCGTAAAGACGCGCGAGGCATTGGCGCCCGTATCGAAACCAATCGACGGCCCCTGCCAGAACATGTGCGTCGGCTCCGCGACGTCCTTCATGAACAGGTTGCCCTTGCCATACCGCACACCGATGCCGACAGCGCCCGATGCCTCGGTACCGGCGATATAGGCCGTCGGATGGTCACCGTAATCAGAGAAGATTTTTTCCAAAGCCCCGCCAAGGGCTTCGACAGTGACACCCAGGAAATCAGATCCGGCGGACAGGATTTCATCGCGGGTATAGTAGCGATATTCGGTCTTCTGGGCCGGCTGGCCTTTTTCAGTCGGATAGTCCTGGGCGGCGGCGATGCGCGGCGCCAAACCGGCGATCAGCGGCGTTGCCGTGGCGGCTACACCGGCCAAAAGAAACTGACGACGCTCCATGGCGTTCACTCCTCAATGTGCGATTGGGGTCTATAGCCAAGAAGGTTAATCAAGGATTTACTAACATCCTCTTACGCGGCAATTCCCCAGTAAACTAAACGATGGCAGGACCGTGTGTCCTCAATAGGGCTCAAATTGCCGCAAGCCCGCCATATTATTTAATAAGCGGAGGCAAACCGAGGTAGACTGCGGCCATGCCGCCTCGCCCCGTTCGCCGCAACCCCTTCGTGCCCGTGGCCATCGTCGCCAGCTATTTGCTCCTGGCCGCATTCTTATTCGCACCCATAGCCCAACCCTGCGGAGACCTGCCTACAGTCTATATTCGTTTGGGGCTTATCGCGGCCCTGTGGGGTCTATTTATCTTTACCGCCCTGTCTGGCCGGCGAAAGGCGTTCTGGCTCGCGCCGCAGCTCTTTGTGCTTGCGAGCCTTCTTCTGACATTGCCACAAGAAATAGCCCCACTGAACACAGACATCTGCTTCATCTCGACCTGATATCGGCTTCGTGGACCTTCAACAGCGACTTGGGGGCCTGTTTCAACCAGACCTGACGCAGATTGCCGCGTATCCAGTCCTCATCGATTCGGTCCTTATGCGCCAGAATGCACGGCCAGTTGCGATGGTGATCGGTGGTAAAAAACGTCTCCGGGTCCGCTTCGAGATAAAAGTCGCGCGTTTCGAAATCCATCTTGAAGACCGGCGCATCCCATTTCGGATTCCAGTAAAACATCGCCTTCTTACCGACCTTGACGTTCGGCGCGCCCCACGACTCCGCGGCCTCGGTGCCGGGCAATTCCAGCGCCAGTTCGCAGAGCCGTTGAAGCGTCAGGCTCATTTGCGCTCAGCCGCCGTCTTGTCACGCGCACCCTTGAATTCGGAGGTATCGCGCCAGGTAGGCCAAACCGTCGAATTGGCCAAGGCAGACCCAATGCGGTAATAGAGAGTGGCATCCTCCACCAATCCCGACAAATCCCATTTCGCCGACCATTCGTCGCCCGGCTGATGGTATCGGTTATCGGTATAATCCTTGCTGAAGGCCTCGCCCGCCTTGACGCCCCCCTTGACCATGTCGTCACCTGACCCAGCAACCAGCATGGGCACGCCGCGCTTGACCAGCGGGAAATGGTCAGAGCGGAAGAAACCGCCGGCTTCCGGTCGCGGTTCGGGCGTTATGGTGCGGTGCTGTTCCGTCGCATACAGTTTGACCAAATCATCGAGCGACGACTGCCCCACGCCTTCGACCACAATGTCTTTTGTCCGGCCATTGACATTTAGGGCGTCCATATTGATGCCGGCAACCGTAAGGGCCAGGGGATAGACCGGGTTGTTGGCATAATATTCCGACCCCAGCAGTCCGCTTTCTTCGGCGGTGAAGGCGATCATGACGATGCTGCGCTTGGGCTTCGGCGCTTTTCCGAAGGCGCGGGCGATTTCCAGCAGGGCAGCGACGCCTGTGCCATTGTCCACCGCACCGTTACAGATCTTGTCCTTGGCGTCCGGCGCGCAGATACCCAGGTGATCCCAGTGCCCCGTATAGAGGATGGTGTCATCCGGGCGCTCGGTACCCGACAGGCGAGCGATGATATTGTGGGTCGTGATTTCGGTGGCGGCGACCTTGTAGCTACCGCTCAGCGTGACATTCAAATCCACAGGGCGGAAGTCCCGCGACCGCGCCTTGACACGCAAGGCCGCCAGATCCTGACCAGCCGCCTTGAACAGGGCGTCCGCCGTTTCATGGCTAATCCATGATTCCAGCTTCGGGCTGGCCGTCGACGGATCAGGCCGGACGATATCGAACTTCGACCCGTTATTGGAATTGCGCACCGTATCCCAGCCGTATGAGGCGGCATCGGCGTCATGGATGATCAACACCCCGGCCGCGCCCCGGCGGGCCGCCTCTTCGTACTTGTAGGTCCAGCGCCCGTAATAGGTCATGGCCTTGCCGTTAAACGTCATCAATTGCGGTTCGACGAAGTCCGGATCGTTGATCAATTCGACCAGAATCTTGCCACGGACGTCTATATCTTTGCCGTCCGGGCCTTTGAAATCGTTCCAGTTACGCTCCGGCGCGCTGACACCATAGCCGACGAAGACCAATGGCGCCTTGTCGAAGGTGACATCGCTGGTCGCACCGCGTGTCGAGACGGTGATTTCAACGCCCTGATGCAGATCCACCGTTTTGCCGTCGGCCAGGTTGAAGGCCAGTTTGGGATCGCTCACCACGAATTGGCGCAGATGCACGTCCTGTGTCCAGGTCCCGTTATCGCCGCCGGGCTGAAAGCCAGCCGCGGCGAAGCTCTTGGACAGATAGTCGATCGTCTTCTGCTCGGCCCGCGTGGTGATGCCGCGCCCTTCGAAATCGTCAGCGGAGATTACCTTTATGTCTTGCGAAATGCGGGCCGCGCTTATGACCGGGGCGTTGGCCGCCGGGGGTTTAGCGGTCGCCGGCAGGGCGATCACCAAAGCGGCCGTAGCCAGTAGAACGGACTTGAACATAGGTTGCCTCCACGAAATCGTTGCCGGTGATGCTAGTTTCCGTCCCGCCGGAGTCAAGCTGTAAGCGAAAGTAAGCCGACCGGATGCGACGGCAAGGGATTGAATAAAGAAGTTATAAGGGTGCGATCCGGTTGGCTTGCGCGGGCGTACCTATTTGCAAACGTCCACACCGCACACGGTGTGGCTTACAAAGGAACCGACATGCGCTCTTTTTCACTTCTCGCCCTGATCGCCGCCGCCTCTCTGACCGCCGGCACCGCTAGCGCACAAAATCCGAACCTGCATCAGCCCGATCAGAACCCCGCCCACCAGATGCATTATTCCCAGAAAACGACCGTGGCCACTTCGGGCAATCCGATGGTCGGTGGCGCGGAAATGTACCCAAACCGCAATATCATTCAAAACGCCATGAACTCCAAGGACCATACAACCCTGGTGGCCGCCATCAAGGCCGCCGGTCTGGTTGACACCTTGTCAGGCCCTGGCCCCTTCACCGTTTTCGCACCGACGAACGAAGCGCACGCGGCCTTGCCGGCCGGTACGCTGGATACCCTGCTAAAGCCGGAAAACAAGGCGACGCTGGTAAAGATTCTGACCTGCCATGTCGTGGCCGGAAAAGTGTCGGCGAGCGATTTATCGACATGGATCGACAAGAATAATGGCGCCTACAAGATCACAACCCTGGGCGGCTGCGTCCTGACCGCCACCAAGGACGATGCCGGTATGATCTGGCTAACCGACGAAACCGGCGCCAAGGGGGAAATCACCATCGCTGATGTCCAGCAATCCAACGGCGTCATCCACGTTGTGGACAAGGTTTTGCTGCCCGCCGCTTAATTTCAGTCGTACGGCCAACTTTAACCCCGGCGTTCTCACCCGCGCCGGGGTCTTTTTACGGGCGGATACATCAGGATATCCAAGCCGGAGACAGGTGTTTTCGCATCTTGCCTCCCCGCAGAATCCGGCGCATAAATTCCCGGCGCTGTTAGCGCTAACAAATTATGCAGGGACGCCACCATGATTTCTTTCACACGCCGCGCGGCGTTGATGACCGCCATTGTGTTCATGTGTGCCACGCCGGTATGGGCGCAAACGCCGTCAGGCTGGGTGGGAACGTGGTACTCGGCACAGATGAAAGCGGGTGCGGACAGCCTATTGCCACCAGAGCTATCCAGCAATCTCACCCTGCGTCAGATCGTGCATATCACCAAAGGCGGCAGCGTTTTCCGCCTGCGTCTGTCGAACGCCATGGGCGCGGACCCACTAGCGATTGACAATATCCACCTCGCCCGTGCGCTTTCGCCTACCTCCGCTGACATAGATTCCTCAACAGACCGAGCCGTCACCTTCAATGGCCGCAGCGACGTCGTTATTCCGGCCGGTGCCGATGTCTTATCCGACCCGATACCGCTTGGTGTTTCCGATCAGGCAAACCTGGCCATAACCTTCCACCTGCCGCAGGCGCCGAAGATACAAACCGGCCACCCGGGATCGCGGGCAACCTCCTATGTGGCAGCGGGCGACCGTGCGGCAGAGACCAGCCTGGCAGACGCGACGCCGGTCAATCACTGGTATCACATCGCCGCCATTGAGGTCATGGCCCCCGCGAGCATTAAAGGGATTATCACGTTCGGGGATTCGATCACCGACGGATATGGCATTACACCGAACAGCAATCGCCGTTTTCCCGACTATCTGGCGCAACGTCTCAAAGATAAGCCTTTTACCGTACTGAATGCGGGCATCGGCGGCAATCGCCTGCTGTTGGACGGCAACGGTGCTAATGCTTTGGCGCGTTTTGACCGCGATGTGCTCAGCCAACCCGGTGTGCGTCACGTCATCGTGCTTGAAGGCGTCAATGATCTGGGCATGCTGACCAAGGAAGGCCCCGTCACGCCGGAAGCCCATGCGGCAATGGTTGAGCAGATCAAACAGGCCTATGTGCAGATGATCGACCGCGCCCATAGCCACGGCCTGAAAATATATGGCGGGACCATCATGCCCTATATGGGCATGTCCTTCTATCATCCGGAGCCGGTCAGTGAGGCCGACCGCCAGGCGATCAATCGCTGGATCCGTGAGTCGGGCCGTTTCGATGCGGTCATTGATTTCGACGCTGCGATGCGTGATCCGGCAAACCCGGACCACTTGCTGCCCGTATATGACAGCGGCGACCACATTCACCCGTCGGAAGCCGGTTACAAGGCGATGGCGGACACAGTAGATGTGAAGCTATTCACGGATTGAGCCGACCTCGACCCAACTTAGCGGGCGTTTTCCGCCGTAGCAACTTGGCTGGGAGGGAGTTTCCAGTTGGTCGTGAAGCGCAGCCAGTTTCCGGCTTGATGACCCGGACGCGCGGTATCTGTCTGGGCCCATTTCAGGACCGTAACTGCCAAGCCTTGACCGAGGCCGTATCCAGGCTCGCTTTCTGAAGCAACGACGCAACGCGTCAGATAGCCGTCCTGACCAATCTGGCAATCGACGGCCGCCTGACCTTCGATGGAAGCGATCTTGGCAGGACGAGGATATTCACCCGCGTCGCTAAGATCACTGCCGTCACGAGTAAAGACATGTGAGTCGCCAATTTGCGGCTCACTGGTCGGTGCGCATTTAACGCCGCCGCCATAGGCCGTGGCGTCTTGAGCCCCGGCACCTGTCGCTGCCAGCCCGCACAGAAGTGATATCGAAAGAACAGCCGATTTCATAAGCCCACCTTATTACGCTTTTCGTGCAGTAAGCTACCGATGGCTATAAAGGGGCAATAAGGAGAGTCTGGCAATCGCTAATTTTGGAATGTGGTTAATCGAGGGCGACCTGCCCCTGCCCCCTGCCCTCTTTCTTCTTGCGGCGCATCATGCTATCCGCAGCCCCATGAGCACAGACCTTTCCAAGATCCGCAATTTCTCCATCGTCGCCCACATCGACCACGGCAAATCCACCCTGTCCGACCGCCTCATCCAATTTACCGGCGGCCTGACCGCGCGTGAGATGAAGGAGCAGGTCCTCGACAATATGGATATCGAGCGCGAACGCGGCATCACCATAAAGGCCCAGACTGTCCGCCTGAACTACAAGGCCCATGACGGCGAAACCTACGTGCTCAATCTTATGGACACGCCGGGTCACGTCGACTTTGCCTACGAAGTCTCGCGCTCCCTGGCGGCGTGTGAAGGCTCTATCCTGGTCGTCGATGCGTCACAGGGCGTCGAAGCCCAGACCTTGGCCAATGTCTATCAAGCCATCGACAACAACCACGAAATCGTCCCCGTCCTCAATAAGATCGACCTGCCCGCGGCCGAGCCCGAGCGTGTGCGCGCCCAGATCGAGGACGTTATCGGCATAGACGCGTCCGACGCGGTGCTGGCTTCGGCCAAGTCTGGCCTGGGTATCGAGGACGTTCTGGAAGCCATCGTCACGCGCCTGCCCGCCCCCAAGGGTGAAGAAAACGAGCCGTTGAAGGCTTTGCTGGTCGATGCGTGGTACGACCCCTATCTCGGCGTTGTCGTTCTGGTCCGCATTTTCAATGGTCGTATGCGCCCGGGCCAGCAGGTCAAGTTGATGAACGCCGGCGCGACATACAAGATCGACAAGCTGGGCGTCTTCCAACCCAAGGCCACCGACGTAGAAAGCCTGGGGCCTGGCGAAATCGGCTTCTTCACCGCCCAGATCAAGGAAGTGTCCGACGCCGCTGTAGGCGACACCATCACTGACGAACGCAAGCCAACCGCCGCCGCCATGACCGGGTTCAAGGAAGTGCAGCCGGTCGTCTTCTGCGGCATCTTCCCGGTCGATGCGGCCGATTTCGAAGATCTGCGCGCCGCCATGGGCCGGTTGCGCCTCAATGACGCCAGCTTTTCGTTCGAAATGGAAACGTCTGCCGCCCTGGGCTTCGGCTTCCGTTGCGGCTTCCTTGGGCTTCTGCATCTGGAAATCATCCAGGAGCGCCTGTCGCGAGAATTCAATCTCGACCTGATCGCGACCGCGCCGTCGGTTGTCTACAAGATCTACATGAACAATGGCGATGTCATCGACCTGCACAACCCGGCCGACATGCCCGATCCGGTAAAGATCGACCATATCGAAGAGCCGTGGATCAAGGCGACGATCTTCTGTCCGGACGATTATCTCGGTGCGATCATAAAGCTGTGCCAGGACCGACGCGGCAGCCAGGCCGACCTGTCCTATGTCGGCGCCCGCGCCATGGTCGTTTACTACCTGCCGCTCAACGAAGTGGTCTTCGACTTCTACGACCGCCTGAAATCAGTCTCCAAGGGCTACGCGTCCTTTGACTATACGATCGAAGAATATCGCGAAGGCGACCTGGTAAAGATGTCCATCCTGGTCAATTCCGAGCCGGTGGACGCGTTGTCGATGCTGGTTCACCGCGACCGGGCCGAAACACGCGGCCGTGGCATGTGCGAAAAGATGCGCGAGCTGATCCCGCAACATCTGTTTGTCATTCCGATTCAGGCGGCTATTGGTGGCCGTATCGTCGCTCGCGAAACCGTGCGCGCCCTGCGCAAGGACGTGACGGCCAAGTGCTACGGTGGCGACGCGACCCGGAAAAAGAAGCTTCTAGAAAAGCAAAAGGAAGGCAAGAAAAAGATGCGGCAGTTCGGCAAGGTCGAAATTCCGCAAGAAGCCTTCATCGCTGCCCTCAAGATGGACAACGACTGATATAGGGCCAAGGGCAGGACTTATCGAGACCCTTCCTCCGGTCCGGGATAAAGCCTGTGCTTTCCGGCTCCGTCATTGGCGCCGGAAAGCGTCATCTGCTTATCGACGGCCCTTTAAGGCTTCGGCATCTTCACGCGAAATCGGCTCAATCTTGGAGATGATACAGCGTGTCGGAATGGCAGATGTGACGTCGCCGGTGATCGTAACATCGACCGGACGGCACACGCGTCCACTGCTGTAATATTCGATGCCGATCGCCTCGTTCTTCGACATGCAGTCTCCGGCCATGGTCAACACCACGGAATTGCCGCGGTAATCGGTCATAAGCAAGGTCTTGCGGTCAATAACGATGGTTTGATCGACAGGCGTCGAAATACACTTATCCGGCTTGGCCGGGGTACGGGCATCCGCCACGGCTCGATCGTCATTGGCCATGGATTGCCCGGCGGCGAGCGCTATGCCCGCGGCAAGCAAGGCGCAAATACCGGCGGTTAAAAGTTTGACTTGGGTCATCAGTTGCTCGGGTCCAAATGTTCCGCTTCTTCGCGGCTGATAGGCTGTACGCTGTTGATAATGCACTTAAGCGGGCGTTCGCCGTTCTGCGACCGCAGAAGCATGGCATCGTACGCGCGGCAGATTTGGGTATTGCCACGGAATTCGAAACCGAACTGATCGAAATCGGTCATACTGCGGCACGGGCCGCCTACGCCCACCTTGTAGGGGTTGCCCGACCGGTCGTAGATCAGCAGCGTTTTCTCATCAACGACGTGGAAGCGGCCGGTATTCTGGCCGTCGAGACATTTCGGGGTCTGTCTGGATACGGCGGTGCGCGAATCGTCCCGATCCTGTGCCAACACAGGCACCGCACCAGACAAGGCCGTAACCGCCACAGCCCCGGCTATAAGTCCGCCGGCAATAAAGCCGGCCAGATACATCTTTTTCGCCATAGTTCTGTTCCTTCCTGCGATGCGCTACTTGGCGCGATCGGCCTTGCGTTTCATTACGTAGGGAGCGGCTTCATCACCGGTCAGGTGGCGGACACTCGTCACTGTGCAGCTTTGCACGCGATTGCCGGACAAGTCGCTATAGAAGATTTCGGCATCCATGGGGCCGCAAACGTCGGCCATGCCGAGGCCGCGAGACCGAATACCAATGCGCACACTGGTATCTATGCCCATGCAGGCGCCACCCAGTTCAAGTTCGTATGCCTCGTTCCAATCCGAAACGATGATCATTTTTTGATCGCTGATTGTATTGAAATTCCGCACATGCGCCGGATCAAAACAGGCGCGCGGGTCGCGATTGACACGGCTTTCGGGATTTGGCCTGCCCGCCGACATCGCTCCAGCCGAAACGGCCATGACACCGCTCACAAAAATGACCCCGAGGCCGAGCGCCGCCAGGGGAAGAATGTAGGTGGATTTCGTCATGATGGCACCTCTGTCGCAGAGTGTACGCAGCCTACCTGAACGGCGTATGAACAGCTTTTATACGCTTGACCGGCGGCAATCGATCAGACGATCCGCTTGGCGTTGCAGGACAGAGGTTTCGCACAAAATTTGCGTCATCACTGTCTTGGCCAGCAAGGGTGCCAGACAGAAGCCGCGCGCACCCAGTCCCGTCAAAAGCCACACGCCCGATTCGGCCTGTCCGGCGACGGGCAGATAATCCGGCGTCGTCACCCGCACCGACGCGCGGGACCGTGAGGGCAGTTGCTTCGCCGAAGCCGCACCGGCGGGCATGACCTTGGCGAGATTGGCGATATTCAGCGCGCGATCCTCGGCGCGGATATCAGATCCACGGTCCTCGCGAACATGGGTCGCACCAAACAAGACGCCATCCGCCAGCGGTAACGCATAGCCGCCCCAGCTAATTGCTCCGGCCAGTCCCTCCGCAAGGGCGACGCATTCGACCTGGCCTCGCACCGGCTGAAGTCGTACCCCTTCGCTCGCGAGATCAAGCATCCCCTCACCGCACGCCAGGATGACCGCATCATATCCCGTAAAATCGCGGCCTTCGCCTTGGACGGTCGATGGGGTTACGCCTGTCACACGCAGCTGGATCGATTTCTGACCGCCCAGTAAGGCGTCAAGCACAACGCGCGGCCGCACCGATAGAGCCGTCGCCAGATAAATGCCGCTCGACGGCGGCACATCGGTTGCCTCACCGGCCGAAAACAGACGCAGGTCTCCTTCGGCAAAGCCCGTCTGCATAACGATCCGGGCAAATCGCGAAGCGTCACGATCCGTGGCTTCATACTGATGTACGCCTTCGGAAAGTATCGCCTCCGGGCACAGGCGCCGATACAGCGCCCCCGCATAGGCAAACGCATCGGCATACAGATCGGAAATCGCATTGGCGCCGGCGTCAAGACGCGGCGTAACCAGCGCGCCTTGGTTGCCGGAGGCGCCCGCGCCGGGATTGCCTGCCTCAAACAGGTCAACATCGATCCCCAGAAGGCGGGCCTGATACACCAGGGCACAGCCGGAAATACCGGCGCCAACGACGGCAATTTTATGTGGACGGGCGGACTGAACCGCAACCTCGCCGGTCCGTATGGCTTCCAGGCGTTCGCGCTTGCGCCCGAACCCCGGCTTCTTTTCGACCGAAAATCCGGCCGCCTGGAGTCCGCGTCGCACGAAGCCCGCGACAGTAAAGGTAGCGAGCGGCGCCCCAGCTCTGGTTTTGGCAGCAATCTGGGCGAGGACATCCTCCGCCCACATATCCGGGTTCAGCGCCGGAGAAAACCCGTCAAGAAAAACGGCATCGGCCATGCCTTGCCACGCGGTGAGCGCCGCACGAACATCCATTAGGCCGAGAGTCAGACTGACGCCCCATTGTGGAAAATCCATGTAGTGAAAGCCACGCCGGCTTTTGGGCCATTGCGCCAGAAGCGCCTCACTCATCTCGGCCAGTTCGGGCCAGTTGCGCAGGGCCTGTCCGGCCTCCTGCGCGCTCATAATAAAGCCTTCGATGGAAAATATATGCAGATGCGCGCCGGGTTCACGCGTCTGGGCCCAAAGCTGCATCACGGCGGCGATATTCAGGCCGGTACCGAAGCCCAATTCCATAAGCGAGACATCTGCCCTGCCCCGCCACAGATCCGGCATGCCGCAGCCCGACAGGAAGACTGCACGTGTTTCGCTCAACCCATCCTGCAAGGAATAATAGATGTCGCCAAACCGACCCGACCTCGGTGCGCCATCTTCGGCAAAGTACAGTTCGGGATTTGCGTCGTTTGTCACGGGACCGGTGTATAAAAACAAAAAGAGGGCTGTCTTGCGACAACCCTCTTTCTAAATCAATGCCCAATGGGCGAGAGATTAGGAAGAAGCGGCTTCCGAAGCAACTTCCGAAGCAGCAGCCGATTCAACGACGGCTTCCGAAACGGCGGCCGACGAAGCGGCTTCTTCGGTGGCGGGCTTCGGGGTGCAAGCAGCAACCGACAGGGCGGCGCCGGCAACGGCAGCGATCAGAGCGATACGAACGATCTTGGAGGTCATGGATCAATTCCCTTATTGATAGTGTTGAGGCCCAGGACCAGCTCCTGAACCTATTGCCGAGAGTGACTAAGCACCCCCGTCAAATTCATGAATTAGTGAGAGGCAGCAGCCGAAGCTTCGGCGGCAGCCGGAGAGGCAGCGACAGCGGCGTCGGTCGCAGCGGCGGAATCGCCAGCAGCAGCCGAGTTGACAGTGGCTTCAGCCGGGGCCATGGCGGATTCACCAGCGGCTTCGTCAGTGGCAGCCGGCTTTTGGCAGGCGGCGACCGACAGGGCAGCCACAGCAGCGGCGGCGACCAGGGCGGTACGTACGATCTTGGAGGTCATAGATCAGATCCTATGTCTAACGTGAGAGCGCCAGGAACTGATACCTAGGCCCGAATATTTTCATACTCATTTTGACCGAGTCCCGCAAGCGCTATTTTCACAAAACTGTGATCGCCAATGCCACCAAAATGGTAAATTTCATCGAAAAAGGCGTATTTTTTGCGCGAAAAGGCAATTTTAACGATCCTTAACGGCGAATTGACATGAAAAATGTGATCTGTGATGCCCTCAGCGAGGGCGTCAACGAAAGACATATTGCTTTCTGATCGTGAGATGGGAGGCGTGAATCGCCCCCAAAGGGGTCAGGCCGCTTCCGCCGGAATATTGTTGAGTGCCTCTTCCATTTCGAGGAAGCTGGGTTGCAGGGTGGTTGGGATATTGCCACGGCCAATTTCCACCGAAATCTGCGCCGCATTGCCATGCAGGTGAGCAATCAGAACGGCCTGAATGATTTTGTAAAATGCCGCATCTTCCTCAATCACACCGCCCATGCGGGCGGCGAAGGGGCCGACCAGTCCATAGGACAGGAGGATGCCCAGGAAGGTACCAACCAGAGCGCCGCCGATCATGGCCCCGAGGATTTCCGGCGGCTCGGTAATGGAGCCCATGGTCTTGACGACGCCCAGAACGGCCGCGACGATCCCCAAGGCAGGCAAAGCGTCGGACAGGGCCTGCATGGCGTGTGGCGGATGCATGGCTTCGTGGTGATGCTTTTCCAGCTGCTTTTCCATGGCGTCCTCGACCTGATGCGGATCTTCGAGGTTCATGGTCATCATGCGCAGGGTGTCGCAGATAAAATCGGTGGCGAAGTGATCCTTCACGATTTTCGGGAAGCGATTGAAAATCGACGATTCGTGCGGCTTTTCGATATGGCTTTCCAGGGCGATGACGCCCTTAGACTTCATGGTTTTGGTCAGAAGAAACAGCAGCGAAAGCAGATCACGATAGTCATTGGCTTTCCATTTTGTGCCGCCGAACACCTTCCCCATGCCGCTGCCCATACCTTTAAGCGTCGTCATGCTGTTTGAGATCAAAGTGGCCCCGACAGCGGCGCCACCAATGGCCATCAATTCATGCGGAAGCGCTTCCAGGATCGGCGCCATATTGCCGCCAGAAATAATGTAGCTGCCGAACACCATGCCGAACAGACAGACAATACCGATAATCTGAAACATATTGGAGAAACACCCAGCGACTCACGTTTGAGCGCCCACTATCGGCGTTAATCATTAATCCTGCGTTTAATCTGCGCCGGATCCGGGCCATTTTACCGACGCTGCTGGATTTACTTACCGTGCCTCGGCCGTGCCGCCACGCATGACGACGAACTGATTGGCCAGGTCGAAACTGAGATAACCATCAGCGGTCATATGGTTCGCACGCTGCCAATCCCGGATGGCTTGACGCGTGCCGACGCCGATCACGCCATCTATCGTTCCCGGGTCGAAGCCGGCAGCCTTCAGCGCTTCCTGGGATTTGATGCGCTGATTGAGGCTGAGCGGCAGTTCCACCGGCCATGGTGTCACCGGCGGTGAACGGCCGGCAATCAGGTCGGCGATCAGGCCCACAGCCAGGGCGTAGGCCGTGGAATTATTGTACTTGCGGATGACATAGTGGTTGGGAAGCGCCACGAAGGCAGGGCCTTTTGCCCCCGACGGCAGCAGAATCGTTGCCTGTTCACCCGTTTCCGCCGGCTTCCAATATCCACCATCGGCGCGTTTGACACCCAACTCTGCCCATTCGGCAGGCGTTTTCTTGGCCGTCTCGGCCAGGTAATAGTCGAACCCGACAGGCAGTATCACCTCAACCGCCCATTCCTGGCCCGGCTTCCAGCCCGCCTTGGCGAGCAGGTTGGCCGACGAGGCCAGGGCATCGGAATCCGAATTCCAGATATCGACCTTGCCGTCGTGGTCGCCATCGGCACCCAAGGTCAGGTAGTTGTCAGGCAGGAACTGGGTCTGCCCCATGGCGCCCGCCCACGACCCTTTCAGGGTTTCGCGGCCTATACCCGAATCACGCAGGATCTTGAGACAGGCGATAAGCTCGCTTTCAGCCCAGTCGCGACGGCGGCCGTTATAGGCGAGCGTGGCCAGCGCCGAAACCACATCTATATTGCCTTGGACGCGGCCCAGATCGCTTTCCATCGTCCAGATGCCGCCCAGGAGTTCCGCCGGCACGCCGGAAGTGGCAACAATTTCGGCGACATTCGGGTTAGCGTCCAGACGCGCGCGGGCCGCCGCGGCGCGCGAAGCTGACACCGCCGTCCGCATATAGGAACTGGCGGGTTTGGAGAATTCCGGTTGCTGAGAATCGGACGAAGTGACACCGGCTTGCGGTTTGACGTCCGCCAGAACCTGAGCGGTAAATTCCGGAGCAAATCCCTTGGCAGCGGCCTTGGCGATAAAGCTCTGTTTCCAGTCGTCGAACGTGGCGTTGGCCGGCAAAGGCGCGGTAACCGCCGGCGCGTCCGCCGCCGTGGGCGAAGACGATGATTCGGCGGCGGGTGGCGATGTCGTCGTGGGCGTCGGCGGCGTGTGAACCGGTCCTTGCGGCGCGACCGTCGTACAGGCAGTCAGGACAGCGAACAGACTTACATAACGCAACCGCATCAGGGACCTCTTGATCATGGGGATAGCTAACCTCATTGTGTTCGCCTTTCCAAGTCCTTAAAGACCTCACTTTGTTGTCAGAATGATGTGACGCCGCCAAAAACAGGCAAATATGCCAATTGGACATTGACAAGTCCCCGCCCCTCCCATAGATACCCGCCCTCTATCGAAGTTGGTGCCTGCGTGCGAGCGGTTGCTTGCCCTGTTTCCGGCTTTAACCGCCATTCCAAAGATCAGGTGAAAACCAATGAAAGTCCGTAGCTCGCTCAAGTCGCTCAAGGGTCGCCATCGCGATTGCAAGATCGTGCGCCGCAAGGGCGTTGTATACGTCATCAACAAGACGGATCCCCGCTTCAAGGCGAAGCAGGGCTAAGTTTGTTGCGGCTGCGAAAGCAGCCTTGACACCTGTCAGCGAACAACGCTTAAAGCCCATGGCTTTAGGCGTTTTTTCGTGTGTCCGGAGGACCAGATGGTCAAGGCAGTTCTGTTCGATGTCGGCAATGTCATCATTACCTGGAATCCGGAAAACCTGTATCGCAAGGTTTTGCCGATGCGGACCGCCGTGCCTGGTTTTTGAACACCGTCGTGCCAATGGACTGGCACAATCACCACGACGCCGGTGTCACGTTTGCGGAAAACCGTATCGAGCGCCTGACCACTTTTCCCGACTATGAAGCGGAAATCGTGGCCTATGACACGCGGTTCGAGGAAATGCTGGGCGGGCTGATCCCGGAAACCATCGCTGTGATCGAAGACCTGCATGCCAAGGGTGTCCCTATGTACGCCCTGACCAATATGCCGACGGAAAAGGCCGAGATGGTTTTCTCGAAAAGTCCGGTTTTTGGTTACTTCAAAGACATCATCGTCTCCGGCGTCGAAAAGCTGATCAAGCCCGATCCGGCCATCTATGACCTGACCCTGCGCCGCCTGGGTCTACAGGCGTCCGATATTTTCTTCACCGATGACAATGCCGACAACATCCGCGTGGCGGCGTCACAGGGGTTTGTCACGCACCTGTTCGACACGCCGGCCACCTTGCGGCCTGCCCTGATGGCCGTTGGCCTGCTTTAATCCACAGCTGCGAATCACTTATCCGCAATCCAGACGTTGAGGTCCCGATTCGCAACGGCTATGGTTAAGGCTATCGCATTTTACAGGATACCCGTTCCATGGCCGACGACGCCCCCTCCTTTTCCTCTGACGACGTTATTTCCGGCGCCGCTCAAACCCGCCTGCGCACCATCATCGAGCGCATAGAACGCCTTGAAGAAGACAAGGCCGGCATCATGGGCGACATCAAGGAAGTCTATGACGAAGCCAAGGGTGAAGGCTTTGACGTAAAGATTCTGCGCAAGGTGGTTTCCCTGCGCAAGAAGGACAAGCTCAAGCGTGAGGAAGAAGAAACGATCCTCGACCTCTATCTGACCGCCATCGGCGATCGCTAAAACCTATTGACGATCATGATACGCCGTCCCCATGCTACAGGTATGAGGACGGCTTTTTCATGCGCAGCGGGTTAGGATCAGGGCCATGGCCTTTAAGACACCTGCAAAGGGCGAAAAGACACCTTCAAGGGGTGAAAAGACTGGGCGTAAAGGACTGACGCGCACTACCCCCCTGCAAACCAACAAACCCCTGCAAACCAACAAACCCCTGCAAACCAACAAACCCCTGCAATCCAAGACGTCCCTACAAACAAAAAAACCTATGCAGGCAGGATCGGGTTTCACCGCCAAGCCGATCTCACCCGCCGATCAGATGAAAGCCCAGAAGAAGGCGCTTCAGGCAGCAACGATTCGCCTGCTGGAAAAGGCGCGCCGCGATGCCGCCGAACAGGGCGTCGATCTGTCTGAGTGGGAAAACGCATTTATCGAAGATGTCGGCGAACGGGTGAAAACCTATGGCCGCGCCTTCGCGGATCCGGACAAAGGCGCTTTGAACGGCACGCTCTCCATGCGTCAGGGGCAAAAGCTGAAAGAAATCCGCAAAAAGGTCAAAGCCAAGGGACGAGTTGGGAAATCGAATGAACCGGATACCTGACCTCAGTCTGAAACGGGACGTGGCTTTGCAGTTCGACCGGCGCGCTTTGCTTCTCGCCCTAACGTCGGCGGTCACCTGGCCAGCGCGGCTGTTTGCCCAGGCACGGGCTGAGCGGCAGGTGCTGGTGTTTTACTACGGCTGGTACGGCACTGTGGCACGGTCAGGAGAAAACAGCCATTGGCTTACCCCCGACACACAGACCGAAAAAATCGCCGATGCGCCCGACTATCCGGTGGGTGGCCCTTATGACAGCCTCGACCCTGCCGTCATCGACCGTCAGATGCGCCAGATAAAGGCGGCCGGGATTACCGGGCTTATCGCCTCATGGTGGGGACGAGGTGATCGCACCGATCGTCAATTCCCC
Organism: Asticcacaulis aquihabitans; assembly: GCF_032490435.1. Taxonomy (NCBI): domain Bacteria; kingdom Pseudomonadati; phylum Pseudomonadota; class Alphaproteobacteria; order Caulobacterales; family Caulobacteraceae; genus Asticcacaulis; species Asticcacaulis aquihabitans. The sequence goes on from NZ_JAVGWM010000001.1 coordinate 502,610, forward strand.
CTTTTGCTCGATGCTGCCGCCCGTTACGGCCTTAAGGTCTGCCCCTATATCGAACAGGCCCAAACCATAGAGTCGGTCGCGGCAGATGTTCTGTATCTGCACGGCCGCTATGGCCGCCACGCCGCCTGGCTCCCCCTGGATGGCAGGCCGGTCGTCATCTTCTTCGACCGCCTGATGCAAACCTTGGGCGCCGATGGCTGGAAACAGGCCCGGGCCCGGATTGAAAAACAGGCGCCCGACGCATTGCGCTTCATCGGCACCGCCAACACAGTGGAGGAAATCGCAGCCCGCAAGCCCGTGTTCGATGCGTTGCACATATATTCCATGCAGTTCGAAGCCGCTGAACGTCGCTGGCTTCCAGCGGTGTGGCGCACGCAATTCTATAAGGCTTGGGTCGCCGCCCAGGCGGGCGCCAAGGTAACGACGGCGACCGTCCTGCCCGGCTTCGACGATCGCCTCTTACCCAACCGCCTGAAAAAACGTCCGGTCATCAAGCGCGGCAACGGCACCCCATTTCGGCAATTATGGACGGCCGCCATCGCGGCCCAGCCCGACTGGATATTCATCGTCTCGTTCAACGAATGGCATGAAGCCAGCCAAATTGAACCGTCCACCGCCTTTGGAACGCGTGAACTCGACACCTGCCGGGAGATGAGCGCCCTATTCCGTGCAGCCAAATACTGAAGCGTCGCACCCTATCAAATCAATATTGATTTGATAGGGTGCGATGCCCCAATCTCCCGGCCAGGTTTATGCTATCGCCGCGATGAAGACAGGTTGAGACACAGGGATTGTCTGGTTCTTGGGTTGCAATGTGCCGTCAGATTTCAGTTCAAATATAACGAGATCGTTGCCGCGCTGATGGGCGACCACGACTCGCTTGAGGTCTTCGCGCAGCAGGAAAAAACGTGGCCAATTGCCCAAGGTTGGCGCGATCTGTAGCAGGTCGAGGTGTCCTGAAGCGACGGCAAACACCGCAATGGAATTGTCGCCCCGATTGGAAATATAGAGCCGGTCGCCGGCTTGGTTAAGCAGAATATGAGCGCAGAAGCTCTCCCCGGTAAACCCGCTGGGCAAGGTGGACAGGGTCTGTATCGCCTCGAAACGTCCATCCGTTGTCTTGCGCAACACGATGACCTGGCTCGACAATTCGGTCGCGATAAAGGCATGCGTACCGTCTTTGTGAAAGACCATGTGGCGCGGGCCGCTTCCGGCCGGCGCCTGATAGGCAACAAACGTGTCGCCGACCGCCCCCGTCGCCGCATCGAACCCGTATCCCAGCACCTGGTCAGTCCCGAGATCGACGCTGTAGATATACTCGCCATGGAACTGGACCCAATGGGCGTGCGGTCCTTCCTGGCGATCGGTCTTGGGGCCCTTCCCAGCATTTTGCCGGATGACGGGTGGTTCTATCAGTTCACCGTTAGCGCCCGCCTTGTAAACTGCGATATTACCTGAAGAATAGTTGGCAACAGCGACATAACCGCCCGTTGGGTCGGTGGCGATATAGCAGGGATCGCGACCGTGGCTTGAAACCTCTCCGGTTGCTTTCCAGTCACGTCCATAGGCGGCGACGCGGCCGTCAGCCTTTTCGTTGAGCAAATAGTATCGCTTTGTTTTTCCGTCATAAGTCCCAAAGGAGACATTTTCGATAGCAGGCATCGCCGTCCCCAATGTCCAGCGATCCGCGCGGCGTGAATAGGTCAGCGGATAGATGCCCCGCGCCGCATCCGAACTATAGGTGCCGACGAAAAATTTCACCTGATCTCCGGAAAAACCACTTGCTGTCGTAGCGCACCCCAACAGGCCGACGGCGGCCGTCACACCCATCAAGGCCGTACGGCGATTCGGTTCCGCCTGAGTGAGCTGAACGACAAACGGATAAGGCGGCATGTGAGGACTCCGGAACAGACCTATTTCTAATTTCGCACCTTAGCCACGAATCCGTACTCTGCGCCAGTGCTTCTTGTTCATGACGTTAAACATAAGTTCTAACCATATAATCGACTGAAAATGATCAACTATTTTTTGGTTTACGCGGGTGGGAACGCTTCCGTCGCCGCAACCGAGGCGGTCAGACAGGTTTACGAGTTCATTAACCTAAAATCGCCAGAATAGCGAAAAATTCCCCACAACACGCCTGAAACGGGTGCCCTAATCAATGTCTCAGCCGGTGAGCGACCAATCCGTCCTTCAGGCCTATGAGCCAATTCATGCCCGCGAAGTCGTTAGCTATGGTCTGGGGGATGCGGGCTTCAACCTGTATTGGGCCCCGCTATCGGCGTTCATGATGGTCTATCTCAGCGATGTGGTCGGTTTGAGTTTGGCCAGCATTGCCAGTTTACTTGTCACCATGCGGCTTATTAGCGCCGTAGCCGATCCGATATTCGGTGCAATCGCCGACCGCACGCACACGCCATACGGGCGTTATCGTCCTTGGTTTTTGTGGCTGGCCCTGCCGCTGGCGTCGGCAGGGATCCTGTTCTTTTCCCTCGGAAGTCTAGCGATTGAGGAACGTCTGACCGCTACCTATATCAGCCTGATCCTGCTCAACCTCATCTATACCGCAGCCAATACCGCCTATAATGCCTTATCCGGCGTTATCACGCTCGATTCCGACCAGCGGGGGCTGATTATCAGCGCTCGTTTTGGCGGCGCATTCCTCAGCGCGGCTGTGATCACCTGGGCAACGCCAAAACTGGTGGCCCTAGCCGGACGCGGCAATCACGCCTTGGGCTGGCAATTCGTCATGACCGTTTTCGGCGTAATCGTCGCAGGCATACTGGTCAATCTGTTCCTCCAAACGCGTGAACGCCTTGCGCTGTCATCTCAGCCTAACCGTAATCCGCTAAGGGATATAGGTAACCTGTTCGCCAACCGCCCCTGGACCATTCTCTTTGCCTTTGGCTTTGCCATGCAGTTCGCATTCATGCTGCATACCGCCATGACCCCTTATTTCATGAAGGTCTGTATCGGCAGGCCGGACCTCATCGTCGGTTTCGTCATGACATTCACGTTGGGACTGGCGGCAGGGTCTGCGAGCGCCGCTGCCTTGACCCGTTGGCTGCCCCGTCAATGGTTGATTGCACTGGCGATGACGGTAGCCGGGGCGAGCAGTCTGGCGCTCTATGCGTGCCCCTCGAACCAAACTGTCCTGATGTTCGCACTCGAAGCTATCACCGGCGCCGCCTTTGGGATGGCGAGCACCCTCGCCTTTGTCATGTGCGCAGACACCGCCGACTACAACGCGTGGAAGACCGGTCACCGCGCAACGGCTATGACCTATTCAATGATCATGTTTGGCAAGAAAATTGGCGCCGCCGCTTCGGCCGCACTCATCGGCGCGGTACTGGCGGGATATGCTGCCAACTCTCTCCTGACGCAACACGTGCTGGGTCATATTCGCGCCCTGATCAGCCTGACGCCGGCGGCGATATGTTTTGGGGCAGCCGGGATCATCGCCCTCTACGATCTGACACCGGATCGTGTGGTCAAGTTACAGGCACAGTTGCTGTCCAGCGTGCGTGGAAAGTCGTCTAACCCGCTTCCTTGACCAATCCTTCCAAGCCGCAATCGCGGACCTTGCGATAGAGGGTCGAACGACCGATGCCCAGGCGACGCGCCACTTCCGACATATGACCGGCATAGACGCCTATGGCGTGTTCGATCAGGTCGCGTTCAATGTCTTCCAGTTTGCGCAGGTGCCCGGCCTCATCCAGAATACGAACCGGCGCGTCATGCAAGGCGCTCAAGGCCTCATGATGTTCTTCCAGAACGCGTACGACGCTTTGGGGAGCAGCCTCCGAAGACGTCATGATTGGCGCCACCTGACCGCTGATGGCCGGGAAATCGAAGGCCTGCAGATGCGGGCTGTCGCTGAGGACGATGGCGCGATAGACGGTGTTTTCCAATTGACGCACATTGCCGGGCCAATCGTAGGCCGTCAACATTGACAAGGCGTCGCCCGATACACCGGTCACGCGCTTGCCTTCTTCGATATTGAAGCGGCGGATAAAGTGATCGATCAGCGCGGGAATGTCCTCGCGGCGTTCGCGCAAGGACGGCGCTTCGATCGGAAAGACATTGAGGCGGTAGAACAGGTCCTCGCGGAAGGCTCCCGCCTTGACCTGATCGGCCAGGTTGCGGTTGGTCGCCGAGATAATGCGGACATCGACCTTGACCGGACGCTTGGAACCGACCGGATCGATTTCGCCTTCCTGCAAGGCGCGCAGAAGTTTGACCTGCATGTCGAGCGGCAGTTCGCCAACCTCGTCAAGGAACAGGGTGCCACCATTGGCCTCCTGAAACTTGCCCAGGTGTTTATCGGACGCGCCGGTGAAGGATCCCTTTTCGTGACCGAACAGAATCGATTCAACCAGATTTTCCGGCAAGGCGCCGCAGTTGACGGCGACAAAGGCCTTGCCTGCGCGCTCCGACGAGCCTTGAATGGCGCGAGCGATCAACTCCTTGCCGACGCCGCTTTCGCCAAGGATCAGCACCGGTATCGACGATTTGGCGGCGCGTTCACCCAGGCGGCGCACGATCTGCATCGCGGCGGAGGCACCGATCAAGTCGTCAAATGAGATGCGATTGGCCGTGTGTTTTTTCAGCCGCGCCACTTCGGCGGACAGATCGCCCATCTGGAGCGCATTGCGAACGGAGACCAAGATACGTTCGGGCGATGCTGGCTTGATAAAGAAGTCCTGCGCGCCGGCCTGCATGGCCTTGACGACCGTATCAATGCCGCCCGATGCGGTCAGCACCACGACCGGCGTACGGATGCCGGCAGCGCGAATTTCCTTAAGGGTATCAATGCCCGACTGACCGGGCATGACCAGATCGAGGATAACGGCGTCGATGCCGGAATTCTGCGACAGTCGGTCATAGGCCTCGTTACCGTTTTCCGCGTGCAGGACGGAAAAGCCCTCGCGTTCCAGTACGGCCTGAATCAGCCGGCGCTGTGTCGGATCATCGTCACAGATCAGGATCGTTTTTGCCATGTCACACCATCAATCGTTCTGAATCATTTGACGAACCCATTCGAAATTCGCCTTATTTTGAAACACAACTAGTCCTTTGGGGTGAAAATCGGGTGTAGAACTATGATTAATGTGCCGTTTTCGTACGCCCTGAAACGAGACACATAGCGGCCAGATAGCATCAAGACAGGCGGGACACAGTGACCGGGGGAAGATTTTCCGGCCAGCCTCTCGATTTTGTCGACGTTTATCGCTATGTCCGCAGCATGAACACAGATACTGCCGCTTCGGCCCCGCTGCCCGTTGATTCCGTCACGCAACTCCCCGTCTGGGATCTGTCCGATCTCTACGACGGTCCCGAAGACCCGAAGATCGCGCAGGATTTCGCGCGGGGCGAAGCTCATATCAAGGACCTGGCCAAGCTTCAGGGGCAGTTCGTGTCGGCGCGCGGCAATGCCGAACGATTGGGCCTGCTTATAGACCAGGCAGCGTCGCTGTATGAAAAAGCCATGGACGATATGGGCGGGGCACTGGCCTACGCCACCTTGGCGTCAACCATTGATCGTGAAAACGCGCGCATCGCCAAGATGCAGTCCGACCTCGGCACGCAAGCCGCGATGATCTCCGCCGACAGTCTGTTTCTGTCTCTGGAACTCAACCAGTTGGAAGACTGGGAAATCGAAAATGCCTTCAAAACCGTCGAGAAAGCGCAACGCTGGCGTCCATGGCTGCGTCGCATCCGCGCCTCGCGTCCGCACGAACTCACGCCCGACCTGGAACGGCTGATGCTGGAACGCATGCCGGCCGTCAGCCAGTGGACGCGCCTGTTCGACGAAACCCTGACGCGCCTGCGCGCCAAGGTCGGCAAGGAATCGCTGACGCTCAATGAAGCTCTGACACGGCTGTCTGCACCGCAGGCCCCGATACGTAAAGCCGCCGCCCTCGGCTTGAGCGCGGCGCTTCGGGACAATGCCCCGGTGCTCGCCCTTTCGCTCAATACGCTCGCCTTTGAAAAGCAGGTCGAAGACCGTTGGCGCAAATATGCCGATCCGGCCGCGTCGCGCCACCTGGCCAACGAAGTGGACAAGGATGCGGTTGACGCCATGGCCGAAGCGGTCAGCGAATCCTACGTCAACCTGTCCCACCGCTATTACAAGCTGAAGGCCAAGGTGATGGGGCGAAAGCAGCTTGACTATTGGGATCGCAACGCCCCCCTCACCCAAGACGTCCAAAAGCATTATAGCTGGGAAGAGGCCAGGAAGATCGTCCTCGACAGCTTCGCCCAGATGGGACCGGAATTCGCCGAGCGCGCCGAGCGCTTCTTCGACCGTCCGTGGATCGACGCCGCCCCCCGCCCCGGTAAATCGTCGGGCGCCTATGCCCACCCGGTGACGGCCAACCGCCACCCCTACGTCATGCTGAACTTCACCGGTGACCGGCGCGAAGTCCTGACCCTGGCCCACGAATTGGGCCACGCAGTGCACCAGACCCTATGCCAGCCGCTGGGCTCCATATTGGCCGACACCCCGCTGACCCTCGCCGAAACCGCTTCCATCTTCGCCGAAGGCCTGGTGTTCGAGCATCTGGTCGCCACGGCCACCCTTGAGGAAAAGAAGGCGCTATTGGCCGGCAAGATCGAAGACGGGCTGAACAGTGTCATACGCCAGATCGCCTTCCATCGTTTCGAGGAAAAGTTCCATGCAGCCCGCCTGGAAGGCGAGGTCGCCCTCGATCAGATCAATGCCATGTGGCTCGATGTCATGGGTGAAAGCCTTGGCCCCGCGATCAAGCTGAATGACGGCTACGAAGTTTACTGGTCTTATGTCAGCCATTTCGTTCATTCGCCGTTCTACGTCTATGCCTATGCCTTCGGCGACTTGCTGGTGTCCGCCCTGATGGAAAAACGCCGCGAAAATCCGGCCGCGTTTACGCCGCTCTATCGCGAATTGCTGGCCGGTGGCGGTACGCGGACCTATGTCGAGGCGCTGGCGCCGTTTGGCATGAACCCGCGCGACAAGTCGTTCTGGAAGATGGGCTGTGCCCGTCTTGAAGGTTTGATCGAGGCGTTCGAAGCTCTCGTTTGATGCGCATTCGCCGGCGCGGATGGATGGCAAGCGTCCGTCTGCGCCGATATGACGCGGTAAAACGACAATTGACCTGTGCGGCGAGCTTTTGTAAGAGCGTTGATAATATCTTCGTGCGCGGAGTCAAATCCGCCCTTTCTCAGGATGAACGCCATGGCTGACACTCACGATCACTCCGACTATGTTCGCGGCGAAATGGACGTGCATCAGCAACAGCATTCATACGACCTGTTTACCGGCCTGACCAAGTGGCTCAGCCTTTACCTGGCGGTGGGACTGACCTTCCTCGTCCTGCTGACATGTACGAAGACCGGATTGATTGGCTCGCTCATCGCGGCGGTCGTGGTTGCGGCGGTCGGCTGGTTCCTGCTGAAGAAGAAGCCGGATCAGGCGCACTGATCGCCGGCGTTCCCCACCATATACCGATTTGATTACTGACGCCCGTGTGCCCTCACACGGGCGTTTTCATTTGCGAATACCGCCATCGGTCTGAGTATTTACCGGAGCAAGAGCAGAACTGGTTGCCTCGTTGCGGCCTCTTTACGCCGCTGGCAAACGCGCATAGTTTAGCCCAAGTAATGATTACAAGGACCAGATATCGACCATTCGATCTTTGACTTGGCGATCATTTACCCATAACAGACACAATAATCATAAGCGGCGCCAAAGTCGTTACGGGTGTATCGAGTATCCTTGTAAGCCTCAGTTAAAAGGGAAGAATCGTGGGCTTAACCCTTGCTATTACCAAAGAACAGATCGCGGGTGAGACACGCGTCGCCGCCACCCCTGACACCGTCAGGAAGTGGACCGGCGCGGGCCATAGCGTAAAAATCCAGACCGGCGCGGGCCTTGGGGCCTCGATTACGGATACGGCTTTCACGGATGCGGGGGCGAGCATCGTCGCCACCGTCAAGGAGGCCTTAGCCGACGCCGACATCGTATTGAAGGTCAGGCAGCCGGCGGCGGATGAAATCGCGGCACTGAAATCCGGCGCGATCGTCATCGCCATGCTGGACGCCTATCGCGAAAAGGAGGCTTTGAACGGTCTGGCCAAGGCCGGAGCCTCCGCCTACGCCATGGAATTCGTGCCGCGCATTACACGCGCGCAGGTCATGGACGTGCTGTCGTCTCAGGCAAACCTGGCAGGTTATCGCGCCGTTATTGAAGCCGCAAATGCCTATGGCAAGGCCTTCCCGATGATGATGACGGCGGCGGGGACTGTCGCTCCCGCCAAGGCCTTTATCATGGGCGTCGGCGTCGCTGGCCTTCAGGCCATCGCCACCGCCCGCCGTTTGGGTGCCGTGGTCACCGCCACGGATGTCCGGCCCGCCACCAAAGAACAGGTTGAATCGCTAGGAGCAAAGTTCCTGGCCGTCGAGGACGACGAATTCCGCAACGCCCAAACCGCCGGGGGGTATGCCAAGGAGATGTCGGCCGAATACAAGGCGAAGCAGGCTGCGCTCACCTCAACCCATATTGCCAAGCAGGACATCGTTATTACGACGGCGCTGATTCCCGGCCGCGCCGCGCCGATCCTGGTCACGCGCGAACAGGTCGCTTCGATGAAGCCGGGTTCGGTGCTGATCGATCTGGCCGCCCCGCAAGGCGGCAATGTCGAAGGCTGCATTCCCGGTGAGACCGTCGATATCAATGGCGTCAAGATCATTGGCCCAAGCAATATCGCCGCCAGCATCGCCGCCGACGCGTCGGCGCTCTATGCCAAGAACCTGCAAGCTTTTGTCGGCCTGCTGATCGACAAGGATGGCAATTTGATACCCGATGCGAAAACCGGCGCCGAGGATGAGATCCTCAAAGCCGCCCTGGTTACCGCCGGCGGTGCCGTCGTTCATCCCAATCTGAAAGGCTAAGTCATGGAAGCCGTAGATCCCACCCTCTTCCGTCTGGCCATTTTCGTTCTGGCCATCTTCGTCGGCTACTACGTCGTTTGGAGCGTGACGCCTGCCCTGCATACGCCGCTCATGGCCGTCACCAACGCCATCTCCTCCGTCATCATTGTCGGCGCCCTGATCGCCGCCGCGGCGACGGCTAACGGTGGCGGCCTGTCATGGGTATCGAAGGGTGCCGGCGGTATTGCGTCGGCACTGGCCGCCGTCAACATCTTCGGCGGTTTCATGGTCACGCGCCGCATGCTGGCCATGTACAAGAAGAAAGAAAAGAAGCCCTCAAGCAGTGATGCGGTCGGGCAAACGAAAGACGGGGGCAAGTAAATGGATTTCGCCAATATTTCCGCCCTCGCCTATCTGGTTTCAGGCGTATTGTTCATACTGGCCCTGCGCGGGCTCTCCTCACCGGAGACCTCACGGAAGGGTAATCTCTATGGCATGATCGGCATGGCCATCGCGGTCGGCGTGACCCTGCTGTCGCTGTTCTTCAAGGGGACACTCGATCCCGTCACCATCGTGATCATCCTGTGCGGCATAGCCGTCGGCGGCATAGCCGGCATGACGATCGCCAACAAGGTTTCCATGACCTCCATGCCGCAACTTGTGGCGGCCTTCCACTCCCTGGTCGGCATGGCGGCCTGTATGGTCGCTGTCGGCGCCCTATACGCCCCTCAGGCGTTCGGGATTGATGACGGCGCCGGCGGCTTGAAAACCCAGAGCCTGATCGAACTGTCGCTCGGCTGCGCCATCGGTGCCATTACTTTCACCGGTTCTGTCATCGCCTTCGCCAAGCTCAACGGCAATATGTCGGGGGCGCCGATCATCCTGCCCGCCCGTCATTTGATCAACATCGCGCTGGGTGTGGCGCTCGTCGCGCTGATCGTCGTGCTGATTGTTACGCACGGCCTGGCCACCTGGGCCTTCTGGGCCATCTTCGCGATTGCTTTGGTGCTCGGCGTGACACTCATCATCCCCATCGGGGGCGCCGACATGCCCGTCGTCGTGTCCATGCTCAACTCATATTCCGGTTGGGCAGCGGCGGCGCTGGGCTTCACGTTGGAAAACATCGCCCTGATTATCACTGGCGCCCTGGTCGGTTCATCGGGGGCCATCTTGAGCTACATCATGTGCAAGGGCATGAATCGGAACTTCTTCAGCGTTATCATGGGCGGGTTCGGTGGCGACACGACCGCAACGGCTGGTGGCCACGTCGAGACACGCCCGGTCAAGCAGGGATCGGCCGACGATGCTGCCTTCATCATGAAGAACGCCTCAAAGGTCATCATCGTCCCCGGCTATGGCATGGCTGTCGCCCAGGCGCAGCACGCCCTGCGCGAAATGGCCGACAAGCTGAAGGAGGAAGGCGTCGAGGTAAAGTACGCCATCCACCCGGTTGCGGGCCGCATGCCCGGTCACATGAACGTCCTGCTGGCCGAAGCCAATGTGCCATATGATGAAGTCTTTGAACTGGAGGACATCAACTCCGAGTTCTCGACCGCCGATGTGGCCTTCGTGATCGGCGCCAATGATGTCACCAATCCGGCGGCCAAGACCGACCCGACCTCGGCGATCTTCGGCATGCCGATCCTCGATGTCGAAAAGGCGCAGACTGTGCTTTTTGTTAAGCGCGGCATGAGTTCCGGCTATGCCGGCGTGGAAAACGAACTGTTTTTCCGCGATAACACCATGATGCTGTTCGCCGATGCCAAGAAGATGGTCGAAGGCATAGTCAAGGCGTTGTAACCCTATTCGGACATGCAAACCGGTTTATGGCGCAACGGACCACCGTTGCGCCATAAATTTTGCACAATCCATGGTCAATGATCCCAGTCATCACATCTGGGGACCTTGATCATGCACCGTCGTAAATTTGCCGCCGTCCTGGCGGCCGCCATAGCCCTATCCACTGCCGGCGGCGTAAGCGCCGCGCCCGTCGAGACAAAAACCCTTCCGGCTGAAAACCTCTTCCCGTTTCTGCGCAACTATTATGCGCTGCCGGCGGCTGAACGCACACAGTTTCATCTTGGCTACGCGCTCAGGGTACAAGGCGCCCGGCCCGATCAGATCAACCTAACCCTCCAGGATGGTGCAAATAAAATTCGTATGGTCCCCGATGCGCAAGGCTACCTCTCCCCCATGCCGACTGACGCTCAGCTAAAGGCAAAGGCCAAGCTGAGTTTATCCCGGCCCGCCGATGCCAAATGCAGCATATCTCTGGAGGTGCTGCCAAATCAGTCACCGGCGCAAAGCATGGAGGCCAAGCCCCTTGCTCTGGCGGTCAGCCAGGCCCATACCGGTTCGAAAAAGCTGGCTGGCCTGCTGGCCATGGCCATGCCGACGCTCGACCGCGTCAATATTCTGGGCGTCACCTCGGGCGAGGTGAAACTGGCCAACGGGACGACCCGTCCCTTGCCCTTTACCCCCGCCTCGACGAGTAAAACAGGTGGCCATTATCCGGCCCACCTGACCTTTGTGCCCGCGGATATGCCAGGCGCCGTTGCCCTGACATTCAATGGTGTACCGACGCGGCTGCTGATCGGTTCCAAGGATTAGGCGCGTTCAGCCGCCATTCAGGCTTAACTTTTTATAGTGCGGCACGTTATGATAAATGATCATAACAAAATCGGTGATGATGATGTCCAAGCTGTTGAATATTTTGTCGAAACCCACAGCCTTCGTGCTGGCCGCAGGTTTGCTTACGGCACCGGCCTTGCCTCAGGCTGTAATGGCTCAGACGACGACCCAAAAGATCGCCGCCTCTGACGCCTTTCCGGGTTTGCAAAAATTTCTGTCCCTGCCATCGGGCGAACGCAGCCAGGTCAATGTCTATTACGTGCTGCGCATCAAGAAGTGCGATAGCTCTCAGGTTCGCTTGACCCTGACTTCCGGCGGAACGACGACCCCACTAACCATCGCCGGTGACGGCCGGGTGACGCCGTTGCCCAACGCTGCGCAGCTTAGCAACGGCACGGTCAATATTTCAGGCCCATCCACCTGTGTCGTCGGCCCGAAGGTGAAGGTGTTCTCAACCCAGGGGCTGAAAACGGAATATGACGCTGCCGGCCTGGCGACCGGCATCAAACAGGGGAATGCCGCCATGACCAAGATTGCCGGCGTCATGGCCGTTGCCCTGCCCAAACTGGATCGCGTGCATTTTATCGGCGGCGGCGAAGCTGTGGCGGAATTCGCCAACGGCCAGAAGAAGCCCCTGCCCAGGACGGGCAACAATGGCGAATACCCGGCTGGAACCCCCTATTTCGTTCCGTCCCAAATGGGGGGTGCAGTCAAGATACACTTGAGCAGCACACCGCGCGCGGTGATGTTCGACAATCCGCCGAAATAGAGAACCTTAAATCACCCCTGGATCTGGGCCTGCTGGGTCTTTACGGCCTTCTGCGCCGTCACATACATACCCAGCCAGCCGCCAGCGAAGGCGCATATCCCGACAATCAGCGGGCAGGCCACGAACAACGTCGTGGTGCTGGGGAGGTGAAGCAGATCTATCCAGAAATAGGCAGTCAGCAATATGCCGGTAATCCAGGCAGGGAACTGGCCGATCTTCCCCATGACAGTGGCAAAATACCCCCCGCCCAGGGCACCCACGGCCCAGGTCACGGGGATGATGATAAAGACCTGACCAGAGACGGTTTTCATCAGTTCGGCACGTTCGGCGGCCTCGACCATATACAGACCCGGCGGGAAGGGAAATAACTGGTCAAGCACGTACTTGGCGATGGTATAGACCAGCATACCAAGGAGAAGACCCGACAATACGACAAGCGTGACAACGAGTACCTGACGCGTTTTGGCGTCATCCCATTCGCTCAGCCATTCCTGGAAACGTTCGACAAACGATGACTTCGCCATGACAACACCCCTGTTTATGACACATTGATGTCCCGTCCGGGGCATCCGGTCAACGCCTCATTGTTAACACATTGTAACTTGTCTTGGCTAGCCCTGCACGGGACGGGGCCGTCCCATGTCGTCGATCGCCACAAAGGTAAAGATTCCCTCGGTCACACGCGTCTTTTCCTCACCCTCGCGCGGGCGGCGATAGGCATCGACCTTCATCTTCATCGACGTGCGTCCCACCGAAACCAGCTTGGCATAGACGGTCACCTCGTCGCCAACCTGGACAGGGGTGAGGAAGACCATGCCGTCCACGGCAATTGTGGCCACGCGCCCCTTGGATACGCGGGCAGCGATATTGCCGGCGGCCAAGTCCATCTGAGACATCAGCCAGCCGCCGAAAATGTCGCCGGACGGATTGGTGTCGGCAGGCATGGCGGTGGTCAGTATTCCGAGATCGGCGGGATCAGGCAGTTCTGAATGATCGTGAGGGCTTTTGGCCATGTCGTTTCGTCCCGTAAAAGAAAAGGCGCTGAAAGCCATTGCCTTCAGCGCCTTGAACTCTGTCGCACCTGACGGCGCGGAGGCTTACGCCTTGGCGGCGCGGGTCGGCGCAGCGATGCCGCCCTCGCGCTGAATGCGCTTGCGGGCCAGCTTACGGGCGCGGCGAACGGCTTCCGCCTGCTGACGGGCGCGCTTTTCGGAGGGCTTTTCGTAATGTACGTGACGCTTCATTTCGCGGAAGGAGCCTTCACGCTGCATCTTCTTTTTCAGGGCCTTCAGCGCCTGGTCAACATTGTTGTCACGGACGAAAATCTGTACCAAAAGGTATCTCTCCATTCAGGGTTCAGGGGCCGAAGAGGTGTCGCCAGAAACTCCGGCAGCCTTCCCATCAGCCAATTGCGGAAAAAGAAACTTGTGCCCGCAAACGAAAGCCTGCGGGAAGATCGGACATGCCCATACATGAGGTCTTAGGACATGTCCAGACAAACCAAGCCTGAAAAGGGATTTTTGCTGATATTTTATGCGGTCTGCGACATTTTGCTGCCGGCAAATCCGCCATAAATCGCTGGTTGCCCCCTTGGCGCGGCCCACGCGAACGCCTATTGTAAGCGCCATGAGCCATCCTGATCCCCTGTCTGGACTAAAAGCCGCTGAATCCCGCCTGGCACAGGCGGTTTCGGCCTATATTCCGAGCTTGGGCGTGAACCGGCAGTCCCTCGAAGCCGGCGTGCGCGTCCTGGGCCTGAGCGAAGGGGAACGCGACCTCATCGCTCCGCACGGCGCCGCCGACATTGCCGCCATTCTGTGGCGCGAATATGATTCGGTTCTGTTGAGCGCGGAGACGGCTGACCGGCTCTCGGGCATGAAGGTCAGGGAAAAAATAGGCTACCTTATCAATCTGCGCCTGGATACAGGGGCGGCTGACGAGAAACTGGCCACGCGGCTGATGGGCTTCTTTGCCCTTCCCGTCCATGCGGCTCTCTATCATCGCCTTCTGTGGCAGACCGCCGACACCATTTGGCGACTGGCCGGCGACACGGCGCTCGATGAAAATCACTATTCGAAGCGCCTCATCGTCTCCGGCATCCTGACGACGGCGATGATGAGCCGCCTGTCACGCGGCCGTGACGCACAAGTGGAACAGGTTAATCGCAATATCGAACAGGTCATGGCCTATGAAAAATTCAAGGCCAAGCTACCCGTAAAACCTGAAGAGGTTCTTCTGAACGTCGCGAAGTCGCTCGGCCGCCTGCGCTTCCGGAATGCGGCGGCATGACATTTCTGCGCGCCCTGCTGATCTGTGCATGGGCTTTGATGTCACTGACCGCGACGGCTGCCCCATCTGCGGCGGCGACCACCGCAAAAGCCGCTGAGATGCCCTGCCACAATATGGCAGACGGTGGACGCGACATGCCCGCCCCCTCACCGATCAAGGGCACTCCCATGGTCATGCCGTGCTGCAGCCAGCCGGTTCTGGCTGCAGCCCCGGCCCCGGTGCCACTCCTACGCCGGCCCCTCCTGTCGCTTCGTCTGAGGCCCGCCATTGCCGCACCCCTCATTGGCCTGCCCGTTCGCCTGGAGCCCCGCCCGCCGAAATTTGCTTGATGGTCTGAACCCTTTTCCCATCATTCAATTTTAGGAGACAGCAATGTCCCACTCCAAGACCGCGACCGCGTTGACGGCGGCGCTTTTCACCCTGGCTGGCGTCCCAGCGTTCGCCCAGGACCACAACGCGCATGCAGATCACGCCCAAGAAAAGCACGATAAAGAAAAGCACGCTCAAGAAAATCAGGCTCAAGACATGTCCGGGATGGACATGTCCGGGATGGACATGTCGGGCATGGATATGTCCAAAATGGACCATTCGCAAATGGACATGACGCCGAAATCAGGATGGACGGTCATGCACCACACCGTACTGAACTTCGTCGCCGATAATCAGGAAGGGCCACGCGGCGGATCAAAGTCGTTTGTCGCTGGCATGACCATGATCATGGCGTCACGCGCGCTTAATGACCGCACCGATCTTGATCTCGACTTGATGCTGTCGCCCGACGCCTTCATGGGCAAGGGCGGGTACCCGTTGCTGCTGCAAACGGGCGAAACAGCGGATGGCGTGCATCATCTGGTCGATGCTCAACATCCGCACGACCTGTTCATGGCGATGACCGCCAAGGTCACTCGCCGGTTTTCGGACGATGCTAAAGGCTTCGTCGTGGTCGGCTGGCCCGGCGATGCAGGCTTCGGTCCGCAAGCCTTCATGCATCGGCCGTCGGGTGAAAATTTCCCGCTGGCGCCCATAACCCACCACTGGTTCGATTCCGGACACATCACCATGGGGGTCGTAACCGCCGGCATGTCACAGGGGCCGTTACAGGTCGAAGTGTCGCAATTCACCGGTCGGGAACCGGATCAATACCGGTTCAATCTGGACCGTCCGCATCTCGATTCGACCGCCATCCGACTGACCTGGACGCTAAACGATCGCCTCTCTGCCCAGGCGTCCTGGGCCCACCAGGTCAGTCCGGAACAATTGCATCCGCAGGAGGATATTAATCGCCAATCCCTGAGCCTGGCCTATGCCGGACCGCGTCTGGCGTCGACCCTCGCCTGGGGCCGCAAGGAGGCCACCGATGGCTCGGAGAAGCCTAGCGACGCCTGGTTGGTAGAAAACACCTATCGCTTTAATGACAAATGGACGGCGCTTGGACGGTATGAGCGAGTCTACAACACCGAACTGGTTGACGGCGCCTATTGGGTGGCCAAGACGGAAATCGGCGCCATTCGCACCTTCCGGATCAATGAGGCTGTGACACTGGGGCTTGGCGTAACGCGCCAGTTCAATACGGTGCCAGAGGCGTTGAAGCCCATTTATGGCGACCATCCGAACGGCACGGTGGGCTTCTTGCAACTCAAGATCAATCCCGTGACAGGGGGGATGTCTGGTATGCGAATGTAAATAAAAAGTCCCGCCGAAACCCAAGTTTCGGCGGGGCTGATATTATCGATCCATCCCAATATTATAGATGGTTCAGAGACTTTAGGCCGCAGCTTCAGCCTTTGCCTTAAGGGCTTCGAGGCCAGTGGCAGTCGAGGTGATATTGACCTCGGAAATGGTGTAATCGGATACGCCATTCACGTGGAACGGGTCTGCGCGCAGCATGGCTTCAACCTCATTGCGGTCACCATTGGCGAAAATCATCCCGCCCGTGCGCGGAACACGGCGGCCGGCAGCCAGGAACAAGCCCTTGGCATAGCCGTCCTTCAACCACGCCATGTGGCCTTCGAGATAGCGATCGACTTCGTCATTGGGGACCTTGTAGGTCAGGGTTACGATGAACATATGACTTTTCCTTAAGAACTTGACTGTTCTTTGCGCTTATTTTGCCTCAAAATCAATTCGCAAGTGCGAGATTAACCCTGATTTCAGACAGATTTGATGCGATTGATATGGCCCATCTTGCGGCCCGGACGCGGATCGTCCTTGCCGTAGACATAGAGCCTTGAAGCCGGTTCGGCAGACAAATCGGGCCAGGCCAGAATGTCCGCCCCCAGAAGATTGGTCATCTCTATGGTGCACCGGGCGGAAGTATCCCCCAATGGCCAGCCGGCGACGGCGCGAATATGCTGTTCGAACTGGTCGCACCAGCAGCCGTCCTGAGTCCAGTGGCCGGAATTATGGACCCGCGGCGCAATTTCATTGAGCAGCAACGCATCGCCGTCGAGCACAAAAAGCTCCACAGCCAAAACACCTACATAATCAAGGCCTTCCAAAACCGCTTTGGCGATATCATGCGCCTCGGCGCTGACGGCCGGCGACACATTGGCGGGTGCCAGGGTGGTCGACAAAATGCCGCCCACGTGATGGTTTTCACCGATCGGAAACGTCTTGACCTGTCCGTCCCAGCCCCGCGCCGCGACGACGGAAATTTCACGCGTGAAACTGGCCTTCGCTTCCAGGATGGATGGCCGCCCATTCAGGCTGTCATAGGCGGCAGGCGCCTCGTCCAGACTGCGGATCCACACCTGCCCCTTGCCGTCATAGCCTTCGCGGCGAGTCTTCAGAAGCGCGGGCAGACCGGATTGCCGCAGCGCGGCATAAAGATCGTCCAGACTGTCCACCGGATAAAAATCGACCGTGCCGATTCCATGGTCCCGTGCGAAGCTTTTTTCCAGCACGCGGTCCTGTGTGATGCGCAAGGCCTTGGACGACGGGGCGACCACCGCGCCTTTACCGGTCAGGTAATCGAGGCTGGACGCCGGCACATTCTCAAATTCAAAGGTGATGACGTCGCAGCTTTCGGCCAGACGGGCCAGGACGGCTTCATCGGTATAGGCCGCCACCTTGGAGGCCAACGATACTTGCGCCGCCGGACTTTCCTTGTCAGGTCCAAAAATGACGACCTTGAAGCCGAGCCGCGACGCGGCCTGGCTCAACATGCGGCCAAGCTGACCATCGCCCAATATGCCGATCGTCGCGCCCAGCGACAGAGGGGACTTCAGCATCAATCTTCTACCGTATCGGGAACACTGTCGGTCTGCGACTGGCGCAGAGCTTCGATGCGCTCAGCCAGCGCCGGATCGGCCAGGGCCAGGATCTGCGCCGCCAAAAGGCCGGCATTCTTGGCGCCCGCCTCGCCGACTGCCAAGGTGCCCACGGGGACCCCGCCCGGCATCTGGACGATGGACAGAAGAGAGTCGATCCCCTTCAACCCGTCGCGCACCGGCACCGGTACACCAAGGACCGGCAGGGTGGTCATGGAAGCGGTCATGCCCGGCAAGTGCGCTGCGCCGCCAGCACCGGCGATGATGACCTTGTAACCCGCCGCCTTCGCACCCGTAGCGAACTCATAAAGACGCTGCGGCGTACGATGGGCCGAGACGACACGGGACGTATAGGCGACGCCCAGTTGATCCAGCGCCGCAGCGGCGGCTTTCATCACCCCCCAGTCGGAGCGCGATCCCATGATGATGGCGATGGGGGGCGTGTCGGTCATTCAGTCGTCCTGAAAGGGCTGTTTTGGAAAGGCGCGGAGTATAGTCGGAAGTGACCGCACTGCAAGCCTTGAGTCCACACCGCGTCATTAACCGCGTTCCCTACAATCTACCCCCGAAAAACGCCACATTTCCCCACCATAAAAGATATATGCCCCACAGAAATGGCATGGGATTGTGCCCTCGTGTGCATTGCACCCGTCACACTTCCGTGCTTTGATCAGAGGCTAGATGAAGACCGCACAGATAATCAGACTATCGGACCGAATGGGACTGGATTCACACCTTCAAAAGCTGGACTCCGCATCGGAAAACGACCTGCAAGCCTTTGATGAGGCGGCGGGAAAGCCTGCGCGCGCCACAACGGCATCGATGCAGAGTCTGCTGGCCCAATATTTCGAGTCACAAGCTTTCGACAACCGGCACTTCGAGCCCAACACGGTCCACGCCCTCAGCGATCCGCAGAGTGAAACGCGCGCCATCAAGCCGGAGGACCTGATCGAGACCCTGCATGTGTCGGAAGCTGCCTTCGTGCCGCTGACGCCTGCGGCCCAGCCTCCCAAAATCGAGTCCCCCAAGGCCGAGCCCCTCCCCCATTCCCCGTCCTCCCTTATCGCCCAGGCCGATTGGTCGGCATCGGCGCGCGAGCTTATCGATTCGCTGATGAAGGAGACGGAGCGCCTGAATGCGCAGGTGGAGCAACTCACCCTGCAACTTCAGGCCGCCCAGGGCCAGGCAGACAACGACGTCCTCACGCCGACCCTCAATCGCCGTGCCTTTCTGCGCGAGGTGCACCGGTGCATGGCCGATTGCCGCCGTTATGGCGAAGAGGCCTGCCTGATCTTCCTGGATATGGACGGTTTCAAAAGCATCAATGACAGCTACGGCCACGCCGCCGGTGACGCCGCACTCATCTATGTCGCGGAAACACTGAATAACAGCGTGCGCGAAGGCGACAGCGTCGGGCGTATGGGCGGCGATGAATTCGCCATACTCCTGCGTCACGCCGACCTCAAATCGTCACGTATCAAGGCGATGAAGCTGGAAGCCGAATTGATGATGGGCACATTCGAACATGCCGGCCTGTACCTGAAGGCTGGTGGATCGTTCGGCGTGCGCGCCTATGCGGCTCAGGCCTCGGCCGAGGCCTGGGTAAGCGAGGCCGACGCGGCCATGTTCCTGGCCAAGAAGGCCAGCCGCTAGAACAGCCGCCCACCATGCCTCAGCATATTGCCGCCCTCGCCCTGCTCGTCCCGGATTACGACGAAGCGATCGCACATTACGTTGACGGCCTGGGCTTTGAGCTGATCGAAGACACCGACATGGGCGGCGGAAAGCGCTGGGTGCTCGTGGCGCCAATGGGTGGCCAGACACGCCTGTTACTGGCGCGCGCCACCAAGCCGGAACAGGTGGCGCAAATCGGGCACCAGGCCGGCGGGCGGGTCTTTCTCATTCTCCACACCGATGACTTCGCCCGCGATCACCGGCGCTTTTCGGACGCCGGCGTGACCTTTACCGAAGCGCCCCGCCATGAGCCCTACGGCACCGTGGCGGTCTTCCGCGACCGGTTCGGCAATCTGTGGGACCTTTTGCAACCGGCCCAAAGCACATGAACGCCGATCTTATCTAGAGCATTTTCCGATCATGCTGGATCGAACAAACGCTCTAGATTTTTGTTTTGACGCACTTTTTGATCCGAAAAGTGCGTCACACTTTTCGGAAAGTGCTCTAATTGCCGAAGCTAAACAAGCGGCGCTGTTCATCGATAGCGAAGGCGTCGGTCATTCCCGCAATATAGTCGCAAATGACGCGCGCGCGCGCCGTCTCGCTGTCCTTTGAACAGACGCGCTGATACCAGTCGGTCGGCAGGGTGTCGGGCTCGGTCATGAACAGGCTGAACATTTCCTGCAAGGTCCGCTTGGCATGCGACCGCGTGCGGTTCAATTTGTAATGCTTGTACATGCGGTCGAACAGAAAGCCACGCAGGCGCGACAGGTCGTCATAAACGCCCTTGGAAAATGAAACCATCGGCCGCTTGGCCACACGCACATCTTCGGCGGTTTCAATACCGTCCGCGGCCAATCGCCGGGCGGTTTCCGCCAGCACGTCCGTCATCATGACGCCGATCATCCGGCGCACGCCTTCCAACCGCCACATCCGCGTATCGATAAGCGGCCAGTCCTTGCGCACAGAATGCAAGGCCGGACCGATCAGGGGCACGTCCAGCAGATCCTGGATCGTGAACAGTTCGGCGCGCAGGCCGTCGTCGACATCATGATTGTTGTAGGCAATATCGTCGGCAATAGCCGCGCACTGCGCCTCCAGAGAGGCAAAGGTGTCCAGGCGCAAATCCCACTGCGCGTTAAAATCCACGATGGATTTCCACGATGGTTCGGTCATGCGATGGCTGACCGGGCCGTTGTGCTTGACGATACCTTCAAGGGTTTCCCAAGTCAGGTTCAGGCCGTCGAACGCCGGATACCGCACCTCCAGCCGCGTTATGACGCGGAAGGTCTGAACATTATGGTCGAAACCACCCCACGGCGCCATGCAGGCGTGGAGCTGATCCTCGCCGGCGTGGCCGAACGGCGGGTGACCCAGATCGTGCGACAAGGCAATGGTCTCGGCCAGGTCTTCATCGAGCGCCAGCGAATGGGCCAGTGACCGGGCGATTTGCGCCACTTCGAGAGAATGGGTAAGACGGGTTCGGAAATAGTCGCCTTCATTGGCAACGAAGACCTGTGTCTTGCCCTTCAGCCGGCGGAAGGCCGTCGAATGGATGATACGGTCGCGGTCGCGGGCATAGGCGGTACGTGTCGCGCTGTCCGCCTCCGCATGCAGGCGCCCCAGGCTTTTTTCGACGTCGCAGGCAAAAGAGGCCAGTTGTTTCACGATGTATCTCCAGTCTTGGCCCCGTCGCTAAACTGATTTTCCTAAAAAATCGCCCATTTTTCTGACCAGGGGGCTGATTTTATAACCGAATGCGCCCATATTCAGCAGGCAAGAGAGAGACCATGAGCCATAACATCACCCTTACCGCTGCTGCAGCGAAACACCTGAACCGTCTCAGCGCTGAGGCCGGTCATCCCGTCATGTTGCGGGTCATGGTCGAAGGTGGCGGCTGCTCGGGCTTTCAATATGTCCTAGACCTTACCGATACGCCGAACGATGACGAAAGCCGGATCAGTTTTGATGGCGCGACCGCTCTGGTCGATGAGGTGTCCGCGCCGCTGATGGCCGGCTCCATGATTGACTATGTCGAAGAGTTGGTTGGTTCTCAGTTCAAGATTCTTAACCCGCTGGCCGTCGCATCGTGTGGCTGCGGCACCAGCTTCTCCATCTAATCTAGTCGTCTCACCATTTGGCAAAGCGCTTGCCCGAATCCGGTCGGCGGCCTAAACATCGGGCTATGAAACTCGCGACCTGGAATGTGAACTCCGTCAATGCCCGCCTGCCGCTCCTGTTGGAATGGTTTCGCGAAGCCCAGCCCGACGTGTGCGGCTTGCAGGAAATCAAATGCATAGACGAGAAGTTTCCCGTCGAAGCCTTTGAATCGCTTGGCTATAACTGCGCCGTCCACGGCCAGAAAAGCTATAACGGCGTCGCCATCGTGTCCAAATATCCAATGAGCGACGTGCAGCGTGGGCTCGACGATGATGTTGACGATCATTCCCGCTATATCGAGGCGGTGATCGAAGCGCCCGAGCCCATCCGCTTCGGTTGCATCTATCTGCCGAACGGAAATCCCATTCAGACGGACAAATATGCCTATAAGCTGCGCTGGCTGGAACGGCTGCGTGCCCGGGCGCAATACCTTTTGACACTTGAGGAAATGACCGTTTTGACGGGGGATTTCAATATTATCCCGACGAAAGCTGATCTGTGGAAAGAAGGTCCGTGGCTGGATGATGCCCTCTATCAACCGGCTGTCCGCGCCGCCTATCAGGGCCTGAAAAATCTTGGCTACACCGACGCCTTCGAAGCCGTCCAGCCGGAAGGCAACCGCTATACCTTCTGGGACTATCAGGCGGGCGCGTGGCAAAAGAACGAAGGCATTCGCATCGATCACCACCTGCTGTCCCCTCAGGCCGCCGACCGCCTCATCGATCTGGTTATCCACAAAGATACGCGCGGCCAGACCCACGATGAAGCCAAACCGTCCGACCACGTGCCGGTCGTCATTGAATTGACTACAAAATCTTAACCGCTTCGCGTGTATTAAAGGTTTCATTAGTCATAAATCAGGGCGCTATCCGATGGCCCATGCCGCCCGTATCTTGTTATATTTTCTGTTCGCCGGTATCGGCCTGACCTTGATCGCGTCCGGCCTGATGTGGTGGTTCGAAGCCTCGCGCCGGTTGGCGCGTGCGCTCAATTCGGCATTGGGCAAGGCAGCCGACGCCGTAATTTATGATCTGGACGGCCACAAAGCGGCGGGGCTTGATTTCACCGCCGGCGATCTGGCGATCATGTGGGAAACCGGCGCGCAAGGGCTCGTCTTTGCCTTCGACGAGATCGAAGGGGCCGAGCTGATCGTTGATGAACGCGTCGTCGCCCGCGCCCAGAAAGGCGAAAGCCGGCGTGTTCTTAATGAAACTCATGCCCAAGCGTCACGCGTTACCCTGCGCCTCATGTTCAACGATGTCGAAACACCGGAGTTCGAGGTCAACCTGTTCGGCCAGGTCAGCCACAATCCCATTCATGCCCAGACGGCGGCCGAAGCTGTCCGGCTGGGACGTAAATGGTTGTCGCATATCGACGCGGTGATCAAACGCCTACCGGCCACGCCCTCTCCCTACTCGCCCCCCGATCCGACGGAAGACAGCGCCCCCGTCGCCGTGGCCCAAACCGCGCCGCGCGCAGCTAAACCGGCGCCCAAACCGGCATCGGTTCCCCCACCGTGGGAAGACGATGACGGCTACGATGACCAAAACGACACGTATAATGACGAAAAGCATTAGGGCGACGTGTTAATATCTTAACGCCGGACTGAATCCGTGGTTAACTTGTTGTTTGTAATACCGACACCAAGCCTGGATACCCGCCTTTGCCGACATATTTGCCGACAATCGTCATTCTTTCAGCCGCCGTACTGGCCATACTGGTCGTACTGTACCGCCTCTACGACTCCCGCGTCGAACAACCCAAGAAGCTTGAGGACGAACTGCGCGAAGGCCTGACCGACGCCGATGGCCGCCGGTACAAGGCCGACGTCATGGCGCTTGAGCCGGTCCGCAAGGCAGCGGCCGCCAGTTCGTACGAAGGCAACCGGGTGATCATCGTGCGCAATTTCGGCAAGGTGCCGCACAAGCCCTACACCATGCATGAATTGCTGGGCATAGAGGTCTTCGTCGATGACCGGGTCGTCGGCCGGGTCGTGCGCGGCGGACCGGTGAAGTTGCTCGACGATATCGCGCCCGTGGTCAACCGTGTGACCATGCGGCTGATCTTCGATGATCCCGCCGACCCTGATTTTGAACTGGTCATGTGGGACCCGCACGACAACCTGACCGCACGCGCCGAAGGTCCGCGCGCCGCCATGAACAATGCGCGCAAATGGTTCTACCACGTCGAAGCCGTCCTGCGCCGCACGGCGACATCCCCGGCACCCAAACCCGCGCCCGTCAGCGGCCCGCCGCCCGCTCCTGCCCCCCTGCCTCAGGTAGCAGCTGCGCCCATCCTGCCGCCCGCGACACCGCCGTCGTCGCCCCCTGCCCCCCCGAAGCAGACCGAAGGCGACGTGCTGAACGCACCACTAATCCCCTATATTTGATCATTTTTCATCCCGCCGCGCAGATCGCTGTGCTAGTCCTGTAAGCGACTCGCCCCGGAGACAACCATGTGGACCCTGGCTCTTGCCTGCGCCTTCTTCCTATTCATCCATCTGCTGATCAGCGGTACGACGATGAAGGAACAGATTATCGGCCGGATTGGCGGCGTCGCCTATTACATCCTGTTCTCATTGCTCTCGATCGGCGGCTTGATTTGGATGGGGATCGCCTTTGCCATGGCGCTGGGCGACCCGATGAATGTGGTTTTGTGGAAGTCGGGCACCTTCCTGCGCGTCATCGGCCTGCTCGGTAATTTTCTGGCTTTCCTGCTAGTGGTTGTCGGTTTGACGACGCCCTCTCCAACCAACCTCCTGGCCCTGCGCCAGTTACCGGATAAGACCGTGTACGGCATTGTCCGCGTATCGCGCCATCCGATCCTGGCCGGTATCGGCATCTGGGCGGCGACGCACCTGATCACCAATGGTAATCTGGCCGCCTGGATATTTTTCGGGTCCATGCTGGCCCTGACCGCTTTGGGCGCCAATAATATCGACCGTAAGCGGCTGGCTCTCATGGGGGACGTCTATGCGTCGATCAAGCGCCGCACCTCGATCGTGCCCTTCGTGGCGATTATCGAAGGCCGGACCGCCTTTGCGCCGGAAGAACTGGGCGTCGCGCGCATGCTTCTGGCGGTATCGATGTTTTCGGCGATTGCTGCACTGCACGAACTCTTGTTCACGGCACGCGCGATTTAACACAATCAAAAATAGATCAATCACGCACCGGCGATAATTTTAGCGTGCCGAAAGCAGACAGGCGGAAATTTGGCTAATTTTCCGTTGATCTTATCACAATTGTTTGAACAAATAGGCCTATGCAGTAGCGCTTGGGTCGTTGCGACCTGAATAATTCAGGTGGGTGGGTTCACGTCGGTTATGAAAGTCTCAGCTTTCACGTTGTTGTTGTTTTTCATATCCGTGGCCTTGGTCATGGCTAGCCTGGTCGGCTATTTCGGCATCGCACCCCAATTACGCGAATACCATTATTGGCTCATGACAGGCGGGTTCGCCGTTTTAGCCCTCGGCATTATCTTCAAGGGGCAGCCGCAGTAAAGTCCGCGGCCGGCCCCCTCTTTAAGCCGACAGCTTAGGCGGGCGCGACGTCTTCATCTATCGCCAAAGCCAATTCCAGCGCCTTCAAAGCCGCCTGGCCGGTGCACAACGGCGCGGCGCGCGTTCCACGAACGCAATCCAGAAAACGGAAGACACTGGTCCCAAGCGGGTCCTTGGCGATGGCGGCCTCAGCGAAATCCGGATTGAGAGCGAACGGCGTGTTGTTTTCAAATTTGCGGTTCAGCAGGTCGATGAACACTTCGCCGCTCGGGTAAACGATACGCATGGTGCGTTCGCGTTCGGCTGCCATACGTGACGCCTTGAAGACCGCCTTCATGCCATTTTCAAAATCAACGTCGGCCGTCACCTCATCCGCGCCGACAGCGCGGTAGCCGTCCTCACGGCGATAGTTGGCCTTAGCCGTCAGCCCGCCAGCGCCAACGCCAGCCAAAGTCAGGGCCAGATCGAGATCGTGGATCATGAGATCGAGCACAACGGAGACATCGAGATTACGCGTCGAGGCCGTCCCATTGCGCACCGCTTCGAGGCGCACAGGAATTTCGGGTACATCATAGAGCCCCATGGCTTCGAACACCGCCCGTTCCTGATGGCCGCACGCCAGCACAAGGTTGGCGGCACGGGCGCGCTCGACCATGGCCTGGCCGTCGTCTTCAGAAATGGCCAGAGGTTTTTCGGTATAGACATGCACACCGGCATCCAGCGCTTTCAGTGCGACGCCGGCATGAGCAAAGGCGGGGGTGGCGATGGTCACCGCATCGATGCTGGCCAGAAAATCCGCCAGTTCATCGCCGCCGAAGGCCTTTACGCCGTGGGGCGCCGCCGCAGCTTCGGCCCGCGCCTTGTCGATATCGTAGATTCCGACAAATTCGACATCCTGTGCCTGCGTGTACTTATTGGCGTGGTACCCGCCGAATACGCCCGCTCCGGCTACGCCCACTCGCAATATGCTGGCCATGGTCCCTCACCTGTCACCAAAATCTCTGCGGGTATGGGCTTAACCCGTTTCGAGGCA
Organism: Asticcacaulis aquihabitans; assembly: GCF_032490435.1. Taxonomy (NCBI): domain Bacteria; kingdom Pseudomonadati; phylum Pseudomonadota; class Alphaproteobacteria; order Caulobacterales; family Caulobacteraceae; genus Asticcacaulis; species Asticcacaulis aquihabitans. The sequence continues at coordinate 528,844 of NZ_JAVGWM010000001.1, forward strand.
AAAAAGGAATACACATTACGGACATAAATTGTGCAAAGCGTCATAATCCGCTTTTTCCCATGGCCCAAAGGGGCTAAAAGCAGCGGCACTTGTGACTATGGAGATCTCCCGTGAACCGATTGTTTGGCGCCTATGTGATCGTCGATTACAGCGCCGCCGAAGGCAAGAAGACCGGCGAATCCTCGGTATGGATTGGCGTGATGAAGCGCGACATCCGCTTCCGCCTGTCCTATCAGTCGCATAACCCAGCAACGCGCGCCGAAGCCGCAACGCTTTTGCGCACGCTTCTGGCTGACTTGCGTAAACGCGGCGACCGCGTGCTGGTTGGCGTCGATTTCGCGTTGGGCTTCCCGCGCGGCACGGCGGCGCGCCTGCAACTAAAGACGGCGGATTGGCGCGGCATGTGGGATTTCCTGGCCAAGAATATCGTCGACAAGCCGGATAACAAGAATAACCGGTTCCAGGTGGCGGCGAAGATGAACCGCCTGATGACCGACGAAGCCTATCCGTTCTGGGGCTGCCCCAAGAGCGACGCGCAGAAATGGCTATCGACGCTCAAACCGGACTCGTTCGGCGATTTCCCTGAATTGCGCCTGACGGAACAGGAAACCCTGAAGCTGCGTAAGGCCGCTCACTCCAAAAGTCTGTGGCAAATGCACGGTGCGGGCGTAGTTGGCGGACAATCGATGCTGGGTATCACTGCGGTCAAATCGCTGGCGGAATCGCTAGGCGAACAGGCGCAGGTGTGGCCCTTCCAGACCGGGTTCAACACGCTTACCGAAGAGAGCGTGGCGGGCCTGTCGACCGTCATCGCCGAAATCTATTCGCCACTATATGAAGGTGCTGCGGAATCCGGCGAAGTCAAGGACGCGACCGGCGTGCGACTGACCGCCACGGCCCTTGCCGAAGCGGACGACAAGGGGCAACTCGGCGCCCTGTTCGCCGGCCCCAAGGGCCTGAGCGAGGCGGACACCGCCATTGCCGCCACCGAAGAAGGCTGGATGCTCGGTGTTTAAATCGCTGGCGGTCTATATTCTGGCCGCCATCGCCGAAATCGCCGGCTGCTATAGCCTGTGGGCCGTACTCAAACTCAAGCAGTCACCTGCTTGGCTGATACCGGGCGCGCTCAGCCTGTGCGCGTTTGCGTGCTTCTGACGCTCATTGATACCCCAGCGGCGGGCCGCGCCTATGCGGCTTACGGCGCCATCTACATAGCCGCATCGCTTGGCTGGATGTGGCTGATCGAAAAACGGCCACCCGATCTATGGGACGGCGCGGGGTTGATCCTGTGCCTGGCCGGTTCGGCGACCATCCTTTTTGCACCGCGCTCGGCATAGAGCCATCGCAGCACATACCTCAGGAGTGGTAACATGACCGCATACGTCATCATGATCAGGGACCGGATGATCGATCCGGCGGAAATGGCTATCTACGCCGAATTGGCCCGCAAGGCGCGCGGCGACACACCACCCCGGCAGTTGGCTTTTTATGGGCCGCATGAAACCCTGGAAGGCGAGGATGCCGACGGCATCGTCATTCTGGAATTCGACGATATGGACGCTGCGCGACGCTGGCATGGCTCCCCTGCCTATCAGGCCGCCATGCAGCACCGACACCGGGCTGCCGACTATCGCGTACTGCTGGTAGACGGCGTAAAGCCAGCCTAGAGCGCTATCCGAAAAGTGTGACGCACTTTTCGGATCAAAAAGCGTGTAAAAACAAAAATTAGAGCGCCGATCTGATGCCGTCAGATCGGAACACGCTCTAAGGCGATCAGGCTGGCATTAATTGCCCGCCGTTGATGTGCACGATCTGGCCGGTGACATAGGCGCTCATGCTGTTCGACGCCAGGAAGACGATGGCCCCAACACACTCTTCCGGCGTCCCGATCCGCTGCATGGGTATGGAACTACGCATGGCCTCCATGCGATCGGCAGGCGTCAGATCGTGAAATGGCGTTGCGATAACGCCCGGCGCAATGGCATTGACACGGATGTTGAGCTTGGCGAGATCGCTGGCCATATGACGCGTGACATTGTACACGAAGGCCTTGGCCCCGGCATACAATCCCGAACCGGGTCCGCCGCCGTTGTTACCGGCAATCGAGCCCAGGTTGACAATAGCCCCGCCGCCGCGCGCCTGCATGTGCGGTACCGCCGCCTGACTGCCTTCGATGACGGACCGAACATTGAGGTTCATAACCCGCTCATAGAGAGCGGCATCCCAATCGAGAAACAGGGTCCGGGTCATCAGCGATCCGGCATTGTTGACCAATATATCCAAACCGCCCAGTTTACGCGCGGCGGCATCGACCAAGGGTCCGGCGTTTGCAGGCGTCATCAGATCGGCCTGCATCAGGTGCGCTTCACCGCCATCGGCGGAAATCAGGTCCACCACTTTTTGCGCTTCGGCTTCGCTGGCGTTGTAGTGGACGACCACCCTGGCACCGAGACGCGCAAATCCCTTGGCCGCGGCGGCGCCTATGCCCGTGCTGGCGCCCGTAATCAGCACACATTTTCCCTGTAGATCATCAAGCATCTCGCACATCCTCACCATATTGCGGGTCAAAAGCACCTCCCAGGCCCTCAGACGCCCTCGACGTGTCTTAGATTGTCACCCTTATGAAGCCATATTTCTAAAGGGCGTCTACGCGCTTGTCGAGTTTAGCACGGCCCGCCGGTCGAGCCAGAGGAACCGCGCCGTTTGGAACGTACCGGAAATCAGCGAGGCGACCACGACGGCCCAGATTAACCCGGCCACGCCCCAGCCAAGGGTCAGACAAAAAACGAACCCCAGGGGCAACATGATAGCGCCGTAGGAGACATAATGGATGATCGTCGGCGCCAGCACGTCCTTGCGCGCCCGCAAGGCCTGCGCCGCCACAACCTGCAGGCCGTCAGGGATGAAGAACAGGCAAGAGAGCAAAAGGCCGGCCTGAATGGTCGGCAACAGGGCCTCGTCATGGCTGTAAAACCGCGCGATGACGCCAGAAAGGAGCGCCGTGAACACAACCACGGCAATCATGAACAGGGCCGCGGATATGAAGCTGACGCGTCCGGTCCGCGCCAGGGCCTCGCGATCCCCCGCCCCGAAGGCGCGACCGACCAGAACCGAACATCCTGCCGACAGTCCCATGGGCACCATAAAGACCACGCTGGCATAGTTGAGCACAACGGTCCAGCTGGCCACCTCGATTTCACCGATATGACCGGCAAACATGGTCATGCCGGCGAAGGCCGCCACTTCGATGAAATAGGCAGCACCCGTGGCGTAACCGACATGGCGTTGTTCGACCGCACCGTGATGGTCTGGCGCCTGACGCCCCATCAGGTCGAACGGGCGCGTCTCCTTGAGGCGCAGTATATGGATAAGCAGGCCGATCGATTGCAAGGCACGCGCCGTCAAGGTCGCCGTCGCCGCCCCTATCGCCCCTTCGAAATGGATGCCGAAAATGGTGACATGCCCTGGTACAAGAAGCAGCAGCAAGATGACATTGAGCGCATTGGCGATCAGGGTGGCGATCAGGGTGTCGCGCGTCCGTCCGAGGGCTTCGAGGAACTGCGTGCCGACCGCGCCGGGCAGGAACAGCGGCATGGAGCAGGCGAATATGATCAAAGGCACGCGCGCGCCTTCGACCATGTCCGGCTTGACGATCAGGCCTAGGAAAGGCGCGCCGCCCACCAGCAGCATAAGCATAAAACCGATGCCCAGCGTCAGCGCGTAGCCGATGCCGCGCTGAAAGACCGCGCCGATCCGGTGCAGATCGCCGGAGCCCAGAAAGTGCGACGTCTTGACCTGTACACCCATGAGCAGCCCCATGGATGTCAAGGCGGGCACCCAATAGAGGGATTGGGATAAGGTGAGATAGCCCAGTTCGGCCGAACTGTGCTGGCCGACCACGATGGTATCCATCAGCGCCATGAGCATGACACCAACGCGTGAGGCGATGACCGGCCATGACAGAGCAAAAAGGGCGGCAAACGCCGCCCTCGTTTGAGGTTCAATTCGTGCGATCAGTCGGTTCATGCCGGGCTCAATAGCCGATTTCGTGATCACACTCAATGCTGGTCGCGAGAGCGCCTAGACGGCATTTTTGACCGCTCCGGACACGCTTGCCGTGTAAAAACTGCCCCATGCCCGCCTGTTATCACCGCAAAGCCTTGCGTGACTTACACCTGCCGACTGGCACGCCTCTTGCGATAGGCAAATCGTCCCTGAGGTTCAGAAGAACCGCCCCTTCCCCTCCGGAGATTTACACATGCAGATAGGTTCATCCTACGCCCTACCGGCCAGTTACGGCACATCCACAGCTACGAAGTCCCAAGCCTCCACCGATCCGCTCAGTCAGATTGCGCCGTCTTCGTCCGACAGCACCGAAGCCAGCTTGATGAAATTCCTCAAGCTGTCGCCGGCGGAAAAGATGCAATACACCTGGCTCAGCAGCCACGGCATGACCAAAGAAAAATTGGCGGCCAAATCGCCTGAAGAACGCGCAGCCATCCAGAAACAGATGATGCAGGAGCTTCAGGAGCAGGCGCGACAACGCCAGGAAAAGACAAATGGCACCGGCACCGCGATCAACGTCGTCGTGTAACAAAAAAGGCCCGGACATCTATCCGGGCCTTTTCATTTTAAGCGGCCTTCGATGCCGCCGTTTTCAAACTGTGCAGCCGTTCCGCGACGAGGAAGCTGAGTTCCAGCGCCTGGTCGGCGTTCAGGCGTGGATCGCAATGGGTGTGATAACGGTCGCGCAGGTCTTCTTCGCTAAGCGCGAAGGCGCCGCCCGTGCATTCGGTGACATTCTGCCCGGTCATTTCCAGGTGCATGCCGCCCGGATGGACGCCTTCGGCATTGGCGATATCGACGAAGGAACGCACTTCCGAAAGGATGCGATCGAACGGCCGCGTCTTGTAGCCATTGGCGGCCTTGACGACATTGCCGTGCATCGGGTCGATAGACCAGACGACCGGTACGCCATGCTTGCGCGTCGCCGCCATAAGCTTGGGCAGACGTTCGGCGATCTTGTCCGAACCGAAACGGCCGATCAGGGTCAGACGACCCGGAATGGCTTCAGGGTTGAGCGTATCGATCAGGCGGAGCAGGTCATCCGGTTCCAGCGTCGGACCGGCCTTCACGCCGATCGGATTCTTGATGCCCTTCATGTAGTTGACGTGCGCACCGTCGAGTTGACGAGTACGCTCACCGATCCACAGCATGTGGGCTGAGGTGTCGTACCAGTCACCGGATGTGGAATCGACGCGCGTCATCGCCTGCTCGTAATTGAGCAGCAAGGCTTCGTGCGACGTGAAGAAATCGACCTGGCGGATTTCCGGTTGGCTTTCCGGTTTGATGCCGATAGCCGACATGAAGCTGAGCGTTTCAGAAATCTTGTCGGCCAGGGCGCGATACCGTTCGCCCTGCGGCGAGCCGGACACGAAACCCAAAGTCCACTTATGAATATTGTACAGGTCGGCATAGCCGCCCTGAGCGAAGGCGCGCAGCAGGTTGAGCGTCGCCGAAGACTGATGATAGGCCTTCACCAGCCGCGACGGATCGGGAATGCGCGCGTCCGGCGTGAATTCCATGCCATTGATATTGTCGCCGCGATAGCTGGGGAGCGTTACGCCATCAATGGTTTCGACCGCCGACGATCTCGGCTTGCCGAACTGGCCGGCGATCCGGCCCACCTTGACCACCGGCTTGCCGCCGGCAAAGGTCAGGATGACCGCCATCTGAAGGATCAAGCGGAAGGTATCGCGAATGTTGTCAGCGGAAAACTCCTTGAAGGATTCCGCGCAATCCCCGCCTTGCAACAGGAAGGCTTCACCCTGCGCGACCTGCCCCAGAGCCGACGTCAGGCGGCGGGCTTCACCGGCGAAAACCAGCGGCGGCAAGTGCGACAGTTCGCTTTCGACGGCGGAGAGGGCCTGGCTATCCGGATAATCGTTCGGAATGTGCAGGGCCGGCAGTTCACGCCAATCTTTTGGGGACCAAATCTTTTTCATAGCTGTATTTACACTCACTACCGGTTTCAACTCAACCGGAAACCAGAAGAGACCTATATAGGAAAAGAAATTACCGTGTAAAGTCTGATGCTTGTAGTTAATTTCGTAACTTTATACTGTGTGTCGCTGCGCGCACAGCCAAAACCGCGGCCATAACCGCAAAGGCGCCTAGGCAATAGAACCAAGATCGCCACAGACCATAACTAATGGTGCCTACGACCAGGAACATGGTGGCCTGGGCCAAGAGGTAGGGCTGGAAACGAGTTGAGAGATTGCCATCGGGTATGGGCGCGACCTCCTCATCAAGGGCGCGAAGTCCGGTTTCATTCGGCAGGTCGGCCACCTCACCCGTCACTTTCAGGCTCCAAAACAGCCAGAACCAGAAAGCCGCGAGGATAATCAACCCCGGGATCCCCAGTTCGAGCCACGCCTGCAACGCCATATCGTGCGGGTGGTTGGGAATGATGGGGTCGAATTGACGCGAGGCTTCATAGCCCCAACCCCAGATAGGCTTTTCCAGCGAGCGAGCAACAGCATAGCTCCAGATATCGATCCGCGCCGCCCAGGACGGCAACAGATCGGTCTTTATCTTTTCCGCCATGCCGCTCTTCATCAGACCATAGATAATGGCCGGAAAGGCCAGCATCGGCACCAGGGTGAGCACCGCCAGCACGCGTTCGGGCTTGAATGCTTTCAAGGCGCGCGGCCAGTACTTCACACCAAAAAAGACAGCCACTGAAGCGGCCATGGCCAACAGGTGGGCATTGGTGTCGCTGGTGATCGCCGCAGCGATCAAGGCAATGACCGTGAAAATAATAATCGCCGGTCGGTGGCGCGCCGCCTGCACCATGGCCAGCGGCCAGAACATCATGAGCAACGCGCAATTGGTATTCGAAAAGCCGACAATCAGCATCTTGTCGCGGCTATGGAAGAACTTATCGCTCAGGCTCTGACGCAGGCCGAAATTGGACACGGCTTCAATCATCTGAACAACGCTGAGGGCCAGGAGCACGTAGACAAACCAGTGGAATATACGCGCCGATCGCGCTTCGTCCTGCGATCGCGCGGCGAACATGGCGGCCCAGGCGAGGAACCAGATGACGATGGGCGCTTCGAAATAGCGCTTCGACGCGGCATAGGCCGTACCGATGTCGGCGCCGCGCACCATCGCTTCGATCATGTCGGAGCGTAGCACAGCCAACAGGAGCATGGCGGCGGTCAGGGCGGCAAAGACACCGAACGCTTTCCAGGAGCCATGTGATAGGAACAGGTGCCCCAGGGACAAAACGCCGATTAGCGCCAACAGCGACGGTAAGCCTGTCGCGGCATAATAGACCCAGACGGCAAAAGCTGTCAGACCGACAAACAGCACCCAGGTCGTATAGCCGTCGCGCAACCGCCGCAGCGGACTCTTGTTTTGCTCCGCAGTCAGAAGCCCCAGCCGGTCGGTCATGCGCGTTTGTCTTTCAAGGTTACCAGTTCTTCCGCCGCTGTCGGGTGGACCGCGCAGGTGGCATCCCACTGCGCCTTTTTCAGTTGCGCCTTGACGGCAACCCCGGCCAGTTGGATCAACTCACCGGCTTCGCCACCGACAATGTGCACACCCAGAACGACATCCGTCTTTTGATCGACAATCAGCTTCTGGAAGATACGGCTTTCGCCTTTGATGAAGGCCGTTTTCATAGACCGGAAGCGCGTCTGATAAACATCGTAGGCTATGCCTGCGTCCTTCGCCTGGGCTTCGGTCATGCCGACCGTACCGATCTGGGGCTGGGAAAAGACGGCCGTCGGGATGTTTTCGTAGTCGTAAGCCGTCTCATTGTCCTTGAACGCCGTCTCAACAAAGGCGATGGCTTCTCGAATGGCGACAGGTGTCAGGTTCAGGCGATTGGTGACGTCACCGATGGCGTAGATATGCGGATGAGTGGTGCGCGAGAAGCGGTCGACCGGAATGGCGCCGTGCGAGTCTGGCGTTATCCCGATAGCGTCAAGGTTCAGGCCTTCGGTTTTCGGCTTGCGCCCCGACGCATACAACACCTGATCAGCCAGAGCGGTCGTGCCGTCGTTCAGCGAAATCTCCATGCCTGCATCCGTCTTTTTCAGGGCGACGGGATCGATCTGGGTGCGGACCTTGATCCCGCGCAGCGCCATTTCGTTGGCTAAATGATCGCGGACATCGTCATCGAAGCCACGCAAGATCTTTTGGCCGCGGTAGAAGAGCGTCACATCGACGCCCAACCCATGCATAACGCCTGCAAATTCAACAGCGATGTAACCACCACCGACAATAGCCAGGCTCTTGGGCAATTCAGGCAGGTTGAACATCTCGTTCGACGTCAGGCCGTGTTCCAGAACGCCCGGACAATGTTGCGGCAGGAAAGGCCAGCCGCCTGTGGCGATCAGGATGGTCTTGGCCGACACGATCCGCTCGCCGCCCTGCTTGCTGGTCAAGACAAGGTGGTGCTCATCCTTAAAGGCCGCGTGGGCAGGAATGACCTCGGCGCCCGCCTTGACCAGATTGGCGGTATATATCTGCGACAAGCGGTCCAGTTCGGCATTGTTGGTGTCACGAAAGACCTGCCAGTCAAACGGGCCGGCTTCGGCCTTGGTCCAGCCGAAACCGTGCGCGTAATGAACCTGCTCGGAAAACTCCGAGGCATAGACCATGAATTTCTTCGGCACGCAGCCGCGCAGAACGCAGGTGCCGCCGGGACGGTCCTCCTCGGCCACGCCGACCTTCAGGCCCAGTTGTGCCGCCAGCCGCGCTGCGCGCACGCCGCCGGAACCGGCGCCGATGACGAAAAGGTCGTAGTCGTACTTGTCCATATCGATACTTTCGGAAAACACGGGCGGAAACGCACGGTCTTCATGCGATTGAAGAGACGCCCCAAGCGGGCCTTAGGGATGCAGGACCTTCACGCCATCGGGCCCGCCGATCAGCGCCACATCCGCCAGATCAAGGAAGAGGCCGTGATCGACCACCCCCGTCAACGACTTCAGTTCATGCGCGAGACCGACCGGTTCGTGTATGGCTCCGCAAGCCACGTCGAAGATAAGATTGCCGCCGTCGGTAATCCAGTAGGGCGCGTCCGCATTTGGTCCCGTCTTGCGCACCTTCGGCATCATGGCGATGTCGAACTCGGTCAGCACGTCAGAAATTCGGTTGACCGTGCCCTTCCAGGCAAACGGCTCGACCTCGATCGGCAAGGCAAACCGGCCAAGCACATCGACGACCTTGGCGTCATCGGCAATGACGATGCAGGATTTCGCCTGCTCCCAAGTCAGTTTTTCCCGCAGCAGAGCCGCCCCGCCGCCCTTGATCAGGGCTAGGCCCGGGCCGACCTCATCGGCGCCATCGACGCACAGATCCAGCGTCCCGACATCATTGATGTCCTTGATGACCAGCCCCAGGCTTTGCGCCAGCTGCGTCGTCTGAACCGAGGTTGAAACAAGGGTCAAATTCATACCGGCCTTGACCTGTTCCGCCACCGCCTTGACGAACCATGCCGCCGTCGATCCGGTGCCCAGCCCCACCTTCATGCCGTCCTTGACATAGGCGGCGGCGGCATCGCCGACCTGTTTCTTTTGTTCTTCTGGGGTCATTTCTTTGTCGCTGCCTTTTCTGCCGCCTTGCGTTCGCGGAATGCCGTGGCCCAGCCGGCCTTTTCAATCTGCTGCGCTCGCTCGAATGCCAAGTCGCCGGGCGCGACATCTTCGGTTATGACCGAGCCCGAACCGGTCATGGCGCCGTCACCGATGGTCACCGGGGCGACCAGCGACGTATTGGAACCGATAAAGGCCGCCTCGCCTATCGTGGTCTTGTACTTGAAATAGCCGTCGTAATTGCAGAAGATCGTCCCGGCGCCGATGTTCGATCCCGCGCCAACACTGCCGTCGCCGAGGTAGCTCAAATGGTTGGCCTTGGCGCCATCGCCGATGGTTACATTCTTCACTTCGACGAAATTACCGATGTGAGCCTCCCGGCCTATGTCCGCCCCGGGACGCAGGCGGGCATAGGGACCGATAAGGGCGCCTTCACCGACGGTGGCGCCTTCGAGGTGTGAGAAGGCGCGAATGACAGCGCCGGTGGCCACGGTGACACCTTCGCCGAAGACGACATTCGGCTCGATGGTAACGCCCGGCGCGATCCGGGTGTCGTGCGAAAAGAACACGGTCTGCGGGGCGGGCATGTGTACGCCGTTGTCCATGAAGCCCTTGCGCACGCCGTCCTGCCAGACGGTTTCAATAACGGCCAGCTCCGCTTGGCTGTTGGCGCCCAGGACTTCGTTTTCCAGTGCAAAGGTGACCCTAGGCTGAAGGCCGTGCGCCCGCGCCAGCCCGACAATGTCGGTCAGATAGTATTCGCCCTTGGAATTGTCGTTCTTCACCTCGGACAGAAGGGAAAACAGACGCTCGCGGTCACAGGCGATTACCCCGGAATTGCAGGCCTTGATCTTCAGTTGCTCTGGCGTGCATTCGCGCATCTCGACAATGGCGTCCAGCTTGTCGCCGTCCAGCACCAGCCGGCCATAGGCGGCTGGGTCTTCGGCGACAAAACCCAGCACGGCCAGGTCCGCATCAAGCGCGAAGACCGGCTCAAGCACCTTAGCGGCCATAAGCGGGCTATCGGCATAGGTGACAATCACCTTGCCATCGAAGGTGGCGAGGGCATCGCGAGTCATGGTGACCGCGTGTCCCGTGCCCATGGGCGGATCCTGGGTGACGATATTGTCCGCCCCCACCCGCCGGGTGGCTACGGCGCGCACTTCGGGGCTATGGTTGCCGACGACGACAATAACGCGCTCGCAACCGACCTCATAGGCAGCGTCGATCGCGCGGTCCAACATGGTCCGGCCCCCGATTTTGTGGAGCACCTTGGGCAGCGGACTTTTCATCCGTGTCCCCTGCCCCGCCGCCAGAATGACCGCAGCGCGCTTCGTATCAACCATGTCACGACTCTTTTTCGTTTGCCTGTCCGGCCGATTTAGCCCAAAGCGAGCCAAAGCGAAACGGCTATTCTATGGCAAAGCAAAGGGATGCGGCGATAAAATGACTCTGGACGGCTATATCATTGCTTTCGATCTCGACGGGACGCTTGTTGACACCGCTCCGGACATTATAGGCGCATTGAACAAGGTGCTGATCGAGGAAGGCGTGAAGCCGTTTCACCTGGATGAGGCCCGGCCCATGATCGGCCGCGGCGCCATGGAATTGCTGCGCCGTGCTTTCGCCCTGGCGGGACAGCCGCTCGCCGCCGAACAGGAAAAGCCCCTTCTCCAGCGTCTGCTGACACTCTACGAACAGCATATCGACGAATTGAGCCGCCCCTATGACGGCATGGTGGCCGCACTGGACGTGCTTGAGGCCGCCGGCGCGCGCTTCGCCGTCTGTACCAACAAACACAACTACCTCGCCGTCGAACTGATCCGCCGGCTCAACCTGTCGCACCGTTTCGGCTCAATCAAAGGCGCGGACGTCGTGCCTAACAAAAAGCCCGCCGCCGGGCATCTGCGCGCCTGCGTCGATGAAATGCAGGGCGACATGGCCCGCACGATCATGGTCGGCGATTCGGAAACCGACTTCCTGACCGCCCGGGCCGCGGATGTGCCGTGCATTCTCTTCACCTTCGGCTATAGCGAGCGCCCCTTGAGCGAGCTGACTCCCAACGCCCTGCTCGATCACTATCGCGATCTGCCGGCCGCCGTCGCCAGTTGCCTCACAACACGGGCATAAAGCAGAAAAGCGCTTGCACGGGGCGCGGACGCACGCTAAGACGCCGCTCCCGATCTGGTAATGGACGCGTAGCTCAGCGGGAGAGCATTCGCTTCACACGCGAAGGGTCACAGGTTCAATCCCTGTCGCGTCCACCACCAGCCTTCCATCGACAAATTGGCCTAAGCCTATTTAAGCGGGCGCGGACTTACGCCTTCATTGGTCATCACCACCGGCTTGATGTGGCCGCTGTCGTCGAAATACATGTGGTCTATGGCCAGTTGGCGGTGATTGCCGTCATTGGTGTCGAGCGGGCGGCGGTGATAGACGATGTACCAATCGTCCGTACCGGGGATATTGACCACCGAGTGATGGCCAGCCCCGCGTGCAATGGTCGTGTCCTGCTGCAATATCTTGCCTTCGCGTTTGAAGGGGCCGAACGGCGAGCGGCTCATAGCGTAAGCCACGCTGTAGTCCGGTCCGGTCCAGTCGCCTTCCGACCACATCAGATAATAGATGCCCTTGCGCTTGATCATGAAGGAGCCCTCGACATAGTCCGGGTCGGGCGTGATCTCCTTGTACATGTCGCCGTCCGGAAGCGGCACCAGGCTTTTGAAATCGGCGCTCAGCTTGACGACGTTGCAATGTTTCCAGCCGCCGTAATACATGTAGTACTGGCCGTCATCGTCGCGAAAGACCATCTGGTCGATGGGTTGTGCGCCATTATGAATGCCGCCGATCAGCGGTTTACCGATCAGGTCGCGGAACGGGCCTTGTGGCTGGTCGGCGACGGCTACACCTATCCCGCCCACCTCGCCTTCGTGCACGTCATTCGCACCGAAGAACAGATAGTATTTCCCGTCTTTTTCCACCGATGATGGCGCCCATAGGGCGAAAGATGCCCAGCCTATGTTTTCGACGTCGAGGACATCCGCATGTTTTTGCCAATGGACGAGATCGGGCGATGAAAAGGCATCGAGAAAGGTTTGGCGCAGAAATGGCGACCATATTTTCGGATTGGCGCGCTGTTGGATCTGGGCCGGGCTGAAATGGGTCGGCGGCATCGGCGCGTCCGCGTCGGCTGACCAGGTCGGGAAAATCCAGTACTGGTCGCCATAGATGCGTATTTCAGGGTCGGCGTACCAGCCCGCCACAATCGGGTTGGCCGCCGAGGCGCCGGACGATATGCCGGCAAATACGGCGATAACCCCGCACAATGCCTTGCGTTTCAAGCTTTTAAACACTTTTTCAACCCTCGAATACTCATTGATCCTTTACACCCGTTCCCGGATTCTTACCGAACCCTAGGTAAGAAGCACACCCGATTCCATGGCGTCTGAACATATAAAACTCGTAACCCAAGCTGAACGCGAAGACACGGCGACGCCGCGCGTCCTTCTTGTCGAAGACTATGCGCCCAATGTGTTGGTCGTGGCGACCTGTCTGGAAAAATTCGGCTATGCCTATGACATTGCCAGCAACGGCCTTGAGGCCGTCGATTTCGCCAAGTCGAACACCTACATTGCCTGCCTGATGGACGTGCAAATGCACGACATGGATGGGTTTGAAGCCACAATGGCGATCCGCGATTTCGAAGCACAGGAAGGCAAGCCACATCTGCCCATTATCGGCGTAACCGCTCACGCCCTGTCGGGGGACCGTGAACGCTGTCTGGCTGTGGGCATGGACGACTATGTCGCCAAGCCGTTCAACCCCGCCGCGCTGGAAGCCAAGCTGGCGGCCCTGCGCCCCTGACGGCTCGTCAGGCGTCCTGCTTGTCTTCGCGCAGAATGCCTTCCAGTTCCTCACGTGACAACTTGGAGAAATTGATCAGGTCGGGCTCACTTTCAAAGAACTCGAACGACCGCTTGAGCGTTTCTATATCGTGATTGCGGAACTTCTTGGCGCGGCGTTCGATATCGGTCTTGGCATGCCCCAACGCGATCATGGCATCGCGCGCCAGGGTCAGGGAGGAGTCGAGCGTTTCCCGATGATAATAGTCAACGCCCGCCCGATGCAGCTCATAGGCATGGCGACGGTTGCGGGCGCGGGCGTAGACCACAAGCCTCGGGAAGTGCTGTTTGGCCAGCTTGACGATTTCTACGGCGGCTTCGGCGTCATCGACGGCGACGATCAGCATCCGCGCCTCCTCGGCACCGGCGGCGCGCAGGAGGTCAAGTCGGGTGGCGTCGCCGAAATAGGCCTTTGAACCGAACTTGCGCAGCAGTTCCACCTGTTCGGGGCTTTTTTCCAGAACCGTGATTTCAAGCCCCTGGCTCACCATGAAGCGGCCGATGATCTGGCCGAAACGGCCGAAGCCGGCGATAATGACACCATTGTGCTCGTCGATTACGTCATAGTCGCGCTGAGGAATCTGGCTCATGAACAACGGCTGGATGAAGCGGCCATAGACGGCAATGAGGATGGGCGTAAGCGCGATGGAGAGAGCGACGAGCAGGACCAGGAATTTCTGTACTTCCGGGTCGATGATGCGCATGCCGCCAACCAGTTGCAACAGGACAAAGGCGAACTCCCCGCCCTGGCTCAGACCAAACGCCAGCCCAAGTGCGGGTGCAGTATCCAGTTTGAACACCCGCCCCAGGCCGAACAGAACGATCCCCTTTATCGTCATGACCGCCACGACAGCGGCGATCAGGCCTACCGGATGAGCCATCAGCACGGTGAAATCCATACCCATGCCGACCGAAATGAAGAACAGGCCCAGAAGCAGCCCTTTGAAGGGTTCGATGTCGGTCTCGATCGTGCGGCGATATTCGGAATTGGCCAAAACCACGCCCGCGATGAAGGCGCCCAGCGCCGGTGAAACCCCGACCAGTTCCATCAGTATGGTGACGCCAATGACCAGAGCCAGCGACGCGGCGGTGAACACTTCGCGCAAATTGGCGCGCGCAATGGCGCCGAAGATGTAGCGCGACAGATATTTGCCGCTGAAAATGACACCCGCAATGACCGCTATGACGGCCACCGGCTGAAGCCAGGCCGGCCAGTGCGCGATCAGGCTGGCGCTATGTCCACCGTCCGTCGCCAAACCGCCAAGATTGAGACTGGATGCCAGCAAGGGAATGATGATCAGGATCGGAATAACGGCTATGTCCTGAAACAACAGAATGGCGAAGGAGGTTTCACCCACCACTGAGTGCGTCAGGTTCTTTTCCCGCAACATCTGCATGACCAGGGCAGTGGACGACAGGGCCAAAGCCATGCCGACGGCCAGTGAGGCCTGCCAGCCGTGCCCAAGCAGGATTCCCGTCGTCATCAGGGCCAATGCGGTCAGGGTGACCTGCAATCCGCCCAGCCCGACAATCTGGCGGCGCAACCGCCACAAAATCGCCGGCTCAAGTTCCATGCCGATCAGGAACATCATCATGATGACGCCGAATTCGGCGAAGTGCATGACCTTTTCCGCCTCGCCGATCAGGCCCAGGACGAAGGGCCCGATTATAACGCCGGCGATCAGATAGCCCAACACAGACCCAAGTTTGAACCGCGCAGCCAGGGGAACCACCACGCAACCGGCGATCAGAAAGACGAACACATTGAGTAAAAGATGTATGTCCATGCGTCGCCTTGCCTCACCTCAGAATCCAGACGACACTATCTAGGCACGATGCCCTGTATGGCAAGGGCGATTGTCAGGCTTATGCAAACCTGCAAAGATAGGCGTTGTGGAAACACGCGCATGTCGGCTCACTACGTAAGGGTGCATCAAGGATGACCAGCCAGTTTTCTTCGGTCGCCACTGAATACGCCGAGGCGCGGCCGACCTATCCCGAGGCCCTGTTCGACTGGCTGGCGCAGCAATGCCCTTCGCACGATCTGACCTGGGACGTCGGTGCCGGCAGCGGACAGGCGTCGCTGGCCCTGGCCGAGCGCTTCACCCATGTTCAGGCCACCGATGTCAGCGCCGAACAACTGGCGGCCATGCCTGCGCACCCCCGCATTACGCGTCATGTCGGTGCGATGAGCGGACTGGACCCGGCGTCCGTCGATCTGGTGACCGTGGCCCAAGCCCTCCACTGGTTCGACCTGGACGCCTTTTACGCTGAGGTGCGCCGCGTCCTCAAACCCGACGGCGTCATCGCCGTGTGGAGCTATGGCATTCCGCGCGGCGATGATGCGGCGCTGACCGCGGCGATAGACCATTTGCACAACGATATCGTCGGCCCGTACTGGACGCCGGAACGTCACCACGTCGAAAACGGCTACGCCGATCTGGCCTTTCCGTTTTCGCAAGTCCCGGTGCCGCCCTTCACTCTTTCGGCGAGCTGGACAATTGGACGTTTGCTTGGCTATTTCCGTAGCTGGTCGGCAACGGCGCGTATGACGAAAGCCACCGGCGCTAATCCAATAGACGCCTATGCACCTGTGCTCCAAGAGGTGTGGGGCGATCCGGATCGTGTTCGTACGATCAGCTGGCCCTTGATGATCAAGGCCGGTCATATGGCTTGACACCCAAGGGCGGCATAGGTTCAACTGGCGTCATGCCTGCTTCAAACGGTCATGGCGATCTTCCGCCTTCGGATCATCCCGTCTTCGATTTCCACGAAGGCACGTCTATGCTCGTTATCGCCGCGCCCCACGTCGGCACCTATATTCCGCCGGATATCGCCGCCCGCCTCAACCCGACCGGACTGGCCGTGCGCGAAACCGATTTTCATGTCCATCGCCTGTTTGATTTCGCCCGCGATCTGGGCGCCACGACGCTTTTCGCCACCCATTCGCGCTATGTCATCGACCTGAACCGCGATCCGCAAGGCCATACCCTCTATCCTGGAAAGTTCGAAACGGGCCTGTGCCCGACAACGGATTTCGACCGAAACCCGATCTATGCCCAAGGTGAGGAGCCGGAAGTCGACGAAATCGCGCGCCGGCGCGACCGCTACTGGCAGCCCTATCACGACCGGCTGCGCCAAAGCCTGACGGCCGCTATTGCGCGTCACGGCAAAGCCCTGCTGATCGATGCCCATTCCATACGTCCTGTCATCCCCAGCCTTTTCGATGGACGATTGCCGGACCTCAATTTCGGGACCAATGGCGGGGCCACTTTGCGCGGCGCGGTCCTGGATGCCCTGGCGAACTGGCGCGGCCGCACCACCAGATATAGCCACGTGCTTGATGGTCGTTTCAAGGGCGGCTACACGACCCGGCATTACGGTGCGCTCTTCCCGGAGGCGCAGGTACTGCAAATTGAAATAGTTCAGGACACTTACCTAGACTCCGGCACGCCGCACCTGTATGACGCCCGCATTGCCGAACCCTTGAGTCTGACCCTGCGCCCGCTTGTGGAATCGCTGGTCGCGTCCCTGTAATCGAGGCCCCCATGATCGCTTTCCACCAAAAGACCGCCGACCGAGGCAACATCATCGACGGCGCAGGCTACGCGGCCGCTCTGCGTGAACGCCTGGCCGTCCATGTCGCCAATCTTAAGGCGGCGCACGGCCTGACGCCTTGCCTGGTCGTGGTCATCGTCGGCGACGACCCCGCCAGCCAGGTCTATGTCAAGTCCAAGGGCGAGATGACCATGGCCATCGGCATGGAATCGCGCACCATCCGCCTGCCCGACACCACGTCGGAAGAGGAACTGCTTCGTCTCATCGACGAACTGAACCGCGACAATGGCGTCAACGGCATTCTGGTCCAGCTTCCGTTGCCGAAACACATGTCATCGCTAAAGGTGATCGACGCCATCAATCCGGACAAGGATGTCGACGGCTTCCATGTGTCCAATGCGGGAAAGTTGGCCGTTGGGCTTGACGGCATCGTGCCCTGCACGCCGCTCGGCTCGCTGATGCTGCTGAAAGACGCCGCCAAAGCGCATGGCGACACCTTGGCGGGCAAGAATGCGGTGATCGTCGGCCGTTCCAACATCGTCGGCAAGCCGATGGCGCAATTGCTACTGGCCGAAGACTGCACCGTGACCATAGCCCACTCCAAGACGCGAGACCTGGCCGAGGTCTGCCGCGCCGCCGAGATTCTGGTGGCGGCAGTCGGACGGCCCCGGTTCATCGCCGGCGACTGGGTGAAGGACGGCGCCTATGTCATCGACGTCGGCATCAACCGCATAGAGGTCGCAACGCCCGATGGCCCCAAGGGCAAGCTGGTCGGCGACGTCGATTTCGATGGCGCAAAGGTGCATGCCCTGGCCATTACACCGGTGCCGAAAGGGGTCGGGCCGATGACTATCGCCTGCCTGCTCAACAACACCATCAAGGCGTTCTGCCTGCAAAACCACTTCCCCATACCGGACGGCGTGTGATGAGCGGCGTGGTCATAATTGGCGCCGGCCATGCGGGCGGCGCGGCCGCGGGCTTTCTGCGTCAATACGGCCATGCCGGACATATTACCTTGATCGGCGCCGAGCCCTACTTGCCCTATCAACGGCCGCCCCTGTCCAAGGCCTGGCTCAAGGGTGAGGCCTCGCTGGACGATCTCTATCTGCGCGGCGACACATTCTATGCCGATCAGGCGATCGATGCGCGCGTCAATACACATGCGGTCGCCATCGACCGCGATCACAAAACGGTCCAGCTGGCCGGCGGTATCGCCCTGCCCTACGATCACCTGATCCTCGCGACCGGCTCAAAGGCGCGCCCTTTTCCCGTTCCTGGCGCAGAGCGGGTGCCGCACCACCTGCTGCGGACCCTGGACGATGCCGAAGCGCTCAAAAACGCCCTTCGACCCGGCCACCGCATCGGCTTGATCGGCGCGGGCTATGTCGGGCTTGAAGTCGCAGCCTCGGCGCGCCACCTCGGCTGCGAGGTCACTGTGTTCGAACGCGAAAGCCGTATCCTGGCCCGGGTTGCGTCCCAGGCCCTGTCGGCCTTCTTCACCGAAATGCATATGGGACGCGGCGTCGGCATTTTTACCGAAGCGCGTATTACCGAGCTGTCGCTGGGCGACGGTGACCAGAAGGTCGTGCATCTGGAAGACGGCCGTACCCACACCTTCGATCTGCTTCTGGTCGGCATCGGCGCTTTGGCCAATGACGATCTGGCCCAGGCGGCCGGACTAGCCTGCGCCAACGGCATCGTCGTCGATGAACAGGCGCGAACCAGCGATGCCAATATTTTCGCCATTGGCGACGTGACGTCGCGCACCTTGCCGCACTATGACGGGCGCTTCCGCCTGGAAAGCGTACCGAACGCCCTGGAACAGGCCAAGCAGGCCGCCGCGGCGATCACCGGCTTCAAGCCACCGGTCGTGGAAACGCCGTGGTTCTGGTCCGATCAGTATGAATTCAAGCTTCAAATCGCCGGCCTGCTGCGACCCGACTGTCGCACGGTGGTGCGTGGCGACCCGGCGTCCGGCGCGTTTTCCGTCTTCCATCTTGACGGCGACAATCAGTTGAAAACGGCCGAATGCGTCAGCCGTCCCGCCGATTTCATGGCCGCCAAGCAATTGATCGCCAAGGATATCGCGCTGGACGACGCGGTGGCCGACCCTGAAGTTTCCCTAAAAACTTACCTGCACCGGTAACTATGTCGCACCGCACAGTTTGAGGGTGACTTTTGCCACGGACTGGGTTTAAGTCGTTTGCAATTATCCTCGCCAAAAGAGGCAAATATGCCAGAAAACGCACAAGAAAAAGCACCCGTAAATCCAAAAGTCTATGCTGACGCAAAGTCCGCGCTGGATGGCCTGGCCTTCGACGGCATGACAGTCATGTCGGGCGGGTTCGGCCTGTGCGGCATTCCGGAAAACCTGATCGCGGCCCTACGCGATTCGGGCGTTACGGGGCTGACGGTCATTTCCAACAATGCCGGTGTCGATGGCTTCGGTCTTGGCCAATTGCTGACGACCCGCCAGATCCGCAAGATGATCAGCTCCTACGTCGGCGAAAACAAAGAGTTCGAGCGGCAATATCTGGCGGGTGAGCTGGAACTGGAATTCAACCCCCAGGGCACGCTGGCTGAACGCATCCGCGCCGGTGGCGCCGGCATACCCGGTTTCTACACCGCAACCGGGGTT
The DNA here is from genome assembly GCF_032490435.1 of Asticcacaulis aquihabitans. NCBI lineage: Bacteria > Pseudomonadati > Pseudomonadota > Alphaproteobacteria > Caulobacterales > Caulobacteraceae > Asticcacaulis > Asticcacaulis aquihabitans. The sequence goes on from NZ_JAVGWM010000001.1 coordinate 548,550, forward strand.
GGCACTATTGTGGCCGACGGCAAGGAAATCAAGCGTTTTGGCGATCGCGACTACGTGCTTGAGACCGGCCTGGTGGCTGACCTGTCCATCATCAAGGCGTGGAAGGGTGATGCGCGCGGCAACCTGATCTTCCGGAAGACGGCGCGCAATTTCAACCCGATGATGGCGACCGCCGGCAAGGTTTGCATCGCCGAAGTCGAAGAAATCGTGCCGGTCGGGGCGCTCGATCCCGACAACATTCATACACCCGGCATCTATGTTGATCGTATCGTGCAGGGCACGTTCGAAAAACGCATTGAACAACGCACCGTGCGCGTCAGAGAAGGAGCCTGATCATGCCCTGGAACAGAGACGATCTGGCCAAACGTGCCGCCGCCGAATTGCAGGACGGCTTCTACGTCAATCTCGGCATCGGCATTCCGACCCTGGTGGCCAACCATATCCCCGAAGGTATGACGGTCACCCTGCAATCGGAAAACGGTATGCTGGGCATGGGCCCATTCCCGTATGAAGACGAAATCGACGCCGACCTGATCAATGCCGGCAAGCAGACCATCACCGAGCTGGATGAAACCAGCTATTTCTCGTCGTCCGATTCGTTCGCCATGATCCGTGGCGGCCATATCAATCTGACGATTCTCGGCGCCATGGAAGTGGCGGAAAATGGCGACATTGCCAACTGGATGATCCCCGGCAAGCTGGTAAAGGGTATGGGCGGCGCCATGGACCTGGTGGCCGGCGTCAAACGCGTCGTAGTGGTCATGGACCATGCCAACAAGTACGGCGAATCTAAGGTACTGAAGGCGTGCACCCTGCCACTCACCGGCACAAAGGTGGTCAATCTGATCATCACCAATCTCGGCGTGTTCGAGGTCAAGCCGGATGGTTCAGGCCTGAGGCTGATTGAACTGGCGCCCGATGTCACCCTGGAAGAAATTGCTGAAAAGACCGAAGCGGCCTATGAGGTTGCGCTGTCTACGTAGCCCTCCCCACCCTATGAATAAAAAAAAAGCGCCAGGCATCCCGCCCGGCGCTTTTTTTTCATGAAAAGAGCCCTAAAGCCCTTCGACCTTTTGTCCCTTGGTCGCGGGCGCCATATTTTGCGGCGCAATCGGCAGGGCCGCGACGGAGGATTCGCTGAAAGAGATCAGCCCTGTCACTACCTGCGTCACGGCCTGATTGTAGCCGTTGGCCATCATGTCCATGTCGTTGCGACGGACCGCCACATCGGCGCTGATGAACTTCTGGCCGACCACCATACGATCCGACAGACGGATCAAACGCGCGTCCAGTTCGACCGAAACGGTCGGCCGGTTGCGTGTATAGTCCGTCTGGAACTTGCGTACGCTGACATCCAATCGATAAACCGCGGCCGTAGGGCCGCGCGGCTCCAGGCCCACCCCATGACCGGCGCGGGCGAAACCGGTGGCGATGGCGTCGTGAAGCAAGGCCGAGGCCGACGCCGTCCAGCGCGCTTCGGCAACATAGGACGCCTGGTTGCCTTCGACGGTCAGGATGCGGTCGCCGCCGCTGTCGGGCGGCAGACTAAGCGACCCAAAAATAATCGGCGTGGGCGCGGCCCCCACGGCCACAGGGCCGGATGTCGGCGCGGCCTGCACCAGCGCCGGGTCGTAACCAAAGCGGTACATCTGGGCCGGTTTGGTCTTGGGCAACAAGGTGACGCAACCGGTCAGTAGCAACGCCGCGCAGGCGACCGCCAAGGTGCCTACGCGCTTTGGCAGGCTTCTAGGTTTAAGAGTAGTCATGGGCGAAATCATTGGTTCACCTTTCTTTCCTTGGCGACCGGACGGGCGATTAGGCCTTGCGGACTGGCCTGTGCCTGATCGACCAGCGACTTAACCGAGGCGGAGGCATCGTTCAGGTTGCGCAGGCTTTCTTCAAGCTCGGGTATGGTGCTGGAATTGAGTTGGTCGGCCGGCGCTTTGATCGAGTCGGCCACGGCGGACACATGGTCGGCGGCATCGGCCAGCTTCTTGGTCGCGGCATTGATCTGGTCCAGCGTTTGGGGCACGCGTTCCGCCGCGACCGTGTTGGTCGAATTGGCCAGCTTGGTCACCGCGTCGGCCGCCTGACCGGCGCTGATAATAGCCTCATGCGTATCGTTGATCAGTTGCTCGCGGCCTTTGAGCATGGCCGTAATTTCTTCAAGGTTTTTAAGGCTATCCGAGAAGGTCTTGATATTTTGGTCTGACAGAAGCCGGTTGACACGGTTCAGACTTTCATAGGTATTTTCGATCACCGAACCGGAACCGGACAGCAATTTCGACAAGGCGCTTTCTTCCGAGTGAATCAATGGCGGCGGCGCGTTCGGTTCGTGTTTCAACAGTGGCGCGTTGGCCGACCCCGGCGAAATCTGCATGTAGTAAAGGCCAGTGATCCCCTGCGGCTCAAGCGAGGCGATGGAGTCGACACGCACGGGCGTGCCTTCGTCCAACTGTACCGTGGCGATGACCTGGTGGGTATTGGCGTTGCCCAGGCGAAGCCCGGTCACCTCCCCCACCTTGATGCCGTTGAAATGCACTTCAGCGCCCTTGGTGAGACCATCGACCGGCGTGTTGAATTCGACCTCATAAGTGCCGAAACTCTTGTTGAAGTCGAACTGGATAAACCAGAAGGCAAAGACCAGCAGCACCAATGCCAAGGCAAAGGTGGCCAGACCAACCAGCGCATAGTGGGCTTGACGTTCCATGTTCTACGCCTTTTCTTTCTTGCTCAGACGACCACGCGGACCATGGAAATATTCGTGAATCCACGGGTGATCGGATTTTTCCAGTTGCTCGACAGGCCCCTTTTCTGCCACGTGACGGTCAGCCAGCACGGCGATCTCGTCACAGATGGCATAGAGACTATCAAGATCGTGTGTGATCATAAAGACCGTCAGGTCCATGCTGCGCGCCAGTTCCTTGATCAGGGTATCGAAGGCCGCAGCGCCGATGGGGTCCAAACCCGCGGTCGGTTCATCAAGGAACAAAAGCTGGGCATCGAGCGCCAGCGCACGCGCCAACGCGGCCCTCTTGATCATACCGCCGGACAGTTCAGAAGGCATCAGGTCAGCGGCGCGCAAGGGCAAGCCAGCCAGCGACATTTTCAACAGCGCGATTGACCGGGCTTCGCGACGGCTGAGCCGGGTAAACTCCATCATCGGCGCCATGACGTTTTCAACGACACTCAGGGTCGAAAACAGTGCCCCGCTCTGAAACAGCACGCCCGTCTTGGCAAGGATCTGGCGAGTGCGCGCCTCACTGCCTTCATACAGTTTGTGTCCGAACAGGAAGATGTCGCCCGACGTCGGTTTTTGCAAACCGAGAATAGAGCGCAACAGAACAGTCTTACCGGACCCGGAGCCGCCGACGATGGCGAGAATTTCGCCGCGCTTGACGGTCAAATTCAGGTCTTCATGGATGACATTGGTCCCGAAGCTGTTGTTCAGCCCCGTGATGACGATCGGATCGTCACTTTCATTGTCGAGCGGTGGCAGGACGCGTCTCTTCATCAGAATACAAACCCGTTGAAGAGCATGGCGAAAACGGCGTCGATCATGAACACCAGGAAGATGGATTGGACCACCGCCGTGGTCACCTGACGGCCCAGGCTGATGACGTCATCCTTGACTGTCATACCCATACGGCAGCCTACGACGGCAATGGTGATGGCCAGGAACGGCGTCTTGACCATCCCGACGAAGAGATTGACCACCGGTACATAGTCATGGAGCCGCTGCACGAAGAAGGCCGGGCCATTGCCAAGCGAGCCCCAGATGGCCAGGGCACCGCCAAACATGCCGGCGGCCATCCCAACGAAGGTCACCAGCGGCATCATGAGCACCAGCGCCACCACGCGCGGCAGAACCAGCGCTTCGTAGGGATCGATGCCCAGGACACGCATGGCATCGATTTCCTGGTTCATCTTCATTGAGCCAATTTCAGCGGCAAAGGCCGATGCCGATCGGCCGCTGACAAGGACCGCCGCGATGAGCGGACCGAATTCCCGCAACACGCCGATGGCGACCATGTCGACGGCGAAGACGGCGGCACCGAATTGTTTCAACGTCAGGACGAGCAGAAACGCGAGGGTCGCTCCAACGAACATGTTCGTAACAAAGACGATCGGCAGGGCTTCGAGCCCGGCCCGCTGCATCAGGTTGAACAGCGCGGCCCAGCGTATGCGCGACGGCCGCACGATCGAAACCATCCACAAGGTGATGACGTGGCCCATGAAGGTCGATTGGTTGATGAACCCGCGCCAGAAGCGAGTCATCAACTGACCCAGATAGACCAGCATGAAATAGATGGGGTGCAGCCAGAACCGACGCTTTTCCGGATTGTCCTTCTGGTAGGTGTCCAGATCGCCCTTGCAGGTATCAACCAGACCGTAGAGCCGGTTCCAAGATTCATTCTGCGGGAAGACGTCGCCATCCAGCTTATCGCCCAGAACCTGACGCAGGACAAAGGCTCCGGCGGTATCGAGCGTCTCGAGTTTCTGGCTGTCGACCCGGACCTTGTCGTAGCGCTTGATCGCGGCCTGCAAACGGTTGGCGATCCCCTCCAGGCGCATGATGACCCAATGTCCGGTAAGGGTCAGCACAGCAGCCGAGCTATCCCCTTCGGGCCCTTGGACAGAAAAATCAGCCTGGATGGATTTGGCGGCAGCCTTGGACATACGGTCTTTTAGATAAAATCTACGCACAATCGCGTCAGCAAGTGCCGATCATACATGCCGCTTATTGATAAAATGGCAATAGTGAACGTAAAAAAAGCGTACGTTCCCGTTCACTTTTTGCAAGCGTCTATTCCGCAACCGGCAGGCGGACACGATAAACGCCTTTGAAGCCCTCAGGCTCTATCGGCTTGCCCTTGCGCAGAACCTGAAGCTTGTCCTGACGCGCCAGGCCGATGATCACCGCGCGAATCTTCGGTAATTCACGCTGCCAGTTTTCACGATCAATCGTCTTGGCGACGTCGTTGGGACTTATGGACTCTCCGTCTCGCACCTGCGATAAGAGCTCCAAAATCGTGTCCTCTATAAGCTGAGACATGGGTGTAAGACTCCGGAGTTCTGAAATGAGTGAGCGCAAACTGGAAACGGTGACCGAAGGCGATTTTGCCGGCTGGGTTATGGAACCCGACCGCGAAGGGTTCAACGGTCTGATCGGCCCCTATTACTACCAGGCGGAGGATCCCGCCAACGTCAAAGTGGCATTCAAGGCGGAAAAGCATCATTTGAATGGCGGCGGCACCGTGCATGGCGGCTGTCTGCTTACCTTGGCCGATACATCGCTGTTCATTTTCGCCCTGCCCCATCTCGGAGAAGGTGCTGCCGTCACCCTGCAACTGGATGCGCAGTTCCAATCACCCGGCCGCGAAGGCGACATCATCGTGGCAACAGGTGAAATCACCCGCGCCGGCAAGACGGTCATCTTCGGTCGCGGTGAATTGAAGATAGGCGACAAGGTCGTGATGAGTTTTACCGGCATCCTGTCGCGCAAGCCCACTCAGCCGTCCGGCGACGCCTGATCTATCGACAGACCTAACAAAAAAGCAGGCGGCACCCGGACGGATGCCGCCTGCTTTTTTATGCTAGCTGATAATCTTACAGCCCGTATACCGCGTTCGGCAAAGCGCCAACCACCGCGGCCGACAAACAGGTCGCCAGGAAACCACCGACCAACGCTTTCCAGATCATGCCCAGGATTTCCGGGCGGCGCTGCGGCATAAGCGCGCCGAAACCGGCTGCCGAAATGCCGACCGAGCCGATATTGGCGAAACCGCACGTGGCGTAGGTCAAGATGATGCGCGTACGCGGCGTCATGTCCGCCAGGGGAATAGCTGCCAGTTTCAGGAAGGCGACGAATTCGGTCAGGACCATCTTGATACCGAGGATGGAACCGCCCTTGGCGGCTTCTGCCCACGGTATGCCGATTAGCCAGGCCAGAGGCGTAAAGATGACACCAAGGATGCGTTCGATCGTGACCGGCTGTCCGCCCCAGTTCGGCAGACCACCCAGCACCATATTGACCAAGGCCACCAGCGACACCATGACAATCAAAATGGCGGCGATGTTCATGGCGACCATCATGCCGTCGGCGGTGCCTTTTGACACAGCGTCAACGGCGCTGTCGTATTTGAGCGACGATGAATAATCGACCTTTTCCGTCTTGCGGTCCACGGTTTCCGGCACGATGATCCGCGCCAACAGCACACCCGCCGGCGCCGACACGATGGCGGCCGCCAGGATATGACCGCCAGCGTTCGGCAAGACATCGTTGAGGATCAGGACATAGGCGACCATGGTCGAACCGGCGACGTTTGCCATGCCCACCACCAGCATCATGAACACTTCGGACCGCGTCAGCTTGTCGAGGTAGGCGCGGATGATGATCAGGCTTTCAACGTTGCCGACAAAGATATTCGACGACACGCCAAGCGCGGAGGCGCCGCCCAACCCGATCAGCTTTTCAAACACAAACCCAAAGGCCCGGATGATCAACTTCAGAACGCCCAGGTGCCACAACAGTGCGGACAGCGCCGCGATGACAAGGATCAGAGGCAAAACGCGCAGGGCAAAAACGAACAGCGCCCCTTCATTCGTCACTTGATAGGGTTGCGCGCCGCCGCCCATATAGCCGAAGACGAACTGCATACCGTGGCTGGTGGCGTCGGACAGCGCTGACATGCCAGCGCTGATGCCGTCCAGCAGGACGTGGGATTGCGGAATGGCGAACAGAAGCAGGATGAGCGTGACCTGAACACCGATGGCGCCGAGCGCGAGGAAAACAGGAAACCGTTTCTTGTTTTCCGAAAGCCCCCAGCAGACGAGCAGAATAACGACAATGCCAAGCAGGCTTTGCAGGTTTTCGGGGCCGTAATGAAATGGCAAAGGCGACGCTCCTGAAATTACAGACGATACTAATCCAATATCGCCCGCGCGGTGGCAAGCGGCATTATAAAGAATTTGTAAACAAAAAAGGCGGACGTCCGAAGACACCCGCCTTCCCTGATGGTGAAAATAGGCCCTAGAACTTCGAGCCGAGGCGTACGCCGATCGTGCGCGGCGTATTGGTGATGATGTACGGCCGCTGCACGCACATGCCGCATTCCTGATAGCGGGCCAGTTGGTCGCGTTCATCCGTGGCATTCTTCACGAACAGTTCCGCCGTCCACTTATCCCAATCGACGCCAAAGGACAGGTCGACATTGGTGAAGGCGGCCAGTTTACCCAATGCCGCCGCCGGATTGATGTCATTTAATGTATGGGTTTCGAGGATGCGCGTACGGATGTCGGACGACGCATCCGTCTGGTGAGTTATAGCCACCTGCCAGTACGGCTTATACTTACCGACCTGCCAGGTGTAGCGGGCATTGCCGGCCACCTTGAACTGCGGCGTGATGGGCAGGCGCGTGCCCTTCGGTGCCGAAATAAAGTCCTGCGTGCCGTCGACGACACCGGAGCAGTCGGCGGCGGAGTCACCATCGACATAGCACAGATTGTTGACCGTCTTGGCGTCGGTGAGCGCGGTGCTGGCCGACAGGCTCAGGCCGATAATCTGCGGCGGGTTCCAGGTCACGTCAGCTTCCAGGCCACGAATGCGGGCATTGGGACCATTGTGCACTTCGGTGAAGCTGTTGGCGCCCAGGAAGGCGAACTGGAAGCCTTTCCATTCCTGATCATAGATAGCGCCGTTGACGTACATGGCGCCATCGAGCAGCTTGGTCTTGAAGCCGAATTCGTAATTGGTCAGGTAGTCGGCGGCGTACGGCCGGACATCGGCGCGGCGGTTGATGCCGCCCGGCCTGAAGCCTTTGGAATAGGTGCCGTAAATCATGTAGTCCGGCGTGATCTTCCAGGTCAGATTGAGCTTCGGCGAGATGCCATGCCCTTTTGCTTCCTTGGGAAGAATGGTGCCGTCGGCTTGCTGGACCCCAAGGTTGGTACACGGGCTACCCGGCACGGCCGCCGGCAGCTTGGTTCCGGACGCGTCCTTCGGGTTCGGGTCGCCAAAGCTGCCCGTCGTGAAGCAGCGCCGTTCCCCTGAGCTGGCACCCGCCGCGTTTGCCGGCCCAAGCCCCAGGTCGTAGTCCGGGTTTTCGCCAAAGCCGAAGAAGCCAATCAGCGTATTGTCATATTCAAAGCCGCGCGCCCCAGCCGTAAAGGTCAGGGTCGGTGTAATATCGAAGGACACTTCGCCGAAAATGGCCTTGTCACGATCGATCCGCATTTGCTGGGTCAGCCACAAGGTGCCCGGATGACCGGTGACCGACACATCCGCCGCCAGATCTGCGACCTGATAATCTTGATGGATCAGGTGCGTCTGGCGCTGGTAATAGAGACCACCGACAAAGCGCAGGCGTTGATCCTGCGGGGTTTGGAAGCGCAGTTCGTGGCTATTCTTGGTGAAATGGTCTTCGCCAATGATCTTCTGCTGCGAGGAGATAGGGTCGCCGGCTTCGTTGTGGAAATAGAAATAGCCCGCCACGCCGCCGGCATCCGAATACATGCGGTCATAGGCTTCGGCATAGTCGGTATAGTCGGCTGACGTACTCAGCTTGCGGTCAAGAAACGCCCCGGCATAGGTGACATCGAAAATGCCGATCTTGCCCTGAACCGTCAGAGCCGCCTGGTTGAAGCGATCGCGGGAATATTCCGGCAGGAAGTGCTGGACCTTCAGGTCCCCGACACTGGGGTCATAACCCGCGCTGCCGTTGGCCTTGGTTTCCTGACCAATAATAGAGGCGGTTACAATCCAGTTGTCATCCAGGTCGACCTTGAGCGCCGCCCGACCGCCGGAAATGTCCGCATCGTTATAGTTGTTCTTGACATAGGCATTATTGTTGACGGTCAGACCGCCAATAAACGTACGCGTCCCAGGGACATTGTCGATGAACCCTGCCGTATGGGTGTTCCATCCGACCAGACGCGCTGCGATCCTGTCGCTGAACGGGATATTGACCATGCCTTCGAGCTGGTTGCCGACACCGCCATGCGCCACGGAATTCACCTGAGCATCGAGACGGCCGTAAAACCCACTGGTGTCAGGCTTGTTGGTAATGACGCGCAACGTGCCCGCTTCGGACGATGCGCCGTAAAGGGTACCCTGCGGTCCGGCCAGGGATTCGATGCGGGCGACGTCATAGATATGGACGTCGAGCGCCCCACCGATTGTTGTCACCGGCTGTTCGTCGAGATAGACGCCGACACTGGGCTGCGGGCCGGAGTGGTTGCCGTCCCCCCCAGACGCGACACCGCGAATATAGACACTGCTGCCTTGGTAAGGGCTGTTCTGGAACGTCACACTGGGGAGTTGCGCAACATAGTCGGAGAAGTTGGCGACATTGAGTTGATCCAGCTTCTTCGTCCCCAGGACCTGGATCGAGATCGGCACGTCCTGCAGCCGCTGAACGCGCTTCTGGGCCGTAACGATCACTTCGATCGTTTCATCGGGCTTTGCCGTCTGGGCCGAGACGAGACCGGGAATAGTGGCGAGCATGGTGCCCGTCAGCAAGGTAGTGGTTAAGCGACGCGCATTCATGATGTAACCCCCGTATGTCGGTAGATAGGGGCGAGACTGTGCCTGAGTCCGAACGCCGTCAACGGACATTTGCTGCGACGCAAAATTGCGATCACAATTGTGTCGCAATTGCCACGCCACCTTACGCAACGGTAACTTCCTAACGGGATTGAGGGACGTCCGGATAGAGGTCCAGTACGGTCCCCAACGCCGCTTTCAACGGATCCAGCCACGACTCGAACCCTTGCCAGCCCTCGGTTCCGGCCTTGAAAATCGGCTGGCGGACCTGCTCCGAAGAGGCCGTACGAACGGCGCGCTCCGTTTCGTGGAACCGCAGGCAGGCGTCCTCGAAGTCGAGCCCACAGTGGGCCAACAGGTGCCGCACCTCGGTTTCGGTGTCTTCGACCATGCGCTCATAAAACACACGGTGCACGCGGCCAGGCAGGACGGTATCGACGTGGTGCATCAGACGCACATAGTCGGCATAGTATCGCCCCATGTCGTCAAGGCTGTAGGAAAAGCCTTGGCCGCGCGCGAAATGCTGCTTGAAGTTGGAAAAACAGCACCCGAGCGGGTGGCGGCGCGCATCGATTATAATGGCGTTGGGCAGGATGAGATGGATGAAGGGGACAAACGCCCAGTTGTTTGGCAGCTTGTCGATGAACATAGGCCGGGCGGTCTTGCGCTGAACACGCGTTCGCGACAGATAACTCTCCCCCAGGACTTTGAGGCGTTCCAGCGGAATATCGGCAATCCGCGCGGGATAGTCATGGCCTTCGCGCGCCAGGGCCGGAATGTCGGCCAATTCGGACGTGCCCTCTATCTGGCTATGACTGGAGAGTATCTGTTCGATCAGGGTAGAACCGGCACGCGGCATACCCAAAATAAAGATCGGATCGCGCGCATCGCTGCCGAGGCCTGCGCGGGCGGCGAAAAAGTCTGGCGTGAACAGGTCTATACTCTGATCAACTGATGCCGTCGTATCGTCGGCGCTGTAATCGATCGACCGGCGGCGTAAGGCATTGCCGCGCGCGTAATGCTCAAACGCTTCGGCATGGGCCTTCTGGTCCTCGAACGCCTTGCCGAAGGCGAAATCGAGATGAAACCGGTCCTCATCGCTCAGGTCTGGCTGGGTCAGCGCCGACTGCATGGCCGCCATGTCTTCGGGCGAAAACCGCACGGTTTTAAGATTGGCCAGGCTCCACCACACTTCGCCCAAGGTCGGCTGGATCGCCAGAGCCGTTCGGTAGGCGGAGACGCCTTCATCCTGGCGTCCCACGGTTTTCAGCATGTGCCCCAGGCTCATCCACACCTTTGGCTGGTTGGGGGCACGTGCCACCACGTCCTGGTACAGGCGTATCGCCTCGTCGAAGCCACCGATCTTGCTGAGCGCTGCCGCCTTGAGATTGCTCAAGCCGATATTCTCATTGCCTCCGTCGGCGAGTAAAAGATCCAGTTCGGCTATCGCCTCTTCGGCGCGGTTTTGTTTGTAAAGGACAGAGGCCAGGTTGGCGCGGGCGGCCCCGAACCCGGGCGCCAGTTCAACGGCGCGGCGCAGCAAATTTTCGGAATCGCGATAGCGCCCAATACGCGCTGCCACCTCGGCCAGCATCCGTATGGCGGCCACATCGAACGGATCGGCTTTCAGATGGGTACGCAGAATGGGCTCAGCGATTTCCAGACGATTGTCGTAAAGCGCCAGCGCGGCCTTCATCAGGTCGGGATTTTGCAGCCCGTGCCGGATCGCGATCTGTTCGGGGGTATCGGTCATGGCGCAATTAGTTCAGCACTATCGGCGGTCTGTCCAGCGCAAAGACGCAGTGAAGACAATTCGGGACACGGCGGTCGGCGTGCGGCAATTGTGACGACTTTACATTTCTCAACGAATAGTGATCTGTCAAAAGCCGCAATTCTGTTTAAGAGTCGCATCTTGAACACGTGAGAGAGCTGAAAACTATGAGCCTGGCCCCTGGGCAAAGCGCGTCACAGAATGACGCCACCACCCGCCACCTGCTGGTGGTCGATGATGACGACCGTATCCGCACCCTGTTGAAAGAGTTTCTGTCGCGACAGGGATTTCGCGTCACCGCCGCCGCCCATGCCGACGCCGCCAAGCGCATGTTGCAGTTGCTAGACTTCGACCTGCTGATCCTCGACGTCATGATGCCGGGCGAAGACGGCTTTTCGCTGTCGAAATGGGTGCGCACCAATTCCAACGTGCCCATCCTGATCCTGACGGCGCGCGGCCTGCCCGACGACCGTATCATGGGGCTGTCGATCGGCGCCGACGACTATTTGTCAAAGCCATTCGAACCGCAGGAACTGCTGCTGCGCATCGAAGCCATTCTGCGTCGCGCTGGTGTAAAGCCCGCCCTGCCGAAATCAATCACCATGGGGTCGTTCAGCTTCGACCTGGAACGCTCGGAACTCAGCAAGAACGGCGCCTTGGTTCGCCTGACCGAGGCGGAATCGCAACTGCTCAAATATCTGGCCGAACGCGCCAATGTGCCGGTAGACCGTATGGACCTGGCCAAGGACAGCGTCGACACCACCGGCCGCGCCGTTGATGTTCAGGTCACCCGCCTGCGCCGCAAGATCGAACAGGATCCAAAGAACCCGCGCTACCTCCAGACCGTTCGCGGCAAGGGCTATATGCTGGCGCCGGATTAAGGCCATCCCGAATGGCCTTCAAGCTGCCGCGACTGAAATTCTGGCCTGCCTATATCAAGCGCGCATTGCCGCGCTCCCTGATGGCGCGTGTTCTGCTGATCATCGTGCTGCCGATCGCCATCATGCAGATCGCCGTCACCTGGGTGTTTTTCGACAAGCATTGGGAAACCGTCACCGCCAAGCTGTCGGAAGGTCTGGCCGGCGACATCGCCTGGGCCGTACGCGCCTATGAAGAGGACCCGAGCGCGAAGAATCTGGAAAAAATCAAGGTTCAGGCCGACACGTCAATGCAGTTGTCGATCTCGCTAAGGGCCGGTGAAAAACTGCCGACGAACCAGCGTCCATCGATCTTCTTCGCCTTGAACCGCACCATGAACCAGGCCTTGGGCTACCAGCTCGAACAGCCCTTCTGGTTCGATACGACCCGCTATCCCGGCGTTGTCGATATCCGCGTGCAGGTCAAGGAAGGCGTATTGCGCTTCATCGCGCCAAAGGAACGCGCGTTTGCCACAACCGGCTATATCTTCATCTTCTGGATGCTGGGCGCGACCTGTATCCTGACTGCCATCGCCATGTTGTTCATCCGCAATCAGGTACGAGCCATCGAACGGCTGAGTCAGGCGGCGGAACGGTTCGGCCGCGGCGAGGAAGACCCGAAATTCAAGCCCTACGGCGCCACCGAAGTCCGCGCCGCCGCCGAGGCCTTCCTGAAGATGAAGGCGCGCATCCAGCGCCAGATCGAACAGCGTACCACCCTCCTCGCCTCGGTCAGTCATGATCTGCGCACGCCGCTGACGCGCCTGAAACTCGAACTGGCCATGGCCCCCCAGGACACCGCCACGGAACGCATGAAACAGGACGTGTCGGAAATGGCCTATATGATCGACGAATACCTGGCCTTCGCGCGTGGCGAGATGTCGGAAAATACCGACAGCGTATCGGTCCGGCACTTCATGGACACAATCAGCGACAACATTGCCCGCACCGGTCACAAATTACAGACCGAAGCGCTTGAGACCGATCAGCGCGTGACCATCCGCGAATTAGCGGTCCAGCGCGCCGTGACGAACCTTATCATGAACGGTTTCCACTACGGCAAGCATGTTCGCTTCCATGCCCGCGTAGAAGGGCAACGCCTGCTGCTCATCATCGACGACGATGGCCCCGGCATCGCGCCGGAAAAACGCGAAGAAGCGTTCAAGCCGTTTTCGCGACTCGACGAAGCGCGCAATCAAAACATCAAGGGCGTCGGCTTGGGCTTGGCCATTGCCCGCGACATCGTGCGCGGCCATGGCGGCGACCTGACGCTGGATAGCAGCCCATCGGGTGGCCTGCGCGCCTGTATCAGCCTGCCGATTGCCCAGGCGTGATTATTTCTAAGACGTGATCCAGGCCTGCGCAACGGCCTCAGCGATCTTGATGCCGTCTATCGCCGCCGACAAGATGCCGCCGGCATAGCCCGCGCCTTCGCCGGCCGGGTACAAACCGGTCGTATTCAGGCTTTGCATATCCTTGCCACGAGTGATGCGAATAGGCGATGAGGTCCGCGTCTCGACGCCGGTCATGATGGCGTCCGGATGGTCATAGCGGGCGATCTGGCGGCCAAAGACCGGCAAGGCCTCGCGCATGGCGGCGACGGCGAAGTCGGGCAGGCAGGCAGACAAATCAGTCAGATGCACACCCGGCTTGTAAGACGGCAGCACCTCGCCAAATGCCGTAGACGCCTGGCCCTTGAGGAAATCGCCTACCTTTTGCCCCGGCGCCTGGTAGTTCGATCCGCCCGCCACGAAGGCCTGCGTTTCCAGCCGGCGCTGTAACTCAATCCCGGCCAACGGATGACTAGGATAGTCCCGCTCCGGGTCGATACCGACGACAAAACCGGCATTGGCGTTGAATTCCTTACGGGAATATTGGCTCATCCCATTGGTGACGACGCGGCCAGGTTCCGACGCTGCGGCAACCACCCGGCCACCGGGACACATGCAGAAACTGTAGACGGTCCGGCCATTGGCGCAATGATGCGACAGGCTGTAGGCCGCCGCGCCGAGGTCGGGATGGCCGGCGCAGGCGCCGAAGCGCGCCATGTCGATCCAGGATTGCGGATGCTCGATCCGTACACCGATGGAAAAGGGCTTGGCTTCGATGAACACGCCACGATCATGCAGCATATAAAAGGTGTCGCGCGCGCTGTGGCCAACCGCCAGAACAACCCGATCCGCTTCGAGATATTCGCCGGTATGCAGATGCAAGCCACGCAGGCTGCGGGTGCCGTCCCGAGCGACATGAACGTTGATATCCTCGACACGACGTTCCCAGCGGTATTCGCCGCCCAGCGATTCAATCGTTCGGCGCATATGCTCGACCATGGTGACCAGGCGGAACGTGCCGATATGCGGGTGGGCCTCGGTCAGAATTTCCGGCGGCGCGCCGGCCTCGACAAATTCGGTCAGCACCTTGCGGCCAAGATGGCGCGGATCCTTGATCTGGCTGTAAAGCTTGCCGTCGGAAAATGTGCCGGCGCCGCCTTCACCGAATTGAACGTTCGATTCCGGATGGAGTTCGCCGCGCCGCCATAGCCCCCAAGTATCCTTGGTACGTTCGCGCACCACCTTACCGCGCTCCAATATAATGGGACGCAGGCCCATCTGCGCCAGGATGAGCGCGGCGAAGAGCCCGCACGGCCCGGCGCCGATAATGACGGGACGATGCCTGTCCATATCCAACGCTGGCGTCCCGATGAAGCGGTATTCGGTATCGGGGCTTAGCCTGACGCCAGGATCGCCGGCCAGCCGGTCCAGCACCCCAGGTTCGTCCGTGACCGTCACATCGACGGAGTAGATCATCAGGATCGCCGACTTGCGTCGCGCGTCATGCGCCCGGCGCGCGACGGTAAACGACAGCAGATGTTCCGGCACGATGCCGAGCCGCGCCTGAATGGCGGCCGCCAGGGCCTCCGGCGCGTGGTCGAGCGGTAACTTCAATTCGGTGATACGCAGCATGGCCGTGCTTTAGCGGCAATGAAATCACCACGCAACCGGACGCCCGAAGATTATATCCGGGCCGGGCGTCAAAAAAAGTGCCCGCTCCTTTCGAAGCGGGCACAGAGTTAAAGCCTTCAGGGAAAGGTCAGGCTGTCGTGCGGTCTAGAACTTTGCCGCGACGCCGACGCGCCAGGTACGGCCGTAGAACTCATTCTCGACCAGTTGCGTGCCACCACCCATGGTCCGGCGCCAGACCGACTCGTTGAGGTTCTTGCCTTCGACATAAAGCTGCACATTGCGCGTCACGGCATAGCCTAGCTTGAGGTCCAGCTTGCCATTGGCGGCGGTGTAGATGTCCGTGGCGGCGGTTTCGCCCAGGGTATCGAGGTATTTTGAGCGATAGGAATAGGCGACGCGGGCCGTCCAGCCGTACTTTTCGTAGGTCAGTTCGGCGGTACCGGTCAGGTCTGATGTATAGATCAGGCGAACATCACCACTGCGGCCGGGCGCTCCGTCGCTGCTCGAATCCTGTGCCGTGACATTGAGCGATGTGCCCAAGCCATCGAACGGCGCAGGCAGGCTATCGAACTGCATGACATAGTTGAATTCGACGCCGCTGACCTTGGCCGACTTCAGATTGACGGCCTGAGTGATCGACGCACCGTTATAGACCGTGCCATTGATCAGTTCATTATTGGCTGTGCGGCCGGTGACGAAGATCGGATCGTCAATCGATTTGTGGAAGACGGCGACCGAAACCATACCCTTGCGGCCAAAATAGTGCTCGAAACCGGCATCGAGATTGACCGATTTCAGCGGATTCAGGTTCGGATTGCCGATGTCCAGCGCGTCGTCATCACGGTTGATGTTCACGCGCGGTGCCAGGTCAACATAGTTCGGACGACCGATGGCCGTCGTGGCGGCGAAACGGGCCAGGGTGTTACCGCTGAAATCATAGCGACCGACCAGGGACGGAAACAGGTCGGTATAGTCCTTCTTTCCAAAGCTGTTGAGCGGGGTGTCGAAGGATGAATTTTCGTCGAACGCCTTAGCCGCGTAGTCGGCGGCGGTGTGTTCGACACGAAGGCCGGGGGTTAAGGTCAGATTGCCGCTGTGGATCGTGGCTTGGACAAAGCCCGCGGTGACCTTTTCACGGACATCATAGTCGCCGCCCAGATCGTCGGCCACGCTCTTCGCCTGTTGCAGCACCAGCAGGTTATTGGCCCGGGCATAGGCCAGGGATTTCAGGAAATCGACGGTGGGACCGAAGACATTGCCGTTGATCGGCCCGGCTTCGCCTGATTGGTAATCTGATAGCAACATGTTGCCGCCAATACTATACAGGCGGTAATCGACCTCGCTGCGCTTATGGCGCTCCGAATATTTCACGCCGGTCTTGACGACTGTGTCCGCACCGAACAGCGTGGTCGGCAAGGTATAATCCACCGACGCCTGGTTCATGGTTTCGCGGCCGTGGTCGGCTTCCAGCGTCGCTTCCTTCGCCTTGTACTTTGATGCGTCGTAAGCGGCGGCATTCGGCGTGACGGTGAACAGCACGTCCGACAGGTCGTAGGTTCCCTTCACATCGCTCTTGCCGGTCTGGTAGGAGAAATTATAGCGGGGATCGTCATCCTTGATGGCCGAGGACGACGTCACGTCGACCTCCAGCTTGCCCGCCCCGACGGTAAATTCCCCGCCCAGGTTGACGGTCGAGATATGTTCGTCTTCGAACCGGTACTTGGCGTCGCGAACGGCCGCCTTGGTGGCGGCGAAGCTGGCCGTGCTGCCGACCGGGTTCGTAATCTTTGCCCCGTCGAGATTGACGCGAAACTGCTGGCGCTGCTCCATGTCGGTGAAGTGCGAAAACAAGGTGCGGGCGTACAGATGGAAATCGTCGCTTGGCTTATAGTCAAAATTCAGCGCCGCGCCCTGGCGATTGCGAATGACGTAGTAGTCGCGCAGACGCCAGTCATCCGGCACGCCATTTTTCCAGCCATCCGTCCCTTGGAGGTTATCCGAAGCCTGCGGACGGCGTGACGAATTGAGCGCCGCCACGATACCGAAGGCCTGGTTCGGCCCGAAACGCGTGCCCGCCGACACGTCGGCATCATATGAGGTCTTTTCGTTCAGCTCGAAATAGCCTGCCGAATAGCGCGCCGTCAGGAACGGCTTCTTGCGGTCGAAGGCCGACAGGGTCTTGACGTTGACCGCGCCGGCAATGGCGCTGGCATCGTATTCGGCCGTCTGGTTCTTGATGACTTCGACACTGCCGATAAGGCCTGTCGGGATCGTGTCCAGCTTGACCGAACGCGTATCACTTTCGGGTGCCGCGGCATCCTGTCCGTTGATGCGCACGGCGGCGAGTGAGGGATCGAGACCGCGAATGACGACATAGCGCCCTTCCCCCTGATCATCCGCGACCGTGACGCCCGGCATACGGGTGACAACTTCCGCTACGTTCTGGTCAGGCAACTTGCCGGCGTCGTTAGCGGTGATGACTTCGCGCGTGACCTGCGACGCATGTTTTTGATCGAGCGATTGCCGCTCGGCCGCACGCGTGCCGAATACCACAACATCAACAGGCGCCTCCGCGGTTACAGCGGCGTCCTGGGCCTGGCTGGCCCCAGCAAGACCAAAGGCAAGCGGGGCCATAGCCGCGCCCGTCAACAAATATTTCATCGTATACATTTTTGAAACTACCCCATTTCAAAGAAATATTGAGTGCAAAGTCAATGAACTTTGCTATACCCACGAAAATAGAGGTAATAGTTGGAGCACATGATGTATTTGACAAAATTATATAACAGATTCATGACAACGACTGCCGTTGTCTTAACTGCAACACTCCTGTCCGCATGCACAACTGTACACCCGGAATTAATTTCCGACTCAAAATTACTCGTAAATGGAACCGGGACACCTGTGATTGCGTCAGCGGAAACCCAGGCCGTCGCTACGCTTAATCTGGACAGCGCCGACGACCCCGAAATCTGGGTCGATCCAAACGATTCGCGCCGCGCTCTGATCTACGCCACCGACAAGAAAGCGGGCCTTTACGTCTACGACATCGAAGGCAAGCAAAAACAGTTTCTGCCGGTCGGTCCAATGAACAATGTCGATCTGCGCAGCGGTCTGAAAATTGCGGGCCTGCCCGATACCGTCATCGCGGCTTCGGACCGTGTAAAGGGAGGCGCGGCCCTCTTCACCCTCGATGCCGCCACCCTGCAAACCGCCCCTTCGGGCTTCGTTGCGATACCGGCAAGCGAGGCCTACGGGTTCTGCATGGGGGTTACGCGGGACAATCGTCTTAGCCTGATCATGGTCGGAAAGGATGGCGACGTTACGCAGTCGGTTCTGACCGTCGAAAACGGCCAGCCGAAGGCCACCATTGTGCGGCAATTCGCGGTGGGCAGCCAGTCCGAAGGCTGCGTCGCAGACGATGTCAGCGGACGTTTGTACATCGCCGAGGAAAATGTTGCCCTGTGGCAATATGGCCTAGACCCGGCCAGCGGCAACACCCGAACGGCCGTGGAATCCTTGCCATCGCAGAAACTGGTCGCCGACATAGAAGGCCTGACGCTTCTGCGTGACGGCGTGAAAACCTATCTGATCGCCTCATCGCAAGGCGATTCGGCCTTTGCCGTCTGGCGTGTCGAAGGGGCTACGCCAGTCTATCAGGGCCGTTTCTCAGTCTATCCCGGCAATGGGGTCGATGCGGTGACCGGCACGGACGGCGTAGCGGCGCTTGGTGGCGCGGTCGGTCCCTACGCCAATGGCGTAGTCGTCATGCAAGACGATTCGGACACGGACGGCGAAACGCCAGCCGCGGCCAGTCAGCGCCAGAACTTCAAGATTGTCGACTGGAACACGATCAAGGCCGCGCTAAAGATCGAATAGCCCCGGCGCGCATCCGGTGGACGAGCGTCAGCCCAGTTCCTTCGATCGCTTGTGCGCCGCTTCGACGGAGGCGAGGATGAGTTCATCCAGGCCTTCGCCGGGTTTGCATAGGACATTGAGCGCCGCCTCGGTCGTGCCGCCGGGCGAGGCGACCTTTTTGATCAGGGCGTCCGGTTCCTCACCCGTTTCGTCGAGAAGCCGCGCAGCCGAAATCAGGGTGCCGCGCGCCAGGTCGCGGGCATGGCTGGTCGATAGCCCCGCGGCCTTGCCTGCCTTTTCCAACGCCCGCACAAAGGCGTAGACATAGGCCGGGCCCGATCCCGAGACCGCCGTGGCGGAATTGATCTGGCCTTCGTCGCTGAATTCCACCGTCTGGGCCATGGGCGCGAAGACGCCCCGCGCCGCCGCCAAGGCGGCATCGGAGGCGCCGTACAAACTGGCTACGCCCTTGCCTGTCGCCACGCCGGTCGTCGGCATGACGCGCGCGATCGGATGACCGGCGAAAGCCTGGCCCAATTGCGCCGTCGTCACGCCGGCCATGACCGAGATCAGGGCCGCGTCATCGGCGATATTGCCATTGAGGATCTGCGCCACCGCATACCAGCCCTGCGGCTTGACAGCCAGAATGATGGTTTTCGCCTCGACCCACGCCTCCGGCTGCGGATTGAGCCGTGCACCGTCAGCGGCATAGGCCTGCGCCTCATCACCTGGCTTCAGGTCCAGGATCATCATGTCGGACGGTGCCACATGTCCGGCGATGCGGAACCCCTTCAGAATCGATGATCCCAGCGCTCCGGCGCCAACAAGCAGGATCGGTTTCGCTAAGCTCATGTGGAAATCCTTAGATAGGCAATATGCGGTAAGTAGTCATGACGTCCGCCTCTGGCAAGGCAGGATCAAGCTTCGCCGACCGTTTCGAACAGACAGGCCGCGAACGCGTCCCCGGCGCTTACGGCGCCCTTGAACCAAAAATCGAACGCGGGGAAGAAACGATCCACGGCTTCGGCGGCGCTGTTGATCATATGCGCGCTGGCGCCCACCGACGTGCGCTCAAGCGGATTGAGCGCGACCGTGTGACGGAAAATGACGTCCAGCGTATCGGCGTCACGAAAGACTTCGAAATGGCCAAACCAGACATGCTGGTTGACCAACCCAATCAGTTCGTACAGCCCGCCCAGACGTTCGATCGGCAAGACCTTGCCTGTACCGCCTTCGACATCGAGCGAACAGCACAGTTGCAGGCATTCGCCTTCCGGACGCCAGGAAAACCACATTTCGTAGGTCCGCCAGTCGCCCGTCAGGGCAAAGCCTAAATCGCCTTCCGGCGTGCGTTCGAATTCCAGCCCCTCCTCGGTCAGAATGGATTCCACCATATCGAGGGGATCGAAGGCGGCATCGCTGTCGAGGGTTTGGGGGGTATTCATATGTCAGCTATCTCTTTGTGGTAGTCAGTCTTGCGGCACATCGGCATCGGGCTTCACGCCCTTGCCCTTCGGCTTGACGCTGAGCGCGGCCACGGCGGCGCGCAGTTCGGCGACTTCGGCGCGCAACGCTTCCAGTTCGTCACGACGCACCAGATCCATGTCGGCCACGAAGCGATCACCCTGGGCGCGAAAGGCGGCCTTGGCTTCCTCGCCTGCGGCCTGGGCCAGCGACATGGCGCCGGTGGTCATTTTGGCCAGTTCATCGAGAAAGGGGTTTTGGCTTTGCATGGCAGGCACTCCGTAGGGCATGAAACAGACGCAGTATAGGCCTCCATCTCAATTCCGACAAACTTTTCATGATTCTGGCGAGGCCGCCTCTCTTTTGTGGGGACGAGTCACAGCGAAGTTGCTAAACGGGCCTTGGGGAGGCGCCGCACATGGCCCCCTTCGACATTGACTTTGGAGATTACTGGCTGATGCCGATCAACCTGCCGGATATCGATCCCGTCCTCATCCATCTCGGCCCCGTCGCCGTGCGTTGGTATGCCCTCGCCTATGTCGCCGGCATAGTGGCCGGCTGGCTTTATGTCGGTTCGCTGATAAAGAAGCAGGCTCTATGGACACCGCGCCAGCCGCCCGTCGATGCCGCACAACTCGACGACCTCATTCTGTGGATCACACTTGGCATTATACTGGGCGGTCGCATAGGCTATGTGCTGGCCTACGACATGTCGATCATCTGGAAAAGTCCACTTGATGTGTTCAAGATCTGGCAGGGGGGCATGTCCTTCCATGGCGGCTTTGTCGGCGTCACCCTGGCGACAGTACTATATTGCAAATCCCAGAGGTTTGACCAGGCGCGCATGCTCAATCTCGGCGACCTGCTGGCCTGCGCCGCGCCCATTGGTCTGTTCTTTGGACGCATCGCCAACTTTGTTAACGGCGAACTGTGGGGCCGTCACACCAACGCGCCCTGGGGCATGATCTTCTGCAACAAATATATCGAGCAGCAGTATGGCGGTCCCTGTCCGGCGGGACTGTATCCGCGCCATCCAAGCCAGCTATACGAGGCGTTCGCCGAAGGCATATTGCTGTTCGCCATCCTGTTTGTCCTGGTCCACGTCTATCGCCAGTTCAAGCGTCCGGGCCTGATCATGGGCGTATTTATCACCGGTTACGGCGTTTTCCGCATCATTATCGAAAACTTCCGCGAACCGGACGCGCAAATGCTGCCCTTCTTCAAGAATGTCATCACCATGGGACAAACCCTGTCCCTGCTGATGGTTGCCGGTGGCGCCTTCTTCATCTGGCTGGCCCTGCGTAACGCCCCTCCCCCCGCGGACACCGAAACACCACAACTGGACGGCTGACGTGTCCCTGAAAGAACGGCTGATCGAGCAGATCACGCAGGAAGGCCCCATGTCGGTCGCCGGCTATATGGCGCGCTGCCTGCTCGATCCTATCGATGGCTATTATACGCGTCATGTTCGGCTCGGGGCGGACGGCGATTTTCTGACTGCGCCTTTGGTATCGCAGATGTTCGGAGAAATGATCGGCGTCTGGGTCGCCCAGATGTGGCAGGCTCTCGGTGCGCCGGGCGCGTTTCGGTTGGTCGAAATCGGCGGCGGCGACGGCAAGTTGATGAGTGATATCCTTCGGGTGGCCGCGCGTGTGCCTGGACTGCACGATGCCGCCCGCGTCACCCTGGTCGAGCCCTCGCCTACCTTGCGCGCCCTTCAGGCGAAGGCCGTGCCGGATGCGCAATTCGTGCCGTCGCTCGATCGGCTCGATGACGACCTGCCCGTGCTTGTGATTGCCAACGAACTACTCGATTGCCTGCCCGCACGCCAGTTCGTGCGGGGTGACAATAGTTGGTTCGAGCGCTGCGTCGGTGTTCAGGATGGACGCCTATCCTTCGGACTGGTCCCGGTCGGAGAGGATTTCGTCCCCCCCTTTTCCGGCAAACCCGGACAGGTCATCGAAATTTCCCCGCCCCAGACCCGGTTGGCCGAAACTCTGGCGCTCTTGCTGAAGGCGGCAACAGGCGCGGCCCTGCTGATCGATTACGGCCGCGATCAGCCTGAAGCCGGCGACACGCTTCAGGCGCTTTATCGCCACGAAAAGCGCGATCCGCTCGACGCTCCCGGCGAACACGACCTGACGGTTTGGGCCGACTTTCCCGCCGTGGCGAACGCCGCCGCACGTGCCGGCGTGTCGGTCAGCCCTATCGTGACGCAAGGCCTTTTCCTGTCACGCCTGGGCATTGGCGCCCGCCATTCTGCCCTGGCAGAAAAGAACCCCGATCAGGCCGCGAAATTGCAGCGGCAATATGATCGGCTGATGGCGCCCGACCAGATGGGTGACCTGTTCAAGGTGTTAGGCATGGGATTTCCGGTTGACATTAACCTCTTCGCGCTTGAAGCCGGTAGCGCCGACCGATAAGGTGGTCTTACGCGCCAAAACGCGCCTCCCCTGCCATCGAAGAACCGAACCGCAGCCACATCCCCGCCACAAGTGGGGGTCTATAACCGCACACGCTCTTTGTCCCGCGCCGCTTGTTTCAGGCGGCGACCGCTCTGATTTACAGGCCTGCCCATGTTCCTTCCCCCGCGTATCCTGCACCCGCTTCTTGATCTGGCCCAGATCCAGCACGGCTTTTTCACCCGCAACGGCGGGGCGTCCGGTGACATTTACGGAACCCTCAACCTGGGCCTAGGTTCGAATGATGATCAGGACAAGGTAGCGGAAAACCGCCGCCGCGTGGCCGCCAGCTTTGGCCGCCCGGAAAACTATCTATTGTCCCTGCACCAAACCCATTCGAACATCGCCGTCAAAGTCAACGAACCGTTCACCAGTGAGCGTCCCCAGGCCGACGGTCTGGTCACCGCCCGTGCCGGCATCGTCCTGTCGGCCCTGTCGGCGGATTGTGCGCCGATCCTGTTCTGCGATCCGCAAAGCCGCGTCATCGGGTCGTGCCACGCCGGCTGGAAAGGGGCCATGGGCGGCATTATCGAATCGACCATAAAGGCCATGTGCCAGCAAGGTGCGAAGGCCGACCGCATCCGGGCCGTGGTCGGCCCCTGCATCCAGCAGGCGTCTTACGAAGTCGGTGCCGATTACGAAGCCACCTTCGTCAAGGACGACCCTGAGGCCCGTCCCTTCTTCGCCGCCGCCGCCGACCTGGACAAGCGCATGTTCGACCTGCCCGGCTATTGCGTCCTGCGCCTGAAACGCGCCGGATGCGCCGAAACGGCATCGACTGGACATGACACCTGCGCCGACGCCTCGCAATTCTATTCGAACCGTCGCGCTTTTAAGCTGGGCGAACCCGACTATGGCCGCCTGATCTCCTGCATCATGATCCGCGCGTGACAAAACTCAGGCGGGAACGTCTTTTTGCACTTTCAAGACAGTTCCCCCTTGAACCCTAGCCCTCACCTGCTAAAAGCCCGCTCAATCGTACACGCGCCGCCAGCAGCCCCGGGAAATATCACCATGAAGCTCCTCTCCGCCAATTCCAACCGGACCCTGGCCCAGAACATCGGTGATTATCTCGACATGCCGCTGACCAAGGCGCGCGTACAGCGGTTCGCCGACAACGAAATTTTCGTCACCATAGATGAAAACGTGCGCGGCGAAGACGTCTTCGTCATTCAGTCGACCAGCTTTCCTGCTAACGACAACCTGATGGAATTGCTGATCTGCATCGATGCCCTGACGCGGGCCTCGGCCAAGCGCATCACCGCCGTCATCCCCTATTTCGGCTACGCCCGCCAGGACCGCAAGACCGGCGGCCGCACGCCCATTTCCGCCAAGCTGGTCGCTAACCTGATCACGCGCGCCGGCGCTCACCGCGTCCTGACCATGGACCTTCATGCCGGTCAGATTCAGGGCTTCTTCGATATCCCGACCGACAACCTGGTTGCCATCCCCTTCATGGCCAAGGATATCGCTGCCAATTACAAGAACTCCGGCGAACTGATGATCGTATCGCCCGACGTCGGCGGCGTCGTCCGCGCCCGCGCCCTGGCCGACCGTCTTGGGGCCGATCTGGCTATCGTCGACAAGCGCCGTCCGCGCGCCGGCGAATCCGAAGTCATGAACATCATCGGCGACGTAAGCGGTCGTGAATGCATTCTGTTCGACGATATCGTCGATTCCGCCGGCACCCTGTGCAATGCCGCCAAAGCTTTGATGGATCGCGGCGCCACCGCCGTTTCCGCCTATGTCAGCCACGGCGTCCTGTCTGGGGCCGCCATGGAGCGTGTCGGCAATTCCGTGCTGAAGGAATTGGTCATCACCGACTCCATCGAAGCGTCGGAAACCATTGTGAAGCACCCCAAGGTGCGCGTCGTCGGCGTCGCGCCGCTGATTGGCGAAGCCATCCGCCGGATTGCCAACGAAGAGTCCGTATCTAAACTGTTCGACTGAATTACGCCCGCACAGGGAATCAGTCATTAAAAGTTTTTGTTGCTTTGTCAAGTTCGATGAAGACGCAAATTAACCATACAATGCATTGATATTTAACAAAAATTTAAGCCCGAACAAAACTGGCATTAACCCTTTAAACGGGTCACAGCCATAATTTCGGCGTTTTTCCTGTTGAACACTGCGCCATACGGTTTAAGCCTTCTGAGGGGCTTACAGCCTTCTCGTCTCAAAACAGAAAATCACCACCCGCAACCCTGTAATAATGGGTGCGGCACCTTGGAATAAGGGGAACCTGCGTATGAAGTTGGCAATCACCAAGGGCCTTGCCTCGAGCCTGTTGGCCCTCAGCCTTGCCGTCACGCTCGCCAGCTG
Source organism: Asticcacaulis aquihabitans (assembly GCF_032490435.1). NCBI lineage: Bacteria > Pseudomonadati > Pseudomonadota > Alphaproteobacteria > Caulobacterales > Caulobacteraceae > Asticcacaulis > Asticcacaulis aquihabitans. The sequence goes on from NZ_JAVGWM010000001.1 coordinate 573,851, forward strand.
TGCGACGGACGCACCGCCGCCGCCGCCGCCGCCCGCGCCCGCACCGGCCCCCGCCGGACCGCCCGTAGCGCTGGCGACGGAGATTTCGGACGCAGCCGCCGTCTATGTCGATTATATCCAGAAGGCGAGCGCGATTAAGAACCAGTTCGCCGACGGCGCTGATATTCAGGCCAAACTGGCCTCCGCCGAAGCCTATGAACCCAACCAATTGGCCAATGGCGCGGTCGCCTTCGCCGCCATTGTCGCCATGCAGGAACCGGCCTTCCGCGCCTCTTTGCGCAACTATGCCACTGACAACGCTGTACGCGCCGACATGGTCAATCGTCTGCTGTCCGATCCGGCCTATGTCGCCGTATTGCCAGGTGCGGACGCCGCGGCCCGCCGGGTCATACTGGCTCTGTCCAGCGACGGTCAGCTTGTGTTCAAAGCCGGTGCCGCCGTCAAGCAATCGGCCTACGACATCCAGATGCAAAAATGGTCGCGCGAATTCGTCATCGACCGCGAAGGCCGCCTGGCCAAGGCCAAGTCAAGCGCCGTTACCCTGGCCAGCGTCCAGTCTGACGCCAGCGCGCAGCTTCTGACCGCCGCCCTCACCGGCTCCGGCCTCGTCACTCGCGCCACGACGGGCCAATCGACCGGGAGCTATGCCGTCGGGGGCGCCGGTGATGGCGTCACATTTACGCCCGGCACCGGGCAGCCGGCTCAACCGCAGGCCACGGTGTCCACGCCGATCGCCTCGGATGCTGCCACGACATCCGCCGCTGCCAATCAGCCCCAGACCGTTTTCGACCGGCCGGACCTGTTCAACCAGCCCTATACCCAGGCGGTGAACCGCGCCTTGACCATAGCGGCCATCGCCATCCTCGGCGAAGGCGGCTCGACACGCGCACCGGCATTGACCAGCCTGCTCAACGACGGCGAAGGCCAGAAGTGCCTGGCGATGTCGAAACTCAACCTCTATCAATGCCTGGCCGTCGCCAAGCCGCACTATGAAGACGTCTTCTGCCTGGGTCAGCACGTCCTTATGGACACCGGCCAATGCCTTGGGGAAATGTCGAGCAATGCGCTAAGCTTCGAACCAGTGAAGCGCGTTGGCTTCAAGGCGGATGGAACATCGGCCTATACCGATCCGAAGCCTTATCTGAAGCCCGCACCAGTCAAGAAGGCCTCCGGCAAGAAAAAGGCCACGACCAGCAAGAAGAAATAGGGCGGGCGCGATCAGCGCTTCCACAGTAAAATTAGACAGGGCATGAGGCAAATCCGCGTCATGCCCTGTTTTTTGGACGCAAATATGCGCTTTTTGCCTGACGGAACGGTTGCGTCACTAGGAAGAGTCGTGTATCAGCACCGCTCTTTATAGCCGCATTGTCTGACGATGGGGCGCATAGAAATCCATTCTCGCCGTGCCCGGTCCGGTTGCGCGGCCATTTTGTTTGAGGAAGAGGCTCATGGCCGATATCGTTTTGGACGTTGAAGTCCGTGATCGCACCGGTTCGGGCGGCGCCCGCGCAACCCGCAATGCCGGCAAGGTGCCGGGCATCCTGTACGGCGGCGACAAGGCCCCCGTGCCGATCGCCGTCAACCTGAACGCTTTCAAGAAGGCGCTCTATACCGGCAAGCTGAACGGCCACCTCGTGACCTTGAAGTACGGCAGCGAGACCCAGAAGGTCATCGCCAAGTCGATCGAATTCCATCCGGTCACCGATACGCCGATCCACTTCGACCTGTATCGCGTTGACGAACATGCCGAAGTCAAGATTTCGGTTCCGGTTCACTTCAAGAATCACGAACTGTCGCCTGGCCTGAAGAAGGGCGGCGCCCTGAACGTCGCCATCCACGAACTGGAAATCCTGGTTCCGGCTGACCACATTCCGGAAGACATCATTGTCGACCTCAGCGGCCTCGAAATCGGTCAAAGCATCCACGTCTCCGACCTTAAGCTGCCGTCGGATGTGAAGGCGCATGTCGCCGACACGGAAGTCGTCGCTTCGGTCACCGCCTCCGGCGCGTCGAAGAGCGAAGACGCCGAAGCCGACGCTACCGAAGCCTAAACCGTTTCGAAATCAGTTTGATAAAGGCCTCGTTCTTGTTAAAGGACGGGGCCTTTTTCTTTTCCGGAGTTCCGTTGTGTATCTGATCGTTGGCCTTGGCAACCCGGGTAGCCAGTACGCGAAAAATCGCCACAATATCGGCTTCATGATGATCGATGAACTGATCCGCGGCGCCGCCTTCGGCCCGGAAAAGAAGAATTTCGACGGCATCACATCTGATGGCCAGATCGAGACCGCCAAGGGTGTCGAAAAGGTTCTGGCCCTCAAGCCCCAGACCTTTATGAACCTGTCAGGCAACAGCGTGCAAAAGGCGATGCAGTTCTACAAGATCAAGCCGGAGCGCGTTATTGTGTTCCATGATGAACTGGATCTGGCGCCCGGTCGCCTGCGCATCAAGATGGGCGGAGGCCACGCCGGTCACAACGGGCTGCGCTCCATCATGGCGGCGATCGGCCCCAACTTTGTGCGCGGCCGCATGGGAATCGGCCACCCCGGCGCCAAGGAGGCCGTTCTGGCCTGGGTGCTGGGGGACTTCGCCAAGGCGGATCAGGCCTGGCTTGATGCCCTGAATGGTGCCTGCGCGCGCGCCCTGCCTCTTCTGCTGTCCGGGGCACCCGATGCCGCCGAACGCTATCAGGGTGAGGTGATGCGCTTGGCGCCCGCACCGAAATTCGATATGCGGCAGTTGAACAACCAGAAAGACGGCTGATCTTACGGTTCCACATAGAAATTTGATGGGGCGCGGCGCGAAATACCCAGACGCGGGGGCGTATTCTGAGGATTCGACGTGCCATCTCTTTCTTCTGTTCAGACCATCGTTATGGCGACGCATGGTTCATTCGGCGATTTGCATCCCTTTATTGCCCTTGGTCAGGCGCTCAAGGCGCGTGGCTGCCGCGTAACGCTTGCCACCCATCCAGATTATGCCGCTAAGGTAGAGGCCGCCGGTTTGGCATTTGTCGCCTTCGGCCCCAGCCGCGAAGACTATGTCCGCGACCTGCGGGTCAATCCGGCCGAGATCATTCGGCGTTTGTCCAATGACCACGGTTTCATGATCAAGCGCCTGATCGCGCCCTACCTCGAGCGATCGATTCGCGACATCGCCTCTTACGTCGCCGAAGCCGATGCCGTCCTGGGCTCACCCTTCGCATATGGCGCGCACATTGCCGCCCTTCTGGCCGGCAAGCCGTTTACGACTGTCGCCCTGCAACCGACCGTCATGATGTCGAGCTACGATCCGCCCAAGGTCAAGCAGGCCCCCTTCATATTCGAACCATCTGGCGAATTGGGACGTGCCTATAATCGCCTGATCATGGCGGCCGGTGAACAGATCATGGCCGCCAGCCAAGGCCACGTCCGCCGGATTTATCGCAAACACGGCCTCAATCCGCGCATCGGCCTGGGCGGCATAATCTCCGATCATCGGACCCTGGCCCTCTACTCGCCCCTGTTGGCGCAACCGCAACCGGATTTTCCGCCGCGAACCTACATTGCCGGCTTTCCGTTCTATGACAGCGAAAATGGCCACGCGTCCGCCATGCCTGAACGCCTGCTCACCTTCCTGAATGAAGGCCCGGCCCCGCTGGTCTTTTCCCTAGGAACGGCCATGGTCTATGGCGGAGAGGCCTATTACCGGACCGCCATCGCCGCCGCCAAGCGTCTCAACCGACGCGCCGTTATTCTGTCCGGGCCGGAAAGCCCGCTTCTGAGCGAAGAATTCGGCCTGAACATCTGCGTGGTGCCGTACGCGCCACACTCCCTGCTTCTCCCTCGGTGTGAAGTGATCGTGCACCATGGCGGCATCGGCTCCACCGCCCAGGCCCTGCGCGCCGGGCGTCCGCAACTGGTCACGCCGGTGTTCGGCGACCAGTTCGACAATGCCCGTCGCGTAACCTTGCTCGGCACCGGCCTGCTGCTCGATTTCGACGATTTCACCGTCGAACGCGCCGTGATGCGCCTGCGTCAGGTGCTCTATTCCGATAAGATTGCCGCCACCGCGCAAGCCGTGGCGCCGCTGATCGCGGCGGAGGATGGCGCTGAACGCGCGGCGGATGTGCTGCTGAACGCCAGGAACGTAAATACGCTGGCGGCATAGGTCAAAATGCTTTAGGGAGACGCCAAATCGTTCATTTCCTGAAAAGCTAAGTTTTCCATGGCCCTTAAAGTCGCTATCGTCGGTCTGCCCAATGTTGGCAAGTCCACCCTGTTCAACGCCCTGACCCAGACCGCGTCGGCCCAGGCCGCCAACTATCCGTTCTGCACCATCGAACCGAATACCGGCGATGTCGCCGTGCCCGAACCGCGCCTTGAGGTCCTGGCCAAGATCGTCGGATCGAAGGAAATCATCCCCGCCCGCATCAATTTCGTCGATATCGCCGGTCTGGTGCGCGGTGCCTCGAAGGGCGAAGGCCTGGGCAATCAGTTCCTGGCCAATATCCGTGACTGCGATGCCATTGCCTTCGTCGCACGGTGCTTCGTCGATACGGATATCACCCACGTGGAAGGCCGCATCGACCCGATATCCGACCTGGAAATCATCGAAACCGAGTTGATGTTGGCTGACCTGGAATCGCTGGAAAAGCGCCTGCCCAACCTCGAAAAGCGCGCCAAGTCAGGCGGCGACAAGGAAGCGGCCCTCACCGTTTCCCTGATCCACGCCGCTCTGGCAGAGTTGCGCGATGGCCGCCCGGCCCGCATCGCCTTCGAGAAGGGCAAGATTTCGAAGGAAGACACCAAGGCCTGGGAAATGCTGCAACTGCTGACCAGCAAACCTGCGCTCTATGTCTGCAATGTCGATGAAGAATCGGCTGAAACGGGCAACGAATTGTCCAACAAGGTGGCCGAACGCGCCAAGGCCGACCACGCCAATTCCGTTGTCATCTCGGCCCAGATCGAATCCGAAATCGCCCTGCTCGATGCCGATGAGCGCAAGGAGTTCCTCGAAACCCTTGGCCTGGCCGAACCCGGCCTTAACCGCCTGATCCGCGAAGCGTATAAGCTGCTGGGCCTGCAATCCTACTTCACGGTGGGGCCGAAGGAAGCACGCGCCTGGACCATTCATGCCGGCGATACAGCGCCGCAGGCCGCCGGCGTCATCCACACGGATTTCGAAAAGGGCTTTATCCGCGCCGAAACCATGGCCTTTGATGATTTCGTCAAGTTCAACGGCGAAGCGGGCTGCAAGGAAAACGGCAAGTTCCGTCAGGAAGGCAAGGAATATCTCGTCAAGGACGGCGATATCCTGAACTTCCGCTTCAATGTCTAGGGAAACAGGCGCCTGAAAAGGGAGCCTTTTTCCCACACACCGAGACGACAAAGCCCGCCGGCATTAACCGGCGGGCTTAATTGTTCAACAGGATAGGCCGTTGCGGTGTGGCGAAAAGGGCTGGCTTTCGAGACCCGGCGCGCAGCGTACCTTAAGTACGTGAGCACCGGATCGGAGAAAGACGGCGGTTTGCAGCCCGCCGCAGCGGTCTGTCAGTGTTTGCCGCGCCAGACTTGACGATAGGCCGCATACGTCACGCCCGCCATCAGAAGCAGGAACAGAATGACCGCAAAGCCCATCTGCTTGCGTTCGGTGGCATGGGGATCGGAGGCCCATTCCAGGAAGGCCGCGACATCGGCCGATTCCTGACGAAGGGTCGCCTTGGTGCCATCGTCATAGGTGACCTTGTCATCGACCAATGGGGGCGGCATGGCCAGAACGCCACCAACCGGCACCTTGTGCGGGTCGCCCGACCACTGCGTTCCCAGTGAACCGTGGACGTACGGGTTATAGTGTTGGGTGTCGGCGATCTTCAGGCCAGCTGGCGGTGGCGCAAAGCCGGCCAGCAGGGAGGCGACATAGTTGGCGCCGCCTTCGCGGGCCTTGGTGATGACCGACAGGTCCGGCGGAACCGCGCCGGAATTGGACGCTTTCGCCGCTTCTTCATTCTTGAACGGCGACGGGAAGCGATCCGAGGTCGTGCCCTTGCGGGTGACTTCGTCGCCCGTGTCCGGATCGATGTCCGCCACGTCGAATTCAGACGCGATCTGCTTCACGATCGGGTTGTCGTTCGGGTTCTTATACTTCGGATCGTAGAAGGGGCCGCCCTTCTGACCGAGGTTGCGGAACGACATCAGGTGCATGGAGTGACAGGCGGCGCAGACTTCGCGATAGACCTTATAGCCGCGTTGCAGCTGAGCCTGGTCGAAGGTGCCGAATGGACCTTCGAACGAGAAGTGGTGATCCTCCGGCTCCTTGTGCTGGCTGGCACTGGCCAACGCCTGGGTGCCCGCCGTCAAAGAAAAGGCGACGGCGAGGCCGGCAACCAGTTTGAGGGTGTTCGTCATAAAGGCAGACATGTGACTTAGCCCTTCTTCTTGGCGGTATGGGCAGCCAGGACGGCTTCGGAGATTGAAGCCGGCACGGGCAATGGATCTTCCTTCAGGCCGATCCATGGCATGATGATGAGGAAGAAAGCAAAATAGTAGAGAGCCAGGATCTGCGACAGCCACACGACCTTCAGGCCCAGCGGATTGCCGTGCGAGTCAGTGGTGATTGAGAAGACCAGATCGTCGGGCAGTTGGCCACCGCACCAGCCAAGGCCAATACAGGCGATGACGAACAGGACGAAGAACCAGCGCATGACCGGACGGTAGCGCATGGACTTGACCTTGGACGTGTCCAGCCACGGCAGGGCGAAGATCAGCGCGATCGCGGTGAACATGGCTATGACGCCCATCAGCTTATCCGGGATGGCGCGCAGGATGGCGTAGAACGGCAGCATGTACCATTCGGGCACGATATGCGACGGAGTTTGCAGCGGATTGGCCGGCACATAGTTGTCGGCGTGGCCGAGCGCGTCGGGCGCGTAGAAGACGAAAACCGAGAACATGATCAGGAAGAAGATCATGGCCAGGCCATCCTTCACCGTCGCGTACGGCGTGAACGGCAAGGTGTCTTCCTTCGATTTGATTTCGACACCGGTCGGATTGTTCTGACCGGTCACATGCAGCGCCCAGATGTGCAAGACGACGACGCCGGCAATGACGAATGGCAATAGATAGTGGAGCGAGAAGAAACGGTTCAGCGTCGGATTATCGACAGCAAAGCCGCCTTGCAGCCAGGTCAGGATCGACGGACCGACGACCGGAATGGCGCCGATCAGGTTAGTGATGACGACCGCGCCGTAGTAGGACATCTGGCCCCATGGCAGGACGTAGCCCATGAAGGCGGTGGCGATCATCAGGAAGTAGATGATACAGCCGAGCAGCCACAGAACTTCGCGCGGTGCCTTGTACGAGCCGTAGTAGAGACCGCGGAACATGTGGATGTAGACGGCGAAGAAGAACATCGACGCGCCGTTGGCGTGGACGTAGCGGATCAGCCAGCCATAATTGACATCGCGCATGATGCGCTCGACGCTATCGAAGGCCAGGGCAGCGTTGGCGGTGTAGTGCATCGCCAGAATGATGCCGGTCAAAATCTGGACACCGAGGCAGAGCGACAGGATGCCGCCGAAGGTCCACCAGTAGTTCAGGTTTTTCGGGGTCGGATAGTCGACGAAGCTGTCATAGGCCAGACGGACGATGGGCAGACGCGAGTCCAGCCACTTTTCTATGCCGGTCTTCGGCTCGTAGGTTGAGGAATGATCGCTCATGTTTAACCCACCTTGATCTTGGTGTCGGAAAGGAAGGTGTATTCCGGAACTTCGAGATTCTTCGGCGCAGGTCCCTGACGGATGCGGCCCGAAGTATCGTAGACCGAGCCGTGACACGGGCAGAACCAACCGCCGTAGTCGCCCAGGCCGAAGTTTGGCACGCAGCCCAGGTGGGTACAGACCCCGATCAGCACCAGATACTTTTCGTGGCCCGCCTTGACGCGCTCGGCGTCAGTCTGCGGATCGCGGAATTCGCTGAGCTTCTTGTCGTCGGCGCGAGCAGCGTCGATTTCCTTCTTGGTGCGGTAGCGGACGAAGAGTGGCTTGCCGCGCCACTTAACGACGGCCTGCATCCCCTCTTCGACCTTTGACAGGTCATATTCGATTGACGCCAGAGCCAGAGTGTCGGCGGCCGGATTCATCTGGCCGATCAGCGGGACGGCAACCATTGCCGCGGCGCCGACGGCGCCCGCACCCGCCGCAATGTAAATAAAGTCGCGACGGTTCGGATCTTGTCCGGCGTCTGTTACAGGTTCGCTCACCTTGCCACCTCTTCGAAATCGTAATCCGTCCCTAGCTTATCGTGCCAAGGCCCGATTCACTCTAGTATTTTTCTTAAGTACTCATGACTGATTCCGTTAACAAAGTAATCCTCTGCAACGGACTCGGCGCACGGGCTAATTGCCAAATGCGTCTATAACCACAATTCCGTGACGGATACAAACTGGCAAGGCACTTTTTCTCGCCAAATTTTCGCCACGCAGTTTCCTTTTTTCGTTCAGCTTCCTGCGAATAGCTTGCAAGTAAACGCTTTAGGCTGGACAATCTCCTATCGAACTTGGCAAAACGCGCCCTCTCCCGCCGATTTGAAAGGCTGAAACCCGTTGCGCCTGGCTCTCTACCAACCTGATATACCGCAAAATCTCGGCGCCGCCATCCGCCTGAGTGCCGCCTTCGAAACCCCGCTCGATGTCATAGAACCTTGCGGCTTCCCCTTGAATGACAAGGCTATAAAGCGCGCCGCCATGGATTACGGCCGCTGCGCCAAAGTGTCGCACCACATGTCGTGGGACGCTTATCTTGGCTTTGTCGGCGAAACCTTGCCCGGGTCACGCCTTATTCTGTTCACCACCCGCTCGGCGCAACCGGCCTACGGTTTTCAATTCCGGCCCGACGACATCCTGTTGATGGGCCGCGAAAGCGCCGGCGCGCCCGACGAGGTCCATGCCCGCGCCGATGCGCGCCTGTTTCTCCCCATAAGCCGCGACGCCCGTTCGATTAACGTCATCAACGCCGCCGCCATGGCGCTGGGCGAGGCCTTGCGTCAAACGGACGGGTTTCCTGTGCGGTGACGAGCCAGTGGGCGTCTTCAGGATGCTCGCGAACGCCCTATGCAATTGCCCAGAATTCACGCTAAGAGTTTTTCATGACCCAACCGCTCCTCTCCGCCGATACGCCTGCCCATCATGTGCTTTCCGAGCGCCAGAGCGCCGCCGCCGCATGGTTTCGCACCTTGCGCGATTCTATCTGCGTCGCCTTTGAGCAACTCGAAGACGAAGCGACAGGCTATGCCGGCGCGCCGGGACGCTTTGAGCGCACACCTTGGGACCGAGCGGATGCCGTAAGTCCGAGCGGCGGCGGTGGCGGAGAAATGTCGATTATGAAGGGCCGGCTGTTCGAAAAGGTCGGCGTGCATATTTCAACGGTACATGGCAGCTTTTCGCCGGAATTCGCCAAATCCATCCCTGGCGCCGCCGAAGACCCGCGCTTTCACGCCACGGGTATTTCGTTGATCGCGCACATGACCAATCCGCATGTGCCGGCGGTCCATATGAACACCCGCTTCATCACCACGACACAAAGCTGGTTCGGTGGCGGCGCGGACCTGACACCGCTGATGGCCGCCGATCGGCGCCAGGACGCGCCGGACGCCCTCGCCTTCCATGCTGCCTTCAAGGCCGCCTGCGACGCAGCCGATCCCGCCTATTACGACAAGTTCAAGGCCTGGTGCGACGAATACTTCCACCTGCCCCACCGGAACGAACCGCGCGGCATAGGCGGCATCTTCTACGACCATTTGAACAGCAATGACCATGACGCTGATTTTGCCTTTACCCAAGCGGTCGGCAAGGCCTTTCTCGACATCTATCCTACCATCGTGCGGGGCCGGATGATGCAACCGTGGACAGAGGACGAGCGCGAAGCGCAGCTTATTCAGCGCGGTCGCTATGTCGAATTCAATCTGCTCTATGATCGCGGGACTATTTTCGGATTGAAGACAGGCGGTTACGTGCCGTCGATCATGTCCTCCATGCCCCCTGTGGTGAAGTGGCCGTAACGGAAACCGTTACGGCCTGACGACGCCTCATGGCTCTCATTTTTTTGTAACGCCTCATGCCGAAAAGTGGAGTCCACTTTTCGGCATGAAGCTCTAGACCGTGACCTGGGTGCCCAGTTCGACGACGCGTCCGGGCGGAATATGGAAGAATTCAGTCGGATTGGCGGCGTTCTTCATCAGGAAGATGAACAGCTTGTCTTGCCACAAGGGCATGCCGGAATTGGCCGACGGTACGACCGAACGTTTGCCAACGAAGAAGCTGGTGGCCATGATGTCGAACTTGAGGCCCAGCTTGCGGCACAGACCCAGGGCGCGCGGCAGGTTCGGACTTTCCATGAAACCGTAAATCAGGGTCACCTTCTTGAAGTCTTCGTTGATGACCTCGATGGAGACGCGATTGCCTTCGGCCACGCGCGGCACACCAACTGTTTTCACCGTCAGGATGATATTCTTTTCGTGTAGCACCTTGTTGTGCTTGAGGTTGTGCATCAGAGCCACCGGCGCGGATTCAGCGTCAGAGGTCAGGAAGATGGCCGTCCCCGCCACGCGGTGCGGTGGACGTTTCTTCAACATCTCGATCAGGTCGATAAGCAGAACACTGTCGCGGCGCGCCTTGTCAGTCAGTGTCTTGGTGCCGGTCGTCCAGGTCAGCATCAGGACGATCAAACAACCGCCAAAGGCCATCGGCATCCACGCGCCGGTGAAGAACTTGGTGAGGTTGGACGCCATGAAGACGGCCTCGATCACGCCAAGCGGCACAAGCAGAGCCAGGGTTTGCAGACGCGACCAGTTCCAGGTCTTGCGGATGACGACATAGGCCATGATCGTACTGATGAACATGGTGCCCGTAACGGCGATACCGTAGGCCGAGGTCAGGTTGTCCGAGCTTTGGAACACAAAGATCAGCACCAGGACGCCGATCATCAGCATGGTATTGACCTGAGGCACATAGATTTGCCCGGCCTGCGTCTCACTGGTCCGCTGGATATCGATGCGCGGCAGAAGGCCAAGCTGGACGGCCTGCTGGGTCATCGAAAAGGCGCCGGTGATAACGGCCTGGGAGGCGATCACCGTGGCCATGGCCGCCAATATCAGCACCGGCCAGTAGAACATGTCCGGCACCATGCGCCAGAACGGATTGGCGCCGGCGGACGGGTCTTCCAGCGTCATCGCGCCCTGGCCCAGATAGTTGAGGATAAGGGCGGGAAAGACGATCCAGACCCAAGCCGTGTTGATCGGCTTCTTGCCGAAATGACCCATGTCGGCATAAAGCGCTTCAGCCCCAGTGACGACCAGGAAGACCGAGCCCAGAATAACAAAGCCGGTAAACCCGTTGGCCATCAGGAACTGAAGGCCATAGTGCGGGCTGAGCGAACTCAGGATATCCGGGCGCTGAACGATATAGAAGATACCGAGCGCCGCGATGACCACAAACCATAACAACATGATCGGCCCGAAGAAGCGGGCGACCTTCTCCGTTCCCTTGGCCTGAACCAGAAACAGTCCGATCAGGATGACCATGGATACGGGTACAACCAGATGGTCGAGACTATGGCCGACATTGGGCGCGTCCTTGAAACCTTCGATCGCCGACATGACCGACAGGGCGGGTGTGATCAGGCTGTCGCCATAAAAGAGGGCCGCGCCGCAGATACCGAGGAAAAATATGGCGGGCGAATATTTGCCGAGCGCCTTTTGCGCCAATGCCATGAGCGCCAGGGTGCCGCCTTCCCCCTTGTTGTCAGCCCGCATCAGGAAGATGACGTATTTGACCGTCACCAACAGCAAAAGCGTCCAGAAGACCAGGGATATAACTCCGAAGGTCGCCAGGTGTGGGTCAGTGCCTGCGCGGGTATGGCGCAAGGCTTCCTTCATGGCGTAAAGCGGGCTGGTGCCGATATCGCCAAAGACAACGCCGATGGCGCCAACGGCTAGCCCCCAAAAGCCGGCATTGCCATGGCCGTGGCTGCTAATCGCCTCGGCTTCGGCATCGGGCACCTTGCCATCACCCAATACAACGCCCGACACCGGCGCGTCCGCGCAGGTGGGATTCGAAGAGCCTTCAGTGGTCATAAGTGATCTCCGTGCCGAAAGCGGCTGGGCAGGCAGCACATGTGTACGCGAAAACAAAGCCGGATGGTCATATCACGATGCCGCCCGTAGGAAGACTATAGTCATTAGGCTCATATCAGAGCGTCTGGACGCGGTATAGCCGGAGTCGCCAAGGCGCGCATCCGGCGTTAGAGAACAGCCGTATGGACTATCTAGGGGCAATTTCAACTGTATTGTTGTGGGAGGATGTGAGCGATCCGGGTGAGGCCGCAAAACGGTCACAGGTCCGAAATGATATCGGTTTGACATTTTGCTCTATCTAGACGGGATCTTATATAGGCGGCGTATAATTTCTGTATATTTTTTGTATAGACGTGGCCAGCGGCAACCGTCTGCGTGGGCAAGACATATGCCCGGTTACCGCCCTGTGGAGACGCCTGGCGAGCTTCCTAGCCGGTCCAGCGCATCTTCATGTACAGTCCGCCAGCCTCGAGTTCGTCGAGCATTTGATCGATGCGCTTTTGCCGCGTTTCTTCACGCTTCGCGCGGTCGATCCAGCCAATATAGTCGTTCTGCTGATACGGCGGGCGCCCTTCGTATGTGTCGTACAGGCCACGATCCTTCAACAGCCGCCGGATGTCGTCGGGCATGGGATGGATATCGCGGGTCAGGGGGCGGCCGTCTGTGGGCATGCGGAATCCTTTTTGCTGGCGGCCAGCAAACACGATCCCGGATCAAAAGTCAGTAATTATACGGTCAGAAATTTTGAAATCGCACCCAGCAGGTCATGGCGATGGCTGGGCCGTTTCAGGGTCTCCACCGCCTGATCGACCAGGGCGGCATCGATGCGGATGCCGCGCCGGCTGATCAGCAGCTCCGACGCAAAGTCTTCGCAAAATTCCGGATGGCACTGGAAGGACAGGCCCTTGCGGCCGGTATAGTAGATCGCGCCATGCGGCGTGAATTCGGATCCAGCCAGCACAATGGCGTTGTCCGGCAACTTTACCACCTGATCCTGATGCGTAACGGCGCAGGCGATGGTTTGCGCCCCCTTCCCGGCCAGGGTCTGCCACAGGTCATGGGCCTGAACATTGTATTCGTGCAAGCCCACGCCCCATCCCTTGGGCGATTTTTCGACATGACCGCCCCAGGCCTGGGCCATCACCTGGTGGCCGAAACAGATACCGACGACGGGGGTTTGGGTATCGAGCGCGCGCAGCCACTCCATCAGGGCAATAATCCACGGATCGCCTTCGTAGACGCCGGCCGGAGAGCCGGTAATGACGACCCCTTTCAACTGGGCATCGTGTGGTGGAAGTTCGCCGGCCAGGGTCTTAAACACTCGAAACGCGCGGCCTTCGCCGGCCAGGAGCGTCGAAAACATGTCGGCATAACTGCCGTAGGTGGCATCCAGTCCCGCCGGAGGAATGCCGGTCTCAAGAATGGCGATATAATCGTCTGTACGCATCATACTCTCGGCCCCGAAACACGACCTCAATTTGGGCTATTTCGCAAGTGCGTCAAGAGCCCGATCAATCACGCTTTGTGAAAAATCATTGTTAACCCAATCGGTTTCCAATTGCTTAAGCGCCTGGCCGAGCTCCGGCCCGGCCGAAATGCCACGCGTCATCAGATCCGCCGCCTTGACCGGGAATACCGGAATGTCCAACCCCGCCAACATGTTCATGACATAGGCCACCGCCGACGGCGCCTTGGCCTGATGCGCCGCAGCCAGATACACGGCGTCTTCGGTCGCCTGACGTCCATGAAGATACATAAGGCGGGCGAAGGGCGCATTGTCCGCCAGCGCATCCAACGCCTTTCCTGCGTCGCGCAAGCGATTGTACAGCCGTTGAGACAGCTTAAGCCGCGTCTGCACGGCGTGCAGCGCCGCGGCAGACAGGCCAATACCACCGTCAAGCAAGGCGATGAGCCGGATATCCACATCGTCGGTCAGCCCGCAGACCGCCGCAAATTCCGGCAGGTCGCTGCCCCTGCCCAGCCACCCCGGAATGACGTGCGGCATCACATCATGGGCCTGCATGGCGGCAAACGCCGGCAAAGGGTTGGCCAGTTTCAGGGTTTTTAGCACCTCTTGTTGGATGCGTTCGCCGGACAACCCGTCAATCCCCACTTTCAATGCAACACAGGCCGCCAGCGATTCGGCATCGATATCGCGCGCATAGCCAGCGGAAAAGCGGAAGAAGCGCAGGATACGCAGATAGTCTTCGCGGATACGCTCTTCGGCCACACCGATGAAGCGCACCCGTCCGTCCTTGGCGTCGCCTATGCCCAGCCCTGTCGGATCATAGACCGTCCCGTCAATATCGGCATAGAGGGCGTTGAGATTGAAATCGCGCCGCAGGGCATCCTTGGCCCAGTCCGTGGTAAAGCTCACAACGGCGCGACGGCCGTCGGTTTCGACGTCTTCGCGCAAGGAGGTAATTTCGTACGGTTCACCTTCGACGACGGCGGTAATCGTACCGAACGCCTTGCCTGTCGGCACGTGGCGGATACCGGCGGTGGTAAGCGCTGCTTCGGTTTCGTCGGGCGTCAGTTGCGTCGACAGGTCAAGATCGCTGATCGGCTTTCCCATCAGCGCGTTGCGGACGCACCCACCGACGAACCGAACGCAGCCCCGCCCCCCCTTGGCCTCCAGCGCGGAAAAAACGGCGCGCGTCGCGGCCGACTGCATATCTTCGGACAGGGGAATAGTGGTCATGATTCGAAAGTTAGGCTGTTCGCCGCCCGATATCAAATGACCTTGCACACCTTGCCCGACACAGTGATGTCTGGCTGGCCATAGCGAATGAGAAGACGATTGGGATCGACCGGACCGGGTAAGGTAATGTTTCGAGCCTTTTCGAAGCCGAACGGCTTGAAATAGGACTGCGATCCAACCAGCAGCACGGCACGCAGTCCCTTGGCGAAAGCGCCATCGACGCAGGCCGCTATCAGTTGCTTGCCTATACCCCGTCCGCGCTGCTCTTCCTCCACCACGATCGGTCCGAGAAAAGACAGGGGCTCATAGGTATTGGCGTCGAAGTCATGCACAAAAATCGGCCACATGCGCACCGACCCGACAAGACGCTCCCCTTGAAAGGCCACGAAACTCAGGTCTTGGATGATCTCAGAGTCTTCACGCAGGCGCTCGGCGGTTTTGACATAACGGCCCGGCCCAAACGCGCGGTCGGTCATGGCAATGATCCGGGCGTTCAGGTCCGGCGTTTCCAGGGAAATTTTAAAATCCAAAGCCAGTGCGTCCAGAGCCAAATGCCTGCCCCTTGAAGGTGTCGTTCACATAAGCTTTTTGCCGAAACCGGCAAACAGCCCGCGAACCCTGGCGGCGAAATAAGACCAGCGCATGACGCGGTCAATAAAAATACGGGGTTAATGCGCCCTGCCCCACGCAATTAATACATCAGTTTATGTCAAATTACCTATAGGCTCAGCGGGCCAGGAACGCCGCGAAAGCCGCCTGGGCTTCGGAACTGATCAACTGCTTGCGGAAAATGGCGCCCTCCTGGCGAATAACCTGCCACAGGGCTTCCGGGTCGCGCATGAACGCTTTGGTGTGACGCAGGGACGACGGTGACAGCCTGACCAACCTTTCCGCCATATGGCGGGCGGCATCGTCGAGCCCGTCACGCGCGACGACGGTATTGACGAGCCCGAGGTCCTTCGCCGCCTCCGCGCCGATGACTTCGCCCAATGCCATCCAGGCAAAGGCCCGCTGATGGCCGATGCGGGCCGGCAGCAACAGGGTCGAACCGGCTTCTGGTACTAGGCCGAGCTTAAGGAATGGCAGGGATAGACGCGCATCATCCGACGCCACAACCAGATCGCAGTGTAGAAGAAGGGTGACGCCGACGCCGACCGCCTGGCCCTGGACAGCGGCGATCAAAGGCTTTTCGAAAAAGGTAATGGCCTTGAGAAAGCGAAAGACCGGCATGTCATCGTGATCGGCAGTGTCGTCCTGAAACAGCGCAAGATCCTGGGCGAAGTCGAAAATATCGTTGCCGGCACAAAAATCGGCGCCTTCGGCACAAATGATCACCGCGCGGATGGCGTCGTCGGCAGCGGCCTGTGTCAGGCCATCGGTCAGGGCGGCATACATGGCCTTGGTCAAAGCGTTCTTCTTGGCCGGGCGGTTCAGCCGCAGCGTCATAACGCCGGTGTCTATGGTGGTGATAATGTCGCTCATGGCGGGGCTCCCTGTTTATACGGGTGTAGCGGAAGTTGACGCAAACGGCAACCACGCCAGAGGGGCAAACCGACAGGTGCGTGCCCATGGCGGTAACGCGTTAGGCCTTGCATTCGCCACATCTCGGAAATAAACCTATTGAAATTTAATTCGCCGCGTAGCACATCGCGGCCTACTTACAGGTTGAGCCGCGGAGAGTCGCCCACATGAACCTATTTCCGAAATTTACGCGCATAGCCGAACGGGCTAAAACCGTCGCTATCGCTTTGAGCCTGGCGGTGATCGCCGGCGTTGGCGCCAATGCCGCCTACGCCGCACCGAAAAAGGCCGAACCGGTCGCCGCGACCGGCGAATTCAAGATCGATCCGGCGGTCCAGGCCAAGAGCCTGACCGAGGTCGGACCGATGATCGCCCTCGCCAAGATCAACTGCGAGCCGGTCGACGCCTATCTGATGGGCGGCACCGAATTTGATAAGAACGGCGCCAAGGTCAAGGGCCAACTTTACGAAGTGGCGTGCAAGACCGGTCCCGGCTTCGTCATCACCAGCGTATCGCCGACCGAAGTCGGCCAGGCCTTTACCTGTTCGCTCGCCGCTAAGCTTCAGGAAACCCGCAAGGACTCCATCCTGTGCCTGCTGCCGGAAAACAAGCCCCACTACAAGTGGCTGCAATCGGTCGTACAACCCTTCATTCCGGGCTGCGAAATCAACAATGCCCGCGTCATTGGATCCACAAGCACCGCTCCCCTCATCGACCGCTATGAAGTCGGTTGTGCTGGCCATGCGGGTGGGGTTCTGGACTACGCCCAACTCGGCCAAACCGCACCGACCGAATTCAAGAGCTGCATCCTTCTGGAAGGCTCAAACTCGGCCTGCCAGTACACGACCAAAGAGCAGATGATGGAGCCGCTTAAGGCCGTCGCCAAGGTCGCTGACGCGGATTGTCAGGTAAATAATGCCCGCTTTGTCGGCGTCACTACCGCGGGCGATGGTTACTATTACGAATTCGGCTGCGCCAACAAGCCAGGTTTCATCGTGGCCACCAAGGTCGACAATACGTTCGAACGCAGCGTTCCGTGCGCCAGCGCCGCCGGTCTCGGCGGATGTAAATTCACGGACGCCGGCGCGGCCATGGCTGACGCCAAGGGCGCCTTTTCTGCCCAACTCGCCAAGGGCGGCTTCCCCTGCACTGTCGAAGACTACAACGTTGTCGGCACCCAGGAACAGACCAAGCGTGACTATATCGAGTTCAAGTGCAAAGAGCAGCCCTGGGGCCTGATCGGCTTCGTGCCGCAAACGGGTAGCAAGTCCGCGCTCAAGGCCTATGATTGTTTCATGGACGCCACTGTTCGCAAAAGCTGCACGCTGACCACGACGACCACCCTGACCGCCCAGGTCGACAAGCTGATCAAGATCGCCCAGCCGGGCAAGGATTGCGATGTCGGCGAAGTCCGCTACATTGGCGAATCCGACAGCGTTGAAAACGCCGTCCTGGTCGAAGTCGCCTGCAAGAACAAGCGTGGCTATCTTGGCGTTCTGTCGCCAGACCGTAACAAGCTGACCGACTCCGTGCCCTGCAAGATCGCCAAGGCGCACAAGGATCCAATCCAGTGCGAGATCAAGGACAACGGCACCTACGCTTCGGCTGACTAAGACAGCACCTGGCGTGATATCCGGCCCGCGTGGTTTTCGCCACGCGGGCCTTTTTCATGTCCATTTGCTGGGTTAGACAGTTTAGCTAAGGCCTTGGAGACAGTGATGAAAAGACGCATTTTACTGACGGCGGCGATATGTCTGGCCGCGCCGCTCGCCGGCTGCGACCAGATCAATGCCTGGCTCCATCCCAAGCCAAAGGATAATAGTTTTCTGGTGGTAGACGCGCCTCCGCCTAAGGCCATAGTCGCTCTCTATCCTGGTCAAGACCAGATAAGCGTCCAGGCGCGCGCCGGCGATTGTGCAACTGCCGATCGCTGCCATATATGGCAGGACGGCAAGTGGATGCCCCTCCCTGCCGATGCGTCCAAGAGCTTGCCGCTTCTGGCCGTGACTCAGCCTGCGGAAGGCAGCTACAGCGACGCGCTGTGGCGCAAGGTCGGCAATGACCGCGCCGTGCTGGTGAACAGTCAAGCCGGCGCAGGCAATTTCGACGTCGGCAAGTTCGATGGCCTGCGCATCGGTTTGAAGGCGGCCGGACGGACGACCTACGTCACAGCCTACGGGCTGGAAGGCGCGGATAATCATCTGACCGGGGCGCAAGGTGATGTCATTATCGCCAACGGCACGGTCTGGCTGTTGCAGCGACGCCCGGATGGATCGGCCGTTCTGGCCGACCTCTTCGCCCAGTGGGCCAAGGCCCAGCCAATCATATGCCTCCCCGGCCTGGCGCTCGACCTGGCGGGACAATGGGCCGGTCCGCCGGAAAAGGCACTGTCGCCCGATATCTACGTGTCGCGCGTGACCGACACGCCGGAACACAGGGATGACGACGCGCACCGGCAGACGGTTCTGGCCACCTGCGCCTCCGGTCCGGCGATGTCAAAATCCCGATAGGGTAAACCTACAGGCTTTCCATAAATCGGCAGGCCTCGCCTTGCGACGGCCCGACGATTTCGTCGTCACGCATGACCACCTTGCCGCGAATGATGGTGGCCTTGGGCCAACCGGTCACTTCCATGCCATCGAACGGCGTCCAGCCGGAGCGCGTGCGCATGTCGGCATGGCGCAGGACGCGCTTATGGTTGAGATCGACCAGGGTGACATCGCCGTCATAGCCTTCAGCCATACGGCCTTTGCCCGCCACACCGAAGACGCGCTGGGCGCCGGCCGAGGTCAAATCAACCAGGCGTTCAAGCGACAGGCGGCCATTGGCGACGTGGGTCAGCATGACCGGCAACAGGGTCTGCACGCCCGGCATGCCCGACGGCGAGGCCGGATAGGGTTTGGCTTTTTCTTCGAGGGTGTGGGGAGCGTGATCGGATCCGAGCACATCGGCGATTCCGCCCGTGATGCCGTGCCACAGACCTTCGACATGATAGCGGTCGCGGATCGGCGGATTCATCTGGGCCAATCCCTTCAGGCGCTCATAGGCTTCCGGAGCTTCCAGCGTCAGATGCTGAGGGGTGATTTCGACGGTGGCGATGTCCTTATGGCCGACCAGGAATTCGATCTCTTCGCGCGTAGTGACGTGCAGCACGTGGATGCGCTTGCCCGCTTCGCGCGCCAGACGGACCAGGCGCTCCGTCGATTGAATGGCCGACTGGGCATCGCGTACGAAATCATGGCTGGTCCAGTCGCCTTCGCGCGCCAGGGGGCGCCGTTCGGCCAGGCGATATTCGTCTTCGCTGTGGAAGGTGGCGCGACGATTGACATTGGCCAGAACATTGGCCACGCCCTCATCGTCGGCAATCAGCAGGGTCCCCGTGGAGGCGCCCATAAAGACCTTGACGCCGCAGCAGCCCTTCAACCGCTCAAGCTCCCCCAGGTCATGGACATTTTCGTGAGTGCCGCCGACATAGAAGGCGTGGTCGCAATGCATACGATGATGCGCCCGCTTCAGCTTGTCGGCAAATGCCTCGGCATCCGTGGTGGTAGGGTTGGTATTCGGCATTTCGAAGACCGCGACCACACCGCCCATGACGGCGGCCTGAGATCCCGTTTCCAGGTCTTCCTTCCATTCCAGGCCCGGTTCGCGAAAGTGCACCTGAGTATCGATAACGCCCGGCATGGCCAAAAGCCCGGTGGCGTCGAAGATTTCTCCGGCCGACGCATGGGACAGGTCGCCGAAACCGGCAAACTTTCCGTTGACGATGCCGATATCGCCGCGCCCCCGGCCCGCATGATTGATGATGTCCGCGTTACGGATAACCAGGTCGAAATTTTTAGCCACGGGAGAATCCTTTCAGTCGGGCGGACACTAGAGCGCTTCCGGATAAGGTGTCAGCACTTTTCACGGCGGTCAGGCGGTAAAAACAAAAAAATGCCGCCATAACCGTTCCGTCCAATCGTTTATGGTTTTAGTCCCGCCGCCGCGTCTGGGCAAGGCCGCGCACCATTACGTGAAGGCTATTTAATTGACGGCATCGGTTGACAGTATGACGCCACCGGCTTCGCTTTCGACCACCGCCGCAACGCGTTCGATGGTGAGATCCAGCATATGACACACCGTCTGTTTCAACTTCGGATCTACAGCCTGTATCTCGGCCAGACTGCGTGGGCCACGAATGACGTGAACATTGCGCCCGATTGGCGCGGTCGATTCGTCCGATGGTCCGAATAGGCCGAAGGTCGGTGCACCGGCAGCGGCGGCCAGATGGAACCAAACCTCGTCATTGCCGATAAACACCGCCGCATGCCTCAGCGCCGCATAGGCGGTCAGCAGGCTATGAGTTTCGCCGACCTCTAGAACCTGAGCCCGCGGCGTCGCCATGCGTAGCGCCTGAAGCGTGTCGCGTTCGGTGTCGGCGCCGATGACCAGCAAACGATGATTGGCGAAGGGGCCGTCTTCACGCATCAGGCGCGTGGCCAGAACCGCGAAGCGCTCGGTCGGCCAGCGACGCCCAAGCCAGCCTGCCCCCGGCGCGATTACGATAGCCGGAGCCTCTCCGCGCCCATTGTCAATCAGGTTGCGCACCTGCGCTTCGCGGCGCGCAGACACGCGCAATCCGGGCGCGACCTCGCCCGGCTGGAGTTGGAGCTTGGCGCTGATCTGCTCCAGGACGCCAGCGGGATCATTGGGGTTGAGGGTGAAACGCGTCTTGGCCTTCATCATGCGCGAAATCAGGGTAGGGCCGATATCGACAACCAATCCCCAGCGCCGTCGACTGAGTTCGCTTAAGGTCCCCAGCGCCTTGAGGTGAAATAAGGCGCCATCGAAGGCTTGTATCTCATCGACAAACTGATCATCTTCAAACAGCTGCGCCGAAGCGGATGTCGTGGCAAGCGTAATGCGGGCATGGGGAATTTCGTGCTTCAAACGCGCGATTACGCCACTCAGGGCAAGCACCTTGGCGGGATCGCAAATGGCCAGCAGGAGAATCGGGAAGTCACCCTTCATGTTGCATACTTAATCCGTAACCACCCCATACGTAAACGCTCCATAACCCAACGCGCCAGACACACCCCCAATTGAAACGCCATCGAAAAAATCAATGATTGACCATACTATTGTCCACCTGTCACACCGTGCTCTGATCTCCGTCTCCGGTCCTGACTGGGCGTCATTCCTGAAGGGACTCTGCACGGCGCATATCGACCCTTTGGCCGAGGCGGCAAACAAGGGGGAATTCCTTAAACCGTACTATGGGGCTTTTCTGCGGCCTCAAGGAAAAATGATCTGTGACGCCCTGCTGCACGCGGTATCGTCAGATGAGGTGCGAATCGATATCCCTCTATGCGAACGCGACGAACTGGTCGCTAAACTGAACATGTATCGGCTTCGCGCCAAGGTGACAATTGCGCCGATCGACCTGCCGGTCCATGTCGCATTCGGTCATAATCTGCCGGACGGTTTCATGGTGGATCCACGAAAATCAATCATTGATTCAAACTTTGGCGTGGCCTACGGGTGGACGGGCGAAACGACGGACCTGGCCGCGTGGACGGCCTTCCGGTTTGCGCAGGGTTTGAGCGATCCGGGCCTGGATTTCGCCCGCGACGACCTCTACCCCATCGACGCCAATCTCGATCTTCTCGGCGCCATTGATTTTCACAAGGGCTGCTATGTCGGTCAGGAACTGACGTCGCGAATGAAGCGTCGCGGACAGATAAAGAACCGCATATTGCCTTTCCGCTATGTAGGTGATCGTTTGCCTGCGACCGGCGCGGAGGTTCTTAGCGGCGAACGCCGTGCCGGCTACGTCCTGGCGGCAGAAAACGGCCTTGGTCTCGGCTTGATACGAGTCGACCGGCGGGGCGGCCCCCTGTCGGCCGACAGCATCGAAATGATGCTGAACATCCCAAACTGGATCGCGCCTCACCTGCCGGAAACTGGGCCAGAAATTGGGCCGAAAATTGGCCCTGGGGATGTATAAACATTGGTAAGATTCGGTGATATTACATGAGTAAGAACGAGAAATCTATTTATAAATTAACAGGTTATACAAATGTGCGATAAGCCGCGCTGCTCATGGCCGAAAGCCAACCCTCTGTATTGCGCCTACCATGATGACGAATGGGGCGTGCCAGAATTCGATTCCCGCGCCCTGTGGGAGAAGCTTGTGCTCGACGGGTTTCAGGCCGGCCTTGCCTGGATTACCATCCTGCGCAAACGCGACTCCCTGCGGGCCGCCTTTGCCGGCTTCGACCCTGAAAAGGTCGCCCGCTTCGACGATACGGATATCGAGCGACTTATGAACGATACGGGCATTATCCGCTCGCGCGCCAAGATACTGGCAGCCATAGACAGCGCCCGGCTGACCCTTAATTTGCGGGATCGCGGCATCGCCTTCACGGATTTTATCTGGGAGGCCCAGGACCGCACGCCCGTGACCAATCATTTCCGTCATGGAGAGATTCCGACCGAAACCCAGGCATCGCGTGATCTGGCCAAAAAGCTCAAAAGCGAGGGGTACAAATTCTGCGGCCCGGTGATCGTCTATGCCTTCATGCAGGCGGTCGGCATGGTCAACGACCATACCGTCGATTGCTTTCGCCATGGCGAGGTTGCGGCCATGGCCAAAAAGGGCTAGCCTTTATCGAAACTGATTTCGGGGACCGATATGGAACAGATGTTTTTGCCGTTAAAGCGCTACGCGCAGTTCAACGGCCGGTCCCGCCGCACCGAATACTGGCTTTGGTTTCTGTTCCAGGTCATGGCGGCCCTGGCGTTCAGCATCCTGACCAGGATAATCGGCGACGTAGCTCTTACATTGAACCGACTCTTCTCGCTGGCCATTTTCCTGCCGACCCTGGCGGTCGCCGTGCGACGCTTTCACGATATCAACCGTACCGGTTGGTGGGTCGTTTTCCCGTTGGCGGTTTTCCTCATTGCCTTAGTCGTTTATCTGTCAATGAACGGGGCGAACTTCATGAGCCAGATGACGCTTCTGGGCAGCCTCGGGCCAAATCCAACACCTGAGCAGATCACAACTGTTCTGCCTGTCATCCTGTCCTTGATGTGGGTCTTCCTGGCCTACACCGCCGCCGCCATCGTAACATTAGTGTTCAACCTGATGGACGGCACACCGGGCCCAAACCGGTTTGGCCCTGATCCCAAAGGTCGCGGCAACGCCAACGTTTTCTGAGCAGCGCAGGAAGCCCGGCATGTCAAAAACACCCGCCATGTTGCGCCCGTTTTTCAAATATGCCGAGTTCAGCGGCCGGTCCAACCGCGCCGAATTCTGGTTGTTTCTGTTGCTGATGTACCTGTTCCTCGCGGTTCTGGCCGCGTTTGTCATAGGCTCGGCGTACCGCAATGGTCGTATTGACACTGACCAGGCGCTCTTCGCCTATTTGCGCTGGTCGCCTGTCTACAGCCTGATCAATCTGGCTATGCTGGTTCCCTATCTGGCGGTGGCCGTGCGCCGGTTGCACGATACCGGCCGATCAGGCTGGTGGCTCGTCATGCCGGTCGCCGTATCGGTAGTGGCCTATGTTGTTGCGTTTGCCGTCAATGGACCGCAAATCATAAGTTTGATGATGAACATGGTCAGCCAGATGCCAACCGATCCAGCCCTGACGGCCAATCCCCTGACGGTTCTCAAACTGGAATGGCCGATTTTCGAACTTATGCTGCCCTGGGTCGCGATCCCCAGCGCTCTCGCGCAAATCGTCGTCTACATCCTTTGCGCCCTGCCCGGCACTCCGGGTCCCAATCGTTTTGGCGTTTCGCC
Organism: Asticcacaulis aquihabitans; assembly: GCF_032490435.1. Lineage (NCBI taxonomy): Bacteria > Pseudomonadati > Pseudomonadota > Alphaproteobacteria > Caulobacterales > Caulobacteraceae > Asticcacaulis > Asticcacaulis aquihabitans. The sequence continues at coordinate 597,966 of NZ_JAVGWM010000001.1, forward strand.
CACCTGACTTTACAATCTGAGGAGACCATATATGTCCAGCGTACCTCTGATGTTCCAGCCCTTGGTTAAATATGTCGACTTCCAAGGACGCTCCCGCCGTTCCGAGTTCTGGCTATGGGTTCTGTTCCGTATCCTCGTCGGCGCGGTAATGGGAACGATTGCCACCAGCTTCATGCTGACCGGCATCAACCTGAACAGTCACAATCCGGAACAATTCATGGGCCGTTACCTTCAGATCATGCCGGTATTCAGCCTGATCAATCTCGGCCTACTGCTGCCTAGTCTGGCGGTTGGCGTCCGCCGGCTGCACGACATCAATCGCACAGGCTGGTGGCTGGTCATGCCTATTGTCGTGGCGTTCGCCGGCATGATCCTATTCTTCATCGTCTTTGGCTCGCAGTTTTTCACGCTCCTCGGTTCTGAGGGACAGATGAGCGACGCCCAGACCGCGCAATTCGTCTTTCAGATGTTGGGCTCGATGTTCCTGTGCCTCTTTTTGCCCATTCTGATTTCCCAGATCGTCATGCTGGTCTTCTACGTCACGGACGGCACACCCGGCCCCAATCGTTTCGGATCCGATCCCAAGGGCCGTGGCCTGCCCGCCACGCCGGAAGTGATGTTTTAACCATAAGACTTAAGCCTGTTTTCAAGGCTTTCCTGTAGGATGCGGCCAATAGTATCGCGTACTGGCCCATCCCGCAGGATCCCCCAATGCCCCTGTTTTTACAGCCCTTCGTCAAGTACGCCGATTTCAATGGCCGCGCGCGGCGCGCCGAATATTGGCAATGGTTTGCATTTCAAAGTTTTGCTGGTGTCATTTTCGAAGTTCTGAGACTCTCCGGCGGGAACAGGTTTATCGTCCTGTTCCAAGGCCTCTTTTCGCTCGCAATTCTCATCCCGTCCATCGCGGTCGCCGTTCGGCGCTTTCACGACACTGATCGGACGGGCTGGTGGGTTATACTTGCGCCCGCCGCCGTCATCATTGCCCTTTTGGTCTATTTTGTTAGCCTTGGCGCGACATTCATGACGGGCCTGCACCACGTCAACGGCGGTACGCCAGCCAGCGAGGCGTGGACCTCGCCGCACGCCATTCCCCCCCAGATCTGGATTCTTTTTGCCTATATGGCGCCAGCGACAGTCACCTTCGTCTTCCATATCCTGCCCGGAACCCAAGGCAGCAATCGCTTTGGCCCTGATCCAAAGGGTGATGGAAGTGAGGTCGCCCGTGTATTCGAAGGCCCCGCTCATGAACGGGCCACACGCGAAAGTCACGATAAGGGCGACGCGCCGCATACCCCCGTGTTCGATTTCAGTCCTGCGGGCAAGACTCAGATGCGGACCGTCGCACCGGTCATAGAAAGCCCGGCCTATCCGACACGCCCCACGGCCCCGTCCAGCACAGCCGCCCGGCCGACCTTTGGGAAACGCCGCTAGTCGAGTGGCCGAAAAAGGCCATTTGGTTCCTATCATGAGGCGCTAAAGGCTCTCAACATTTGCCGCAAAGCGGTTTATGAGCGAGTCATCATGGCCGATTTTAGTTTCGAAACCACCCTGAACGGACGCATCTGTGGCGTCGACGAAGCCGGACGCGGACCGTGCGCCGGCCCTTTGTGCGTCGCCGCCGTCATTCTGGACCCCGCGCGCATTCCTGACGGCATAGACGATTCCAAGGCCTTGACCGAGAAGCGCCGCTTCGAACTGGAGCCGCTGATCAAGGAAGCCGCCATTTGCTGGTCAGTGATCACCATGTCGGTTGAGGAAATCGACTGCCTGAATATTCTGGCCGCCACCATGGAAGGTATGAAACGGGCAGTCGAAGCGCTTATCCCTTGCGCCGATCACGCCTTGATCGACGGCAATCGCTGCCCGAAGCTGGATATTCCCTCCACTGCCGTTGTCGGCGGCGATGCACGCTCCCTGTCGATCGCGGCGGCCTCCATCCTGGCCAAGACCGCGCGCGATCGTATAATGATCGAAATGGATATCACCTACCCGGTCTACGGCTTCAAAAAGCATAAGGGCTACCAGGCCGGCGCCCATCTCGAAGCGCTGCGCCTGCATGGCCCCTCGCCCATTCATCGCACCAGTTGGGCCACCATCCGCGACCTGTCACGTGAGCCGGGCATCCCCGCCGAATAACCCCAAACACGGCCGGGTGGGGCAAAAGTGAGTCTTTTCGGACTCACTCGTAAAAAAGTGAATCCGACCGATTCGCCAACATGGTTAATTTAACCACCCATTAACTGCGTACTGATTCTAGTGAACGGATTCAGGGAGTTACCTGCCCTGCGGCCCCAAACGGGCCCGATACCCGTGTCAGAAGGATCTACGTCTTGCGCAAATCGACCGCCCTCCAGTCCGCCCCCGTCATGCAGGCGCCGCTCAAGCTCGACACCATATACCCCGGTGAGTGCATCGAGGTGCTGAAATCACTGCCCGACAACAGCGTCGATCTGGTTTTCGCCGATCCACCCTATAATCTTCAGCTCGGCGGCGACCTGCTGCGTCCGGACAACTCCAAGGTCGACGCGGTCGATGACGACTGGGACCAGTTCGCGTCGTTTGAAGCCTATGACAAGTTCACGCGCGAATGGATGCGCGAATGCCGCCGGGTCCTTAAGGACGACGGCGCCATCTGGGTCATCGGCTCCTATCACAACATCTTCCGTCTCGGCGTCGCCATGCAGGACCTGGGTTTCTGGGTCATGAACGATGTCATCTGGCGCAAGAACAACCCCATGCCGAATTTCAAGGGCACGCGCTTCACCAATGCGCACGAAACCCTGATCTGGGCGACCAAGGCCAAGGGCCAGAAGCGCTACACCTTCAATTACGACGCGCTGAAAGCGTTCAACGAAGACACGCAGATGCGCTCCGACTGGACCATTCCTCTCTGCACGGGCGATGAGCGCCTGAAGGACGAGAACGGCAACAAGGCGCACCCCACCCAAAAGCCGGAAGCTTTGCTGTACCGCGTCCTGCTGGCCTGTTCCAAGCCCGGCCATGTCGTACTCGATCCCTTCTTCGGGACAGGCACGACCGGCGCGGCCGCCAAACGGCTCGGCCGCCATTTCGTCGGCATCGAACGCGACCCCACCTATCAGAAGCTGGCGGCCGAACGCATTGCCCGCGTTGTCCCGGCCAAGGAATCCGATCTGGCCGTCATGGGCTCCAAGAAGGCCGAACCGCGTGTGCCCTTCGGCGCCCTGGTCGAAGCCGGCCTTATCCACCCCGGCGATACGCTGTATTGCCCCAAGGGTCAGAAGACCGCCCGCGTTCGGGCAGACGGCTCATTGGTGCATGGCGATCTGTCCGGCTCCATCCACAAGATGGGCGCGATGATGGAACAAAGCCCGGCCTGCAACGGATGGACCTATTGGCGCTTCAAGTCCGACGCCGGTCTCAAGCCAATCGACGATCTGCGCTCACGTATCCGCCAAGGACACTAAAGCGGAAATACGCTTCCGCGGTACCAGGAGCACGGACCGGCGTCCGTGCTCTTTTCATATGCCTATACTGACAGGTGTCAGACGGCCAGGTCAAAACGCACAGTGACGCAGACCTGACGCCCCTCGGTCGGGCTCCCGGACCGGGTATAGTCCGCAACGATCCAGCTTTCGACATTTCGAATGGCGGCGCGGACAAAGCCGGTCTCAGCATCCGCTTCGCCCGCAGGCTCGCAATCGGCCAGATGGCCGGAATGCGTGATGGAACAGACGAGCGTGACGCTTTGCCCCGTATCCCTGTCCGTGGCATCAATGTGATCGGGGCGGTAGCGCGTCTGTTCGGGGCGATAATAGAAGATCAGGTCGGACAGATCGACATAGTCCTCCGCCAAGGCGGGCGAGCCGCCAAAGCACAATAGGCATAACGCCCCGACCTTCACGAAGCGACGCATAACCATTTCCCTGCCTGTTTATTTTGTCGGCAGGGTAGAAGTTTTTGACATTTTTGTCAAAACCCGGCGGGACAGCGTCTTTTATCGGAACAGATCGGGCTCCACGCGGGCGTCTTTCAGTTTCAGCGCCTTGGCAAACACGGTCGGCAGAGCCTTTTCGCCGACGTGCATCCATTGCCAGGCATTATTATCGCGCAGCAGCGCCGTCGCCTCAGCCTCGGACACGGCCTTGACCCACACCTGCTGTGTCAGAGCAAAATGGGTAAAGACGTGTTCGTAACTGCCGGCCAGGCGCCAGCGCACTTCCGGCGCGCCGTACGGCTCGGCGCGCCATTCGGCATGTGGCAACCCCAGCATGCCGCCCAGCAATCCCTTGTCCGGCCTGCGCTCGACGATCACCCGGTCGCCATTCAGCATGACATAGGCGACACCATGACGACGGGGCTTTGGCGCCTTGGCCAGCTTGACCGGAAACCGCTCCTGATCGCCGCGCGCCTTGGCCGTGCAAGCTACGCTCAGCGTGCATTCGCCACAGGCCGGAGATTTCGGCCGGCAGATCAGATTGGCCATATCCATCAGGGCCTGCGGCCAGTCCCCGGCGCGCACTGCGTCTACCCATTGCGCCGCCGCATCGCGCACCAAGGCCTTGCCCGCCGGCAACGGCGTTTCGATGGCGTAGAGCCGTGTCATGATCCGCTCGATATTGCCGTCTACCACATTGGCGGGCAATCCGAAGGCGATGGCCGCGACCGCTGCCGCCGTATAGGGGCCAAAGCCGGGCAGTTTCAGCAGTTCCGTTTCGCTGGCAGGAAAGACGCCGTCATAGTCGCGCACGACGGTCCGGGCGCATTCCAGCAGCTTGCGCGCCCGGGCGTAATATCCAAGCCCCGCCCATTCGGCCATCACCTTACCGTCGTCGGCCGCCGCCAGGTCGCGCACGCCCGGCCACAGCTTAAGGAACTTTTCATAATAGGGTGTGGCGTGCGGCACGGTCGTCTGCTGCAACATGACTTCGGACAGCCAGACGCGGTAGGCATCCCGCCCGCCCTCGCGCCATTTGAGCTTTCGGCCATGGCGATCGTACCAATCAAGAAGACCGGCCCTTAAACGCGCGACAAGCGCCGTGTCCTTCAGTATAATCGTCGACATGAAACGCGAACTGCCATCCCTGGAAGAATCGGTGCGCATCTTACGCACGACTCGCACTCGGCGTATGCCCAAGGCACCGCCAGCCGTACAAAAACAGGTTCAGCCCCTTCTGAAAAGCCTGCAATCGCGTTTCGAAGCCATGGACGACGGATCGGGCAAGCTGAAAAACCGCTGGAACGAGATTGTCGGCGAAAACCTGGCCAAGCTCAGCGAACCCGTCCGCATCGTAAAGGGCCGCCAATCGACCAGTGGCGCGCTGGAAATACGCGTCGCCAATTCGACCCACGCCACCTTGATCACCCACAACTCCTCGACACTCATCGACCGCATCAACCTCTTCCTCGGCGCGCGGACGATTGAGCGCATACGCATCATCCAGGGCGTTATGGCCCAACCGAAGACGACGGCACCTATCGTCAGGCCAAAACCTTTGTCGGCGCAGGAAGAATTGAGCCTGCAACACTCCCTGGCCGACGTGACCGACGACAAGCTGAAAAAGACCTTGCTGAAGCTCGGTCGCTCTGTGCTTAAACGCGAAAATATGAAGTAAGGCGACGTGCCATATTTACAGCGCAAAGGAACGCTTTAAAAAGGCCGTAGATTATAGGTGCGAGTCCCGCTCGGACTCGGACGCAACCAGACATGTTCCGGGGCTAAGATAATGCAAACTCTTTCCGTTAAATCCTGCGGCGCTTTTGCCGGTGCGACTGTCCTCGGCCTGGCGCTGCTGACGGGATGCAGCAAAACCGCGTCGACCAGCACGGTGGGGGCCGATGAAATGTCGATGGGCCAGGCCAATGCGCCCATCACCTTGATCGAATATGCCTCGGTCGCCTGCCCCATCTGCGCCCACGTCAACGAAACGGTCATGCCGGATTTGAAGGCCAAGTATATCGATACTGGCAAGGTACGCTATGTCTACCGTCCTATGATGACGGGCGCGCCCACGGTTGCCGCCGCGGGGCACCGTCTGGCTGAATGCGCCGGCAAGGACAAGTATTTCAAGGTCATCGATGCCGTCATGGCCGGCCAGAAGCAGATGTATGTCACGGGTGAGAACGACCAGAACGCGCGCCCGGTCCTGCTCAACATCGCCCAGTCCGTCGGCCTGTCCGAAGCCGATTTCGACAAGTGCATCACCGATCAGGCCGCGCTCAAACGCCTGAGCGACATCAATGAACAATACCTCACCAAGGATGGCATCACCGGCACGCCGACCTTCTTTGCCAACGGTAAGAAGCTGACCTTGAAAGAAGGCACGATCGCCGATTTCGACGCCGCTTTCAAACCCCTGCTGGCCGGCAAGTAAGGACCTCCCATGTTGAAGACGTTACTGAAAATCGCCGGTGTCGGCGCCCTGCTCCTCATGGCCGGCTGCGGCAGCAAGGTGTCGCCTGTCGGTGACGGCGATGTGAGCCTGGGGCCGGATAATGCCAAGGTTACGCTGATCGAATATGCCTCGGTGACCTGCGCACACTGCGCTGAGTTCAACAAGGACGTCATGCCTGAATTGATGGCCAAGTACATCACACCGGGCAAGATCCGCTATGTCTACCGCGAATTCCTCACCGAACCGCGCGACATCTCAGCCGCCGGCATCCTGCTCGCCCGCTGCTCGGGCAAGGCCAACTATTTCAAGGTCAATGACGCCATCATGCGGTCCCAGCAGGAGATGTTCGGCGACGGCACCACCACCAATGCCTTGCCGGTCCTTCAGCGCATCGCCAAGTCTGTCGGCTTGACGGAGAAGGAATTCAACAAATGCGTCACCGACCCCAAGGGGCTTGAGCGCATTCAGAACAATGTCGACAAGTACCTGAAGGAAGACGGCGTCGAAGGCACGCCGACCTTCTTCATCAATGGCAAGAAATTCGAACGCAAGACCGGCACGATCGCCGATTTCGACGCAGCCTTTAAACCGCTGCTGGAAGGCAAATAATATGAAGCGTCTGGGGATGGCGGTCATCGCCTTTGGGCTCATAGCGGGACAGGCTTTAGCGGCGACGCCCGCCCATAAACCGGCCCCAAAGCCAGCCGCCCAGGCGGTTGTGAAACAGGCGGTTATGAAAAAGGCAGCCATTCCCGCCGCCGTTATTCCGGCGACCGCTCCCGGCCTCTTGCCCGATATGAGTCTGGGCAACCCCAATGCGCCTGTGACTGTTATCGAATATGCCTCCGCCTCATGCCCGCACTGCGCGGACTGGAACAAGGAAAACTGGGCGACCTTCGAACAGAAATACCTGGCGACCGGAAAGGTCCGCTACATCTTCCGTGAGGTCCTGACCGAGCCCCAGCAATACGCCCTGTCAGCCTTCCTGGTCGGTCGCTGCGCCGTCGCCCAGAGCAAGACGCCCGCCGACGCGACGCCCTATTTCACGGTCGTTCATGCCTTCTTCGAGGGTCAGGATACCTATTACGGCAGCCACCAGATCGGTACCGTTTTCGCCGATGTGACCGCAAAGACCGGCATGTCAAAGGCAGCCATCGACGCCTGTATCATGGACGGTCCGGGGTTCAGCAACTTCATGAACAATATGCGCGCCCATATGACGGCAGATGGGGTGCGCGGCACGCCGACCTTCTTCGTCAATGGCAAACGTGTCAACACCTATGAAATGAAGGATGTGGAAGCCGCCATCGCCGACGCATCGAAATAGCTCAACCTGACCTACCCGGCCCCTGTCCACAGAAATCATCGCCCTTTCCCGCAAAGTGTCTTGACGCCCGCCTTCGTGCTATGAAGGTGGAAGAATCGTCATTGCGCGCCAAAAAGGCGAATTGGGCCCACCTTTGCAGTTTCAGAAGATCAAGCTTTCGGGTTTCAAGTCCTTCGTCGATGCGACCGAGTTTCGCATCGATCCAGGCCTGACCGGCATTGTCGGACCGAACGGGTGCGGCAAGTCGAACCTGTTGGAAGCCTTGCGCTGGGTGATGGGCGCGACCTCGGCCAAGGCCATGCGCGGCGCCGGCATGGACGATGTCATTTTCGCGGGATCGGATAAGCGGCCATCGCGTAACTGGGCCGAAGTTACGCTTACCATCGACAATGCCGAACGTCTGGCGCCCCAGCCCTTCACCGACCAGCCGGTGCTCGACGTCGCCCGCCGCATCGATCGTGGCGCAGGGTCGTCTTACCGCATCAACGGCAAGGAAGTGCGCGCCCGCGACGTACAGCTATTGTTTGCCGACGCTTCGACCGGCGCCAACTCACCGGCCCTTGTCCGCCAGGGCCAGATTTCCGAACTGATCGCCGCCAAGCCGCAAAACCGGCGGCGCGTGCTCGAAGAAGCGGGCGGTGTTTCGGGACTGCATACCCGCCGTCACGAAGCCGAACTGCGTCTGTCGGCGGCGGAACAGAACCTATCGCGGCTGGACGACATCGCCCGCGAACTGGATTCGGCCCTGTCGCGGCTGAAACGCGAGGCGCGCCAGGCCGACAAGTACAAGAAGATTTCCGCCGAAATCCGCGCCCTGCAAAAGGCGATCCTGCACGCCAAATGGCTGGAGGTCCGCGCCCTTCTGGAAGGTGCGGTCAGCGACATGCAGGCCCAGTCGGCCCGCGTCGAAGCCACGACCCGCGCCGCATCCGTCGGCCAGACCGCGGCGCTCAAGGCCGCCGAAATCATCCCGCCGCTGCGTGAGGAAGAAGCCGTCGCCGCCACGGTCAATCACCGCCTGAATATCGAAAAGGAGCGGCTCGACCTCGAAGAAAAGCAAGCCGCCTCGGAGATCGAGCGGCTGAAAGGCGACATTGCCCGGCTCAGGGCCGATTTCCAGCGCGAAGTCGATCTGTCGTCGGACGGCTCGGTGCAGGTCGAACGGCTGCAATCGGGATTGGCCCGGGTCCAGGAAGAGATCGCCGCCGCACCGTCACGCGAACCGGAACTAAAAGCGGCGGTCGAAGCGGCCGAAGCCAAGCGGGTCAAGGCGGATCACGCCATTGAAATCGTGGCCGCTGAGCAGGCGGCGGTGGTCGAGCGCGCAAGGCTGGAGGCCGCGCGTCTGACCGAAGCCAAATCGCGCTTCGACCGCCTGAACGCTCAGCTCCAAGCGGCGCAGAATGACCGCAAGGCCTTGGGCAGCTTCGACTATGGCGCGGTCGAGGGCCTGAAAGCCCAGGCGGTGCAGGCGCAGGCCGATCTCGACGCAGGCCGCAAGACCGTCGAAGACCTCGATGCCGGCCGTGTGGCCCTGATCAATGCCGAGGCCCAGGCACGCAAAACCGCCCGCGACATCGAAGACCAGCTTGGCCGACTGACGGCCGAGGCGCGCGGTCTGTCGCAGATATTGGCGGGCAATCGCAAGGACGGCGTCCCTGTCCTCGACCAGGTACGCTCGGACAAGGGCTATGAACTGGCCCTGGCCGCCGCTCTGGGCGACGACCTTAATCTCAGCCTGTCGAAAAAGGATGTGCAAAGCGCCCTGGCCTTCTGGAGCGAGGACTTCGAAAGCCGTGCCCAGCGCATCGACATGGCCGCGTTGGGTGTGACACCGCTGAGCGATCACGTCCGTGCGCCGGCAGCACTTAGCCTGCGTTTATCGACCGTCGGCATCGTATCGCGCGAGGACGGAGACCGGCTGCAAAGCTTGCTGCCGATCGGTGGCCGGCTCGTGTCGCGTGAGGGCGACCTGTGGCGCTGGGACGGGCTGATCGTGCGCGCCAAGGCACCGAAGCCCGCCGCCGTACGACTGGCCCAACGAACCCGTCACGATGAGCTGGAAACGGAAATCGACGCGCTGAAGCCCAGGCTTGTCGCCGCCCAGAGCGCGCAGGCCGATGCGGCGAACGCCCAACGTAGCCACGAAGATGCCCTGCGGGCCGCCCGCAATCGCCTGCCCGATCTGGAACGCGCGGTTCGTTCACGCCAGACCGCGCTAGATGAGCGCCTGCGTGCCCAAACCCAGTTCGAAGCGCGCCTCGAAGGGCTGGAGGCCACCCTCGCCCGTCTCGCCGGTGAACAGGCGGAAGCCAAGGCAGCCTATGATACATTGCTTGCCGCACAGTCCGACGCCCTGGATACAGAGGGCATGAAGGCCCGTATGAACGCCGCCCGCGCCGAAGCCGACACCTACCGCCAGGCTGTCATGCGGGCGCGTGCCGACCTGGACCAGGATATCCGCGACCGCCAGGCGCGCGAAGGCCGCGAACGGACATTGACGCGCGAACTGACAGAATGGTCGCGCCGCACCCAGGACTCCGCCGCGCGGCTGCTGAAGCTGGAAAGGGATCAGGAGACGGCGCGCGTCGCGCTGGAGACCGCCCAGTCGGCACCACGCAAGTTCGAAAGCAAACGCATCGCTCTGGTCGATTCGCTGCAAACCGCCGAAAAGCGTCTCAATGAAGCGCGCGACAAGCTGAACGCCGCCGAAGCGGACCGCCGGGACGCCGACATCAATGTCCGCATTCTGGAACAGGAAGCCTCCGGCGCCCGTGAAGAACGCGCCGGCGCCGCCGCCCGACTGGAAGCCATTCAGGGCAAGGCCGGCGAAATCGAGGCGATGATTCTCGACCAGACCGGCGGATCGCCGGACGACCTGGGCAAGCGGTTGAAGGAAGAGGCTATCGCCACACCCACCGACGCGTCGGGGGCCGAATCGCTGCTGTCCGGCCTGGAGCGCGAACGCGACCAGTTGGGGGCCGTCAATCTGCGCGCCGAAGAAGAAGCCACCGAATATGAAGGCCGCCTGGATACGCTCAGCCGGGAACGGTCTGACCTGACCACCGCTATCGCTAAACTACGCGATGGCATCGACGAGTTGAATGCCGAAGGCCGCGAACGGCTTCTGGCCGCCTTCGAAATCATCAATGAACATTTCAAGACGCTTTTCGTCACCCTGTTCGACGGCGGATCGGCTGAATTGCGGCTGGTCGAATCGGACGATCCGCTCGAAGCCGGCCTCGAAATCTTCGCCTGCCCGCCCGGCAAACGCCTGTCGACCATGAGCCTGATGTCCGGCGGAGAACAGGCCCTGACGGCTACGGCGTTGATTTTCGGCGTCTTCCTGGCCAATCCGGCGCCGGTGTGCGTGCTGGACGAAGTCGATGCCCCGCTCGATGACGCCAATGTCGACCGCTATTGCCGCCTGCTGGCCGAAATGCGCGGCCGCACAAAGACGCGGTTCATCGCCATCACCCACAACCCGGTTACCATGTCCCGCATGGACCGCCTGTTCGGCGTCACCATGTCAGAGCGCGGCGTATCGCAGCTGGTCAGCGTCGATCTGTCGCAGGCGGAAGCCCTGGTCGCTGAAAACGTGGCATAAAGCGTCACTGCGTTGAATGATACCGCAGCGCACGCCAATCTATCCGAACAATTAGCGGCATTTTGCACGATTTTATTCTTAGCTATACCCGAATAGTGATTTTATAACACCGAGATGCGCTACACTACACACAAGCATGAAATCTCATGACAGCGCTGTTTGCGGATTATTTTCAAGGGGATGCGTTTTATCGGCCCCAATTGCTTGACCTTTGAGACTCAACTGAGTAGGTTCCGCGCCGTTCGAAGCCGGAATAGCAACCCGTTATTCCGCCTGCCAGGTGCTGAACGTGACAGATGAACCACCCGATAGGTCGGATCAGGATGAACTGAACGACCTCGACAAACGGCTGAAGGCGATCGAAGCGCGCAAGCGTGAAACGCCGGATTACAGCGGTGAAGTCGGCGCCAATAAGGGCTACCAAGCCCTCGGCGAACTGATCGGGGGTATTCTCGGCGGTCTTGGACTGGGCTGGCTCAGCGATGAATATCTCCACACGCGTCCGTGGGGGATTATCATCGGTGGTATTTTGGGCATGATTGTGGCGGTCTATGCGGTCGTCCGGTCTGGTCAGGATACTAAGTAGCTTTGTAAGAATTTGGTTCGCCCCGGTTGGGGCTGAAATTGTCTAAAGAGGTTTTGGGGCTTATGGCCGATCCGTTACACCAGTTTAAGATTGAGACCATCGTCCAGGGGCCCGTCTTCGAAGTGGGCGGTGTCCATGTCGACCTGTCGCTGACCAATTCGGTCCTGGCCATGCTGATCGCCGTCGGCGTGACGCTGCTGTTCTTCGCCCTGACCACCGCCCGCGCCAGCATCATCCCCGGTCGTGGCCAGGTCGTCGCCGAAAGCATTTTCGGCCTGATGGACGACCTGACCGATTCGATCATCGGTCACGAAGGCCGCAAGTTCCTGCCCTACGTGCTGACCCTGTTCCTGTTCATCCTGAGCTGTAACCTCGTCGGTATGTTCACCTATTTCACGGCCACCTCGCAGATCGCCGTCACCCTGACACTGGCCGCCATGACCATCCTCCTGGTCCTCGGCGTCGGCTTCATCCGCAACGGCCTGGGCTTCTTCAAGATGTTCGTGCCGTCGGGCGTGCCCTGGTACATCCTTCTGGTCCTGGTGCCGATCGAAGTCATCGCCTTCGTCATGCGCCCCGTCACCCTGACGCTCCGGTTGTTCGGCAACATGCTGGGCGGTCACATCGTCATGAAGGTGTTCGCCGGCTTCATCGTCACCGGCCTCGCCATGGGCATCGGCGGTTACGCCATCGGCGCTTTGTCGCTGTCCACCATCGTCGCCCTGACGACTCTCGAATTCCTGGTCGCTTACCTGCAAGCCTTCGTGTTCGCGGTTTTGACCTGCGTTTATCTCAGTGACGTGGTCAATATCGGCCACCACTAAGTTTCTACTTCAATCAGTCCCTATCCAAACTCGGAGTTTACACCCCATGGACACTGCATCTGCAACCCTCATCGCTGGCGGCCTCAAGTACATCGGCGCTGGCCTGGCTACCCTCGGCATGATCGGCGCCGGTATCGGCCTCGGCATCCTGTTCGGCAACTACTATGTCGGCGCCCTGCGTAACCCGTCGGCTGCCAAGACGCAGCAAACCAACCTCTTCATCGGCATGGCGCTGACCGAAGCCCTCGGCATCTTCGCCTTCGTTATCGCGCTGCTGATCCTCTTCAACAAGCCGTCCCTGTAATCTCGAAAACTGGCCCCCGGCGCGGAATTCCCCGCGCCGGTACTAAGTTCTCAAGGATATATTATGACAGCCGCTACCTCTCCGGAGGCCATTACGACTGAAGGTACGGACGCATCCGGCGCTTCCTTCTCGGCAAACCCCAGCGTGACCACGGTCGCGACCCTGGTGCCGGGCACGAACGAGGCCGTGACGCATGATGTTCACGCAGCGACCACTGAAACGGTGGCTGCCGGCGAACATCATGAGGCCGGTGAAGGCGGTCTGCCGCAGTTGAATACAGATCACTGGGCCGGTCAGATCGTCTGGCTCGTGGTCATCTTCGCCGTCTTCCTGCTGCTGATGTCAAAGGTCTTCGTGCCGCGCATCCGCAAGGTGATCGACACCCGTGGCGCCACCATCGCCGAGGATCTGGCCAATGCGCGCGCCAACCGCGACGAAGCCGAAGCCCAGGCCAAGCAGGCCGCTGCCGAAACCGCCGAAGCTCACGCCGCCGCGCGCAAGCTGGCAGCCGAGGCTGTCGCCCGCTCCAACGCCGAGGTCGCCGCAGCGACCGCCGCCGAGGATGAAAAGCTCGGCAAGCGTTTGGCCGAAGCCGAAGCTCGTATCCGTGCCGCGCGTGACGAAGCCATGGGCCACGTCGCCGATATCGCTTCGGAAACGGCGTCGCTTCTGGTCGAAAAGCTGACGGGCAAGGCGGCAACCGCCGCTGCGCTCAAGTCTGCGCTGGGAAAGGTCTAGACCGATGGAACTTTTGCAAGACGCCGAATTCTGGGTTCGTATTGCCCTGAGCGTATTCGTCCTCATCCTGATCTTTGCCGGCGTGCCGGGCAAGATCTGGTCATCGTGGGGCGCCAGCGGCGAAGCCGTTCGTGCTGAACTGGACGAAGCCGTTCGCATCCGTCAGGAAGCGACCGACCTGCTCAACAGCATCAAGGCCCAGCGCCAGCAAGCCGAAGCCAAGGCGCGCGAAATCATCGCGTTCGCCGAGGAAGAAGCCGTCCGCATGGCCGCTGAAGCCCGTAGCAAGCTGGAAGAAACGATCAAGCGTCGTGAGGAGCTGGCCGAACGCAAGATCGCCCAGGCCGAGTCCAGTGCCGCCGCCGAAGTCAAGGCGGCCGCTGCCGATCTGGCTGCGAACCTGGCTGAACAGGTTCTGCTCGATCGCGTTGCCAAGACGACGACCGACACCCTGGTCGACAAGGCTATTGGTCAACTGGAAGGCCGTTTCAACTAAACGGCTCACCATCCTGAAATAAGGCCCGGAGTTCGCTCCGGGCTTTTTTTTTATAATGACGGGTCGCCCAGTTGGTTCTGGGCGGCCATCCGTTTGCGGGCAGCGTCATAGATCTGGGGCGATTGCGGCTTGATGAACAAAGAGGTGATCTGCGGATAACTGGCCCTGACCTCGGTTTCCATCCGACTGACCAGCCGCTCAAGCTCTGTAAGGCTCAGACTGTCATCGAATTCCAGGCTCATGGCGCCGATAATTTCGTTGGGCGACATCTGGGTGGTCAGCAGGCCATTGACGCGCAATACACCCGGCGTGGCTTCGGCGATGCGCACGACGCCATCGTGGGTCGCCGGATCGGCCCGCTCGCCTATAAGCAGCCCTTTACTTTCACGCGCCAGAAATACCGCGACAGCAGCCAGGACGCATCCGATCAGGATGGAAGCCACGCCATCGAAGCGCGGCTCATGGAAGGTCACCGACGTCCAAGTGCCGATAAGGGCGATGACGATGCCGATCAGGGCGGCTGTGTCTTCCAGCAAAACCATGAACTTCGGCGGGTCCTTGCTGTTTGTAATGGCAGCCAGGTAGCTCTGATCGCCCTTGGTCTCGCGGAACGCCTTCAGCGCAACCCACCAGGAGCCGCCCTCAAAGACCAGGGCCAGCCCTAGAACGACGTAGTTGATCCATGGCCGGTCGATCGGCTCAGGGGCCTGGATATGGGTTATACCCTCATAGACGGACACCCCTGCCCCCACCGCGAAGATAAGGAGGGCGACAATAAAGCTCCAGAAATAGATTTCCCGGCCGTAGCCGAACGGATGCGCCGCGTCCGCCCTACGGTGAGAGCGGTGCATGCCATAGAGAAGCAAGATTTCATTGCCGGTATCGACCAGGCTGTGGACCGCCTCCGACAACATGGCCGAAGAGCCGGTCAGGGCCGCAGCGACGCCCTTGGTCGCCGCCACCAGCAGGTTGCCTGCCAGCGCTGCATAAACCACCGTTTTTGAATTAGCGGCCATCCCGCCTCCATTCCATTGAAGGTACGGTGGACGCCTTGCGCATAAGAAATCAATCGGGGTGTCGGTAAAGCGCTGTCGCGCCGATATTGCTCAGATGCGCGAAAAGCCAGACCATAAGTCCTGGAACCAACACATATGCTACGACAATGATCGCCCGCGCGACCTCGTTGAATTGATGGGGGTTAGAGCTTCCGACAAGACCGAGATAGGCATTCACGCCCGAGTAAGCTGCACCAAAGGTACTCGCCAACAATCCAGTTCGCCCGCACGTCGCCAGTGCTTTGGAATAAATACCAATATCGCGACGAATGAAAACCACAATCCCGCAGATCGCAGCGATGGCGACGACAAACACTGCCACCTTAGCGGCAAACGTCAGATCGGCGAAAATGTCCAATGGCGATGTTGTCGCCAGGAGATGCAGCAAAATATGCAGTTTTTCGTTGGCCATCGCCTGCCCTGCCCCGTTTCGCGCGCAAGGTAGCATGGGCAATGCGGAATACAAAAAAGCCCTCCGGGGGACCGGAGGGCTTGATCATCTGTTGCGTTTAGACCGTGCGCGGCTTGCGGAGAAATCGGCGGCGCATGCCGACCAATTGCCCCTTCCCGCGCAGGATCATCCGCTCGAACTTGAGAACCTGCTGCCAGAAGACCGAGACTACCTGCGGGTTACGACGGAGCAGCTTGCGCAGCGGCATGACCCAGTTGGGGTGCCGGCGCTTTAAATGAATGAATTGGCGGCGCGCCCAGAAGGCGTTCCGCAGGACAAGGATGAGGCCAACGACGACAAGGAAGTAGTGACCGGGCACGATGATCAGCAGGAAGCCAGCCGCCATGCAGATAAAGCCCAGCACTATCAAAATCCAGCCCAGCACCTTCTTGGAAAAGCGCTTAAGGCTGCGCTTAGCCGAACGCGCATAGGCGCGCCAGTTACGGCCACCTTCGGGCTTGTGCTGAACCACTGAATTTTCCGGCGGAATACCGCCACGTTCGCTGGACATAATCGTTACCGGACGCCTTGTCTCGTCCCCAAAACTCTGGATTTTGCACCGCAGCAAATCACCGCGATATGCCCCATATGGAGAGACAATAGGGCAATGTAAAGGCGTGTGCTGAATATCAGATGAATGTGTACGAAAATTAATTTCCCCAACGGAAAACCGCCCCGTACACATACGTCGCAAACCCGCCGACACATGCCTTAAATCCCTTATAGACAAGGAAATGTCAGGATACGATGTGGCGCGTGATGGCAGGTGCGCCCAAGCCATCACTTAGTATGACAGGAGTTTTCCAGAGCTGTGACCGGGCCTTGGCCGAGCCTTGCGGCGACCGGCGAGAATCGTTTTGAGTTCATGCCGGAAGCGATACATGAAACGGCGATTTTGGGGCAGCAGACGACGCTCGATTCGCAGGGTGTGCAACCACATCATGGCGACAACCTTGGCGCCTGGCCGCAGCATGGCGCGCAGGGGTCGCAATAATTTGGGATGGGCGTGAACCTGACGCATGAACTGCCGCTTTACCCAGGTCGAACTCCTGAGCAGCAGAATAAGCCCCAACAGCATGACCGGCACGCCGAACGGCCCCGGCAAGGGCGCGATGACAACACCCAGCACCATAAGCACGACGCCCGATAGAGTCATCATCAGTTTAAAAAACACCGTCATGACATACAGATGGGATGGACTGTATTAGAAGTCCATCCCATCTTCGCCTGTGGCGCGATAAAAAGGTGGTTATCGCGAATTAGCTATAAGTTAGGCGCGGGGCCCGCGCGGCACGGGTTTCGTCCAGCCGCTTGGCCGGAGCCAGATACGGTGCCCCTTTGAAGCGCGCCACATCGCCTGCCTTGGCCGCACCGGCCAGGGCGCGCAGGACGGCGATGAAGCCATCCAGTTCGTCCTTGGATTCCGTCTCGGTCGGCTCGATCAGCATGGCGCCATGAACGACCAGCGGGAAGTACATGGTCATCGGGTGGAAGCCTTCGTCGATCATGGCCTTGGCGAAGTCGAGCGTGGTCACGTCGGTGCCTTCCAGCCAGCGATCGTCGAACAGGGCTTCGTGCATGCACGGGCCGTCGGGGAACGGCACACTCATCAGGTCCTGCAGCGATGCCTTGATGTAGTTGGCGTTGAGGACGGCGTCCTCGGCCACCTGCTTCAGACCGTCTGCACCGTGGCTGAGCATATAGGTCAGGGCGCGGATGAACATGCCCATCTGACCTTGGAAGGCGCACATGCGGCCGAAATTGGCCGACGACGCGCCTTCGTCATGCTCCAGCATCTCGAAACCGGCAGTCCCCGCCACGACCCAAGGCTTGGGCGCGTACGGTGCCAGAGCTTCAGACAGAACCACAGGGCCCGCGCCGGGACCGCCGCCGCCATGGGGCGTCGAAAAGGTCTTATGCAGGTTGATGTGCATGGCATCGACACCGAGGTCGCCGGGGCGGACCCGGCCAACGATGGCATTGAAGTTGGCGCCGTCGCAGTAGAAATAGGCGCCGGCCTCATGGGTCAGGCGGGCGATCTCAACGACGTCGCGTTCAAACAGGCCGCAGGTGTTCGGGTTGGTCACCATGATGGCCGCCACATCCGGCCCGAGCTTGGACGCCAGGTCGGCAACATCGACGCGGCCGTCGGCGGTTTGCGCCACTTCCTTGACCGTATAGCCGACAAAGGCCGCAGTGGCGGGGTTGGTGCCGTGGGCGGAGGTCGGCACCAAGACGGTGCGGCGATGCCCCTGCCCCTTGGCTTCGTGCGCGGCCTTAATCGTCAGCAAACCACACAGTTCGCCATGGGCGCCCGCCTTGGGCGTAATGGCGACGGCGGGCATGCCGGTCAGGGTCTTCAGCCAGTGCGACAGGCTATCCATCAGCGCCAGCGCGCCCTGGACGGTCGATACCGGCTGGAGCGGATGGATGTCGCCCAGACCGGGCAAACGCGCCATCTTTTCATTGAGGCGTGGATTGTGCTTCATGGTGCACGATCCAAGCGGATAGAGGGCCAGGTCGATGGCGTGGTTCTTCTGCGACAGGCGCACATAGTGACGCATCGCTTCCGGTTCGGTCAGGCCCGGCAGGGACAGGTCGTCGCGCAACAGGCCATCCAGATCGGCGGCGTCAATCTCGATATCGGCGAAATCGACACCCGTGCGGCTATAGTCGTCCTTTTCGAAGATCAGCTTTTCCGACTGGAGCAGGCCGCGACCACCGAGCAGACTCTTGAACGAGGTGGTTTCGACGGCGAGTTCCGGCGCAGACGGCCGGCCGACAGTGTTCATCTTGGGCGATTCGGCGTTCATCGGGCGACCTCCTTCAAAGCGGAGACAAGGGTGGCTATATCGCCATCGGATACGGTTTCGGTGACGGCGACGATCAGGTGATTTTCAAAACCCGGCGCGTCCTGAAGACGGGCAAATGGCACGCCACCCAACACGTTCTTCGCCGCCAGAGCCTCGACCACCGGGAGGGCGGCAACGGGCAGCTTGACGGTAAATTCGTTGAAGAAGCGCGGCGTGACGATGTCGAATCCGGCAGCCACCAGTTCATCCTTTGCCTTGTGCGCCTTGGCATAGTTGATCTTGGCGACGCGCTTGAGACCTTCCTGGCCCAACAGGCTCATATGAATCGAGAAGGCCAATGCACACAGGCCGGAATTGGTGCAGATATTCGAGGTCGCCTTGTCGCGGCGGATATGCTGTTCGCGGGTGGACAGGGTCAGGACGAACCCACGTTCGCCATCGGCGTCCACCGTTTCACCGCACAGACGGCCGGGCAGTTGGCGCAGGTATTTTTCCTTGGCGGCGAACAGACCGACATAGGGGCCGCCGTAGGACAAAGGCACGCCGATCGACTGACCTTCGACAGCCACGACATCGGCGCCCATTTCGCCGGGCGATTTCAACAAGCCGAGCGACATGACTTCGGTGACGACGACGATCAGCAGCGCGCCGGCGGCCTGGGCGGCCTTGGCGATTTCGCTGACATCGGTGGCTGTGCCGAAGACGTTCGGCGTCTGGACGACGACGCAGGCCGTATTGGCGTCGATATGCTTGAGCACGTCGGCTTCGTCATCGACGGCAACGGCGCAGGCTTCGGTTTCGATGCCGACGGCGTGCGCCAGGGTTTCGACGGTTTCGCGGTAATGGGGGTGCAGACCGCCCGACAGGACCGCCTTGTTGCGCTTGGTGACACGGGTCGCCATGAGCACGCTTTCGGCCGCAGCAGTCGAGCCGTCATAGAGCGAGGCGTTGGCGACCGGCATACCGGTGAGGCGCGCGACTTGGCTCTGGAACTCGAACAGCACCTGAAGCGTGCCTTGCGCGATCTCCGGCTGGTACGGCGTGTAGCTGGTCAGGAATTCCGAGCGCTGGATGATATGGTCCACGGTGGCGGGGATATGGTGGCGATAGGCGCCAGCCCCGACGAAGAAGGGCACCTTGGCCGGTGACACGTTTTGCTCGGCAAAGGCAGTCAGTTGCGCTTCGACTTCCAGTTCGCCCGCGACCTTAGGCAGGTCAACCGTTCCGGTGCGGCGTGCCAACTGGGGCACATCGACGAACAGGGCATCGACGCTGTCCACGCCGATCTTTTCCAGCATGGCGGCGCGGTCGCCGCTGCTCAAGGGGAGATATCTCATAGGCTTAATCCTACTCTTGGTCCCCTCGCCCCAGAGACGGAGCGAGGGCCGGAGGCGTCGGGCGCCGGTTTACAGGGTCGACAGGTAATCTTCGTAGGCGGCACGATCCATCAGGGCGTCCAGTTCAGCGACGTCGCTCAGCTTGATCTTGGCGATCCAGCCACCGGCTTCCGGAACGGCATTGATGGTTTCAGGCGCACCCGACAGGTCGGTATTGGCTTCGATGACTTCGCCCGACACGGGGGCGTAAACGTCGGACGCGGCCTTGACGCTTTCGACCACGGCGAAGCTGTCACCCTTTTTCAGGGTCTTGCCGACATCGGGCACTTCAACGAAGACGACATCGCCGAGCGCTTCGGCGGCGTAGGCGGTAATGCCGACAAAGGCTTCGTTACCGGTGACTTCGACCCATTCATGATCCTTGGTGAACTTCATTTTCTTAACCCTTAGGCTTGCGGTGGTAGCCGTTCGCAACGAACGGCAGGGCGACGACTTCGGCGGCGTAGGACTTGCCGCGCGTTTCGAGTTTGAGGGCGGTGCCAACGGCCGAAGACGACGGCGGCACGAAGCCCATGGCGATGGAATAGCCGAGCGATGGCGACGGCACGCCCGATGTGACGACACCGATTTCGGCACCATCGGCGGACAGGATCTTGGCGCCTTCACGGGCGGGCGGGCCTTCCAGCACGCGCAGGGCGACGCGAACGCGCGTCAGGCCACCGTCAAGCTGGGCCTTGAGGCGGTCAATGCCCCGGATGTCGCCGCGCGTCAGGCGCGACTTGTTCATGGCGAACCCGAGATTGGCTTCAGCCAGGGTGTAGCCGGCATCCATCTCATGGCCGTACAGCGGCATACCAGCTTCGAGGCGCAGGCTATCGCGCGCGCCCAGGCCGATCGGCTTAACGATGGGGTTGGACAGGAGTTCGGCCCACAGATCGCCGACGCGGTCGGCCGGGAAGCTGATTTCGAAGCCGTCCTCGCCGGTATAGCCGGAGCGGGAAATATAGGCGACTTCGCCCAGAAGCTGGAACGTGCCGCAGTCCATGAAATACATCTCGCAGGCCGCGGGGCACAGCTCTTTCATGACGTCCTTCGCCTTGGGACCTTGCAGGGCCAGAAGGGCGCGGTCGGTCAGCACTTCGAATTCGACATCGGCGCCCGCTTCATCATTGGCGATGAAGTCGGCGATGATATCGAAATCCTGATCCTTGCAGGCGGCATTTACGACCAGGAAATAGCCTTCGGCTTCCGGACGCGACACCATCCAATCGTCAAGGATGCCGCCGTCTTCAGCCAGCAACAGCGAATATTTCTGGCGGCCTTGCGCCAAGGTGCCGAAATCGCCGGGCGTCAAGGCTTCCAGCACGGCGGTGGCGCCTTCGCCATGCAAGCGCGCCTGGCCCATATGGGACACGTCGAAGAGGCCTGCCTCGGCGCGGGTCCATTTGTGTTCGGCCAGCACGCCATCATATTTGACAGGCATGTTGTAGCCGGCGAACGGCACCATCTGGCCGCCAAGCGCCGTGTGCTGGGCATAAAGCGGGGTATTCTTGAGTAGCTCGGAATCGGACATGGGGGCTCGCAGACGGTTTGAATACGTTCTGCCCCCGCTGTCCCTTTTGGCCTGAGAGATTTGCTCCTTCGGCGAAGGCCCGTCAGGCCCTACTTTCCAGCGTTTAATGCGACGAGCGGTCCATTTTGCCTGAGCGTTTCCGGGGCGGTTGCGCCTTCGGCGGTGCGAGTCTGCACTCTCTCCCGCGAGTCTTTTCGCTTGTGCGGCAGGCGGCGTTAAGAGTCAAGGTAGCCGTCGCGTATAAATCGTTTCCGCCGTGCACGTCCGCGTGAGTCCCGCCCCACTGCGACCTATTTGTTCAGCCAGTGTACCGCCCAGAAGACGAGCAGCGCTACAATGCCTATGACCAGCGCCGCGAAGACCAGCATGACGGTCAGGCTGGTGATCTTCTGCGTGACCGGCACGTCTTCGTAGGTGAAGCTGTCGGCCGGCCAGGTCTTGGTTTGCACCAGCGTCTTCAACTCGCCCACGGTGAAATCGCGATAGACCAGACATTTGTCGGGCCACAACCACCAGAAGGGGCTGACCTTTTGTTCCGCCGGCGGTTTGACGCCGTACAGGGCCAGCAAGGTCATCATGTCGTCTATATAGAAGTCCGTTACGGCGTCGTCATCGAGATCGCCGATCAGCCAGGCGTCATCGCCGCGCGCTTCGAAGGCGGCCAGGCCTTCGGGTGTCAGGCGGGTGGCCAGGAGGTCATGCAGACGGGTGTCGAACGATTTAGCCATTGTTGACGATCAGCTTCAAATGCCCCTTTTCGCGCATTTGCGGCGGATCGTAAAGCTCCGGACGCGGTACCATCTCGCCCTTGCCCAGGAAACGCGTCTTGTACTTCGCCATCTGCGGCAGCAGGGACGCTTCGAGATGCGCCGGGGTGATATCGATGCAGCGGTCAGCGATCCGTTCGATATGACGGTTGTGATAGCGCCCGGGTGGTGTCACCAGAACCAGTGTCTTCTTCGGAAAGCGCTCCTTTAGGTATCGCGCCGTCGCCGCATGATCGCCATCCGCCGTGACGAGGTAGCAGACGTCGAAGAGATCGTCTTCGGCATCGGCGGCTATGGAGAGGGCCAGATTGACATCGCCCTGCTTTTCGACCGCTACCTGCCATTTATGGCCGCAGGCATTGCAGCCGTCCATGGCATGGACAAAGTGCCCCATCCGGCAAATGACCCCCTGCCCTTTCAAGGCCTTCATATAGTCTTCGTGGCGCTTGAGCTTGGATCTGTGGGTCGGGGAAAAGGCGGAGCACCAAACGACCCGTTTGACCACTTCGGACGACGGCGCGATGGCGCGGCCGAGCGCTTTCAGGTTCAGCCATTTCAGGTAAGGGCGTTTATAGGCGTCGACGGCGTGATAGAGATTGAAGCCGTCATAATAGAAGGCGGCGCGTTTGCGGAAAAACGGCCAGACGAAGCCGCCTTCCGAACCTGTCTCCCGCCCCTTGGACATACCCAACACCACCCGTTAACGCTTCGGTAACAGTTAAGCGCAAGTCCGGGCGTTTGTCAGCAGGTTTTACGCAGGTGGCCAGCATGGCTCGCTCCCGAAAAGATGGAAAACACGAAAAGCGACCGATGACCGTGCCTTATACCGCCCCACCTGTGGGGCGGGGGACCGCACGAGACAGCGTTTACGCTGGCGAGATGTGGTGGTGGGGGACTTGCTTCGCCTGACACGCAATCCCCAGGTGGCCCCTAGCAATAGTCTGTTCAATGTATTTCGAGATGCCCGTAAGGCCCCCACCACCACATCTTGCGCGAAGGAAACGAAAGTACTTGAATATGTTCCGTCAGTGCGGCGCGCTTCGTGCAGTCCCCCGCCCCGCAAGCAGGGCGGTATAAGTGAACAGCAATTCCGACGCCGATATGTGTAAATATGATAGGGTAAGCCATAAGAGGAGACGGCGTGTAAGCCCTCTCCTGCTGGCCTACATCTGTTCCGGTGAGGACAGGCCCATCAGGTCAAGACCCAGTTCCAATTGCCGCAAGGTCAGACTGACCAGGGCCAGACGTGATGCCTTGATGCCCGCGTCGTCACCCACAAGGACCGGACAGGCGGCGTAGAATTTCGAGAAGCCCTGAGCCAGCTTATAGACATGGTCGGCCAGAATGTTCGGCGCGCGCTTCAAGTAGGTTTCCTTCAAGGCATTGTCGAAGCCGTCGAGCAGCAGGACGAGTTCGCGTTCCGCCGCTTCGCCAACCGTAATCGCACCGGCGGCGACGCCCTGATCGACCGCCTTGCGCAGGATCGATTTCATACGCACCGCCTGATACAGCAGATACGGCCCCGTCTTGCCTTCGAAACTCATAAAGCGGTCGAGGTCGAAGATATAGTTGGTCAGGCGGTGGTTGCTCAGTTCGGCGAATTTGAGCGCAGCGATAGCGACCTTATGCGCGGTGTCGGCGAAGGCCGCTTCGGACAGGCCCTCTCCCAGGCCGGCTTCATGCAAGCGTGCCGTGGCCTTTTCCTCCGCCTGTGAAATCAGGTCATGCAGTTTCAGCGTCCCGCCGTCGCGCGTTTTGAACGGCTTGCCGTCCGTGCCGTTGACCGTCCCGTTGGCGGCATGTTCCAATTGGCCTTCGTGGGCATAGCCGGCCAGATAGGCGGCGCGGAAGACCTGTTCGAAGTGGTCGGATTGGCGCTGATCGACGATATAGAGGGTCAGGTCCGGCTGATATTCGGTCTTGCGCTGGACGATGGTGGCCAGGTCGGTCGTGCCGTACATGGACGAGCCTTCCGACGACACGACGAGCAATGGTGGCACGTCCTTCTTGTCATCGGGCTTCGCCACGCGAACGATCTGCGCCCCCTGATCGGCCTCCAGCAGGCCCTTGGCTTTCAGGTCGGCGATCATGCCTTCGATAAAGGGGTCGGCGTCGCTTTCGCCCTTCCACCAGTCGAATTCGACACTGAGCGCGCCATAGTCGCGGATCAGGGCGGTGCGGCTGACCGTCACGAAATGCTGCCACAGCGCGCGGTAGCCTCGGCGGCCCTGCTGCAATTCGCGCGTCGCCTTCTTGGCGCGGTCGCGGTAGGCTTCGTCAGCCTTGCCCTTATTGGAGGCCAGCGGATAGAGGCGTTCCAGGTCGTCGAGCGAGACCGGCGCGTCGGTGGGATAGTCACCAGTGTAATCGGCGTCAAAATAGGGCAGATCGGGTTGTTCGTCCGACACGGCGACGATGAGCAGCCCCATCTGATAGCCCCAATCGCCGAAATGGGCGTCACCCATGACCTCGTCGCCGAGGAAGCGCAGGATGCGTTTCAGGCTTTCGCCGATGACGGCGGTGCGCAGATGGCCGACATGCATTGGCTTGGCGACGTTCGGGCCGCCGAAATCGATGATGATCTTGCGCTTTTGCGCCACCTTGGGTGCCCCGAGACGCGCATCGCCGGCCAGCACATTGGCGCGGTCGGACAGGGCGTCCTTAGACAGGGTGAAATTCAAAAAGCCCGGCCCGGCGATTTCGAGTTTGGACAGGCGCGCATCGTCGGCGAAATGGCTAACGATCTTGCCCGCCACCTCGCGGGGATTGGCCTTGGCCGCCTTGGCGACGGCCAGCGCGCCGTTACACTGAAAATCGGCCAGATCCGGACGGTCCGACGCGTTCACGCGACCCGCCGAGGCGTCAAACCCTTCGGCGACAAAGGCAGCCTGGGCGCTGTCGCTCAACTGCGTCTTGAAATCGTGGGTATCGGTGAAGGCTTCGGTGAAGGCGGGCATGTGTCTATCCGGGTACAAATCGTCCCCGCTCTTACGCCACGCCGCCTGCCTGTTTCAAGTCCTAGTTCTTCAGGACACGGTTCTTCAGGCTCTACTTCTGTTCCGCATTGGTGACATAGCGGAAGTGCTTGCCTTCGCGGTTGAAGGCGGCCATCTGCGGCGTGACTTCAAACCCGACGAGGACTTCGAAGTTGGAGCCGGACACCGAAATATCCTTGCGCGGAATATAGATGCCCTGAAGACGGGTATTCAGATCCACCCGGTCCTGGCCTGGCGCGAAGGTAACCGGCAGTTCGAATTCCTGCTTGGCCAAAACCGCCGAGTCGCGTTCGGTGACGGCGACCCAATACTTGTAAACCTTGGTCTGGCCGTCGGCTTGCGGCCCGCGGCCCAGCGAGAAGCTGATATCCATGCCGACCTGGATCGGATCGGTGCCCTTATAGGCGCATTCCGATTCGATGCCGTTGATCTCGCCGGTCCATTGCGCGGCCGAGGTCGTTTCCTTGTCGTCCTTGAATTCGTGGTAGCGGGCGGCGTCGTACAACACCTTTACGTAGGGACAGGGGCCTTCGGCCTTTACGGCCTTCAGACGCAGGGAGCGATCACCCCACTCTTCGTCCTTCTTGGCCTTCTTGGCAGCCGTATCGCTGTCGTCATCGGCGCCTTGCTGCTGCTGAGCCAGCGCGGCCATGGCGCCGGCATTGAGGAAAACGCCCAGGCAAACCCCTGCCAGAATACGACGCAAAACAACGGACATAGGCGAGAAATCCCCAAAGAAATCGGTCGAGCGAAGCGCGGCGCGCATCGGTTAAGGATGTGTAGCGCCTCGATTTCACTTTTCAAAGGGTTTTATGGAGCAGTTGCGGCCAAAGTGCGGCGGAAGTTCATCACCTGTGACTTGTTGATGCCGCCCCTTGCCACGCGTCCACCGATTGCTCGGCAATAGTTGGCGCGGCGTATTCCCATGCGGCACGAAAATGATTATGTGTCAGGACATGAGTTCCGCTCCCTTGAAAGTCTACCTCGCCACGCCGCGCGGCTTTTGCGCCGGCGTTGACCGCGCCATCCAGATCGTCGAACGTGCGCTAGAGCGTTACGGCGCGCCGGTCTATGTCCGCCACGAGATCGTGCACAACAAGCACGTCGTCGACCGGCTGAAGGCGCTGGGCGCCATTTTCGTCAAGGAGCTGGAGCAGTGTCCGCCGGACCGTCCGGTTGTCTTTTCGGCGCATGGCGTTCCCAAATCCGTGCCGGCGGAAGCGCGCGACCGCCAGATGTTCTTCCTCGACGCCACCTGCCCGCTCGTGTCCAAGGTCCATGTCGAGGCCGAGCGCCATCACGACGAAGGGCGCGAAATCATCCTGATCGGCCACGCCGGCCACCCGGAAGTCATTGGCACCATGGGGCAATTGCCACCGGGCACGGTCAAGCTGATCGAAACGGTCGAACAGGCGCGCCAGTTCGTTCCGGTCGACCCGGAAAACCTGGCCTTCGTCACCCAGACCACCCTGTCGGTCGATGACACGGCCGAAATCGTCAGCGCCTTGCAGGCTCGTTTTCCGGCTATCAAGGTGCCGCATAAGGAAGATATCTGCTACGCGACCACCAACCGTCAGGACGCGGTCAAGCAGGTCTCCGGCGATTGCGATCTGGTGCTGGTCATCGGCTCAGCCAAGTCATCCAATTCGCAGCGCCTGGTCGAGGTCGCCCTGCGCGCCGGGGCCAAGGCCGCCTACCTGGTCGATGATGCCTCGTTCGTCGATTGGACGTGGTTCGAAAATGTCAGGACGTTGGGCATATCGGCGGGCGCATCGGCGCCGGAAAACCTGATCGAGGGGTTGGTGGCGGCCGTGTCGGCGCGCTTCGACGCCGAGGTGATCGAAAGCAATGGCGTGCGTGAAACCGTGACGTTCAAGCTGCCGAAAGCCGTTGCCTGATGAGCGGGACGCCACGCGCGCACGTGACGCTTTATACTGACGGCGCGTGCAAGGGAAATCCCGGCCCGGGCGGCTGGGGTTGTATCCTGATGTCGGGTCTGCACGAAAAGGAATTGTACGGCTACGAGCCGTCAACGACCAATAACCGCATGGAATTGATGGCAGCCATTGCCGGGCTGGAAGCGCTCAAAAAGCCGTGCGATGTGAAGCTCTATATCGACAGCCAGTATGTGCTCAAAGGCATGACCGAATGGATTCGCGGCTGGAAGGCGCGCGGATGGAAAACCGCCGACAAGAAGCCGGTCAAGAATGACGACCTGTGGATACGTCTGGATGCCGCGTGCCAACCGCACAAAATCAAATGGATTTGGGTGAAGGGCCACGCGGGCAATGAAATGAATGAGCGCGCCGACCAGTTGGCCAACAAGGGCATAGCCGAAGCCCGCCAGCGCGCTTAGGGCCTCAATCGCCGAAGTCGAAAATATCCGACAGGTCGAAGCCTTTCTTTTTCTTCTTGCGACCGTATTTGTCATACTGATCACGCGATTCATAGCGGCGCTCGTCGTCATCGTCATGATCGCGGCGATAGGTTTGCTGCGACTGCGGGCGGGGCTGGAGTGGTGGCGGCAACGGAATTTCCTTGGAGTCCTGCGTCAGGGAGATCAGTTTTTCCAGTTCGCCGCGGTCCAGCCACACACCCTGGCATTGCGTGCAGACGTCGATCAATATGCCTTCGCGAATGACTTCACGAAAGGCACCCTTGCAGACGGGACAGATCAAGGCGGACATGGCAGCTCCTCAGATGGTGATACCTGTCCGAGATTGGGTTTTTGTCCCAATGATCAAGAGCGATAACAGAAATGTCAGATTCAGCTACAAAGGTTTCAAGTCGCGTTTGAACCGGCGCCAGTTGCGGACATAGTGTGCGGCCGATTGTTTCAGCTTGCCGATCTGTTCCGGTGTCAGTTCGCGAACCACCCGCGCCGGCGCGCCTAGTAGTAGAACGCCATCCGGATAGACCTTGCCTTCCGGTACCACGGCGCCCGCACCGACGATGCTGTCGCGCCCGATTGTGGCGCGGCCCAGGATGACGGCGCCAATGCCGATTAGCGAATTGTCGCCGATGGTGCAGCTATGGATCATCGCCTTGTGGCCGACCGTCACATCGTTGCCGATATGCAGGGGCAGACCGTCGTCGGAATGCAGAACCGCACCGTCCTGGATATTGGTTCGGGAGCCTATGGTTATGGGATCGTTGTCGCCGCGGATGACCGCATTAAACCAGACACTGGCGTCATCGCCCAGGGTCACGTCGCCCATGACGTCCGCGGATGGGGCAATCCAGAAACGGCCCTCTTCCGGCAGAACCGGTTGATTGTCTCCCAGCTTGTATATTGCCATGGCAGGATCTCCGTACGGCTTCTTTATGACGCTTCTGCGAAATTGTCACCAATGGCTCATTCATTAAGTTCTCGCTAACCATCTGAGCCGAATCTAGATAGCGTCAGAGACGGGGAATCACTTCCCCAAATCTGACTGAACATAAGGTTTCAGCCTTAGAGGTAGATGTGGCAATTCGAGTAGCGTTCTCGTCCCTTGCTTCCCCTCCACCGCCCATTTTCGGCGATGGCGCCTCTCTTGTCTGTCGCCGAATTTCCTCCCCAATCCTGTATCGTTTACCCGAAGGCGAGCCGTTCATGGCGTCGCCTTTTTTCATGCCTCAAAGGAGACACCCATGACCAAGCGATCCGCCAAGCGTTTCATGCGCGAGGGAACCCTGGATGCCGAACAATATCAGCCAGACGCCAAGGTGCGCCGGTTGAATGTTCATGTCGGCGGTGGCTGGTCTCCGATGAACGGGAATGGCAGTCATGCCAATGAGGACCGCGACCAGAGCTATGTGAAAACCATAAAGCCGAAGTCGGAAGGTCAAGCCGCCTTGATGTCGGCCATTGACGAGAAAAATCTGGTATTGGCGCTTGGGCCGGCGGGTACGGGCAAGACCTATCTCGCCATCGCCAAGGCTGTGGAAGCACTGGAGGCCGGCAAGGTCGGCCGGATCGTTTTGTCGCGACCCGCGGTCGAAGCCGGTGAGTCGATCGGCTTCTTGCCCGGCGACATGGAAGACAAGTTGGCGCCGTATCTGCGCCCGCTGTACGACGCCCTCACCGACCGCCTCAGCATGAAGCGCGTCAAGGCGTTGATGCAGGAAGGGCTGATCGAAATTGCACCGGTCGGCTATATGCGCGGCCGCACACTCAATAATGCCTTCGTGGTCATCGACGAAGCGCAGAACTGCACCTATACCCAGCTCAAGATGTTGCTGACGCGCCTGGGCTGGAATTCGACTATGATCGTCACCGGCGATCCGGCACAGTCCGACCTGCTACCCGGCATTTCCGGTCTGGCAGACGTGGCGAACCGGTTCGAAGCGGTCGAAACCATCAAGGTGGTGCGCCTCAAGGACACCGATATCGTTCGCCATCCGTTGGTGGCGCAGATGCTTGGCGTTCTGTAGCGCCTGACCTATATAAAAGGAAACGGCCGGATCACTCCGGCCGTTTTTTTGTGCCCGCGCATATCCAGCGCGAAATAAAAAGTGGCGAGGTTGCCCTCGCCGCTTTCCGTTTATATGTCCTCGGACTTAGAAGTCCTTGGACACGTTCAGGTAGAACTGACGGCCGATAATGCCGGTCAGATATTGGCTCGAGAACGGATAGTTGCCCAGACGGGCAGCCGAACCGGCATAGATACCGGAGCCGATAACTGGCGGCTTCTTATCAGCGATATTGTTGATGCCGCCAATGATTTCGAACTGCTTGCCACGGTAACGCAGCGACAGGTCATGGGTCACGAACGGCGGCACCGAGGCCTTGTAGGTGTAGGTGCCAGCAGCATTGCCGCCGGTTTCACCATAGAAGCCCAGATTCGAGGCCGCGCCGGTGTAGTTGACGGTCCAAGCCGCCGTCCAATCCTTGTGGCGGAACTTAGTTTGAACGTCGCCAACCCAATTAGGCTGACCGATAGTCCCTTGGTAGTCGATGATAGACGAACCGGGATAAGACTGCGATTTGTAGTACTTGTACCAGCTGAACTGCGCATCGGACGACAGACGACCGAAGTTAAATTCATGCTCGTAACCGACTGTGTAGTCTATGCCCGCAGTAACCTCAGTCGGTATGTTGCGGTAGCTGGCATCGATATCAGTGATGAAGTGAGTTGTCGGGTTACGTTTAAACAAATCGCAGAAACCTGGCTCCGAACGGAATTCAGGGCGAGCATAACAGGCGCCAACAACAGAGCTACCGCTTGAGGTGATCTGGTTGCTGATCTTCGTTTTCCAGAAATCAATAGCGAGCTTGAATCCTGTGTTCGGCGGCGTAACGACGAAACCGAGCGTCGTGGCGTAGGAGGTTTCCGGCTCGAGGTACTTGCCGCCACCCGTGGTAACTTTAGCGGACGGACCGTTTCCAGTGTAGTTAGAGGGAATACCGTCGGCGGCGCAGTTGGCACGGATAGTGGCGTTAGTCTTGAACTCCCCGTCAGGCCCTAACAAACCATAATTGATACATGGATCAACGTTCGTCTGGCCCAGATAGCCGGTCTGATTGTTCAGATATAGCTCGTATAGGGCCGGGGCGCGGAAGGACGTGCAGGCGGTGCCGCGAATACGGAAGATGTTATCTACAGCCCAATTGAAGCCCGCCTTATAGGTGGTGGCATCACCAACGGAGTCATAGCTGCTGTAACGACCCGACAGGCTGAGGGTGAGATCTTCGAAAAGGAACTTGCCACGGACGACCGGGACTTCCAGTTCGCCGTAGACTTCCGACAGGCGATCGGAGCCCTTGGTGATGCCCGAAGACGTGCGGTTATAAGAATTCCCCGCGCGGGATAGTTCACCCGGCACGTCATTGATCTTGTCTTCGCGGAAACTAATGCCGAAGGCGCCACCCAGGGCACCGGCCGGCAGTTGCATGATGTCACCCGTCAGGGTGGCTTCAGCGGTCAGCTGCGAATAGTCGGTTTTGCCGTGATCAACTGTGAAGTAATAGGCTTCTTCGGCCGGGCTCAGACGGCCCGTCGTTTGCGACGTTACCGAGAACAGATTGAGCGGCACGCAGCCGGCAGGCGCGCCAGCGCCACATTCGGGTATATCCACGAACGCGTTCTGATCGAAGCCTGTACCCCAGTTGACACGGTCCGCGTAGACGGCGGTGTTGTCATATTTGCCAACGCTCTTCGAATAGGACACGTATGCATCCCAGTTCCAGGTCTTCAGCGTACCGCGTATACCACCGAGGACACGGCCCAGATCGACCTTCTGCGATGAATCAACCTCATAGATGCTGACCGGCTGGGCGTACAGCCCATGTGGCCCGATGCCGTAGAGTGCCTGTTCCGCCGGCGTGAATTGCGACGGCAGGATGTTGACCGAAGAGAAGGATGAATAATAGGGGAACAATTGTGCGAAATCGCGTTGTGACGACTTGCGTTCACCGAACATCAGTTCGGTGTATAATTCGGCACCACCCAGCCAATCCGGACGATACTGGCCCTGAGCGAACAACGATGCGCGCTTTACGGGCGAAATCGCCGTTCCATTGAGCGCCGCGTCGGGATTGTAATCTGCACGTGCAACGTCATTTACTGAATAGTTGGCCAGCGGACCGCTGGTGTGCCCCGGAGAATAGTAATAGTAGTCGTTAGTGATATTGTCGATAATTGCGCCACCCCAAACCCCGGAAGAGGAGTAGCATTTGTAATCGCCGGTGCGCGGATCGATCCGATCATTGCGCGAACCATCTGAGGTCTTGTAACGGAGCAGTTGCGGACAGGCCAGGCCGTCGCGTTGCTTGTACGTCAGCGCCTGTTGATCGTAATACTCGCCGGAGATCAGGAAGCTGCCCTTGTCGAGCGTCTTGCCGTACATGGCCGAAACGGATGAGCTATCGCCGCCGTCCTTTTCGGACTTCAGGCCGGAAGCTTCGATATGGAAGCCGTCGAAGTTCTTGGTGGTGATGATGTTGACGACACCGGCAACGGCGTCGGACCCGTAGATCGACGACGCGCCATCCTTCAGGATTTCGTAGCGAGCGACCAGCGATTGCGGGATGAAGTTCAGGTCGACGGGACCGACCGTACCGGAAACACCAGCCGGCGGCATGCGACGGCCGTTGATCAGAACCAGAGTGCGCTGAGCGCCCAAGCCACGAAGCGACAGGGTGTTGATACCCGCGCCACCGTCAACGACATAGCCGGTGAAGGTGTTGTTGATCTGGCCGGAACCGGCGGCGATGGATGAGCTTTGCAGCACCTGAGCCGCATCGATCATGCCGGCCATGGTGGACTTTTCAGCGGTGATAACCTGAACCGGGGCCGCCGAGGTGAACTCAGTGCGGCGAATGCGTGAGCCGGTAACAACGATTTCCGTTGTTTTGTCGGTCGCTGTCGTATCCGTCGGCGTGGCAGTGGTCGGCGGCGTGGTGGTTGTGGCGGTTGTGTCTTGCGCGAAGGCGGGCAGACCAAAGGCCAAGCTTGTCAGGATAGTACCCGCCAGCAGAACCTTGCGAGTAGAAATTGTCGATTTCGACATCTAGTGTCTCCAAATGAATACGCGGCCATCCCCCCGGACAAAAGTGACACTATGCCGACACAAATTCGACGCAATAGCGAAACGGTTTCATTTGAAAGATCATCTGTATGTGTGATTACTTTGTCGCACTTGCGAATGACGAAGGCCCCGCAATTGCTTGCGGAGCCCTTGTTTCATTACAAAATATTCATGTAACACGGTTACCACATCACTTGATCAAGCCGCATTTCGGCGACTTCAGATAGTCCTCCATAAGGCCGAGCGATTCCTCCTGCCATTCGGTATGCCATGGCAGGGTGTGCCACATTCCCTTGATCTCGTGGTACTCGACATCCTTCCCCGCCGCCTTCATAGCAGCGTAGAACATACGCGAGTGCTCGGTGTCGGCCTGGCGGTCGTGATCGCCATGGTAAAGCATGATGGGGATATTGGCCTTATCGACATTCTTAAGCGGGTCCATGCCATCAACGGTCTTGCCCTGGATGTCGCGCTGGATATGACTGTCGCCCCATAGATTGCCGATGCGTTGCAGGCTGGAAACGCCCGCCCCAGCGATGGCGCATTTATAAGGGCTGTTCGGCCGCACACTGGCCGCGATGGCCGCGAAGCCGCCATAGGAATAGCCCATGATGGCCAGGCGCTTGGGATCGGCAACGCCTTTAGCAACCAGATAAGCGGCTGCGTCGTCATTGTCGTCCGACATCTTCTTGCCCCACTCCTTGTCGCCCGCCTTCCAAAGCTTATCGCCCCAGCCTTCTGAACCGCGATACTGCGGCTGGATGACGGCGATGCCGCGAGTGGCGAAGA
The DNA here is from genome assembly GCF_032490435.1 of Asticcacaulis aquihabitans. Classification (NCBI taxonomy): domain Bacteria; kingdom Pseudomonadati; phylum Pseudomonadota; class Alphaproteobacteria; order Caulobacterales; family Caulobacteraceae; genus Asticcacaulis; species Asticcacaulis aquihabitans. Next base: position 631,518 of record NZ_JAVGWM010000001.1, read on the forward strand.
ATTGCGGCCAGCCGGCCCCATCCCAGCCAAATTCGTCACGGGCCCAGGGGCCGCCATGCGGCATCACGATCAAGGGCACCGGCCCCTGTTCGGCGGTCCAGCCGGGCGGATAGGTAATGAAGGCCGGAATTTCCAGACCGTCACGCGCCTTATAGGTCACGAATTCCCCCTTGCCGAGGGTCTTTGGGTCGATCCAGGGCTTAGCCGCACCCAGCGGCTGAAGCTTACCGTCCTTGTAGAGGTAATATTGCGGCGGCAGATCCGGGGCTTCGACTTCCACCACGGCTATGTCATAGGTATCGCGGTTTATTGTCAAATATACATTTTTGCCTGGAAAACTGGCCTGAATGGACTTTTGTGCTGCCGCCCACTTTTCATCAAGATAGCTGCTCGTCGGCGCCGGACCGCTCACGTGCACGGAGAAAATTTCCGTCTTCTTGGCGGCCCGATCGATGCGGAAACCGACATTGTTGATGTCGTAGCGGTCACTGGCAAACAAGGGCTCCTTCGAGAAGCTCTGCGCCTTGATGTCGTAATCATAAATGGCGGCATGGTCGCCATTGAGGTTGGAGGCCACAACCAATTGATTTGGATCTGTGTCAAAACCCAGGATGGAAACCAGCTTGCGATCCTTGACCATGTAGCTGAGCGGCGGCTGATATACCCATTGGCCCGTCGCCTTGTCCTTGATGTAGACCTTGTACCAGAACTCGCCGTTCACGGTGTCCAGTTGTTCCTTGATCAGCGGTTCGCCGGTCGCCAGATCGACACCGGCGGCGACGTAGTTGAACTCAGTCGACCCCAGTGCCACGGTGCGCGTCTTGCCCGTCTTGGTATCCAGTTCAAAGATTTTCTGGGCGCCGTCATCCGGATCGACGGTTTGCATCAGCACCTTGGTGTCGTCATAGAGATTGCGATTGAAGATGCTGGCGGAAACGCCGCGGTCCATGGCATCCCGCATATCCTTGTTCAGCGTGCCGGTAATACGGAACGGCTCTTCGATCTTCTTACCTTCAAGATCGGAATAGTAGACCTTGCGGATGAAGGTAGGCTTTCCATCATAGCCGGTGATCGGCTGTTCGGTCAGGAAGTAGATCTTGTCGTTTGAGAAGAACTCCACCGCGTCAATGCGCTGGGTCTTAGATGGAATCCAGATCGGCGTCTTCGACAGGTCGGACGTGTCCCAGATCGAAATGACCGGCCATTGCTGGCCCTTAACGGCGATCAGGGCGGCGATGTGCTTGCCGTCCGGAGAAATGGTCACGCCGGTCATGGCATCGTATTGAGCCAGGTCGGCAATCGACACGGGCTTTGCGGGCGGCGTGTAGGCGGCGCTGGCCTGACCGGCCATAGCGCCCAGACCGAGCGCGACGCCGAACGCCACGGCGGCTGCGGATTTCAAAAGTTTCGTGGAAAGGGTGGACGACCTGCGCATGCTACGGCACTCCAGTGAACAGATTTTGAGGGAGAATTGACCCTCCCCTGACAGGCCGTCAACCTGAATGTGGCAAATTCGTGTAAGAAATTGCAACTGTTACCAATTTTTAATTTTGGCTACCCCCCTGCGCCGCAAGGCGAACAGTGTTATGACGGCTCTTATTTGACCGGCGTGAGAACGTAAGTTGTGCGGGCCGGCACGATGACGGTCAGCTTGCCCGATTGGCTGGTCAGCGGTTCGGGAGCTGGGTCGCCGGTCACCCGGAGCGACTGCACGAACGTCCCCTGCCCCACCGACACCGTGAGCGATTGTGGTCGGTCCGACAGGTTGACAAGCACCGCTGCTTGATCGTCAGCATTGGTGCGGGTGAAAACCAGCGCCGGATCGCCGGCCTTGGACTGGACGTCCAGCCGGCCCGTTCCGAAAACCGGATGATTGCGGCGCAAGGTATAGAGCGCACGGTAATATTCCAGTATGGACGACGGGTCACCCGTCTCGATGGCGACATTCTGGCTGGCGACGTTAATCGCAACGTCGCGATATGGCGTGCCGGTCGTGAAGCCGGCCGTGCGGGGATATCCCGTCCAACTCATGGGGGAGCGGAGGCCCGGATCGTTATGCGCGCCGCCATTGCTCATCCCGATCTCTTCGCCATAGTAGGAAAACGGAGTGGTGGAGGCCAGGATGGAAATCGCCGCCGACAGTCGGTAGCCGGCGAAACCGTTGATGCCGAACTGGTTGGTCAGACGGTCTCCGACATAGGCATCATGGCTTTGCAGGGCCAGCGGCATTACAGCTTCATTGGGATTGCCAAGCTGGCGGATCAACGGCGCCTGCACGACGCCCGTCTTGGCGCTTTCGACAATTGACTGCTGTACGCCATAGGCAAACGCGCTACAGGCATGGACGTACATGTCCGCGCCTTCCGACGCCTCGCAAATCATGTAGCGGTTGTCGTATTCGTCCAGGGTCTGGCGAAGCTTGGCGACAATGCCGGGATTGGCGGGGTTATTGAAATAGCTTTTCTTGCCATCCTCGATCAGCATGGTGACGGCGTCGAGCCGGAAACCATCGACGCCCTTGTTCATCCAAAAGCGCATCGTGTCCTGAAGATAGGCGATGACCTTCGGATTTTTCAGGTTCCAGTCGGGCATGCTGTCGGAAAAGACGGCGTAATATTGGCCGACACCACCGGGAACGGTTTTCGCCACCGGCTTCCATGGATCGGTCCAGTAGGCGCCGCTTACGCCAGCCATCGTCTTGTCGTACCAGCCCGGATTCTTGTCGGCGAAGACGTACCAGTCGCGGTACGGACTTGTTCGCGACCGGGCGGCGTCCTGAAAGACGGCGCTTCCACTGCCCGAATGGTTAATAACAAAATCGATGATGACGCCTATGCCGCGTTTATGCGCTTCCGCAATGAAGCGTTCGAAGTCAGCCATGGTGCCGTAGGCGGGCTCGACGGCGCGATAATCGTTGACGGCGTAGCCGTGGTCACCGTCCTGGCTCGGCATCATCGGCATCAACCAGATGCCCGTGACGCCGAGAGATTGCAGATAGTCGAGCTGCGAGGTCAGGCCATTGAAGTCGCCGACGCCATCGCCGTCACTGTCCTTATAGGACCGGACGAAGATTTCCATAAAGGCGGCAGTCTTGTTCCAGTCCTTGGGCAAGGCGCTGGCCTTGTGTTCGGCGGCGACCGGCGACACGTCGATCTGGGCATGGGCGTTGCCCGCCAGAAGGGCGAGCACAGAGACGGCGACGCCGAGCGCCATTCGCGTAAAAGACATGATCAACTCCCTGTTTTTCAGCAGGGTGACAGGTCATATCCACCTTGGGAAGTTGAATACGTATGCGCGGCCTATCGTTCCATAATGCGGACATCGCGCCAGTTGGGCTGGAACGACCAGATCTTGGCGCCATGCGCCGCGATAACGATGCGGCGATCGCCGCGCCATCCGACCGAAATATCCGCGGGCCTGTCGGGGTGGCCATCATCGAAGGTGGCGACCGCCCTGCCGCCCTTCATCAGGCCTTCGGTTCGGCGCAACACGACTTCCTTGACGGCGGATGAGCCGACACAGGTCTTGGCGACAATATCGACGGTATACCGGCCCGTTGGCGAGGCAATGGTTTTCAGATGCTCTTCGTGACAGAGGCCCAAACGGTTGCAATCCGTGAGGCTGAGGGTAAGCCCTGCGGTCAATGTAATCAGGCAAGACGTGCGTACGCCCATGGCCCGGCAATGCTCCCTGCGCGATTCGATAATCGCCTTGCCATCACCATACACCTGAAGGATTAAAACTTTCCACAGGTCCAATTTTACACAGACTGGGGATAAGGTGGCATCCATCTGAATTTACAGACTCTTTATGCGGTGCGTTTGGTCCCTCATATTATCCCTATGTGGATAAGGCGTATTTTGGCTGGGAATAAGGAGCGCAGCCATGGACATCTACACCTATATCATCCGCGACCACCGTAAGGTCGCCGGTCTGATGGAAGAGCTTATGGCTATCCGTCTCCCCACCGTGCGTCAGACTCTCTTCGACCAGATAAAAGCCGAACTAATTCTGCATAATGACAGTGAGGAACGCACCTTCTACGCCGCCCTGGAGCACGCCACCCAGACCCAGGACATGAACAACAGGCTGGAGGCCGCCGAGCACGAGCATCATGAAATCAAGGCGATTTTACACGTCATGAGCCGCCTGTCGATTTCCAGCGAAGAGTGGATGGAAAAGTTCGGCGAATTGAAATTTGCCATCGAACACCATGTCGCCAAGGAAGAAGGCGAAGTTTTCGTCCGCGCGAAGGACATCATCTCACCGCTGGATGCCCACCGGCTGGCCTTGCAGATGGACGCGCTGAAGCAGCAGTTGCGCGCCAATCTCCACGCGACGGCGGACTGATCACCGGTAATTGGCCCTTTTCAGCACCACCGGAAGCGCCAGCAGATAGAGCCCTGCGCCCAGGATCCAGACAAGCCCGGGGAGACGATCTCTGGATAAGAAATAGATATTCAGGATCAGGATAGGACCGATAATTGCGGCAAGGCTTTGCAGGCTGGCAAGGACGCCTTGCAACTGTCCCTGACGATCTTCGGACACCTGTTTGCTGATAACGGCTGTCAGCACGCTTGGTCCCATGCCGCCAAAGCCATCGCGCTAGGAACACCGTAAGGCGAATAGCGCCTCAAGAGGCCTCCGGCAGACGTGGCTGGACGCGGAACAGAGACAACACCCAATAGACGACTGCCGCGGCGAAAAAGGCCGGCAGGGTCGCGCCAAGCGCGGGCATGCGCGCCAGCACCATGTAATAGGTGGCGATCCCAATTACCCATGCGGCAAAGGCGATCAGGTTCAGACCGAACGTAAAGCCATATATGCCTTTCGGGCTACGGATTTGAGCCACCTCTACCTGTCGCTTGCGGATCAGAAAATGGTCGACCAGCAGCACACCGTACAGCGGCGTAAACACCGATCCAATGGCGTAAAGGAACGTCATGAAGCCCGACATGGGCACGAAGAGGGCGATCGCCGTGCAGACGAGGCCGAACAGGATCGCCAGATGCTTGATCCGGAAATGCAGCAGCGATCCCAATGACGTGGCGGCCGAGAAGATATCGGCAAAGATGTTGTCCGTCTCGTCGATCAGGATGAACAACAGGGCAAGCCCGCCGCCAGTCATGGCCAGAGCAGACAAAAGCATGTTGTCTGGATTGTAGGCGGCGCTCACCGCATAGGCGGCGCCAAGCGCGAAAAACCAGATATTGGCGATGGCGTAACCGGCGGCGCTACCGCGAAACATGCCCTTGGCGCTTTTGCCGAAGCGGGCATAGTCGGCGATCAACGGCAACCACGACAAGGGCATGGCGATGACCAGGTCGATGCCTCCGCCGAATGACAGCGAGCCATCGCCCTTGCGCGCCAGGGCGGCGGTCAGGTCAGGGCCCGAAATCAGAGTGAAGCTAAGCCAGGCCGCACCGGCCAGCAGCAGCCATATGCCGTAGCTGCGCAGGAAGCGGCGAATGAAGCTCAATGGCCCCATTATGGCCAGTGCTGTGGCCGCCGCGCCGAACAGCAGCGTCCACACGACCGGCGCGCCAAAATGGAAGGTTTTCTGCGACAGGGTGTTGGCCGCATCACGCATGGCGATGATTTCGAACGCGCCCCAGCCGACGAGCTGCACAATATTGAGCACCGCCGCCACCGAGGCACCGCGTACGCCCAGGGTCGGGCGCAGCGCGGCCATGGTGGCCAGGCCGGTATCCGCACCGATCACCCCGGCCAGGCCCAGCAGCACAGCGCCAGCGCACGAGCCTATAGCGATAGCCGCCAGGGCTTCGACAAGCGACAGGCCGGGGATGAGCGCCGCCCCGGCCTGAAGCACCAGCAGGCCAATGCCGAGCGAAAACCACAGGGAAAAGGCATCCAGCGCCGACAGCTTGCGCTTGTTGGCCGGCACGGGGACCAGCGGATCATAGGCTTCCTGGTCGGAAATCGGCAGATTATCGGACATGCACCCACGCTTGTGGAATCGGGGAAACCGTCATCCTTAGCAGAGCGTCGTCTTTACGCAAGAAACCACACCGGGTGCGCGGATGGCCTTTATACAAACGTCATGACCGTCAACTCATGACGTTTTGGCCATGATGTTGGCCATGACGTTTTATAAGGGCGACCGCCCGCCGCCGCCGATGCGGCGAGCCATGCGGCATTTGAGCTAAAAAAGGCGAATACCAATGAAGCGGTTCTACACCGCGCATCAGGTATTAGCCGCGTCCGCCGATCAGATCACCCAGCCCGCCGAGGATGGAGCCTTCGCCGCGCGACGGCCCGCCGCCGCCGATCGCCGCACCAATGCGCCCAGCCAGACGCGCGAACGGCAGGGATTGTATCCACACCTTGCCCGGCCCGGTCAGCTGCGCGAAGAAGACCCCTTCCCCGCCAAAGATCATCGACTTGACGCCGCCCGCCTGGATCAGGTCGAAATCGACCGTATCGGTAAAGGCCGCCACGCAGCCCGTATCGACATGCAGCTGTTCGCCCGCCTTCAGTTCGCGTTCGATGACCATGCCGCCGAATTGAACGAAGACCCAACCGTCGCCTTCGAGCTTCTGCATGATGAACCCTTCGCCGCCGAACAGCCCGGTCATGATGCGCTTTTGAAAGGCGATACCGAGTGATACGCCCTTGGCCGCCGCCAGAAAGGCGTCCTTCTGACAGATCAGACGGCCGCCGACCTGATCGAGCTTGATCGGGATGATCGCACCCGGCACCGGCGCGGCAAAGGCGACCCGCGCCTTGCCCTGGCCATTGTGCGTGAACACCGTGGTGAACAGGCTTTCGCCGGTGACGAGACGTTTGCCTGCGCCGAGCAGTGCCCCCATGAAACCACCACCTTGTTGGCCGGAACCGTCACCGAAGACGGTGGTCATGCCGACCGATGCATCCTTCCACACCATGGCGCCGGCTTCCGCGATGGCACTCTCGCCCGGGTCGAGTTCGATCTCGAGGAACTGCAATTCCTGGCCCTTGATGTCGAAATCGATATCGTCCGCGATGCCCGACTTGGCATGATGATGGGTTACGGGAACGGATGGGGTGCCGAACATGGGAGTCCTCTCAATGGTTGGGACCTTAGACTTGGGGATTGCGAAGACGATGTTGAAGGGGATTACACAGATTTAAGGTAGATCGCGACCTCAGACCTCGGGCGCGCACTAAACATCTTGACGCCCCCGCCTGGTCCCCTATGCTCCGCCGCAGTTCACCGGAGTGTCCGCAAGCCTATGCGGGCTGAGACTGGAGGCTTGATGCCGCCTCCTAAAACCGCCGAACCTGATCCGGGTCATGCCGGCGAAGGGAGATGGATACGCGACGGCCCTTGCCAATCGGATAGCCGATAAGCCCGGAGCCACGAGCGCCCGCAATCTACGCGCATGATCCTTCTGAATTTGGAAGGATTTTACAATGAACAAACCCGTTGTCGCCAAGGCGATCAAGGTCGAGAATTCCCCCATTCCCGGCTCGCATAAGGTCTATCAGTCAGGCACGCTGTTTCCCGACATCAAGGTGCCGTTCCGCGAGGTCTGCGTCCACCACACCGCACGTGAAGCCCCGCTCACCATCTACGATTCGTCGGGCCCCTATACGGATGAGGCCTTCACACCGGACATTGCCCGGGGGCTGCCGCGTCTGCGCGAACAGTGGATCGTCGATCGCGGCGATGTCGAATATATCGAGGCGCGCGAGGTCAAGCCGGAAGACAATGGCAATGTCTCCGAAGGCAAGCTGGCGCCGCAATTCCCGAATCTCCCCAAGGTGCTGCGCGCCCGCGACGGCAAATCCGTCACCCAGTTCGAATATGCCCGCCGCGGCATCATCACACCGGAAATGGAATATATCGCCATCCGCGAAAACCTGCGCCGCGCCGCCGACGCAGACGTCATTCGCGACGGCGAGGATTTCGGCGCCTCAATCCCGGACTATATCACGCCGGAATTCGTTCGTGACGAAGTGGCGCGCGGCCGCGCCATCATCCCCGCCAACATCAACCACCCCGAAGTCGAACCGATGATCATCGGCCGTAACTTCCTGGTCAAGATCAACGCCAATATCGGCAATTCGGCCGTGACCTCCTCGATGGAAGAAGAGGTCGAAAAGATGGTGTGGGCCATCCGCTGGGGCGCCGACAATGTCATGGATCTGTCGACAGGCCGCAACATTCACAACATCCGCGAATGGATCATCCGCAATTCGCCCGCCCCCATCGGCACGGTGCCGATCTATCAGGCGCTGGAAAAGGTAAATGGCGTGGCCGAGGACCTGACCTGGGAGGTGTATCGCGACACCCTTATCGAACAGGCTCAGCAGGGTGTGGACTATTTCACGATCCATGCCGGCGTGCGCCTGGCCTACATCCATCTGACCGCCAAACGCGTCACCGGCATCGTGTCGCGTGGCGGATCGATCATGGCAAAGTGGTGCCTGGCCCACCATAAGGAAAACTTCCTCTACACCCATTTCGAAGAGATCTGCGACATCATGCGCGCCTATGATGTGTCGTTCTCGCTGGGCGACGGCTTGCGTCCAGGCTCAATCGCCGACGCGAACGACGCGGCCCAGTTCGCTGAACTCGACACCCTGGGCGAATTGACCCGGATCGCCTGGGCCAAGGGCTGCCAGGTCATGATCGAAGGCCCCGGCCACGTGCCGATGCACAAGATCAAGGCCAATATGGATAAGCAACTCAAGACCTGCGGCGAAGCGCCCTTCTATACGCTTGGGCCACTGACGACCGATATCGCGCCGGGTTACGATCACATCACTTCGGCCATCGGTGCGGCCATGATCGGCTGGTACGGCACGGCCATGCTGTGCTATGTCACCCCAAAGGAGCACCTTGGCCTGCCCGACCGTAAGGACGTCAAGGACGGCGTCATCGCCTACAAGATCGCCGCCCATGCCGCCGACCTGGCCAAGGGACATCCTGGCGCACGCATGTGGGACGACGCCATGAGCCGCGCCCGCTTCGAATTCCGCTGGGAGGACCAGTTCAATCTGGGGCTCGATCCGGAAACGGCCCGCGCCTTCCACGACGAGACCTTGCCCAAGGAAGCGCATAAGACGGCGCATTTCTGTTCCATGTGCGGGCCGAAGTTCTGCTCGATGAAGATCAGCCAGGAGGTACGCGAATTCGCCGCCGGCCTGACCGACAATGAGCGGGCCGATATTGAAAACAGCCATATCCAGTCGGGCATGAGCGAGATGTCGCAGAAGTTCAAGGCCTTGGGGTCCGAGATCGACGTCCCGGCCGAATAGAGCGCCTGGCGTAACAATGGTCGCAGTTGAAGCGCAGGCACAAAACGCCTGCGCTTTTTTCATGTGCGCTACGGCGGGTACAAAATGTTTCCATTGCAACTTGTAAAGCGAAAGAATTTCGCCTATATAGGGAAGGTCAGTCGTGACAGGGCGCGTGTTTTCAACCGCTGCCGGACTGATTCTATCCCTACATAAAAAAGGACTGCGCGGGTCAAACCGCCAGCAGACATACAATGCAAAACCAAAACAAAATCCTGAACTATCCCGTGCGTCCTGACCTGCGCGTCATTTCGGCCAGGGCCGCGCGCACGGTTAAGACCACGCTCGGCTTCAGCCCGCGTGAATTGCGCCGCCTTGTCGCCGACATGATCGACTGACCCCTTCTGCGGCAGGTCATCAGGACGACACGGCGGACGCCGACATCTACGAGACACGCGCAGAATGGACATCCGGATGACGGGCCCTAGGGCTTGTCTGTCCGTCATGAGATAAAAAAACACCCCGCCCTTTTCAAGGGCGGGGTGTTCCTGGTTTTGGGAAGGGCGCGCCAACACCCTCCCCCGTTTTCATCCGGCCTGCGGCAACCCGGAGAGGAAAGCCAAACCGGACAAAAGGGGTGGTGGCCGGGCGAATGCAGGCCTCGCCCGGCGGTCGGCGCTTAGTAGGTCAGGTCAAAGCCCAGACGCATATAGCGCGGTGTGTTGTAATACGACGGCAATCCGTAGTTCGGGTCGAGATTATCCGGGTTCCCGTAATCACGATCCAATTCGTATTCGGCATAGCGTCCGACGACGGCATGCTGGTCGAACAGGTTGAAGATATCCGCACGCAGGACCAGATTCCCGCCCATGGCGTACTTCTCAGGCACGGTATAGCGCATGGATACGTCGAGGGTCTTGAGCCAATCGCCCTTCAACCCCTTGCCTTGCGGCGCCGGCTTGCCACCACAATAGTGCGTCAGAGCTTCGCCGTAGCCGTAGGCATAGTCGTCGGTCGGGTGAACGCCCAAGCAGCCGATATGAACCGGCGACTGGACGAGCACATTGGCGCCGACCATGAAGTTGCTGTTGATCGCGTAAGAGCCCCAAAGCTTTAAGGTATGAGTACGGTCGTTCGGCAGCAGGCCCGTGGCGTAGTCTTCGAAGCCGGGCGAGTCGAAGGCGATCGTCGAGCCGGCATCGGTCTGCGCTTGCAGGCCGGAATCGGATTTCACCGTGCCTTCATAATTCCCGTAGGATTTCGACCAGGTATAGGACCCTTGCAGGCCCCACTTGCCGTCGAAGGCGCGCTTGAAGTCGAACACCAGCGCCTGATATTCACGCTTGGGATTGTGGAAATGTCCCAGTTGGTCGGCCGTCAACGTGATCGTCCGTTGCTCGGTTTCGCCGGCCAGAGGCTGCTTCAGCTTGATCGTCACGTCGTGATCGCCAACATTCCACACATAGTAAGAATTGGAGATGGTCCCGTCGGTGTAGGTCGAGCTGTTGAGGCCATTGGCGTCCAGATAGGTAATGATCGCATTCTGGAAGTCGGAATCTTCGGACACGCGCTTCAGCTCACGGTTGGTGTAGCTGAGGCCAAGGCTCCACAGATCGTTGACACGATAGGTGGTGCCGAGAACGATTTCGTCTTCCTTGGTTGCCTTAAGTCCTTTCGCGGTCTTGGAGTCCGCGCCTTCCTGGGTACCATTCCCCAGGACGTAACAGCCTGCGAAGCCGGCCTGCGCCGTCGAAAGGCCTGGTGCGCTGGTGATGTTTGAGGTCGGGCACGGCGCATCCCCGAGTTCGGCAAACTGTTCGCCAACCGCTTGCGGCAAGCCGGTCGTCGGATCGAGTACGAAACCACCCGCCGGCGCCTTGAAGGCCGCATAGTAGTACAGGTCCTTGCCGCGATAGCCGAGGTTCATGGCCGGAGGGATAAAGTTTGTACCGTACGATCCATAGACCTTCCACTGCCCCTCACCCGTCGGGTCCCAGGAGAAACCAAGACGCGGCGCAATGTTGTTCTTGAGGTCAAGATAGGTCTGACCCGACAAATTATTCTGCTTGAAGTCGTCGTTACGGACACCGATCTGCAGGTTCAGGTTCGGGGTAACGTCCCACGAGTCCTGTAGGTAGTAGGACTGGTTTTCGGCCGAAACATTGCCGCCGAGGTTTTCGTAGATGACGCGCAGATAGTCACCAACGCTACTTGATTTACGGAAGTTATACTGAACCGGCACAGCACCGGTCAGGTAGTCCTGCTTCAGCATGCTGTTTTCTTCGTGGTCGATACCGAAGCGCACGTGGTGACGGCCAATCAGGTCGAAGCGTACGTCGCCGTCAGCGCGCCAGAACTTGCGCTCGACATTGTCGATCGAGACGGCGGTGTTCTTTTGCGCTGAAATCGTTGGGTTTGTGCCGTCGGTGCGACGATCCTTGACGCCATAGCTTGTCGTGTCGGTCGGGATAATATTGTCCCGCGTCTTCATGTCGCCGACGGCAACAGACACGGTGAACCAGTCGGTGACGTTGCCGGTATATTTGGCAACCCAGTTTTCGCCGCCCAGGGCTTCGGTCGAATAGCCGTTCGGAGCGCCTATAACTTCGCTGCTATCATCGAAGTCCCACTTGTTGATCTTGTCGGTACGGCGCGTGTTCCAATAGGTGAGTTCGAGGTGCTGGGTCGGCGTGATGTAACCGTCCAGCTTCAGGCCATAAAAGGGATCGGTATTCTTGGTCTTCTGATAGTAGCCAGCTTCGGTATTGGCCAGTGTCGTGTAGGTGTCGCTGGCTTGATACATACCGTAGGCGAACAGGTGATCCTTGATGATCGCGCCGCCGGCCTCGACGGACAAGGAATTGTCCTGGGCCGTGGCGAACTTGCCGTTACGGTTATAGGCGCTGGCCTGCTCGGAGCGCAGATCGGACGGCTGGTAGTTGCCATGGACGGCAAACATGAACTCGTTCGAGCCCGACTTGGTCGTGGCGTTGACGACACCACCCGTGGCGCGGCCGAATTCAGCGGCATAACCGCCGGTCTTGACTTCGATGGTCTTGTAAAAATCGAACGGAACATCGGCGCCGCCGACATAGGTGTCGGGGTTGGTGACATTAAGGCCGTTGATATAGTAGGCGTTTTCAGCGACCGAGCCACCGCCGAACGAGGCAACGTCGCCGAAGCCGGGATTGCCCTTTGTAACGGTCGGCGCCAGCATGGTCACGGCCGTCAGGTTGCGTGCGATCGGTTGTTGCGACATCAAGGTATCGAGATCGACCGTCAAACCAGTCGTCGTCTTGGTGAAGTCCTGGCGTACGCGCTTGGCCTTGACCACGACGGTCTGGACAGCGCCGGTCGCCTGAAGCGAGGCTTCGAGGCGGACTTCCTGCGAAATCACGACGCTGACACTCGTCTGGTAATTGTCGTAGCCGCTGGCCGAAACGACGATGTCGTAATTGCCGGGTGCCAGACCGCTGGCCGAAAAGCCGCCGGACGCGTTGGAGGTCAGGTTACGGGCCTGGCCTTGCGCGGTATTGGTCAGGGTGACGGTGGCGCCCGATACGGGCTTACCGTCCGCATCGGTGACGGTGCCGGTCAGGGCGCCTGAGGTGTAGTCCTGGGCAACGGCCGTGGCCGGCGCAAGGGTCGCAATTGTGGCGAGGAAGGCTGGCGCGGCCATAAGGGCCGAGCAGATGGTCGTCGTCGCCATCAGCGTGCGACGGGCAGTTCCTTTTTTCAATTTCGTCTCCGGGTTTGCAATTTATAGGCGTATGCCAGCCTGTACCCCGCAAGCGGCAAGTCTCAAATGTCACAACTGTGTGACAAAGTATAGCTAAATAACGACATTTTAGTCGCAAATTTGACCAATTTGGCGATACATTACGAAAATTTAATCCGGAACAACGCTATTTGGCCGAATTTTATTTCTACGTTTGGACTCTATCGGAAAAAAATTACCAATTTGTAATGCGCCAACCTATACGTCCGGTTGATTGCGCGTACAGAAATCGACTCAAATACTGAGTCGAACACTGTTATCGACCCAGAGTCAGTTTCTTTTAAGACAAACCCGGCCACAGTTACTTTAGTAACTTAAATATCTACATAAAAAATGAGGGTATAGCCGCGATTACTGAGTGATCGGGAGTGCTGGGCACTCCCGCCACAGGGGATTTACGCCAAGGTCCGCACCGTCGGTTCACGGTCGAAATAGCGACGGACCGCAGCCTTCGCTAGCGCGTCGACCGCCACGACGCCGGCATCGGGCACGACGCCGGCCTTGTAGAGCAAGGGCTGTGCTTCGGGCGTGTGACCGATGGCCTTTAAGTGGCCGAAGGCATTCATGACAAACTCGACCGCCGCTCCGTCTTTTAACAACATCAGCGTGCCGCTGTCCGACAGCAGTATGGCGACCGCGTCGAAAATCTGCGACGGCGCGCCAGCCAATTGTGCGTCAGCCTTGACGGTAGAACCGTCGCTCAAGGTGACACCGCCGACCTTAGGCGCAACGATAACAGCCTTGCCCCCCTCGCCTTCTATATCGGCGATCAGCGTCTTGAGCGCCGCTGCGTCCGAACCGTCGGCGATCAGTATGCCCACCTGACGGCCTTTCAGGGTTTCAAGCATCTTCTTCTGAATGCTGAGCGCTGGCGACGGCGACATGTCGATGGGCTTTTTAGCCGCCGGATTGGCGGCAGGCAGATCTATGCCCAAACCGTCAGCGACACGTTTGGCCAGATCCTCATCGACATTGCGCAGATTGGCCACCGTTCGGGTCTGGACCGCCGCCACGCCAACCTTGGACAGTTCGAACGTGAAGGCCGACGCAATGTGGGCGCGTTCGTTGTCGGTTTGCGACTGCCAGAACAGGCGTGCCTGGCTGTAGTGGTCGGCAAACAGTTCGGCGCGAATACGCAGCTTCGGCCCCTGCTCGTCGCGGTCGGCGCGGCCCTGAAATGACGTGAAACCGGTCATCGGGCATTCACGCGGCCCGCCCACTTCGCCATTGTCGGCCAGGGAGTTAGGCTCGTAATTGGCGCGCCCCTTCGGTACAGTCATCTGAAACTGACCGTCGCGCTGGAAGTTCATAACCGGACATTTGGGTGCATTGATCGGCAACTGGTGGAAGTTGGCTGTGCCCAGACGGGATTTTTGCGTGTCGAGGTAGCTGAACAAACGACCTTGCAGCAGCGGGTCATTGGAGAAATCGATACCGGGCACGATGTTGGCCGGGCAGAAGGCGACCTGTTCAGTTTCGGCAAAGAAGTTGTCGGGATTGCGGTCCAGCACCATCCGGCCGACGATACGCAGCGGCAAAACCTCTTCCGGAATGAGTTTGGTTGCGTCCAGCACATCATAGGGCTGCGCGTCCGCAAAGGCCTGATCGAATACCTGCACGCCCAATTCCCATTCGGGGAAATTGCCGGTATCGATGGCTTCATAGAGATCGCGGCGATGATAGTCGTTGTCGGCAGCCTGGAGCTTAAGCGCCTCGTCCCACACGGTCGACTGAAGACCGAGCTTCGGCCGCCAGTGGAACTTGACGAAGCTTTCACGGCCTTCGGCATTCACCATGACGAAAGTGTGGATGCCGAAGCCTTCCATCATGCGCAGGCTCCGCGGCAGGGTGCGATCGGACATGGCCCACAGCAGCATGTGCGTGGTTTCCGGCATCAATGACGCAAAGTCCCAGAAGGTGTCGTGCGCCGACCCGGCTTGCGGGTAGGCCTTGTCCGCCTCCATCTTCACCGAATGGATAAGGTCGGGAAACTTGATGGCATCCTGGATGAAGAAGACTGGAATATTGTTGCCGACCAGGTCCCAGTTGCCGACCTTTGTGTAGAATTTGACCGCAAAGCCGCGCACATCGCGCGGGGTATCGACACTGCCCGCTCCGCCCGCGACAGTCGAGAACCGCACGAAGACCGGCGTCTTTTCACCGGCGCGCTGAAACAGGTCAGCCGTTGTTATGTCGCTGAGCGGATCGGTGACTTCGAAATAGCCATGCGCGCCGGATCCCCGGGCATGAACAATGCGTTCGGGGATACGTTCGTGGTCGAAGTGGAATATCTTTTCGCGCAGCACGAAGTCTTCCAGCAAGGCCGGGCCGCGCGCACCGGATTTCAGGCTGTTTTGATTATCAGAGACACGAATGCCCTGATTTGTGGTCAGGTGCGCGTCGTCGCCACCCGTTTCCTTACCGCCGTGATGCACCTGCTGATGCGTTTCGCCGCCGTTGCCGGATGTCGTGTCGAACCTGTCCATATTGTGTCGCCTTCCTGAATGCAGGCGCTACTTGGCGGTTTCGTCAGTAAGTACGCAATCAGGATGCCCGGAGAGGTCGTAAGGAGACGGTAAGCGTCCGGTCAGCCCGCCCGGCTGCGGCCACGCATCTGCGGATGCATGATGACGAGCACGCGCGGCGCCTGCGGATTGGTCGGCAGAGGATTACAATTTTCGTCGTACAGGTGTTCGCCGATGATAAAGAGGCGCGGCTTCAGCTTCTTCTGGATCACCAGTTCCGGACGCGGACGGCCTTCCAGCTCAACCCAGCAGCAATCGTAAAGTTTACTCATGACGGTACTCACCCCGCGCGACGTTTCGTCGTCCGCACCGGTCTCTATTACCCGCCTTCTGGTGAGTGTCCGCAGCCCAACCTGCGTTCAGTATTTGTTCGCAGAGCCGCCGTCGTGTCAACGGGAAAAATCACCGCGACGGCGCTAAACCCTGGAACCGCCTGACGATGGCGGCATCATCGCGCGCGATGGCGCATTTTTGCCCGACCGTCCGGCAACGGGCCGGTCTGGCCGCAAACTGCGGCAGGCAGGCCTTGAGCGCTGCCTTTCCTTTGGCGGTCAGGGTGAAGATGCGCGACCAGCGGGCGTCCTCACGATGACGCGGCGCCTGATTGGCCAGGTAATGCATGTCGGAACAGGGATCGTAGGGCGACAACATCTGGACCTTAAGCGTCGGAAAGGCATTGCGAACGTCACGGCAGACAGCGCTGAGCGACAGACCGCACCGATCGAGATAGGTTTTCAAAAACGGTGACAGGGTGAGGTATTCATCGCGATCCGGCCGCTGATGTTCGTGTATCAGGCCGAGAACATGACCGAATTCGTGTAAAACCGAACCGTATGACGCCTTGGCTTCGATCTGGATTTGGTTGAACGCAGGCAAATGCCCCAGCGTCGCATTGGTAGCATCGACGCTGCCGACGATATACAGGCTGTCCAGGCGCTTTTTGTCGTGAACGAAACGCACGCCTGTTTCCGTGGACCATTCGTCCATGGCGCGGCAAGCCTTGGCGGCGGATGTCGCGACAGACCAGGTCCGCCATCCTGTGCAATTCGCGCCCTTGGCACCGGCGCGTTTTAGGAGAGCGGGATCGAAATGATAGGGCACGACCGCATCCGACCACGGTTTCGTACCGTCCTGCACGGCGGCGGCGCAGGAAATGCCGGGCAACAGAACCGCCGCCAAACACAGCCCAACCCAAGAGTGGCTATTCCGTCTTCCGATTGTAGGATTGCCGCCCCTTCGCATGGCTTTCTTATACGGCAAGGCGCTTAGTGCCACCATGGCAAAATCCTCCCTGTTCAATCCCTTCGCCCTCTGGGTCGATCTCGGCATGCAAACTGCCGGCATGATGCTGGCCTCGGCGGAGGTCATCACCCACCGAACCTCGCGCATGGCGCAATCCAGTTGGCCGCCCAACGCCAAAGATACGGCGGAGTTCACCCTGATGGGCGCCGAAAAGGTCGATGCGGCCATGGAGTCGCTGCAATCCGTGGCCCTGTCCATGATAACCCTGAACCCATTGATGAGCACGCGGGTATGGCGTCAAATATCGGCGGTTCAGTCAGACCTGTTCAGCCTGGCCACCAGTGTCTCACTGCCCCAGGCCATGGCGCGCAACGCCAAGCTGAGCCGGTCCCTGAGCCGAGCGGCGAACAGCGCGACGGGCTTGTCTGACCGTACCGCCACCGCGGCGTTGAAAGCCCTGCAACCGATCCGCTCGCGCGCCATGGCGAATGCCAAGCGATTGGGTACGGCACCCAAGCCTTAATCCTCGCCGTGGCCGATCGATTTTTTGCGGTGGGTGATGAACAGCCACGCCGCTGTCAGGATGACCAAAATGATCGGTCCGTAAAGCAGATGGGACAGATGCGGGTCGACGAGCGGATCGATGATGTATTTGACCAAGCTGAAGATGTAATAGCTGACGGCGAAGACGGACAGCCCCTCGACCAGGGCCGACAGCTTCATTTGCAGCTTGGAGCGCACATTCATGCTTTTGAGCAGCCCCTGGTTCTGAACCTCCAGCGATATGGAAATGCGCGCCCTCAAGAGGTCGCTGACGCGGCCGATGCGGGCCGAAATATCATCCAGCCGGCGTGACGCCGCCTCGCACGTCCGCATGGCCGGTTGCAGGCGGCGTTCGATGAATTCCTGCATGGTGGAAAAGCCCGCGACGCGGCTTTCGCGTAAGGACACCAGACGGTCCGCCGTCAGACGCGCATAGGCTTCGGTGGCGCCCTGCCGGAACCGCACGGCATTGACGCGTTGTTCGACCTCCGCCGACAACGCCATCAGGCGCTCCAGCAAGTCTTCCTGCGATGCGCTCTGGCTGGCCATGTCCGAGGTCAACGCCGCCAGACGGTCTTCCGCGCCCTTCAGCCACGTCATCAATTCGCGCGCCACCGGAAAGCCCAGCAGGGCCAGCTTGCGGTAATGGCCGATCTCGATCAGGGTTTGTAACAGGCGCGAGGCCTCGTCGTTTTCCAGCCCCTTGTCCTGGACGTAGATGCGCCCTGCCCCCAGCTTGTCTTCCTTGGCGTGCATGCGGAAGTCGCTCCAGATGCGCGCCGCGCCGTCGAACACGTCGCAACAGACCGCCTGGGTCAGATCGATCACCGTCTGTAACTGCGCTTCCTTGGGCTCGTAAGGCAGGACGGAAATCTCGACGCTGCGAAAAACCCAGCCGGGTGCCGCGTCAAGCCAGTCGAACTCGGCCATGCGGATCTTGCCAAAGCCGAGCGTTTTCTTGACATCGGCCGACAGGGAAATATCCGTGTCGTATTTCAGCCAGGTCGAAAATTCGCCGTGGCGCTCCCAGATTGCACCGCCGGTGTCGCCGATGCGCGCCAGCCGCGACCGATCGCCTGCCCCCGGATCGAGGTGGTCGATCCAGGCGCTTTCCGCCGCGCGCTCGGCCTCGGTCACCAGATATACCCAACTGCGCACCGCGACGGGCGTGCGGTATATCGGCAAGGTGCGTTCATGCATGAGGTCACTGAGGGAGCGCCTCAGATCATGGTCGTTGGGAGAGGTCATTTAAAGCCGTGGCATTATGATTATAGGGCTGAGCATAGCAAGGTTCTCTGACCTTGCGTCATCACGTCTGACGTCAAATTACTTCGTTATCGGGTTTCCGGCGGCCCCAGATACGACGTTTTCTGGTCGCCGGTATCAAGCACCAGCCGTTCCAGCACCACATTGCCGTCCATGCGGAAGACCTTGATCGTATGGTCGCCCGACTTGAGGCCTGTGAACGGCGCGGACAGGATGACGATATTGTCCTTTACCGCCTGGCTCCACTGCGGTGTATCGGGCTTGAGGTTGAAACTTAGAGTCTGCGCCGGCCCGTCATCTATGGCCACCGCGACGCGCAAACCGCCGGCATTACGCGTGTCGAAGGTCGGGGCGAGATAGAGATGAAGCGTCGCATCGGCCGTCTTCTGCAGGGTGATATCGTATTCCAGCCGAACCGACCGGTCCGTCGTCGCAGCCGCTGTCTGTGGCAGGGATATGACGGACGACTGGGTGCGGCCCAGATTGGGAATGACCTGCCAACGCACGCCGTCCGCTTCGGTTTTGCGCGCGAAATGTTCCGCCTCAATGGCAATCTGCCCGTCAATTTCGGCAAAGCGCCCGTCAGATGAGGACCTCAGGCGGGAGGTAAATCGGTCACGCCCTTCGGGGCGGACGACCCGAACGCCGGGTTTGACCGTCAGGCGGCTGACAGGCGGTATGACCCGGGCGTCCGGCTGCTGCCAGTTGTCGTAACCCGTATGCACCTGGCTCATCATCCGATCCCACTTGCCACCCGCCAAGGCGTGATAGGCATCGACCAGGGCGCCGTCCTTTCGGAAAGCCGCTTCGGCGGCATCGGCTTCAACATTGGCCCAGGGTTCGCCCTTTGCCGCATAGCGGTGATTTTCAGCGACATGGAGATACAGAGAATAAAGGTTGGCACTGGCAACGACCGGATATTCAACCAACTGATAATAGGCATTTTTCGCATCGGCCGGTAGGGTGCCTGAAAGGGCTTCGGTTCGGTCGGCCAGCCTCCCGTAGTCTAATTCCATATCCGATAGTGACGGCAGGTCGAACACGGAGGCATCGATCAGTTCCGGCTTCTTGCGCGCATTATACTGGCTGTAACGCGTCAGGATGTCGCCGATGTCCGCCGCATGGTCCGGCCCGAACTGTTGCGCGGCCCACCGAGCGGGATAGGCCTTTAGCGCTTCCGGCGTCATGGCTTCGGGGTTCCAGGCCATGTCCATGAAGAAGCTCAAGGGAAATTCCATCGGCTTGATATCGCCGACATTGACGATCCACAGGCGGTTGGCCCCGGAGGCGTAGGCCAGGTCCATCTGCTGCCAGGTCTTTTCGATCTGGTTGGTGTTGACCCACTTATAGTTACGCGGCACGCCGACATAGTCGAAATGGTAATAGACGCCATATCCCCCTGCCCGCGTCTCACCCGTTTTTTCTCCGGTCAGGCGCGGCAGGCGGCGGATTTGGCCCCAGTTGTCGTCGGAGAACAGCAGGGTCACATCATCCGGCACCTGCATGCCGTGATCGTAATAGTCCTGCACCTCCTTGTAGAGCGCCCAGACCTGCGGTGTTTGCGCGGCCGGCTTTCCCGTCACATCGGCAATGATACGGCGCTGATCGGCAACAATGGTTTCCAGAAGCTGCGTCGCGGTGCCTTCGGTCATGGGCTCGTCGCCATCACCGCGCATCCCCAGGGTCACGACATTTTCAAAGCCGCCCGTGTGCATGCGTTCGATGCCGCCGCGCCAGAAGGCGCGCAGATTGTCGCCATTTTGCGTGTAATCCCATTTGCCGCCGGTAATGCCGGTTTCGGGATGACGATGCCATTCTTCCTGGGCGCGGGTCATGGGTTCATGGTGCGACGTCCCCATGATGATGCCATAGGCTTGCGCTGTCTTCAGGTTTTCAGGATCGTCATCGGCGAAGGCCTTGCCCCACATGGCCGGCCAGAGATAATTGCCTTTCAGCCGCAGGTTCAGTTCGAAGACGTGGCCGTAAAGCTCGTGATTGATGCCGCCGAATTTTTGGCGCGCCCAGCCACCGAAGGCCGGTTCTTCGTCATTGATGAAAAAGCCGCGATACCGGACCTTGGGCGCGTCGCTGCGCGTGCCCGTCGTCACGTAAAGATTGTCTTTGTGCACCACCGGCACATCGGCCCACCAATACCAGGGCGAGACGCCCATTCGGGCGGAAATGTCATAGGTCCCGTAAATGGTCCCGCGCGGGTCGGCGCCGGCGATGACCAGAAGCCGCCCGCCCGCCTTACTCGCAATCACCGTCTGGGAATAGGCTTCCCACTTGCCCGCGATCGCTGCCGTATCGATGCCCAGTTGCGCCACGGCTTTTGAATGGCCCAACTCCCCGATGATCACGATATCGCCGCCGCCCGTCAGGTCATGAACGATGTCGGCCTTGCGCCCGGACACGCGTTCCAGATCGGCGGCAAAGTCGGCGGCCACCCGGCGCACAGGCGCGGCGGCATCGGCATCGACATAGACCTTGGCCGGCTGTCCATCCCGGATCAGGGCGAACCCGTCACCGGTCCCTTCACATACCGCCACGGCCCCTTCGCAGGCCAGGGCGCGCACCGGCATAATCATCAGGAGGGCCGAAATAAGCCAAGGCTTCATAGTCGTAAACTCCCCTTGATCAAGGCGCGTAACTTGTCGCGAACGGCCTGAGTCATCCGGCCGAAGCCATGCTTGCCGCTATCCGGCAGGTGCGCCACCGCTTCATCCGGCGCATCGAAGACATAGCGGTCGAGAATATGCCGCCACACCTGTTTCTGGGCCGGTGGCAGGTCGCGCAAGGTCAGGATGGCGGCATAGAGGGCGGTATTCGGCGACAACCAGTCGCTGCCTGCGTCGTTCCACCAGTAATTGACCAGAATATTGAAGCCTTCGCGCGATTGGACATGGTGCCACCAGGCATAGGGCACAAATACAGCGTCACCCGGTTCCAGGTCGCCCTGCAAACCGGCTTCCAGGGCGTCTTTCAGACGCGGGAACCGTTCAAAATCTGGGTCTTCGAGGGACGCCATGCTGACCGGCACACCGCCAGGCGCGAAGTCGAAGGGACCAGGATAGAGGTTATCGATCTGATCGGGCGGAAACAGCGTGAAACGCCGGCGCCCCGCCACCAGGCAGGCGATATTGTGCGACGGGTCGAAATGGGTCTGGGTCCGGACACGATTACCGATCCACATGCGCGGCCCGAAGGAGGTATCCAGCAGGGACAGGCGGTTTTCGTCTTCAAAGCCCGGCATATACTCGCTGAGGATCACCGACTGGGCGTAGATGGTGACGAAATCCTCACGCTCGCGATTTTCGACCAGCCAGTCGAACAAGGCCGCCAGCGGCCGGGTGTCGGTCGTGAAATTATAGCCGTTGACCTCGTCGTTATAGAAGAAGCGCCCCTTGAAAAGCGGCGGCAGGACCGAGACGGGCACGGCCTTGCCGGGGGTCGCGAAGGCTTTCAGATAGTCGCGAACGGCCGCATCGGATTGGCGCGCCCGCGCGACGGCGGGCCAGTCATTGACCAGCCCCTTCATGATGACCGGTTGCCCCGCCGGCAGGATATCGGCGTCGAACCGCGCGCGGTCGATGCCGGTCACGACCGGGATTGGGCGCATCAGGACGCAAGCGCGGCGGCGATGGCCGCCTGGGTATAGGGCGCCATCGCGGCATAGGCGATGCTGTTGGGGTGCACGCCGTCATTGCCGAAATCGGGCCGCAGGGCGCCGGCTTCTGTCGCCAGGGCCGGCCAGTAATCGACATAGGTATAGCCCTGGGCCGAACAGACCGATTTGATCCAGTTGTTGAGCGCCACAAATTTCTCATGTGGATTGCCGACTTCCGGGCGCCACGGGAAATGATCGGCGGGCGGCACCGATGCCATGATGACCTTGATGCCATAGATGGTCGCCAGATTGGCCATGGCCTGAAGGTTATTGGTCGTGGCCACCGGATCGTAGGGGTCCTGGTTCTGGGCCACATCGTTGGTGCCGGCCATGATGTGGACGGCCTTGGGGCGCAGGGCGACGACATCGGCCATGAAACGCACTAGCATCTGTCCGGTCACCTGACCGCCGATGCCGCGGCCGATCAGGCCGTTATCGGCGTAGAAGGTGCCCGACTGCCCCGGCCAGCCGTCGGTGATGGAATCGCCCATCATCACCACCTTGCGTGCACTGTCCGGCAATTTCATCGCATCGGCGTTGGCAAGACGGTAACGGCGCATCTGGGCCCAATCCTGTCCGACCGGCTGCACCGTCAGGGTCGCCGGGTCCTTGTAATCCTGCAAGGCGGCCTGGACCGCCTGGGCTTCATATGTGTCCTGCCCCTTGTTCTGGGCCGCCGCCGCGCTGGCCAGGGTCATGGCCGCCCCGCCCGCCAAAGCGCCGGTCAACAGGTGGCGCCGCTTGATATCCGTCATAAATGCCTCTGTCCAAAAATGGTCCCCTCTCCCTTCCCGAGCGGGAGAGGGGTGAGATGAGGGACGCTCCGCCTGCGCGGCGCCCCTCACCTGGTCCGGCAAAGGTCCGGAATGTCCGGACAGCGCCTTAGGCTACGGTGAGAGTCGCCGTCTTCAGATCGACACTATTCGGTCCTGCGGAAATCGTAAAGGTGCCCGGTTCGACGACGCGCTGCATGTCCATATTGTAGAATTGCAGGTCCGCCGGCGTCAGGTCGAACGTCACCGTACGGCTTTCACCCGGATTGAGGGTGATGCGGCTGAAGCGTTTCAGTTCCTTGACCGGGCGGGTGACCGAAGAGAAGTCGTCGCGAATATAGAGCTGAACCACCTCGTCGCCCTTGACCGCGCCGGTATTGCGCACGTCGATGGAGACAGTGACACCATCCGACACACCGATCGTCGCCTTGGACAGACGGGGCGCCGAAATATCGAAGGTGGTGTAGCTCAGGCCGTAGCCGAAGGGGAACAAGGGCGAGGTTTCGCCATCGATATAGCCACGACGCGCGGTCGGCTTGTGATTATAAAAGATGGGCAGCTGGCCGACAGTGCGGGCAATCGACACCGGCAGCTTGCCGCCCGGATTGGCGCGTCCGAACAGGATATCGGCGGCAGCCCAGCCGGTTTCCTGGCCCATGTACCAGCCTTCGACCAAGGCATCGGCCTTTTCGTTGAGCAGGTTGACCGACAGCGGGCGGCCATTGAGCAGGAAGACGACCGTCGGCTTTTTCAAGGCGAAGATGGCGGCAGCCAGATCGTTCTGACGCCCCATCAGGTCGAGCGAGTCACGGTCACCCATGTGATTGTCCGCCCAGGCTTCACGTGAGGTCTGTTCGTTATCGCCCAGAACCATGACGATGGTGTCGGCGGCCTTGGCGGCTTCGACGGCGTCAGCAATCAGCTTGTCATTGACGGCATCGGGCGTGAAGTTGATGACATCCTGGCCCCAGATGCGCTGTTCGGTAATACGGACGCCTTCGCTATAAGCGACGTCGAAGCCCTGCGCCTTGCCTTCGGCCTGAAGACCGTCGAGGATGGACACGACATGACGCGGCTTGTCGGAATAGCCGCCGATGGGCGTATCCTTGGCGTGGGTGCCGAGCACCAGCAGCTTGCCGACCTTCTTGGCGTTGAGTGGCAGCAGGCCAGTATTCTTCAACAGCACCACCGAACGTGTGGCCGCTTCGCGCGCCAGGGCGACGGCGTCTGGGGTGGCGGTCAGGCTGTCGGCTTTCTTGGCGTCGACATAGGGGTTTTCAAACAGGCCGGACTGCACCTTGATTTCCAGGATGCGGCGCACGACGACTGTAATTTCGTCTTCTGAAATGCGCCCCGCCTTCACCAGGTCGATCAAGGTGCCATAGGTCTGATTGTCCGGGGTTTCGATATCGACCCCGGCCTTGAAGGCACGATAGGCGGCTTCGGTCACATTGGGCACCAGTTTGTGCCGGGTGATCATTTCGTTGATGGCGAAATAGTCGGAGACGGTGACGCCCTTGAAGCCCCACTCCCCACGCAGGATAGTGGTGAGGAGCCATTTGTTGGCATGGGACGGCACGCCATCGATTTCGTTATAGGACGGCATGACCGCGCGGATATTGGTTTCCTTGACGATCTTTTCGAATGGCGGGAAAAAGTCTTCGCGCAGGGTGCGTTCCGACACCTCGGCCGGACCGACATTGGTGCCGTTTTCGGGCTGGCCGTGGCCAGTCATGTGCTTCAGGGTGGCGAACACCTTGTCCTTGGCCAGCGGCAGGGTCTTGCCCTGGAAACCGATGACGGCCGCCTTGCCCATCTCGCCGCACAGGTACGGGTCTTCGCCATAGGTTTCCTCGATGCGGCCCCAACGCGGCTCACGCGCCACATCGACGACCGGCGCCAAGGCCAGATTAGCGCCGCGGGCGCGCATTTCACGGGCGGCGACCGAGAAAATCTTTTCCGCCAGGGCCGGATCGAAGGACGAGGCCAGGCCGATCGCCTGCGGGAAGGAGGTCGCATCCTTGGCGACATAGCCGTGCAGCGATTCTTCGTGCATGATCATGGGGATGCCGAGGCGGGTTTGTTCGACCGCCCACTTCTGCATGGCATTGACGTGGGTGGCGGTTTCAAAGGCGTTGCGGTTGCCCATGGCGCCCGAATCACCGGCGCCGGTTGTCGTCGCCAGCCCCTGCTGGTCGGATGGACGCGCCACCATGCCCAGGCCATTCGGATAGACGGCGGAGGCCTTTGACGGATTGAACTTGCCGTCCGGGTCCTGGATGTCGCCCTTCTTTTGCCAGACGCACAGCATCTGCGCGACTTTTTCTTCCAGGGTCATCCGCCCAAGCAGGTCTTCGACACGTGCGTCAACGGACAGCGTCGGGTCCTTGTACGGCAGCTTTTCGGCTTTTTTCTTGCTGGCGGCCAATGCGCCCGAAGCGGTGGCGGCGGATAGAGCGAGCGTGGAGGCGCCGAACAGACGGCGCGTCAGGACCGGAGCGGTGATCTTCGTCATGGGGTATCCCTGCTGTGTTTTTTGTTAGACGTCATGAGTGCCGGGATTGGTGCCCCCCTGCGCTTGACGCCGCAATTGAAGAATGACACTGTTAGCGGTAACAAAGAAAAATTCAACAGGGAAATGTCATGAATCAAAATCTCACCCGCCGCGCGGCCCTGGCCGCCGGTGCTACAACCGGCGCGGTTGCCGCCCTTCCCGCCTTTGCCAGCACAGACGCGGCACTCAAGGATCTGGCTGCGGCAAAGGGGATTCGTTACGGCACGGCGGTGGGCATGAATGCGTTCTCCGACCCGAAAGTGCGCGACCTGATCCTGCGTGAATGCAACATCATCGTACCGGAAAACGAGTTGAAGATGTATGTCACGCACAACAAAAACGCGACCGACTACAATTTCAAACCGGCCGATGAATTATTGGCGTGGGCGCAGGCCAACCACATCGCCATGCGCGGACACAACCTGTTCTGGGCGCGCGACGAATTTACGCCGAACTGGCTGAAGACCTACGATTTCGGTCCCAAGCCGAAGGTCGCCGCTGAAAAGCTGCTCCGCGACTATATCGCCACCGTCGCCGATCATTATGGCGACCGCCTGACCTCATGGGACGTGGTCAACGAAACCATCGACCCGAAGACGGGCGAGGTCCGCGAAAATGCCTTTTCGCGCGTGCTGGGCATGGACACGATGCGTATCGCCTTCGAAGCGACGCGCGAGCATCTGCCAAAGACGCAGCTTGTCTATAACGACTATATGAGCTGGGAAGCCGGCAATGAAAACCACCGCAAGGGTGTGCTGACGCTGCTGCGCTGGTTCCGTGACAACAAGGTGCCGATCGATGCCCTGGGTGTGCAATCGCACATCGGCAACGGCTACGATCTTCTGGGCGGTCAGGTCAACCAATGGAAAGACTTCCTCGACGCCACGGTGGCGCTCGACCTCGACCTGCTTATCACCGAATTCGATGTCGATGACCAGACCATCCCGACGGGCGACATCGAACAGCGCGACGCCATTGTCGCCACGGTCGGCCGCATCTATCTCGACCAGATGCTGAGCTACAAGCAGACAAAGGACGTGCTGTTCTGGGGCATGCCGGACCAGTACAACTGGTTGCAGGGGTTCACCCCGCGCGCCGATAAGCTGCCGTTGCGCCCCACGCCTTACGACGATCAGTTCCGCCCCAAGCCCCTGCGCGAAGCCATCGCCCAGGCCTTCCGTCACGCCCCAGCCCGGTAGGACATCAGACATGAAAATCGCCATCACCCTCGCTGCGCTTAGGCTATCTGCGCTCAGGCTATCTGCGTTCAGTCTGGCCGCCGCTCTGTCGGCCTGCGCCACCCTGCCCGCGTCCGGTCCCCTCCCCACACCCAAGGCGGGACAGGCCGTGTTTTCGGATATCCGTCTCGACAGCCAGCGCCCCGGCCTGGCCAAGCCGACGACACCGCAATACGAAAACCCGATCCTGCCCGGCTATTACCCCGACCCGTCGATCACGCGGGTTGGCGACGACTATTACCTGGTCAATTCCAGCTTTGCCTACTATCCCGGCATTCCGGTCTTCCACTCGCGCGACCTGGTCAACTGGACTCAGATCGGCAACGCCATCGACCGGCCCGGCATGCTGGATTTTTCCGGCCTGGCGACATCGCGCGGTGTGTTCGCCCCCGACATCACCCACCATGGCGACACCTTCTACATCCTCAACACCTGCGTCGACTGCAAGGGCAACTTCCTGATCACCGCCAAATCCGCCGCGGGTCCATGGAGTGATCCGATATGGCTGCCGTTCGGCGGTATCGACCCGAGCCTGTTCTGGGACGACGATGGCCGCGCCTGGATCGTCTATAATGACGCCCCGGAAGGCACGCCGCTTTATGACGGCCATCGCGCCATCTGGTTGCAGGAATTCGATCCTAAGACCAATACCCTCACGGGGCCGCGCCGTGTGGTGGTCAATGGCGGAGTCGATATTTCGAAAAAACCGGTGTGGATCGAAGGCCCGCACATCTACAAGACGGGCGGCCATTATTATCTGATGGCGGCCGAAGGCGGAACCAGCGTAAACCACAGCGAGGTCATCCTGCGCGCCGACAGCGTGACCGGGCCCTACCTGCCCTGGAGCGGCAATCCGATCCTGACGCAGCGCGACCTCGACCCGGCGCGCCCCGCACCTATCACCTCAGCGGGTCATGCCGATCTGGTCCAGACGCAAAACGGCGACTGGTACGCCGTCTTCCTGGCGACACAGCCCTATACGGGCGACCTCTACAATACCGGCCGCGAAACCTTTCTGTTGCCCGTCACATGGACCGATGGCTGGCCGGTGATCCTGCCGCATGGCCAGGCGATACCGCGGACGGTGGATTGGCCTAAACTGCCCGCCCAGACACCGGAAACTAAAACCGAGACGCACTACACGCGCTTCTCGCACCACTATGGCTACAGCTATTCCGTCCAGGCACCGCTGGACTGGCTTCAGATCCGCACGCCGAAGACGCCGTTCCTGGAGGTCTTCGACACCGCGACGGTCGGGTTGACCGCCTTGCCCGAAGCCATAGGCGACCTGTCGTCGCATCCAGCCTTTATTGGCCTGCGCCAGCGGCACAACGAGGCGACCTTCCGCACCATGCTTAGCTATACGCCCCAGGCCGAAGGCGACCGCGCGGGCATACTGGCCATGCAGAACGACAATTTTTTCCTGTTCTTCGGCATTACCTTGCGCGACGGTCAGAAACGGCTGGAAGTGACCCGCCGGGCTGGGCCGACCGATCCACGCGACGGCGTGGTGGTGGCATCGATCCCCGCTCCCGCCGGTAGGGTCGCCCTGACGGCGGACTTCAAGGATGGCAAGGCCGTCTTCCGTACGGGTGATACAGTCGTTGCGACCGATGTAGATGCGACCAATCTTTCGACCGCCAAGGCCGGCGGCTTTGTCGGCACGGTGATCGGACTATATGCGTTCGGGGCGAAATAAGCACGCTTCGCCTTGCCGGATCAGGTCCCCGGCATGACGCGGGTGTTGACGGCCAGTTGCGCGGCGAAGGCCCTCATATAGGCCGGTCGCGCTTCACCCCGGCGAACATAGGCGGCCAGGTTCGGAAATTCGTCCAATATGCCCGAGGTTTTCAGCCTGAGCAGTACCGACACCATCAAGAGATCGCCGGCGCTGAACCCGCCATCGAGCCATTCGGCATCGCCCAAATGGGCAACCAGGGGCCTCAACCGGTCGCGTACGCGATCAGCAACCAGGGGCAATCGTTCGGCGGACCAGGACCGGTCTTTTTCGAACAGCTTGGCCGTGGAATATTCGAGAATGGGCGGCTCCACGGTATTGAGGGCGGCAAACATCCACGCAATGGCGCGTGCCCGCGCATGGGTGTCCTCAGGCAGCAGACCCAGATGATGCTGCGCGATGTGCAACACAATCGCGCCGGTTTCGAACAGGACCAGATCACCCTCCTCATAGGTCGGTATCTGGCCGAAGGGATGAAGCACCAGATGCGCCGGCGCCTTCATATCCTGGAACGAAACCAGGCGCACATCGTAAGGCTGCTCCACCTCTTCGAGCGCCCAACGGACACGCGTGTCGCGCGCCAATCCCCGGCCTCCGTCGGGTGAACGTTCAAACGCCGTAATAACGATAGTCATGGGGAAGCTCCTCTTCTGGCCGCTCTCGCTGGTCTAATCCCGTTTCCCGACAATGATGCCCCGGCCGTCCGGCGCAATATAGAGGGTGCCATATTCACGCGGATCGCCGGCGATGGCGCGCATCTGACCGAAGCGGTGCGCGTCGTCATTGATGCGTTCCCAAGTCGCACCGGTGTCGTCTGAGCGCCACAGACCTTCGACACCGCCGACCACGCCCCACAGGAAGACCGCCGGATAAGCATGGCCGGGCGCCGCCTTGCCGAACGTGACCTGCCAAGCCGTGTCGACACCCGCCACCTTGGCCGGTTGCCCATCGACGCTGTGGTACAGCCCCGACGACACGGCCAGCCACAGGTCACCGGTACGTTCAGGCACGGCGCGCAATTGTAAGACCCAACCCGGCTTTTCCAAAGTGAACAAAGCGGTGAAGGTCCGGCCGCCATTGTGCGATACGCGCGCAACGCCGGATGCCCGGTCGTAGACGTAAAAGACGGCATCGTTCACCGTGTCGGCGATGGCTTCCTGGCCGCGTTCGGGTTTGGGCCAGCCTTGCGACAGGGTCCAGGTCTGGCCCATGTCGTGGGAAAAATAGGCGCCCTCACCTTCCGGCACCCAAACCAGGGCCGTACCTTCGGCCGAAATCGCGATCTTGCCCGCGCGGTGCTTTTCCCAATCGCGCGTCGCAATGGGCGGCGGCGCGGACGGCAGGGGCGTCCAGGTGTGCGCACCATCATGCGAAATGAAGCCGCGCGCCGCCTCGAAATCGACGCTGCGCACAATCAGGTTGGGCTTTTTCGCCGCGAAAGCCACCGACTGGTTGGTCTTGTTGGTCGGGGTGAACAGGCCGTCCTGGGGCGTGCGCGTCAGGTCGGTGAAGGCGGAGCCGCCGACATCGCCCGCCGCCATGAGAACACGCGGCCCTTGCGGCGGGCTTTCCAGCCCGAGGATGACGGTCTCTTCCAAATTGTCGTTGCGGAAGGCGAAATCCGTGGTCTTGGCGCCGAAATTATCGGCCACCCACACGCCGTAGCCGGTGCCGTAGATCAACTCCTTCGGATTGAAGGGATTGATCTTCACCGCGTCGAGCCAATGGCCCATATGGTTGCGCGCCCCCGCGTCCTTGTCCGATCCGCCCATATAGGCCTTCAGCCACGCATGGTCCCCCAGGTCGTGCCGGGCCGTATCGCCGACCGCGCGCCAGGTCGCCCCGCCGTCGTGGCTGACATAGATGTCGTCATGGGTGGCGTAGCGGCATGAGGTCGAGACAACCAAGGTGCCATCGGGCGACAGGTCGAGCCCGGAATAGCCGAACGACGTGGCTGCGTCCGGCTTTTGCGGAGTGATGTCGGTCCAGGCATCGCCGTTCAGCTTGAAGACCGCACCGTCCGTAACGCCCCATGGCCCCAGCCCATCGGCGAAGGTAATAAAGGCCGTGCCGTCGGCGGCGACCGCCATCTGATGCGGGATCAGCTTTGGCGAACCGGGAACGCGCACAAACGTCTTGCCGCCATCGAGGGAGCGGTAAAGCCCGTCGCCGGTTTCACCCGAACCCACATAGATCGCGCCACCGGCCATCCGCACC
Source organism: Asticcacaulis aquihabitans (assembly GCF_032490435.1). Classification (NCBI taxonomy): domain Bacteria; kingdom Pseudomonadati; phylum Pseudomonadota; class Alphaproteobacteria; order Caulobacterales; family Caulobacteraceae; genus Asticcacaulis; species Asticcacaulis aquihabitans. Next base: position 662,302 of record NZ_JAVGWM010000001.1, read on the forward strand.
ACGCTAACCGATTTCGGCGTATAGCTGGCCACGCGGGCAAAGGTCACGCCCCGGTCATGGCTGACCCACAGGCCATCGCGGTTGGTGCCCAGCCACAGCGTATTGCTGTCGGCCGGATCGACCTGTAACCGTTCGCCCGTGCCACGGCCCATGGCATTGCCGCCGAGCTTGACGCCCGCCAGCCGGGTGATGGCCCAGGTCGCGCCGCGATCGTCAGAGCGGATGACGGCGCCGTCTGGAACCCGGTCGTTGAGGTAAAGCCCGCAGGTGGCATAGAGGCGGTCTGGATATTGTGGGTCGACCGCCATGGTCATGGTGCCAAAGCAGTCCCAGTCGGCCTTGCCGAAACCGTCCATCAACGGCATCCAGCGTTTTCCCGCATAGTCGTAGCGATACATGCCGCCGACATCGGTGCGGGCGTACAGGATGCCGGGTTGTTTCGGATGATAGAGGAAGCCGTCGACAAAGCCGCCGCCGTGAAAGGGAATGGTTTTCCAGCTGTACGATTCGGCCTGCGCGCTTACGCCCCCCGCCAAGAGACACACTCCGCCCAGCAGCCCCGCCCAAATAGCTTTGCCAATTGACTTGCCTGGCATGTATCTCTCCCGCGATTATTAATTGGCGCCATGTTAGCGCTATCTACGGGCAGGCAAAGCAAAAAATCAGGCTTCGGAGGCGTCCGGGGCTGTCGCGCGGGCTTCACTTTCGCGCCGCAGCGGCTTGCGCGTCGGGCAAACCTCCTGAAGGTAACCATCAAGCGCATTGACGATATGGGTTTCGACTATGCTGTAGTGAATATATTTGCCCACCTTTACGCCGGTGATCAGTCCGGCATTTTCCAGTATGCCGAGGTGTTTGGACAGGGAGGGCTTGGTCATATCGAAGCGGTCGGCGATTTCACCGGCGGTCATCGTCGCCTTCGACAGATAGGCCAGTATCTTCAGTCGGGGTTCGGACGCCATGGCGGCGAAAATCTTGGCGGCCTGGACGGTACGCATACTGTGACGCCTTTCGGGGCAAAACGATTAGCTTGTCAGCTAAACGTAGGCAGTTGGGCGCGAAAGTCAATCCGCGATCACAGCCTATACAAGCGTCATGACTTTTCACTCGTGACGCTTGGCAAGGCCGCCAGGCCGTCCAAACTTTGGCCGCCCGAGCTTATGCGAGGAGCCATGCGGCGCTTGAGCTGAACCAAAACTTATAACAACGCAGCGGTGCTAAACCGCGCACGTTGGGATAAGTCCGCTTGTGCTTCCCTCCGGCGCCTTGAGATGGCATAGAGGCGAACTCGCTTCGTGAAAGGTCCAGACATGTCCACTCCCATCGAAAATCTGACGCCCGAACAGGTCAATGCCGCGCTGGACGCCGGTGAAATCCTGCTGGTTGACGTGCGCGAACCGCATGAATTCGCCGCTGAACGTATTGCAGGGGCGGTGAACTATCCGCTCTCGACCCTCGACCCGGCGAACCTGCCGTCCGAGGCGGGCAAAACGGTCGTGTTGTCGTGCGCCGGCGGCGTGCGTTCGGTGACAGCGGCCAATGCCTGCCAGGCGGCGGGCATCGATATCCATCACCACCTGGCCGGTGGCCTGCGCGCCTGGGTTATGGCAGGCCTGCCGACCGAACGGTAAGGCTGGTCAGGCCCACCGGCGTATTAGTGGCCTGTCCTGCAAGACGACCGGCGTGAACACGCCGAACGAGACGCTGCCGCCGCAATGGAAATCGGCGCAACTGAAGGCCCATTCGATGAGGTCGAGATACATGGCGCCGACCCGCGCTTCGTTGACCAGTTGCCGCACGCCCTCCTCGCGCTGGCGGCCGCACTTATCGCAGGTGATCAGGATGCGCGTCTCCTGCGGCAGGTCGCGCAACTGCGTTTCACAAAACCAGGACGTGGACATGGGCGGCCTTCCTCAGAACTACATGTTCTTATTTTGTTCTCATTACTAGTGAGAGTCAAGGCGGGCCGCGACACACCTGTGGACGAGTAAAAAGTCGTGACGCTTGGTATTAATCCAAGGTGGAGCGATAGCGCAGCATGGCCACCGTCATGGCCGCGACGATAAAGACCAGCATTGGCCAGATATTCGGCCACAGGGCATGGAAGTCCGCGCCTTTCAGCATCACTCCGCGCACGACCCGCAGAAAATGAGTCAGCGGGAATATCTGCCCGATGTCCTGCGCCCAGGCGGGCATGCCGCGAAACGGGAACATGAAACCCGATAGCAGTATGGACGGCAGGAAGAAGAAGAAGGTCATCTGCATGGCCTGCATCTGAGACCGCGCGATGGTAGAAAAGGTGAAGCCGACCGCCAGATTGGCGATAATGAACAGCCCCACACCCAAGGCCATGATCCACGGCGAGCCAACAAACGGGACATGGAAGATGTAATAGGCCGCCAGAAGCACGATCCCGGTCTGGATCAGGCCGACCCCGACATAGGGAATGATCTTCCCCGCCATCACCTCCCAGGGGCGGGCGGGCATGGCCAGCAGGTTTTCCATGTTGCCGCGTTCGGTTTCGCGCGTCATGGCGATGGAGGTGATCATGATCATGGTCATGGTCAGAATGACCCCCAGCAGCCCGGGGACGATATTGTACTGGGAAATGCCTTCCGGGTTGTACATGCGGTGGATGACGATATCGACGGGCGGCGGTCCCTGGCCCAGGCCGGCCCATTCGCCCTTCAGGTCCTGCTTCAGGGCGGAGGTGGCGATCTGGTCCAGCATGGCGACGGCATTGCTGGCCGCCGACGGATCTGAGGCGTCCGCTTCAATGAGCAATTGCGGCCGGTCGCCGCGCAACATGGCGCGGGTAAAGCCGGCGGGCACGGTGACGACAAAGGCGGCGTCCCCCGATTGCAAGGCGCGGGTTGCCGCTTCGGCCGTACTGACCTGACCCGTAATGTCGAAATAGGTGGAATTTTGCAGCCCGGCCGTCAGCGACCGGACGATGGCCGAATTGTCTTCGAGGTATAACAGGGTCGGCAGGTGGCGCGGATCGGAATTGATGGCGAAACCGAACAGGGCCAGTTGCACCACCGGCACGACGATCATCATGCCGAAGGTCAGGCGGTCCCGCCGCATCTGAATGAATTCCTTGGTCAGGATGGCGAGGATACGACGCAGCCAGTTCATGTCAGGCCCTCACACTGTTGTCTTTAGACTGTCCCATCAGGTGGATGAAGACATCCTCGAGATTTGGCCGTTCCTGGCGCCAGGTAATGCCTGCCACCGCATGACGGGCAACTATGTCGCGCAAGCCCGCCAGGTCGCCGCCGCTCACGTGCAGCGCATTGCCGAAATAGGCGACGTGGTCCGCGCCCGCCTCACCGCGCAAGTTCTCCATCAGGTCGCGTACACCTGCCCCTTCGGCGATGAAGGTATAGAGGCCCGACTGCGTAATTATATCTTCGACCCGCCCTTGGGCCATCAGCTTGCCGTAGGCGATATAGACGATCTGGTCGCAGCGCTCGGCTTCGTCCATGTAGTGGGTGGAGACCAGCACGGTCAGCCCCTGGGACGACAGGCGGTGAATCTGATCCCAGAAATCGCGCCGCGCCTGGGGATCGACACCGGCGGTCGGCTCATCCAGCATCAGCATCTTCGGGCTATGCAGGGTGCAAGCGGCCAGGGCCAGACGCTGCTTCCAGCCGCCGGACAGGGTGCCCGCCAATTGTTTGGCGCGTGACGCCAGACCCAGGGTCTCGAGCGCCTGGTCTACCACCTGATTGCGGTTTTTCAGGCCGTACAGGTTGGCGACGAATTCGAGGTTTTCGCGGATGGACAGGTCTTCCCAATAGGAAAACTTCTGCGTCATGTAGCCGACATTGTTCTTGATCTGACGGCTCTGCTTGAGGATGTCGTAACCGAGGCAGGTCCCCTCGCCCGCATCGGGCCGCAACAGGCCGCACAACATGCGGATCGTCGTCGTCTTGCCTGAGCCGTTGGGGCCGAGAAAGCCCCAGACCTGGCCGCGCGGCATGGCGATATCGACGGCATCCACGACCTTGAGCTTGCCGAAGCTCTTGGTCAGTCCACGCACATCGATGGCAAGCGCCGCATCCGCCGTCACAGCCGTACATCCACGGGTTGGCCGGCATGGAGCGCGTTAGGGCTTTCGGGCGTGGCCTCGATCAGGAACATCAGCTTCTGGCGTTCGCGCACGCTATATATGACCGGCGGGGTGAATTCAGCGGACGGCGAGATGAAGCGCACCTTGCCCGTTTGCCCCTTGCATCCATCGCAGGAAATCCGCACCGAACCGCCGACGCGGAATTTCGCCAGATCGGATTGCGGTACGTAGAAGCGCACGAATTCACGACCTTGCGGACGTACGGTCAAGACCGCCGATCCCGCCGCGACAAATTCACCGGGTTCGCGCAGGCGTTCATCGACCAGTCCGGTCAGGCGCGCCTTCACGTCGCGGTCATCGACCGTATATTTCGCCCCCGCGACGTCGGCGCTGGCCGCTGCCGCCTGAGCCTGGGCGGCGCGTTGCTGATCCACGCGCGACGCCAGGCGTTTTTCTTCGATCTGGCGGTCGATATTGGCCAGTTGTGCCCGCGCCGATTTGGTGGCCGCGCGCAGACTGTCCATCTGGGTCGCCGAGACGTAGCCCTTGGGCTCCAGCTGGGCGTAGCGCGCTTCGTTGGCAAGGGCCAGGTCAAGCTGCGACTGGGCCTGAAAGCGCTGGGCCGTCAGGGGCGCGATATCGGCGTCACGCGCGCCCTTGGCCAGATCCGCCGCCTGGGCCTGGGCCGAGGTGGCGCGGTTTTCGGCCCCGGCCAGAGCGTATTGCGCCGCCGTCGCATCCAGCCGGAATAGGGGCTGACCGTCGCGCACCGTATCGCCGCGATCGACATCGACCGCCGACAGCCACCCCGATTGCGGGGCGGCAATGCTGACCGTCTGGCTTTCGACATAGCCGCCATAGCTATTGTCCGGTGTTTGCTGGCATCCCAGCAGGACGAGGAAAGTCCCCAAAAGCAGAGATTTACGCACCATGATTAAGTCCCCTCAGAAAGACCTGGACGTGGGTTTGCAGGTAGGGCAGCGGCGGAAACGGTGCGGCGTCCGTCCGCGAAAAAACGAGCGACCACATAAGCGACTTCAACAGGGGCGCAATGAACAGATGCGCCGCCATTTCGCCGGTGATGCCGCTGATTTCGCCGCGGTCGAGCGCGCGCTGAAACAAAGTGGTCAAGGCATCGATCATCTTGCCCACCACTTCGCGGCGGTAAAAGGCGGCCAGATCGGGGAAGCGCCCGGCTTCGGCGATCAGCAATTTGGGATAGACGGGGAGCTTACCAGCCTCGATCGCCGCTGCCGCCATTTCAACAATACGCATCAGCGCCGGTTCGATAGGACCGTCATAGCCCTTGAGAAAAAGCGAGGCTGCGGCGACGCGCGGGGCAATATCGCGCATGACCAAGGCTTCGAACAAGGCCTGCTTGGTCGGGTAATAGAGGTAGACCGTCCCCTTCGATACCCGCGCATTGCGCGCCACGTCCTCCATGCGCGCACCTTCGAAACCGTGCCGTGAAAACTCGTCCAGGGCCGCATTGAGAATATCGGCCTGGCGGACTTCCGGCGATTCACGGCGGCGGGACGGGGTAACGGGTTCGGACATTAGGCAACCTTATAGTACTGACCAGTCAGTACTATAAGCGGTAATCGCCTTGTCCACAAGGGGCAGTCAAGGTTGTGAAACAATCTTCTTGTCGAAATACGCGCACCGCGATATGAAAAAGCAGAATCGCTCTTGCGCACCGTCGAGATCCGCGGGCCGCACCGATTTGATGGGGGAATTTATGAAACGTACCTTGACCACCGGCGCGCTTGCGCTTGCTTTTTTGTGCGTCGGCATGACCGTTGCCGTTCCGGCCGCTCACGCCGGTCCGATTGACCGCATCCAATCCGTGAAGATGGAAAAGCCGGCCGAAGGCACACCGATATTGCTGATCCAGCCTGAGGTATCGCTGTCTCTTCTGACAGCGGCCGGCGGTCAGGAGCCGAAGGAAGAGTGGTCGCGTGACGCGCGCAAACATCTGGCATCCGCGCTGACCGGCCTATTGACGACGCGCAAATATAAGGTCTCCACGGTCGATATCCAGAGCTACGAAGACCCCGAAGCGGTGCAATTGCTCAAGCTCAACGAAGCTGTCAGCAACTCGATCACCTATAACATCACACCCGGCCTTATCATGCCGACCAAGCCGACCTTTGACTGGACGCTGGGTGATGGCATCAAAGCCTTGATGCCTGCCGACGGCACGTCACCGTCCTACGTCATGTTCGTAGACGCCAAAGGCACCTATTCCAGTGGTGGCCGGGCCGCCATGATGGTCGGCATGGCCGCCTTGGGTGTCGCAATGCCTATGGGCGGTCAGGTGATCCAAATGACACTGGTCGACATGAATACCGGCAAGGTCGTCTGGTACAGTAATGTCGCAGTGCCTCCCGGGATAGATATCCGTGAAGCCGCCGGCGCGCAGGTCTGGATGAATGAACTCGCCAAGAAGATGCCGCTGTGACACGCGCCATGCCGCTCGCACGGACACGCCGAAAAGGCCGAATTGCGTGGCGCTCGTCGATAGCCCTACCCATGACTTTGGCGATCGCTCTTACGCCTTGCCTGTATTCACAGGCTCGGGCGGGCGAAAGCGTGGCCGCCGCCACGCCCGGGGATGCAGAGCTGGATGCGCTGGACCGCAAGCCAAACCAGACTCCGGCCTCGGATACCTTGGAAGGCGGCATCTGGGCCGAAGTCGCAAAGGCTGAACATGCCGCCAAAACCTCCGGCGAACGCAATGCTGACCCCGCGCTCAACAGCTATGTGCGCGGCGTCCTTAGCCGCGTCGCCGGTCCCTATGATGGCGACGTCCGCCTTTACGTTATGGACCGCCCCTTTTTCAACGCCAGCATGACACCGACGGGCTATACCGAAGTCTGGACCGGCCTGATGCTGCGGTGCGAGACAGAGGATGAACTGGCCGGTGTCCTCGGCCACGAAACAGCGCATTTTCGTCACTCGCACGGCCTCAAGCAATTCGAGGCGACCCGGACCGGCCAGAATGTCGCGCTCGCCGCCACCCTGGTCATCGCCACCGTTTCGGTCGGGGCAACCGCCAATGCCAATTCCTATTCGGCAATGCGCAGCATCAACGATATCACGCGCGGACTGATCGATCTGACCTATCTGGGCACGGTTTCCGCCCTGATGAGCTATTCGCGCGAGCGCGAAAGCGAAGCCGACGCCTACGGACTAAGCTATGCCCGCAAGGCGGGCTATTTCACGGGAAGCGCCGCCGATCTGTGGTACGAAATCCAGGACGAAACAGCCGCCTCCGATTATGAACGGGTTCGCCGCATGGGCGGGCGGGCGACGATTTTCGATAGCCATCCCGTTGAAGCCGACCGCATTGCGGCCGCTAAGGCGCGCGACGCAGAACTCAATGGCGGCAAACCGTCAGTTAGAACAGCGGAGGAGCAAAAGGCCGCCCGCCTGGCCTATCGCGACCACATCCGCACCTATCTCGGTGCGTGGCTCAAGGACGATCTGCGTCGCCAGGACTATGGCCAGACGCTGTATCTGGTCAACCGCCTGAGCGTCGATGGCCAGGACATGGGCCTGCTCAATTTCTACAAGGGCGAGGCCTTCCGATTACGCAACGGCCGCCGCGCCGGCGGGTTGCCGACGGACATGGACAATGCCGTCCTGGCCTACAAGGCCGCCCTGACCTTTCCCGACGCACCCGTGGAAACCTGGCGCCAATTGGGGGATGTCCATCGTCACCAATTCGACTTTCTAGGGGCAATTGACGCATTCAAACACTATCTGGCGCTGGCGCCCAATGCCGAAGATGCCTGGATGGTGCAGGATCAGGTCGATACCCTGTCCAAGGATCTGATGCTGCCTGCCGCTACCGCCGAGCCGAAATCCGGCGCTGAACTGAAATCTGGGGGAACCAAATGACCATGAAAACCGTGCTCAAACTCGGCGCCGCGACGGCCGCCGCTGCTGTCCTTTTGACGGGCTGCGCCTCCGGACCGCCCCTGGTGCCGGCCGGCAAGATGTCGGTCGCCAGCAAATATAGCGTGACGCTGGACCGCAATTGGGCAGATGTCAGCAAGCTGTTCTTCCGGCGCGCGCCCAAGGTGCGCATCCTGTCCATCGATGGGGTGTTGCTGAACCGGCTCTATGTCTCGGACGGACTGACCTTCGTCGATCCGTTGATGGTGAACGCCATGCGCGGCGACACCAAGAACAGCCCCGCGCCGCGCGGCAAGCTCAACATGTCCTTATCCGAACAGATGGAATTCGTCTCATCGTCCCTGGCCACCATGGACTACCTCAAGGTCGAGACCAGCAATCCGAAGCCGGTGACGATCAGCGGCGCCAAGGGCGTGCGTTTTGAATTCACTGCGCGTACGGCCGAAGGGCTCAATCTGCACGGACTGGCCCAGGCGGTGTCTGACAAGGGATTGAACTACTATATCGTCTACATCGCGCCGGAAGAGCACTATTACGCTGCCAACCTGAAAAACGTCGTGGCGACCATGGATTCGGCCAATCTGCCGTAACGGCGAACTGACGCTCCTCTTTTACAATCTGCCCTTTAGTCCGAAACGTGTAGTGCACGTTTCGGACCTCAGCAGAGTGCGCCCACCGCCGAAGCTATACCTTGAGGAATATCTTCTTGAGATAGAAGGGCAGCACGAACAGCCAGCAGACAATCAGGATGAACAGGGCGTAGGCAAACGACATGGCGTAGGGATCGGGTATGAGGCGCGTCAGGAAGACGATCATGTGATGCGTCCATCCGGTCACGCCCATAAATACAGAGAACAGCCAGCCGAAGACATAGGCCAGGATGGCATTGGTGCCGAACACGCGAATAGGCATGGCCCATTTGGTGTGTCCCATCTTGTCCATGATCAGCATCAGTACGGACAAAATGATCATAGCCAGGCCGCTGGTCAGCAGGGCAAAGGACGGGGTCCACAGCTTCTTGATTATAGGCACCTGGCCATCCATGGCCAGGGCGCAGATGACCAGCGCCAATCCGGCAACCAGGGTGCCGCCGACGGCGCGGGCCGGCGTCTGCTTCTGGATGAACAGGCCGATCAGGATACCGGCCAGGATGTTGAAGATGGCAGGGAAGGTCGACAGCAGGCCTTCGGGGTCATAGACCACCTGCCCTTTCTCATTGGTGCCGCCCTGATAGATGTGGTGGATACCCGGAATGATGCGGTCGATATAGGATGACCAAGCGCCTTCCGGATCGAAGCGGTTGACGCCATAGCCGGGCACCGGGACAAACTTCACCAGCAGCACGTAACCGACAAGCAGTCCGAACGCCCATATGGCCAAAGGCCGGGGATGCAACACCAGCTTGCCGCCCGCTGCGTGACTGTGGATCAGGACCAGCCCGGCCGCCAAGGCATAACACAGGCCGATGCGTTGCAAGACGCCTGGAAAACGCCACATGGCGAAGTTGAAGTCCGGAAGCAGGTTCAGGAATAGGCCAAGCGCAATCAGTATGGCGGCCCGCCGGACGATATGCACCGCCATCTGAGCCTTGCCGCCGTCTTCCATACGCCGCCCCATCGACAAGGTCATGGAAATGCCGACGCAGACCATGAAGCCCGGAAAGACCAGATCGGTCATGGTGAAGCCGTGCCATTCGGCGTGGTCGAACGGCGCCCAGATATGCGACCAATCCCCGGCATTGTTGGCCAGCAACATGCCGATAATGAATAGCCCACGCAGGATATCGAGCGCTTCGAAACGCGTCTTGCCCGGCGCCTGAGACGCGGTTCGCTTTACGGCCGGTTTTTCCTTTTTTTCGAATTTCAGAATATCGGCAGCCATGCGCATCCCCTGTTGGTTTTCTATACGGCAACACTGTCATAGACGAAGAGGCTTGCCAAGATGAAAGTGGCGTTGTCCAGGTAATACCCAATGAAGTACCAATTAAAATGTCACGTTAACTTGACAGTTTTTCAGAATGTAAGGTTGACATTACACGTCGCCGATGTAAGGTAAGCCTTACATTACCCCTCCACCCCATGGATGCCCGCATGTCGTCTCGTTCTCCCGCCGCCCAATATACCATAGGCATGAGTGTCTGGATGGTCCTGTATATGGCCGCCATTATCTTCAATGGCATCTTCTTCCGCCGCTATACCGCCGAAGGCCCCCTGCTCTACGGGCTGGCCGTCATGCCCGCCCTGCCGATCGGCGGCACCATCCTGACCATGTTGCGCTATATCGAAAAGAGCGATGAATTCATTCGTGCCCAGATCACGCGCCGGTTCATCCTGGCCACCGGCATCACGCTGTTTATCTGCACGGCTTATGGCTTTATGGAAAACTATGCCGGGCTCCAGCATTTCGACCTCTACTATGTCTACATGCTTTTCTGGGCGGCGTTCGGCGTCATCAGCCTTATCCTTAGGGGGCGCTGATGAAACAAATCCTGCGTGAATTGCGTACCGAGATGGGCCTGACCCAGGCCGATCTTGCCACCCGACTGGGCGTCTCCCGCCAGGCCGTCATCGCCCTGGAAACCGACAAGCATTCGCCGTCGCTCGATCTCGCCTACAAGATTTCGGGCGTGTTCGACCGGCCGGTCGAAGAGATTTTCGAAAACCCGTACCGCCCGCCCCAAAGCTAAGCCTGCCCGTCAATACGATTCTCAACCCCGGCGTCTGCTTGCAGACCGCCTTAGCGCCCCCTTGCCTGCCGATCCCCCCTCATTTTCGTTCAAAGGAAACTTCCTATGTTCAATCGCTTTTGCGGCTCTTTTCATCGCCGTGGCATTTTCAACCGGCCTATGGCCTTGATCGCTATCATCGTCGGGATTGTCGCCGCCATATCGGCGGGCCATTCCCGCGCCGCCACGCCCTATCCCGACGCCGCCCACGCCCGTTTCACGGTCGAGGTCAGTGGGACAGGCCCCGATGTCATTCTCATTCCCGGGCTGGGCTCTTCAGGCGCCACGTGGGATGGCACGGTGGCGCATTTCAAAGGGCATTACCGCCTGCATGTGCTCACTCTGGCCGGGTTCGCCGGTGTGCCCGCCGGGGCCAATGGCGATGGCGAGGTCCTGACGCCGTCCGTTGCGGCGATTGACGCCTATATCAAGGCCAACCACCTCAATAAGCCCGTTGTGGTCGGCCATTCGCTGGGCGGGCTGATGTCGTTGATGCTGGCCAAGGCGCACCCGGAAGACGCCGGCCGGATCGTCATCGTCGATGCCCTGCCCTATGTCGGCGTCATCTTCAATCCCATGGCCACGGTCGATATGGTCAAGCCCCAGGCCACCGTCATGCGCGACACCTTGATCGCCGCATCGGCCGACGGCTTCAAAGCGCAACAGACCGCCGGCGCCGCCCGCCTGGTCACCGCGCCGGACAATCAGGCGCGCGTGCTGGATTGGTCCGTGACCTCTGACCGCCGCGTCTTCGCCCAGGCGCTGTACGAAGACCTGATCATCGACCTGCGGCCCGACCTGAAGGCTATCGCCACCCCCGCCACGGTGATCTTCGCCAGCGATGACGGCGCCGAAGCGATCTATAAGGCCAACTATGCCGGCAAGACCGACGTCACCTTTACCGGCATCGCCAAGGCGCGCCACTTCGTCATGCTGGACCAGCCGGACGCCTTTTACGTGGCTCTGGACGGGGCATTGAAGTAAATAAAAAGCCTGGGAAGTAAGTAAAAGGCCTCGGACGGCGGTCCGGGGCTTTTGGCTAATCCAATATCCGGCGGTAAACGAGGAAGTCTGTCTTTTCCGCCAGCGTGTTGTATAGAGCCTGCGCCGTCGTATTGGCAAAGTCCGTATTCCAGTACAGCCGTTCCGCACCCTGTGTGCGGGCGATATCGGACACCGCTTCGATGAGCGCGCGCCCCACGCCCTTGCCGCGCGCCCGTTCATCGACGTAGAGGTCTTCGAGGTAACAATAGGTCGTGCGCGCCCAGGTCGACCGATGAAAGACCAGGGTGACGAAGCCCAGGGTCACGCCGTCTTCGCGCGCCAGCAATAGCTGCATGGGTTCTTCCGGGTCGAGGCAGCGCGCGAAGGTAAGGTCGCTGATCTCATCCGGCAGGGGATGGTTATAGAAGGTCAGATAGGCTTGCCATAAGGGCCACCACGCCGCCTTATCCGCCTGAGTGGCCTGTTCGATCTGCATCATGGTCATCCTTCCCGCCATTGGTTCTCGCGCCTGGCGGGTTTTAGACCGCGCGCCATAAGCCGCGCAACACCATAGATTTTCGTTATACCAAAAACAAATAGTATCGATTTCATTTATGCGGAGAAACCCGGCACAACTGTCCTCATCAACTGAGCCTATCTGAGGAGATCGCCATGTCTGACGCAAAATGCCCGTTTCACCAAACCACCACCGCTGGCGCGCCGATCGCCGATAATCAGAATTCGTTGACCGCCGGAGCGCGCGGTCCGATTCTGATGCAGGACTACCAGTTGCTCGAAAAGTTGGCGCACCAGAACCGCGAACGCATCCCCGAACGCGTGGTGCACGCCAAGGGTTGGGGCGCGCACGGCACATTCACCGTCACCCACGACATCACGCAATATACCCGCGCCAAGATATTTGGCGAAGTCGGCAAGGTGACGCCGCTCATCACGCGTTTTTCGACCGTCGCCGGTGAATTGGGCGCAGCAGACGCCGAACGCGACGTGCGCGGTTTTTCGGTGAAGTTCTATACCGAGGAAGGCAATTGGGATCTGGTCGGCAACAATACGCCGGTCTTCTTCATCCGCGACCCGTACAAATTTCCGGACTTCATCCATACCCAGAAGCGCCATCCGAAAACCCATCTGCGCTCGGCGACAGCCATGTGGGACTATTGGTCGCTGAGCCCCGAAGCGCTGCATCAGGTGACGATCCTGATGTCGGACCGTGGTCTGCCGATTTCGCCCATGCACATGAACGGATACGGATCGCACACCTATAGCTTCATCAATGCCGACAGCGAACGTTTCTGGGTCAAGTTCCATTTCAAGACGCGTCAGGGCAAGGTCAATTACACCAACGCCCAGGCAGCGGACATCATCGGCCAGAGCCGAGAAAGCTATCAGGAGGCTTTGTTCGGCGCGATAGAGGCTGGCCGCTATCCGAAATGGGACCTGTTCGTCCAGATCATGCCCGAACTGGAAGCGGAAACGACGCCGTATAATCCGTTCGACCTCACCAAGGTCTGGCCGCACGGCGATTATCCGCTCATCCCGGTTGGCGTGATGGAGTTGAACCGCAACCCCGACAACTATTTCAACGAGGTGGAGCAAGCGGCGTATTCGCCCTCCAACATCGTGCCGGGAATCGGCTTTTCGCCGGATCGCGTGCTTCAGGCCCGTATCTTTTCCTATGCCGACGCGCACCGCTACCGTCTGGGCACCCACTACGAAGCCCTGCCGGTCAATGCGCCGAAATGCCCGGTCAACCACTATCATGCCGATGGGCAGATGCGGTTCTTCGATAATTTCAAGAACCCCGACGCCTATTACGAACCCAACAGCATGGGCGGTCCGACCCAGGCGCCGGAATACCGCGAACCGCCGCTGCGGATTTCGGGCGATGCCGACCGGTATAACCACCGCGAGGGCAATGACGACTACACCCAGGCCGGCAATCTGTTCCGGCTGTTCGACGCCGGCCAGCAACGCCGGACCTGCGAAAACATCGCGGGATCTATGAAGGGCGTGCCGGAACATATCATCGAGCGGGCCCTCGCCCACTTCGACCGGATCGACCCGGCCTACGGCGCCGGCATCCGCGCGGCGCTCAGCCACGGCGGCGATGCCGAGGTCCAGGCCACCCGCGACCTGTCGTAAACAAAAACCCCGCCTCGTGACAACGGGGCGGGGTTTAAGCTACTGGCGATTAAGCCTTCTTGACGAATTCGGTTCGCAGCACCAGGCCCTTGACCTTATCGGCATTGCATTCGATTTCGGCTTCGTCATAGGTCAGGCGGATATTCTTGATCAGGGTGCCGCGTTTCAGGGTCACGCCGCCGCTGCCCTTGACCTTAAGATCCTTGATCAAGGTGACGCTGTCGCCATCATGCAACTGCGTACCGTTGGAATCTTTTACAATCAGCTCATCTTCGTCGTTCGCCATCGGGCCCTCACTGGATCAGGGCCGCGAAATGCCGCCCCGGATGGCAAAGCCCCTACGACATGTGGGGCTTCTTGACTAGCCCTTGCAATAGCCTTCGTTGGCCGCAACGACCAGGCAATCGGTTTTTTCCGCCAGCCACTTCATGCCGGTGGCCGCGCCATTGCCCTTATGGATGACCAGGGGCGCGCCGTCGCGGGTGATATGGATGCCGTCGCCTTCCAGGGTGCCTTTGAAGGTGCGCGGCCCGTCGAGGTTTTGGATGACGACCTCATATTCGCTGCCCGCCGGAGTACCAGATGGGGTAATGGTGAGCGATGTGCCTTCCGGCCCGGTCCATTTGCCGACATAGCCAGTGGCATCGAAGCTCGACATCGCGCTGGACACAGCGTGTTGCGCAGCTTCGGCGGCGGTGATCGACATGGCGGCCGATTCGGACGACTGAGACGACGCCACTTCGTCCGAACTTGGCTTCGGCGTACAGGCGGCCAGCAGGGTGGATGCGGCCAACGCCATGCCGACGCTGCCTAAGGCAACGGTCTTGCCGAACGATCTCATTCAGTCTCTCCTAAGACGATATTCGATTTCGAGATTTAGGAAGGACGATCTCATGAAACCATGTCCGGCCTAAGGCTTTTTTATAAACATCTAATCAGAAATTCTGACAGGCGTGTGTCTGTCGGGTCTCGGCTTGTCTAGTGGCCAGGCCGTCGCTAAAAGGGCGCGACAGTCAGGAAAAAGCCCATGCCCCTCCGCGTTCGCCCCATTGCCCACGGCTCAGCCGATTACGCCGCCGCCGTCAATTTGCGGCGCGCCATCCTGCGCACGCCGCTCGGCCTGGACTTCACCTCGGCGCAATTGGCCGCCGAAGCAGGCGATACCCATCTGGGCGCCTTTGACGACGACGATCTGGTGGGCACGGTTCTGATCGCGCCCTATGATGACACGACGGTCAAGCTGCGCCAGATGGCGGTGGATGACGATCAGCAGGGCAAGGGCATAGGCGCGCAGCTTTTGAGCGCGGCCGAAGACGCCGCCCGCGCCGCTGGCAAAACCCGCATCACGCTGGCCGCCCGCCTAACGGCGCAAGCCTTCTATGAACGGCACGGCTACGCCGCAGAGGGCGATGTCTTCGACGAAGTCACCCTTCCCCACATAAGCATGCACAAGTCTCTCTGATTTTAGGCGTTTTTTCGGCTTGCACGGTGCGGCAAAAGCCATTATCAACCCGGCTCTTCCTCAGTTGCCCCTGTGGTGGAATTGGTAGACGCGCCGGATTCAAAATCCGGTTCCGAGAGGAGTGTCGGTTCGAGTCCGACCGGGGGCACCAGAATTTTTTCCAATATTAGAATATGCTATAAAGGCGAATAAAATAAGGGACTTAATGCTTCTTGAAAGTCTTCAGTTCGCACGTAGTTAAACTCCGTATTGGAATTATGTCCCTCAAGAAACTATTCGCATTGACCTTCGACAATATCATAATAAATCGATTTGCTGTTTTCCCCCTGCATTTTGCCCAACGATCAGATATTTACCAAGTTAAATGCGGATTTCCCAGCGTGGCTTGTGCTCAAAAAAAAATCTACGCTACCATTGAATGAAATGCTCCGTGACCGGGTTGCTTGACCGTACTGGACATGTCAAAACCCTCCGGAAACCGTTGAGTGTGAGGCCGTGACGAAGCAGCATTGCCCGACAGATGAAAGCGAAACAGGCGACCAGTATGGGTGATAATGTTGATGTCTATTTCTCTGCGGACATCGAGACAGATGGCCCCATTCCGGGGCCGTTTTCCATGCTATCATTTGGCTTAGTTTACGCAGGTCGCTTCGATGGAAAACGTTTCGAACGTCCCGATAATTACAGTTCATCTATCTATCGAGAGCTTGCGCCAATTTCAGATCAGTTTGAAGACGACGCTCTGAAAATAAATGGTTTGAACCGAGATGAGCTTGTGGTCACCGGAATCTCGCCGGAACGGGCAATGCTTGATGCGTATCAATGGGTCCACCAAATTGCAGACGGCGGGAATCCAGTCTTTGTGGCCTATCCGCTGAGTTTCGATTGGTCGTGGATGTACTGGTATTTCGTGAGGTTCTGTTCGCTGGGAACTCCGTTTGGGCATTCGAGCTGTTTCGATATTAAAACTGCAATCGCGTTGAAACTTGGGAGGCCCGTGTCAGTTTCGGGAAAATCAAATCTTCCTAAAAGGTTGCGAGCTGTTCACGCTCATACTCACAACGCACTTGATGATGCTATTGAACAGGCTGAAATATTTGCAAATATTTTCGAATGGGGGCGGCAAAGTTGAATTATCTGGACGAACGGCGTCAAAGAACACTTGGTATAATCAATCAATTGGAACAACGCTTGTCGTCCGTCGAAAAGATGGTGCGCGGAAAGGCATGTGTCTACGCGACCGGTTCTTTTGGAAGGCTCGAAGCAGGATCACAAAGTGATCTTGATCTGTTTATTGTCTCAAAAGTAAAAAAGCAGAAGCCCGCAGCAGTTAATGCGCTATCAAATCTCGACACTATACTGGTGAAGGCCGAACTGATAAACGCAGTTCGCGATCTGAATTTGCCGGACTTCGATGGCGATGGAAAATTCCTTGAATGTCATTCTACATTTGATTTTTTAAATCATTTAGGCGGGCAGGAAGACGACTATCGGAATATTCTGACTGGTCGGCTTCTTATGTTTATGGAGGGCAGGCCGTTAATCGGCGCAAAGGTCTTTGATTTTGTGATCGACCAGGTTCTTGAAGAATATTTTCGGGATTTTTCTGACCACTCTGACGGGTTCATTCCCGCTTTCCTATGCAACGATATACTAAGGCTTTGGCGTACTTTCTGCGTAAATTACGAGTTCGCACGCAGACGGAAGCAAAAGAAGGCCAAGGTAAAAAATTTCAAACTTAAACATAGCCGAATGCTGACTTGCTATTCGGCTATTTGCTTTCTCCTGTCTCGATATCAGAAAAATGGAACCGTTACGATTTCTGACGCCAAAGAAATGGTATATTTGACTCCATTAGATAGGATCGAAAGTGTCTCGCAATCTCAAAATTCCACCCACATCACATCAATAAAGCAGGAATTGTTTGCGGGATATGCCGATTTCCTCAAGTTGACTGATAAGCCTGAAGATGAGCTCGTTCTATATTTTGAGGACAATTATGATGAGCTTTCAAAAAATTCGTACCTCTTCGGCGACCAAATGCGTAATTTAATCTATAGCGTGGGAACAAACTCGAAGTTTATGCGCCTCTTGGTTGTATAATGACGGTGCTCTGGGCTGTTTTTTCGTCCGGGTTGTAGAAAGATGACCTCGCCGCACTATTGAGGCGACGTCGGTATTAACGCCGCCCCCCCCCCGCCCCGATAAGCGCTTAGGACGCGGCGGGCGGGGATTGCGCCTCCCGCTCATGCTCGGCAAAATAACGGCGGGCGAAGGCGACCAATTGGGCATCGGTCGGATGATCGACCGTTTCCCAGCCGACAACCCGCTTGGCGACCGCAGCGTGGTGCTTTTCGATATTTCGCCGGAAGTCGGCCTGGGCCATGTGCGACCCGACAACCAGTATTTCGGCTATACCGTTGAGCGCATTGCAGACTTCCGTGAAAAATTCATGCTCGGTCCGCACCTCGCTATTATGCTGGCGGGTATGGAGGGTCTTTTCGAATACGGTCTCGATTTCGACCTGCTTGGCATCGAATTGCAGGATTTTTGCGGTGTGATGATCGATGAGCAGTACGGCATGGAAAAATGACATCGTGATAGCTCCTTGAGAGGATAGCTCCTGGGGGGGGGTAGCTCGTGAAAATGAGAGCGGACGCGATCAGGCCAAAGCCTTGAACACCGCCTGTATGTCGACCGTGAGTGAATTGTCGTGACGATTTATAGGGACGACCGGACGCTGGATATCGAGCAGTTGGTAGACGGCGATCATAGCCGCCCGCACGGAATATTCGACCGTGAAGACCACGTCGTCGGCCACCTCTACGAACTGACTGACGAAGGCCAGGTTGTGCGAGGCTTCAGGCACCGGCAAAGGCCGATCCGTGCGCGACCGCGGCATGAACATACTGGTGATATAGGGCATCCGGCACGGAATACAATTGGCTGACTGCACGATATGCGGGTCAAAATTGAGATGGCCGCACAGCTCTTGCAGAATATCAAAGCCCGTACAGTCCGACATCGGCTTGGCGACGAAATTACCGATACGGTCCGGATGCAGGCCATAGCCCCAGAAGACCTGCACACCTGCGGGCTGATCGACGAAATGCGGTTGGTGCGCCAGAACGATCGACATCAGCCAATTGGAGTCCTTGAACGTCACCAGGCCACCGGTACCGGCTTCATTGCCCGAAAATTTCTGCATGGCGTCAAAGAAGGCCGTGTCGGGCAAGGTCACCGTAAAGGACAACCAATAGCTTTCGGGGATGCTTGAGTTAAAGACCGATGGCACGCCGAATTCCGGCCGTCCCTCGGCGAGGGTTTCCCATAGCGCCCAGCTGTGGCTTGCGGCCTTGCCCAGCTTTTCCGGCGCCTGGGTCATGGAGCCAAAGCTTGAGGCGTCGGTCATGGAGCCGTTTTGCAAGATGACCAGATCGATAGTGCGGACGGATATGGCTTCCGGCTTGCCGTCACGCGTAGCTTTGATGGCGGTGACGATGTGCTTGCCGTTTTCTTGCGTGAGTTCCAGATCGTTGACCTGGCAATGGCTTTGAAACTGGACGCCCTGCGCCTTCAGCCAGCGCACCAGAGGGCGGACCAGGGAGTCATTCTGATTGTAGACCGTGCGTTTGACGCCGGCCAGGGTTTCGATGCGGGTGAATTCCAGCATGAAACGATGCAGATAGCGCTTGAATTCGACGGCGCTGTGCCAGGGCTGGAAGGCAAAGGTCGTCTGCCACATGTACCAGAATGGCGTCTCCAGAAAGCCTGGGGACAGCCAGTCGGTAATACAGCTGGTGCCCAATTCTTCTTCGGAGGCTTCGAAGATTTTCACCAGTTCGAGGCGATCCTGCATCGAAAACCCCATGGATTTGACATCCAGGATGTGGCGGCTCTTATCGACCAGACGCGCCATGGCATGGGATCTGTGCTTTTCGTTGAAGGCCACGGTCTCCTGATACACCGTCGTGGCCGGGTCATTGAGCGACGGTATTCCCTTGAACAGGTCCCAGGTGCATTCGTAGTTGTCGGTCGTCAGCATGCGCCCGCCCCGCAGGCGGTAGCCATCTGCCGGAATGCCGGCGCCGTCCAGGCTGCCGCCTACGACCGGCAGGGCCTCATAGATGGTGATATGGCTGCCTTGCAGATTACCGTCGCGGATCATGAAGGCGGCCGCCGCCAATGACCCAATGCCGCCACCAATCAGGTGGGCGCGACGATCGGACCGGGATGAAGAGAATGCGTTTGCTACCGAGGTGTCCATGTGCGGACCCTTTCTGTAAGACCATCCAATGACGAAAGGACGCCACGGATCAAAAGACGAGCGAGCAAAATGGCCGCCTCAGACACGGAGGTGCGGCGCAATTTTACCGTCCGGATAATGGACCCGTCGGTTGTCTATCGGTTTGACTTTGGTCAAATCGCGGCAATCTGCCGCTGGCAGGCGGGGGAACTATCTGTCGTTTGAGCTAAGACGGTCTGGCGCCTCCGCCTACCCCTCCAACATAGCCGTCAACTCGGCCATCAGCCTCTCGATCGCCACGGCGAATGTGTCCGCGCCGGCAAGGGCGCCGGTTTGCAGGTTGAGATCAACGCCGGCGAAGTCCTTGGTGACGTAGTTGTCCCCCGCCAGCCATTTGAGCGTGCTCAGGGTCTGCGTAAATTCGTAGGTGTCCTTGGCGTTTGGCTCGCGCTCTGCCAAGGCGGCGGTGATGACGTTGATATTGTTCAGACGCGCCGTGATCGTGCCTTTGGCGCAGGCAATGCCCGAGCGGCCTTCGGGCACGTCATAGCCGGCCATCGCATCGCGCATGGCCTGCATGAGGCCTGCGAACGCCTCGACATTTTCCTTGTTAAGTGACATGACGCGCTCCCGTCAGAGCGGTCTAAGCTGAATCGCCGCAGCGAAACAGTCACGGCGTGACGATACCCACAGCGAAAAGGCCGTGTGCTCTAAGCGAGGTTATTGCTCATTCACGCGCCGGATGCCAGGCAAGCTTCGTAGACTTGGCTATACAATGGGTTCAGCTTGGCAATTCTACCAAAGCCTTGTCCCACCTTCCCCTAAAGGGTCATCCGGGCAGATTACCGGATCATTGCAAGCTGGATCACAATTGCCCCACTGATATTTATAATATTCAGTTACAGATCCGCCAGATGAATGGCTTCCGCTACAATTAAGATTAAAGTACCCGACTTGTGTTGAATAGGTTGAATCGGAATAATACTGTATATAATGCGCCTGACTAGGCGCAGCCAGAACATCGCCCGCGATTGTCAATCCCAAGGAAAAGACGACACCCGCTGCTATCACGATTTTAGACAACTTCGTTTTCATAACACTGCCCTCAGCCAGATAAATATAACGAACGCAATGAAATTAAAATATACGCAGATACCTTTAAACACCTATGGTTGTTTTGCCATTCACGATTTCGTTAGAGGCGCCAACTTTAGGTTGGAGAAATGGCCTCTAAATTCGCTTAGGCTTGCTAAACCACTGCTCGACACTCTGCTGGTGTAGTTGTGGTGCCCAGCACAAAGCCGGAAATATATTCCGCAGATGGCAGCACTCAATACAGCCGGGCGGTATGGGGACCGAACCGGGCTATGTCACCGGACCGGTCTGGGAGCAGCCCGGCATCGTCGAGATAGTCTTCGATCCATTCGTCCGTTGATTTGTGTTCGACATCGTAGGTGGTGATGACGCTCACCGCGCCGCCCGCCGTGCCGGTATCGAGACCCGATCGGGTATAGCCGGAGGTGACGACCAGATGCGTCAGCGTGGCCGAACGGCGTACAATGTCCTGAAGAATATGCGCTAGCGACACCGCTTCGGCGTCGAGGTCGAGCCGGATGCTGTCGGCGTCGGCGGGCGCCGCCGCGATCAGGCGGGCGACAACGCCGTTCAGGACGCTGTCGCGACCCCGGCTGGCGTCGAGGGCACCGACCGCATCCTTGAGAAACAGGTCGAACCGCGTCGTCAGGTCGTCATAGGCACACAGGTGCAGGCGCTTTCGGCGGGTACGGCTGTCCATCACCTCCCCCAGCACCAGCCGTTCCAGCGGCGTCACCGCCTCCAACGGTATGGCGGGCTGAACGATGGTGTAGCTATATGCGCCGATCATGACCTTTACTCCTAAGTGTATCGCGCCCTGTTCCCGTTTGCCTTAAGCTTAGGTGGCAAGTGTAACCCATGCACTAGGTTTCAGGCAAAGCACGTTACCTGAAAAATACTCACGAAGGTGTCATAGCGGTCGTTACCAATACACGCATCAGTGGGCAGGCACGACCGAAGTATAGAAGCGTTTCAGGACGTGGCCCAATATGTTCTTGGCCAGTTCTTCTTGTGCAGAAAAGACCGGGCTGCTGGGGCACGGCATGGAGTTTGTCGGTGAAGCGTGCCCCAAAGCTAAGGATTAATCGAAGTACGAAACTGAACACAGTGGCGAATTCTCAATCGATATCAGTTCATTAGATCGCTCAAAAACTGCCTCTAACAGGTTCATCCATATGTGCTTAAAATCAATCATAAGTCGATTTTCGCACAATCCTGAGCATGCTCCTCTGTTGACTCCTCCTATCAAATATTACCATTAATGGGATAAGGGAGGAATCTTATGGGCTCAAATGTTTTGCTGAATCGGCGGTTCGTGGTCGCCAGTGCTTTAGCAGCGTCGATTTTGCCTCGGGTGGCGATGGCTGATGTATACCATAAATACGTCTACGATGCCCTGGGCCGTGTCGGTGGCGTATTGTACCCAAATGGCACGTCTATATTTTACACATATGATTCTGCCGGAAACAGAACATCCAAACGTAGTGGAACGGGCATAACCGATAGTGGGTTTGATCCGGATTTTTACAGGATATACTATACGGATATTTATAGCGCCAACATAGATCCCTATGTGCACTTTCAAAACGGCGGATGGAGCGAGCGCCGGCGAGCGAGCGCCTACTTTGACACCAATTGGTATTTGAACACCTATCCTGACATTGCGGCCGCCAACATCAATCCACTGGACCACTATAGTAGTTCGGGATGGCGGGAGGGCCGTAACCCGTCTCCATATTTCAATACCACTCTGTATCTCCAGAACTATCCTGACATTGCCGCTGCGAACATTAACCCGTATCTTCACTTTATCAGATATGGCATTTATGAGGGACGCTCATCGTTCGGATCACCGCTTGCCTTCTGATAAAGTCATCCACGTCCGGAACTCATAAGGCACTACGCTCCGATTATCAGTACAGTCGCGCCGAGTTCGGGTCGAAATCCGCCTCGTGAAATCGCACCGGGCGGTCCTGCAACAAGCCTGCCTCATCGAGATAGTCGTCAGTCAGGTCCGCCGTGAATTTGTGCTGAACGTTATAGGACGTGATGACGCTCACCAAGCCGCCCGCCGTGCCGGCGTCGAACCCCGATCGGGTATAACCGGAGATGACGGCCAGATGCTTCAGTGGACAGGCACGACCGAAGTATCGAAGCGTTTCAGGATATGGCCCAATATGTTCTTGGCCAGTTCTTCTTCGCCAAAAAACACTTCGCCCATGTTTTCGCGGCGCAGGAAGTCCATCTCGTCCTGGCTGTGGGTGCGCAGAACGATCTCGATGCCGGGATTGAGGCGGCGCGCGGTATCGACCATCTGGCTAATGTCGATCAGGTCGGGCGTGGCGACGACCAGCATGGCGGCGGTGGCGATGTGCGCCTGGACTAGCACGTCCGGCTGAACGGCATTGCCGAAGACGGCCGCCTTACCGTCCTTGCGCAGTTCCTCCACCCGTTCGCGGTTTTCTTCGACCACGACATAGGCGATGCCCTGCGCGTCAAGCGAGGCGGTCAGGCGTTTGCCGACACGGCCGAAACCGATCACCACCACCTGGCCGCTTAGGTATTTGTCCGCTGTCGTTTCCGGCAGGGCGGACAGCACGTCATCCCGGCGCTCATGCTTGCGCGCCAGGACTGAATGTTTGAGCACCCACGCCGTGGCGGGCGTAATGGCTTTGAACACGAACGGATTGAGCGCGATGGAAATCAACGCCCCGGCCAGGATCAGGTTCATGCCTTCCTGCGGCAGGATGCCCAGGCTGACGCCCAGCCCGCCCAGGATGAAGGAAAATTCGCCGATTTGGGCCAGGCCCGCCGCCACGGTTAAGGCGGTGTTGAGCGGATAGCGCAGGATAAGGGTAAGGGCAGCGGCGGCTATGCCCTTGCCCAATATGATGATCGCGACGACAGCCAGCACTTCCAGCGGCTTTTCGACCAGCACCATCGGGTTGAACAACATGCCGACCGACACGAAGAAGAGCACCGAAAAGGCGTCGCGCAGCGGCAGTGATTCTTCGGCGGCACGATGACTGAACTTCGATTCTCGCATGACCATGCCAGCGAAGAAGGCCCCGAGCGCAAACGACACGCTGAACAGTTCGGAGGCGCACCACGCAATGGTGATCGCCGCGGCAATAACGGCCAGGGTGAACAGTTCGCGCGTGCCGGTACGGGCGACCTGAAGCAATATCCACGGCAGGACGCGCCGCCCGACCAGCAGCATGAGCGCGATAAAGGCACCGACGCTGAGCAAGGTCTTGCCGATTTCCACCCAGATATTGCCAGTAAAGGCAGCGTGCGCCCCGGCGGCGGCGTTGGTGCCCAGAAGCTGGCCCAGGGGCGGCAGCAGAACCAGGACCAGCACGGTCACCAGATCTTCGACCACCAACCAGCCGACGGCGATGCGGCCGTTCATGCTGTCGATTGCCTTACGCGCCTCCAGCGCCTTGAGCAGCACGACGGTCGAGGCGCAGGACAGCGAAATGCCGAAAACCAGCCCGGCCCCCAGATTCCAGCCCCACCCCCATATGGCCAGCGCCATGCCCAGCACAGTGGCCAGCGACATCTGCACCACCGCCCCGGGCAAGGCGATGCGGCGCACCGACATCAGATCGGCGATAGAGAAATGCAGGCCCACGCCGAACATCAGCAGCATGACGCCGATTTCCGAAAGCTGTGAGGCGATGTTTGTATCGGCAACAAAACCAGGCGTCGCCGGTCCGATGAGAATACCGGCGAATAGATAACCGATCAGTGCCGGCAATTTGATTTTTTCGGCGATAAAGCCGAACACCAGCGCCAATCCAAAACCGGTCGCTAACGTAGTTATGAGGGATATATTATGATGGTCCATTGGCCGCCTTTAGAGTTTGACACAGAAAAGGCCCACGATATGGCGACTATACAGCGCACCTGTCGCGGATTAGCTTTACCTTCCGGGCGTAAGACTAAGCTGTCAACCCAATGCGGACGATTTTCTCTTCACAAATCTGTTTGGCGGCATGGGAAAGCGGCGTGGGTTCATCGCCAACGCCGCCCTGCCCGCTTACTGCATCCGCAAGGAATCCACGACCACGCCCGCCTCGGTTGTCAGGGTCAGGGCATAGGTTCCGGCATTGACCAGGGTCGGTGTCTCGATGGTGGCTTCCAGCCAGACACCTGTTTCCCCCGCCTTGAACGTCACCGGCATATCGGCGGCGACAATGCCGCTTTCGTCGGTCAGGGTCAGGTGGCCGGTCGTCGCCCCTTGATAGCGAAACTTGAAGCTGTGGCGCGCAGCCGCGCCGTAGCTGACGGTCCAGGTGACGGTCCCGCCCGGTTGGATATCGACATAGCCGGGGCCGCCATAGCCTTTCAGGCTCGACCCGATCACCGCTTTGTCGAGCTTGGCAGTTTCGGCTTCGAACAGGCCGACCGTCTTGACGAAGGTAAAGACGCCCGGCGCGTAGGGTGACGGCAGATGGCGGCGGACCAGTAATGGTCCGGATGCCGGTGCGGCGACGGTTTCGCCGGCGCCAAAGCGGCGCGTGGCGAAGCGGACGGCGCCACCGCCCTCGCCGACCCACAAGGCGGTCAGGTCGGTATCGGCCCATCCGGCGGGCGCGGTCTGGCCATCGCGCAAGGGCATATAGACGTCGGAATCGACGCGGGTTCGGAAACCTGTCAGCGTCCAGTCACTGTCGAGCAAATCTACCGGCAAGCTGCTCCAGGTCAGGTTGGCAACGCCGACAGCCTCCCCGTTGTCGAGGAAGCCGCGCGCACCGGAGGCGGCGATCAGATCGGTGCCGTCGCTGTCAGCCCCGGCATAGGTCCCCCCGGCGCGCGGTGAGGCCTGGCGGATGGCGATGGCGGAAATGACGGCTTGACCGGCAGCGACGCGCGGAAAGCTGATGACGATGCGGCCATCGGACGAGGCCTTGACCACCTTTTTCAGCGCGCGCTCGAACCCGGCCTCGCGGTAAATATCGACATCCTTAAGCACCGTCTTGCCATTAACGGCGACGTCGAACAACCGCCAACCGGTGGCGTCGATACCCGTGCGGCCATACCACGGCTCCACGAAATAGAGCTCGATCTCATAGTTGCCTTTCGGGGCGGCGAAACTGTAGCTCAGGCGGTCGCGGCCAAAACGGTAGGTACCAAACAACGCCTGCTCAGACGTGCCTTCGACCGCATCGTAATGGACGCGGCGGCTGCCAAGCGCCGGATCGAGATCGGGGTAGTCGTCGGCCCAACTGGTCCAGCCCCATTTGGCGCCAGCGCTCAGGTGACGGTCGCCCAGCCAGAGCTGGCCGTCACGATCACGCAGGTCGGGCCCGCCGGCATTGACGCGATAGAGGTAGGCCGCACCGGGCTTGCCCTTGGTGATGTCGCTGAGGTCCTTGACGCGCGACGCCAGATCGGGCGCCGGCGGCAGGTGGTTAAGCGTAACGACATCGCGCGCCATGGCCTTGCCGCCGATCCGGCAGGTCGCCGACAGGGCGTTGTAGCGAATATCGACCTTGTCCCAGGTAAAGGGCACGCCGTCGGCCGGTTTCGGCCGGACACCGAGCGATACCCGGCCCGTCACGTCGTTGAACAGTTCAACGCTGTCGCAGTTGGAAAACACGTTTATCCCAGATTTGACGCCCGGTTCGGTCCAGCGGTCCGGCCAGGTATGCGAAACGATGTAGACGACCGGGGTTTGCGATGCCGGTACGGTCTTGGCCCGCAGCATGTAATAGGCGTCAAGCGGTTCACCCCACAGCGTCATCAGCCCTTTGTTATTGGCCGGTCCGATATGTTCGAGCGGACGGATGCCGTCGAAAATCTGGGTGCCGTCGACGCGCATGGGGCGGCCAGGGTTTTCGTGCGTGGTCAAGAGCCAGACGAAATCACCGACAACGCGGTCCTTAACCGACAGCGCCAGCCGCGCCTTGGTTTCCAGGATATGCGTCATGGTGCTTTCGTCATAGACCGCCGTGGCAGGATAAGGCCGTTCCGAATGCAGGCCGAGCGAGCGCCAGGCGCCGTATTCGCCGACCAGCCCCTGTTTTTTCAGTTCATCGCCATATTTTTCCGGATCGCCACCATAGGTGCCCGACCAGTTTTGCGGCACGTTCCAATCCGCGCCCTTGCCGCCGTTGCAGGTGACGATCAGCCGTTCGACCGAGGCCGTCGGATCGAGATCGCGGATGACGGCCATGGCTTCGGCCACGAAGGCTTCCGGCAGGGTGCTTTCGTTTTGCAGCCCCCACAGGAAGTTGGCCGGATTGTTGCGCCGTTCGCGCACCCAGTCACCCAGCAGGGCCAGGAAGTTGGCGCGGAATTCCGGCGTGTCGTTCCAGTTGTGCGCGCTGAATTGCGGCCACCACATCAGGCCGTCCTGCGCCAGTTGCTCGCCATAGCGCAGATTATGAGGATAGTGGGCATCGCGGAAGGCGTTGAAGCCGCCGGCCTTGACCTGGGCGATGCGGGCGCGGATCTGTTCGGGCGAAAAGGCTTGAGAGTCGCCGAGCAGATGTTCGTATTCCGCCGTACCGTGAATAAAGAATGGCGCGCCGTTGATCATCAGTTGTCGCGTGCCGTCGGCATTCGTGGCGATTTCGAGATGACGGATGCCATATGCGGTTTCGGACCGGTCGATGACCTGGCCGTTTTCGATCAGGCGGGCGCGCAGGGTGTAGAGATACGGATCGGCGGGCGACCACAGGTGCGGACGCAGGATGGCGGGAAACACTTGGTCGACGCGCGCCTTCGCCCCGGCGGCCAATTCGGTGTCGCGCGTCACAGTGGCGACGACCTTGCCATCGCTGTCTACCAGTTCATCGACCAGTTGAAAGCGGCGCGTGGTGGCGGTGAGATTTTCAAGTTCGCTGCGGACATTGAGTGTGGCGCTATCGGCCGTGACGGTCGCCTTGGTGCCCCAGGCATAGAGGCCGAACGGCTGAATGCGCAGGCCGGATTTGACGATGACGTGGACAGGCCGGAAAATACCGAAGGGCTGCGAGCCTTCGGCAAAGCCGTTCATCGGGCTGTCGTCGCCCGCTGCCCACGGCAGGTCGCGGATACCGGCGGGATTGTCAACGCGCACGGCCAGCAGGTTGCGGCCCGGACGCGCCGCCGCCGTGACATCGAGGGTGAAGCTGGTCATGCCGCCGCCGTGCCGGCCCACCGGTTTGCCGTTCAGCCAGATGGTGGCGTAGCTGTTGACGCCTTCGAACATCAGGAAGACGTGTTCACCGGCGGCGCGGACGGGAATGTCTATGGTTTTGCGATACCAGGCCGTACCATGGCGGCTGCCGTTGACCACTTGGCGGGCATAGGTATAGCCCTGCCAGTTGTGCGGCACCGCGACGGCGGTCCATGCCGCGTCGCTGAATTCCGGCGCTTGATAGGCAGCGTCCGCGCCGTTCGTTTTGCCGGATGCGTCGGCTTCGAACAGCGCCGAGCGCCAGGGACCGGTGATTTCCTGCTCAGACGGTTTGGCCGCCACGGGCGCGGCGACGATGAGCAGAAGGGTGATGCACAGACGTGACAACAAGCGAGCAAGCGACATGACGTCCCTGACCTTTCAAAAGCGTTTGCCTTGCCCGTTTTGTGGCGCGGCGCGGATACATGCCCGCGCCGTCACCTGTCTTATCGTTTAACAGCCTTGTCGTTTACCCTACCAGTTCCACATCGATCCGTCCTGAAGACGGGCGATGGGCAGTTGCTTGGGTTCATACGGATATTTCGCCGCCAGGGCTTCGTCGATATCGACGCCGTGCCCCGGCGTGTCGCCGACATGCAGATAGCCGTCCTTGAAGCTGTAGTCGTGCGGGAACACCTCGTCCGTTTCCGGCGTGTGGCGCATATATTCCTGAATGCCGAAATTGGGCACCCAGGTATCGAAATGCAGGGCCGCCCCCATGCAGACGGGCGACAGGTCGGTGGCGCCGTGGCTGCCGGTGCGCACCTGATACATCGACGCCAGGTCGGCGATGCGCCGCAGGTGGGTAATGCCGCCGGCATGCACCACCGTGGTGCGGATATAATCTATCAGCTGGTTCTGGATCAGGTCTTTGCAGTCCCAGATGGTGTTGAAAATTTCACCGACGGCCAGCGGCGTCGTGGTGTGTTGGCGGATCAGGCGGAAGGCCTCCTGATTTTCAGCCGGGGTCGAATCTTCCATCCAGAACAGGCGATAGGGCTCCAGGTCCTTACCCAGGCGACCCGCCTCGATCGGCGTCAGGCGATGGTGCACGTCGTGCAGCAGTTCGATGCCGAAGCCGTGGGTGTCGCGCAGCCTTTCGAACAACTTCGGTGCATAGCTGAGATAGGCGGTCGTGTTCCACAGGGTTTCGGTCGGCAAGGTGCCGTCGGCGGGTTCGTAATACATGTCGCCGCGCCCGACGCCGTAGGCGCCCTTGACGCCGGGAATGCCCGACTGGGCGCGGATGGCGCGATAGCCCATCTCCTTGTAGCGGCCGACTTCATCGACCGTGTGTTCGATATCCGCACCATTGGCATGGCCATAGACCAGAACGCCATCGCGCGACCTTCCGCCGAGCAGTTGATAGAGCGGCATGCCCGCCAGCTTGGCCTTGATGTCCCACAGCGCCGTATCGACCGCGGCAATGGCCGTCATGGTCACCGGCCCACGCCGCCAATAGGCGCCGCGATAGAGATATTGCCAGATGTCTTCGATGCGCTGGGCGTCCTTGCCGATCAGGGTCGGTATGACGTGCTCTTCGAGATAGGCGACGACGGACTTTTCCCGCCCGTTGAGGGTCGCATCACCAATGCCGTAGACACCCTGATCGGTCTCGATCTTGAGGGTGACGAAATTTCGCCCCGGACAGGTGACGATGACGCGGGCCGAACGGATGATGGCGGCGCCACGATGAGCGGGTGCCGTCGGTGCGGCGGAAGGGGACAGGAGGTCTTTAGTTTGCATGAATTGAACTTTTAGGGCGTTTAGGTTATTATTGGTCAGATGAATTTATCAGACCAATATACAGAACTGGTCGGGTGAAACAAGGCAGCATCGGCGGAAAGGCGGTTTTTCCCTTCGCAATGGACGCTCAGCCGACCGCGCGGGATATGGCCAAGCCCGCCCGCCCCCGCAGCCGGGCTGTTTCGTCGCGCACCCGATTGATAGCATCCATTTCGGTCACGACCAGCAGGTTTTCGATGACCCGGCCCAAATGGTCGCGCATGGCGTTGCGTGCCGCATCCGGGTCGCGGGCGGAAATGGCGTCGAGAATGGCACGGTGATCATCGATCAGCGGCTTGACGCCCGCCGAACGTGAGCGGCGCAGCATTTCCATGGCCAGAGGCGAGCGTTCGCGCACGTCCCAAAGGGTTTTCACCACCAGAACCAGGGCGTCGTTTTGCGTGGCGCGGGCAATGCCCAGATGGAATTCACGGTCGGCGGCCTCATCGTGCGTCAGGGTTTCGCCCTCGGCATTTTCGGCGATCATGCGGGTCAGAACGTCTTCCAGTTCGGCCAGATCGGCGTCCGAGGCGGCGCTGGCCGCCAGCGCCGCCGTCTCGCCCTCCACCACCCGGCGGGCCGCCGTCAATTCAAAGGCGCCGATATCCAGCTCACTGGTGGCGATGCCACCGGCCGGCGCGGCGGTGACGTAGACGCCCGAACCGCGCCGCGCGGCGACCAGGCCCAAAATTTCCATGCCGATCATGGCTTCGCGAATCGTCAGGCGGCTGACCTGGAAGCGTTCGACCAGAACCCGTTCCGGCGGCAGGCGATCGCCTTCGCGGAAGCGTCCTTCGGCGATATCCGCCTGAAGCGCCGCGATGATGTTCTGATAAAGCTTCTGATTGTCCGCTGGGATTGACATGACTGCTTCGCCCTACCCTTACTATCGGCGTCTACCGATCCAAAATATATCACCAAATATATCAGATGACTGTCTCTAATGCAGTCCGCTTCATTTTACAATTCGGGTTACAATTTTGGCGTGAAGGTGGGTGTCGGCAAAACGCAGATATTGGCTCCAGTCATAGTCGGTGATGGCATGTGGGCCGGTGCGGATGTGAAAACCGATGATCGAATGAACCGGCGTGTCGGCGGGCGGCATGACGGAAACGCCTAACCCTTGCGTGCCCAACAGGCGGTAGACCGGATCGGCCGCCTGCGCCGCCAGGAATTGCCCCGTCGTGTCACCCCATAGGTCGTCGCTTGCCGTGGCGATATAGACCGGACGCGGCGCGACCAGGGCGATCAGTTCATGGGCGTCTACCGGCAGGTCGTTTTCACGCGACGCGAAGGTTTTGAAGCGCGGCGCGAACCAATAGGTATTCATGACCCGGATGCTTTCGCCGAAATTACGTCGGTACAGCTTGGCCCCGCCCGCGCCGGAATCGTTGGCCACCACCATGGCGAACCGCGTGTCGCGCGCGCCGGCCCACAGGGCCGCCTTGCCGTAGCGCGAATGGCCGATGGCGATAATGCGATGGGCATCGACCTGACGATCGGTGGCCAGATAGTCGTAGACCCGGCTCATGCCCCACGCCCAGGTGGCGATAGCGCCCCAGTGGTTGGGGGCCGAGGACTGGGTGCCATAGAAGGGGTGGACGCTTTCAGCGATCATGTTGTCGCTGTCGGGGTAGAGATCGCCCGGCGCGAAGGTGGCCACGCCGTATCCCGCCGCCAGGATTTTCGCCAGCGGCCATTCAGCGGCGTCCTGCCCGCGTGAGGCGGCCGTGGCGTGGTGCTTGACGATCCCGGGAGATTGGTAATCGGTCAGCCAGGTCGTGGTGATGTCGATGGCCGGATCGTCGCTGATGGCCTGATTGCCGTGAAAATTGAGGCCGACAAACACGGGGGCGGCCTTCACGCCATTGGGCAGGTAGATGAGCACATGCATCTGCGGCCCCTGCGTGTCGCCGTTCAGATAAAGCGTGACCTGCTTGCGCGTGGCGGTGCCGCCTAATGCCTTCGCATCGGTGTCGGTCACGACGGAGCGCATCTGTTTCGGCGGTGGCGGTGCGACGCCGAAAATCGTGTCTTCGAACAGGGCCACCAATTCCGGGCGGCGCTCGGCCTGCCACATCCGGGCCGAGGTGACCGGGCGGCCATCGCGCATGACCCGCGGATCGGGCAGGACATGGCCCCCGGCCAGCGCTTCGTCGAAATTGCCGTCCAGTCCTTTTGGGGGCGCCGTTTGGGCAGCAACAGCAGCAGCACCGGCACAGGCCATAAGGACATATAGGGCAAGCGCGCCGTACCAGCGGATGGCCATAATCGTCCTTTCAATTCACGGGCAATGGCATACCCAATGCGGGCCCTCTCCCACTGGGTGGAAAGAGAGCCCGCACCGTACGCCACCGGATAAGCCTTTAGTAGGCGTAGTGGAAGCCGATTTCGAAGCTGTGGTCGAGTTGGTTGGCCAGGGTCGGCAACAGCGGCGCGCTATAGTCGCCCGAGGCATTGGTCACGGTCGCAAGCGGCGACGGACCGTAGTACTGATGCTGGAACGCCTTGGTCAGGTTGACGGCGTCGAACTTGATCGACATGCGCTCATTCAGCTTGTAGGTCGCCGAAAAATCGAGCGATTCCAACGGCGCCACCATTAGCGGACGATTGAAGCTGTCACCTGAGGTGGTCTGGATATACTTGTCACGCCAGTTGTACGACAGGTGCATCGACACCGGGCCTTTTTCATAGATGCCGGTCACGTTATAGCTGTTCTTGGACAACTGCTCGGCCGCGGCCGTGTAGCTTTGGCCCAGGACCGACAGGGCGCTGTCGACATAGGTGTAGTTGGCCTGGACGCCCAGCCCGGACCAATAGCCCGGCAGGAAGTCGAAGAATTGCTGGTAGCTGACTTCGTAGCCCTTGATATCGCCGGTGCCGGCATTGCGCGGACGGCTGATCTGGTACGACGTGCCGTTGATCTCCTCGGTCACCGCAAACTTCTGGATGAAGCCCGTCACATTCTTCTGGAACAGCGACAGGGCCAGCATGTTCGAGCCGCCGAAATAGTATTCCAGCGAAGCGTCGTACTGGTCGGCCTTGACCGGTTCGAGCGCCGGATTGCCGCCGCTGCCGGTGCCGTTGTTGTTGAGCACCAGGGCCGGCGACAGGTTGCCGAATTCCGGACGCGAGATCGCCTTGGAATAGGCCAGGCGCAGGAACAGGTCCTCGGTGAAGCGGGCGCGAACATTGAGGCTCGGCAACAAGTTGTCATACGGCTTGCCGCCCGAGACGGCGGTGTAGTACTTGCCGTCGCTGTCCTTGATCGCGTTCGGCGTCGTGGCCGTGGCGACCTGATAGACATGGTTGACGCCGTCGGTGTGAACTTGGCGCACGCCAATATTGCCGTCGATCGGCACCGGCAGGCTGTCGAAGGCGAACATGGCTTCGAGATAGGCGCCGGTTATCTTTTCATTGTAATTGTAGGCGTTGTTGAGCGGATAGGCCTGATCGTTGGGCGAAACGCCGACCAGAACGCGTGTGTCGCGCATCTGGGCCAGGATGTCGCGCTTTACCGTGATCCACTGGTTCAGCGAGCTGTTCTTGCCATCGAACAGGTCGTTCGGCGTCAACTCCGTCACGGCCGACAACGGCACACGAATGCTGGAATTGGACGGCGAGAAGGACACGCTGTAGACATTGTTGTTGGCGATGTGCTCGGAATAGTACAGACCGCCTAGAACCGCCGTCAGCGGTCCCTTGTCGAAGTCGTAACGGACATCGATCTTGGCGACGGTTTCCTTGCCATTGGTGCGCTGGCCCAGGTCGCTATAGCTGGCATAGGCGAAATTGGCCGGGTTGGTGGCGTCGAAGCCATTCAGGTTGATGTCCGGCTGATCGCCCGACAGACCGATCGTCGCCTTAGGGGCGCGCCCCTGCAGGACGATGGAGCGGCTGTAGAACGGACCGGCGCTGCGCTGGAACGACAGCTCGGCGCCGACGGTCAGATGATCGTGGTGATATTTGCCGCCGAACGCCGCATTGTAATTGTTGTACGGGTTGTCCGAAAAGCCTTGTTGAACCTGAACGATCGGGTTGGTGAACGTCGCGGTATCGACGATGTTGGTGCCGGGCTTGAGCGTAATGGGGCCCGCGATGGCGCCGTCGGCGGCGGCATATTTCACGGTCAGCACCTTGGTCGAGGAATGGCCGCCGGAATAGGTCCACAACAGGTCGGTATAGAGGGTCAGGTCGTCGTTCGGACGCCATTGCATCGACGAATAGAGCGCGCCGCGGCGGCGTTCGCCGCGCTCATACTGCGCCTTGGCATTGGTCGGAATCTGGATGATATCGGCGCCGTTGGCACTGTTGACATGGCCGTCGCCGTTCAGGTCGTACAAGTCGTTACGATTGACATAGGCATTGGTGCCGGTCTGGTAGCCGCCGGAATCGATCTGTTCATACTGGAACCCGAGCAGGGCGCCGAATTCGCCGTGCGAGGTCTGCCAGCGGTTGGACACGATGCCGGACAGGCGCGGCGTCACTTCGTCATGGATGTCGCTGTAATTGGCCGCCACCGTGGCGGAAGCGCGGAAGCCCTTGAAATCAAACGGGCGCGCGGCGTGGATATTGATCAGGCCGCCCAACCCGCCTTCGATCTGGTCGGCGGTCGCGGTCTTATAGACATCGACACCGGACAGGATGTCGGCCGAAAAATCGAGCAGCGTGGCGGAGCGGTTGGCATTGGTGAACAGCAGGCGACCATTGAGGGTCGTCATGACCTGCTTCAGGCCGTGGACGACATAGGCATTGCCTTCGCCGCGCGTATTGCGGGCAATCTGGACGCCCGGAATGCGTTGCAGGGTTTCGGCGATATTGGTGTCGGGCAGCTTGCCGATATCTTCGGCGACAATGGAATCGACAATCTGGGCCGACTTGCGCTTGATATCGGTCGCGCTCTGGAAGCTTTTGCGCAGGCCTGTGACGACGACGACGGTATCTTCCCCCGCCGCAGCCTGTTCAGGTGCGGCCTGTTCGGCTGGAGCAGCGTCCTGAGCAAAGGCCGGGCCGGTCGCCAGGAGGAGCACGGCCAGGCACGCGCCTGAGGTCATCAAACTGTTTTTGATCGTCATCTATTCATCCCTTTTTTCGTGACCGTAAGCCGGCCCTGTGTCTGTTCGCGGCGATTTCTTTGTCGAACCACCGTCAGTTCATCCCTGTACAGTTGTCAGACACCTTAGTCAAATAATTTGTATGATGGGTTATGTATGATCTTTATAGGCGATCAGACGAAGTCCGCAGGCCCGAGCGATAAAGCCCCGCCGGCCACAAGCTTAACCTGGGCGCGGCGTCGGCCCGCCGTCACGGTCCGTCGTCCGGAGAAACGGCTGCGCAGCCGCGCCGTTTTCAACTGTCCGCCGGACCAGGTAATGTCGATATCCGCACCACCGCGCAGGCGCAGCCCCCTCACCTCGCCGTCCGGCCACGCCGACGGCAGGGCCGGCAAGAGATGGATGGTGTCGCCCCGGCTCTGGACCAGCATTTCGATGATACCGCGCACGCCGCCGAAATTGCCGTCGATCTGGAATGGCGGATGGGCGTCGAACATATTCGGATAGGTCCGGTCGGGTCCGAGCAGGTCTTTCAGAATCGTGTGGGCGTGGTCGCCGTCGCGCAGATGCGCCCACAGGTTCAGCCGCCAGCCGAGCCCCCAGCCGGTGGCACCGTCACCACGCGTTTCTAGCGAGACCCGCGCCGCGCGGGCCAGATCCGGCGTGTCATCGAGATTGATCTGCTGGCTGGGGAACAGGCCGTAGAGATGGGACACGTGGCGATGGTGGATATCCTGGGCCCCGGCGTCCCAATCGGCCTGCCATTCCTGAAGCTGGCCCTGGGCGCCGATCCGGTCGGGCGGCAGGCGGCCGCGCATCGTCATGAGTTCACCGCGCAAGGCCTTGTCGCGCTTGAGGATTTCGGCGGCGCGTGCGGTTTGGGCGAACAGGTCACGCAAAAGCTGGTTGTCCAGCGCCGGGCCCGCACACAGGGTGCTGCCGCGGCCATGGTTGTTTTCAGGTGACAGGGACGGATTGGTCACCATGAAGCCAGTATTGGGATCGCGAACCAGCGTATCGAGGAAGAACAGAGACGCATCGCGCATCAGCGGATAGACCCGATCCAGAAAGGCGGTGTCGCGCGTATAGTCGTAATGGTCCCACAGATGGGTGCACAGCCACGCCCCGCCCGTTGGCCAAAGCCCCGTCTGCATATGATCGACCGGGCCCGAAGCCCGCCACAGGTCGGTGTTGTGATGCGCCACCCAGCCCCGCGCGCCGTACATCTCCCGCGCGGTTCGTGCCCCCGATTGCGCCAGTTCTCCGATCATGGCGACCAGCGGTTCGATGCATTCGCCCAGATTGGCGGCATCGACCGGCCAGTAGTTCATTTCGGTATTGATGTTGATGGTGAACTTACTGCCCCAGGGCGGGGTGTTGCTGTCGTTCCACAGGCCTTGCAAATTGGCCGGTTCGCTGTCGCGCGACGAGGCGATCAGCAGGTAGCGGCCGAATTGGAAATAGAGCGCGGCCAGGGAGGGATCGTCGCTGTCCGCGACGTGGTCGATCCGGTTGGCAGTGGTCTGGGCGGCGCGCTTGCCGGCGGGCAAGGTCAGGGAGACGCGGTCGAACAGGGCGCGGTGATCGGCCGTGTGGGCGGCCAGCAAGGCGTTGATATCCTTGCCTTGCGCAGCGGCCAGATGGCTTTTGGTTAGGGTTGCGGGATCGCCCGTGACATCGGTCGGGCTGCGGTAGCTGGTCGCCATGGCCACACGGATGCACACAGATGATGCGCCGCGCACTTCGAGCTGCGGCCCGTTGGCGCGCACGGTGCCCCCCTCGGCGACGATCTGGGCCCGCGCCTGGAAGGTCAGTTGCCCGGCTATGCCGCGATCGGCATTGTTGACGCCGGACAGGACGAGCGTGTCGCCTTCGGGCGCGATATCGCTGCGCAATCCCGACGAAAAGGCGACATCGACAGCAATCGGGCCGCCTTCGGCGCGCAGGGAAATGACCAGGACATTGTCCGGATGCGAGGCGATGATTTCGCGGACATAGCGCACACCACCGGAACTGAAACTGACGCGGCTGATGGCATCGCCGATGTCCAGCTCCCGCCGATAGTCGCTGGCCGAGGTTTCGTCGATGTCATGAAAGTCGAGCCACAGATCGCCCAGGCACTGGTACGCCATTTCGCGCATGGGAATCGACTGAACGTGCGCCTCGGCATAGGCTTCCGCCTCGGCAAAACGGCCGTCGAAGATCATCTGGCGGATGATGGGCAAGGCGTCACGGGCCGCCGGGTTGACATTACTGTATGGCCCGCCGGACCACAGCCGGTCTTCGTTGAGTTGCAGGTGTTCGCGCTTGATGCCGCCAAACACCATGGCCCCCAGGCGGCCGTTGCCGACGGGGTTGGCTTCGACCCAGCGCGTGGCGGGCTTGTCATACCATAGCAGGGTCGTTGAGCCAGGCGTCGCCGCATTGGGTGTGGCGGCAAGACTCAGCGCCGGCGTGACGGCGGCCGCCAGGAGGCTTCCAATGCCTGCTTCCAGCAGGGCGCGACGCGTCATAATCATGCGTGTTTCCTTGTTTCCACCGTGGCGGTTGGCGCCATCGCTTATAAAACATCTGATGTATTATGTTTTGTGGCACAGGATATCGCCATCAGCAAGCAGACAAATTCAAGCCTTTATGGGCCAAATGTCGCGCCCTTACCCGGAGCCGGACACCACCACCCACGCACGAGCGCCAGAAAAGGCCAGTTTTCGGATTGAAATTTAGACATTACGCTGATATTAGTCTGATAGCTTTTGCGTAATTGTCAGCTATCTCCCTGATGCTGACCGGTGCCCGAAGCGAACTTCCTTACCTGGCCCCCGCTTTTCGAAGCGGGGGCTTTTTTACGGATTGCCTTAGACAATTTTATATATATGGAACCGGTGCCTCCGTGATCGCTGCACCCGTCAGGCATTTTATATTAAGCGTTTATTGGATTTCACCACCATAGGCGAAGGTCGCTAGGCGAGAGAAAATCTGGGTGAGAGGAAAAGACGTGAAGATCCTTGCCATTTCCGGCAGTTTAAGAGCCGCCTCAATCAACTCAGCCTTGTTGCGTACGGTTCGCCAGTTGGCCCCTGCTGGAATCGAAATTGATCTGTTCCAAGGTCTGGGTGAATTGCCATTATTCAATCCTGACCTCGAAGCAAATATACCGGCAACTGTCGAAGACTTTCAGCGTAAAGTCGCAGCCGCAGATGCCCTACTCATAGCAAGTCCTGAGTACGCCCACGGCGTCACAGGGAGCATCAAGAACGCGCTGGATTGGCTTGTCAGCTATGAGCCATTTGTGTCTAAGACCGTTGTCGTCCTCAACGCGTCGGCGCGCGCTCAACATGCGGACGCGTCGCTCCGGGAGACGCTTAGGACAATGTCCGCAAATATCATCGAATCTGCTTCCGTATGCATTCCATTGTTAGGCAAGGACGTGGATGAGTACGGTATGATCCGTTCGCAATCATCTGCCGAAGCGATTGTGAAAATGCTCGCAAATTTGAACGAGGCTATGACGCTGCTGCAAACTTCGGAGCAAGCGGTCTTTCCATTGAGGTAGCCATGTCTATTAACCGCAGGATGAACCATCGATCATAGTACCGGCCCCGCCCAACCGTTGCGGTTAAGGTAAAGGACAGGGTGAAACGTACACGAAAATATCGTCACCTGGAGGTATCCAATTCACCGATATGCTCATACTGTCTTCTATCTATAGTTTTGAATCGATCAAATTATTCGCGCGAACGGACATGGCGTAAAACCACGCCCTATTGAGGATAAGATGGCGGAAATAGCTGACACTATGCAGACCGAAGTGCCGGAACATCACGGCCGTTGGCCGAAATGGATACCCGGCCTGATCGGGTGCGTGCTGTTTGCGCTCGCCGCCTATTTCATCGCACGTGAGGTCCGCAACATCCACTGGCGCGATGTCGAAGCGGCCGTATCCGGCACGTCGCCATGGAATTTCGCCCTCGCCATAGCCGCCCTGTCTGCGGGGCTGCTGGCGGCCTCCACCTTTGACAGCCTGTCCATGGCCGGCCTGGGCAAGCCCGCGCCGTGGCGGACGACATGGCTGACCTCCATCACGGCGTTCATCCTTGGCAATACCGGTGGACTGGGCATCGCATTGGCCGGCGGCGCCCGCTACCGTGCCTATAGTGGCCTGGGGTTCAGCGCATCCGATATCATGATGGTCAGCGCGGTTACGGCGGTCTGCGGCATATTCGGCGGCTTCGGCCTGCTGGGCCTCAATGTCGCCAATAGCCTGTCCGACGAGGTTATGGCCATTCACATGCCGCACATTGTCGGGGTGATCATATCCCTGGTCGGCGTGCAGGTGCTGGCGCTGTACCTCCTGACGCCGCGCGTCGGTCCCCTGTCCCGCTTCCTGCCCTCGCGTCCCGTCCGTGCCGGGCAGATCGTGGCCAGCACATGGGAATGGACCGCCGCCGCGACCGTTCTTTACGCCTTCCTGCCCGATGAGACGCGCGGCAGCCTGCTGCATCTGCTACCGGTCTTCGCACTGGCGGGGCTGCTCGGTGCGGTCAGCGGCCTGCCGGGCGGGGTCGGCCCATTCGATGCGGTGATATTGGCGACTTTAAGCCGCCGCATGGGCAGCGCCGAGGTCGTCAGCGCCCTGCTGCTCTACCGCCTGACCTATGTGCTTTTGCCCATAGCGGCCGTCGCCGCCGTGGAGTCGGTGAAGCTGCTGCGTCCGCACCGCAAGGCGATCAACGATACCGCCCGCGTCGGCACCGAGGCCTGGCTGGCCCTGGCGCCGATCGTATTCGGCGTGCTGACCTTCGCGTCGGGCCTCATCATGCTGGCGTCCGTCGTCACGCCCGACGCGGCGGAGCGGCTGAAGCTGCTGTCCGTCTTCGTACCGGCGGGCCTGGTCGAGATCTCGCACTTTATTGCCAGCCTGACCGGGGTCGCCCTGCTCTTCCTCGGTGTCGGCGTCCACAGCCGCATGAAACGCGCCTATGTCGCGACGCTTGTCGTCCTGATCGTCGCGGCATTCGCCACCCTGGCCAAGGGGCTGAACTACGAAGAGGCGGTCATACTGCTGGGCGTGGCGGGCCTGATGTATCTCAGCCGCGACGCCTTTTATCGCCAGACGAAGCTTCGCGCAGGCCCTCTGTCGCCCGCCACCATATTGGCCATATTCAGCGCGGTGGCGGCGGCCGCATGGCTTGGCTTCTTCGCGCACAAACATGTCGCCTATAGTCAGGAACTGTGGTGGACCTTCCTCACCGACCAGACCGCGCCACGCTTTCTGCGCGCCCTGGTTGGCATCAGCGCTCTGGCACTCATCGTGCTGGTCTGGCGGCTGACCAATCCGGAGCCGGAACCGGCGGCGCGACCAACGGAGGCCGACCTGGCCCACGCCGACAGGGTCTGGCAAAGGGCCGAAGGCGCATCGACGGACGGCAATCTGGCCTTTCTCGGCGACAAATCGCTGCTGTTCAGCGAAAGCGGTGACAGCTTCATTCAATATATGTCGCGTGGCGCCACCTGGGTCACCATGGGCGAGCCGGTCGGAAAGCGCAGCGAATTCAAGGCCATGATCTGGGCGTTCCGGGAACTGTGCGACCGCCATGGCGCCAAGCCCGTGTTTTACGCTGTCCGGCGTGAAACCATTCCCGATTTTGTCGATTGCGGGCTGGTGGCGTCCAAGATCGGGGAAAACGCCTTGGTCGATCTGCGCGATTTCAACCTGAACGGGGCCAGCCGCGCGTCGCTGCGCCACGCCTTCAACCGCGGCAACCGCGACGGGCTGGTGTTCGAGATCATTC
Organism: Asticcacaulis aquihabitans; assembly: GCF_032490435.1. Lineage (NCBI taxonomy): Bacteria > Pseudomonadati > Pseudomonadota > Alphaproteobacteria > Caulobacterales > Caulobacteraceae > Asticcacaulis > Asticcacaulis aquihabitans. Next base: position 702,769 of record NZ_JAVGWM010000001.1, read on the forward strand.
CCGCAGACGCCTTCGCGACGGTGAGCGCGGAATTGCGCGCCGTATCTGATTCGTGGCTCAGCTTTCACCACGGCAGCGAAAAAGGCTTCAGTCTCGGCCGTTTCGATGAGGCCTATCTTGCCCGGTTTCCAACGGCGGTTCTCAAACGCGAGGGCCGCATCGTCGCCTTCTCCAACCTGTGGAGCACGCCTGACCATCGCATCCTGTCTATCGACCTGATGCGTTACGACGCCCATGCGCCGAAAAACGCCATGGACTTCCTGTTCATCAATCTCATGCTGTGGGGAAAGGAGAATGGCTACGCCGATTTCGACCTCGGCATGGCGCCCCTGGCTGGGCTGGAAAACCATCATCTGGCCCGCAGCATCAACCAACTCGGCACCTTTATCTTCAATCGCGGCGAGGACCTGTACGGCTTTCAGGGCTTACGTGCGTTCAAGGAAAAGTTTAGCCCGCGTTGGGAAGGCAGCTATATCGCCGCGCCGACAGGCTGGCTGCTGGTCCCTGCCCTGGCCGACGCCGCCCTGTTATCGAGCGGCGGCGTACGTGGCTTGTTGAAGATGGCCTGAACTAGGCCAGGGATTGCGTTTCAGGCCTTGGGCGGCGGGGCTTTTTGCGTCACCTGCTCGATAAAGGGCAGCAGACGCCGCGCCACCTCGGCGGCATCGTGATTGAAGGCGTGATTGCCCGGCAATTCCATCACCACCGACCCGGCGGCAGCGGGGGTCAGGCAGCTTGTGTCGCCTTTTTCCTCGCTGCTGTAGACGCAGACGAGCTTGTTGCGCGGAATACGTGCCAGTTCGGGTTCGACCGGGATATTGCCGGGATCGAGTCCCGCGCGCTCGGCCAAAGTCACCTGGAGCTGGATTTCCTTGGATACGGCCAGCAGGATCACCCCCGCCACCGTTTTCTGGTCGGCGATGCCCAGCCGGTCATAGGCGATCGGCAAGACATCCGCGCCGTAGGACCAGCCGAGCAGAACCACCTTATTCACGCCATTGGCCTGGGTGTGCTGGTCGATCATGGCCGACAACTGCCGCGCCACTTCGGCATCCGTGCGCTGGGTGCTGAACCAGACATTGGTATCGAAGCCGATGACGTCATAGCCGAGCGCGGCGAACTGCTTGCCCAACTGGACATCCAGATCGCTGTGCCACCCGCCGTCGCCGCTCCAGATCAGGATCAAGGTGTCCGACGTACGATTGGCGCTCACCGGAATAACCGCCTGGGACTCGGCAAGGGCGGCCTGAACGGGAACAATGGCCGCCAGTGGCGCGAGGGCCAGGCACGCGCCCATCACCAGCGGCTTCAAACCGATCCGCGCTGAAAACCGCTTGAGTGTCATGACAATCCTCCTCGACCGCCAACACGTGACGTGGTTGCTTGGCTTGGCGCGTCGCAACCCAGCATGTCATATTTCGCGCCTCGGGCAAGTGGCCATGCGGCAGGGCGAAATAATTTTGCAAATACGGCTCGTCGATAACTTGCGGGAAACCATAACGGCGTAAACTGACAACAGTAATCGCGTATTTGGAGGGCTTTCCGAAAGGAAGGTCTTTTTGTAATGGAAGACAGACGCTCGCAAATGCGTCAGCGCACCCTCAAAGGCGCGCGCATCGTTTTCAACAGCGGACATTCGACGATCAGCTGTCTGGTCCGCAATCTGTCGGCAACCGGCGCCCTGATAAAGCTCAGCAGCCCCATGGGTATGCCCGACGATGTCGAACTGCATTTCGACGATGGTCAGCACTATAGCTGCCACATCGTCAGGCGCGCCATAGATCAGATCGGCGTCACGTTTAAGTAAGCTCGCCTCTACGGCGCGACCGCCAACCGCCTACACCGCATTCACGGCTTAGTCGTCCGCCAGAGCGCGCACGAGATCCAGCAGGCGGCGACGCGTTTTACCGCCAACTATGCGCGGAAAGGTAGACGCCAGTTCGATGCCTTCCGACGTCGACAGAAAAACGGATGCCGACTGTTCCGACGCATCGGCACCCGCGTCCATGTCCGCCGCATCCCCAGCGTATCCATCAAAGAAATAGGCGACCGGCACGCGGAGCGTCTTGGCGACATCGTACAGTTTCGACGCGCTGATCCGGTTATTGCCTTTTTCGTATTTCTGCACCTGCTGGAAGGTCAGTCCTATGGCCTCCGCCAAGGCTGTTTGTGACAAGCCCAGGAATTTACGCCGGTTGCGCACCCGTCCACCGACGTGAGCATCAACAGGATCGACAGATTTGGGCATGTGTTTTCCTCCAGTCTCTCTTAAAGACGAAAATCGGTTCACAAGCAACCGTTTGCAGCGTTACGCCCGGGTGGTCAATTATTCCGTAATATGCATAACTGTCGGGCAACCAATGCCGGAGTTTCCCCATGCCGTCCAATGATCCGCTAAGCGGCCTCCTCCCCATGCCGACGGAAGACGAGCTGCTGTTCATGAGCGATGAGCTCGAAGAACTGCGCAGTATCATCCAGCGCAATGAAGCCGTGATCATTGCCGGTGCGCCGGTGATGGCGTGGTGGGGTGTCTGCAACAGCCTGGCCGGGCTGTGGAATTTCTTCGAGCAGATGGGTTACCTGCCGTCGGTACCGGTCGCGCCGTTCAATGCCATGGCTGGCTATGGTGGCACCTTGCTGATGGTCATGCTGATGGGCACCTCAAAGACGTTCAAGCTGGAGGGCCAGGCCATAGTGACCGCGTGGTTGGCCGTTGCTTTGGCGATTCCTTTGCTGGTCATCGGGTGCTACGCGCGCGGCGTCACCGACCTGCCGCTGATTTCGGGCCTGCAATGCACCCTGCTCATGATCGCGACCGCCGTCACCGCCATGGGCAGCCGCAGGCGGTGGCTGCTTTGGGTCGCCGCCGGATGGGCGATATGCGCCGGCGTCATGTTGTTCGCCATAACCGAGTTCTGGAGGCCGATGCTATTTTCAGTGGCGTGTCTGGTATTATTGACCGCACCGGGTATATACTTGTTTCTCTCGTCACGACGGACCCTGATATGAGCATTGAAGACCCGCACAGCCTGAACGAAGTGGTTCATGGACGGACGCGTCTGAAGGTCCTGGCCACCCTGTCGAACGTCGCAGCGATGGACTTCGTTACCCTGCGCGACCAGCTCAACATTTCCGATGGGGCCTTGTCGCTGGCGGTCAAGAAACTGCATGAGTTCGATTTGGTCAAGCTGTCGAAGAGCCATGAGATGGGCCGCAGCAAGACAACGATCAGTATTTCACCCAAGGGCCAGAAAGAACTGGACGTGTATATCACTCAGCTGCAATCCATAATTGGCATCATTCCACCAAAGCCTGGCGCCTCAAAGCGCAGCGCCTAATTTTTTTTACCCATATGAATCAAACCTATTTTTAAATTTAAGGTATAATAACACAGGTATACTTTTAACTTGTAAGTTATTACGCTTGAAAAGTGAATCAGAGTCTGTAGCATTCGTGTGCCGCACCTATGGCGGCTTTTCCACCGGAGACACGAAATGGCATTCTTCGAAATCCTTTCCGAACCCACCGACCTTCCGGACCTGCTGCTGTCCGGCCCCGAAATGTGCTGCTGCTGCTTAATTTAGAGCGCTTTCCGAAAATGCGACGCACGCGTCGGATAAAAAGGCTTTTGAAAGCAATAAATTAGAGTGCCGACCTGATGCCGTCAGATCGGAACACGTTCTAGCAATCGGAGGGAGACGTCATGTCAGAAGGCACGCTTCATATTGACCCCGCTGTCGATGTTGTTGTTCAGGAAAACGGCATTGTCCGCTTCCTGACGCCGCATGGCGATCTCCCCCTCTCCGATCCCTTCGGCCTGGTCCGGCGCGTCACCGACCAATGTCGCCAGGGCGTGACGGACGACGCCCTCGCCGACGCTAGCCACAGCGACGCGGAAAAAGCGGCCGTCACCGACCTGGTCCGCGTTTTGACCGACCGGCGGGTTCTGACCCGCGAGCCAGCGCCATCGCAGATGAATACCCCGCCGCATACGGATGTTCTGGCCGATTGGCTGCGTCATTACGGCGGCGCGGCCGAAACGATCCTGCCCGCCATCTATATCGACGGAGCGGGCGTGCTGGCGACGCGACTGCGGGAAAAGCTGGCGCTGAATGGCTTCCCGGCGGCGGACAGCGCGGACGGCGCCGGATGCCATGTCGCCGTTTCCGATACGGCCGACCTCGACCGTCTGCGCAGCGCCAACGCCACCGCCAGCACCGCAAAGCGTCCGTTTCTGCCCGTGTGGCTTGACCGATCCTGCGTCAACTGGGGACCTATGTCCCTGCCCGGCGCGACGGGATGCCTGGAATGTCGCTACCATCGCGAACAGGCGGCCGCTCGCTCCACCACCCCCACACTGACCACCGCAGGCCGCCGGCTGTCGGCCAGCCTAAGCCTGGCTGATCTGGCGGCGGTCATGGCCAGCGCCGAAATCCTGCGCTGGGCCCTGGGCGCACATATCGACACCGATGTCGGCATGGCCTGGCGGTTCGACATCCTGACCGCCGACCTGTCCGGTAGCCGGGTGTCCCGCCTTCCCCGTTGCCCCAGTTGCGGGATCGCAACATGAGCCTCAGGCACGCCATACGGGGGTTGTCGCGCGAACTGTTGGGCGTGATCGACCAATCGCTTAACCCCCGCCAGGGGCTGATCAACAGTCTGGTCGAGGAGCCGCTGGCGCCAGGCGAAGGCGGCGGGCTGGTCCTTATGCACGCACTGGTCTCGCCGCCCACCTATTATCGCGGCAATGCGCCGACGACACTGAAGACCACGGAACGCGGCACGGGAGCCGCCTTTTCGCGCGAAAGCGCCTGCTGGGCGGCGATAGGTGAAGCCTTGGAACGCTATGCTGCCTCGATCTACTGGGATGATCAGGTCCAGTTCGCCACCGCCAACGAATTGGGTGACACAGCGATCAACCTGCGCCGCCTGATCCATGTCGGCCGCGCGGAAGTCCGCCTCTTCAATCCGGGGGTCCGCCGCGGCTGGGTCAAGGGACGCGACATGGTATCATCCCGCCCCATCCTGGTGCCGGCGGCGCTCACCTATCTCGGCTATGCCCGCCGGGACGAAGATGAAAGCATCGGCCAGAATGACTCCACCGGCCTGGCCTGCGGCAGCAGCTTCGAAGGGGCATGCCTGAGCGCCCTGTGCGAAGTGATCGAACGCGACGTTTTCGCATCGAATTGGTTGTTGTGCCGCAAGGCGCCGCGCCTGCTCGTCACCGGGGCGATAGAGCGGCTGGACGTGCCGGTTCAGGTCGCGCTGCGCAACAGACGTCTGACTGTACGCCTCTACTATCTGGCGCAGGCCTTCGGTGTGCACGTTGTCGTCAGCGTGGTCCAGAACGCCGATGGCCGGGGCGTCGTGGCCGCCGCCGCCTCCCCCTTCATTCTGCGCGCCGTCGAAAAAGCCGTCACCGAAGGCCTGCACAGTTGGACGTCGGGCAACCGGAACGCCGGCAAACGCAAGCTCAACAGTGCCGCCGACATCAGATCAACGACCGATCACCTGCTCTATTACCTGGATCCCGACCGGTTTCAGGTGGTCAACCGACTCTTCTCCTCCGAGGAAACCGTGTCGCTGGTTAACCTCCTGAGCGCCGAAAAAGGTCATGTCACATCGGGCGACATCGCCGCCGCCATGGGACAGTCCGGCTTCAACCCCGCCGCCGTCGATCTGACCACGGTCGATATCGCCAACCTCAACATGCATGTGGTGCGGGTCCTCGCCCCCGGTCTGCAGCCGCTTGTGTTTGGTCCGGCCTGCACCCTGGCGCCCGATGCGCGCCGCCTCAACGAATGGCGCACGCAATGGGGCCTGACCGGCCACGACACCAACCCCGATCCGCATCCGTTTCCGTGACCGCCCCGCCCAACACCATGTCCAGCGCTATTTCCTTCCATCATCCGTCTTTCGATCCCGACGCCGAGGTCTGCGAAGCGCTGGAAACCGCGCATGAGCTGACGCGCTTTCATCGCGCCACCATGCCACGACGCGCGCGCAAGATCGCCCGCTTCCTTCAAGACCCGGCCTGCCTGAGGGCCGCTACCACGTTGCGCAGCCCGACTGCCGCGGATATCCTTATCGCCTTGCCTGAGACGGTCCTGCCCGACACAAGCCTGGCCGCCGCGTTACAGAACCGGTGCTCGGCGCGGCGCGAGGCCCTGACGGGCGGTCCGGATCTGGCGCAATTGTCAACGGTCCTGCACATGGCGGTCCGCGCCAACCGCATCGTCACGCCCGCCGTGGCCCCGGACGCGGCGTTTCACCACCGCCCCTATCCATCGGCCGGCGCGCTTTATCCGTGCGAACTGTATGTCATTCGGCCGGATGCGCCGCCCTACCGCTACGACGCGCGCCGTCATTGCCTGGTCGACTACGGCCAGCCCGTGCGCCCGTTTGCGTCGGTTGAGACCGGGCCTTCGGGCCTGCCGGAACCGTGCGTCCTGATCATCACGGCCGAACTGGCGCGGGCCACGGGCAAGTATGGCGGGCGCGGCTATCGCTTCGCTGCGCTGGAGGCGGGGCACCTCAGCCAGAACCTGCTCCTGGCCGCCGCCGCCGTAGGGCTGCCGGCACTCGGCTACGGCTCTTACTTCGACGCGGAGCTCGAGGATTTGCTGGGCGTTGACCCGTTAGGGGAACCGGTCATGGCCGTCATCCTTTTGGGTGGCAACACGAATATCAATTGAATAACTTTAGTGGAGGGTAGAGTGAAAACGGAAGAAAAGGCCGATCGCACGATCATCGAAATGCTGGATCACACCATCAAGCTGGCGGAGGACGACAAGCGTTTCGCGCTGGCGGAAATCGTGCTGAATGCGCGCGACGAATGCCTGCGGCTATATGTGGCCCGCCATATGGCGGAGACAGGGAATAAGGGCGCGGCCTAAGTGCGCCCTCCGTCAGGATCGCGAGGCGGCGTGTCCACCGGCGCGACTGCGGGCCAGAAACAGCGCCAGATCGATGGCCGGCTCCAGTCGATCGGACGTATCGGCGTGCAATAACATCTGCTCCACCAGGGTGGGCAGGCCATCGATGCGGGTATCGAAGCGATTCTGGGACGGGGATTTCGGGGACGCCATCGGGACTCTCGACTATTGTAGACCCATCGAGTTAGGCCGAGGTCGCGCAAGATCGGAATGTCGGAACGGCAAGTCTTCGGCAAAAATCCGATAAGTCTGGATCAGCGGGTTAAGGCCCGGGGATCTAAGTAAAATGATCACCACGGCAGGCGTGAATGGCAACGTCACCACTCTCTATAGACAAGGTGGTCGGCGGTTTTGCATATTGCCAGAGGTCACGGCGCATGAAGTCAACACTATGGCTTTCAATTTATAGGTGCAGTTGAATGGAAAAGGCCGTTTTGGCATATTTTCGCAGCGTCCCCTTGCCGGTTATTATTGTCCCATCGATCTTGATTTTGATGGGATTGGTTTTCGTTTTTATGCCCAACACGACCCAATTCCTGTTTCCATTGGGCCTTCAAGGAAGAGCCTGCCGGATATTCAGTTGGTTTTTCTTGATTTTCAGTTCGGCATTCTTGATTTTAGCACTCGTGTTTGCGCTCAAAAATGTCATGTGATGCGCGCTTTTAAGAATGCCTCCAACCACTCCCGCACAAAGCGGACTCGGTCATAGATCGTGGAGATTAGGTGCTGAGGGGGCATTTCATGACATCCGAACTCGACCGGCGCGGACTGCTGCGCCTTTCCGCCGCTGTGGCGACCACAGGCCTGCTGCCGGCTATATCTGCCCGCGCCGATGATCTGGCACCGCTACCGCCGGTCGAGGCCTATGCCGCCCCGCCCCTGGTCGATCAGATCGCCGTATCCCCGGATGGCAAGCGCATCGCCATGATCAGCCAGAGTGGCGACGATAAGGTGCTGATCCATTTCACCATCGCCGAAAATAAACCCAACTATATCGGTATCGGCCCGGCCAAGATCCGCGACCTGTTCTGGGGCGATAATGAGCATGTGGTTATTACGAACTCGCGCACCACGATCATCAAGGAATTTGTCGGCTACAAGCAGGAATTCTTTTTCGTTCGAAGCGTGAATCTCAAAACGCGCGATGTCTTAACGCTGTTTTCAAAGGAGGACGGCTTTTACGACATCGTCGTCGGAGGGGCGCAGCGCATAAAGGTTGATGGAGAATACCGGGTCGCGGCGTCAGGCTATCGCATGGGTCCACCGAACCTGTGCCTGTTCAGTTTCGCGCCGGACAAGCCGCGCGGGCACCTGGTCATGGAAGGCACCAACGACACCCAAAACTTCGTGCTGACGCCCGACGGCTTTCCGATTGCCTACGCGACATTCAATAACATCAGCAAGGCATGGCGCCTGTATTACAACACGGGCATTCCCGGAAAAACCAACCGCTTTACCTGCATATACGAAACGGTCGAGCCGTTGAATATGCCCGTTCTTGAAGGTCTCGGGCGGGATGGTCAGTCTGTCGTCGTCTATTTCAGCAAGGACGAACTAAAGGGAGAATATCACGAGATCGGCGCGGATGGCGTGCTTCAGCCGGCGCTTGAGGTCGGCGACGCGAAATCGACCAATCTGCTGTTCCATCCGACGACCGGACGGCTGATCGGATATTCCCATTCGGATGACTGGATCACCTATACCTATTTCGATCCGCTGATGAAAAAGCTGACCGCCCTGCTCCCGCAGGTCATGGGGCAAAAATCCCGCATTCGCTTTGCCGGCTTCGCCGAAGATCCGCGCCAGATGATCCTTTACGGCGAAAGCGCCACGGACGCCGGCACCTACTATTTCGTCGATGCCACGACCGGACACGTCTCCGTTCTGGCGCGCAACTACACGCACCTGCCACCGGAATGGCTAAGTGAGAAACAGCCTATCGCCTACAAGGCGGCCGATGGTTTGGACATTCATGGCTATCTGACCCTGCCGCCGCGCAAGGTCGCAAAAAGCCTTCCGCTCGTCGTCCTGCCGCATGGCGGACCGGAAGCGCGCGATTATGGTGGTTTTGATTGGCAATCCCAAGTATTGGCGTCACGCGGCTACGCCGTGTTGCAACCCAATTTCCGCGGCTCCAGCGGCTATGGCAGCGCATTTGCCGAGGCGGGCTACGGTGAATGGGGCAAAAAGATGCAGACAGACCTCAGCGACGGTGTGCGTCATCTGGTGAAGCTCGGTCTTGTCGATCCCAAACGTGTGGCGATCCTCGGCGCATCCTATGGCGGTTACGCGGCCCTGGCCGGCGCCACGCTCGACCCCGGCATATACAATTGCGCGGTTTCTATCGCGGGCGTTTCGGATGCCCGAAGCCTGATCGATTTCGAAGTCAGCAATAGCGCGGGCTTCGACAGCCCCAGGGTGTTGGCGCTGAAGCAATATCTGGGTGACGCGAAATTCTATAACGATATCTCCCCGGCCCGCCAGGCCGATAAGGCCTACTGCCCGATCCTTCTGGTCCACGGCACGGACGATACCGTGGTACCGATCAGCCAAAGCCGGAAGATGGAAAGTGCACTGAAGGCAGCGGGCAAGCCGGTGGAATTCGTCACATACAAGGGCCAAGACCATTGGGAAACCGTCGGCTCAGCCCGCATAGATATGATGAAGGCGGCCCTGGCATTTCTGGAAAAATACAACCCGGCAGGATAAGGCCGCAGGTTGCGGCGTCCACTCGCGCTCGACGCCTGTCACTCACTTACCCTTGCTCTATCTCCGCCAGCTTCTCTTCCAGGTTTGAAATCAAAAACGGTTTCAGCAGAACGCCGCTCATCCCGGCGCGTTCGCACAACACCCGCGTGCCCGTATCGGTATGCCCCGTCATCCCCAGAATGGGCGTACAAACCTCGCCGGCCGCCTGTTCAGCATCGCGGATGGTCCGAGCGGCCGCCAACCCATCCATTTCGGGCATTTCTATATCCATGAGGATGCAACGATAGCGCTGCGTCGTCGCCCGTTCACAGGCAATACGGCCATTTTCGACACATTCGGCGGCGTAGCCCAATACGTCAAGCATCGACTGCACCATGAGCAGCGCATCCGGATTATCATCCGCGACCAAAATCACTTCTGACGTTTGCCTCACCACAGACTCATGCAACCTCGGAGGGGTGAGCATGACGCCGAAATCCGAAAATGAACAGCCGGTTTTCGCGGCGTCCCTCCCCCACAAGGTCACGTTTTGGTGTACCCCCACGGATGTAAACGCTGCGCCAACGCCATTAAAAATGCCCCGCGACCGGAGCCACGGGGCACAGGGTGGACAGGGTGCGCCAACACCCTGCCCGTTTTTCGTCCGGCCTGCGGCAACCCGGAGAAGGAAGCCCAACCGGACGGAACGCCTGACCGGCCCTAGTAGGACAGGTCGAAGCCGAGGCGGAGATAACGGGGACTGTTATACGCCGTCGCCTTACCGTAGTTGGGATCGACCACTGTGTGGGTCACGTCATAGTCGTAGACGACGTAACGCGTCACGACCGTGTGCTGGTTGAAGAGGTTGAAGATATCGGCCCGCAGAATCAATTTTCCGCCCAGGCTGAATTGAGACGGCACGGTATAGCGTAGCGACACGTCGATATTGCGTGTCCAGTTCGTCGTCAGGCTGGTGCCCGCGGGCACCCCGACGCCGCCGCAATAGTGCGATACCTGGTTGTAACCGGCAGCGTAGGCATCGTCGACATTGTAGCCAAGGCAGGACAGATGTTCCGGCGACTGGATCAACAGATTGGCCCCCACCAACAACTCCGGCGTCACCGCATAGGAGCCGAAAACCTTCAGGGTATGTTCGCGACTGTTGCCCAGCAGGCCCGTGCCATAGTTTTCCATGCCGGGGGAATCCCAGGCATAGGTGGCGCCGGCGTCGGTCTGGACCGTATTGCCGTATTCGGTCACCGTGCCGTTGTAATTGCCGTACAGGCGCGACCAGGTATAGGATCCTTGCAGGCCCCATTTGCCATCGAAGGCGCGCTTGAAGTCAAAGGTCAGAGCCTTGTATTCACGCTTGGCGTTTTTGTAATGGCCCAATTGATCGGCCGTAAGGGTGATGACGCGCGCTTCGCTTTCACCGGGCAGAATGTTCTTCAAACGGATGGTCACGTCATGGTCGCCGACATTCCAGACATAGTAGCTGGAGCCGCCCACCCATTGCGAACTATCAAGGCCTGCCGCATTCAGGTAGGAGATGATGGCGTCGTTGAAATCCGAATCTTCCGAGACATTCTTGACATTGCGATAGACCGCCGTCACGCCGCCACTCCACAGGTCGTTGAAACGGTATTTGGCGCCAAGGGTGACTTCGTTGGATTGGGTCGCCTTGAGCCCGATGGAGGTCTTGGACGTGGCGCCTTCCTGCTGGCCATTGCCGTAGACGACGCAGGCCGCGGTGCCGGCGGCGGCATTCGTGCTGTTGAAACCGGGCGCGGACGACAGGGTCGAGGTCGGGCACGGCGAGGTATAGCTGGACGACAATACCACAGGATTACCAACCGAAGCCGGCAAACCGGTCGTCGAGTCGATTACCCACCCGCCGGTTGGGGCGGAGAAGTATTCGGCATAGTAGAGGTCCTTGCCGCGGAAGCCGAGATTCATGGCAGGCGGGATATAGTTGGTGCCGTAGGAACCGAAGACCTTCCACTTGCCGTCACCGGTCGGATCCCATGAGAAGCCCAGCCGCGGTGCGACATTGTTCTTCAGGTCCATATATTGTTCACCGGACAGGTTGAACTGCTTGAAGTTATCGTCGCGCACGCCGATCTGCAGATTGAAGGTGGGCGTGACATCCCACGAATCCTGCAGGTACATCGCCTGATTTTCCGAGCTGACATTACCGCCCAGGTTTTCATAGACAACGCGCAGATAGGTCACGCCGCCGACATTGCGGTACTGATACTGAACTGGATCGGTGCCGGTCAGCTTGGTGGTCTTCAGCTCTGAATTCTTTTCATTATCGATGCCGAAGCGGATGTGGTGATGGCCCCAGGCATCGAAACGCACGTCGCCATCCATGCGCCAGAATTTGCGCTCGCTTTCCTGCGTATTGTAGCTGGACGACGCCTGTTGCGAAATAACGGTGGCCGTGCCGGAGCGGTAGTCGACGACATAATAGCCAGACGTGTCAGCCGGTTTGACATTGGTGCGATCCTGGCTGTCGCCGACCGCGGCGGAAATACTGAACCAGTCGGTGACCTTGCCGTTATAGTTCAGAACCCAGTTCTTACCGCCGTATTCGGTTTCCGTATAGCCTGACTTAGACCCGATCGTCTGGGTCGAATCCGTATAAGTATACAGAGTCGATTTATCGACGTTGCTGGTATCGAAATAGGTCAGCGACAGATGCTGGGTCGGCGTGATGTAGGCATCAAGCTTGCCGCCGAAGAACGGATCAGTGTTCTTCGTGTCCGTATATTTCTTGGTGTAGATGCCGGCGGTCGTCTTTTCATAATCATTCGCCTGATATAGACCGTAGAAGAACAGGCGATCCTTCAGGATCGGGCCGCTGACCTCGACGCTGGCCGAGTTGTTGGTCAGAGTGCTGTACTTACCGCGATAGGCGTAGGTGTCGGCCTGTTCGCTGCTGAGGTCCGACGGCTGGTAGTTGCCGTGCAGGGCGAACTTGAACTCATTCGTGCCGGATTTGGTCGTGGCGTTGACGACGCCGCCCGTGGCGCGCCCGAATTCGGCCGCATAGCCCGAGGTCTGGATGTCGACGGTTTTATAGAAATCGAATGGCACCTTGGCCGAGCCGACATAGGTGTCGGGGTTGGTGATGTTCAGCCCGTCGATATAGTAGGCGTTTTCAGCCACCGAGCTGCCGCCGATCGACGGCACATCGCCGAAGTTCGGATTGCCTTGCGTCACGGTGGGCGCCAGCATGGCTACGGCGGTAATGCTGCGGGCGATGGGTTGTTGCGAGGTCAGGGTGTCGAGATCAACGGTCAGACCGCTGGTCGTCTTGGTGAAATCCTGGCGGACCCGTTTGCCCTTGACGACGACCGTTTGCGCCCCGCCGGTAACCTGAAGTGCCGCTTCGAAGCGGACTTCCTGAGCGATAACGACGGTGAAGCTGCTGGTATAATCGTCATATCCGTCGGCCGTGACCGCGATATTATAGTCGCCCGGCGCCAGGCCCGTAGCCGAAAACGTGCCGGCCGCGCTGGACGTCAAGGTGCGTGTCTGCCCCTGGGCTTTCGACGTCAAGGTGATGGTGGCGCCGGCGACGGGGCCATTCTTGCCTTTGACACTTCCGATCACCGCACCGGACGTATAGTCTTGAGCCTGCGCGGCATGTGGCGCCAGACTGACGGCCGTGACGAGGCCAAATGTGACCAACGCAGCGGGCGCCGCAAGCCCGCTCAGGACGGCGCCACACAGTGTGGTGGTCGCCATCAGCCCGGATTTCGGGCCAGTCTTCGATCGTTTCATATACTGTCTCTCCTAACGCGTCAGAGCCCTGAATGAGGCGATGGCCTGACCGTCCGGAGACAAGGTTAGCGGAACGACCCGCAACATCGTCAATGAGACATTACAGAAAATTTAATCTCAAACGAAACCTGTTATAATAAAGTGACATATGTTTCATATATAAAGCAAATTATACACATTTTCGTCAAATACATATTAATGTAACTCTGTTCCAATACGCGCTCGAAACATAGACAGTATTTCAAACAAATTATCAGATGTCAGAATTTACATAATTTCTATATTAATTGTCGAAAATGATACATTGCATCGATAATGAAACACCTCAGCCATAGCTACCCTTTGCCCGTGGGCGAGCGGAATCGGCGCTTCCCCCCCCCCGACCAATTCCATATCACGATGCCCAAATTCAGCAGGTCCTGTCCCTTAACTCGTTATTTGAAACAATATGACCGCATTCACGGTAATCACGCGCGCCTCCAAATCACCGTCTCATCTATCCCCAATAAACGGTAACGCTATCCTTGACTCCACCACCATAAAAGGAACAAAATAAGAACACGCCGGAAGGTCGCGCCAGAAATTCGCGCGAAAATTCGCGCGAAAATTCGCAGAGGAGATATCAGAATGACCACTGCCCCGATACACGCCGAAACACCCGCGGAACGCATATTCCCCCGACTTATGGCCGACCTGAATACCGCCACTGGACGGGGTATTCGCAGCTTGACGCTGTATCTGGCCGAAGCGGATTTCCGGCTCCTGTGCGAACGTGTCGGTCAGTCGCCGGACGCTTGGCGCCAGCAAAGGCTGGAACTGACAGACGGCGTACCGATCGTCATAAAGCCGCTCATGTTAAAAAGCGTTTTCATTGGCATCGACCGGAACGGCTATACCGCCCCCTTCCCCATCACCAGCGACGAAGCCTTTTCCCGCCAGGCTTAGAGCGTCAGGCCAAATCAGGCCTTGTCCATTTTCTGGTCCAGCTTGTCGAACACCCGCTCCAGCTTCTGACTAAGGCTGGCGCCCAACTGATCAATCTTGGCGTCGGTATGACGGCGGTATTCCTCGACCTGGGCCTGGGTGGCTTCATCAAAGCGCGCCAGAGCAGCCGTGGCGGTATTCAGCCGGTCGCTCAGATTGGCGATCTTTTCATTGGCCAGGTTGATCCGGCCTTCCTGACGCACCGCCCATATAACCGCGGCGGCAATGGTCAGAAGCCACGTCATGACCAGACCGAACGCATCGGCATCAAGCGCCATGACGCACTCTCCTTTGACACGGCATCAGGCGTGAAGCCCCGTGTCGTAGGTGGTAGGCTTGCCCGGCCGGAAACGGGCGGTCAGGGTCTGCATGCGCTGGCGCGGATCGAAACTGAGATGGACCCACGTCCCTTCGTGGATCAGTTGATCATAGCGGATACCGCTGTCGCGAATGGCTTCGGCGACGCGCAGCGGACTGCCAAAATCGGGGCTGGTGAAATCGACCGCATAACCTTGCGTATGGGCGGAACTGTCCGCCCCGCCGACGATGCGGTTAAGTTCCGGACCGCGATACCCGCTGGATACGAATATTGGCCGCCCCAGCAACCGCCGCACGGCATCCAGGCTGACCGCCGTGCTTTTCAACCGGTTGACGATTGCCGGCGGCGGCACATTGCTGATCGACCGACGCACCGCCGTGTCGGAATGAATCAATTCGTCCAGCGTGAAATAGTGAGCGCTCCACGTCATGGCTTGGTGTCCTCTTGGGTTGGTGTGGTGGATTCCAATGTCGCCGACAGGGTGGCGCGCCCGGCGCCGGCCTGGGCGGTCTGGAAATTGCCTTGCGAACTGCCCTGCCCCTGAGACGCGCCCCACCGGAAGCCGGCATAGCCGCCGACAATGGTGCCGAGCAACGTTCCAAGCAGACTGGCAATAATGGGCAAATTGTTTTGCGGCGGATCGAAGAACATCAGCGATCCGACCCCGCTGCCGATGATCAGCATGGCGCCGATGACGACAATGGCGTCTAGCGTGTCATAGGTACGGTTCATGGGAGACTTTCAGGCATAAAAAAGCCGCCCGGTGAAGGGCGGCGGTTGAAAATGGGATTTGGTCATGGCTGGAGATGCAATACTGTCAGATAGAGCTGGCAAGGAGCCAATAATCCAAAAGCACTTAAACGCCTCGATACGGAAACTAGTTAGGCAACATCTCAAGAACTTGGCTTGGCCGCTACCACGACATTTATCGTCAGAGGCTAAGACCAAGCAACCACCTAACGTCATGCAGTTGTAAACCTCGCACTGACTTGGGCCGCCTTACAGGCCGCTACGTCAACTTGTGGATTTGTTCAAGCCTAGCCACCTGCCCTTAATGAACGCTTTCACTTTTTCGGTATTCGCTTCGGTCGTCATCGAGAAAACGTACCCGTACAGACCTGCCAGAACAGGGACCCCGAAAACCAGTAGCCAACTGGACCAACTTGCCGCCATGCGGTGTTCGGGTACAATGAAGTTCAGCACAAACACAATCAATGGAAAGTGCACGGCATACAACGAATACGATGAAGACGCACCAAACCGAGCAACAGGTACCAACACCTTGGCAACGTTCAGTTTCGCGGCCAATGCGCAATAGAGAGCGAGAGCAAAAGAAATGCCAACCAACGAATTGGCAATGATTTTATGCTCGTCCAAAAGGTTGGCAACGCCCAGACTTATCACGAAAATGATCAGGCTTCCAAATACGTGAAGACTTGAGATTTTAAGGCTTAGCGCCTTCCTTTCAGCAAAGTAGTAAACCACGCCTCCGAGCAGCCAGATACCAAAAAGATGCAAGCCTGGAATGACGGCCAATAGTGCCAGTGTAGGAACTATCAGGTGGATTTTTTTTGACTTCCAAGCCAGCCAAAGCGCCGGGAAATACACATAATACCAGAACTCACAAGTTAGGCTCCAAAGTGCGCCATTCGATCCGAAGGTCTTCACCAGCCAACCCTGCAGAAAAATAACATTACCAAGGAAGGTTAATGGATCAAGAGACTGACTTACGGGTCGAGTTATAGAAACCGCACCCTGTATGCCATTGTAAAGCGCAGACGGAAAATACCTATCTCCGATGAAGTCAATTGCTCCCCCCAAAACCAGCGCAGGCAACAATACAACCCAAAGCCTGGACAACCTCGCCAGCATATAGTCGCCCCAAGAAAAGGCCTCTGCAGACCTGGTCACGCTACGAATGATCCAGAACCCCGAGATTACAAAAAACACGACAACTGCGTTTTCGCCCTGCGTAGTCGCCAAGCTAAGAACGCGATTGACAATCCCGGCAGATAGTGGTCGATCAATCACAATCTGCTGAATATGCGATATGACGACCGCAAAAGCCGCGATCGTTCGGACAATATCAATGAAGTCATATTTTGACTGGGTGTGCTGCATTCACCCAGTCTGATTTGAACATATGAAAATTCTACTTACGTTGTTACGCGACCTTAAGAATTGCCGCTGGGGTTGCAGCGCCGTAACGTGTGCTGACCCCGCCGAATGTTGCTGGCAAGCCTCCGCTATAGGTTTGGCTAGCGGTCTGAACATAGCCCGAGGGAGCAGAGCCAGAGACATACAGAACATTGTAAGCAGAGCCTGCGCCTATTAGATACGCCGTCTCCACGTATCCATTGCCAATCCCCCGTATTCCGGGCGCCCCATCAAATAGCGTGACCGCCCAATAGACACCGGCAACCAAAGTCTGGTTCGACGAAAGCGCGACTTCAACAGCGTCTGCCGTTATTCCCGTATTAAATGCCGTAGGCGCCTCGAACAATTTATTTCCTGGCTTTCCGGCGTTGTCCGAGTAGATACCGACTAGGCCATGCGTGGAAGCTACACCGCTTGAGACTGAAAGAACCAGAGCCGCGATGGTCATATCTTTTTCGATAAGAACCGGCGATGCATATAACGTGTTTGCGGCCACTGTGTATGCAGTGTCCTGACGAACCGTGCGAAGTGCCGGGTAATAGTAGCCGGAGACGTACCCGTGTCTCCTGTTGGGAAACGTCCCACCACTTGACCCAATGCAAGGATCATCAAAAGAGGCTACGCCACCAGTGACGCCGACATCTTTAGAGGCCGCGCTTCCTAGTGCTGGCTTGCCGGAAAGATCGGCATAAACCCCACTAAACAAGGTGGGTTTACCACTTAAGTCCGCGTAGTTCCCGCCGAAAAGTGTTGGTTTATTGTTAAGGTCGGCGTAGGAGCCAGACTTCGCTACCGGTTTAAGTGAGGCGTCCAATGCCCCCCCCTGCCGCCTGAATGTCTGCGCTGTTGAGTACGCGTGGTTCGACCATGATG
This sequence comes from Asticcacaulis aquihabitans, assembly GCF_032490435.1. Lineage (NCBI taxonomy): Bacteria > Pseudomonadati > Pseudomonadota > Alphaproteobacteria > Caulobacterales > Caulobacteraceae > Asticcacaulis > Asticcacaulis aquihabitans. Next base: position 720,514 of record NZ_JAVGWM010000001.1, read on the forward strand.
TTCTCCTTAAGTATACTGTGGCGTGACGCTCATATTTCTGAGGTAAAGGCCCTGCCCCTTAATGCCGATACCGCGCGTATAGGAGTTAGAAGTGACACCTGACACAATGGCGGTTTGGCCGGCCGCAATGCTTTGCTGTTTTACGACTTCGTCGTATTGCTGGAACAGGATGCAATTAATAGCAGCACCGGTTGGGTTATAGACCTCGACTGACTGTATCCAGGCGTCATATGGAGTGGACACGACACCGGCATTCCAGTTGCAGCGGTAAGTCGCATTGTCATTGACTTTGCGGTAACCATCAGCCTGATCGGTAAATGTACCGCCCGTCCAAGGGGGCACGACGAAGTTGGCCTGATCAGCCTTCAACTGCTCCGGCCTTGGGCCTTCAGGTCGGTCCTGAATGGTCAACTTGAGCAGCTTTGCAACGGTAGAGCCAGAGGCCGTATCCGTCGCTCGGACTAGAATTTCATAGACGTTATCTGTGTTGGCGTCGATTGGCGCTTCGAAGTTAAGGGCATCACGCGTAAGCAGACCGCCGGAGGTCAATGAGAATAGTGCGTTATCCGCACCGCCGCTTTCCAATGCCCAGGTACAGGTTGAATTCGCGGCAAGTTGATACGACACAGCGCGGTCTTCGCCCATAGCCAGAGTCGCTGACGTCGTGATTTTGGGCGGAAACATAGATGCAGCCGGGTCAGGCGTCTTCTTGCCGTTGGCCCACGGCTTAGCGTCCGTTTGATCGAGCAATGTCACCTGAGAAAGCGGGTAGTAACGGTAGCCATACACAAGCATATCGCCGCTGCCTTGGTCATAGGCCTCGTCCACGGTCGGGGTGGCTACAGCCACATCCAAAACCGGATGAAATAGCTTGGTATCTGTTGTCTTCGGCGGCTTCAGAATATGTTGGAACTGGCAGATTTCGATGCCATCAATGAAGATCGTGATATAATCAGCACCCACATGACATTGGCTTTTGTGGATCTCGCGGTTCAGATTGATGCCCGCATCGAAGCCCATGTACTTGAGCAAGGTGCCCATGCCCTTGGCAAGTTTACGATCCCCGCCAAACGGTCCCGCATGAAGCGTCGTAGACGTTTGCTGAGCCGTATCCCATGCGCCATAAACGCCGTTGAAATGCTCAAAAACGTCAATTTCCGGTGGCCAAACGGTGGCATGGGTTGTTGGATTTACTCCCATCATCCAGTGCGCAGACCAGGCATACGTGCGGTCAGGAGAGACGAATTCCAATTCCCACACGCCCGTTTCATTGCACAGCGCGTCGATAGTCTGTCCCGAAAGCCAGGAGCCCTGATACTGCCAGAAATTTGTCGTCGAATTACCCGACATGTCGATTTGGTTTTTCGGCGCGCCCGAATACCTCTTGGTATGCATACGAACATAAGGGCGCCCAGCACTGTCGGTGCCTTTAATGTGTGCGTCCGTGCCCGGATAGGTCACTTCGTTGGCGTACAGGCCCTTTTCATTGGCGTTCGCGGGACCATCACCATATTGCAGACTCGTGCGCCAGCAGGCGCCAACACTCGGCTTAACGCCAAGACGCGACCAAGCGAAATTTGCCATATCTTCGTCATAGGACGGCGCACCCAATTGGAGTTTGAGCGGTCTACGGTGGAATGGCAACGTACCGGGAAGGACGTTAGGCACTGACGGGACATCCACAACGTTTACGAAGAAAGCATTGCCCGCTTCAGCCCCAACAAAGCCCGAAGAACCCAAAGTTCCAGCGACTGAAACTTGGAACTTCCAACCAGTGATGCTGTTAGCATTGGTACCTGCTAACGGGATAGAAACATAGCAATCAAGATCGTCACCAGGATTCCACATCGCCATGTACGGAAGCGTCGATTGCAGTAAATTGTAATTAAAACCAACCTGGGGTCCATTAGCGATTCTGAAGAACAGGCGCACAGTACGCCAAGGCTGCCGATCAAGAGTGAACTTGATATGCGCATACGTCGTACCAGGGGCGATTTCCGTTTGACTGATGATCACATTGGGATCGACCGCGATATCCCAAGGGTAGCTGGGTGGGGTGACAATCGGGTCAACGATCTGAAGAACTTCATTCAGCCGGGCTCGAATCGAGCCGAAGGTTTCACCATTGCCAAAACGTGCAATTGTCATGCGTCGTCACTCCATAGTTGAGTATCGTCCCAAATGGACAGGTCATTCCAGCCGCTGGTAACCGGCGGCAATTCGTAAATCAGCGGTGCATTATCAGTTGGCGCCCGCAATGGAGCAAAATCCAGTGGCCCGAGTAAGGCGTTGAGGACAGGTGCCTCGATGTAGAAAATCGGCAGTGGATCACGCAATTGACCCGCCACATCCATATATGCCCCCGGCACAATGCGCGCCCCAACTGGATCGCGCGGCAAACCGCCGGCATCAACATAGACACCGGAAACAATATTGACGCCTATAGCTCCGGTTTTGGCGTCCGAAAAAAACCATGATGCCAACGGCGTCGCGTTTATCCGTGCTGCCACCCCGTCCATCGCCAGCTGCGCCGTGGCGGTCTGACCGGCATCGCTCATAATGTCGTAAAGGGTGGCAATCGCCGCCTCGCCATGGCCCGCAGCAACAGCCCGCACGTCGCCCAGAGACGCATCGCCCGATCCAGTGCTGAGCCCAGCGTTGTTTCGCTTTACGCCCCTGGCCATGGTGTTTGCATTTCCGTTAAATCAGGTGGGCTGGTAGCCTGAAGAGCAATAAAAAGCCCGCGCCAATCACGGCTGCGGGCTGTTCTTTTCAATGTGTGGGCGTTCATCTCCGACCCTGCATATTTGTCTCATTTTTCGAACGTTCCGTCAATCGAAAAATAGAACATACCGTGAACTTTTTTCAATCCACCTATACCGCCCCACCTGTGGGGCGGGGGATCGACGCGCGCCAGCGCGTTGGTGGTGGGGGCCTTAAGGCCGCAACCACTCGCCCTGCTTCAGCATGAATACATCAATAGCATCGATCCGTTCGACGCGGATTTACCGTCCCGGATAACCAAGGACGTGCGTTAGCCCCGCCCCCGCACCATGCTTAATACGGCCAAGGAGATACCGCACCCAATGACAAGTCCCCGATGTGCCTCCCCCCCCAACCCTGCCGAATACCGCGCGGTGCATCCGCTTCCGGTCCGACCTGATCAACCTCGACCATACGACCGAAGCGTCGCGGCCTGACCGCTAACCGGGTCTCATGGCGAAGTCCATCCCCACTTTCCAAAACGGAAACTTACCACTTGACAATATGGAAAGTCACTATACTTTCCAAACTGGAAAGTGAGCCCGCCATGCCCGAACACCCCACCTCCCCCGAAGATGCCCTGCGTGCCATCCAAACCGCCCGTGTCGCCGCAGCCGACGCGTTTTCCCGCCATAGCTGGCGCTATGACCTGGTCTACGCGCTCCTAGCCGCCAGCATGGTGGCAAGTGAAGCCCTGCCTAATGGGATAAGCCTTCTGGGCATCGGTATCTGCGTGCTGTGCCTTGGCTGGCTGGCGCGCGCATGGGCCGGTCAGCACGGCATGTGGATCCGCCCCCTGACGCCGAAAAAGGCACGCTGGGTCGCCATCGGCATTGCCGCCTGTATCGCACTGCTGATGCTGGTATCCGTCGCCGCCACACGAAACGGACACGCCGATTTCGCCCTCATGCTGGCGCCCGCCGGCTTCGTCATCGCCCTGGCCGGATCACGCCTGTGGCGGCACGTCCATCGCCGCGAAATGACGCCCGTCCCATGATGCAAAGCCCCATATTCGACCCGGTCATCCACCCTCCCGGACGGTTACAGATCTGCGCCATCCTGTCATCGGTCGATACGGCCGAATTCGCCACCCTGCGCGATACCATCAGCGTTTCCGATTCCGTGATGTCGAAACATATCAGGCTGCTGGAAGACGCAGGCTACGTCGCCATTCGCAAAACCGCGCGCGACGGCCGCTCCCGAACATGGCTATCCCTGACCTCTGCTGGCCGCACCGCCTTCGCCGCCCACGTCGCCGAGCTGAATCGCCTGGCGGCCTCCGCACCCCTCACCTGACAGGTAGAAGGCCCCTCACGCCACATCCATCATCGCCCCGACCAGACCGCGACTCGTCCGATGCAAGGCCTCGGCCATAACCGTTTGCGACATGGCGACCTGCCCCAGAATCCACGGCGTCAGCAAAGCCAGTTGCGCGGCGGCAACCTGCGCCGCCAGCAACCCCAGCGGAAGCGCCACCGGACCGCTTGTTTCCGCCAGCCGCACCAATCGCCCTTCGATATGCCGAGTCAGCACTGCCAACATGACGTCTCGCGCCGGCAAGTGAAACAGCATCCGCGCCAGCGCCTGCCTATCGCGAAAATGCCGTAACCACATCCCCAGATGGCTCGGCACATCGCGCGCCCCGATCACGGACGCCAGAGCGGCCATCGGCTCAGCCAGACTATCGCTCAGCAGGTCGGACTTGGTGCGAAAATGCTCATACAGCGTCGAACGCCCCACATTGGCGCGCGCCGCCACGGCGGCAACGGTCACCGCCGGATAGTTGCGTTCGAACACCAATTCGATAAAGGCCTTACGGATCGCCTGACGCGTCTTGCCCTGGCGGCGATCTAACGGTTCCTCAGCAGACATATACGCCCTTTTGTCCAGTATTGGACAAATACCATACCGTGTTTGGAGGCACGGCGCATCCCCTTTGCTACTGTCCGCCAACCACCACGCCAAAGAGCCCCTCATGCCCGCCATACTTGACCAGCGCCCCTTCCTGGCGACACAGAATTTCCGCCGCTCAATCGACTTTTACACCCGCCTGGGCTGGACCTCCGTCTATCAGGACGCCGACCTGGCCCTGATGGAACTGGGCGCTTCCCATCTGTTCCTGCAAAACGCCTTCGTCGAAACCTGGGCCCACAACACCATGCTCCACCTGATCGTCGATGACGCTCAGGCCTGGTACGAAACCGCCCTTCGGGTAAAAACCGAAGGCGGCTTCGACGAAGTGAAGGTCAGCCCGCCGCGCCGCGAAGCCTATGGCGCCTTAGCCACCCACGTCATCGACCCGGCGGGTATCCTGCTCTTTTTCGCCCAAATGGACTAGGCGGACTAAAACCCAGTCGCCCCACTCAGCGCCAAGCGAAAAGAAACGAACGGGGCCTGCTCGCCACACATCACGTCCAGCCGACGGCCCGCTCGAACGTGTTATTCACCTTATGCCTGACTTGCTCCAGCCCTATCGGATCGTAAGCTATAGCTTTCAAATTGCGGTCTGTGATGGAGACATTTTCCGCCACAAGGCGATAGGAAACGCCTGCCCCCGTGCGGCCAGCTTTTTCCTCGATGAGCCTATCCGTCCGCTTCAGCACAAAGGTCACGGCATCCATTAAGGCGCCCCTTGCAACGGTTTGGTACCATTCCATGTTTTGCGGCGCTTCCATATTCCGGGAGGTCAAAACCAACCGGACCGCGCGCCGGTCGTCGGCCAGCCAAACAAGAACATGGCTGTCCGAGTAAACCTGCACCAAAGAGCAGCCGAATTCGGCTTCCAACTCCGCCTGTATCAACACGCCATCCTACCCGCTCGTCAACCGGGCTTCCAGCAGATCAGCCTCCCGCACCAGCTTGCGCATCGTCTCATCGGATAGGGCGCGCGACCGGCTGAGGCTATAAAACGTCTCCCGCTCAGCCCGAATCCCGGTCAGCCGCAGCCGCCGCTCCGCCTCCTCCAACCGCTTGAGCCGCGCCCCTTCTGCCCCGCTCAGATGCTGGCCGTCGATCCGCCGGCGATACAGATCGACCACCCGCACCCCGGCCTCGCCATAAAGCTCGCCTTCGCGTCCGCCAACCGCCATTGCCTTCTGGAAATGCTCTATGGCTGCAATGGCGGCCTCGGCGGCGGCGGCCCGCGCCGCATCCTCCTCGGCCTGGGCCTGCGGTTCCGGCGGCAATTCCAGCCCCTTCAGCAGGAACGGCAACCCCACACTGGCCAGCACCAGCGACACCACAATCACCGCCGCCGACAGGAATATGACCAAGTTGCGCACCGGAAACGCCGTCCCATCGGGCAGCAGGAACGGAATAGTCAAAACACCGGCCAAGGTAATAGCCCCGCGCACCCCGGCCAGGGACGTCGCCGCGACAAGCCTCAGGCTGGGTCGCCGCACAGCCACCCCCTTGCGCGCCGCCCGGAACAGCGTGAATCGCAACGCCACCCACACCCACACAAACCGCAACGCAATCAGCGCCAAATTGATGGCGACGACATAGCCAACCAACCATAACGGATCGCTATGCCCGGTCAGCCGCACCACATTGGCCGCCCGCGCCGCAATGCTCGGTAACTGCTCGCCCAGCAAGACGAAGATAATGCCATTGGCCGTATATTGGATTGTGTCCCACACCGCGTTTCGCCGCACACGCGTTTCAGCCATGACCTGCCCGGTCTGCTCGGCATAGCTCATGGTGATGCCCGCCGCCACCGCCGCCAGAATGCCCGAACAATGCGCCTCTTCGGCCAGCAGATAGGCCCCGAACGGGATAAGCAGGCTGATAACCACCTGCGCTCCGGTATCTTCACCGATGCGGCGCGAAATCATCCCCTTGACCCGCGTAATGACCCAGGTAACGGCCACCCCGATGCCGATCCCGCCCGCCGCCACCCACAGGAAGGTGCCGAACGCATCGACCAGCGAAAAACTGCCCGTCAGCACGGCTGCGACCGCGAACCGCATGCACACCAGGCCGGACGCGTCGTTAAGCAGCGCCTCCCCTTCTAGAATATGCATCAACCGCTTGGGGATAGGCACGCGCGTCGCAATCGCCGATACCGCAATCGGGTCGGTCGGCGACAAAATGGCGGCCAAGGCGAACGCCACGCCCAACGGCATTTCCGGAATCATCCACCGGATCAGCAGCCCCACGCCCAGCACAGTCATCACGACAAGCCCAAGCGCCAGCTGCAGGATCGTCCCCTTGTCGCGGAACAACCCCTCCTTGGGGATCTTCCACCCGTCGTAAAACAGCAGCGGTGGCAGGAACAAAAGGAAGAAAACGTCGGGCTTTAGATCGACCGCCGCTCCGGTCGTCACCGCGATAAGCGCCCCCAGACCGATCTGGACCAAAGGCGTCGGCACCGACACCGGCGACAGCCGCGACAACCATCCGCTGGCCACAACCGCGACCATCAGAAACAAGGACAGAGTTACGCTTTCCATGCCGAATCTATAGCCCGCGCCGCGCCGGGCAAGCAACCACGAAAAGCCAAGCACGAAGGCTGTTTTACCGTCCTGTTGGCGTACAGGCGACACCGCTAAGATCATAGGCCGCCTGCGTATCGCGCCGCACCGCGCGGCACGTACCGCCGGCTTTCACGATATCGAACAAGACCGGCATGGCCATCGAATGGGTTTCATAAGGTCCCGGCGGCGGCGGCAAAACGCTCACCGTCTGCGTCTGCGCCGACGCACCGGGCCCCAGCTCGACATGCGCCCGCCGCAAAGCCTTGGCCAGAACCGCCGTCACCGCCGCCCGCGTTTGCGCATCGTCCATATTGACCGTCGCCGGCTCAGACGACCCGGCGGCCGCCACGCTCTGGCACCCGCCCATAAGCGCACCCGCAATCGCCACAGCAATAACTGGCAATGACCGGTTCACTGGCGCCCCCTACCGTATGTGGGTCATGTCGCGATTGGTTTCCATGATAAAGCGTACCGGCGGAGACAAGGCGGGCGAAGACACCCGTGTCCCGCTCGTGCTGGCGCCCGATTTCGCCACTATGGTCGACACCGCCGGACAGGTGCCCGCCGTACCGTACCCTAAGGCCGCACTCAAAAGCCCTTCGGCGCTGTCGCCTAATTCGCGGCTGTAATCGTCCGCCACCGCGCAGCCCGGCACCTTGACGCCGTTGACTTCGGTGGAGTTGGCCGGCACGAACCCGTCAGCATAGTCGCCGAACCCGATATCGTTCACGCCCTGGAACTGAATGCTGTAATAGGTCGTTCCGCAATTGTCCTGCGGGTAGAAACCATACGGCTTGCCGCACGTCTTGCTGCCGATCTGGATCACCTGCACGCCCGCCCCGCGCAAACCGTTGATGACGGCCTCGCTGGCGCTGCACGTCGATCCGGTTGTCAGCACGAATACCCGCCCGAGGTTAAGTGTGGGCAGCGCCGTCCCCGCCGTCACGCTGAACCCCTGCCCGCTGTTATAGAAAGGCACCGGCGAATTGGTCTCGCCCGTCACCGGATTGCGCGTCCCCGCGGCAGCGTTGAAACTCAGCCGCTCGAACGTCCGCCCGGTGGTGCGCGTATTGCCCGCCACCATGTAGCCAAGCTCCGACGCGACGGCCAAAAGCCCCCCGCCATTATAGCGCAGATCAAGCACCAGATCGCTCACATTGGCGTCGCGCAAGGTCGAAATCGCGGACACCAGATCGCTTTCGCTCGAATACGGGCTGAACGTGTTGAACAGGATATAGCCCACCTTGTTCCCCGACCCGTCGGTCAGCACTTTCGTCCGGTTGACCGGCTTGGACACCAGGTTCTGCGACGTCAGCGTAATGGTCCGCGTAACCGAACTGCCCGGATCGCGCACAACAAAGGTATTGGTGGTCCCCGCCGTCGGCGGGAAAAGCCCCTGGTTCAACTGATCGACCTGCGCCTGCGTCGTCCCGCCATTGACCAGGTCTATCCCGTTGACGCTCAATATCTGCGTCCCGCGGATAAGGTTTTTCTGGCCGCCAACCACATTGTCCGCCGGCGTGCCGGGGTCGGTAAAGGCCACGCGCACATCGCGCGGCACCGTGCCGGAAATGACGGTGAAGGTCGCGCCATAACTGGCGGTCGCCGCCGAATTACGCTGTGCCAGGTAATCCGCCGTCGGCTGGCTGAAATGGAAATTGTCCTTGTCCTTGCCCGAAGCCGTCTTGGCCTGGGTCTTCAATATCCCGAAATAATCGAGGACCGCACCGGGCAGGCCGGGGTCCGTATCGTAGACTTCGGTGTTCCATAGATAGGTCTCGTGCGTCCACGACCGCAACCAGTTCTTTTCGTCGCTCAGCGTCCCCGCCTTGTCGGTGAAGGCATTGCCCTCGCTGTCAACGCCCGATCGCGGGCTCTGGCACTTGTCCTTGAACTGGCTGGCCGCCTGAAACACCCCGGAAATCCAGCCCGACGCGCTGCCGCCCGAACCGCCACCACCGCCGCCGGAACTCCCGCCCGAAGACGGAACGGACGTCCCCCCGCCACCGCCGCCACCGCATGACACCAGCATCGCCGTAGCGACCACGAGCGCGAGCGCCCCCGCGATATTTTTGAACCCTGTTTTCATCATAAACCGAAGATGATCACGATTATCCGTCGCCCGCAAGAGGGGCGTTATCACACCGCACCCGGATCGCGATTATTTTTGTTTGCTCGGCAAGACCGCCGGCAGCGCAAGACTTGCGTCACTCTTTATTTTCGCCTGTCCGCCCTAAGCGGCCTGTCATTGATAGTGATATAAAACAACGCGCTGAGTGGCAAAACGGTCGAAAGGTAGCCGCACGTGACGCCCCGCATAGCTGTCGTCGCCATTTAGTCGTCTTGTCGAAGCCCAGATTCCGTTGAGGTATTCCCCCTCGTCTATGGCTTCAATTCCGTCAGACCCGTGTCCATCGGCCGGCGCGAACGTAAAGGTCACGCCACGCCCCGCCACAAGATATGTGTCCGGCCCCAACATTAAGACCATCGCCCCGCGATTTTCCGGCTCATGCTCTTCCTGCGGCGTCCAGGGATCTACAAAATGGGCGGTAATCACGTGCTTTCCCATAGTCATTTTCTGGGACGATAAATCCGGCTTGCCGTCAAAAGATATAACGGGCCTAAAGCCGGCGATTTTGTCCGTGCCTTGCCGCTCCGTAATGAGGGGAGCAATGCCGTCGATCATGCCATAAAGCGCGCCTATCTCCTTGGCACCTGCATCGTCGACATTGTCGATGGCAAAGGGGCTGTAGCCGATCGCCTCGTAAGCGCCAAACGCCACCAGAGCGTTCGCTGGCCCGTCTTTTGCCCCTGCCCAATTGGCTTCAGGAACGAAAAGGGCGTTTATCCGCTTGTAGCGCGCTGCCCAATCCGTGAAATTCAAAGCGTAAATGTCCGGCGTCAGAAGATCGACTGACGGTGCGTTCTTGCGCCATATCTGAGCAACATCCGGCAGGGGCGCGCCGGACGGATAATCCTGCCCCGCTCTGGCATCCGGTCTCGGTAGCGATGCGTTGACATAAAGCGGCAGCGGATAGTTGCGTTTCCCGGCGCGGGCAACATCTTCAATGTATTTGGAAAAACCGTCCGCCATGAAAGCCGAAGCGGCAAGATCGCCGTAGACAGACGTCCAGTCTCCTCCGGCATCGGGTGACTTGCCGGGAACCGACTTGTTCCACGCGCTTTCTGCCTCCTTTGAGTAGTCACGCGCGTCCGGCACCATTCCAAGTTCATTTTCTACCTGCACCATAATACAGGTCCGCGCCGTGTCTGAGACGGCGAGATGTGCCATTAAGGCCGCGAATGCGCGGGCATCCGCATCGGCATTGGCTTGCGAGAAGGGAGTAAGCAGTTCCAAAGCGCGTCCATCCTGTGTGCGCGCCCGCGGAAAGCGGATATAGTCGCGCTTAACCCACGCCGGTACGTAAGACGATTGGCTGTTTTTCCAACTGCCAAACCACAATATGACGATGCGGAGGTCAGCGGCGCGGGCATCAGCCAGAAGCCCATCAACAAGCCTAAAATCAAACTGGCCCTCATTCGGCTCGATCAACTCCCAACTGACGGGCATGAGTACCGTATTCAGGTGCATGGCACGCAACCGCTCCCAGCGCGGCGCCATGAACGCCCGGCTGCCAGAGCTGGAATTGCTGATCTCACCGCCCAGAATCAAAAAGGGCTTGCCGTCTACGATCAGTTGACGTCCGTTAAACGACGGAATCGCCGGCTGCGCATGTGCTGCGCTTATGGAACCCCAAACCCCCTCAATGGCAACCATCGCCAGTAAAAGGCTGACCGCGAAGCCAATCCGTCGCAAGGCGCCTCGACGGTCGACTCTCACCGCGCTATTTTGATTTATTGTCAATCGTCGCTCCCTTTAACGCCAAATCGTTTGCGCCCCTTGCTTATGTCTGGGCTTATGTCTGGCGCAAGAAACGTTACGCGAGCAACATAGTCATCGCGCCAGGCTTTGATTGATTATTTGCATATATGAAAGATGTTCTCAAACAAGAAAGTGGCGCCCTGGCCGATTGCGTCGCGCCAGCGAACGCTGGCGGATCGTATCTTAGGCCGTCGCCGTCAACCGCCTCCCCTTCCCGTAAATTCCCGTCATAGCTACGACTAAAAATGGCCAAACATTACGGTTGCACTGGTGTGCATCTCTGACATCACTATAGCCGCCGACAACCTGGAGGGCGGGGAATGCGCGTCTACTTTTGGATTCTGTGCCTGATGCTGGCCGCCGCACCGCGACCGTCTGCGGCGCAATCGGCCGAACCAAGCCACCACGTCACTTGCGCAGGCCGCCACGCCGCCTGGCAGTCCGGATTCGACCCGCAGCCCGGCGCTGACCTGAGCGGTAAAATAATATCGCTGCCACCGGGCACACAAACCCATATCTTCACCTGCCGCGTCGGCGCTCACATGGTCGTCATGAAATATGCCAATATGGGCTCGCCCCAGTACCACTGCGGCGGCACCACCGATGGATGGATCAACGTCTGGGTTGACGGCACGCCGGTGGTGACCCGGCGTCAATGGGGCGACTATGACAATTGCATGGGGGGCGAAGATGAGGCGAACGCCCACATCGTCAACCGCATTCTGATCAACAATCGCCTCCGCATTACCCTTTGCGAACAGATCGCGGAATATTCCCGAGACAAGCCATTTGCCCCCTCCGAACGCGTGCCCGGCCAAACCGTACGCATGGTCACGTCCGGCGGCAAAACAACCTATATCCGCTCAACCGCGCAACACTGTGTGCTCACGCCTATCACAATTGACCCAAGGGCAGCGCCCGTGAGGATGAAACGCACGCCGCCCGGTCTTCGGCTTGCGCTCAGCCGTGCGCCTGTCTGTACCGCCATCGGTCGGCATCTCGTCTATTTCCCCGATGCGCGCGGCCGCGACCGAAGCCTGTGGGCGTACCGCTTCCGGCCGGTCGAAGACTATGTGCCATCGCCACGCGATTTAGGTCAGGATGGCGGACTCGGCGAAAAAGTCTTCTCTCTAGACATCGACAATGACGGCGTCCCCGATCACCTGATCCGCCACATCTTCGTCAGTGACACCGTCCCCAACCAATATAGTTGGATCAGCGGTAAAACCGGAAAACGCCACGACATCACCGGCAAAGGCCTCGACGACTCGCAATTCTACGCCATGCCCGGGAATTGGCCGAACCCGGTCCTGAGCACGTTGCATTTCATCCGTTGGCACGGCCAAACCTACCTGTATGTGACCATGGTCGACCAACAGGACGCCTTGCCAGGCACGCTTGCAGCCTATGAACGAGGGGTCGGCGCTGCCTCAGGAACCGCCTTTTCCGGCCGCGGCATATCCCGGCGAATTTTCGCGATAAAATCTGACGGAAGCGCCGTCAATCTCTGCAACTGGACCCCGCGCAAACGACCGGAAGAGTTCTTGTAGCAAAAGCCTACCGCCTGATTGATCCAGGTTGTGACGCATTCGGGTTCCATAATATCCCCCAGCTCTCGCATATTCCGCCAAATGCGGCACATATCTGAGTGAGGTCGGCCTGCGTTTTCATCACGAAGTCATAGGTAAGAAGCGACCGCACTTGAACCCGCACGTAACCTTCCTCCACCGACACGGTTGCCGAAGGGAACGCGTTGGCCAAAACCGCCATTATTGAGGCGTCGGGCGGCCACCTTTCGAAATCGATATTGAAGTCGATTGCAACCTCACGGTCGAAGGTGAATCCGCCCCGTTGAAGGCGTCTCATGACATCGCCATCGGCGTCGTTTGGCCAATCTATTGTGCTCCCCCAACCTCTTTGTGACCCTATACTACCTGATAGCAGGCAAACCACCTAAAATTCCAGGAGCACTTCAAACAAACATTGCATCGGGCGTCCGCTTTTGCTTTCCTTCACGGACCAAAAAGTGGAGGGGTTCTGATGCGCTCGATGATCGCTGCAACCGTGCTGGCCGGCACTCTGGCGCTTACGCCTCAGGCCTATGCCGAGGTCCAGTTCAAGGTCGAGGTGCCCGCCACGGCCGGTGCGCCGCAAAGCGGCCGTCTGCTGATCTTCGCCACCAAGGCCAAGCCGGGAGAGCCCGCACCGACCGAGGTCGACACCTCCCCCTTCGAACCCACCGGCACGGCCATCGCCGCGCGCGAGATCAACGCCGCCGCACCGGGTCAGACGGTCGTGGTCGATGCCGACACCGACGCCTTTCCCTCGGCCTTTTCCGACCTCCCGCCGGGTCAATACTATGTTCAGGCCGTGCTCGATCGCAATCACGACTATAATTACGGCGGGCGCGGCGCGGGTGACCGGGTCTCGCCCGTGGTCACGGCCAATCTGCCCGGCGATGCGCCGGTCCTCACCCTCAGCGACCTTGTGCCCGAACGCAGCGAGGAAGACAGGCTGAAACGACTACCGCCCGATCAGGCCCAGGCCCTGCGCGCCGGCCTGGCCAGCGTCCATGCGGTCGATTTCATCAGCCCCGCCCTGTCGGCTTTCCGCGGCACACCCACCCATATTCGCGGCTGGGTCGCCCTGCCGCCCGGCTACCCGAAGGCGGGCCAGACCTATCCGACGGTCTATACGACCAGCGGCTTCGGCGCGACCCTGGCCAGCCAGAAGTCCACCGCCGCCCGCATGACGACCATGATGGCGTCGGGCGACATGCCGCCAATGATCTGGGTCTTCCTCGACCAGAGCCTGCCGACCGGTGCACACGAATTCGCCGACTCGGTCAATAACGGCCCTTGGGGCACCGCCCTGACCACTGAATTGATCCCTTGGATCGAAACCCAGTACGCAATGGATGCCAAACCGTCCTCGCGCTTCCTGACCGGCCATTCGTCCGGCGGCTGGACCAGCCTGTGGTTACAGGTGCGCTATCCGACCGTATTCGGTGGCACATGGCCGACCTCACCCGACTCCAGCGACTTCTCCGACTTCACCAATGCCGATCTCTACCGTCCCGACGCCAATGTTTATACCGATGCGGATGGCAAGCCCGTGCCTCTGGTGCGCGACCACGGCAAAGTATTGGCGACGTTCAAGGATTTCGCACGGCTGGAACAGGCACTCGGTCCCTACGGCGGTCAGATGGCTTCGTTCGACTGGGTGTTCTCGCCCAAGGGCGCGGATGGCAAGCCGGTACCCATGTTCGACCGTGCCACGGGCAAGGTCGATCCGGCCGTCGCCGCCTACTGGCGTGCACATTGGGACATTGCCCAGATCCTCGCGCGCGACTGGCCACGCCTGAAACCCGATCTCGACGGCAAGATCCATCTCTATGTCGGCACGGCGGACACCTTCTATCTTGACGGCGCAGCGCACAAACTCAAGGCGGTGTTCGACGGTCTGGGCGCGCACGAAGACTTCACCTTCGTACCGGACAAGACCCATTTCGATCTCTATGCCAACGGCAATGACCGCACGGCCCTGCTGAAAACCATTGCCTGGCAGATGTATCTCACCGCCCGTCCAAACGCGAAGCGCCCCTGACGCGTCCTCGATGGAGCGCCTAACGCCTTAAGCCCCTTTCAATGCCATTTACTATTCCCCTTCCGCCGACGCCGGTGCTCGAAACGCAGCGCCTGATTTTGCGGCCGCTGCGTCTCGAAGACGCGCCCTGGGTGCAGACCCATTTCGCCCATTGGGACATTGTGCGGCATCTGCTGGCAAAGGTGCCCTGGCCCTATCCGGAGGATGGCGCGGAAACGAACATCCGCGACTGCCTCGACAGGCGTAATCGCGGCGAAGCCCTATACTGGGCCCTGACGTTCAAAGGCGGCAATGACGAACTCATTGGGCGGATCGATCTGCGTCCCGATAACGGCGACAAAGAGATGCGCGGCTTTTGGCTGGCAAGAGAGCATTGGGGCCAGGGACTGATGACCGAAGCCGCCGAGGCGGTCACCGCTTATGCCTTCACCACATTGAATTGGCCGCACATCTACGTCACCAATGCCAGCACAAACCTGGGTTCGCACCGCATAAAGGAAAAGCAGGGCTTCGAACTCGTAGATACGGTAGCCGGAGCGTTCGTCGAAGGCGCCGCGACAAAGGCGGTCTGGATTCTAACGGCGGACAGGTGGCGCAAAGCTCACCCATAGCCAGTCTCCACCCAGCCGGTTACGGCTTATCCACAACGGCAGCCTGACACTCTGTACAACTGTCGGCCAATTGGCCTGAAATGCAAATACACTATGGGATAAACGCGCTTAGGTTGATAGTTGGTAAAAAGAGTTTAGTATGCCGGTTATGGGATACCTGTCGGGCATCCTTTTAAAGCTGGATTTTGAGCCGTTCATTTTGGGGGAAAACGATGGTTGTAAATAGTCGCGCCTGGCCGATAGCCGTCTTAGCATTTACCATGGTGAGCAGCCATGCCTATGCATTTTCAGAGCAGTCTTATCTTTATGATGCGCTAGGGCGCGTAATCCTGAGCTCATCATCAAACGGTTCGCAAAACGGCTACGCTTACGACGCTGCCGGGAACCGCACCGTTGTCAACAAAACATCGTGGTCAACACCGACGGCACCGGATTCGCTGCAACCCGGTCAGGCCTTGATGGTCAATACGCAACTGACCTCAGGCAATGGTCGATACGTCTTAGCCCTACAAAGGGACGGTAATTTAGTCATCTACGGGCAAAGCGGCGCCCTCTGGACCGCCAATACATGGTCGCATCCATCGGCGGTCTTAGTTATGCAAGGGGACGGCAATCTCGTAATTTACGGGCCTGTAGGCGAAGTCATATGGAATTCGGGAACTTATGGTCATCCTGGCGCAGCCCTCTATATGCAAGGAGACGGCAATTTGGTCATTTACGACCAGGGTGGGCCCATTTGGACTTCCGGCACGGCCTGCGGAATATGCTAACCTAAGCGTGATTAGAAATCGCGACATTAAAGGTATCACGCGCCCGCCCGCTACGGCTTATCCGCAACGGCGGCCTGACACTCGTTATCGCTATCGCGGTCGCGCATCTGGGTGACCCAGACGGGTTCGATATAGCGCCCACCATCGCGGAAGCCCGGTGCGCACCCTTCAGGCGTGTCGGCATTGGCGCGGCCTCGGCCGGTCATGTCAAGCGACAGGCCAAACGATTGCGACGTGCCCCCGCGCCGGGCCATACGATAACCGTCACGCCCGTATCCGCCATAGCCATACCCGCCATAACCGTAACCGTCATAGCCGTATCCGTAATAGCCACCGTTCTTGCCGTAATCGGTTTGGCTGACAGCTATGCCCAAAAGCCCGGTTTCACCGACCGGAATGACCGAAGTGACATAGGCGCTGCGGTATCCGCCCGTGCCGATGCTGACGCCCGCCGATCCGTGAATCTGGCTGAGGCCCGTCTTGTCGCCGTTCGGCACGCGGGCGCCCGATGACGTGCCCGAAGAATTGACAGCGTCCGCACCGCTGCGGTCAATACGTGGCGCGGCCGCCAAGCGGGCGATAACCTGATCCTGCGTGCTGGCGGGTTTTGCGGTGGTGGCAGCCTTGGCATCGGCGTCCGCCTTGGCTTTCGCCACCTCGGCTTCGGTCGGCAACTTGGCCGGGCGGGAAGCGGCCACAACCACCTCATCGTCAGCCGCCATGGCTGCGTCAAACGACGCACCGCCGATAACGGCCGTTACGGCAAACGCGAGCGCGATACGGGATACAGACATGAACACACCTCCGACGCGACACCCTGAACCGCATCTGCAACCAAATTATGGCCGGAATGTATCTTAGGGGCCAAGTGGCCTATCGCGCAAGTCGCCTATCGGGCAGACCGGGCACTTTCGATAAGCCGCGTCACCTCGCTGCCCAACCGGTCCGCCTGTGTCCCCAGCGTTCCCGATGCATTGAGCACGAAGCGCGACGCGTTCGATGTTTCCTGCGCCGCCTGCGACACGCCGGTGATATTGCGCGTCACGTCGCCTGCGCCGGTCGCCACCTGCTGGATATTGACCGATATTTCCTGCGTCGCGCCGCTCTGTTCCTGCACCGCCCCGGCTATGGCCGCGCACACCTGGCTAAGCGAAGATATGATGGCGCTGATCTCATTGATCGCATCGACCGCTTCCGACGTCGATTTCTGGATCCCGGTGATCTGGGCGCTGATGGTCTGGGTCGCTCGGCTGGTTTCGTTGGCCAACGACTTGACCTCCGTGGCCACCACGGCAAAGCCCTTGCCCTGCTCGCCTGCCCGCGCCGCCTCAATGGTGGCATTAAGTGCCAACAGATTGGTCTGGCCGGCAATATTGTTGATGATATTGACCACTTCGCCGACATTCTGCGCCGCCCCGGTCAGCTCCTGCATCCGCGAAGACGTGCGCTCGGCATTCTGGGTCGCCGTGCCGGCAATCTGCATGGCGTCGTTCACCTGACGCGAAATTTCCGAAATCGATGCCACCAGCTCTTCCGCCGCCGCCGCGACTGTCTGGGCATTGACCGAAGCTTCTTCCGACGCCGCCGACACCGCCATGGACTGGCTGCTCACCTGGGTCGATATGCTCGACAACCCGGTCGCCGTTTCATTAAGCCCCTTGGCACTGCCCGACACTTCGGCCAGGATCGACGATACCGACCCTTCGAAACCAACGATCTGCTCGATGATCTGGTTGCGCTGACGCCGCCCGGCATCCAGATAGACGGCGATGGCATAGTCCATGTCCATCAATGTCGCCCGCGTTACCGCCTGCTGCAACCGAAGCGTCTCCTCGGTGGTCGATTTACCAAACATACCCTTGGGCGCGCGACGCGCGATGCTGGCCAGTAGGGAATTGAGCAGGAAGTTATAGCCGCCGATATACCATTTAGGCTCAAGCCCGATGCGGTTATGCACTTCACCGATGGTCGTAACCGAGGCCACGTAGGCGTCGTCGAAATGACCGGTTAACAGCACGCCCCAATGCTCGATCTGCTTCTGCTTGGCGTGCTCCATGTGACGGCGATCGCGGAAGAACCGGCGCGCATCCTCAAACCGTTCGACATGATCATAGAAGCTGTTGAGCGCATCCGGCAGCAGACTGAGGATATAGGTACGATGATCACGCAAGGTTTGGCGGACGTCATCGCCGATAGCGTGAAAAGCGCGGCGTTCGGACGCAGCGTCCATCTGTGTGTGTGTCATGCGTAGCTCCAACCATATCAGGCGCCCAAACGCCTGCCCCGTTTTGCGACAGAGTGCGTCTCTTTTGTAAATTTACTCTTAAACGCGAATTTCGGCGTGTTCGCCTTTGAATACCGACGACTATAAGTCGAATAGCGTTAACAGATTTCCCGTGGTATCGTGCGACCATGCGCCACATCGTCAAAAAACCGCTAAGCCTTGCCCTGTCACTGTGCGGCCTAACCTTGTGCGGTATGGTTGTGGCGCCCTCTGGCGCAATCGCTGCGTCCCCCATTACGCTGCAAAGCGGCACCGCCACCTATTCGGTCGATCCGGCCACTCTGCAAATCGACGCCCACCCAAAAGGGAAGGGGCCGAACAATGATTCGGTCGTCGCCGTCATGCCGCCCCTGCACGCCGCCGAATCGGCCACCCCCGAACGGGACGGCGCGGGCTGGCGCTGGACCGATGCCGAAGGCCGCCTGATCACCCTGTCCACCGAAGGCGACGCCCTGCGCCTGACCGTTACCGTCACGGGCAATACCCGCCTCGTCTGGCCTCTGCCCGCCGCCACCGACGGCACCTGGCTGATCCCCGATGGCGAAGGCATGGCCTATCGCGCCGACGATCCATTCTGGCGCGCCGCGTACAAAACCCAGCGCTGCCTGGGCGGCACCACCCTCCTCTCCTTTCCGGCCTGGAGCTATCTCACCCGCACGCGCACCGTCACCTACGCGCTGGGCGACGGTCTTGCCTCAAAACTGTGCCTGCTCGACGCGGACGGCTTGCAAACGCGCCTCAGCCACGACTTCTCCGACGGCGCCGGCACGCTGGAGCTCCTGTTCACCCTCGGCGCCCCCGACCCCCTGGCCCCGGCGCATTTCTACCGCCAGCTGATGATCGATCGCCATCAACACACGACCTTCGCCGACAAGGCCGTGCCCGATCTGCCCCGCCTGTTCGGCGCGCCCCAAGCCTATGTCTGGGGCGATGGCCGCGACCTGGCCTTTCTCGACGACCTGAAAACCCTCGGCATCGACCGCATTGTCCTGAGCTACGACCAGAACCCGCGCGAAAACAAGCAACTGGTCGGCCCTGCCTACCTGAAACGGGCAGCGGCCATGGGCTATCTGGCCGGCCCTTACGACGCCTTCGACAACGGCCAGCCGCCCGCCACCGCCGATGCGCCGTCTGCCATCTGGAGCGACGATCTCTATCCGTCCGGCTGCATCATTACCGCCGATGGCAAGCCAAAGGTCGGTTTCGCCAATCGCGGCTGCTACATGTCCAGCGAAGCCATCGCCCGCCACCCCGGCCCGTCGGTGCCCGGTGCGCGCTACGCCGGCCATATCGCCGACGGCGCAAATCAGGTCTTTATCGATGTCGATGCCTTCGGCGACTTCTTCGCCGATTTCAGCCCCGATCACCCCATGACCCAGGCCCAGGACCGCGCCCACCGCCTGACGCGCCTGAAGCAAGGTATCGACACCTATCACCTGGTGCTCGGCTCCGAAAACGTCACCGCCTG
The DNA here is from genome assembly GCF_032490435.1 of Asticcacaulis aquihabitans. NCBI lineage: Bacteria > Pseudomonadati > Pseudomonadota > Alphaproteobacteria > Caulobacterales > Caulobacteraceae > Asticcacaulis > Asticcacaulis aquihabitans. Next base: position 740,374 of record NZ_JAVGWM010000001.1, read on the forward strand.
GAGCAGCGGCGTCGCCCACTATTCACACGGCACCGCCCAAACCCACGCCATCGCCATTTGGCCGCTACTCAGTGACAAACGCTTCGGCGGCTGGTGGCCCGGCGAACGCCCGCCCCTCTTCTTCACCCCCTTTACCCCAACCGCCGACGAAGCCCATTCCCTGTTCGGCCCCGCCAACCGCCTGCCCCTGTTCGAAGCCGTCTTTCACGACAGCGTGGTCGCCGCCGATCGCTGGGAATTCGGCCTGATGAAGGTCAAGGGCGAAGAACGCCACCGCTTCGCCCGCGCCCTGCTCTACGGCACGCCCACCATGTGGAATCTCGACCGGCGCGAACTGGCGCGCGTCGCCCCGTGGCTCAAGGCAGCCGAGGATGACTTCCGCACCGCCCATGGCGTCGGAACGCCCGTCGCCTTGACCGGTTTCGACTGGCTGACACCCGACCGGCTGGTGCAACAAACCACCTATGCCGACGGCCGCGTCCTCACCGCCAATTTCGGCGACACGCCCTGGCAAGGCCTGGCCCCGGACTGCGTGCGCGTGGCGCGACCGAAAACCCCGCCCATCGACCTGTGCCCGCCCGCCGATCCGCCCGCATTTAAATAGTTCCCTTTTTCACCGCCCCTATCTATGGTTTCTGCGGGAAACAGGGGAAACAGCCCCGGGGGAAACACCATGAAAACAGCCTTAGCCTGCGTCGCCCTGGCGCTACTCTCCGCTCCGGCCTGGGCTGACGACGCTTCCGGCGAGCCAGCGGTGGACCGCGCTGCCGCTCTGAACCTGGGGCCAAAACTTACCGGCGAAATCGAAGCCGCCCTAAGCCGCCCGCTCACCGACCTCTACCGGGCGGCCGAAGGCGGCGCGGTGCATGACAAATGGATCTATGCCCTGGCCTTGTCCGCCGACCGCCACACCCTCGATCCCCTGCCCGCCAATCAACGCGACCTGTACCTGAACTATAGCCAACGCGTCGACACGGCACGGACCGCCTATCAGAAAAAGCACAAGAAGGCCGACACATCGACCATGCCCATGGACGCCTTCGTCACTCCGACCGACCAGGAGGTCTTCGCCGTCCGTCTCGTCGATCATATCAACAATCCGGCGGTCTGGCTGACGCCGGTGCGCGCCGCGCCGGCGGACGTAGCGCCCGAGGTCCTGACCCAAAGCCTGCGCTGCATCGAGATAGTGAAATCACGCGTCGAAGGTGACGACATGATGGAACAACTCCTCGGCGCCGCGCTCACCACGGGCGACAAGGGTGATGCAACATCGGCCAAGGACTTCACCAGCCTTACTGCGGCCCTGAAAGGCACAGAAAAATCCGACATAGATCTTGATGACGAAGCCCTGTGCGGCGGCACGGAAGCCTATGAACGCGACCGTGCCCTGATGAAAGCCATCTACACGCCGAAATTTCACATCACCGTGTCGAAGAAGAAATAGCCCGCAAAGCCGAATTGAAATCTTATGTCCACACTGTGCCCTCTGCTGAAACAGCACGAGGTACGGATGTCGGCCATACGCCTTGAAACAGATATCGCAACGGCCAAGAGCAGCGGAAGATCCGTCGATGCCCTCGACATCCTGATCGCCCGCGTCGCCGCTGGCGAACGGCTGGCCCTGACCGGGATTTATCACCTCATGGCGGGCAAGATGATGGCACTTCTGCTGGACGTCACCCAAGACCGCGCCGCCGCCGAAGGCGTCATAGCGGCCATCTTCGTGGCGATCTGGCGACGGGCAGAAGACTTCCATACCTTTCCGGGCACAGCGTCTGACTGGCTGTTTTCGATCCTGCGCGACGAAGCCGTCACCGCATTGGGGTCGCTCGACGCCCTGTTGCCGCCGCACCCGCGGCTAAGGCACTGATGTTCGTTTTCGACCGGCTCCGAGCTTATTATTCGCGAAAACTGCGATTAACATCACAACAAAAACCGCCGCGCGCACCGCGTAACAATGCGACAACTGATTGATAAAAGGATATTTTTATTTAATCAGGAATCATCTGGTACGCGACTAAAAAAGGACGTATACTGACGATTATACGCCATTGTACATGGCTTGATTACCAAGAGGTTTTAAAAAATGAGCGACAAGAAAAAGAACGAGCCCAAAGGCCTCAAGAAGGGCGCGAAGAAGATCGCCGTCTATGATGCGCTCAAAGAGGGCGCGGCGAAGGGCCTGACCGGTGACGCCCTGTACGCCCATGTGCAAGCCGCCTGCCCTGAGGCTGGCAACAAGGTCATCGTCAAGGCGGCCTTCCTGACGCTAAGCGACCCGGCCATTACCGATAGGGCCGCTCTGGACACCCTCTATGATCTGGCGATCAAACATCGTCTGGTGGAAGAGCCCGCACCAGAAATACCCGACTCTGAAAAGCCAGAGCCGGAAGTTACCCCCTCTAAGGCTGCCAAGACTAAGGCTACCAAGGTTAAGCCTACCAAGATTGCCAAGGTTAAGCCTGCCAAGGCTGAGGTTGCAGTGAAGAAGCCGGGTAAAAAAGCCGCGAAGTAGGCCGCCCGTGTCAGGACGGCAAAAAGCCAGATTCAGGCCGTCGGGACCTAGGGTGCCGTCGGCCATGGTCGTGGGAGCGTAGGTCGTGACTATCCCCGTCTCGCCCCTTTTGCCTCTGACTATCTCCTCTGCGACGTCATGATGAGAATAACGTCCACTAAGGTCTCGATTATCTTTGCCCACATGCTGAACACTCCTTTGGCCCCATTATTCTCGCCTTGCCGGGTTTGCTCAAACGCGTTAATGGTTCCGTTCGCATGACTTGAGGTTATGGATGAAACGCGGGCGACTGCCTTTGACGGCCTTACGGAGCTTTGAAGCCGCAGGCCGCCTACACAGCTTTACGGCCGCGGCTGACGAACTCTGCGTGTCCCAGGCGGCCATCAGTCGCCAGATCCGCGACCTCGAATCTGAATTGGGCCACGCCCTGTTTGAGCGCCGCCACAGAGCGGTTATTTTAACGGACCAGGGCGTTAAGCTCCTGTCCGTTTTGACCCAGTCTTTCGACAATATCGATGCGACCCTCCGGACGTTGCGCAGCGACCGGGCGTCACCGCTTGTGCGCATATCCGTGGAACCCTCGTTTGCGGCATGCTGGCTTATCCCGCATTTGCCAGAATTTCAGCGCGATCACCCTGACATTGATCTGGTCGTCGATTCAGACCCGCGGCTGGTCCAGTTTCGCGCCCAGGACGCTGACATCGCCATTCGCTACAGTCGCGCGCGGCACGCCTGGCCCCGCACAGAAAGCCGGCGGCTCGCTAACGTCGATATGATCCCGGTGATGACGCCCGCCTTGCACGACCGCGATGGCCACACTTCCAATCCGGCCGACCTGCTCCGCTACGTTTTGCTCCATGAGGAAAACAGAGATGGCTGGGCGCAATGGTTCAGTTCGGCGGGCATGGAGTTGCCCGCAACCACCCGTGGCCCCGTATTGCCCGACGGCGGCCTTGTGCTTCAGGCGGCCCTGCGGGGCCAAGGCATCGCGCTTATCGACCGCATACTCGTCGCCGATGAAATCGCGGCAGGACGCCTGATTCAGGTGTCCGACCTATCCCTGCCCTACGGGGCTTACTTTATTGTGGCGCGCAATTTCAATCGCCTGAGCGAACCCGCAAAACAGCTAACCCAATGGCTAACTGATCGCGTCATTCGCACGAAAATATAAGCTCTGCCGCTCGCCGCACTGAATGTCTGGTGTGTGTATAACAACAAAGGGATGCGCTTTATTGATTTACGCGTCATGTGATAGACCTCAGACGCTAGATTTTAACACCACTGCGATTTGGGAAAGGGCCCGCGCCTGTGCCGCTACATGTCAGGTCACAACCGGCGGGGCTACGCATCGCCCGCCTGGTGGGCCGGTCCGTCCTTAACATCACCGCTATCCTCCTCGCCCTCTATTTCGGCCTGGCCATCTTCTACTGGCTCAGCTGGCCTGTGTGGCTGCGTCAGGTGGGTGCGGTGCTTTTTCCCGCCATCATAGGCCTGCTGTGGTTCGTCCCTATCCACAGGTTCTGGCCTACCCAAAGAGTCTGGCCTATCCAAAGGGTCTGGCCTATCCAAGGGGTCTGGCCCAAATTCGGCCCCCTTCGCCAGCCCGCTGACCGCCGTTTGGCGCAACGTTGCGTGGCGGCGCTTCTTCTGGCTGTCATCGCCACTGCCTACATGACAAAAACACCCGTCGAACAGGACTGGGTGCCGCTGATGGGCCGCCACGCCACGGCCAACATAGACGGTGATATCGTCACCCTATCCAACTACCGCGACGCCTTGCACCGCACAGGTCAGCCGTCGATACCGGCGTGGACGACGGCGCGCTTCGACCTATCGCAACTGGATGGGGCCGATCTCGTCATCCAGCCCTTCGGCACATCGAAGGCAACCGCGCATATCCTTCTATCGTTCCATTTCGCCGACGGCCGCCACATCGTCGTGTCGATGAAATCGCGCCAGGCGCAGGGCAAATCCTTTGATGCCGTCGCGGGCTTCTTCCGCCACGACCAGCTTTACCCCGAACTGGCGACGGAACGCGACCTGTTCTGGGAACGCCTGTCGCGTACGCCGCCGGACAATCTCCAGATCTACCCGATCCGCCAGAGCCCGGAGACATTACGCGCCTATTTCCGCCGCATCTTAGCCTTCACCAACGACATCAGCACCCAGCCGAAATTCTATTCCACCCTGGACGAAAGCTGCATGACCGCTTTCATCAATTTGGCGCCGGAAAGCTTCGCCTCGGTGCCGGTCTATGATGTGCGCCGCTGGATACCCGGCTATTCGCTCAGCCTGTTTCAACAACTGGGCCTGGTGGACAATAGCCGGTCTGCCGCCGAACTCGAACGCCTGCACACACTACGGACCGGCCTGCGCCCGCCGTCCGACTTTCCATCGGACGCGGCCTGGAGCGCCTACATCCGCTCCGAACAATAAGCACCCTATTGCGCCGTCTTTGAAATAAGCCCCAGCAGTTCATCCAAATCGATCGGTTTGACCAGATGATAATCGAAGCCCTGCTCGGTAGTTTTCTGCCGCAATTCGCGGTCGCCCCATCCCGTTTGGGCAATGACAAGCGTATGGCGGTGGGCCGGATTGGCACGCAGATGCCGACACGCCTCGATACCGTCCATGATCGGCATACCCAAATCCATAAGCACGATATCGGGATCGAAATCATCGGCCAGCTTAACCGCCGCCTTTCCGTCGTGACAGGTGCGCACGTCATAGCCGTACATCTCCATGGCCCAACTCAGGGTCAGCGCCGATGGCTCGTTGTCGTCGACGACAAGAACGCGAAGTGGACCGTCATGAGAAACTGGAGCGTGAGAGGTCATGTTCATTCTGCACCTGTATCGGCGGCATTTTCATTGCCGTCCAGATAGCCCTGCCTCCGCTTCCCCAGCGCGGAAAAGATCGTAGCCGAAGACAGTTAATAGGCCGCTAACCATAAGCGGGCCGGCATATAAAATCAGGTAGCGGACGAGCGTTCAAGGACGGTAGCTTCACCTTGGCGTCGGTCCAGCTTACGCGCCTTCATCCGCTTGACCAGGGACATAACGGCAACCGCCGCCAGACCAACGGTGGCGACCGCGCTAAGACCGGGTGCCACGCGACGAACGGCAGGATGTTTCAAGACCGCTGCGGCCGCAACGATACGGGGCGACGGCAGGGTACCTGTCAAAACATGCGCGGCCGGCAAGATGTTCAGCACCCGCGACGCGCGCGATACAATTGACTTGGCCATACGGAGATCCTTTATAGATGTGTGTCGTCTTACAATACGGCGTTCGCCATAAGGAACGGATGCGGGACCGGCCGAACCGCATCAAGATCAGGTAGCGTTCCGCTTGCTCTCGCTGTCTGGTAGCGATATCAGTTACCCAACGACACGCTCAGGCAGGACGACAGCCTGGGCCAACTCGCCACCCTGACGCCTGTGAAATAAGCGAGGCCATAGCCAACCAGGTCATAGACTCATAATGGCGCGCCACTCGAATTCGGATAGATCATATAGACCGATTTCGAGCTTTAACCGGAGTAGCAGCGATCCGAGACGGCTACTTTCCGGACAAAGCGCACTGACCGTCCTTAACCTGGAAATGGAAGCGCTGCGCCATTCCCGGTGTCATGTAGCCGATTGGGCAATGTACGGGCGATCGGTTTAGGAAGCTCACCGTAATAGCCCCTTCACCTTCGCATCGATTTGGAAAAGTGCCGGGAAACTTTTCCTCCACCCGCTTAAGCTGGCTCTTTTGGCCGCACAACACAAGCTCCGCCGATACGGCTCCGACGGCATCAACGTCAAAAAGTGTTTGTCGTTCGATCACACCCTGCGACCAGCAACGGAATTAAAAGGAAGCCTGCTCTCATCTGGCCTTAATAGCATAAATACGCGCACCAGTATCTGCCATAACCATGTGAAGGCCGCGGCCCTTGCGCCATGGTGATCCGCCTCTGGTCCAGTCGCGACCATTTTCGATAGAACCAACTTAAAACCAATTAACAACATTCTGTTTTTACAGAGAAAATATGTCTATCTTTTTACCTGTAAAGGTATTTTTATGGCTAAATTGCGACATAAATACAATAATTATGTAAAATTGCGACCAGGGGTGACGGAATTCATCCGCATTGAGATGGACATATGACAACTTTGCGCATGTATTGGTATGCACCAATTTATGCGTTGGTTACGTTGGGGGCCGTTTTCGGGCTGAACGTATTGCCATAACCGTCGCGTCTCATAGGCGCCAACAGGAAGGACCAAGATGATCATCCGTCAATTTGGACATACGCGAAAATCACTGATGACAGGCGCCTGCCTGACCGCGGTGGCCGCACTGGCCATCGGTTTCACACCGGCCCGGGCGCAAGACGCCGCCGCCAATGCTGCTCCGGCGGATTCCACCGAAGTCGTCGTCACCGGCGTGCGCAAATCGCTGAAATCCGCCCAGCAGATCAAGCGCAACGCCGACACGGTCGTCGATTCGATCACCTCCGAAGACATCGGCTCTTTCCCGGACAAGTCGGTCGCCGAAGCCCTGCAACGCGTCGCCGGTATCACCGTCGTGCGCTTCAACGGCACGGACGACACCTCGCACTTCTCCGCCGAACCCTCCGGCGTCCTGGTGCGCGGCCTGATGCAAGTCCGCTCCGAATTCAACGGCCGCGACACCTTCTCGGCCAATTCCTCGCGCGGTCTGTCGTGGGGCGACGTCTCACCGGAACTGATGGCTGGCGTCGATACGTACAAGAATCAGACTGCCGACCTGATCGAAGGCGGCATCGCCGGCTCGATCAACCTGCGCACCCGTCTGCCCTTCGACAGCAAGAGCCGCCTCCTCGTCGTCAACGCCAGCACCAACTATGGCGACCTGGCCAAGAAGGAAGGCTACGACGTCTCCGCCATCTGGTCCGACCGCTGGTCCACGGATCTGGGCGAATTCGGCGTCATGGCCAACTTCGCCGTGTCGCAGGTCTATACCGGCTCGCAAGGCATCCAATACGATCGCATGGGCATATTCGACGTGCCGTCGGTCTTCGGCCCCGGCCTGAAATACATTCCGTCCGTCGTCTACAACCGCGAAAACGTCTATGACCGCAACCGCAAGGGCGTCGCTCTGGCGGCGCAATGGCGCTCCAATGACGGCTCCCTGCTGCTGACCGCGCAATATAACCGTTCCCAATACCGCAATTCGTGGCAGGAATACGCCATTTCCGGCTCGGCCTTCAGCGTCTACGGCTTGCCGACCAGCTATGTCGAAACCAATCCCGACGTGGTTAAGCCCGCCAACGGCTCCGCCCCCTTCACCTTCGATGGCAATGGCAATTTCCTGACCGGCCAGATGTCGACCCTGATCGGCTACCTGGCCGATGACGACGCCGCATCGGCCACCAATGTCGCCTCGATCGCACCGGGCGTTCCCTTGCTGGCCACCTGTCACTCCTGGTCGGGCTGCGCCACCGGTGCCGATGCCCGCCGCGGCGCCCAGATCCAGTCCGCCTCCAACTACCTGAAAAACAACGAATATACCGAAGACGTGTCGGTGAACCTGAAATGGGACATTTCCGACACCATGCGCGCCAGCTTCGACGTTCAGCACGTGAAGTCCGAGGTGGCAAACTTCAACGCCAACGTCAACATGAACACCTACGGCAACATGTATCTGGACACGACCGGCAAATATCCGGTCATGACCCTGACCGATACCAACGTGCCCTATGTCAACCTGGCGACGGGCGGTTTCACTAACGCGCATAACTACAACTACTATTCCGCCTCCGATCACGCCGAAGAATCGTCGGGCACCGAAACCGCCGCCCGCGCCGATTTCGAATGGGCGCTGAACGGCACGTGGCTCGACACCCTGAAGGTTGGCGCACGCTATGCCGACCGCGACCAAACCGTCCGCTGGGGCGCCTATAACTGGGCCAACATCACCTCGACCTGGGGCGCTCAGTCTGCGGTCTACAATGCCGACCTGCCCATCTACGGCACGAACGCCTACCAGACCCACACCTTCAACAGCGATTTCTTCCGTGGCAATGTGATGGACAACCAGTCCTTCGTCTTTTTCAACATGGATCACCTGAAATCGTCGGCGGCCCTGGGCGACAATCTCGGCAACAACGGCACGACCCGCAGCTTCAGCGGTTTCTACCCGGTCTGTTCGAATGCCGGCTACCGTGCGGGCGAAATCTCGAGCGGTGACTTTGGCTGCTACACCGCGCCGGAAATCCACCCGACCTCGGAAAAGACCAAGGCCGCCTACGCCATGCTGAAATTCGGCGGGCATGACGCCACCCTGTTCGGCTTCGGCGTATCGGGTAATATCGGCGTACGCTACGTCGAAACCCGCAACGAATCCGTTGGGGGCATCCTGCTGCCGCAACCGTTCAGCGCCACCTATACCGCGGCGGAGTTGCAATGTACCCGAACCGTCAATACCTCCGACCCGCAGCATCCCTACAATAGCTGGACGCCCGGCTGCGTGATCTCGGCAAGCGATCTCGCCTTCAACAACAATGCCTATATCGAAAGCACCGCCAAGGCGACGCACCACAATGTCCTGCCCAGCTTCAACATCAAGTTCGACCTGAACGACGAATGGGTGCTGCGCTTCGCCGCCTCCAAGGCCATGTCGCGTCCGGACCTGGGCTACATGAAAAACTACGCCTCCATTGCCCGTCAGGGATCTCCCGTCGCCACCAACGCGACTGATCCGCGCATCGTCTATGACAGCAACGGCCTGGCCGTCGGTTATAACTTCAGCTACCAAAGCAATGCCGCCAATCCGTACCTGAAACCGATGACGGCCGATCAGTTCGACCTCTCCATCGAACACTATTTTGCCAGCGTCGGTTCCTTCACCTTCACCGGCTTCAGCAAAAAGTTCTACGACTATATCCAGTACGGCAGCTACGACTTGACCCTGACCAACAATGGCGTCACCAAGACGGTAAAGGTCAACGGCCCGGTCAATGGCGACGGCGCGGCCATCAAGGGCTTCGAAGTGGCCTATCAACGCTTCTTCGACTTCCTGCCGGGACCGTTCAACGGTCTGGGTATCCAGGCGAACTACACCCACGTCGTCAATAACGGGATCACCAATACCAACCTGATTTCGGAATCGGCGGACGGCGGCACCAATACGGGCGGCGGCGGCCTCAGCCAGGCGTCAGATTCGATCAATCCCCACGCCCTGGAAGGCATTTCCAAGGATTCGTACAACCTGATCTTCATGTACGAAAAGCCGAAGTTCTCGGCGCGCCTGGCCTATAACTGGCGCTCGCGCTTCCTGGTCACCTCGGTCGACTGCTGTATCGGCTTCCCGATCTGGCAGGACGCCGCCGGCTATCTCGACGGCTCGCTGAAATACCGCATCAATGACCGCGTCGAACTCAGCCTCGAAGGGTCAAACCTGCTCGATACGGACACCGTCCTGAAACAGCAGGTCGATCAGAACGGCACCCTGGCCCCCAACGCCTGGTTCAAGAACGACCGTCGCATCCAGGCGGGCGTACAGATGAAGTTCTAATGTGCTGAAGATCTAATGCGCATTTCCAAACGTGAAATCCACGGTTCGGATAAAAAGCGCATAAAGACAAAGGACGAATGCGCCGATCTGACCCCGTCAGATCGGCGTTTCTATTCGAACCCTACCCGCCCGTAACAGCAAAGGGAAAAATGTGAACCCGGCTCAGCCGATTTTTAACCACCTCCCGCACGATTAATTGTAAGGGTCCCCTTGCAAATTAATACTCAATGACCGTGGAAGTGATATGCCAAAAGATCTCCGTCGCCTCAGGCCTGTGTTTTCGCGCTGGATGAGCTTGCGACACTGGCGGTCGCAGGTCGTATTCTGGATTGGCGGCCTGCTTGTCGGTGTGGTCGCGGTTCTGGTCGCCAAGGCCGCAGACGGCGCGCAGGCCCTCTTTCACCTGGGCGTTGCGAAGGTGGGATGGTTGCCCCTGGTGATCACCCCGGCCGGCTTCGCGCTCAGCGCCTTTGCCGCCCGCCGCTGGTTCCCCGGCTCTCAGGGCAGCGGCATCCCGCAAGTCATCGCCGCCACAGAAATCGTCCGGCATAACCCCAAAGGCCTCGACCGCCTGGTGTCATTACGTGTCGTACTCGGAAAGACGGCGCTCCTGTTCCTGGGCTTACTGACGGGCGCCTCGATCGGCCGTGAAGGCCCGACGGTGCAGATCGGCGCGGCGCTCATGCGCATGACCGGCCGCATCGGCGGCATTGTCAGCAACGAATCGGCGCTCCTCTTGGCCGGTGGTGCCGCCGGCGTCGCCGCCGCCTTCAATACCCCTCTGGCGGGCATTGTCTTTGCCATAGAGGAACTGGGCAAGTCCTTCGAGCAGAAGACATCCGGCACCGTGATTTTTACCGTGATGCTGGCTGGCATTGCCTCGCTCGGCATGGTCGGAGACTACGTATATTTCGGCCATTCGGATGCCACGCTTCAACCGCTCCCCGACACCCTGGCCGTTCTCGTCTGCGGTCTGGGCGGCGGGGCGTTGGGGGGCCTGTTCGCCCGCATCCTGGTGTTTTGTAATAAAGGCCTGGGCCGGGTCATGAATGGCTTTTTCGAGCGCCGCCGGATATTGTTCGCCGCCTTGTGCGGCCTGTCGGTGGCCCTAATCGGCCTGGTGAGCGGCACCGATATATTCGGCACCGGCTATTCCGAGGCGCACGCCCTGCTCGTCGGGACCGGCACCGCTTCTCCCCTGTTTGGCGTTCTCAAATGGCTGTCCACTCTGCTGTCGAGCGCCAGCGGCATCCCCGGCGGCCTGTTCGCGCCGTCCCTGGCGACGGGGGCCGGACTCGGCGCCGACATGCACTGGCTGATCCCCGTCGCCCCGTTGGGTACAATGGTGCTGCTCGGGATGGTCGCCTATTTTTCAGGGGTCGTTCAATCGCCGCTGACCTCCTTCGTCATCGTCATGGAAATGACCAACAGCCACAACATGGTCATCCCGCTCATCGCGGCTAGTGTCCTGGCCTACAGCGTCTCCCGGCTGATCTGTCCCCGGCCGCTGTATCACAGCCTGTCGCAAACCTTTATCAACCAGGAACGCCGAACGCGCCGAAGCGAGGCCGTAGCTGCCCGTACCTGACCCGCCTGGACGCCGCCTTTCACAGCGATGTCTGCGACCATGTGGCCGCCACCCCCGCGCCGATACCGATCGCGCCCATGATGAACGCGAAGCTGATAAACGACCACGCTTTCAGCCAGACCAGATAGAGGGGGCTGTGGCCGGGCGCCTGACGAAAGGCCTGCACAAAGGCACGGATTTCCTTGCCCGACACATAGCTTCTCGCCACGAAGACAACGCGCTTTGGGACGCCGATTTGCGCACAATGTCGGCTCAGAGACCCGTCCATAAGGTAGGCGATCAGCAAAAATGGAAAATAGGTCCCGATCAGGAAAAGGAGAAGCCCTCTTAAATTGGCAATCGAAGACATGGATATATCCAGGCGGCAGGCCCAGTGAAGGGCAATAATACAAGGGCGCCCATGTATTTCGCCATTATTCCAGCCAAGTCAAGCCAGCGTAGCCATTTGTTTGAGCGGCAAACCGCCGAAATACCTAAGTCACGCCGCCGTCAGGCCAGGGGTGGCCCAGACGCGTCCGGAAACGACTCTTCCATCAGCATACCGGCGGGTTGGTCATCGAGTCCGGCCGCATGGATCAGATTATCGAGTCCCATGACGAGGCTATCGAGCGACTGGCTGTCCAGTGAGCGAAGCGCCTTGGTAAGGATTTCCTGTATGGTTGCAACCGGTCGGGTCGCCGCCGCCCTGCCCGCCTCCGTGACATGCAACTCCCGCCTGCGTCCATCCGTGGCCGAAGTCTTGCGGACAAGAAATGCCTTGGCCTCCAGCCGGCCAACCACCTCGGACACCGTACTTTGATGCGTGAGACTTTGTGCGGCAAGATCGTTGATCGACACGCCGTCGTTTTCGCTCACATAGCGCAGGATAAAGAGCTGAGCGGTTGTGAGACCTGAAGCGCGCTCGCATTGTGCGGACGACAGACGCGCGGCCTGGACAATACGTCTGATGGCGTCCAGCGCTCTTTGGGGTCTGTCATCCATGTCACGACTCGCTGTCAGAAGATCGGCTGGACCTGAAAATCCGTAACGGGGGCACGACGCCCTCAGGTCGCAAAGCCATAAACATCCTAAGCCATAGAGTCTCTACGCCATCAGATCAATGACCGTATGCATCAGTTCATGCGGTTGAAACGGCTTGCGGATTTCGGCATCGGCCCCGGCGCGCACAGCGGCCGATGTCGCCCGTTCCGACGTCACCCGCTCACCCAGCCCTGCCGACATGGCCAGCACCCGCACCTTGGGCCAGGCGCCCTTGATGATCTTGATACCTTCCAATCCCCCCATGCCGGGCATGAAGATATCCGACACCACCAGATCGAGATGCGCGATGTCGGGATTGGCCAGGGCCTCCTCCATCGACTTCGCCGTGCTGACGCGATAGCCGTTGTCGGCCAATATTTGAGAGGTCAGGTGCGATACAACCGGGCTGTCATCGACCACCAGGGCATGATTGCGTTTGCGCCCCTCGGTCGCATTATCGTAGGCCGCCTGGACAATGGCGCGCAACTGCTTGGGCGTGAACGGCTTACGCAGGACGTAATCGACATTGGCGCGGCGCGCGGCGCGCAACGTCTCATCTATCGCTTCGTCGCGGCTGCCGGCCGTCATCACCGCGATCGTGGCGTCCAGCGCCAGATCGCGGATCGCCTGAAGGTGCCCAAGCGTGTTTTCCTCGCCCAGGAAGATATCGACGAAGATCAGCGACGGGCGCTGGCGCACCAGCACACTCAACGCCTCTTCAAGCGTCTTGGCCGTCACATAGGTCCAATCCTCGCTCTGGACCATCTTGCCGATGATCTGTGACTGAGTGTGACTGTCTTCAATAATTAGCGCCAGGCCGTCCGCCATAAGATACTCCCCGTACAACTCTATTCCATAGGTACGGCAGCCAGCCTAACGCATCGGGGTTAACATAGAATATCGCCGTTATACAAAAACGCACTGCCGCCTGAGAACGGATCCCCACCCCGTCTCAGGTCTTCAGTCCCGTGGCCTAATGTCTCGGGCTATTTCGACGTCCGCATGCTCATGCCGATCATCATTTCCTGGCGCGACAACATACCGTCCGAATTGGCATCGGCCGTCATAAACATGGCCTTTGACGCGGCCTCTGCCTCAACCGTGCTGACCAGGCCATCCTTATTGGTATCGGCCTGCGCCATCTTGCGAGACACCATTATCTTGATCCGGGCCGGATCAACCGTCATGCCGGTGGCCGCGTGGTCGGCGGTCGCGGCAACGGTCATTTCGTCTGCGGATAATTGTCCATCCGCATTGGTGTCGGCGGCGACGAACATGGACTTGGTAGCGGCGGCGCGCTCATCCATGCTGACCATACCGTCACCATTTGTGTCCATCATCTTCATATTCGCCTCGACCATCGCCCCGCCGCCCGTCATCGGCATACCTGTCATGGGTGTCGCCATCTTGGGCATGTCAAGCTTGGGTGCGCCAACCATAGGCGCGCCAGCCACGGGAGCGCCAGCCATATGCGCATCAGATTGCGCCGCACTTCCGGTCGTCTGGGCAAAGGCGGGCGCGGCGGCGCAAACGCCGAGCACGCATAGGGTTACGAGCGTCGTTTTCATGACATATCCTGTTGTTGGGTAATGCGGTCCGGCGAAAAAGGCCCGGCGCCCCCAAACCATAGACCGGCGAACATCAGCATTCGATACGGAGTGCATCCACACCCCTGACATGCCCGCTCCCTTGACAGCCCCGTCACCGGCATTACACTGCGCGCCATGGATATTCGCGCACGTCTGACACTCGTGAATTGGCTTAAGGGAAATCCCGTCACGGGATCATAGCCCGAAGTCCGGCCGCGCGCCTTCCGGATTTCGGGATGGCGCGATACGCTGACACCGTTCCGGTCCCCGGAAGCCCGGCCATCGCCAATCCGGCGCACATCACCCCAAACATCCTTTCGCCGCCGGGCGCGTTTTGCGCCCGCTCCGGCCCGTGCGCGAGTCCCTGCCATGTTCCCGATCCAGACCCAGAAAACAAAAACGACCCAATCTAAACCGACCCGCCCGCCCGATATCGTCATCGGCGACAGCGATTTCGCCACCCTGACCGCCCTTGCCGAAAGCGCCGGCGGACCGCTGGCCGACGCCGCCGATCAGTTGCTCACCGAACTGGACCGCGCCCTCCGCGTGCCTGACCATGCCCTGCCCGAAGATCGCGTGCGCCTGTACGATTGGATAGCGTTCCAGACCGGCGACGGCGCAGCGCGGCGCGTGCAACTGGTCCGCCCGGAAGACGCCGATATTGCCGAGGGCCGTGTCTCGGTCCTTACCCCGGTCGGTGCAGCCCTGATTGGCCTGGCGCCCGGAAAGCCAATCGCTTTCGCCACGCCGGGCGGAGGCCTACAAACCCTGACCGTCCTCACGACAGCGCGGGGGGAATGATATGCACACGCCCGCCCCGCTCCTGCTTACGCCGCGCGATCACCACGCGCTCGAACACCTGGTCCGCACCGGCACGGAGCAGGATGACGCCTTGGCCCGCGCCCTGGCGCGCAAGCTGTCCCAGGTCCGCATCGTCAGCCCCGACACCATGCCCGCCGACATCGTGACGCTCGATACCCGTCTGGCGTTTGAAATCGACGGCCTGCATGTCCACGAACGGACCCTGGTCCTGCCTCAGGACTATGTGCCCGACGGGCGCTGCATCTCGGTTGCCGCCCTGCGCGGCCTGGCCTTGCTCGGCCTGAAGGCCGGCCAGAGCGTGGCCGTCAGCCATGGTGGGCGCATCGAACGATTGCGGCTGATGGATGTCCTCTACCAACCCGAAGCCGAACGGCATGTCCCGCAAACCGCTTGCGACCGCGCTGCAAACGATGGTTAGGCAATGACGGATAGGCGATGGCCTACTTCATAATCCCCTGCAAACCGCTCCACCCGACATAGAACGCCACCAGCGAAATCAACGCGCCCGACAGGTACGGCGCAGCATTGGCCAGGCGTCCAAACCCCTTGAACCGCTTTGAGATGTGACGCACGCTCAAGGCCGCCAACACACCCGACGCCACCATGGTCAGGGCCAGGCCGATGCTGAAACACAGGACCAAGGTCGCTCCCAGCGCGATCCGCTTCAGTTGCAGACACAGCAAAAGCACCGTGATCGACGCAGGACACGGGATCAGCCCGCCGGTCAGTCCGAAGACGATGATCTGGGGCGTCGTCACGGTCTGACCGGCGAAACGGCGCGTAATGTCCGCGGCATGGGCCTGCTCGTGGGCGTCCGCATAGGCGGGATCGTGGTCATGCTCATGGTGATCATGATCATGATGGTGGTCGTGGTGGTGATCGTGCCCGTGATCATGATCATGATCGTGGTCATGATGATCGTGAGGGTGATGCCCATGATCATGACCCTGATCGCCGCCTCGCCGATAGGACCAGGTGCGCCAGATCATCCACAACGCGACCCCCAGCATCACCACAGCCGACGCCACCTGAAAATAGGGCTCGGCCACATTGGCGTCCCACCTCTGACCCAGCCACAGCCCGCCCAGCGCGATCAACCACACGATCAGCGTATGCGACACCGTCGCCGACAGCCCCAGCAACACCGCCTGCCCCACTGTACCGCGCACGGCGACAATAAAGGCCGCCATCATCGTCTTGGAATGGCCGGGCTCAAGCCCGTGCAACGCCCCCAAAAGGATGGCGGACGGAATGAACAGCCACGCGTTGGCCGCCCCTTGCTGAAGCAGGTGCGCGAAATCGGTCATGGTCTATTTCTTGACATAGGTATGGATGATTTCGACCAGGGCTTCCTGGGCGTCGGCATCGAGTGCGCCGGGGAATTTTTGGGCGTCGACCAGATGGTAGCGAATATGGTGCTCGACCACCTCGCCCATCAATCCGGACACGGACCCGCGCACCCCGGCGATCAGGTGCATGATCTTTTCGCTCTCGGCCTCGGCCTCAAAGGCGCGCTCTATGGCCTCGACCTGGCCCCGGATGCGACGCACCCGCGCCAGCATCTTTTCTTTTTCGCGATCGGCATGTGACATGCGACTCATATAGGATACCCCCCTATCTTATGTCAACGATCGACTTGCACCCGGAAAATGAATCGACTAATCATGATATATGGATAAAAAAGACGCTCTCGCCGCCTTCGATGCCCTCAGCCAGGAAACCCGGCTCGACGCCCTGCGCCTGCTGATTCAGGCGGGCCCGGACGGTGTTGCCGCGGGCGACGTATCCGACCGGCTCGGCGTCAAACAGAACACCATGTCGGCCAATCTGAAAATCCTGACCCAGGCGGGCCTGATCGACAGCCGCCGCGATGGCCGCACCATCCGCTACGTTGCCCGCTTCGACGCCATCCAGGCCGTGATCCTGTTCCTGATGGACGATTGCTGCGGCGGCCGTCCCGATCTGTGTCAGCCGGTATTCGACCGCCTTAACCGAGCGTGCTGCTGATGACCGCGCCCACACACCACCTTCGCCGCCCCCTCACCCGCCGTCTGGCCGTCGAACTGACCGGAACGGCCCTGCTGCTGGCCACGGTGGTGGGCTCCGGCATCATGGCTGAGCACCTGGCGGGCGGCAATGTCGCCATCGCGCTGCTGGGCAATACCCTGGCCACAGGCGCCATGCTGGTCGTGCTGATCACCGCCTTCGGCCCGATGTCCGGCGCCCATTTCAATCCGGTGGTGTCGCTGGTCTTCGCCCTCAAAGGGGAAATTACGCCTCTGACCGCCATGGCCTATACGGTGGCTCAGATCATAGGTGCGGTGCTGGGTGTTTGGCTGGCCCACGCCATGTTCGGCCTCGATATCGCGCAAACCTCGCATAAGGTCCGCACCGGCCCGGCCCAGTGGCTGTCGGAAGGCGTCGCCACCTTCGGCCTGATCCTGACCATACTGGCCGTCCGTCAGGCGCGCGCCGACGCGGTGGCCGTGATGGTCGGGCTGTACATCACCGCCGCCTACTGGTTCACCGCCTCGACCTCTTTCGCCAATCCCGCCGTCACCCTGGCGCGCAGCCTGAGCGACACCTTCGCCGGTATCCGCCCCCAGGACGCGCCGCTCTTCATCCTGGCCCAGATCGCCGGCGCCCTCGCGGCCCTGGCCGTCTGCCACTGGCTGCTGCAACCGCCTGCCCCGGAAAGCATATCTTCATGACCGTCACCATCTATCATAATCCCGATTGCGGCACGTCGCGCAACGTCCTGGCCGTCATCGAAGCCGCCGGTTACACACCGACCGTCATCGAATACCTGCAAACCGGTTGGCAACGTGAACCCCTGCTGGCCCTGTTGGCGGCGGCCGGCCTGACCCCGCGTGAGGCTTTGCGCGAAACCAAGTCCCCGGCGCGTGAGCTGGGCCTGCTCGAACCGGGCGTGAGCGACGACACCCTGATCGACGCCATGTTGCAACACCCCGTGCTGGTCAATCGCCCCATCGTCGTCACCGAAAAAGGCACGCGCCTGTGCCGCCCCTCCGAAACCGTGCTCGACCTGCTCGACCGCTGGCCCGCCGGCCCCTTCGCCAAGGAAGACGGCAGCCTGATGATCGACGCCACCGGCCACCGCGTCGGCTGAAGCTACCGCCGCCTCTGTAAAAACACCTCGCCATTACAATAATACCGCGCTCATGTGACCCGATTACACATAAGTATTACTTAAACCGCGCCTTATTTACCATATTTACCCCGCATTTCGCGCCTATTGTAGTATTTATAAAGAATACATATGCCGTAACAATTGCATATGGTGAGGCAACTTACCGCATACGGAAACATTTTGACCTCGATTCATACTCTGTAAAGGGCATTTACATATAGTCTTTTTTAGATACTAAAGTAATATTACCCTGCGCTACACACGCGTGTAGAGGTTGTGGAGGGGCGTTCACAATGACATTTTCCTTAAGAAACATGCTGCTGGCCGTTGTCGGTGTTCTCACCCTGCTGCTGTGCGCCGAAGGTTGGCTGGCCGCCGCCAAGGTCGGGGATATCAACAACAATGTGCTCCAGATGTCGGACAACTGGTTGCCGTCCGTACGGCTGACCAACGCCATGAATACCGACGCGGCGGACATGCGCGTCACCGAAGGTGCGCACATCATGTCCACCCAGGAAAAGGACATGACGGCCGCCGAAGGCGACTTCGCCGCCGCGATGAAGGATTTGAAGACCCATCAGGCCGCCTATGAGCCCTTGATCTCGTCGGACGAAGAACGCCGCACCTACGAACATTTCAAAGGCGAACTGGCCCAATATATGGACCAACACCAAAAGCTGTTCATCCTGTCGCGCGGCAACCAAAACGAAGAGGCCGCCAACCTGTTCCGCGGCCCGCTGAAGCAAACCTTCGAAGGCATGTCGGCCGATCTGGAAAAGCTGGTCGCCATCAATCAGGACGGCGCCAACGCCGAACGCACCCGCGCCGCTCACGAATACAGCCAGACCCGCATCACCATTCTGGGCCTCGTTGCCCTGGCCCTTGCCATGGCGGGGGTCGGCGCCTGGGTCGTGATGAGCAAGGTGATCAAGCCGCTGAACGGTGTCACCCGCGCCATGGAATCGGTCTCCGTCGGCCGCCTGGACACCGACGTGCCGTATGAAGCGGCGAAAAACGAAGTCGGCGTCCTGGCTCGCACCCTGGCCATCTTCCGTAATGGCTTGCGCGACGCCGAGACCCTGCGCGTTCAGACCGCTGCCCAGAAGGAACAGGCTGAAGCCGACCGCCGCGCCGCCATGCTGCGCCTGGCCGATGAATTCGAAAAATCCGTCGGCACCATTGTGAACCTGGTCTCCAGCGCCGCTACGGAAATGCAGGCCTCCGCCACGCAACTGTCCGCCACCGCCCAGGAAACCTCCGCCCAGTCGGTCGCCGTCTCGGCCGCCGCCGAAGAAGCCGGCGCCAATGTCACCTCGGTCGCCTCCGCCGCCGAAGAGCTGGGGGCCTCGGTCAGCGAAATCAGTCGCCAGGTCGATACCTCCGCCAGCGTCTCTGCGTCCGCCGCGCACGATGCCGATGCCGCCGTCCAGATCGTCGGCGAACTGAACGACGTCGCCGCCTCCATCGGCGACGTGGTCGATATGATCGCCGGATTGGCCAGCCAGACAAACCTGCTGGCGCTCAACGCCACCATCGAATCCGCCCGGGCAGGCGAAGCGGGGCGCGGCTTCGCCGTCGTCGCCAGCGAGGTCAAGCAATTGGCCGCCCAGACCGCCCGCGCCACCACCGACATATCGGCCAAGATCGCCCAGATCCAGGAAGCGACCGGAAAGGCCGCCGGCGCCATCCAGAACATCACCGGCACCATACAGCATATCAACACCAACAATGCGACGATTGCCAGTTCGGTTGAGCAGCAGTCCGAAGCGACGCGCGAGATCATCCAGGCCGTCACCCAGGCGTCCATGGGCACCCAGGAAGTGACCTCCAACATCGTCGTGGTGGCTCAGGCGGCCGAACAAACCGGCGAAGCGGCCGCCCAGGTGCTCAGCGCCTCCGGCGAACTGGCCGAGCACGCTCAACATCTTCACCAGGAAATGGACCGGTTCCTGGCCACAGTCCGCGCGGCTTAATCCCCCCACCCCTCAAAGCCGCGCCGGCGGGCGCGCACCCCTCCATGCGCGCCCGCCCCTCTCTTCTTTCCAGCCTTCTGATTTCCCAGCTTCTGGCCCCCGCGCACCCTTGTGAGCGGGCGCGAACAGCCCCATATCGCGGTTTTACAAAACTTGCGTCATCTTGCCGCCGCGCTGTTTCGCGCCGACTTTTCTCATAGGGGCTACCTCATGCTGAAACACACCCTCGCCGCCTGCTCATTCTTGGTTCTGGCGCACGCCACCGCTGCCCTGGCCGCCGATCCCGCCGCACCGGAACCCGCCGCAAAAGCGTTCAAGATCGGCACGCTCGATGCCGTCTCCCTGCACGACGCGCAATTCACCCCGCCCAATGACGGCAAGGTGTTCGGCGCCGATGTCGGGGCCGAAGCCGTCGCCAAGGTGCTTAAGGCCGCCGGCGCGCCGACCGACAAAATCACGCTCAGCGTCGATGCCCTGCTGGTCAAAACCGGCGCCCAGGTCGTCCTGATCGACACCGGCGTCGGCGGCGCCTTGCAAGGCAGCCTGCTCAAGGGCGGCTTTACCCCCGACGCCGTCACCGACATCCTGATCACCCACGCCCACCCGGACCATATCGGCGGGCTCCTGACGTCTGATGGCAAGCTGGCCTTCCCCAACGCCATGATCCGCCTGTCGAGCGCCGAATGGGCCTGGCTGCAAGCCAAGCCGGACCAGACCAAGCTGGTCGCCGCCATCTCCAGCCACGTCAAGACCTTCGAACCGGGCGACATCGTTGCCCCCGGCATTACCGCCATAGCGATCAAGGGCCACACCCCCGGCCACGTCGGCTATGAAATCGTGTCGGGTAAGGACCGCCTGCTCGATATCGGCGACACGGCCCATAGCGCGATCATCTCCCTGGCCGAGCCGCAATGGCTGCAAGGCTACGATACCGACGAAACGGTCGGCCGCGACACCCGCGAAGCCATGCTGGCCAAATGGGCGGCCAGCCAGGAACGCCTGTTCTCGCCGCACTTCCCCTATCCCGGCGTCGGCACGGTGGTGAAATCCGGCGATCACTACGCCTGGAAGCCGTCCCTCTCCGCGAAGTAAAACAAAAAAGCCAGCCCCACCTCCACTTGTACCTCCCCACCTATGGTGGGGAGGGGGACCGCGCCCGTAGGGCGGGGTGGTGGGGTATCTTTCTCATACCAATGAGCGCGGTGTAGAACCGCTTCATTGGTATTTGCTTTTTCGGCTCAAACGCCGCATGGCTCGCCGCATAAGCGGCGGCGGGCAGTCACCCTTGCCAAACGTCATGAGTCGAAGGCATGACGTTTGGTATTACCGCCCCCACGGAAAACCGTCGCGATGACCGCTACCGACCGCATAGTCCTTTCAAGCGATCACTCGGCTATTGCGCTGAGACAGTCGATTGCCAGCCACGTCAAAGCACACGGCTGGGAGGTCGTCGATATCGGCCCGACCTCGCCCGACAGCACCGACTACCCCGAACACGGCATCGCCGCCGCCCAGCGTGTGGCGTCCGGCGAATTCCGGTTTGGGATTATCCTGTGCGGCACCGGGCAAGGCATCATGATGGCAGCCAATAAGGTCAAAGGCATCCGCTGCGGCGTGTGCGCCGACACCTTCTCCGCCCGCATGATCCGCCAGCATAACGATGCCAACATGCTGTCAATCGGCGCCCGCGTAGCTGGCGAAGCCCTGGCCCTCGATATCGTCGATGCCTTCCTGAACGCCGATTTCGAAGGCGGCCGTCACGCCCGACGCGTGGACATGATCAAAGCCGCCGAGCTTTAGCAACGGGCATAGTTACGCCCTCGCTTCTGGGATCAAATCGTCATTAATGTGCCCACGGACGATCTTTGAGTACAGACTGTTTTAACCCGCCTGACCGCGATAATGATTGGCGTGCCCTCGCCATACGTTTCAGTTTAAAGTTAGGATCAACGTCGCGCATTGAAACGCCGGACGGATGAGGTAGATTGCGCGCACACTTGTGGAGCGGGAAAAGATGGTTGTCGGTACAATGCGTGCCTCAGAAGACGCTACCCAAAAACCTGTCGGCCAAGGTCCCGCACAACTGCCACGAGGTCCGCTCTATCGTTTTGATCGCTTTGCTTTGGATCCACACAATCGACAACTTAAGCGGGACGACCAAGCCATTGAGTTAAATCCGCGATATCTGGATGCGCTCGTCCTCCTGGTAGAACAGCCCAATGCGCTTATTTCCAAAGAACGTTTTCTAGCCGAGGCATGGCGCGGCGTACCCGTCACGGATGAAGCTTTGACGCAATGCATTAAAACCCTTCGCCGGCACCTGGGTGATGAGGCGGCGAACCCACGTTTCATTGAAACTGTATTTAAGCACGGATATCGATTTATTGCACCGGTTGAAGTCTTCACCGTTTCCCCCGCGCGCCCGCCCGCTAGTCTGGAGCATGAGCCCCGGTTCGCCAATACTGTGGCATCGTTGCCGGACAGGTTTGCATTGTTTCGACTGGGAATTGCGGGCACAATGGGCGGCAGCCTGGCAGGCCTGATCGGAGGCCTCATCTATGGATTTGCGGCGGCATCACAAGACGTCGCGCCCCAGACCGGCGGCCTTTCGGTAATGCTGGTTGTCCTGTGCCTTACCTTTGCGCTGGCGACTATCGGCGGATCCGGCGTCAGTTGGGGCATTGCCGCGATTAACGCCTTCGTCGACGAGAGATCATTATGGAATGTCATCGGTGGCGCGGTTGGCGGATTTATCATCGGCGCTATGGTGAAGCTGATTGGGCTGGACGCATTTAACCTGCTTTTTGGACGTTCGCCCGGTCATATCACTGGCGGCCCAGAGGGTGCGTGTCTCGGCGCCGCCGTTGGGCTGGGCGTCTGGGTAAACTCCCAACTCAAAGCGCGCGCCTTGGGTGCAATGGCAAAACGTCGGCTCGCCGTTGTGGCGTTGGTCGGCATGACTATCGGCGCACTTATTCCCCTTGCCGGCGGGATATTATTGAGCGGCAGCCTGGTTTCTCTCGACCAGCATTTCCCAAATTCCCGTTTACGTCTCGATACTCTCTGGCTTTTTCTCGGCGAAAACCATTTCGGTCCGCTAACGCAGTCCGTCACTGGCGCTTTGGAGGGCGGATTGTTTGCCACCTGCGTCGTAGGCGCCATGTCTCTTTGCCGGCGCTACTGGCGTTAGCCGTTCGCCTGCGACCTGGACGTCCGGTCTAATAGCGTAGTCACATGACTCAGTTTGCGCCGCGCTGGCCGCGACAACGCCTCCTCGCTGGCCTCCAGGCTTGCTCCCCAAAACGCTTTCACGCTTGGCCCAGTCTTCAGACGTTTGTCCCTGAATAGAAACCCGAAAACCTCATGGAACCACACACGCCGTCCCATCTGGTAATACCAGCGTTGAGCATGGCGGACTCTCGCGTCCGGCAAGGTCAAAAGGCGCAGCAAGGCTCTGGGCCGCATCTGCATGATGATTTCTATCGCCTTCACCCAAAGGAAAACTCGCCACGGCGGCACATGACGTGTCGCTAGCACTTGATGCTTATAGTCCCACTTAGATTGGTCTGTTTGGATCACCTCGCGGTCCTGCGCCAATGAAAAGAACGGTGTCCAACGGTGCGGCGTGACATAGAGACTTTGAATTTGGTCTGGGTCATAAGCCAAAAGCTGCCGCAACTGCCGCCAGTAATGACTGTCCTTTTCCTCCTCAAACCCGACGACCCAGGTCGCCATGGAAAGGATGCCGTGCTGGCGCAAAAGCCGGATAGCTTCGCGGTCGGTTGTGGTCGAGCCGCCTTTTCGTATCTTTTGCAAAACAGTTTCGTCTGTGTTTTCCATGCCCATTAAAAAGCGTTCGACACCGGCTTTCTTGTAGAGGTGTAAAAAATCGCGGTCGCGAACAATATCATCGGCCCGCGTCGAACCAACCAGAGTGACGCACACCTGTTCAGCAATAAGCGCCTCAAGGAACCGTTTCCACATCTTCGGCGACGAGGTTGGGTTTTCATCGGCGAAGTTGAAGACTTGGATATCGTGCTCCCGATGCAGGCGGGCGATTTCCGCAGCGAACCGCTCTGGATTGCGGTGGCGCCACTGCGTCCAGAAACCGCGTTGACCACAATAGTTGCACGGATGCGGACATCCTCTGGAAAACTGAACAACAACAGCCCTTTTCTTCCCCCAGTAGGAATAGTTGGCGAAGTTGATGAGCTCCCAACCAATGCGCCAGGCGTCTAAATCAGCCAGCATGTCGCGCGCTTGGGTTTTTACGGGCATACCCTTTTCGCGGTATGCGATACCTCTGACCGCGGAGAGCGGATCGCTTGCCGACAGAGCCCGCACCAGTTCGCGGCAAGTTTCCTCCCCTTCACCACAGACAATATAATCGAATTCGGGCCCGTCATTTAGAATGTCTTCCCAGTGATAGGTAGGAAATACTCCGCCATAAATGATGCGAAGCGCCGGCAGCAACGCTTTGGCCTTTAAGGCAATTTCCCTCGCATTCGGATGAGCGGAGGTTGACCCCGAGTGGCCCAATAGCAAGAGTTCGGGCGCGTGCTCAGCTATACGCAAGGCAATCTGATCCAACGACATCGGACCGAACTCGCCGTCTATGAGAGCAACATCATGTCCGTCGTCGATCAAAGGGCCGCCAATGGACAGCAGGCCGAGGGGCGGTAGATGATCATCAGGAATTCGGCTTCCAATTGCCGGATGCGGCGGATTGACAATCAAAATACGCACAGGACGCACCTGCCCTTTAGGCGCCGCGTCATATTCAGCCCTAAGAACGGCAGCGCCTCCCATGCGCCCGCCACTGATTTGAGGTCTAGTCAATGGCCGCCCCCCACAGGGTAGCTACCGCACCGACGACGATAAGCGCGAATACAATGCGGATCACTGGGGCGCGCACCCGCCAGGCGAATAGCTCGATCAGAGCGCCGCCACCGATCAGCAGAACACCGGCGAAAAGAAAATCCGACGCCGTCCAATTAACCTCTGCCGTGAACTGCATTGCAATAACAGGCGCAATCAAAACGGCTACCACGCCTAACCACCCCAAGGCACGCAGGCCGTGCCACAACCGATTTATCGACTCTTTCATGCGCGCTCTCCATTGCGTTCAAACGCCCGGAACTTGGCGTGAGACCGGATGAAAATCATGAGCGAGTCATAATCATTTGATGAATTCGACCGTCGGCCCAGTGTCTTAATGCTGACATTGGGCAAGCGAGGTGGCTGAAATCTACGGTCAAAGCCGCCGAGCTTTAGCGCCGATACCTTTGAGACAGTCAGTGGTGCCTTTGCCGGGAAAGGCTTACCCACCCTCACCTCGAACTCAGTGCAATACAAACTTTAGGATCAGTCCAAGCCCCACAAGGGCGAGCGGAAAAAGGCACACGACTTGGCTGATCAAAATGTCCCACCGGCGTTTTGGCAGCGCATGGACAGGATAAGTAATCGGCCAATGTTTCTCCAACTGCGCTTTTCTTAGTAGACTTACGGAAATGGGAATAGGCGTCACTCTTCGGTTTGGCGGCTTGAAAAACAAGGCCCCGGGGTTCCAGCATTCTTCTCTAGTATGAAAATACCAGAGATAGCCACCGACATCGACGTCGAAACGTTGGCCAAATTCGACTATGAACTCGTCAGCATCATCGCCATAAATATCAAGCGCCTTAAACAAATCGGCGTCTTCCGGTGGCATGTCCGTCACATCGACGAACCGCTTGATAAATGCGCGTATCGAGGAAGTGTCGTCGTCCATCTGCCGAGTCAACCACACGCCTGTTGCGGAAACAAGCCAGCCTGTCTGGCTACGGTCGGAATTTTTGCACCCGTAGCCACTCGCTCAGATACCAGCCTTTAACTTTGCAGCCTCTGAACCAGGCCGGCAAACCTTGGTTCGCTGTAAAGTTCTCGAAACGCCGGATCAACACCGAGCGCGCAAATAGGTTGCGCCCGCTCTTCCATCGCAATATCCAGCCAATCCAGCGACAAGGCAGGCTTTCGCTGGGCGGCGTAAACGGTGGCCAGGTCATAGGCGGAAACATATCCGGTCTGTCTTGAGGCCAGCAATGCGTCCAGCATCGCTTCGGATTCCTCGTGCCTTCCGGCCAAGGCCAAGGCAGCCGGCTCATCAGCCGCACTGCCAATGGAGGTTTCCTTTCTGAGCCGAAAATGGTCCAGAGCCTTGTCAGGCTGACCAAGTCTCAGCCAACAGCGCCCCAGCAGCGAACGCGCATGGGCAAAGTCGTGGATCTCAATTGTCGCCTCAAGCAGATCAGCCGCCTCCTGGTAACGCCCGGCATAGTAGAGGATCATGCCGATGTTTGCGCGGATGTTGGCCGCAAGCGGTTGAAGATCGAGAGCGCGATGCATCCAGATCAGGGCCTCATCAAATTGTCCCGCCGACATGGCGAGCAAGGCGATGTGGTGATGAGCCATTGCCGAACGTTCATCGCGCATCAAGGCGCGGCGCAGGTGGAGGTCAGCACGGCTGCGATCAAGCTCAAACATCGCCGCGATATGCCCCAACTGCAAATGCCCCTCGGCCAAGCCGTCACATAATTCGACGGCCGTCAAAGCTGCCTCCCGGGCTCTAGGGAAGACCTTGAGCGGCGCGGCCAATCCAAACACACCCAAAAGGACATTGGCATTCGCAATACTGGCGTGCGCCAGAGCAAACGCAGGATCGAGCCGACAGGCGGCCTCCAGCTTTTCTAGCGCGAGTAAGATCGTGTGACCGCCAGGGCGCGAAAGCAACGAGCAGGCGGAAACGTACAACTGGTTCGCGTCCAGGTTGGCGCTCAATCTGTCGGGATGAGCCTCCTTGGCAATGCTCGGCGTGTTCACCTGTGCGACAAAACGGTAGCCACGCCCCGGTTCAGTGACAATATAGCGCCGCCCTTTTGGCGTATCACCTAGCGCTTTACGGATCGTGGAAATACATCGTGCCAGGCTGTTTTCCTCGACGGAAATGCCGTTCCAAACGACACGAAACAATTCGGCCTTGGGCACTAAAATCCCAGGGCGAGAGACGAGATAATGCAGGGCCTCGAACGGCCGACCCGTTATTGCCACAGTATCGCCGGTTGGTGTTCGCATAAGGCGGCGTCGATACGGGTCAAGCGTGAACGGCCCAAATGCAATGGTCTTGTCGGGGCTGGAAGGGTCAAAAATTTCAGGACTTTTCATACCCGCTCCCGCAAAATGGCTTTATGACTAGATTGGCGAACATGTCGGCTGTTGAAAAAGTATTGCCTACGGGCACGCCCCCCTGACGCCGGCGGCGCGGACATCGAAAGCTTGCGATCTTACACACTTCCGGGGATATCACCATGTCGAACCAAACGCTAATTCCTGACGCGCCGGATCGAAACGCAGCCATTGCCGCCACGGTATCCTTGTTCCTCTTCAGCTACTTCAGCATTGCATTGATTGCCCTGCACTTTATTCGACCTGACTACACGCCCATCGATCATATGATCAGTGACTACGCCGTCGGCCGCGCCGGCTGGCTAATGACCACGGCGTTTGTTGCGCTCGGATTCGGATGCCTCAGCTTATCTCTGGGACTATGGCGAGCGGGTCCGAAAAAGGTGTCCGCGACCATAGGGCGGCTGCTTCTGATCCTCGCCTTTTTGGGCCTCATGGTCACCGCCGTGTTCCCTACGGACCTGGAAACGGCCAAAGACACGCTGCATGGCACCATCCATACCGCGAGCTTTCTGGTGAACATCGTCAGCATCTCGGTGGCGGCCTTGACCTTGAGCTTGAGTTTTGGCGCGGACCCCAGATGGAAAAGCATACGCCTCCCATCGCTCCTCATTGTCGTCGCCTTGGTCGGTGCGTTCGTGGTTCAATATCTGACGCTTCATCGCGGCGCGCCCTACGGGTTTACCAATCGCGCCTTCGTCCTTGTCGTCATGAGCTGGCTATTTTTCGTTGCCTTTTGCCTTAAAAAGATCGCAGACGGCAAGCGGCCCCAAACATAGGCTTACAGCCACTTCTTATACCTGAAGTATACCCACGGCAGCACGGCGAAGAGCAACATGACAGCGATCGCGAAGACATAGCCGTACTTCCAGTGCAACTCCGGCATATCGGCGAAGTTCATTCCGTAAAACCCCACGACCAGAGACGGCGGCAGGAAGATCAGCGCCACCACCGACAGGATCTTGCCGATCAGGTTCTGTTCGACATTGATCATGCCCAGCGCGCTTTCCAGCTGGAAATTGATCTTGTCGTTAAGGAAGGCCGATTGGTCCGACAGGCTGCGCGAATCCTTGATCAGCCGCTCGGCGTCGTGTCCGATGACGGCATTGTTGGGGTCGTGGTCGTCCTTGAAATAGGTCAGCAGCCGCACCAGGCTGTACGTGCTCTCGTGGATCTTGGAGTTCAGATCGGCGGTGAAACCCAGTTCCTTAAGCACATTGCGCATGACCAGCGACGGATTGCCCCGCTGGCCGTCGAACGCTGCCTCTCCGAAGATGCGCCGCGACAGCCCGTCCAGCCCCCGGATCACCCGATCGTGGTCGCCGGCGACGCGCGTGATGATCTCCTCCACCAACCCTTCCATGACATCGGCGCTGGTGGCGTAACGCTTCGGATTGAGCAGCAGGTCTTCCTGAAATTTCAGGAACGGTTTCGGGTCTATGTCACGGATCGTAATTAGAAAATCCGGCGTCAGGATAAAGGTGACCGGACTGGTCTTCGGGATACAGCCATCGGTCACATCATCGAGCACGGCGCCCATCATGTACGACGTGCCGTCGCGCGTATACATGCGCCCCAGCGCGTTATTGCGCCACATTTCCTCGCGGCTCGGCAAGGCGATATTCAGCGTCTGCGGCAGAAGACGAAGCTCGTCGGCGGTCGGCTGATACAGGTCGATCCACACCGGTTCGTCCGGCACGGTGTGCGTCGGGTCCAACTGGGTTTCGGCGATCTTTGGCGCCCCGGGCGCCCCCGTGAGGTAAAATACGCTAATCATCGCCACTCCCCGGACTGACTTTTCTCCACCATAAGCCGCGGCGATAACTAAAGCTTTAAACACCCCTATGTGTTGGGGTGATTTTGCGCCCCAAACCGACCTTAGCTTAGGCCCAATACGACCAATGCGACTAACCAGCCTTTGTCCTGCCCCCTGCCACCTGCCCGGCTTACCCCGGTGGTGGGCCGTCCTTGGCACTGGTATACCGGCCAGGTTGTGATAAGCTGCCGCCAAATGGGGGGATCATCATGTTTCGTAGCCTGGGCCTGGCCCTGCTTCTCACGCTCGCTGCCGGCTCGACCACAGCCGCTGAAATCACACCCAAAGCCTGGAAGACGTTCGTCGATGAATCCTGGTCGCAATATGGCGACAAGAAAGCGCTCGATTTCGAGGACCAGCTATATGAGGCTGCGACCGAGACCAAGTCTCAGGCGGCAGCCATCGCCGAGTTTGCCCGCCGCATGAACCTGACGCCGGCTCAGGCAGAGGCCTATGCCGAACTGCTTGTCGGAAAGGTCAGCTACTTCCATGCCTGTGATGGAAAGTGTCCCCTCGCACCCGACGCCCCCCTTATCGAGCAGGCAAGGCGAACCGCCATGGCGGAACCGACCGGCACACTCCTTTTCGATGTGGCACGCGATGCGGACGATCGTGAGGATGCGGCTGCGGTCATTCGTCTGGTGCGGGAACATGCCGCCGCCTTGTCAATCTTCGTCAGACTATATGATTACGGTCACAAACAAGCCTATCTGTTAGCCGTGCTTTTGGCCGTATCCGACAATCCATCCGTACCGCCACCATCGATTGACCTTGGTTTTTCCGGCACGCCCGATGAAATGAGTGGCGGGGTGGCGGCCATTCTGGAATTGACAGAGGCACGACTGGCGGACAAACCGAATGCCCAGGCGTGGCGCGTAGCGATTGCCAGATATGCGCTGGACCAGCTATTGTGGCTTGGGTTCGACCACGATGCCGCCGAAAAATACCTGGGCTATCCCGAAGCCCTGCGGCAACAATTATGGCTTGATACGGCTAACGCCAACCAGACGTGCCAGCACGTCTATGCCGATCCTTTCGTCAACCGGCTGGCGGCGGCGCTCTGGCTGTCAGATCATCGGGACGACGCCCGCGCCCTTCTCGCCCGCACGGGGGCATCGGACACCGGCATGATGCATGACCTGTTCGAACACAATCGCTCCGATGTCGCGTTATTTGATCTCTACATCGGCGGCCTGCCCAAACCCGAGACGCCGGAAAAGCGATCGCCGTGTGACAGCATCCCCAGTCTGGCTGGCGATGGCTGGCTGTTCGCGCAGGCCCAGGCGTCACCGGCTATCCGGCGCCTCGTTCATGATCGTCTCGCCGGGGCCGGGTACGCCGATATGGCGCAATGGCTTGCCAACCAGGTCCCTTATGCGGACGGCGCCAGTGAACCCGCCATCCTCCCTCGGTTAGCTGATCTGGTTCCGGCAGACATCAAGAGTTGTCAGGATGCATGGGCGACACGCATCGCCGCCGCGCGCCCAACAACGACCCCTAAACCGCTTGGTGGCCAGCTTCATGTCTCCGGCGCCGCGTTTAGCCCGCATTGGACAGAAGCGCCCCTGCCTGCCGGCGTGAAAGCATGGAACAGCGCGGAAAAACAACCGTCCCTCCCGAAAGGCCTTAAACTGCCCATCCCGGCCGACAGCGTTCTGCGTTACGAGGCCACCGGCAAGGATGCGGCCGTCATCTACGCGTCATCACAATACGACATGGCGGGAGAAGTCGGCGCTTCGGGCCTCTGGCTGGTGCTGCGGCGCGACGGGACCTGGCAGCCGCCCCTGTACCTCGGTCTGCAAACCTATTTTCCATATGTTGTCACTCCGGGATCGCACCTGCCCCTGCTCAACGGCGATCACCTGAACCTGGAAGTCCAGATACGGGAAATTGATCCGAAAACGATCCGGTTCCCGCCGGTAGCCACAGGTTACGCCCGCCAGGCAGATGGCCTCTATCTCGATATTCCCCTCGCAGACCTGCGCAAGGACAGCGACAATGACGGTTTGACCGATATCGAGGAAGCGCGCCTGGGGCTTAAGCCGGATGCCGTCGACAGCGACGGCGATGGCCTGCCGGATGGCATTGACGCGCTACCCCTTACGGCTTTCAACCCGAAAACAGACCCACGCGACAGCGCCGTCGCCAAATTGGTCCTTGAACGGCTGGTCGGACATGATACCGCCGCCTTGATCGTGGCCCCCCATCCCGAGGCCAATAGCGACAACGTCATACTCGAAGCCTTGGGCAAGTCACCGCCCCACGAACGGCGCAATACACTCATCCTGGTATCGGATATCGATCTGTTTTCAGGCATTACTCAGGCGCCTTTCCGGTTGATCGTCTATTCGTCTAAGGACCTTGAACGCCTGGACCGAAAAGCGCCCTTCTATCCACCTGAATTGACACAAGTTTTTCGTTCGCTTGACGGAAACGACTATTATGTCAACTGGTCGGCGCAATGGGTGGGCGGCGCTTTCCGCATCCACTGTGAAAAAGATAAATGCCAGATCAGCCAAACCCTGAGCGATTGGATCACCTGATCCGCTAATGGACCGCCCCTGGCGAAAGCCGGCGCATCGTCATTGTTTCGAGATTTGCCACGGCGCGCCGCCACCTTGCGTCCCTGACGGTCATGGAACCCTCCGAGCCCTCGAGATGGGCACGCCCGCCGGTCACCAACCCCAGCCGCTGCCTTTGCGTCGCTTGATCAACGCGACGATCTGCGGTGAGCGTCGCCATATGGACCTGTACTCAGCGCGTCGGGTCACATCACGCGGCATGGGCGACGCCCCGTAGGGCAAGGCCCAGGGAAGATAGAGTGACGATTGCTCGACAGCCCGGCTGAGACAGGCAATGGCCTTGTCCGCCTGGCCGGTATGGCCGTATTCGACACCCAGCACAAACAGCCTGTCGCCATAGCTTTTGCCAAACCCGTCAGACGCCAGTTTGGGCGTGTCGAGGACCGTCATCTCACCGTCCAGTATGGCGTGAAACGCCGCAGCCCTGCCGTCTAGCGCGTCTGCCGCGAGGTCAATCCGGTGCAGAAAATCGGCGACCCCGCCCGTGGGACCGTCACGCCACAAATCATGGCGGATATGATGGCTGAGCTGACGCAGCGCCTTCGGATCCTCCTGCGCCAGGAGCATGAGATAGTATTCACGCACCGCAAAGACATTCCCCCGGTCCTGATCGATCAAGCGGGTGTATATCCGGGCTGCCTCCGCTTTTCGCCCCGCGCAGTGCATAAGCCGTGGCACCGCCAGTTGCCGCCAGATATCGTCCGGCGCCAGCGCGGCGGCCAGACGCGCCAATTTCAGCCCCTCGCCGCACCGGTTCATCAAACCCAGGTAGTAGCTATACCAAAGCGTGCCGTCGCGCGAATTGGGATCGATCGCCACGGCTCTAACCAATAGCCGTTCGCTGTCGTCCCACCTTTGGCGATCCATCATATCGCGCCCCGCCGCGGCCAGCACATCCGGGTTGTCCGGATCGGCGGTGACGGCCCGTGTCAAATAACTCAGCGCACGCTGCTGACGGTCGGCAAACTGCGTCTGGCTTTCCCCTGAGCGGGGATAGAGCGGCAGGGCATCCACCTCATATTTAAGCATCAACGCCCCGGCCGATTGGGGATCGACGGCCAGAGCCCGCGTCGCGGCGGCGTCCACTTCAGCCATCAATCGCTCAAACCGCGGCCAGTCCCGATTGTGCCGGGCCTCATGCGCCTGGGACAAGGCGCGCTGCCCTTCACTGATCCGCGTCGCCACCTCGGCCGGAGGCGGGTCTCCGGCGGATTTCGGCCCCGCCACGCGCTCCCCCAACACGACGGCCAGATAGCGCGCGGTGGCCGCCACCGCACGGTCTGATGCGCTGGGGTCCGTCATCAGGGCCTGATCGAAGCGGGCGCTCCACACCTGGGTGTGGGAACGCGTATCGCTGAGCGTCAGTTCGATCACCGGCACGGCCGGCGTCCCGCCAATATAGCCTGACAAGCTATAGTCCGCCTCTGCGCCCCCATTGGACGGGGCAACCAGTTTAAGCCCCCGCATCTGCGACAGGGTGTGCGCCAGCGCCGACCTCAGTCTTTCCGGCGGCAGCGCGGCCGGCGTATCGGCGCGAATATCGGTAATGGCGAGGCTGAAGCCGTTTTGAACAAACAGGTGTTGTGAGGCGGCCCACCAAATGGCAAGCCCCAGCAGAAGCGCAAGCACTCCGCCCGCGCCGTAAAGCCAAAGCCTGCGCCAATGAGGCCTGTCCGGGGTCGGCTTCGGCGGCTCCGCCTCTGTCATCTTTTCCGGCGTCTCTTGCGGCATCGCCACCGGCGCCAGGATTTCGAGACGGTACCCCACCTTTCGCACCGTGCGAATGTGGAACTCACCGGTGTCCCGGCCCAGTTGGCGCAGGCGCGACAAGACACGATTTATGGCGTCTTCGCTGATGGCCCGGCTGTCCCAGCACGCATCGACCATTTCACCGCGCGAAACGACCTGGCCCGGGCGCGCCCCGAGCAGGGCCAGGACGCGCATAACCTGGGGCTCAATGACCCAGGCCTCCGCGCCACGGACGACTTCGCACGCCGCCGGCTTAATCCGCAATCGGCCGATGTTCAGATCGTTCAGGTGCGCGAGCGGGCTGGACATAGGTGTGGCGCGGCTTTCTCCGTGAAGGACTCAAACCTAACAGGCTTTCCCGCGCGAGAAAATCAGGTTTCCGTCAGGTTCAGGTCCTGTTTTCGGCCGAAGACTCCGGGTCATACCCCTTCATGACCCACACGGAGCCTGTTCAATGTCACCATCGCCCCTAAGCCTGCCCGCATCCGGCAGCCCCGCCGCCCATGACCGCCGGTTTTTCCTCGGCATGGCCATCCTGATCATGATCACCGTCGTCATCGGCTTCGGACTGAACGCCGCGCGGTACCATTTCAATGTCAGTACCTTACCGGTCCATGTGCATGTCCATGCGGCGATATTCGCAAGTTGGGTCATTCTCTATGTCGTGCAAAACGCCCTTGTGGTGGCGGACAATATCGCCCTGCACCGCAGGCTCGGCATCTTCGGCGCGTGCCTGGCCGCGGTCATGACCGGCTACGGGCTCTTTACCACCATAGCCTGCCTTCAGCGCGGCGCCGTGCCGCCCTTCTTTCCGCCCAGCGTCTTTCTGCTTGTTGACGGACTGGCCGTGCTCGTCTTCCTGGGCCTTGTCACCGCCGCCATCGCGCTTCGCGGTTCGCCGGCCTGGCATAAGCGGCTGATGCTCGGCGCCACCATATTGGTGATATCGCCCGCCTTTGGGCGCATCCTGCCCATGCCGCTGCTTGGCGCCCTGGCGCCATGGGCGGTGTTTGGTTGCATGATCCTCTACGTCGCCTTCGGCATGGCCTATGACCTCAGACACAGCAAACGGGTCCATCCGGCCTATCTGGTGGTGATCCTGGTCCTGACCGCGCTCCAACTCGCCATTGGCGTGCTGGCTTTCTCGCCTCCCGTTCTCCGCCTGACTCAGAGCCTTATCGGGGGTTGAGGGGCAGGATCATTTGGCGCGACCGCGCCCAATAAGACACCGAATGTCCTGACGGCGTTAAACGGCATTTCCCCTCCCGTCTGATGATACCGCCATAGGATGAACGAAAATGCGCCGATTTACACCCATAATTGCGCAGCACTCACTCGCGAAAGGTTGCCTTACCCAAGCCAACCTGTGTACCCTATGGTGACAGCATACCAAAGAGCGATGGCGTGATCGGGCCACCGCATGCCCCCGGTTGGCGAAGGCCGCCGGTTTTCGAAATCGATCGAAATCTGAGGGGGCCATCGTGAAATCATCTGTGCGTATCCTATTGGCTGTGACGTGTCTCAGCTCCGGGTTTGCGCTGCGGGCGACGGCCCAATCCCAAACGCCGGATTCCCAAACGCCGGAATCCCAGACGCCTGATCCCCAAACGGCCCCTGCCGAAACCACTGACGAGTCGGCAACCAAGCCGCCCCCGGACTCCACGACCGTCACCGTGACCGGCAAGAAAAAGGCCCCCAACGACCGTGAGGTCTATGACGTCACCAAGAACGTGGATGCCCAAACCGGCACGGCGGCCGACGCCCTCAATAAAATCCCCGGCGTCAATGTCGATCCCGCGGGCAAGGTCACCTATCACGGGCGCAATGTCGTCGTCTATTTGAACGGCCGCCCCTCGCTGATGTTGTCCGGTGACAATCGCGCCCTGGCATTGAAGTCCATGCCGTCGGCCTATATCACCACGATCGAGGTCATCTCCAATCCGGGTTCGCAATTTTCCTCCGGCGATGGCGCGCCGATCATCAATATCAATACCCAGCGCAACATGCCCGCCGGCCTGTTTGGCGCCGTTAGCGCTACATTCAACTCACCGAAAGGGAACTTTGAGGCGGGGTTTCTGGCGATAACCAAGGGCAAATGGAGCCTGACGCTCACGCCCA
The DNA here is from genome assembly GCF_032490435.1 of Asticcacaulis aquihabitans. NCBI lineage: Bacteria > Pseudomonadati > Pseudomonadota > Alphaproteobacteria > Caulobacterales > Caulobacteraceae > Asticcacaulis > Asticcacaulis aquihabitans. The sequence continues at coordinate 776,059 of NZ_JAVGWM010000001.1, forward strand.
GCTACTCCAACGCCAGCGACACCTACCGGTCCAGTGCGCAAATCACGGCGTTCGACACGCTCACCGCCCCTCCCCAATCCTCGACCTCAACCAGCGAAGGCCGCAACCGATACAGCGGACCGTTCCTGTCCGCCAACCTGCAATATGACGCCGGGCCTAATGATGTCCTGGCGGCGGCCGTCAATTACAACCGCACGCCTTCGGAAACGACCAATGTGTCGCAATCGACCACCATCGGGACGAACGGCCAGATCATCAACCGCTTCGACCAGACGGACCGGGGCCACTTCTCCATCGAAAGCCAAGGCCTATCGCTCAACTACACCCACTACGGCAAAAAGCCCGACGAAACGCTTAAGATCGACGCAAGCGTGGCGCGAAACGCGTGGCAAAGCGAGTCCCGCAGCGCCAACACCTATCTGATCTCGACCATCCCGGCCAATGTCGGCACGCGGATACAGACGAACAGCCGGGATGAAGATCGGCGCAAGACCACCCTCCGCACCGAATACAATACCCCCGTCGGCGACGATCAACTGACCGTGGGCGGAGAGATCGATATCGACGACAATACCCGCAACAGCCAGGTTCTCGGCCCTGGCGCCGACGATGCCAGCCTGGTCATCAACCCGTTGCTGACCAACGCCTTCCGCTCCCATCAGGTGGTGTCGGCCTTTTACACAACGTTCCAGCGCGAACTCACGCCCCGTTGGACCGTACTGGTCGGCGTGCGCTGCGAAGCGCTATCTCTCACCACCAACGACTTGACCTATCGCACCGAAGGCAAGGTGACCTATACCCGCCTGAACCCCAGCCTCTACGCCACCTACGTCATTTCACCGACGCAAAAGCTGCGCTTCAACTACACCCATCGCCAGCAACGCCCGGAACCCGCCGATCTCAATCCGCATATCGTCTACTCGTCGGATACCTCCGTCGAAGCCGGCAATCCGGACCTGAAACCGCAGGAAAACGACGCGATCGAGGCGCGCTACGAATTCAACGGAAAGACGCTGAACTACGCCGTCCAAAGCTTCTGGCGCCGCGACACCCGGACCATTTCAACCATTTCGCAGATCATTCCCGACCCGCAGGGCCTGGGCAATATCGTCATGCAAACCATGCGCGTAAACTGGCGCCAACAAAATGCCTTCGGTCTTGCCACCACCCTCAGCAAACAGGTCAGCAAAGCCTTGACCCTGACTGCCGACGCCAGCCTAACCCATAATGAGTTGCGCAACCCCCAGATCGACGGCGTCCGGTCGGGCACGTCGACGGACGGCAGTCTGTCCATTCAATATAACTTCCCTAAGGGCGATCGCTTTTCCGCGACGTACAAGATGATTGGCAAATCGTTCAGTAGCCAGGGCTACACCACTGGCTCGGGCCAGGCGAACCTCGATTACAGTCACAAACTGACGCCGAATATCGATCTGGACGTCTCGGTCAACGACCTCTTCCGCCAAACCCGCACAGTAACGGTGATCGACACCCCGCTCCTGCAAACCCGCTTCGTCAGCAGCCGCCAATCCCCGACCTTCATGATCAGCCTGAGCCGGCAATTCTCGCGCTTTGCCCCGATGCCCAAAAAGGAAAATTAGAAGCTAATACCGGGCCTTGCCGATGCGGCTACCCGATAAAGCTCTGCGAAAGCAGCCTAAAGCATTGGACAACTGAGTCCTACGCCGGCTAATGTTTTTCCGCTCAGGACGACTTTCGCTTCGCAAAGCGGATGGCCATAACTTGGCCTAGTCGCCTAAGAATTGTTCTCGTTTTCAATCGTTCCCGTATGCCCTTTTGAACTAGGGCAACATATACCGCAGCATCGAATTGCACCTTACGCGCCCTCTCAACGGCCTGTTGCCCATTACGCTCCAAAAAATCACCCCCGCTCAACGAGATATAGAAATCTTCTCTCGCGACCTTTAGGTCTGCGAGGTCCGCATCGGGGATTTCCTTATCGAGCATAGCCTCCAGATTAATTAGATATTGCTGGATGCCGATTATCTTGGCCTCAAGATGTTGGCCCTGGATTTTCAACGCCTTAGCTTTTTCTGACGCATTGCCAGGGAGTACACTCTGCATAGGCAGGCACCAATATTCCGACGAATAGTTGCCCGCGACCGTGATGCTGTCGCAGTACTTGTTCCAGATATTCGTGGAGTTGTCCGACCTCGCTTTAAGGTATGTCAAAACGAAGTTCGACAAAAACCCCAGCGAAGCGCCAAGAAGCGCTGTGAGAAAGACGATAATTAAGCCAGACGTATGGCTACCTCCAAATGACACATCACTCGTTATCGAGACGATATGCCTGGAAGTATCTCCCCCATTTAAATCCATTATTCGTTTTCGGCCGTCTCAATAAACCGGCGCGCCAAATCGCTATAGGTTTGGAAGCGACCCGAATTTGCAGTGATTTTCAGCACATTGTTCAGATCTGCCTTCGCGAAGTGGTCCACACGCACCAAACCGCCAAACGCCTCTTCCAGGAATGAGACCGGATAACCGGCAACGCCATCCAAGACGACATTGACGTAACCGTGTCCTGATAGCGCCGATTTCAGGTGTGGCACTAGCAGTTTCTCACGGAATTCCTCGCCGGAAAACGGCCCCGTCACCTTCTTGCGGCCACCAGGCGTGCGGGAGTAATCCTCGGCAATCTTGATGTAAGAAGCCGGACCGTTAACTTCGGGGGTTTCAGCAATTGCGTTTGACATCAATACGACACCTCCCATTCGATCAAAGTTCCGCCAAGTTCGACATCGTGACTGAGATCCTTGTCGCTCTTAACCTTGTCCTTTTTATGGAAGCGGTACTCGCCGGATCGGCTTAGTATGCGCAGCGACCCACCCCGACACTTTTCGATGAATGCCTTCATACGCGGCAACCCCTTCCCATGATACGACTTCCCTGTCGACGTAACCGCTACTTTCATTGCAGTCCTGATTACCAATCCATCTTTGGTTCGATCGGACACTTCGTATCTCGTTCCAAAAAACCTACTAACCAATCTCTGCAACAGCCTATCAGCGAGATAGTAATTTTGCCATGTGGGAAGTCGCACAGGAATCGACACCCCTTGATCATAAATTACCACGGTTAATTTTCTTTCGTCGGCATTCACAGCTGCCGTCATCCACCACGCCTTGGCGTGCGTAAAGGCCCAGACGGCATTGTCGGGATAGGCGTGCGTGGCGACGTTGTCCATGGCTTCAACCAAAACATCATACACCTCTGAACGTAATTCGTCACTAAAATCTATTTGACTAACAATACCCGCAATCTCGCCGTTGAGCTCGTCGGCCTCGGCACCAATGACGCTCTTTGCCGATCGAAGGGGCAAGATCGCTGTCGTCCCAACATTTACGAGCGGCTTCTTGCTCTTGCTGGTTATTTTCAAAATATCCAGCAAGCCGATTTGCCTCAAACTTTCAATAACCTCCGGCTTCCAGCGGTGAATGTCGATCGCGGTACTCGATGTTTGACCAAGGTAATGGAGCCGGTGGAACTCGGATGCAAGGGCTAGCGCGGCCGATGGACCTATTCTCTCCGTGGTCGACATATCGATCCACTTGATCTTACTCGGCCTCAGCTTTAGCCGACCTTTCCTTGTCGCCTTATAGGCCTTTTCATTCATCTCCCTAATTTTGGCTAGCATGGCCACCGTTTCCCCATAATTCTCATGGAGACAAAAGATGGCTGGCATTTTGAGAGATGCCGAAGCCATCCTAAAGGACCCCTTATTCTCGGAACTCGCCGTCAATGTGCAGGTCGGGTTGACCATTCCATTTCTCCGCTTCACGCTTGCTTTCCAGCGCGCCCGAGCCATGCTACGAAGCCGCGCTATCCTTTGCGCACGTCGTCTGTATTCGAAGGTAAGTAGCTTCATTTCCTGCCGTATTTTTTTGCCCTATTGATTGAGGCATCTCCTCCAGCTACCGCAAGTTGCTCAAAATAATCAAGTTGTAAATTTCCAAAGCGCAAGAATTATTATCCGCTGCGTGCTGGCTTGCACGCAGCAAGATACACCTGCCTCAGGTCACTTCTCAGTAGTGTAAACCACTAACTCGGCCTAGCGTATTTGCCCGCTTGAGCCATCATGATCGCAAACCCAGACATGGCCTAAAGGCCATCAGCCGCAGAGGTCGCCGTCATGCCCCATCATCCAACCACCCTCCATGTAACAAATTTACAGTCCCATTGCCCCCGCATCTCATGTTACCATCTCCCCATAGGTCTGCACTATAAGACGACTGAAGCCGGTAAGGTCTACGGACGCGGCTCGAACAGGGAAGGATGACGGTATGCGCGCACGCTTTGGGTTGGTCTTGCTGCTTGGGTTTGTGGCCACGATGGCGAACGCGGCGGTCGATCCGGTCGTGTCGACCGAGGCCGGCAAGTTGCAAGGCGTGAAAGACGCCACCGCCCCGTCTGTCCAGGTCTTTCGCGGCGTCCCCTTTGCCGCGCCCCCGGTCGGGAATTTGCGCTGGCAGGAGCCGCAACCCGTCGCGCCTTGGGCGGGCGTGCGACCGGCGACGGACTTCGGCCCGCGCTGTATGCAACAACCGCTCTATTCGGACATGATGTTCCGCTCGCCGCCCCCCAGCGAAGATTGCCTCTATCTGAACGTCTGGACACCGGCGCACCTCGACGGCAAGCCCAAAGGCAAATTGCCCGTCCTGGTCTATATCTATGGCGGCGGCTTCATGGCCGGCGACAGCTCCGAAAAACGCTATGACGGAGCGGCTTTGGCCAAGCGCGGCATCGTTGTGGTCACGGTCAATTATCGGCTCGGCGTGTTTGGCTTCTTGTCTCATCCCGAACTCAGCGCCGCGTCGCCGCACCATGCTTCGGGCAATTACGGCTTGCTGGATCAGGCCTCGGCCCTCGCCTGGGTGAAACGCAACATCGCCGCCTTTGGCGGAGATCCGGACCGCATAACCATCGGCGGTGAGTCCGCGGGCTCAATGTCGGTCAGCACCCTGATGGCGTCGCCCCTGTCGCGGGATAAGATCGCCGGCGCCATAGGTGAAAGCGGGGCCATCATGCAAAAATGGGCGCCCACACCGCAGGCCGAAGCCGAAAAGGCGGGCGCCGCCTTTGCCGCCACCCTCAAGGCCCCGACCCTGGCCGAGCTGCGCGCCCTTCCGGCGGAGACCTTATTGGCCGCGCAAGGCAAGGCCGAAGGGACGCGGTTCGACGTGGTGATCGACGGCTATTTCCTGACCGAAGCGCCCGAAGTGACGTTCAAAAATGGCCAGGCCGCCCATGTCCCGCTTCTGGTCGGCTCGAACTCTCAGGAAGCCGGCGGGGCGGCCATCCTTGGCGACGGCCCGGCCACGGTGGCCAATTATCGCGCCGGTCTCAAACGCGCGCTGGGCGATAAGGCGGATACGGTCTTCGCCCTCTATCCGGCCACGACGGATGCCGAGGTGTTACCGGCGGCCACAGCGGTGGCGGGCGACGATTTCCTCGGCCTGCCGACCTGGAAATGGTTCGACCTGCAACGCCAAACGGGCGCGCCGACCTACTACTATTACTATAGCCGTGTCCGCCCGCGCTTTGTCACGGATACCTCGAACAGCCCGCCGCAATGGGGCGCCGTCCACAGCGCCGAAATCGAATATGCGCTGGGCAATCTGGACGTCAATCCGCTGTACGCCTGGACCAAAGACGATCGGAAAGTGTCGTCGATCATGAGCGGCTATTTTGCCAACTTCATCAAAACCGGCAACCCCAATGGCGCCGGCCTGCCCGTCTGGGTCAAGGCCTCAACCGATGCCGATAAGATTCAGCGCCAGGTCATCGACGTCAAAACCTTCAGCGCCCCCTTCCCCGAACAACGCCGCTATCAGGCAGTCGAGCCGATCCTATATATGCATTGATGGGGTGACTGGAGGCGCAGATTAAAGCTAGAGCTTTGACAAAAGGGGGGGGCAGGACGGTGTTAAAATGGCTTTTGGGTTTAGCCCTTGGTGTCGTGGCATTGGGCGCGATAGTGCTTTATATGCCCAACATCTTGCCGACGCCGGTTCATGTGGAACGGGAGGTTCTACTTAGCGCGGCGCCGTTTATTCAACCCTCGCAGATCGATTGGGGCTTTCTCAAGCTCAGATCGGGTCAACGGGGCATGGACGCCCTAACCGATATCGAGCGGCACAGTCCCAAGTCCATCATGCGCCAAACCTCGGTGGCGGTACAGTATCAGTGGTATGAAAAGGGTCACCAGTTCGACTGCAATGGTGCGCATTTCTGTAAAGTTCCAGCGCCCCTTTTGCATGAAACGCGGCTTGATGAGTTGCGGTTGCCGACGGATGGCATGATGGTGCCGCGCGACCTCAAACCGGGTCAAGCTATTCCTGAAAACTTCTGGGATAGCCACCGGTTCCGGATACGCTGCCTTTTTCCCCCGAAGAACTGGGCCTATCAAACGACCGAGTGCCGTCTGCGAATGGTCGATTTGGACAATGACGGCAAGGAAGAGGTTATCCTTGAGCAGGTCAGCTTTGGCACAATGCAAGTCTACCTGCATCCCATCGTTCGGGAACACTGGGAAATCTACAAACAAGAAGGCGGCGAATGGCGTCGGCGCGAACGCCTGCGCTTTTGCGTAGTCGACCAAGCGGCGTCGCACAATGCACGCGCAACCGTAACGCATTTAACGCTGGACACTCTGTGGTTCGATGGCACACCGGTCAATTTCTTCGACAACGAATGCATGCAGGATGGTGACGTTGACCGTCCCGACGCCGGGCTGAACGCAGCCGCCAAAATGGCTGGAAAGATGGGCCAGGTTCACGTTATCGCTTCAGGAGGCAGGCAAATTCCCGCCAGCTTGATCCGGGCTCTGGCCAACCGGACAGTTGTTCAGCCCTCGCAAGAACTCCCGCCCGAAGTGCCTGTGCCGGGCGGCGTGTTGGGGGCGCCTTTCACAACCGAGCCCAGATTCAAGGGCCTTCCTCCTTGTTTTGTTGCCAATGATCCAAAGGGCTGCGTCGCCGTTGTCGCTGATATCGACCATGACGGCGCCGACGACGTCATGATCATCGACAAGCCCGTTCAGCACGGCACTGTCGACTATCGCCTGATTACGCTGCTGATGGTGAAGGATGGCCGCTGGCAAGTCATCGCCAACCATGCCGCCTGCTCCGACGACAGGCCGGAAATCGCCGATGCTGAGGTGGCGCTAAAGCCGTCAGCGTGGCAACCGATTTTGTTTGCTGGACGCCTATACGTGCCATCTGCTGACTCGGACAAATGCCAATACCACTATTCTATGATCTAACCTCGACCACCGACTGGCTTGCCCTGTTCACGCTGACACGACGCATTAAGGACTCTAATGACTAGCACACCCCTTCATGTCGTTTTCTCCTCATCGGCGGCTGTCTCTCTGCGTGACGGCCTGGCTATGGTCGGACGTGAAGACGAGGTGATCGGCCTTCAGGACAATTTATCTCAAGGGCCAATCGATGGCGATGACCTAAACGCGCGGCTCGACGCAATCGAGGACTTGCTGGAAATCGACATCGACGAAGAGGATCGTGCGGAGATTGAGCGCTTCTGGCGGATATCTCTCGACAACACGCGCCCGCGCATTGTGTGGCTCTCCCGATGGTCGAGCGCGGAATATTGTGGGTTTCTGGAATGGCGTCGGCGTAACGGCGACGCCCCTTTTCAATTGGTCGACGTGACGGATACGGCTCTTCCCGACCTCAGTACGCCGGGCATTTTCTACGCGGTACAATGTGTGTCTCTCGTCACCGACAAGCGCTTTGCTGAAAACGCTTTGTGGGATCGCGCCGTCACCCCGGATCAGCGCACCTTGTCGAAGTGGCTGGACCTGTGGGACCGCTTGAGACGCGAAAATGCCCCTTTGCGGGTTTTGACGCCGGACGGTCTGGTTTCCGCGCAGATGGACTATTTCGACGCCGATCTGCTGAAGCATGCGACAACGAATTGGGACTTTGATCGCACCCTGGTCGGCAAGGTGATGGGCGATATGATGTTTGACACCTTCCGGGACGGTGGTGGGGTTTTCCAGTGCGGCGATCTCGTCCTCTTTGCCCGGGTGCGCGCCCTGGTGCAGCAAGGTGTGCTTGAGGGGCTTGGTGACCCTTATGAACGGGAGTTCAAGGTACGCTTACGGGCCTGACCGTCCTGTCGCCTGACGCTCACCCCACCCGCCCCTACAAACGCAGGAAAATAGACCGGCGATAGAGCGGCCAGGCGATGGCCGTAATCAGAACCAGCACGGCCATCGCGCAGGCAAGCGACGCAAGATAGGGATCGGAAATGAAGCCAAGCGCAAATGTGTTCGCCTGGCCCTGAATCGATGACCTGTGGTCGCCGCTGCCGAACAGCGGGAAGGTATAGACCATGCCCAGCACGATCGACAAGGTGAAGACCAGAATGGCATTGGCGCCCAGCACCTTCAACGGCGTCAAAACACGCTCCGCCACCTGAAACCTCAGACCCCACAGCAACCCCGCCAAGGCAACCGCAGAAACCCCGCTGCTCAAAAGCGCAAAGCTGCTGGTCCACAGGCGCTTATTGATAACAAACACCGGATCGAGCAACAGGCCCGCCACGAACAGGACGACCCCGGCCACCCCGATATACACGGCCGCCTTTTGCGGAAAGCGCCGCAATACATACCCGGCCAGCACGCCCAGCAAGGTATTCACCGCGGCCGGAAAGGTCGATAAAAGGCCTTCCGGATCGTAGGTGACCGGCCCGGCCCATACCGCCGACCCTTGCGGCCACAGGTGCGCCGGCGTAAATATCTGGCGGTCGATATAGGCAGGCAAACTACGAAGCTCATCCAGATGCCCCGCGCCATAGCCGGGCACGGGGATAAATGTCACGGCCGCCCAGTACAAAACCAGGATCGACAGGGCGGCAATGCCGATGGCCACGGGGTTCAGCTCCCGCCGTCCGTCAGCCTGCGTGCGCCCCGTGAAGACGATCAGGACGGCGGCCAGCAGATAACACAGCGCGATGCGTTGCGGCACGCCCGGAATACGGATGTTCTCCAACCCGGCCTTGCCCGGGAACCACGCCCCGGCACCAATGGCGGCGACATAGAGCCATGCCAAAATGAGCCCCAGGACAACCAAGGCAAGGACGCGCCGCGCCACCCGGAACCAAAACCGCTGACGCTCATCCGTCGTGGTAAGCGCACGCGGAAACGACAGGCCCATGGCCATGCCCACGGCGAACAGGAAGGTCGGAAACACCATATCGGCCAGCGTCCAGCCGTTCCAGGCGGCGTGCAAAAGCATCGGATAGGTCTTGTTCCAATCCCCCGGACTGGTCACCACCACCATGCCCGCAACGGCAAGTCCGCGCAGCACGTCCAACGCCACAAACCTCGGCGGGCTCACATCCATCTCATCCCCCATGCGTTATTTTGCCATGCGTTATTTTGCCAGAGGATGACACGCCCGCGCCCGGCGGTAAATATCGGCGGGAGCGGTACCAGAGGGACCTGTGACTATCTGACCAACCCCTTGGCGATATCGGCCAAGGTGACCTGCGCGAACCGGCGTCGCAAAAGCATCTCGGCCTCGTCGAAGACGCCGGTAAGCGTCGCATTCACCGCCTGCTCGATAAGGCACCCCGGCATGTCGTAAGCCGGCCCAACGGCAAAAATCGATGGCTCGCCGACGGCGCTGTAGATATCGAGCAGCGTAAGCTGATCCAGCGGCCGCGCCAGCCGCCAGCCGCCGCCATGCCCCTTCTCCGACACGACAAACCCCGCATCGCGCAGGCCCGCCATGGTGCGGCGGATCACGACGGAATTTGCATCGAGCATCTGCGCGATCACCTCGGACGTCATGGCGCCATCCTGTTTATCCATGTGGATTAACACGTGCAGCATGCGCGAAAGCCGACCGTCCTGCCTCATACCTGAAATCCCTTCTTAAACCCGCGCCCCGATATAGCACGAACGCATCACGATACAAATGAAGTATCATGACTATTGACTCCACCCATTCACGACACTTATGTTGTTACGAAATAAGGAGACGGTTATGACCGACACGATTTACGACGCCATTATCATCGGCGGCAGCTACGCCGGGCTGTCGGCTGCGCTGCAACTCGGTCGCGCCCGAAGGCAGGTCCTCATCATCGACGAAGGGCTGAGGCGAAATCGCTTTGCCGCACATTCCCACGGCTTCCTCACTCAGGACGGCGTCGATCCGGCCGCCATCGCCGCAAACGCCCGGGCTCAGGTCATGACATATCCAACGGTGCGGTGGCTGTCCGGCCGAGCCGAAACGGCCCAGCCCCTCCCCGCCGACACACGGACCAAGGCATGGTTCAAAGTGACGGTCGCGGACACGCTATACCTGTCAAAAACGCTCATCCTGGCGGTTGGCCTGAGGGACATTCTGCCCGCCATAGACGGCCTGGCGGAACGCTGGGGCAAAAGCGTGTTCCACTGCCCCTACTGCCATGGCTACGAACTGAACCAGGGCCGGATCGGCGTGATCGCCGGATCGGAGCTGTCCATGCACCATGCCCTCATGCTGCCGGATTGGGGCCCGACGACGCTCCTCATCAATGACGCCTTCGAACCGACCAAGGATCAGCTGGCCTCTCTGGCCGCCCGTGGCGTCACGGTTGAACGCAGCCCCGTGCAAGCGGTCACAGGTCATGCGGATGTGCAACTTGCCGATGGCCGAACCCTGTCGGTCTCAGGATTGTTCGCCCTCGCCCCCTTTGAGGTCGCCAGCGCCATCCCGCACCAGCTTGGCCTCGACCTCGACCAAGGGCCGCTTGGCGCCGTCATCAAGACCGACCCCATGAAGGAAACCAGCCTGCCGGGGGTCTTTGCCTGCGGCGATGCCGCGCGCGCCATGGCCTCCGTGGCCCTGGCGGTCGGAGATGGAAATCTGGCGGGCACCAGCGCACACAGATTCCTCCTGTCGGAAGCTATCTCCCATGGCTAGGTTTGGCGGGGGCAGACACACCTGCGCCGGGCGACTTATGAAGACAAGGCGTAATTGGAACTCGTTGCTTTTCCGTTGTTCCTTGCGCGAAAATGACACGTCGCGATAGACCTATTTTTATACCGAACGATTTCAATGCCATCGGCAACTATGACGTAGCAGAATAGGTAATGGTTGTGCTTTAAAGGATGTGTACAACGACTCGTTGTCAAATTGGGGATCAGCATTGTCATTACGCAAGGAAGCAACGGCGAGGATCAAGATCAACCGGCTGCTGGAAGCGGCGGGCTGGCGGTTTTTCGATGATAAGAACGGCCCTGCGAACATCGTCCTGGAACCGAATGTCAAACTGAAGCCTGAGCATATCGCAAACCTCGGCGAGGACTTCGAAAAGAGCGCGAAAGGATTCATCGATTTCTTGTTGCTGGACAAGGACGGCAAGCCGCTGATCGTCCTCGAAGCGAAATCCGAAGACAAAGATCCTCGCATTGGTAAGGAGCAGGCCCGCAGATATGCCCGCTCTCAGAATGCCCGCTTCATCATCTTGAGCAACGGAAACATCCACTATCTTTGGGACCTTAACCAGGGCAACCCAACCGTCATCTCGGCCTTTCCGAGCCCGGATGGGATTAGAAACCATTACGCATTCGAACCGAACCCTGAGCGTCTCTTTGCCGAAAAAGTTGAGCGCGACTTCATCGTTTTGACCCAGATGCCCGGCTACACCAGCGAGGCGGCTTGGAAGAACGAAGCGGAACGTGCAGCCTTCGTCGAAAAACAAAAGCTGCGCTTCCTTCGCCCCTACCAGGAACGGGCGATCCAGGAGATTCAGAAGGCCGCCAAGCAAGGCGCAACACGGTTTCTGTTTGAGATGGCAACCGGCACAGGCAAGACTCTGACATCTGCGGCGGTCATCAAGCTTTTTCTCAAGACAGCAAACGCCAAACGCGTGCTTTTTCTCGTCGATAGGCTTGAGCTGGAAACTCAGGCGGACAAGGCCTTCAAGGCCTATCTGAAAAACGACTGCACCTCCATCATCTACAAGGAACAGCGCGACGACTGGCGGCAGGCTGATATCGTTGTAACCACGGTGCAAAGCCTGCTGTTCAACGACAAATACCGCCGCCTGTTTTCACCGACGGATTTCGATCTTGTCATCTCGGATGAAGCACACCGCTCGATCGGTGGAAACGCCCGCGCGGTGTTCGAATACTTCATCGGCTACAAGCTGGGCCTGACCGCCACGCCAAAGGACTATCTCAGGCCGTCGAAGACGGCAAAATACGCCGAGCGTGACCCCCGAGAGGCCGAGCGCCGCATGATGCTCGACACCTACCGGACGTTTGGCTGCGAGTCCGGTGACCCCACTTTCCGCTATTCCTTGCTGGATGGCGTGAAGGAAGGGTTCCTGATCAACCCTTACGTCGTCGACGCCCGAACGAGCGTCACGACACAGCTCTTGTCAGACGAGGGCTTCACCATTGAGACGACAGCGGAAGATGGTACCGAGATCAAGGAAGCTTTCGGCGGCCGCGATTTCGAGAAGCGGTTCTTCGCCGAGGCCACCAACCAGGCCCTCTGCCGAACGCTTCTGGAACACGGAATGCGGGACCCGATTTCCGGCGAGTTTGGTAAGGCCATCGCCTTCGTCGTCAGCCAGAACCATGCCGTCAAGATCACGCAGATCCTGAACGAACTGGCCGATCAATTATGGCCTGGGCGCTACCAATCCGATTTCGCGATGCAGGTGACAAGCGAGGTGCCCGCCTCGCAGCAGATGACGATCAATTTCGCGAACAACAATCTCGGCGGCCATAGTGGCTTTGTCGAAAACTACCGCACCAGCAAAGCCCGCGTCTGCGTCACCGTCGGCATGATGACCACGGGCTATGACTGCCCCGACATTCTGAACCTTGCGCTCATGCGGCCGATCTTCTCGCCGTCGGATTTCGTCCAGATGAAGGGGCGCGGAACCCGAAAGCACAACTTCTCGGAAGAGGTTTTCGATCCCGCGCTGAAGACGGCGCGCGGCGACGTGCAAAAGGTTGCGTTTCGCCTGTTTGACTTCTTTGCCAACTGCGAATTTTTCGAAGAAAAGTTCGACTACGATAAGGCGCTGGCTTTGCCAAAGCCTGCCGTTATGCCCCTATCCAGTGGTGGCGATGAGGGTTGGACCATTGCCTCCAAACCCATCACTTACGAATTTATGGAACCCGACCAGGTCGTTTACCAGTTTGAAGAACAGATCGGGTTGGACGGCATGCGGGTCGACCGCGAACTATTCCAGAAGTTCGAGCAAACGGCCCGCTCCGATTCCAGACTTGCCGAACTGGTGGAGCAGCGGGACTGGGATGCCGTCACGCGCCACGTCGTCGAAGAGATGTTCGAAAAGCCCAGCGAGTATTTCAACCTGGAAAAACTGCGCCGCGCCGCCGGTGTAGATCGCCGCATCTCGGTGCGGGAACTGATCGAAAAGGCGTTTGGCTTCATTCCGAAGTTCAAGAGCAAAAGCGAGTTGATCGACGACGAGTTTCAGAAATTCCTGCTGGATCAGAAGCCGGAAGACGCCGATCGCATCCGCGAAATGCGCTACTTTTTCGAAGCCTATATCCGTGACGCCAGGCTTCGCGCCCTGATCGACGCTGGCCATTTTGCCGATTTGAACGTAAACCCCGGCTTCACCATGGCCGACCTTGGCCAGGTACCAGAATCATGGCGCAAGGGCATTCCGAACTATATCAAGGACTATGTGTCCCTGAACCCGTTCCTGTGAAGCCTAACCTGTGCCTGTAACGAAAGAACACCATGCTCGACACTGACACCAAACGACGGATCGATACCTGCCGCGATATCCTTGTCGGCAAGGTGCCCGATCCGAAAAGCCAGGTCGAACAGATCACCGTTGCGCTGATTTACAAGTTCATGGACGACATGGACCTTCAGTCCGAGGCCTTCGGCGGTGAGCGTAAGTTCTTCACCAAAGACTATGAACGCTACCGCTGGGCGCGGCTGGTTGCCCCCGGCGTCAGCGGACAGGACATGCTGAACACCTATTCCGAAGCCCTGACCAAGATGGTGGAAAACGATGGGCTTCCGCCGCTGTTTAGACAGATCTTCCGCAACGCCTATCTGCCCTACCGCGATCCCGAAACGCTGCGCGCCTTCCTGCGCGAAATCAACACCTTCACCTATGATCACAGCGAAAAGCTGGGCGATGCCTTCGAATATCTCCTCTCGGTTCTGGGCAGCCAGGGCGATGCGGGCCAGTTCCGCACCCCGCGCCACATCATTGACTTCATGGTCGAAATCATCAACCCGCAGAAGCACGAGGTCATCCTGGACCCCGCCTGCGGCACCGCGGGCTTCCTGATCTCTGCCTACAAACATATCCTCAAGCAAAACACCTCCAACCTGACCAACGGCGATGGCGTGATCGAAGGACAGGATGCGGCGGAACTGGCGCTGGAAAGCCCGCTGCGGTTTTCGGGTGATCGGCTGACACAGGAAGACCGCACCCGCCTGGCGCGCAATATCAAAGGCTATGACATCTCGCCCGACATGGTGCGGTTGTCCTTGGTGAACCTCTACCTGCACGGCTTTGCCGATCCGAAGGTCGAGGAATACGACACCTTGACCAGCGACGATAAATGGACCGAAACGGCCGATGTCATCCTCGCCAACCCGCCCTTCATGTCGCCGAAGGGCGGGATCAAGCCGCACACCCGTTTTCAGGTGCAGTCAAAACGCAGCGAAGTGCTATTTGTCGATTACATCGCCGAACACCTGACGCCCAATGGGCGCGCCGCCATCGTCGTGCCTGAGGGGATCATCTTCCAGAGCCAGAACGCCTATGTGGCCCTGCGCAAGATGCTGGTCGAAAACCACCTCGCCGCCGTCATCTCTCTGCCTGCGGGCGTATTCAACCCCTATTCCGGTGTGAAGACCTCGATCCTGATCCTTGACCGCGCGGCGGCCAAGGCGAGTAAGCACGTCGCCTTCTTCAAGATCGAAAATGACGGCTTCGCCCTTGGCGCACAGCGCAAGGCTGTGAAAGGGTCACAACTGGAGCAGGTCAAGGCCGAGCTTGGGGTGTGGCTGCAGGTCGCGCGGACTGGTGGCGGCGAAGAGTTGGAAAGCAACCGCGGTAGCGCAATCGAACGAAAGAAGCTGGCCGAGGATGGTGACTACAACCTCAGTGCGGAGCGCTATCAAAAAAAGGCGTCTGTGCAGAGGGTGTGGCCAATGATCGTCTTGGGCGAGCTTACCAAACGCCTCAGCGGAGGAACTCCGTCGAAGACCAACGAAGGATTTTGGGACGGTGACATCCCTTGGGTTTCGCCAAAGGACATGAAAGTCGATCTAATAGTCGACACTGAAGATCATGTTTCGAAGAAGGCAATCGATAACAGCGCAACGTCACTCGTTTCTGCCGGGACAATTCTTTGCGTCGTGCGCTCAGGCATACTCCAGCACACTTTCCCCGTGGCACTCACCTCTCGGGATATGTGTTTCAACCAAGACCTTATCGCTTTGATTCCTGACGAAGCGAAACTATCCAACAAGTTCCTGTTCTGGAACCTCAAGTCACGCGGCAAAGAAATCTTAGCTGAAGGGATCAAACCCGGTGTCACTGTCCAGAGCTTTCACTCTGGCTTCTTTCAAAAACTCGAAATTCCCCTCCCGCCGCTTGAGGTGCAGCGTGAGATCGTGGCCGAGGTCGAGGGCTATCAGCGCATCATCGACGGTGCCCGCGCCGTCATCGACAACTATCGTCCCCACATCCCGGTTGATCCTGAGTGGCCGGTGGCGACGCTTGGCGATGCTGCTAAAACTATAATGACTGGTCCTTTCGGCACTTCGCTAAAAGAAAGCGACTACGCGCCAGAAGGCGTTCCAGTCGTGAACCCTAAGAATATTGTATCTGGCCTAGTGGAGATTGCGGGCATCAAGCGCGTAGAAATCAAGACAATCGAGCGTTTGAAGGAGTTTACAGTTAATTCTGGCGAAGTAATCATCGGACGGCGCGGTGAAATGGGCCGTTGCGCTGTTATCAAGCAGGAGATGGAGGGTTGGTTATGTGGAACTGGATGCTTCGTCATTCGCCCCGCCCCCCATTGCTCGCCAGAATTCATCGCAATGCAAATTTCATCTCCTAGGGGCAAACAATATCTCGATGAAAATGCGGTCGGCGTAACGATGAAGAATCTCAACCAGTCCGTGTTGTCAGGGATGCCTTTCGTGATGCCAGACATTGAAACTCAGAAGGCCATCGTCGCCGAGATCGAAGCTGAGCAAGCTGTCGTCAACGGAAATCGCGACCTAATCGCCCGCTTCGAGAAAAAGATCGACGCTGCCATCGCTCGCGTCTGGGGAGAGGCCAAGAGTGAGGTTACCGCATGATTGAAGAGGCCGCATGACATCCCTTTACACCATAGCCGATGGCAAGCTTCGCCCCGCCGTGCGCCGCGCATTGAGCCGGGAAAGCCTGATCGAGGATTGGGTCGCGGCCGATCCGTCGCTACTCGGCCTGGATGCGCTGGTGATCGGCCGCCAGGTGCCGACGGACCACGGCAAATTCATCGACCTTCTGGCGATGGATGCAACGGGCGGGCTGGTTATAATTGAACTGAAGAAAGACCGCACCCCGCGCGAAATCGTGGCGCAGGTGCTTGACTACGCTTCCTGGGTGCGCACGCTTACGACGCCACAGATTTATGAACGGGCCGAACGGTATCTGCGGATGCGCCTGGGCACTGCGTTCCGGGAAAAGTTCGGCGAAGCCATCCCCGAACAGCTCAACGGCAGCCATTCCATGCTGATAGTGGCAAGCGAGCTCGATCCGGCGTCGCGGCGGATCGTCGAATATCTGTCGGAAGAGCACGGCGTGGCCATCAACACCGTATTTTTCAATGTCTTCGAAGCCAATGGTCAGGAATGGCTAACGACCGATTTCCTTCTCGATCAGGAAGAGGTGGAAGAGCGTTCAGAGCGCAAGGTTCGCCCGCCTTGGTCCGGCTATTATTTCGTCAATGCCGGTCTTGGCGAGCACCGCGCCTGGACGGACATGAAGCGCTACGGCTTCGTGAGTGCCGGCGGCGGCGAGTTCTACAGCAAGCGCCTCAGGCAACTGGCCGTCGGCGACGAAGTCTTCGTTTTCGACAAGGGCAAGGGCTATATCGGTTACGGCACGGTCACCAGCGAAGCGCAGCTCGCCTCGGATTTCATGACGCCGGACGGCCCGCTGTTCGACCAGCCGCTTACCGAACCCAGAATGAAGCGCCTTGGTGAACCGGCTGACAGAGCGGAATATGCTGTGGGCGTCGAATGGCGCAAAACGGTCGAGCCGTCTCAGGCCAAGTGGTTCAAAGGCGCCTTCGCCAACCAGAACATAGTCTGCAAGCTAAGGGATCAGGCGACTGTCGATTTTCTTATTGCCGAATTTGCGGTCTCGGACTGAGCTCCCATCTGGCTCACAGGTGCGCCGAAATGGAGAGTACTGATTTGCTCTTCTTCGATAGTTAATTCACCTCCTCCGCCCCCTGTCATATAAGCTTCGCCAATCTGCGCCAAAGACGGAGCCTATCGTCATGTCTTCGGAGGTCACGCTCATGATCAGGTCCTTTATGCCCGCCCTGGCGACCCTGGCCGTTTTGGCGGCAGGCGCGGCCTGCGCCGAGGCCCAGCGCCCCTTGCCGACCGGTCAGACCGTAACGCCTCTGGCGGCGAAGGCGGCTGTCTTTTCGCCGCTGCGCACCGGGATCGGGCCGCATTCGGACTATGTCGCCGACGGGGCCGCCGCCATGCGCATCAGCCCGGACGGACGGCACATGCTAATCCTGACCAGCGGCTATAACCGCTATAACGGGCCGGATGGCGAATTGCTCAAAGACCAATCCGGGCAATATATCTTTGTCTATGACCTGACCGTCAAAGGCGCCGTGCACCGCCAGACGCTTGAAATCCCCAATGCCTTTTACGGCGTGGCCTGGCGGCCGGATAGCCTGGGCTTCTACATCTCGGGCGGTGTCGATGACGCGGTCTACCGCTTTGTGCGCGGAAAGCGCGGCTACCACCAGACGGGTAAGCCCATCGCGCTGGGGCACAGTGCGGGCAATGGCATAGACGTCAAGCCGCAGTCCGCGGGCGTGGCGGTCAGCCCCGATGGCCGACACCTGCTCGTCGCCAACTATTACAACGACTCGGTGAGCCTAATCGACCTGGCCACGGCGAAGGTGACGGAACAAGACCTGCGGCCCGGTAAGATCGATCCCGGCCAGCGCGGCGTTGCCGGCGGTGAATACCCGTTCGATGTCGTCTGGCGCGATGCGCGCCACGCCTATGTCAGCGCCGCCCGTGACCGCGAAATCATTGCGCTCGATATCGACGGCGGCGCCATCCGTGTCACGCGCCGCCTGGCCGTCGCGGGGGAGCCGACCACGCTGCTCATCGACCCCGTCCGCCATCGCCTCTACGCCACCGAAGACAATGCCGACAAACTGGCCGTCATCGATACATCTGACGATCGCCTGCTCCAGGAGGCGGCCATGGGCTTTCCTGAGCAAATGCCCGAGCAGATGCCAGAGCAGGTTGCCGCCGGGGATTTAGGAAAAGGCGTCAATCCCAATGCGCTGGCCCTGCTGCCGGATGGCCAGCTTCTGGTGACCTTTGGCGGCATCAACGCCGTGGCCATGGTCGATACCTCCGGCGCCAGCGCCCGCGTCGAAGGCCTTATCCCGACGGGCTGGTACCCGAGCGCCGTCGCCACGCGCCGGGGCCGCCTCTTCGTCGCCAACCGCAAAAGCCCCCCGGGGCCTAACCCTCAGGGGTGCCAGCCCAAGGTCGCGGTCGAGCGCGCCCAACCGACGGCGTGCGGCGCGTCAAACCAATACATCTTCCAGCTTGAAAAGGCGGGCCTCCTCCAGGCGCCCCTGCCGCGTCCCGCCGAACTGGCCAACCTGACGCTCAAGGTAGCGGAAAATACCGGCCTTGATAAGCATGCCGAACGGGCGCGCGGCGATGCGGTCATGGCGCAGATCCACCAACGCATTTGGCATGTTGTCTTCATCATCAAGGAAAACCGCACCTACGATCAGGTCCTGGGAGATCTGGAAACCGGCAACGGCGATCCGCGCCTGGCTATTTTGGGGGAACGCCTGACGCCCAATCATCACGCCCTGGCCCGCCAGTTCGTCAATTTCGACAACTTCATGGACTCAGGCGAACAATCGAGCACCGGCTGGTCGTGGTCCACGGCGGCGCGCACCACCGACATCCTGGAAAAGACCGCGCCGGTCAACTATGCCGGCCGGGGTCTGGCTTACGAGTCAGAGGGCACGTCGCGGAACCTCAACACCTCCCTCCCCGCCAAGGCGCGGCACGCGGCCAACCCGAAGGCCAGCGACGATGATGACCTGCTGCCCGGGCCTTTGGCCATCACGTCGCCGGATGCCAAGGACGACGACCTGCCGGGTCAGGGCTTTCTGTGGAATGCGGCGCTGCGTGCGGGGCTATCCCTGCGCAATTACGGCTTTGCCAATGACATGCCCTATGACGCGGACGAACCCGGTGCGGCGCCGCTGGCCCGCCATGCCTTTGCCGACAAGGCGACGGTTTTCACCGCCGATGACCGTGCGCTGGCGGGCTTAAGCGATCCCTATTATCGCGGCTTCGACCAGAAATTCCCCGACTACTGGAACGTGCAAGAATGGATGCGCGAATTCGCCGAGCAAGAGGCCGATCAGTCCGTGCCGGCCCTGACCCTGCTGCGCATCAGCCATGACCATTTCGGCGATTTCGACACGGCGATTGACGGTGTGAACACGGTCGAAACCGAGATGGCCGACAATGACTATGCGCTGGGGCTCGTCATCGAACGCATCGCCCACAGCACCGTCAAGGACAGCACACTAGTCTTCGTCATCGAAGACGACGCTCAGAACGGCGCCGATCACGTCAGCGCCCGCCGCAGCATCGCCTATATCGTCGGCCCCTATGTACGCCAGCACGCGCTTGTGTCCGCGCCCTACACCACGATCAATATGTTGCGCACAATCGAGGGCGTTCTAGGCCTCAAACCCATGGGTCTGAACGATGCCCTGGCCGTGCCGATGGCCGACGCGTTCGACCTTCGGCAGAAAGACTGGACCTACACGGCTCATGCGTCGCTGGTACTCAAATCGACCGCCTTGCCCATTCCCCCGCAAGCCTTCGTGGCGGCCACTGTGGCCCAGACCTGCCCCCTCCGCACGGCGGCCTATTGGGCCCAGGCGATGAAAGGCCAGAACTTCGAAGTCGAAGATCACCTCGACACCACCGCTTTTAACGCCGCCCTTTGGACCGGCCTGGCCGGCGCCACGGAAACACCCGCCCGCGACGGCAAGGACCTCAGTCAGGCCCGCACCGTCCTCCTGCAACGCCCAGAGATGCAACCGCCCTGCCCCTCCGGTTCCCTGTGACAATCAGCCGAGCCGAGTGACAACCCCAATTTTTCTGATAGATTTGGTAGGCAGACATCCAGTGCCACAAGGGGGGAACATGCGTAAACGATTTGCCATGCTGATGGTTACCATGCCGCTGGTTAGCACGTTGCTGGCCGTCGCGGCGTGCCTGTTCGCCCCGCTTTCAGCGCACGCCGACATTGCCCCGGAGGTGCGGGCGAGCGCCGAAGCCGGAGATGCGGAAAGCCAGCTCAGGTTGGGGCTTGCACTGCTTTATGGCACCGACGGTCTGGCGATGGATCAGGACGCCGGGATCACCTGGCTAAAAAAATCAGCGGCTCAGGGGAATGGCGACGCGCAGTTCTATCTCGGCGACATGTCTTCCGACCAAGCGGACAAATTCAGATGGTTCGAGTTGTCGGCTAAGCAAGGCAATCCCCTGGGCCAATTCGGGCTTGCGGAGCAACTGATCTTCATCACGGCCGCCATGACGCGTTACTACCCCGACGCCGTCGAGGGATTGGATCTGTTGCAGAAGTCCGCCGCACAAGATAACCCCCAGGCTGCGTATCTTCTCGGCGACATCTATTCTCAGAACCTCCCGTCTCCTGCCATTCAGATAGCCAAACTGGACGTTGCAAAGGCACGCGAATGGTACGCAAAGGCGCTCGCATTGGGTTGGCCGGAAGCGCAAGACCGGATCGACGCTCTGAAAGGCAAGGCAAACAGCGACTTCGAACCGAAGGACGATATCGAAACCGTCTGGTCTGAAAGCCCGACCCTCCATGAACTCAGCCGCCAACGCGCCGAAGTGGTCAAAGCCATGCGCGAGGGCCGTTCGTCGGCACAATGACGTGGGCGACGCCCCGCCGGTTTCGCATTATGCGACCGGCGGCTATCTCACAAACAGTTCGCGATCCTTGCAATGCATGTCGTGAGGGTCGAAAAACTTATGCGCCCACGCGTCCGTGGTCCCCAGGAACCAGCCGGCCGCAACCGCCGCCTGCTGCTTGATCGCCGGCGCGGCGGCTGTGGCCGGGTGGCTTTGTGACTTCGGTCCCTTTGCCACGCCGTTCAGAAAATTAAAGTGATCGACCAGGCCGAGCGCCTCGATGGCGAAGACCGTCGCGACATCCGCATCTCGAATGGCGAGCAGATTATCGCCATTGACCTCTTCCCCCTTGAGCGCCAGATTCGACGATCCGCAGTAAACGGTGGGGTCTGAACCGTTGAAGCCACAGACGACGAATTTATGGTGGATTTGATGGCCGACGCCGCTGATGTTGCGAACCTGGTTGAACGGCGGCGGTAGCTGGGTATTCACCGGCTTTCCGGTCACGAGAACGCCGCCTACCTGACCAGCGCGATACAGATAGATGCCGTCGAGGTTGTCGGAAATGCCAAAGCTGAACAATGACTGGCTGTCGTGCAGGGCCGCCAAGGCTTTGTAAACGGGGTTGTCCGGCCCACCATCCAACTCCATGACCGCGAAGAGCACGCTGCCTGAGCCATCCTGTTCTTTCGCCTCGGCTTCGACCCGCGACACCAGGTCGGTGAGATATTGCAGGGCGTGCGTATCGTCATGCGGAGAAAATGTAATCGCGGTCGCAGGAAGGCTTGCCTTTGCGAAGGCGAAACGCTGGGTCGCGAACTTCGATTTGGCGAAGGCCGCCGCATGCACGTCGATGTCCCAGGATTCCTGAAAAACGTCGGCATAGGTCTTCGCGACATCCGGGTCGGTATATTGCAGGACGTGGTTTGAGTTCACATACATGCCCGTAACCGAAAAGTTCGTCGATCCGGTCAGAACCTTGATGGGCGTGTCATCGTGATAGACGACGAAGACCTTGTCATGGGCGTACCGCGTAAAATGCCCACGTTTGATTTGCCCTGCGCCGGCGACGCCTTTGAACAGCGCTTCGAACTCATCTTCGGGCTTGGGCTTGTCGGTGCTGTGGTGAAGCGTCGCATTGTCCAGAATGACCCGCGTCCGTTTTGCCGTGGCGGGATCGAGGAGAAGGGTAATCAAGTCGGGTTCGTTGAGATCGTAGGCGAACATGTCAAGTCTCAGGCGCGCATCCGCCTTGACCTCGTTTAGAAGATCGAAAATCAGCTTGCGTGCCGTCCAGCCGGACCACTCATATTGCTGGGCGTAAGTGAATTGCTCGCCCTGGGCGTTGGCGCCACAGACCTGCGACGTGTCGAACTGAAGCGGCGCATCCTTTGGGCGGATAAGCGCGTTCAGCCCAAAATGCCGCGTGAAAGCCTGCGATTGCGTAAAGCCGCGCGTGAAGCCAATGGCAAGGCTACCCTTTACGAACGGTGCAATGTCAATGGCCACCGTCGCGGTTTGACCGGCGTCGAGCGGCAACATCGCGCCGCGGGCGTCAAAATAGCGCGGCGTGACCGCGTAGGTGTAGGGGCCGAAGCTCGGCTCAAGGCCTTGGTGTGCGGAACCCGGCACATGCACCCAGCGGAATTTATGGATAGGCGCATTGATGGTGGAAAATGCGGATTCTTTTGGGTCTTGCGCGTGATGGCCTGGTGTTTCGAAACGCAAGTCGTTTAACAGGTAATAGGGCGCTTGACCGGGCGGGGTGACCTGTATCGTGAAGCCTGCCAGATTGTCCCGGGACGCTTCGGAGGTGAGATCGAACGCAAGTAACGTTTTCGCATCACCTTGGTAGGCGACCAGCACAGTCGCACCGTTTGTTGCACGCTTGTCCAACTTGTCCTCCTGAATTTGACGGGATCCGAACTCCACTGATAGCTCTAGGTTTGGTGTAGGCCATTAACCTATTCAGGTAGCGTTTATATAACAATCTAGAATTGAAAAATTATCCCGATCGCGGCAAATGTGCCGCATAGTCGCCGTGACAGCCACAAATCTCCGCACACACCGGGCTGTACCGCATGAGCCGTCGGTCTGGCTATCGGCGCCGATCTTATCTTTGCAAAGCCCTTCGTCAGCGCGCCCGATTGACAGGCGCTGAATTTGGTGGAATCATACCTGTGCCTGGGCGGACCAGGCGTCACATTCGCAATGAGGGAGCCTCATGCACTACGATTTCATCGCCTTTATCGGGCGGTTCGAACCTTTTCATAATGGCCATCTGTCTGTCGTTCAACGCGCGCTGCAAACCTGCGACCGCCTCATCGTCCTGATCGGCTCGTCGCAATCGGCCCGCTCGACCCGCAATCCGTTTTCCTCTGCCGAACGGGAAGTTATGCTGCGCGCGGCCTTGGGCAGGGATGCGGATCGCGTCATCGTCCGGCATATTCCCGACCATCTCTATAACGAAGGCGCCTGGCAGGCAGACGTCCAGCGCAACGTTTCCGACGCCGTAACATCCGCCGGCAAGACCTTGGCGGACGCGCGTATCGGCCTGATCGGGCATGAAAAGGACGAAAGCTCCTGGTATCTGCACGCCTTCCCGCAATGGGACCTGATCGACGTTGCCTTTGCGTCCGGCCTGTCGGCAACGGAATTGCGCGAACATCTCTTTTCCCAGGACGACGGCGCTTTGCGCCTGGTCGAAGCCAATGTCCCCACGCCCGTCTTCGAAACCCTGCTGGCCTTCCGTAAGACAAAGACCTTCGCGCAACTGGCTGAGGAATTCAGGCACATAAGCGACTACAAGGCGGCCTGGGCGGCGGCCCCCTATCCGCCCACCTTCACCACGGTCGATGCGGTGGTCGTCCACTCGGGCCATGTTCTGCTGGTCAAGCGCGGGGCTCAGCCTGGCAAGGGGTTGTGGGCCTTGCCCGGAGGCTTCGTCAACCAGCAAGAGACGCTCCTGACCGCTGCCCTTCGCGAGCTCAAGGAAGAAACGCGGATCAAACTGCCCCTCCCCGTATTGCGCGGCAGCCTCAAAGGCCAGCGCGTGTTCGACGAACCGGACCGCTCGCAACGCGGCCGCACCATAACCCACGCGTTTTATTTCGAGTTTCCAAGCGGCGACCTGCCCCAGGTGCGCGGCGCCGATGATGCCGCCCGCGCCCGCTGGGTGTCTTTAGCCGAAGCGCGGCAGATGCGCGAATTGCTGTTCGAAGATCATTACTTCATCATCGAACACTTTATCGGCGCCGCCTAAACGCACCAAATTTCATCCCCGGGGATAGACCCCAAAACGGATAACCGACCTGAAGGAGCTTCAGTCATGACGACCAACCCGATCCTCAATACCGACAGTTACAAGACCAGCCATTTCCTCCAATACCCGCCCGCGACCGAACAGGTCTTTTCCTATGTCGAAGCCCGCGGCGGCGCCTACGAAAAGGCGCTGTTCTTCGGACTCCAGGCCATATTGAAAGCGGAGTTCTCCAGGCCCGTCACCAAGGCCGATATCGACGAGGCCGAAGAGATTCTGGTCCCGCACGGCCTGCCGTTTCACCGCACGGGCTGGGAGCTGTTGATCGATCGCCACGGCGGCCACCTGCCCTTGGAAATTCGCGCCCAGCCGGAAGGCACGATTGCCCCGCTTCGCCTGCCCATGATGACCGTGGTCAATACCGATCCGGACTTCTTCTGGCTGACCAGCTATGTCGAAACGGCCTTGCTGCGCGTATGGTACCCAATCACGGTCGCGACCATAAGTAACGGTGTCCGCCAATTGATCCGCAAGCACCTGATCGCGACGTCCGATACGCCCGATGCCGAACTGCCCTTCAAACTGCACGACTTCGGCGCGCGCGGCGTCTCTTCTGACCAATCCGCCGCGCTCGGTGGCATGGCGCACCTGACCAACTTCCAGGGCACGGATACACTGACGGCCCTGGTTGCCGCCCGCCGTTTCTACAACACGCCGCTTGCCGGATTTTCCATCCCCGCCGCCGAACACTCAACCATCACCAGTTGGGAACGTCCGAATGAAGCGGCCGCCTACGCCAATATGATCCGGCAATTCGGCAAGCCCGGCGCGGTGTTCGCCGTCGTGTCGGATTCCTACGATCTGTTTCACGCCGTCGAGCACATGTGGGGCGAAAGTCTGCGCCAGCAGGTGATAGACAGCGGCGCCACCCTGGTGGTGCGCCCGGACAGCGGCGATCCCGTCGAGGTGGTGGCGAAAACAGTCGGCCTGCTGGCGGAAAAGTTCGGCACCGACACCAACACCAAAGGCTATCGCGTCCTGAAAAACGTCCGCGTCATTCAGGGCGACGGCGTCAATCCGGGCAGCATCGAAGCGATCCTCAACCGGCTGACGGCGGAAGGCTTCAGCGCCTCGAATATCGCCTTTGGCATGGGCGGCGCCCTGCTGCAAAAGTGCGACCGCGACACCCTGCAATTTGCCTACAAGGCGTCGGCCGCCAAGGTGGGCGGGGTCTGGCGCGACGTCTACAAGGATCCGATCACCGATGCCGGCAAACGCTCAAAGCGCGGCCTGCTCGGACTGGCTGCCGACAACGGCGCGTTTCGGACCGTAGCCGTGAGAGATGGCGACTTCCAGCCCGTGGACGGCGGACGGAATGCGCTTGAGACCGTGTGGCGCAATGGCGAACTGCTGCGCGACGATAGCTTAAGCGACTTCCAGCCCGTGGACGGCGGACGGAATGCGCTTGAGACCGTGTGGCGCAATGGCGAACTGCTGCGCGACGATAGCTTAAGCGACATCCGCGCCCGCGTCGCTGCCTTCGACGCCTGAGGGGGGCGTGTAGACCTTTAGCAAGTGGAAACGCATTTTTGCGATTTTAAACGCGTCGGCTGATTGGGAGGTTAAAATGGCGACGGTAATCCGACTCAGGACAGATGTGTTCGACGTGAGCCAAGAGCCTGAAAATCCGATCAATCCAATCGGCGGCGCCTCTGTGTTGGCTTGGCTAAAGACCGAACTACATAACCATCATGCTATTGAAACTTCGGATCCTGAGCCAGAGGATTGGGGATGGTATATCTATGCCAGCATACACGGGCATCGATATATGATCGGCGCCTCGACTGATTTGTCCGACCCGGATCATGAATGGGTTTTGCAAGTTCATAAAAACCGCAATCTGGTGCAAAAACTTTTGGGAAAAGGTGTGATGACTGCGCAAGACCCAGCCGTAGTCATGATATCTGACATCATCTCGGCCAATAACGCTTTTCGCAACATCTCAGTCGAGTAGCTCGCGGGGCCGACCTGAAAGATCGCCAAACTAGAACGCAGCCGTAAAAGCCTTCTTCGGGAAGGTCGCCTCAAGGACATCGAGAAACGCCCTTACCTTCGCGCCGATAAGACGACGTGAACTTTGCAGCGCCCAGATTTCAACAGGTGGCCCCGCCCGGGTTCCCCAATAGGCGACGCGACCGGCATCTATATCGTTGCCCACCAGAAGGGACGGCAACAGAGCGGCGCCAGCCCCCGCCAGGACGGCTTCCCTGACCATCAGCAAAGAGGACAAGCGCAGCACCGGACTCGGGGTGAGAACCCTCTCTCCGTCCGCTGTCTCGATGGGCCAGGTCTCGCCGGCGGGGGCCGCAGACAGGACCACGGCCTGGACATCCCCTATGCCGTCGTGGGGCATGGGCATAGTTACGGGCGCCACGACGACGCGGCGATCGTGAAGGAAGCATCTGCCTATGAGACGTTCATCGGGAGACGGATTGATGCGTATGACAAGGTCATACCCATCTTCTATCGGATCGACCTTGCGATCCTCGGCGACGATCTCAAGCTGGACCTCAGGGTAGGCCATGGCAAATCGCGCCCCAATGCGCCCGAACGCCACATGCGCCAACACAACGGGCGCACTGACGCGCAGCCGGCCTCGCGGTGTGGCCGCCCCCAGGACGACCGCTTCACCGGCTTCGGCGACCTGCGACAACAGCCCATCGGTACGCTCATAAAGCGTCCGCCCCTCCTCCGTCAGGCGCAGGGACTGCGATCCACGGTCTATCAACCGGACCCCAAGGCTTCGCTCAAGTTCGGCAACCCGACGCGACAGGGTGGCCTTTGGGCGGCCCGAGACGCGACCCGCCTTACCAAAGCCACCATGCGCGGCCACAAGGTTAAAATAGGACAGGGCTTCGAGGTCCATTCTGCTGTTCCGTATATGAGACACCTAATCTCAACTTTGGCATCTTCATAGCAAATTTGAAACTGCTATCTTGTGGCTAGAGACACTCAGGTCGCTTAGCCCTCCCAAGGCCTCCGCGTCGCCCTCACCTCTTTCAGGAGAAACACCATGTCATCCTCCACTGAAATCTTTCATTCGCTCGACAACAAAGACGCTGGCATCGTCGAGGCGATGCGGCAAGCACTGGCGCCCATCAAAGGGACGATCAATAGCCCCGCCGCGCGCGGTCTGTTTGACGAGGTCATGGAGCACACGCCGGATGCGCCAGGCATTACCTACGAAGCCGGAACGGTCGGTGGCGTGTCCGGCATCTGGTGCCTGCCGCCCGATAAGCGCCCCGGCAGCTTTCTGCTCTATTGCCATGGCGGCGCCTACGTCCTGGGTTCGGCCCACGCCTTCCGTCACCTCGCTGGCCAGATCGCCGCGCGGACCCGGACGGCGACCTTTGTGCCGGATTATCGCCTGGCGCCGGAGCACCCGCACCCCGCCGCGGTGATCGACGCGGCCGCCGTCTATCGCGGTCTTTGCGACCTGGCGCCAAAGTCGATCGCGATTGCCGGTGACTCGGCGGGCGGTGGCCTGGCGCTGACGCTTCTGGCCCTGATGCAGGCGGAAGCCGCTGAGGGTAAGGTTTTGGCGCCGATCGCCGGTGTGGCGATGTCGCCCTGGACCGACCTGGCGCTCACCGGAGCCAGCATGACCGAGCGGGCCGAAGCAGATCCGTTACTGACCCGGGACATGCTAAGCCGGACGGCGGCCCTGTATCTCAACGGTCAGTCCGCAGATATGGAAACGGCGTCGCCCCTGTATGGCCGCCTGGCTGACCTGCCGCCGATCCACATCCACGTCGGCGAATATGAAATTCTGCTCGACGATGCCCGCCGCTATGCCCATCGCGCACAGGCCGCAGGGTCGGATGTGCGCCTGAATGTCTGGCAAGGCATGGCCCACGTCTTCCCGGCCAATATTGGAACCCTGGCCGCGTCTGAAAAGGCGCTTGATCTGATCGGCCAATTCCTGGCTGCCAAATTCGACCGCTAAATCGCCACCCAACAGCACAACCCCCACCCGAATTAGGAGACTCACCATGACCAATGTACTCTTTGTCGGCCAGAAGCCCGACACCGTCGACTTTTCCGACCCCGCCCTGCCACCGGGCTTCGATGCCGCCAAGATACAGGCGGGGATCGATCTCGCGGGCGTCCGTATCGCGGAAAAAGGCTGGCACGGCGACATCTGCATGATCTCGCCCGACGATGCCGGGATTGAGATGTTGACCTCGCAACTCGCCACGACCACCTATGACTGCGTGATCATAGGCGGGGGCTTAAGGATGCCGCCGAAGAGTCTGCTATTGTTCGAGGCCGTTGTGAACGCCCTGCACACAGGCGCGCCGGGTGCGGCGATTGCCTTCAACACCCGTCCTGAAGATACAGCAGACGCCGCGTCACGGTGGATCAAGGGAAACTAGGCCAAGGCCTCCGCACCGCCGGACTTCAGAGTTCCGTCATTCACGGTTCTCAACTACTGCCGAAGATGAGATCTATGGTGTCGTCCGCCGAACCGTCAAACCGAAACATGTCTGCATCAAACTGAACGGATACCTTTCGGCCGGCTGCGGTCGCCGAAACCAGGCGGCATCCTGTGGGCAGGCGAACCGACGTCACGCCCGCATATGCCAAATGGAGTCGCGCGCTTTGCACCCGGTTGTCTTGCCAGATTTGATCGACGGTGATCCCGCCCCTCGCCCGAAGCCCGCGAACCTCTCCGCTATGCCAGGCTGGCGGAAGGGCGGGCAGCAGCGCGATTGCGCCTTGATGGCTCTGCAACAGCATCTCCGCAATCGCCGCGGTCATCCCGAAGTTTCCGTCGATCTGGAAGATCGGCCCCGTGGGCGCCGGATGCGTATCGAACAGATTATCGAGCGTACTGTCTCTGAAGAACAGATCGACCGAATGCCCTGACCGCACGCCATCCCCGGCACGCGCCCAGATGGCCGTCGCCCATGCGCGGCTCCACCCCGTCGCGGCCCCGCCGTTTGCTTCACGCCGCAGCATCGACGTGGTGGCCGCCTGCGCCAGGTGCCGGGTGCCCGGCTGTGCCATCTCGTCTCCCGGATAAAAGGCATAGAGATGGGAGATGTGGCGGTGACCGGGTTCGGTCTCTTCGAAATCCTGGGACCATTCCTGCAATTGACCGAGATGGCCAATACGATAGGGTTCCAGTTGCGCCATCAAAGACCGCAGCCGTTGCGCAAAGTCGGCATCCGTACCCAGCCGATCTGCCGCCTGGATACAATTGGCGAAGATTTCACGCGTAAGCGCCAGGTCCATGGTGCAGCCGGCGCTGACCCCGGCGGCCTTGCCATCCGGCGCAAGAAACCGGTTTTCAGGAGAGATGGAAGGGGCGGTCGTCAAATAGTCGCGCCCCGAATCCTTGACCAGCCAGGCGGCACAAAACTCAGCGCAACCGCGCATCAACGGATAGGCTGTCTGGCGTAGAAACGCGATGTCGCCACTAAAGGCGTAGTGCTGCCAGAGATGCTGAGCAAGCCACGGTCCGCCCATCGGCCAGTTCGCCCAGAACGGATCGCCGGTCGTTTCCCCCACCGGATTGGCCATCGCCCAAATGTCGCTGTTGTGATGCAGGCACCAACCAGGTATCCCATAATAATCGCGGGCGACCCTCCGGCCATTTTCCGCAACATGCCCGATCCAGTCGAGCAAAGGGCGGTGACAATCGGACAGATTGGTAACTTCCGCCGGCCAATAGTTCATCTGAACATTAATATTGGTGGTGTAGTTGCTGCTCCACGGCGGACGCAATTTGGCGTTCCATATGCCCTGCAAATTCGCGGGCTGTGTGCCCGGACGCGAACTGGCGATCAGAAGATAGCGACCGAAATGGAACAACAGGGCCGCGAGGCCCGGATCGGTGTGAGCCGCATTGGCTTCACGCCGTGCCGCCGTCGGGCCAGATGTGGCGTCCGTGTCCAGCCGGAGGGCAGACCGGCGATACAGGCTTTGGTGGTCGGCGGTATGGCGGGACAAAAGATCGGTAAAGGGCCTCTTGCAGGCCGCCGAAAGGGTCTTGATAGCGTGCGCCTCGATCACCGAAACCGGCAGATCCGGCATCAGATTGAAGCTTCGAAAACCCGTCGTCGCCGCGATCCGCAGGACGACCTCGCGGGCGCCGCGGACGCAGATCATCCCCTTTTGCGAAAAAAACTCGCCCCCGTCTGATTCAACGTCAACGGCCGCCACAAATGCCATGCCCTTGCCTATGGCATCGTCATAAACGATGGGCTCCGCGACATTTTGATAGTCCGGAGCGCAAGTCGCCGGCGCCTTGCCACGCAACACAAGCCGGTGCCCCTTTGCGCTCACTTCGGCCCGGAGTTGCGTGTCGAGCGTCGCATCAAATGACAGCGTGCCGCCCGTGGCTGACAATCGCACGACAACCACCTGATCGGGATGGGAGGCAAACACCTCACGGCGATACTGTGTCCGCCCCATGACATAGCTTGTCACCGCAACCGCTTGGTCAAGCGCCAGCTCACGCCGGTAGTCCGTCACGGTCTCGGGGTGCGGCATTGAGAGTTTTAAATCGGCCAAGGGGGCATAGCTTTGGCTGTACGGCCCCTGCATCCGCTTCGCCAGCTGATCCGCCTTGTGATAATCGCCGGCAAAAACGGCTTCGCGGACAGCGGCCAGTGTCGATATGGCGTCGGGATTGCTGTTCTCGGTCGGGTAGCCTGACCAGAGGGTATCTTCGTTGAGCGAGATAACCTCCTCCACGATTCCGCCGCGCACCATGGCGCCCAACCGGCCATTGCCGACCGGCAAACCATCGACCCAGCGTTCGGCAGGCGCATCAAACCAGAGGGAATGCGGACTGTCTGCGCCTGCCGCCATGGCGCGTAAAGGCAAGGCCGCCAATGCTCCAGCCAGGGTGCCAGCCAGCGCTCCGGCGGCAGAGGTCACCATCCCCGTTTGCAACACGCGTCGTCGCGTCCAATTCCCAGACATCGGTCCTCTTCTCCGTCGCATTTAATGCGTGAGTCACGCCCGTGCGCATGACAAACAACCCACATATGAAAACAAATTCCACAGGTAGCAATACATTAAATGCTAAGTGAGCGGGCATGGCGACAACGGTTGTGGGGTGCCGGTCATCCCCGTTGTTCGCGGACCGTTATGACATCTTCCGTGACGAACTTTACTTCGTCGTATGCGGGATTCATCCGGCGTTATCCACCGAAACCACATGATGGCGTTTGACCGCATCACCGGGATCGAAATTTTCGACAACAGCGCGGCGCGCCTCTACACCCACCCCGAGCTAAAAATCAGCCGCAACTACCGCATTGCTGGCGCGCTACAGACCCTAAGCACGGTCGGAGAAGTAGACTTTGCGGTGGCTGGCTTCTAGCACATACGTCATCCGCTCGTATTCTTTTCCGGCGTCATTACGGTATCGAATTCGGTCAGTATTTGCGTAAGGGTGTCGAAGCACTTTTTCTTGCCCTCCTCGACCGTTGCCGTGGCCGGCAGGTCGATGAGCGACCGCCAGCACTCTGCCTTTCCGTCACATAGATAGCCGGACGAGGACACTGCATCCTCCTCGGCCTCTTTGACGTCATTGTCGTCACCGCCCATGATGCCGATATCGATACGGAACAGGACCTTGAAGCCTTCGTAGAATTTTGGCTCCAGGATCGGTTTGCAAGTTTCGTTGATCAGTAGGCCCGTCGCGATCAATTCGTACGCGTAGTCAAGCGTGTCGTCTTCAGCGCTTTCGGCGGGTTGTGATGGTGTCTGCGCGTTGGCTGCGGTTGCCCACAGCGCCGCGGATACGGCGATGACGGATAGTATGCGTTTCATTGGTCTCCAATCCCTGGTTATAGGCCTGATTTGAGCCGGGCGACCGCGGCGGCGGATACGCCTTTCAAGGCGCCGGTCACATCGGATTGCCACACCTGCGGATCGACCTCGACGGCGAAGGACTTGGTCTTGCTCATACCGGTACCGGCCAGGAACCCGATAGCGTTACCTATCGCCTCCCCCCGCTTCTGGCCCGCTGTGCTGTTTTCGTCGGTCGACCGGATTGCGGCGCTGTCGAGGACAAGCGGTGCCTGCAATTCCAGCCGCATGCGGCTCTGGGGATCGATCATGGTCGCCTTTGCCGCCGGTGTTATCAGGAACACCTGGGTGGCGACGGGTTTGATGACCAGGCCGAATTCAGCCGCGGTTTTGGCGGTGCGGGAAAAGACGCGCAGCCCCTTGCGATCGCTGGCGGACAAGGTGGCGAAATCGACCACGGCACGGAATCCCACGACCGCCGCCCCGGACTGCGTCATGAGCTCGGCTTCCCGACGGATAATCTGAGTATTGCCGATGGCCGTCATCGAGCCGCCACCGGCCAGTTCCGGCAACATGGTCGGCAGAAAATAGAAGTTCATTCCGGTGGGGGCATAAAAGAGCGAGTTCACCCCGTTCATGCCTTTGACGCTCTGTCCCGACGGCTTCGATGCGTTCATTATCTCGTTATAGGCCTCAAAGCTGCGCGCCTGTTCGGGTGAAACGACCTCCAACCCGGCTTTCTTCAAATCGGATACGAAGCTGGCATAGACCTCGTCCGTGATCGCCTGCATCTGGTCCGGCGTTGGTCCTTCCAGATGCACCGATGTTTTCGAATGCGCGCCGCCACCGGCTGTGGCATTGGCCTGCGCGTCCTGAACAAACTGTATCTGGAAAAAGGGAATGATGACGGTTTTCAGCCCCTTGGCGCCCCCCGGTTGATTGACCCAAAACAAGGTATCCGCATCTGCCTCGTGCGCGGCATGGGGATCGAATGTCATCGGTGCCTGAATGCTGGCGGTCTTCTCGCCACCGAGCGCAAGGGCGGGCTGCCCCGTACCCACGGCGCCCAAAACCACGGCGAGACTAAGGGCCGAAAAAAATGTGTTCATGGCTGGACGCTCCGCATGTCAATGCGCCACGACTGTGGCGGTTTTTCCGGACGCTATGCGCGACATTCCTGCCCGTCACCCTCTGAACAGGGGGGATGACCAAAATAAAATCCAATGTTATCTCTGTATCCAGGGGGCCGGGTGACCAATCACATCGTTAACTTAGTGAAGAGACTTGACGGCGCCGGCACTTGGAAATACGCGCTGATCCTGACGATTGCCGGTTTAGCGATCGTGTTCAGCATACTTGCCGCGCTTCAGGGAAAAACCTTTGACGGCGCTTACCGCCAAGGGGACCGGCTTTACGTGACAGGCCCGGACGGCGCACCTGCGGTCGTTCTGGCCTTGAGGCGACCGGACCAGGCGGTGCCGTTCCGGCTGGAGCGCTCGGATATCGTGGCCCAGGTTGACGGTGCCGAAACCTATGCCGCCTTCGACCGATACATCCAACGGCAGGGTCAACTCGTCGAAACGCTGAGCGGCCGGTCGGTCAGGGTGACAAGTGTCGTTGCCGGCACGTCGGTCGAGCTCGAAAAAGCCGTTACAGGTCTCAAACTGTCCGGCTTCAGCTACAGCTTCTGGGTATCGCTTTTGGTCGGCGTTACGGCCTTCCTCATCGGCGGCTGGGTCTGGGCGCTGAAACCCGGCGACGTTACGACCCGCACCCTGGCCGTCAACGGTTTCGGCATGCTGCTGGCCGCGGCATCCTCGGGCCCGCTGTATGCCTGGCCGGTCGCGTTGTCTCCTCAGATGATCGTCGCCAGCACGGCGCTCAACCACCTGGCCACCGTCATTTTCGGCATGACCCTTATCGGTCTGTTCCTGCAATTTCCGCAGCGTCTTGTGAGCCGCCGGCAATTCTGGCTTTGCATGGCGACAGGGATACCGGTGTTCGTACTCGACCAGTTGCGTCTGCTTGGCGGCCCCATCGGCATCCTCGCCTACTGCTTTATCGTTATCGCGCTGGTGATTATCCTGATCGGCGTCCAGTTTTATCTGTCGCGCGCGTCTCCTGGCGCGCGGGCGGCCCTGATCTGGCTTGGACTGGCGGTTATGGCGGGCGGCGGGTCGTGGGGCGTTATCGTCATGGCCTATCTGGTGCAGGGCCAGTTTCACAACATGCCGGAAAGCCTGACCTTTCTCAGCTTCTTGCTCCTGTACGGCGGCGTGGCGCTCGGGGTTGCCCGCTTCCGATTATTTGAGGTCGGCGACTGGGCCTTTCGCATATTCTTCTTCGTGGTGGCGGCTGGCCTGTTCATAGGGCTGGACGCCGGTCTGGTCTATCTGGTCGGACTTGCCAAACCGTCGGCGGTTGCCCTGTCTCTTTTGCTGATTGCCTTTGTATATCTGCCTGTCCGCGAAAAACTGTGGCGCCATTTTGTACGGGTATCGGCTCTGAACGAAAGCGAACGGCTTGCCGGTGCGCTTGACATGGCCTTCACAATAGAGCCGGCGGAGCGTCAGGCCCGGTGGCACGCCCTGCTCCACACCCTGTTCTCCCCGATGTCGATCGAAATCCTGGCGGCCGATGTGGCGCAAACGCGGCTTGAGGCGGAAGGCCTTCATATGTGCGTGCCCGGCCTGAACCACATGCCACCTCTGCGCCTGTCCTACCCGCATTCGGGACGAGGCCTGTTTTCACCACGCGACACCCGCTTGGTAGACCAACTGATCCGCCTGTCCGCAGAGGCCGCGATGGGGCTTCAGGCATATGAACGTGGCGCCGCCGAACAACGGCAACGGCTGGCGCAGGATCTGCACGACGATGTCGGCGCGAAACTTGTATCGGGACTGACAGTGGCGGATGATCGGGTACGGCCTTACATTTATGGCGCGCTCAATGATATCCGGGAAATCGCCACAGCTCTTGTTACCGAGGGTGCGCCGCTCGATCGCGTCCTGGCCGATATCAGGCATGAAACCGCGCGACGTCTCGATGTCGCAGGAATAGAGCTTGACTGGCCGCTATGGCCAGAAGAGGCCCCCTACCTTCTATTGTCCGCGCGCCAGAAAAAAGGGCTGACCTCCACCGTGCGTGAACTTGTCACCAATATCATCAAACACGCGCGCGCCACTCAGGTTACGGTTCGGATAGCCCTAGATGCATCCGGCGTTACAGGAGAGGTCGGCAATAACGGTCAGGCCTTTCCAGAGGCGGTGACAGATGGAATCTGGAACGGCCATGGGCTTAAGAATATCAGCGATCGGCTGGGTCAGCTTAACGGCGAGGTTCGGTTCCGCAACCGCGCCGAGGGTGTGGTTACGACCTTCCGATTTCCCTTGCAATCACCCGTGTTGACTATGGAAAAGCCGAGATGACAAACCAGGATCTGTGCCTGCTGGTCGAAGATCAGCCCCCGAACCAGATTCGCATGACCGAAGCCTTGAAGACCGCATTTGAAAATGTCCGGGTCGAGGTGACCGGCAGCCTTAAGGAGGCCCGGCAATGGCTGGCCGGCGCCTCGCCTGGCGCATTTACGCTGGCGGTCGTCGACCTGGGTCTTCCCGACGGATCCGGCGTCGATATCATCGCCGAAATCAGCACGGCCTTTCCCCAGGTCATCACCGTCGTTTCCAGCATTTATGACGACGATGGGCACCTGTTTGAAGCCTTGTCCGCCGGGGCCCGCGGCTACCTGCTCAAAACCCAGGAGCCGGAAATGATTGTGCACTATTTGCGGCGTATCGAGCAGGGTGAGCCGCCCCTGTCGCCCTCAATTGCGCTTCGGTTGTTAAGTCATTTCCGGACGCATCTGCGCCCGTCCAGCGAGGTTGCGCTTACAGGCCGCGAAACCGAAACCTTGGCGCTCCTGGCCCGGGGCCTGACCATTGCCGAAGTCGCGCGTCATCTTATGCTCAGCCCGCCCACCGTTGCCGGTTATGTGAAGACGATTTACCAGAAGCTGAATATTTCCTCACGGGCCGAAGCCACACTGCAGGCGGTAAAGCGTGGATTGGCGTAACGCGTTCGGGTCCTGCGTCACGCCCCGCGCTTGTCCCGCCATACCCGCCACTCGTCCCTGGACGGTTGCCACTCATCCCCGTTCGTCCCAGTCCTGCTGCCAGTAATGGCTTTGGGCTGGTCAGCTGAAAACGCAGATGGCAAGCAGGCCAAGCCTTAAGGAGACTGTTCTTTAAGGAGACTGGGCTTTAAGGAGACTGGGCCATGACACTGGAAATGACGTCGACACCGTCACGGGCGAAAATCGATTATGTGGCCGCCGGATTGGCCGCGGTGGCCTTTTGCCTGCATGCGGCGTTCGCGGGCCGTTACGACATCTTCCGGGACGAACTGTACTTCATCGTATGCGGGCAACATCCGGCCTTCGGCTATGCAGACCAGCCGCCGCTTGTGCCCCTGCTGTCTGCCGGACTCTATGCCTTGGGCCACAGCGTCTGGATGCTGCGACTTCCGGCGACCCTGGCTGCGGGCGCCCTGGCATGGATCGCGGCGCGCGCGGCGCGGTCCATGGGCGGCGACGCGGTCGCGGCGACCGGAGCGGCGATCTGCGTCACCATCGCCCCCTTGTTGATGGGAATGGCCGCCACCTTTAACACCACCGCCCTCGATCCCTTAGCCTGGACCTTGATCACGCTCTGTCTGGTTCATGCCGCCAGAACCGGCCCAAGAACCGGTGATGGCCGCGCCTTATGGCTATGCGGCCTGATCGCGGGCATCGACCTGGAAATCAAATATTCGCTGGTCCTGTGGTGTGTCTGCCTCGCCGTGGGATTACTGGCAACACCGGAACGCAAACTTCTGTTCCGAAAGGACATGTGGATCGGCATCGCGATGGCGGCCGTCATCGCCGTGCCGTCCGTAATTTGGCAAGCCCTGCACGGGTTTCCTTTCCTCGAACTGGCCGCCGCAGCCAAGGCAAAGAACGCCGAAACGCCCCCTGTGGCCTTCGTGCTCAATCAAATCCTGATCATGAGCCCCTTGCTGGCGCCAGTCTGGCTATCCGGTCTTGTCGGGCCCTTTGTTATCCACCGCCTGCGTGTCATGCGCTTTGTGCCCATCGCCTTTGTCGTTTTTGCGGTCTTCGTCATGGTGAGCCACGGCAAGGACTACTATCTGGCGGCGGCCTACCCCGTCCTGTTCATTACGGGCGCCGTGTCGATCGCCCATTGGGTCAAGCCGGTTGCCGGCCGCATCGCCCTGGCGGGATGGGTTGTCGCGGCCATCGCCTTTTCGGCTTGGATATCACCCCTGGCCCTACCGGTCCTTACGGTGCCAGAGCTGAAAACCTTTATCGAACACTTCCCCTTAAAGCCGCAACAGCAGGAAAAAAGCTTCGCGGGCACGCTCCTGCCCCAGGTCTTTGCCGACCAGTTAGGCTGGCGCGATTTCACCGATCAGGTCGGAACGGCCTGGAACCAGATCCCCGCCAGCGAACGCGCCAAAACGGCCATCAAGGTCGATAATTATGGCGAAGCCGCCGCCCTCGACATTTACGGCAAGCCCTACGGTCTGCCGCCTACGCTCAGCGGCCACAACCAGTATTATTTCTGGGGCCTGCGCGGTCAGCATCCGGTCCACCTACTGGTCGTGCAAAACCATCCGGAGCGGCTATATCCTTATTGCCAGAAGACGACCATCTACCGCACCACCTTCTCACCTGACGCGATGCACAGCGAAAACGGCAAGATCATCGCCTGGTGCCAGGGCCTTAAGGTCGATCTGGCCACCGCCTGGCCAGAGCTGAAGCATATGGACTAAACCCGTTGCTATATCGGTGGTCGCCCGACCGCGCAATAAACAGCCCTTGCCGCATCTGTGTATATACAATATACACACTATATGACCCAGTCCGGCTTCGACATCAGGTTTGGCCCCATCTCCCACGCGTCGGAAGGCGCGCTTTACGAGCAGATCGTGCTGGCGGTGAAGCGTGAGGTCGCTGCGGGGCGGCTCAAACCCGGAGAGGCGCTGCCGTCCCTGCGCGTGCTGGCCGGCGACCTGATGGTCAGCCTGATTACCGTCAAACGGGCCTACGAAGAACTGGAACGCGATGGCATCATTTACCTGCGCCAAGGCCTGGGCGCCTTTGTGACCGACGCGGGCCTGCGCCAGGTGCGTCAGGAAAAGGCCGAAGCCGCCACGGCGGCTTTGCGGGCGGCCGTACAATATGCCCGCGCCGCCGACCTGTCGGACACGGATATTCAAGCCCTATTACAGCGGATTATTGATCAGGGGGATCAGGCATGACCACGACGCCAGCGATTGAACTTAGCGACCTGTACTGCAAATCGGGCACATTCGCGTTGGGACCGATCAACACAACCGTTCCCCGTGGCTGCGTACTGGCCTTGATAGGCCCCAATGGCGCAGGCAAGACCACCCTGCTCGACCTCATCATGGGACTGGGGCGGCCAAACCGAGGCCATATCCAAATCCTGGGCCTAAGCCAGCCCGTCGATGAGGTCGCCATCAAGGCCAGGGTCGCCTACGTCAACCCGGACCTCAATTTTAACGTCTGGGGGACCGTCGGCCGCGCCATCGATTTCATTCGCGGCTTCTACCCGGACTGGGACGCCGAACGGTGCGACCGCCTGCTTAAGGCCTTCGAACTGAAACGCACCGACAAGATCCACACCCTGTCGTTTGGCGGGCGTATCAAGCTATCTCTGATTATGGCCTTGTCGCGCGCCGCCGATATCCTCCTCCTCGACGAACCGACCGTGGGTCTCGACGTCAATGCGCGACGCATACTGTTTCATGAGATTCTCGAGATCGTAAAAAATGAGAGCCGCACCGTCGTCATCTCGTCGCATCAACTGGACGATCTTGAGCGGCTGGCGGACCGATGCGCTATTCTGATCGGGGGGCAACTGATCGCCATGGCGCCCATGGATGGCCTGCTG
The DNA here is from genome assembly GCF_032490435.1 of Asticcacaulis aquihabitans. Classification (NCBI taxonomy): domain Bacteria; kingdom Pseudomonadati; phylum Pseudomonadota; class Alphaproteobacteria; order Caulobacterales; family Caulobacteraceae; genus Asticcacaulis; species Asticcacaulis aquihabitans. The sequence goes on from NZ_JAVGWM010000001.1 coordinate 815,349, forward strand.
GATCGCTACCGCCAGATCGATGGCCTGATCGAAGGCCGCGCACCCACTATCGAAGGCGTCCGCGTCCTCGCCCGACAAGACAACCGCGTCCGGCTGCTCATCGACCGCAGCCTGTGCCTCGACGATGCGCTCACCGGCTGGAACCTGCAGGTCGTCGCCGACATACCCATGACGCTCGAAGATTTGTTCGTGGCGCTTGCCGCCCACACGCCAGAGGTCGCCGCATGATGTCGCCCAATGTGCGCCGGCTGGTGCTCGATCTCTCCCCCCGGCTTCAGGTCGGGATTGGCCTGATGCTCTGGATCATCTCTGGCCTTATGGCGGCCCTGTGGATGCAAGGAAACATGTCGCCCAACTTCTTTATGATTTTTATGACCTGGTCCTTCACCCTAGGCGTCACTCAAAAAGCCAGCACATGGCGCATCTTGCCGGTGTCGGCAAAGGATTTGGGACAGGCGCAATGGTGGTGTCTGTGGGGGCTGCCTTTCCTGGCCGTCCTTATTACCGTCGGCATTGCCGCCTCTGTTGGCGCAGGCTTCGGCTGGTTGGGCGTAAGCGGGGTGGATATCTGCGTTTACGCCGGCGCCGAACTGACCTTGGTTTTTTTGATGGGGGCGATCCTGCCGGTAACACGCGTTTTGAGTTCAACCTTCGGACCGTCAGGCGCCACCACCGGCACGATCGTTTTCATCGTGACCATTTTGAGCCTGGCGTTCCGCTGGACCGGCGTTGTGGCCTTTTCCACCCTCCGACCTGAGATACTGGCCGGCACGGCCCTCTCCGTCACCTTGGCGGCGGTCGCGTACGGACTGAGCGCGCGCCTCCCGCTTGCGTTACCCAATACCCGGCGATTAAAGGCGCAGAAATCACCGGCGCCAGACCGCTCGGCTGACGCCACTAAATCCGCGACCGGCTGGAACGCCTTATTTAGGCTTGCCTTGAAAGTCGCCATGACTGTGTTGCTCATCTCGGCGGTAGTCGCTATCGCGATCGTCTTGGCCTGCGGTGTCACGCCATTGGGCGAGACCTTTGACGCCCAAGACATTCTTCAATACGTCCCACTCGTCGGAACCCTTACCGCCATCGGATATGTGCCCTTCTTGTCGCAGCGCGTACTGGCCGGATTGCCGCTCTCCGCCCTGCAACGGACGCTGATGCTCCACCTGATGTCCGTGACTACCCAATTCCCGGTGTTTGGCGCGATGATGATTGTAACGGCAATCATGAATCCCTACGCGGTGAACGTGACGTGGGTAATCGCCCGGTGCGTTTTTGTCCTGACGGCCCTGTCGTTTGCCGCCGCCATGATTCCCGTGGCGCTCAGATTTGGCCAGAAAAACGTCCTTTGGTTCTACGGCCTTGCCGCAACGCCTGGAGCGTTCGGGATGGTCGCGCTGAATAGCCTGGACGCGGGGGAACCGACCTGGCTAGGGATCGATATGGCCTATGTGCCGACTCTTCTCACCCTGACTGTCCTGGCGATTTACGGGCTCGGCGTGATCTGGACCTATCTGGAACTGGCCTTTGGCCGCGCGGCCTACCGCCACCAGCCCTTGGCGCCGACGGCGTGGCGAGGCAGCGGATCGTAACGCCCAGACCCTATGAGTATTCTCTGGACGCGGTGCGCGATATTCCTTTGACAAGGCGGCGTTTGGTGGTGTGAACTCGTTTCATCTGTTTGCAATTCGGGAGGGGAAAACCATGACGGCTATCGCGAAAACAATTGCGTTTGCGCTGACGGCGATGGCGCTTGGGTCAGGTCAGATCGCCGTCGCCCAGATAGTGCCCCAGACACCGACCCAGGCACCGACCCAGCCCCAGACGCCTGTGACGGCGACGAAGACCGCGACCCTCGACGTGCACGATATCGCCGGCGACTTCCTGACCTTCTGGGATGCGACCCAGGACAAACCGATGCCGGAACGCGTGGCGATCTTCAAACGTGACGTAGCGTCGAAATTCCCCAGCTTCTACGGTATCGACCGCTTCGGCGGCAAGGCGACCTGGGCGTTCCGCGACGGCACGATCGAGACGTCTATCACGGCGTTCGGCCCTATCCGCGACGCCTACGCCGCCAAGGTCGCGGCCATCGCCAAAGATCTGCCGCGCAATACCGAGGTCTTCATGCAGGCCTTCCCCGATTTTCATCCGGATAGCCCGGTGTGGATTCTCCATTCGCTCGGCGAAATGGATGGCGGCACGCGTGAGATCGACGGCAAATCGGTCCTGGTCTTCGGCGTCGATGGCATGGTGAAATACCACAATGCCAACGTCCATGACGAATCCGCCTTCTTCCACCATGAGCTGTTCCACATCTACCACCAGCCCCGCCTCGGCCCCTGCGCGGAGACCTGGTGTTCCCTGTGGCGCGAAGGCCTGGCGGTCTATGTGTCGTCGAAACTCGATCCCACTGCCAACGAAGACGAACTTCTGCTGATCCTGCCGGACAACATGGCGGCGGCGACGCGTGCCAAACTGCTGCCGTCCCTGCTGGCCCTGAAGGCGGTTATGATGACGCAGGATCAGGCGGCCTATGCCGACCTGTTCCAGTTCGGCGGCCCCAAGGTGTCGGACCTGCCGCAACGCCGCGGCTATTATCTCGGCTTCCTGGTGGCGCAAGAGCTGGGGCAAACCTATGACCTGCATACCCTGGCCAATATGCCCGCCGCCCAGGTCCAGCCCCTCGTCGCCAAGGCGGTCGATCAGTTGATCGCCCGGGCCAGCCACCAGACCGGCGGATAGGGATATAGATCGCCCTCCCCCCTCACCCTTTCGCGCAAAACCCGCACTTGGCTTGACCGACGATTTCCGGTGTGCACAAGTCTCACAACCGTGGGGGTTGAGCGATGCAGGATTGGCCTTTTACCGCCTTTTTTAAGCTGGCGACGTCAAATGAAGGTAAGGCAGTGTTCTTCTGGCTGTCGTGCGCCTTCCTCTTGGCCCTGGCTGTCCCAGTTGCATTTATCTTGCGCAAAACTCGACATTCCTTGGTACTTAGAGAGCCGTTTTTTTGCACCTGGCTATGGCTCATCTCAATTTTTTCTGGGGCGCAATACGGATTCATCGGCATTTTACAGGGGGATTTAGCCAAGGATTTTGTTCCGTGGATCGGCTTGATCCTGGGGTTTAGCTTGCCGGCGGGTGTTCTTCTGGTTGCCGGCTTGCAAAAGCGTGTCTTGGTCACCGAGGATCAAATCATCGTTTTTTACTTACTGAGACAACATATGCGTATCCAATGGAAGGACGTGACATCGATAAGACGATCCAACAATTCTGTTCAGATCGTCTGCTCCAGAGGAAACAAAGAATTCAGACTGGCCTCTATAAATTTGAGCTGGGCTAACGTCGTTGAATTCTTAAATTTAGCCCAATTAAAAGGTATAAATCTATTCGGCTTTGAAATGGCCAGCAACAATCCGTAGTGGCAGGCTCTGAAATGGTTTGTTGCTTTAGCAAAACTCCAAATCGTGCTTCGGTATTCGGTCAAATATTACTGACGAAGTAGATGACGAACGCCACCGCCAGCGCGACAAACACGCCCAGGGCAAGCTTTACCCAAAGCGGATCGCGCGGGGCGGATTTTTCGGGAAACGGCAGGCCAAAGGCGCGCAACGACGCCAGCAAAGACACGGCGGCAACCGCAATTCGCCCCCAATCCAGCCACACCCATTGCCGGCCCAGGGCTACAACGTCGGCGGCGCTTAAGTTTGGCACGCGTTCGGGGTGGTGGGCAAAGTACCACAAGGACGCATTCATCGGCCAGAACACAACAACGGTAAACACCAAGGCCGCGAAGATGCCCAGGGCGGGCACAACCAGATACACGCGGTAGCGCCACGGGGTTCGCCATCCCGATATCGTGGCCCCGAAATTGCTGATCAGAAGCAGCGCCGATACCGGTATGAAAAAGCTTCCCGTATCGATCGGGAAATCCTTGCCATAGGGCAGGTAACGCAGCGAGTCCGGCACGGCATGGTTCCACGCCCCGGCCAGGACCACCGTATCAAAGACCTTGGCCCCCAGAAGGAAGCCACCCCCGATGACCGACACCCAAAGGAATAGGCGCGTAAGGCGATGGCTTAAAGTCATATCCTGGTCCTCGTTCGGTTTGATGTGCGTGGGTCGCCCGCAAAGAAACAGCGCGCGAACATATGTACACCCGTTATTCGAATTTGCCTCGGTTATTTGCGCCTCCCGCTTATCGCAGGTGCGGCGTCACACGCGCTTTCAGGAGGGTAATGAGTTCCGGCTGCATGTATTCGAAGTCATCTGGGATGTTCAGGCAGATGACGCGCGCAGATTTCAGGTACGCCCTATATGTCTGGCTCAGTTTGCTGCGGTGGGCCTTTTCCATGACAAAAACTAGGTCAATGTCTTCGAAATGCTCGGGCGACAAGGGATCGACGGCGTCATTGTTCAAACCGGCTGAGCGGGCCTCGACATTTGGATACTGGGAAAACACCTGCTCCGCGGTGGGAGAGCGTAACCGGTTTGCCGAACAGATAAACAATAGTCTTTGCATCCGATCACGCTAACCCACAGGGCCGACGGCGACAAGGTAGGCGAAGGCGTGCCAATTTCTCCTAAAATCAGCGACTGCCGACATTTCGAGGCGGATAGATGATGTCCTCGCTTTTTTCAGGGTCAAATCCGCGACACTGCTTACCCGCGACAGGCGATCCCAGGCAGTAGTCCGCATACCCCTCATCAAAGCGGCAATTGTTGTCATCCACCGCCTCTCCAATGCCCTCTATTCTGGGGTCATCAGAGAATATGTAAGTATAAAAGCGACGGCCATTAACAGTCCCGCAGACGGCGTCATAGCCTTTGAACATGGCAATGTTAGAGGAAACGGATTTAACTTTGGCGGTCAAATTGACTTTAGTCGTATGAAAAGGCGGACAAAATTGACCCGTTTGCCCCATGCTGTCAGATACCAATTGCAAAGCGTCAGGCCGATTTGCAAACCGGCTCGCAATCTTCTCGTCAGCTATATATTTAACCACTTCCTCACACATATCATAACGCATAAGCGCATAGGCATAATGCCTTTTGTAGACGAACCCGCCGGCATCAGCCATCTTCTTTAGCAACAACAGGTGATCAGCCTGGCTAAGCTTTTTTGAGTTGTAATTTATATACATAAACATCTCATCGTAATATTTTACATTGCCCTTCAAAAACTCACTTTTTAAAAATTCAGGCGAATGATTTACATGTTTTCTCTGCGCAGACAGAATAATATAGCCACCTAAAATGGCGAGACTGATCACGGCGATCACAGCCACCGCATATAATCTGATATCTCGCCTCATCATCATTAGGTTGAGCCCCCATCGCCCGCTTCAGTATATCTCAGTTCCGGGTGACCAGACTCAGATCATCATTGCTGGGGCCGAATGGACTGCTCACCAGCGCGTTATTGCGCCGGACTTGCCGATGCAACGGCGCGACCACGCGGTTTGGCCAAGCCCACGGACAAGGCCCAGAAAAACGATAAGGGTCCGGGCAAACCCGTCAAAGGGCCAATACCAAAGAGAAACGTAAACGCTTCGAAGCCATCAGCATCCCCACAGTTATCAAACCCAGTAAGCTGACATTCTGCTCGCGCGTCAATGGCGGCAGGCGCCAGGTAAAGGGCCACAACAGTCATTACGGTATAAACCGCCAGCAAAAAAAGCACATGAGCCCATAGCATTCCGGCGTCCCTCAGCCTGCGGACATACATGGACACCTGCTGCACCAGCACAGGCAAACGGAAAGGCAGGATCACCAGTGTCGCCGTCAGCACCCCCTCATCCCCATCTATCCTAAGCCAGATACTCGCAAGACAAATGGAGATGACAAAAAGCACCAACCAGTTGAGCCAGAAGGCTTTTCGATTAAGCCGGCTTTTCAGGCTGAAAAGATGTAAAATTGACTGCATGGCCCCCATCATCGCGCGCTGTCGTATATATCTCAGTTTCGGGTGACCATACTCAGATCGTCATTGCTGGGGCCGAATGGACTGCTCACCAGCGCGTTGAGAATCGCATGGCCAAAAAAGAAGATGATCCCGATTGCGACCATCGCCCCCAGGATTTGGAAAGCCAGGAGGGGTAAATGAGCCGGGGTAAAACGGCCCCGGCTAAAGGCATTCTCCCCATAGGCCCTGTAGGCGATTAATATACCCACCATCAGAATGCACCAGAGTGGAATATACAGATGCGACGCCGTCGACTGCATGGCGTTAAAGTAAGTCAAACGGCCATGTTCGATATACCCATAGATGAAGTCGCCCCGCGGTGTTCGGGGTCCGCTGACTTGCCATTTGTCAACGAAGTGGGAAAGTGCGAACCAACTGGCTACAGCGCCACCGCTAATCAATCCCCCAACGGCAACCAAAAACCGGTTCGGTGCTGTCTCAGATCTCGCCGTCATCGTCCCCCCTCATGTCCCGGCAAGGCTAGCCGTCTACGCCTTTTGGGTCGGAGACTTGATGCTCCAGGCCATAAAAAGCGGGCAAACCCAGATCACCCTCTTTGGTCGCGTCTTTCCAGTGCAAACCCTGATCGCGGTTATTCCTAATCCCGCTCAGCAGCATTTCAATGGTTTTCATGGCATTAAACAAGGCCTCCAATGGGTCTAAACCGGGCGCCCGCCGAATATTTTCGTCGCCAATTTTAAACCAACAAAACATGGGCACACTTGACTCATCTGGCGCCCAAATCTTGACAGGCAACTCCCGCCCGTCTCCGTAATGGTACGTCCTTATAAAGGTTGGCACTTCTAATATATCTTCCACTGTCTACCTCCCGAAAACCAAGATTGCTGCATAAGACTAACCGCCATCGAGAAGGCGAATTAGCTGTCCTCACGCTTGGGCGTCTGAACGGTCGCAAGCAGGAGGGCAGCCGGGAGTGAGGCGATTTCGATCACGCCCAATAGCAGCCAGTCGCCATCCAAATATGCGTGAGGGCTCAGAATGCCAACGATCGTCAACATCAATCCCGCTAAACCTGCCCGGGAACGCATCCTGACCTTCCCGCCAATCCACCGCGTCAACTTAACAATGCCAGCCGTCAGCCCAAACCCAACACCGACAGCAACCGGACTTAATACAATTAAGGCCGCCGCGTTGATGCCATTTAAGCCGCTAAGGCCCGGCGTTTCTTCGAGGGCGATAAACGCCAGGGGTGGCAGAGCGCAGGACAGCCACCGTCCCTTCAAATAGACCGACGACTGAAAGAATGACCGAGCCGTCGGTTGTTGGGGCATGGCGACTCCGAAAGATAAACGTGAGTTGGAATATTAGTCCGGCATTAAAGGCAAGATTCAGGGCGAGATGGCCGATCCGGTCAATCGACACGCCAATCACATGTTCAATACGCTGGCCTTAAGGATGACGCCCTCCGCCCAGACGGAAATTTTAAGCGCGTGCATTCGTAAATGATAGTGAAAAAATAGTTAATCCCTGGGTTGCATAGCCTCAAAATCTGCCTTACGCCTGTAATATCACCGTTACATTTTGTGGCGTTTGAGGAGCGTATCGACGTTTAGATTTTAATGCACGCGGCAACGCCCGGGGGGTTTGGGGGTGTATCTACGTATCTTAATTGTGAGCCTGCTCACCGCCTTGTCGGCTTTTGCCATATCCAAGCTGGATCTGTTCAGCCTCGACAGCGCCTCCGACGCCGTAAGCGATGCGGTCATCCAACGCATTATGGCCCCAGCCTATGGACACAGCGGACGCGGCCAGGCGCTCGTGTCGGTCATTACAATCGACGACACCAATGTGGCCAACCTCCACAAAGACATGGAGGTTCAGGATTGGCCGCCTTCCTATACCGACTACGCCAATATCATCGCGCGGATACGCGACGCGGCGGGTGATGGGGAGGCCAATAGGCCGCGCGCGATTTTCCTCGATTTTACCTTCTTCGGCGACCTGCGCGACCTCTCTCAGGAGTCTCAGTCGGCCTGTTCGGCGGTTCTGGCCGAAGGCGCCCCCTACCGCAGCGAACAGGCCGCAGAGTGCGGCCATTGGGCCCTGCTGCAGGAAATCGAGATCAGCACCCAGGCCGACAAATGGCGCCATCTGCCGGCCTGCCACGCCAGCGATTTCGCCAAACTGGCCTGCATCGTCAAAACGGGCGGCACGCCGGTCATGGTGGGCCGGCCGGCAAAAGACATGTCCCCCATGACGACTGAGCTTCAGGCCAAACTGGCCGAACGCACCGTTGTCGCCGACGTCACCTTCGATAAAGGCGCCTACCCTATGCCGACCCTGGAAGGCGATTTACGCTCACCACAGCTGTCGGACCTGAGTCCGGCCGCGGCGCTCTATGCCGCTTATTGCCTGGCGCCCGCTTCGGCGTGCGAGCCTTTTAACGCGGTCGCCGGCGCCAGCCCCCTGGACCTGGAAACCGGCGCAACCCCCGCGACCTGGCCGCAAGACTTTTCCCGTCCTCTCAGTATCGTGTGGGGTGCGCGCCCGGCACCGGGACAATCCCACCTGAACACGCGCTACAACAACCGGTTTACCTGTACCGTGCCGGAAATAGGGTTGCCGATTTTGGGATATGTCGATCGGATCGTCCGGTCGGTGCTTAATATCGATCCGTCGCAGCCCGACTGTTACTATAGCCGCAGCTACCCCTATCATGCGCTGAACCTGCTCACGCCGGAACAGGCCAAGGACCTACTGAAGGACAGGCTTGTGATCATCGGCCCCAACTTCACGCGCGGGTCCGACCTGCACGACAGCCCCCTCAAAGGAGCCGTTCCGGGCGCATTTATCCACGCGATGGCGCTCGACAACCTCATTGAATATGGCAAACACTACCGCAAGGTCGCCGTGCCCGTGTTGGACGGCGGCAAAATCCTGGAAACCGGCCTTCTGTTCTGTCTTCTGGTCCTGGGCCATTGGGGCGCCCTGCGCCGCCACCATCTGGACGAGGCATCGCCGGAGGGTGAGGCGCCGCTGGCGGCGGCCCTGCGGCTCTATGGCGTTCTCCTCGGCATCAGCCTGCTTCTGATCATTACCGTCGTCGCCATCGGCATCTGGGGGCTGCGTGAGGAGCCCATCAACTGGCTCGGCGTCGGCGCCACGGCGCTAACCTTAGGATTGCTGCAACGCCAGCAACCCGTGGGCGAAGACATGTTGCGCCTTCTCGACCGGGGACCGTTCGGCAGCCACCTCGCCTCAGATTTACGCCGCCTGCGCGCCTGGTTCGACATCGAAAGCGGCGTGCGTGCCGCGCGGGCCGAAGCCGCCTGCCCTAGCCCCCCTATTCCCACTACCCCGCCTATCCCCCCCTCCCCCCAAGCCAAGGAGCCGACACAATGAAAGCCCATTTCCTGTTCCTCGCCGCCATGCTCTCCCTGGGGGCAGCCACAGCATCCGCGCAAGCCGCTCTGGCCGCCGATTCACCGCCCCACATCGCCGGTTTCACCATGGTGGAAACCAAACTCTACGATGCGGATGGAAAGTTCATCGAACGGCGTAAAACCAGCCTGCTGCCGAAACCGCCGCTACAGATCGTGGATGCGAAGCCAGAACTGAATATGGTGGCGTTCATGTTAGACGGAAAGCGTGTTTACGTCTTGGAAGGCCAGGTGGAAATCCCGGGCATTGCCTGCCCGGAAACAACCGTTTTGGCCTGGATTCCGCCCGGTCGCTCGAACGGGGCTGAGAACGCCGGGTCGGGCGAAGGCCGCATCGGTTGCGTCCTGAAGTCGAACTGACCCCATGCGCACACCTGTCTTTTTGCCCTTTCTTCCGCCCCTGATCCTCGGCGGCCTTCTGCTGCCCGCAAGCGCGCTGACCGCTCCCAAAACGGCGGCCAAACCGGTTGCGGCCGCGCCTGCCGTTGTCGCCGCCCCGGTCCGCCCGCCTGCGGACTGGTCGGACTATGGCTGTCAGACCCAGAAAGCCGGGCTCATGGGCTCGCTGAAGAACGCCGGCAGCGCCACGATGAAGCAGATTAAGAAGGTCGCCGGCAAGTACACGGTCAATGGCGCCAATGGCAAATATGTGTGTCAGGTCTCAGCCCGTAAAATCGACCCCGGGGCGCTGAAGGACCCCACCACGCGCAATACCTTCAGCGCGACCAGCCGGGGCGAATATCAGGATCGCCAGCTCGATTTACCGCTGGTGACCGCCCAGTTGCAGACCATAGTCGATGCCATTGCCGCCCAATGGCCCGGCGTGAAACCGGAACAGGTCAAGGTGCGGATTGTCGGCACGAACGTCTATCAGGCCGAAGCCCTGCCCGATAACTCAATCAAGGTGCATCTGGGCCTCCTCGTTCAGGCCAAAAGCGAAAGCGAGATCGCCTTCATCCTGGCGCACGAATACGCCCATATCGCCTTAGGCCACCTCAATCGCAACGACAGCCTCCAGGCGCAGAACGCCCTGATCAGTGCGCTGTCGGACGGCTATTATTACGGCACCAAGCTGTCCCAGGCGCGCTGGAACGAAATCAGCAACCAGTTTGTCATCAAGGACCAGGCCGCGATTACCGATGCCCGGCTTGAAGCCGCCGATCGCAGTCAACAACTCCGGCTCGTCCTCGATGTCCTGGTCACGCCGGTCTGGAAACGCAGCCAGGAAGATGAGGCCGACACCCTGGGCTACGACCTGGCCACCCGCGCCGGCTACAATGTCGCCGGTACCGTCGGTGTGGCGTTTCAGACCATGGCCCAGTCCGAAGGACAACAAAAAAGCCTGAGCGAAAAGATCAAAACCGATCTGGAAACCAGCCTTGCGACGGCGACCGAAACCCAAGCCAAGGCGGCGGCGGCGCTGATCGCCGAAGGCAAGCTCAATGAGACGGCGCTGAAAAGCGAAACCGACAAGACCTGGGCAAGCTTTAACCACGATGCGCGTCAGCGCGTAACCACCTCCCTCAAAGGCGTTCTGACCCGCACCCACAGATTGCCCGAAGAGCGCGCGGTCGGCCTGGACGCATATGCCACGGCAGCCTACGGCGACGGCGATGCCGTTTCAGCGGTCACGCCTTGGCTGGGCACCTTGCGCAAATCCGCAGAATATTCAGACGGCGCCGCCGTCGTGGCGGCGGTCGATGCGGCGTCCGCGGCGCGCGCCGAGAACAATCTGGCTGAGGCCAAAAAATACATCGCCAAGGCCGAAGCGACCAGCTTTCGCAACACCCCCATGGTGCTGAACGAACGGGCACGCATTCTCAAACGCGAGAAGAAATATGCCGAGGCCGACGCCAAGTTCCGCGCCGCCCATCTGCTCCCCGGCCAATCGGTTGAGGCCTTCCAGGATCACGTGGACCTGCTTCTGATCATGCGCCGCTGGGCCGATGCGGAAACGCAGGCAAACGCCGCCGTTGCCCGGTTCGGCGACAAGAAACCGTTTCTCCCCGCCTATGTCTCCGTCCGGTTCGCCACCGGCAAGCAGGACGAAGCCGTCCGCACCCTGGTCGATTGCGTGTCCACCGAAAACCCGGAACTCAAGCAAGCCTGCATCAACAGCGCCCCGCATCCCGACGATGCCGCCTTCAAACGCCTTACGCCCGCCAACCAGGAAAGCATCATCCTGGCCCGCGGCAAGGTCAACGATCAAAAGTCCGTCGACCGCGCCCATAATATGCTCACGACCTTCCTGACACGGGCAGATACAGCCAATAAGGACACGACACCGGATTGAATTGGCCACGCGTGGCTATCTGGCTGCGGGCGCACGGCAATGCGGATATAGTCAACCCACTCAAGGCAGGTTAGCGGAGGCAACGACCAAGGCGGGTCCAGAGCATATAATACCAAATCGGGTTGATTTCTGCGGCACAATCTCTTATGAGGCCGGATAGCCAGTCCCGGCGTGTCCCTGAATTCGGAAAGGAGAAAATCATGCGAGCAACGTTCCTCAATCTCGAAATCGATTTCCCTATCCATACGCTTCAGGAACAGATTGCATGGGCAATTTCCTGTCGGGCGCAAACGCACGCCTGACCCTATTTAGCCGCGCACTGAGCGCTGCTTCTTTTCACTCTTCTAACTATCGACACATGGATGGCCGCCGCGCCTTCCACTCAACTGACGTGCGCCACGCACGGACGGGAGGCCACGCATGAAAACATGTTGTGAACTCACCCTGATTGGGCATGACCCGGCGCGTTTCGATCCCATAGCCCTGGATCAGCTCGATGCCACGGCCCGTCTTGACGGCATGGGCCGGGTCGTCGGCCTGCCCGACCTCCATGCCGGCAACGGTATCGCCGTGGGCGCGGCCTTCTGGTCACCCGACCGCATATGGCCGCACCTGGTCGGCAGCGATATCGGCTGCGGGATGGCGCTGTGGGAAACCAGCCTGGCGGTGCGCAAGTTCCGCGTGGGTCAGGTGGAACGCAAGCTCCATGGCCTAGACGATCCCTGGGACGGATCGGTCGAAGACGCCCTGGCCGCGGCGGGCCTGCCTATCGACCTGGCCAGCCCGGGTCTCGGCACGATCGGCGGCGGCAACCACTTCGTCGAGTTTCAGCGCATCGAGGACATCCATGCGCCGGAACGGTTTGTGGCCCTCAATCTCAGCGACGACCGTGTCTGGATGATGGTTCATAGCGGGTCGCGCGGCTTGGGCCAGGCGATCCTCCAGGCACAGATGGCCATGACCGGCAAGCTGGGCCTGCTGGCCACCCGCCCCGAAGCCAAGGCGTACCTGCTGCGGCACGATCAGGCCGTGGCGTGGGCCGTCGTGAACCGAACCATAATCGCGGAACGGTTCCTGAACGCCATCGGTCTGTCCGGCCGCCGCTGTCTCGACATCGTCCACAACAGCGTGACCGAACACCGCACGGGCTGGCTCCACCGCAAGGGGGCGGCGCCGGCCGATCGCGGCCTCATCGTCATCCCCGGATCGAGAGGCGATTTCAGCTATCTGGCCGAACCCGTGCTGGACGGCGGAGATAAGGCGCTGTTTTCACTGGCCCACGGCGCCGGGCGAAAATGGAGCCGTAACGACGCCCATGCCCGCCTGTCGCGTCGCTTCCGGGTGGCCGACTTGCAGCGCACAAAGCTGTCCAGCCATGTCATCTGCGAAGACCGCCGCCTCATCTACGAGGAAGCTCCGGAGGCTTACAAGGATATAGCCGGCGTCATCGCCGATCTTGAGGACGCAGGCCTTATCCGTGTCATCGCCCGGCTCCGGCCGTTGCTCAGCTACAAAACGAGGGCCCAATGACGGACATCATTCTGCATCTAACCTCCGGCAAGGGCCCGGAAGAGTGCCGGTGGGTGGTGGCCCGCCTGGCCCAGGCCTTCACGCGCGAAGGGGCCAAGCAAGGATTGACCTGCGAGGTTCTGGAGGCAGAGGACGACCTGCCGACCTCTCTGCTGTTGCGGGTGAGCGGTGATGAGGCCCAGGCGTTTGCTAACGACCGAATGGGCACCATCCTGTGGGTGGGCGACAGCCCCTTTCGCCCGGGGCACAAACGGCGCAACTGGTTCGTGGGGGTGGCGCCTGCGCCCTCCCCCGACACCGTGCCCGATTTGCGCGAAGACGACATTGCGTTTCAAACCATGCGGGCCAGTGGCCCGGGCGGACAGCATGTCAACAAGACCGACAGCGCCGTTCGGGCGACCCACCGCCCTACCGGCCTGGTCGTGACGGCGCAGCAACAGCGATCCCAGCACGCAAACCGCAAACTGGCGACGCTGAAACTCGCCATACTGCTCGAAGACCGCCGCGCCGGGGCCCGCAAGGAAGCGCAGCTTGAACAGTGGTCAGCCCACCAGAACCTGGAACGCGGCAACCCGGTGCGCACCTATACCGGCCCGCTTTTCCAACTCAAGCGCGCCAAATAGCGTGCCAGCTGTCGTGGGACGCACCACCGCCCGCGACAGCCGGTTAGCGCCCGTTGCGGTCATCTGTGTTTCAAGGAAACGCGCGCAAAGCAGACTAGAAGTTGTTTGAATTTAAAAGTTAAAGCTGCATTTTCAAAGCCCTTATTTGATGGTAGCGTAACGCCGTTTTCACATAGAGGGACACCTATGCGCGCCATCACCTGCCTGTTGCTGTCTGTAGCCGCGCTTGTCGGATCTGTGCAGATCGCATCGGCCGAAGTGACCCGCGTCGATATCACCGAGCAGCGCCCGTGGCTGGAAGGCAAAGTACTGGGCAATACGGGTACCTACGAACTGCTGCGCGGCAGGGTGCATTACCAGGTAGACCCTAACGGCCCGGACGGCCGCCGTATCGCCGATGTCGCCCTGGCACCGCGCAATGCCAGCGGCATGGTCGAATTTTCCGGGCCGTTCCTGCTGCTGCGGCCGGCCGATCCGTCGAAGTCCAACGGCGCCACGGTCATCGAAGTCGCCAATCGCGGCGTGACGCAGATGAATTATACCTTCTTCGAATCGGACGGTTTCGATCTTCTTAAAAAAACCGATCTGGCATTCAGGACCACGCAGATCTTCGACCATGGCTATACCCTGGCCTGGGTTGGCTGGCAGGCGGATTTGCCGGCGGATCAGTTCGGCCTGAGCGTGCCTACTGGCACCGGCCAGGGTGCGGTGCGTCTGGTGCTGTTGCCGGAGGACCTCAAGGATGGCGAACTGTCGCTGAACGGCAATAACAATTATTGCGCTGCCGACGTTGTGCAAAAAGGCGCCACACTGCGCCCGCTGAAGAGCCTGAACACGCATGGCCGCGCGCTGCCGCGATCCAGCTTCGCCTTCGCCCACAGTAAGGGCGGAAAGCTGACGCCCGACGCCTGTACGCTGCATGTAAAGACTCCGCTGGCTAAAAACACCCTGTATGAACTGGTTTATCAGGGCGCACCGGCGCCGGTGATCGGTCTGGGCCTGGCGGCGGTGCGGGATTTTGGCGATCATCTGAAAGGCCGAGGCGTCGCCTCCGCCCTGAACGCGCGTCCACAAGCCGCCAGCGCATTGATCGCCTTCGGTTATTCGCAAAGCGCGCGGTTCCTACGCGACTATCTCTATCGCGGTTTCAACGCCGATAAGACCGGCCTACGGGTCTTCGACGGCATGCTGATTTCCGGCGCGGGCGCCGGTCGCGGCAGCTTCGACCATCGCTATGCTATGCCAGGCGAAGCAGGCAATTCGGTCCTCAGTATCCTACGCCCGGTCGATCTGTATCCGTTCGCGGAAACCGCCGCGCCGGATATCGACGGTACGGGTAATGCCTCAGCGCTGGATGCCACGCGGGCACAGGGCACGATGCCGAAAATCATGCACACGATGAGTTCGACCGAGTACTGGGCCCGCATCGGATCGCTGCTGACCGTCAGCCCGGACGGCAAACGCGAACTGCCACTCGACCCGTCTTCGCGGCTCTATTACTTTCCGTCCAGCGTCCATAACCCCAGTCCGGTGCGCGACCCCGAAGAAGTAAAAGCCATGGCGCCGTTCGGCTCCAACCTAAACTATGACAATTTCAACGCGTTGAATGCCCTGCTAGACGACTTGATGATGTGGATACGTGATGGCGTTGAGCCACCGCCTTCGGTCTATCCGCACCTCGGCAGCACGCTGGTGCCGGCAACGGAACTGATGTTCCCGGCGCTGAAAGGCGTCAAGGTGCCGGCGGCGCCACCCCCCGTCTGGCAGCTCGATTTCGGCCCCGCTTACGCCAGCCACGGCATCATCGCCAATGAACCGCCAAAGACGGGGCGGCAATATCTGCTGCTGGTGCCGCAGGTTGATGCCGATGGCAATGAACTAGGCGGTTACAAAGGCATCTTCGCGGCCGTACCGCTCGGCACCTATACCGCCTGGTACACGCCCCCCGAAGCTTATCAGCCGTTCGGCCTGCTGGCCGAATTACACGGCGGCTTCCTGCCCTTCGCCAAAACGAAAGCCGAGCGTGAGGCGACCGGCGATCCGCGCCTGTCGATAGCGGAACGCTATGGCGACAAGGCGGGCTACCAGGCAAAGGTCAAAGCGGCCCTTGACATGGCCATCGCCGATCGCATGCTCGCGACCTATGACCGCGACGACCTCTATGATTTCGCAATGAAGGCATGGGAGAAATATGCAGAGCTTCCTCCGCCTGAGAAGTAGGCTGCCCGGAATCGTACCGGAGCCATACTGCTAACGGTTTTGGCGGTGGACGCCTTTTGGTTCGAGCCCGAAAGCCTTACGGTCTATAGGCTCGACGTTCAGACACCCTATTGGCCCCAAAGCACCGCCCCTATACGCGCCGTATTTCTCACGGACCTCCACTTTGATCTGCTGCATATGACACCGGCACGCGTTCGCTGGATCGTGCAGCGGGCCTAATTATCCACGATGTCGTAATCTGTCAGCAGCCCGTCAGCTGTTACATAAACCAGCAGGTTTCCCGTCAGCTTGTCCATGTTCATTCGATAATAAAGGACTCGGCTAACCTCGGCGCCATGCCGTTCGATCCCACGGCCGACGACATTTTCTTCAGCCAGAAAAGTACATGCGCGCATGCCGGCAAAATCCGCGGTTCCAGCCCCTGAATCCGTCTTCATCCCAGGCGCGATGCCGGGATCGTCTGCAACGGCCTTTCCACCCTGTACTATCGCGATGAGCGCGGCTTCTATCCGCTGGCTTCGCTTAGGGTCCGGATCGGGTTGCAGCTTAAGCGCATCAAAAAGAGGCCCGATGCGGGGTATGGTGCGTTCGCTTCCATCATCCTGCCGCACCACCAAACCGGTCACCTCTCCTGCCGGAGTCTTGACGACGGTGAGTTGAATGCCCTCCTCTGCCTGCCAGAACGCGGTTGTGGAAACCGGCACGTAGTCATCGGCCTCGCCGACTGGCAACTGCCCCAGCAGCACGCCTTTTCCGGGCGTCAGTGTCAGCATAAAGCCTCGCCAATATTCATATCGTCCAGCGGCCGAGGCCATGACGGTCTTATCCACGTACACACGGGCGGGCTGCCCGCCCTGAATGGCCGGCCGGATGGCCGGAATATAGAGGCGCGCCACGCCTGTCGCTATGCGCAGGGGATTGGAGAGACCGCTTTGGTTGGTGAGCACGATGATCGTCAGGCGATCGTCGACAAAGCGGGAAATATTGCCGACAAATCCATCCATGGCCCCCGTGTGGTAAAGGCGGGCGTGCCCCTTGACGGAAGAGAGTTCCCAGCCAAAGCCATAGGCCGTAACCGTGCCATCGGCCACGGTCGTCGGTGTCCACATGGCTTTGCGGCTGGCGGCGTTGAGAATCCTGTCGGTATAGAGGGAGGCGTCCCACTTCGCCAGATCCATAACGGTCGACATGAGTGAAGCCGATCCGTAGTAACGCGTTGGGCTGACCTGGGGCTCGCACTTTTGCAGGCTGTTATGGTCCCACAGGTAGGCTTGCGCCCGATTGGCAATGATCGCACGCCGGTCGTTGACTCGGGTGGAGGTCATACGCAGAGGCCCAAAAATGCGCTGCTGAAGGAACTCCGCGTAAGAGACGCCACTGACCTTCTCGATGATAATCGCAAGCAGGTCGTAATCGAGATTGCCGTATCTGTATTTTGTCCCTGGCGGTGAAAGCAAGGACAGCGCCTTCGCCGATGTGATCAGATCATCTTTCGTATAATCTGCAAAAAATGTCTTCTCCGTCGCGGGGAGACCTTCGAGTGGCAGGCCAGACGTATGGGTCAGCAGGTGTCTAACCGTGATGGCGTTCCACGTCTGCGGCGCACCGTCGATATATTTGCCAATGATGTCGTCCAGGCCAAGCTTGTTGTCCTGCGCGAGAATGAGGATGGCGGCCGAGGTGAATTGTTTGGACATCGAGCCGATCTGATAGACCGTCTGCACGCCCGCCGGCACGTTCCATTCAAGATCGGCGTATCCATACCCCTTGATCGCAATAGGCTTGCCGTCTTTGACAATCGCCAGAGACAGGCCGGGAATATGTTCCCTGTCCATGCGCAGCCGAATGTAGGCATCCAGGGCGTCAGCAGGCGCCGTCACGCTTTTGAGCGGGTTTGCGGCCCACGATCGCGCCGGAGCGCAAACGGCTGCCATTGCCGCCAAGCCGCATAAAACATTACGGCGATCATAGGGTTCAGCCATCCTAAGTCTCCATCTATGGAGACCTACGAATACCTTCGTTGATAAAATTACAAATGAATAAACGGTAATCCTCTGGGGGAGCCAGGCGAGGCCGGCTCTGTCACATCGCACCGAGTTGTCGGCCTAAGCGTAAGTTCTTGTCTCGTAGCAATATCCCCAAAGTTGACAGCCGAACTCCGGCTCCTAAAAAACATCATAAGCCGATATTGGCGTAGCCCCGAATGGACGACCTACTGAAGGCCCACATCTGGATCAGGTTGCCCCTTCAAATTCGTCATGTAGCGACCCGGCGGAACCCCAAGGGTCTTACGGAACATGGTGATAAAGCTGGCGGCGCTGTCATAACCGAGCTCATAGGCGACCTGCTGGATCGAGACGCCATCAGCCATCTTTTGCAAGGCGTGTACGATGCAGAGCTGCTGACGCCAGCGCCCGAAGGTCATGCCGGTCTCCTTTACCAGAAGACGCGCGAAGGTACGTTCGCCGATGCCTGAATACCTTGCCCAGGTCTCCATTGTTCCGCGATCGGCCGGATCGGCCAGCATCATTTCCGCGACCATGCGCAGGCGACTATCCTGGGGCATGGGTAAATGCAGGCTTCCCACCTTCGCCGCGGCGATTTCGTCCAGCAACAGCGTAAACAGGTGCGTTTCCGCGCCGCCTTCGGGATAAAGTAAAGGAAAACTGGCCGCCCTTATGAGCAGTTCACGCATCAAAGGCGTGACAGACACCGTGCACGCGGCGGTGGGCAGATGACGCGTGATAGAGGGGTCCAGGAAGACATTGTAGCCTTCGATACATCCCGATGCCTTGAGCGCATGCATGGCATCACCGGGTATCCAGAACGCCGACTGGGGCGGGACGAGCCACAGGCCGCTATCGACTTCGCACATGAGGACCCCGCTTAGCAGCAAAAGCAATTGCGCCTTGCGATGGGAATGCCGGTGCAACTCCACCCCTGTGGTCAATCCCGTCACGCCGAAAGCAATAATCGGTCGCGGCACCTCATCCGGCTCAATCCACGCCTCTTTTACATTCAGGTCTGTCAGGATCGGCATGAGCCACCTTTTGCTTTTTGGCAGGATTTCAAAATTCTTTGTCAGAATTACGCGATGACGACAATTGTTTTTACGGTAAAAAGGTCAGGTGCCCCCAAAAGCTTTCCGATCGACCGCGCGTGTGTCGATATTTTACAGGCAGACAGACATGACAGAGACAGCCTTCGCGCCAGATATGCCCATGCCCCGGCCGCCGGGCCTGATCGATCGTACCCTTCGGCATTTGCTTATGCGGCCTGCCCGCGTGGGCGCCATTACAACCCTTTCGCCGCGTTTTCGGCTGCTTGAACTCGAAGGCGCAGCCCTTCAGGGTGTTGTCTGGACGCCGGGTCAGAAGATCCAGGTCGCCATGAACGCGAACTTCAGCGCCCGCACCTACACCCCGATATCATGGGACGCAGACATCGGAACAACCCGCATACTCGTTTATTCTCACGGGCTTGGCCCCGGCGCCTGCTGGGCCGAAGAACGGCGTGAAGGTGATACGTGCCACTTTTTCGGCCCCCGCCCCTCACTGGACATCGCCAATATCCCGACGCCGGTTGTGGTGTTCGGCGACGAGACATCGTTCGGCCTGGCGGCAGCCACACGCACCGCCTTGCGGAACACGGCATACCGCTACGTGTTGGAGACATCGGACCTCCATCAATCGCGATCGGTGCTGGCCTCCATCGGCCTTGCGGACGCAAACCTCATCGGACGCCGCGGCGACAATGCGCATCTGGCAGCCATTGAAACCGAGCTCATTCGGTCTATCGAAAGTGGTGCCCATTTTGTCCTGACGGGCAAAGCCACCTCGATCCAACATTTCCACCGCACCCTGAAGCGGCTGGGCGTCAGGCCAGCCCACATAAAAACCAAAGCCTACTGGGCGCCCGGTAAGGTCGGCCTGGACTAGCGGGCACCGCTACGGCAACCCGTGCGTACGTGCACCGGATAGTGTAGCGAAGGGGAATGTGGTCAGACGTTGAAAGCGGCCGGTGAATCGTCCACTGTCCGCCGCACGACCTATGGCTCAAAAGGAAATGATTTGGTTCGCGTGCGTAAACTGAAGGCAGGCCGATGGATGTTGGCGCTTGGCGCCATACTGCTGGCGGTTTTGGCGGCGAACGCGTTCTGGTTCGAGCCGGAAAGCCTGACGGTCGATAGGTTCGACGTGCAGACGCCCTATTGGCCCCAAAGCACCGCCCCTATACGCGCCGTATTTCTCACCGACCTCCACATTGATCCGCTGCACATGACCCCGGCACGCGTTCGCAGCATCGTGCGGCGGGTAAACGCCTTGCATCCGGACATCGTGCTGTTGGGGGGCGATTATGTCGGTACCGACTGGCTGACGGTGCACCGAATGCGCCAGCTTTGGGCGCGTTCCAAGGCGGACACGGCGCGCGAACATGACGGATTTCAGGCACTGAGCCGTCTGTCGGCGCCGCTGGGCGTCTACGGGGTGCTGGGAAATCATGACTGTTGGTGGAGCTGTGACGAAGCGGCGCGTCAACTTAACGCGGCCGGCGTGCATGTTTTGATCAATCAGTCGGCACGCGTCCAGAGACACGACGGCGATCTGTGGTTGGCGGGCCTGGCAAACCAGACAACAGACCATCCGGACTTCGCAAAAGCGATGAACGGGGTGCCTAAGGGCGCCGCCTTGATAACGCTCATCCACGAACCGGATCCCTTTGCGAACCATCCTGAGGCCAAGCTGATGCTGGCCGGGCATACGCATGCCGGTCAGGTGCGATTTCCGTGGATTGGCGCGCCGATCCGAAATTCACGCTATTTGGAAGAAACGGCCAAGGGGTGGCTTACCCGCGGTGACCGCATTCTCATTGTCTCGCGCGGCTTAGGAGAGAGCGGCCTGCCCGTGCGTTTCGGCGCCCCGCCGCAGATAATGGTGCTAAATATTCACGCCGGAAAAGCAGCAGCGGTCTCCATGCTTGGGCGGTCCTGATCTGGCGTCTGGGACATATTCATCAAACCTGGCACACGCATCTACGCGAACATGGGGCGCGCCTTCAATTTCGTGCAGGGCGACTACCCGATGCGTCGCATCAAGCATTTGGTAGAATATTGGAGGCCAGGCGTGTCCACTAACAACGCCGAGTTTTTTTCTCAGTGATGCACAGAGCAGAGCAGGGAATCTATCACCACATCGCCGGGCGACATTTCTAGGCCTACTTGAACGAGGTCGCGTGGCGGCACGACCGGTGGCGGGTAGATACGAAGACGGCTTTTTGAGGATTTGTGCAGGCAAGTTGTGAGTTCCTTGACAGGTCGAAGAGGGTGTGAGAATGTCCCCGTAACCGGCGGGCACAAGACAGGAATCCTGATGTCCGCCTAACAAAAATTGAGCAAAAAGCCATGATGCTCCACATTGGCAATCAGCTTTCTTGTGTCTAACAATTAGTTCCCTATATAGGGTATAATGAACCGACTCTTCAGGGGATATTAATCCGTTGACGTGTAAGGTGTTGAGAGTGGCATTAATCGTTCAATAACAACGGACGAGAAATGTTTTTGTTAAGAGGATGTGAAGTTATGACTATGTCCACTAAGTGTGAAGGTTGGGGCGGCCTAACCTAATTAAGCAACTTGATACGTACTCGCCCCATTAGGCGTGACGTAATACAACCTAAAGAATTTTATGGCAGACTATCTTTTAGAAGGTAGTCTGCTTTTATTTTTGGAGGTTGGGTGCTCACTTCATTAAATGATACTGTCCATTCCTACATTCCGGTATCGGAAGTAGATGCCGTGGTTATTACGGCTATAATAGCTGGACTCATAGCCATATGGGGGGTGTTCAATCAGTGGGCGATTACGCGACGACAACTGACTTTTCAGCATATATCCAATAAAGATTCGGATCGAGATATGATCCAAGCGCGAAAGCGTTTTATAGAATTAGCAAAAAAGCCTCATGGCCTAGCAAAATGGGCAGACCCGTCACATGAAGCATCTGAAGAGATTGAATCTATTCGATTAGTTTTAAATGATTACGAACTGACAGCTATAGGATGCCAGCTAAAAATAATCGATTACGTTCTAATTGAAAGAAATGAACGATCAGCAATTATTAAATATTGGTTCCATGCGGCTCCATTTGTTTATGCACTGAGGGCACGTTTAGGGAACAGTACCATTTATCATGAATTTGAAGAGCTGGCGAGAAGTATGACTGATATAACGCTTCCTCATAGGAGTTTTGGTTTAGACCACATATTTAAATGGGCACGTCGTCGCCGCTAGTCTAATACACCGTTTCCAAAGCCCTTCCCGCCCCGCCGCCGCGTGCTGGAACGGCTCAAGTCCGGCCGCAGGCAAGGCCAGCCACGGGCGGCAATCGCCTCAAAACGCGTTACAGACCGGATAGGCAAATTTCAGCACGTTGACGGCCTCGATCGCGAACACGATAAAGGCAATCGCCGACAGGCTCAGCCCGAGCCGGGTTCGGTTACGCCAAGAAAATCTGGCCGCAATGAGCAACCAAATGAACATCACGGCGAATAAGGCCGCATAAAAGACCGCGGGCTGTTCGTGAGCCAATTTGAGGGTGAGATGATGCGGGTGAAGGCTGTTTTGAATGACGCACACAAAGGTCATCCCGGAGGCGGCCAGGAAGCCGGTCACCGTCAGGGCGACGCCTTTGACGATCAGCCATATCGGATTGGCGGGTCGCTTTCCATTCGGTTCAGAAGACATAGGTACGTAAGAGGCTCACTGTTAATGGGGACGCGAAATAAGCATCGGCGTCGCCCCACCCACGGCCGCGCGCCTATTGATCGACGTCATAACCAACACCATGCCTTGCCGATCGAAATTCAGCCAAAACGGCGCGATTTTGGTGAATTTCGGAAGCGGCTCCACGACGGCCGTTCCGTCACCCTGCACATGATAGAGCCCGTCCATGCCGATGGCCAGCACGTCCTTGCCATCGACGGCCAGTCCATAGAAGGCCACCGTTGAATAGCCTTCACCGGAAGGATCACGAACCGAGGCGTCCTTATTACCGCCAAAACCGTCATCGTCATTCTTAAAATAGACCCGCCGGATGTCGCCGTCGCACACCTCGACGACACGCCCATGCGGCGCCATGTGGATCAGACCGATAGAGGCGACAACGCAGTCCGCATGCCATGGAGACGGCACCAATCCATTGACCGGATCACAGTCCGTATTTAGCGGGCCGACACAAAGGCTATCCCCGCCACCGTCTTTTTCTATTCGCTTTACGGCGCCGCTTACCCGGTCAATGCTTTGCAAGCCGCCACCCCATTCGCCCTTATTATACCCGACATAAAGCGTATGAGGCGTAGCCAGGACGGTCGCGATGCCAAAACCGGTCTTACCCACCAATCCGATGCCGGCGATCTTCCCGCCGGTCACGGTGAGCAACCGGTCATGGGTAAGGATGGTGACACCACCGCCATCGCATACCATTGCCATTGGCTCCGGAGGCACCGCCTCTCCCGGCTTAGGCTGCTCTACCGGTATGGCCGTATCATCAACCCACTGTCCGCCTTCGCGATGACGCAGTTGCCATCTGTCATAGGGGTAATCTTCTTTCTGAACCAGCACGCGCACCTGTCCGTCGGCGACGCACATATCAAGGACGTTGGCCCCCGCATATTCAAACCGCGGCGCGGTGTCCTTTTCGGCGACGCTGAACATCTGGCCGCTATCGGACAATAGCCAGGCCCGGTCCTCGCTCCATACGGCGCGCTTAAGGAAGGTTTCGTCACTGGCATAGAGCTGCCCCGCCGCCCCGCACCCCAGCGCCACCACGAGCGCGAAAATCAATCTACGGATATTATACCCCCCGAGCGTTTCCCAGACCCAAGCTGGGTGTACGTCACCTGCATCACGCTTTCAACCCTTGAGAGTGCCCGCTGACACAGCCTAATGTCGCCCCGCACCCCCAACACGCGCGCGTCACAGACTATTGCGCGAGCGATTTTGCCTCGGGCAGACGCCTGGCCGGGGTGATGTGGCGGAACCAGATCATGACGTCAAACCCCTTGTCGAACGGCATCGCCTTATCGGCCGGAGGCGCGGCATCTTTTTGCCAGTCTTCGGGCTTCACGGCCCATCCGGCCCATCCGTAATTATAATCGGACAGCACCCACCGGTTTAATGCCGGCGTCTTCGGCCGGAGGGTAAGGTCGATCCAGGCCGCGTCGCCGGGCAAGGCCGCCAACAACCGGCCGATGTCCCGGGGGCCATCGTTGGGAACGGACACCACGCTTTCCGGCGCAGCCGAACTGGGACGCTCGCCATTGCGTTCGGCGACCGTCATGATGCGGCCGGTCGTGAAGGTCGCGCCAAGAACCGTATAGGCATCGCCCAAACGCCCTTTCAGTTCGCGGCCGAGTGTCGAATAGCCGGATTTCACATAGCTGTCGGGCAGCCAGTTCATGACGTGACCCGCATGGGCCCAGATAACCGCTTTGTCGGCGGGGTCCAGCCGCGCCATCAGATTTTGCGCCATGAACACATCGCGCCGCGCGAAATAACCGTCGGTGACGAATTCCGTCGCGCTGTCCTTGCCTTCGCGTTCAAATTGGTGAAGGCACTGCCAGGCGATATCCGCCGCATACAGGGCTTCGGCGTAGGCGGGATCGCCGCTCCATTCCGCGTGCCGGACGGCGATGGCCTCTTTCAGGGTTTGAGCGCCGGTTTGAACCGCCGCGATGTCCGCCGTGGTGTGCGCCTGAATCCAGGTGAAGGCGTGCGGCCACGGCTGGCCTGGCGAAGGCAGCAGCGACGCGAACGGGGCCGCCAGTCGATCCGCCAGGCGTGCGTCATGCTTGCGCACAAAATCCAGCGCAAAGGCCGCATCGCGGGCGGCATCCTGATTATCGATGCCGATGATCCGAACCGGGCGGGTCGCAACCTGGTTCCACGCCCGCAGCCAGACCAGCAAGCCCGCGAACTCCTCATCGCGGCCGGCGCGGAAAAAGCTGGTAGACCGCATGAGGGTCATCGGGTCCCCCACCCCTGTGCGGATATAGGTGTCGAAGTCGCGCGCCGCGTCGCGGTTGGCTTCCAGGACAACGACCGTTACGCCCTGCGCCCTCACAAGCTGCTTTATCAAATTGGCCTTGAACAGTTGATCTTCGTGGCCGCCGTGCGTCGCTTCGCCAAGCCCAATGACACGTCCCGCCGAAAGCCGTTCGGCAATCGGCGCCAGGTCCTCGGCCGATGCGTCGGCGCCGCTTAAGGCATGACCGCTGACTTTGAACCAGGCAACCGCGGCCGCTTCGTCCTCCGGAGTCGGCGTGGGCGATGCGGCAACGGTTACGGTGGCGATTAGGGCAAACAACAGTGACATAGGCCCCTCCATGGCGAGACTGTCGCTTAACCGGCCGAAGGGGTCAAGATGGGCGAGCCCGTGCGAAAAGCGGGGCCGTTACGCAACCCGAGCTATTTCTTGAAACCGGCCGCAAGGGCGTTCAAAGGCGGCTTGATCAACTCTGGTAAAACTATGCAACCGAAACCGACGACAATGACATTATTGTTCATATCGCCAATCGACAGATGCTTGAAGGCGAACAGCGAGCCAAGAAATATTGCGTAGAGCAATATCTGTTTAACAATGGGAGTCATGTCTTGATCCACCAAGAACGTGCGTCATTTCGATTGCACAGGGTCAATATCAATAGTCGGTTACGGGTTACAAAAGCGGTCCCGGATCGGAACCTGTTCTAGTTCACCCGCACCACGCTTTCAACCCTGGAGAGAGCCGGCCGTCTCTTGTGCGGCCGGGGCGGACAGGCCCTATTGCCGGTTCTAACGATCCCTGCAATAGTCCGAGGAATAGAAACGCCATGATACACATGACCGGCGAAAAAGCTTGGGGGACATCCGATGAAAGCACTCATACTGTCCGTCACCTTGGCGCTCGCCGGCGCGGCCAGTCTTCAGGCGGCCTGCCTTCCGGCATTGGCGGCACCGGCGCCCAGCCTGTCCTCGGACGACGCCCGGCACCGCGTTATCATTCTCAGCGACATCGAGAACGAGCCGGACGACAGCGAGTCGATGGTGCGCCTCCTGCTCTATTCCAACCAGCTCGATATCGAAGCCCTGATCGCTACGACCTCCGTCCACATGAAGACGCGGGTCGCACCCGAAACCATGCAGGCCATCATTGCTGCCTACGGAAAGGTTCAGCCCAACCTGCTCAAGCATGAAAAGGGCTTTCCCGACGCCAAAACCCTCTCGGCGCGCGTGACGCAAGGCCTGCCGGTTTACGGCATGGCGGGGGTTGGCGACGGGAAGGATTCCGCCGGCTCCGCGCGCATTATCGCCTTGCTCGACAATCCCGATCCCCGCCCGATCTATGTCTCGGTGTGGGGCGGCGCCAACGTCCTGGCCCAGGCGCTCTACAAGATAAAGCAGACGCGCAGCCCGGCCGAAACCGCGCGCCTGATCGCCAAACTGCGCGTCTATACCATCTCCGACCAGGACGACACCGGCATCTGGATGCGAAAGACCTTCCCGGACCTGTTTTACATCGTAAGCCCGGGCGGCTACGGCAACGCGACCTGGAGCGGGATCATGTGGGTCGAACCCGGCCAGGACAATAGCGAGATCAGCAATGCCTGGCTGGCCGAACACATTCAGCAGGGCCACGGTCCGCTGGGCGCCCTGTATCCGGACGTGGCCTACGGCATGGAAGGCGACACGCCGTCCTTCCTGTCGCTCATTCCGAACGGGCTGAACGCGCCGGAACACCCGGATTGGGGCGGATGGGGCGGCCGCTATAGGCTGTATACGCCCGACCGGGCCAATACCGATCTGACCGGCTTCAACGGCGGCATGCCGATCGAACAGGAGCCGCGGCCCATCTGGACCAATGCCGTGGACGATTACACGCCGACCCTGGCCAATCCGTTTGGCCGCACAACCAAGGCCTCAGAGAAGACAGCGACCGGCTACCGAATAACGGTCTGGCGCTGGCGTAAGGAATTCCAGAACGACTTTGCCGCGCGCATGGACTGGACCACCAAACCCTATGCCGAAGCCAATCATCCCCCTGTCGCCCGGCTGGGTCATGCAGACCACCTCACCGTCAAGTCCGGCGAGCGGTTCGCCCTGAGCGCAAAGGGCAGCAGCGATCCGGACGGAGACAGCCTCAGCTATCAGTGGTTCCACTACCCGGAAATCGGCGACTGGAAGACCCCGATCCCGATCGCCAGCGCGGACAATATCTACGCCGTCTGGGTCGTCGCGCCAAAGGTCACCGAACCGAAGACGGCGCACTTCATCCTGAAGGTAACGGACAAAGGCACGCCGCCCCTTACCCGCTACAAACGGGTCATCGTCACCATCACGCCCTGAGGGCCAACCCGAGTTGACGGAAAATCACTCGGCCAGTGGCCGTATCCTCTCGTTCAGTACGTCACGCTGAGCATCCAGCATGACCTGATTGGGATCATGCCCCGTACGCGGCAATAGAATGAACGCCTTTTGCGGCGCTTGGAGTGTGTCGAAGTAGGCACGCGAAATCTTAGGCAGGGTCAGGTAGTCCGCCTCCCCCTGCAACAGGAAGATCGGCACGTCGAATTGCGTCCCCAGCGCCGGCAGATCGACCCGCGAATACATACCGTCGCCTTTCAACCCGACGAACTGAAGGTAGGAATAGTCCTCGCCCGCGGTATAATCCGCCTCGGCCTGAGGCGTTGCATATTCCGGGGCCGGCTGCCACCAATCTTTCGGCGCCGGATCGGTCGCCTGGTTTTCGTATTTGCGGTCGATGCGCCGCATGATGCCGAAATTGCGCGGATCGGTCCACGGCGGCGCACCCAGCGCTTCCAGCCTGGCCGCGCTATCCAGATCGCCAGCCTCACGTGCCTTGTCGAGCAGCAGATTATAGGTGGCGGTCGAGTTGTCGCGGTAGTTGACGATTTGCGACCAGCCGAGATAGGCGGTGAACAAGTCCGGCCTGGCTTTGATCATTCGCACGGCGATGATCGAGCTCCAGGAACCACCCATGACGATGACCTTACGCTTGCCAAGCCGCCGCGTGAGATATTCCGTCAGTTCTATCCCGTCCTTGGTGATCTGCTCAAAGGTCAGCGGCGTGTCGTCCGACGGCCGGTTCTTGCCATAGGTCATGCCGGCGCCGCGCTGATCCCACTGGACCATCGTGTAGTCTGTTTCGAAAGCGCCATACATGCGGTCGGCGAATAGGCTCATTGGATTGCCCGGACCGCCATGCACCAGCAGGACCACCGGATTATCGCAATGGTCGCCGTTGATGGTCACCCACTGGGGGATGCCGCCGATCTGGACAAAGCCCTTTTCATGCACCGCCTCTTTCGGTGAGGCGCAGGCGTCTGGCACCTGAGCCTGAACCAGACCGGCGGACAGCAGAAAAACGCCACAGACGGCGAGCGCGCGAAAGACCATAGGACACCCCGTATTTCGGAAATCAAACAAGAGCCCATTCGCTAGATCGATCCGGCAGCCATTTCGACTGGATACGCGAAGTCGAACCTTATTTCGCCTGCATCCGCCGATATTCGGACGGCGTACGGCCGATACGCCGCCTGAACGCCGTATTGAACGAGGACTTGGAATTGAAGCCGACGTCGTAAAGGACATCCAATATCGACATACCGGCGCGGGTTGGGTCGCTCAGGAGCTCCGCCGCCCGATCGATGCGATGGGCATTGATGAACTCAAAAAAACTCTGCCCCAAGCCGCTGTTTATCAGCACGGACAGGTCGCGCGCCGGCATGGACATCTGCCGCGCCAGCTTTTTGAGACTGAGATTGGGATCAGTGAAGGGCGCCGTGCGTCGCATGTGATCGAGAAGCCGGTCAATATCGGCCGACATCTCGGAAGACGGCGCGCGGACCTGGCGGGGCGTCTCGACCTTGGCGTCGACACGCCGAAACAGGTCAGGCTGATAAAGCGCCTGGGCGGCGATCCAGATCGTCACGATAAGGGCGATCAGGGGGACCCCGACCGTCATTACCGGCGCGAACGGAACGGACATCATACCCGCGACGCCTTTGATCAGGCCGAAGCTATGCGCGATCAGCGAGACCCAGCAGAGGTGAGCCAGCCAAACCGAAGTCCGGGTGGACGCGTCGGAGAAATTGTCCCGATAAATCGTATTGAACCGCCTAAGAACAAGAAAAGCGGCCGCGATATAGATATAATACTGGACATGTAGTGCCACCAGAACGGCCGGCACCGCTGACGCACCGGCAAGAAGCAGCACGCCCGCAACGACGACGGCAGGGGCCGCATGCCACAGATAGCCTGGACGCAGCCTGAAACTGGAAAAAGCCGCCGCCGTGACATAGAGCCACAGAACAGGCATCTGGAGAAAGGTGAGGCCTAGCCTAAGCGATGAGACAATGGCGGATTCAGATGCGTCCCCCCAGGACGTCCACCCACTCGCATCCACAGCGGCAAGGAACAAAAAGGCTGCGAACAAGCGATTGGCGCGTGTCAGCGGCGACGGAACAGTGGCAAAGAAAATCGCCAGCAGCACAAGCAGGACGACGCAGACGCTGCCAATAATCGTCAAGCCTTGCTGGTATTCCATGACGCAATCTTACCCCTACGCGAAACGACTTACCGCTCTCGCTTATAAATGTCGAGTTTCACGCGCTCGCCCCGCCCGCCTTTACCGCTTGCCCTGCCCCGACCTTGTGCGCCTTAAGGCGGACATTTCAACGCATATCCTGTGAGATGCCCGAAAGCAGACGACATCTATGCGCCTCTAGCGAACGACCAAACAGGTTGCGCCGTACAGGCGCAAACTGTAGCCTTCCCTCAGGAATAGGGGGACACGATGGTCGCGCATAGCTTTCGACACCTGATTTCAACAGCGCTTGGACTCTGCGGCATTGCCGTTATACCTGCTACGGCGACGGCATCTATCCCTCATCAATGTTCCGACGACGATCTAAAGGGCGCGGCCTACGTCAGTGGCGTTGATTTTAAAATCGACGACGATACGGCACTGCCATTTGATGCTGCCGTTTTAGAATACCCCTACGGCAGTTTGAACGTCTATGGCTTTCAAACGACCTTTGTCATTGGCACAGACGGGAAAGTCGAATGTGCGTCGATTAAGCCGGCCTACCAATCCACAGGCCCGGCAATCAACCCGGTGAGGTCGAATTTTCTGAAACAGCTCGGTGATTGGAAGATTACGCCTTACAGTGTTGACGGTAAGCCTGTGCGGGTAGTCGGCCAATTGTCTGTTGACGAAGTCGAACGCCCGCAGCGCCACATCCCCAAGCCGGACGGCGATCCTGCGCTCGTCACCATCACTCAGGACTCCGTTCCCGATTTTGCCTCCTATAGTCCCTATCACGTCGAACTGCATGGCGACGGGACAGCGATCTACATGTCGCGAGAACGGAACGATCCCCTCGGCCCGCAAACATATCACGTCGATGCACAGGCCGTACAAGACCTGATTAAGAAGGCCGAAGAGATCGACTACTGGTCGCTGCGCGATACCTACCGCTCAATCAATACATTCGGGGATCGGCTAAGCTATGATCGTGTGAATATAACGATCGGAGGACAGACCAAATCCCTCACCGACCAAAACGGCAAAGGGGCGGGCCTCAGTTCTCAGGCTGGCGAATTTTTCTGGCATGTCATGGCCGCGGCCAATATTGATTTCTGGCAGTCGCCGACCCACGCCACTTTGGCGCAGTTGAAAGCCAACGGCTATGATTTCACCACGGAATTGGCGGAACGGCTTTTGTTGCAGATGGTGCAGAACCCGCGCGTCAAAGAAGAGACGATTTTCGAACTGATCGCATTAGGGGCGCCGCTCTATAGCGCCAACGACGTCAATCCGTTGATTGAGGTCGCCTTGCGTAGCGGCAGAACAGAACTCGCAAAGCATCTCATCGCCCAAAATGCGCTCTTGACCGATGGCAAACCCGACCAGGACAAGATCAACCGGTCATTCTACGCCGCTGTGGAATCCTGCAATGTTGAGGCTATAGACCTCATCTTACCCTACACGCCCGATTCAACCTATACTGACGATTATATGGAGGAAGACAAAAAGGTCTCCGTCATCAGACTGTTGGGCGGCGGTAATGGCTACCTTAAGGACTGTGTCGCTGCGGCAAAAAAGCTCATCGGCCTTGGATATGACGCAGGCGCGGCAGCCGCCGACGGCTCAACGCTTTTACACAGCGTGGGATTAGACATCGATCTGGCGGTGTTGCTGATCGATAACGGCGCCGACGTCAATGCGGTTGATACGGATGGTTGGTCACCCCTTGCTAAATCGTTCGACGAAGATGTGTCGCTGCTTTTGTTGGCGCACGGCGCCGACCCGCGCGCGAAATTGGCGGCGCGCGCCCTGCGCTTCAACATCAAAAACAATCACTGGGCCAAGGTCGAGACCTGGCTGATTGAGCACGGTTATCAGGACGTGCTCACTGCCCAAAGTGAGGACGAAGACGGGGATAAGTGACCGTAGCCTGGTTGGCGTTACAGGGTGTGCTCTTTGCCGAGGCAGTGAAACTTCGTCCAGAACCGCGATTTATTGACTTGCTGAGGCAAATCTTCTGGGCGCAAGACACTTGGAATTTCGGCACCCCAACGATTTTTTTCAATGTCCACATACGTGACCTTAAACACCGCGCGGCATTCCATATCCCAAGTCAGAAATTGCAAGAATGCAACCTGCGACGGGTTGGTTACACTCTTACAGAACGATTCAGACTTAGTCGTCTCCGCACACGACCACGAGGCCCCGAACTGCGCCCGCGTGACAGTTCCCAGATGGGTTCTGAATGAGAGGGCAGCTTCGCTATCGACGGCCTGCTTGTAAAACGTGAATGTCGCTTGCCCTGCTTCGACATCGATCGTCTCTTTCGCAGATATATCGACCCGTTGAAATTGATCCGATCCGGCTATGACACACACCTGATCAGCCAATAGCCGACAGTTAGGCCGCTTCGTGACAGCAGGCATGCACCCCGTCAGACCAAACGCGACGACCAAACCGAAAAAAGTTTGCCCCCACTTCATTGCCAGCCCCCAGTGTTTCCAGGACCGGCGCGGTTTATAGCGCGTATCAGGTCCAAACTTGCTTTACGTTACCGGCATCACGCTTTCAACCCTGGGGGGGGGGGGGAGCCAGCTCCTCTTGTGCGCCCAAAGCAGTCCTATTATGACTTGGACATGATCAGGTCGGGGCTTAGAGGATATGGCCGAGCGGCTACTCTCAAGGCGGGAGAAACGGATGTATCGGATGAAGCGTTATATCCCAGTGATCGCCGGGAGCGTGATCCTGTTAGGAGTCGCCGCCGCAATAACGTGGCCTTTTGAGAAGCCCGTCTCATATTCGGTTACACTGCCGCCGCCTGATGGCTACAAACCTGGGGCCGCGGCCTTCCTGGACAGTCTATATGCCCACTACAATGGTAAGGATCAAGATTTCTCCCCGCTTGGTGACCAAGCGTCCAAATGGTTCGATCCCGACCTGGTGGATTTGATGAAAATCGACGGCACTGGTCCTGAGGTTGGCGCACTTGATAGCGACCCCGTCTGCGATTGCCAAGATTATGGCCGACTGTCAGCGCAGGTAACTGTACTGACAGCGGACCACGCCCACGCACGAGCAATCGTAGTTGTAACTGAAACCGATCCACAGTTTGATGTCGAAGGTCGCAAACCGAGAACCTTCACCTACGATCTGATCGATGTAAATCACCAGTGGCGCATTCACGACATCGCGACCCCGTCTACCGCGAGTCTTAGACAATTGCTTTTAAACCAGCATCAGATACCCGCCGCCGACGCGAGCAAAGCTTAATATACGGCTAAGTGACCGTACGCCTGTTCTGCGTTACAGGGTGTACTACTTGCCGAGGCAGTTAAACTTCGTCCAGAATCGCGATTTATTGACTTGCTGAAGCAAGTCTTCTGGGTGCGTCACTTTCAGCCTGGCTGTTAGGATGCAGCCAAACGCTGGCACTCAACCGAATATTAAATTTCGCGCTGTAGTAGAACCTATGGCCATATTTCACCGCTTTATCCAGCTAATTGCTGTGTCATCGATTATCATCGGTATGACCGCGTGCTCCAGTCCTCTTGATAATCCGCGAAGGTCTGAGCTGCAAAACATGGCGCGTGAGGCTTCTGCCAAAGATATGCTTTTACAGGGCAAGGTCGACCTTAGCCTTCCGGCGTTTCTGGAGATTGACATCGACGGGACAGGCCGGAATCGCGTGCGCCTGCCCGCCTGCGGTGGCTATTGCCTGCGCCTGCTTTACTCCAACGAAGCCAAGACGGTCATTTCAGGTTTTGCAGTCCCCGCGCCGCCGCTGGACTGCGCCCCTTTGGTGGAAGCCAGACGAAACCTTCGCGCCGGCAAGATCAAAGAGCTCAATTTTACACCCGAAGAAAGTGAGCAAGACGCCGCTTGCGAATATATAGACAAATTTTTAGCGGGTGTGACCGACGCGGACCGGCCGCTAATTTGGCGACCTGATCCTAACGCTGCCCAGCGATACCTCGTTTGGGCGCGCGCCTACCATATAGAAAAGCGCAAATCTTGCCCGGGCACAGCGCACACCGATACTTTGAGAAGCTTTTACAGTGGGAGTGAAAACACCGGCGCGAATGCTGACGAGGCCGCCGACAAGAATATCGCTGCGGGTCTATGCTTGATAGAAACACCCGTCAAATTGGATGCCAGCAGTGCCATTTTTCTGTTCAGTTCTGAAAACAAAAGCATAGACGATAAAAAATCACCGATGCGTGATACGCGTTTTTCTTCAAATCAGCTAACTGTCTATGGCGCCGCTTCAATGGGACGCCCCGTGATTTACCGGCACACAATATCTGAGTACTCTTACCTTCCCGTACTGGCGCCTAGCGAGAGCTTTGACAGCGCAACCTTTTTCGTTTCATCGGTTAGCGAACCCGTCAGGCTGGTGGATCACGTCCGTAGCGATATCGGCCTAAAATTGTCAGACGTGCCCCCCGCCCAGGTCGATTACAGAGAAGCGGTGAAAAATGCTCTGGACAATCGCGATCTTGATTTCATGAGTCCGAACTGGAACGTCGTCAGAGAGTATCTGGTAGCGCTCAAGGCCAAAGGACCCAATACCCTCGGACGCAGTGACGCGCAATTAATCGCACGGCTGATCGCCGATCGCCGCGTCACCATTCAATTACGGGGCTTGGAAGACATTATCAAAAACAACCCTCAGGCTGGGCCTGTGCTGGTTCGTCCCCTTCTTACGGTTTTGAACGCATCGTCTCCTGAAGCGGATAAGTTGAGCGATTCTGAAGAGCGCAAGATGATTTCGGAAAGAGGTGACGAGCACAGAGAGTTGTACAATGCAGGCGGCATCAAGCTTGATCACGTTGCTGACGGAATAGCCGCGTTGGATGACAATGCCATAAGGACGCAACTACCTCTCTACCGCCAGTTAGTTGGTAATCAACAGCACATTCGTAGTCATGCAAGCATCGTCGAGCACCTAAATCTGTTGCCATCGGCAGAAAGTCTGCCAATCCTTAGAAATCTAATTACACCGCTACCCGCCGCAAGGACGGACCGGTCTTTTGAAGGCTACGGGCGTCTATCAGCCCTAAGGGCCGCCTGTCGAATGGGTGACGACGCAGCGCCCTTGGTGCCGGAGGTGGTCAGATTTCTTAAGAGCACATATGAACCGGGGAATGTCGGCGAACACTACGCGGACGCGGATATTGCCTGGGCTATCCTGGCGCATTTCCACCAGTCTGACGCTCTCGCGGCACAATTACAGCCTGGTAAGCCCGATAAGGCGCTTATGGCTTCACGATCCCTCAACTGCCACTGAGGCTGTATCGGCAGCCCAGCGGCAATGTTTCGTAAAGGGCGAGACCGGTCCTAGGGAAGGCCGATAAAATTCAGCCGAAATCGTTATGCGTGGCGTCGCCCAAACCAAAGCTAACGGTTGGATATACAAGTGTCCGCCTTGCTGGCAGATCAGCTCACCTACTCATAGGTAAAGGGTGCGTCTTGGGCTTCAGATCATAGATGCTTAGTATTCAAATTGATCAATGAATTTATAAGGTATGAAAATGTGCAATATTTCGCCTGACGTTTTTGCATTACCTCTTATTTCGGCATTTTTTCTTATTATAGGAGCCCTGCTGGCCTTCTATCCTAAAGGGGCAAGGGTGTTTTATTCTCGTGGAACACAAGATCCGTCGAGCAAATTTTTTAGGTGGCTATTCTTTGCGGGAACTCTAGCGATATTTATCTTTGTTGCTGTAACGACTGTTCCAGACATTTTAGCTTCGTGCGTTAATGCACCTATAAACGGCCCGGCAGGACCTCAATCACGACATCAGCCGATGATTGGACCCGATGATAGAGGTGTCCAGCGGAGCGAAGTTTGACGCCCTTGGCATTATGTCCCCCTACACCGCTTGACTCTATTTCGATGTTTAGCTAAATACAAATCATGAGCCTCGTTTTCAAAGCCCTTTCCGATCCGACCCGCCGCCGTGTGCTGGAGCTGCTCAAGTCCGGCCCGATGAGCGCCGGTGAGTTGGCCGGTCATTTCACCGTGGCCAAGCCGACCCTGTCCGCCCATTTCGCCGTCCTGCGCGAAGCCCGCCTGATCACCTCCGAAAAGAGCGGCAATTCCGTCATCTACCAGATCCAGATGTCGGTGCTGGAAGAAGCCCTGCTCGGCTTCGCCCAGGCCTTCGGCTGGCAACTGAACGCATCCGACACGCCTACCCCCGAAACCCCAATAAAGGCGCCCCGCCCATGAGCCCGATCCCTTCCGCCGACACCGCCGTGTGCCACCCTCTCGTGAAGCCCCTCACCCTTGCCTCCGCCCTCGTAGGCCTAACCGTCCTGGGCGTCGGGATCGCCAGCAAGCTCGGAGTCATTGACGCCGACATGGCCAAACGCATCTGCGGCATCGCCTTTGGCGTCCTGCTTGTGGTGCTCGGCAACTTCCTGCCCAAGGTCGCCCGCCCCATCGGCGCCGATGCCGATCCGCGCCCGATCCGCGCCGCTGAGCGGTTGGCCGGATGGTTGTTCGTCCTGGGCGGGCTGGCCTATATCGCCGCCTGGGTTTTCGTGCCCCCCGGCCTGAACCTTATGGCGTCGTCCGTCGTCGGACTGGGCGTCTTCGCGGCGGCTTCGGCGGTGTGGCTCACCCTGGCGGGCCTGCCCCGTCATCGCCCAATGGTCGGCAATCCGCGCGCCTATGCCGCCCGCCGCGGCATGTTCGTCATGCTGCACGCCGTCTTCTGGGCCTTCGCCATGTTCCTGGCCGCCGGTCTGTGGGCCCAGCCGGTCGTGACCTACATGACCATCGGTTTCGTGGCGGC
Organism: Asticcacaulis aquihabitans; assembly: GCF_032490435.1. Lineage (NCBI taxonomy): Bacteria > Pseudomonadati > Pseudomonadota > Alphaproteobacteria > Caulobacterales > Caulobacteraceae > Asticcacaulis > Asticcacaulis aquihabitans. The sequence continues at coordinate 851,764 of NZ_JAVGWM010000001.1, forward strand.
CAATGGCGTGCTGCTGAGCTGCCTGCGCCGTCCGCGCCACCCCCAACAAGCCTGAACCAGACGCCTGAATCAGCAGCCTGAAACCTTTTGATGGACAGCCGTCTCCAGCCCGCATAAGCTTCCCTTAGGACAGACCTGCGCAGGACCCCAATCATGCCCGTAACCGGTATAGGCGGCTTCTTCTTTCGCTCAGACGATCCGGCCCCGCTTTCGGCCTGGTATCAAACGCACCTGGGCATCACCGCCGGCTATTCCGGCTGGAAACAATCGGCCGGGACGACCATCTTCGCCCCCTTCCCCAAGGCTTCGGACTATTTCCCGGCGGACAAGAGCTTCATGCTCAACCTGCGGGTCGATGATATCGACGCCCTGATCGCCTCCCTTACGGCGGCGGGGATCGCGGTCACCACCAATCCCGAATGGGATACGCCGGAAACCGGCCGCTTCGCCCGCCTCTATGACCCCGAAGGCAACGCCATCGAGCTTTGGCAACCGCCAGAAGACTAAATCTCCTACGCGGTCATGACGCGCGCCTCCTTGCTATAAGAAAGAACTTTACAAAATAAAGCTCTTTATGTAGAACCTAATCATTGCATTGGACAGGGAGAGATCGTCATGCGTAACGGAGCCATTATCCTGAGTGTTTTCGCCGCCATATGGGCGATCATGGGGCTGCATATAGCCGGTCAACCGCAGTGGGCGCAGGCCGTGCCGCTGGTCCTGTCGGTTGCGCTGATCCTCCTGGCCATCACGGGGAACCGCCATGTGCCGCCCCGCTCGCCGGAAGACGGCAAGCGCGTCGGCCGCTATCGTTGCATACCAAAGGTACGCGATTGTTGTACTGCAAGTCAAATTCAGCCGATAGCGGTTCAGATGCTTTTTGGCACAGTGCTGATGGACGCCGCGTACCTACGCACCTTTCCGCGGTTGATGAAGTCATAACCGGCAATGGCTTCTGCGGTGATATCTTTCACCGCGCCATTTTTGTTTCACACAGGGCACTGCGACCTAATTCCATCAGTTCGCTTGCTGCAATTTTCCGCTCCCGTCCTTGACAAAGATAATCATACCATTCCATCTCTTTTCCTTACCCTTGCTCGGTGAGAGATGATTTATGAAAAATAGATCCACAAAACTACTAAATATATACGGTAAATTCTCTGGCCATCAACACGCTGAACAAGTATAAATATCTATTTATTTGTTGCGCATCTCCTTTATACCATCGAGAAGCTTATTGAATAAAGGAATAGGGTTCATCTCAACACTTATAAGTGTGCCGCAGGAGGCATCAGGACAAGAGTAAGCAATTGCCTGCCGATCCTTTCCATTTAATGCTACTGTGATATTAGTCGCACTGACGATGGAAAGTGACTTTCTACAAGACGGACATTTCATAGGGCTTCTCCAACGGTTAAATTTAACCGTTTGAAATCACCACATTTCCCGTTAAAATTGTCCTAATCCACAAATGTCTTGTGCCCCTTCACGCCGCCTCGTACACCTCCCGCACGGCCTTGCGGGCGCGGGGGATGGCGTCGATAAGCTCTTCGCACATCACCTGAAACCGCACGGTCTGTTTGGCCGGGTCAGCCACCGCCAGTTCGCGTTCGACCAGGGTGCGCCAATCGGGCGGGCGGTCGTCTTCGACCAGAGCCCGCGCAAAGGCTTCGGCCAATTGCCGCGACCTGGCCGTCAGCCGCTCCGCCACCGCTTCCAGCAGACGCACATAGAACCGGTGGCGGTCTTCGTGGCTCCAGCCCGCGTCCGGATCGGCGGGCGCGATGCGGCCTTCTTCCGGTGGCCCGTCGAGCCGGTGCGCCGCGGCATAGATGCCGAGCCAATCCATGCCCGCATGGCCTTCGTCCCGGCCGATCGTGCCGCGCGTCACCAATACGGTGAAGGGATTGGCCCGCCACACCCCGCGCGGTTTGCCCGCCGCGTCGCGCGTCATCCGCGTGCCGACATGGCGTTTGTAATCGTACAGCCCGCCGTCGCCATTGAGGCCCCAGTTTTCGACCTTTCGCCCTTCCACAGCCTGAACCAAGGCCCGGTCGGCGGCGCGCGCCTGCTGGGCGGCGTCGATCGTGGCGCGGCGGGCGCGCATCTCTTCCGGCGACAACAGGGTGATACGCGCCTTCTTGTTTCGTTTCTTCATCGGGAACACCTTTCCGTTTCCGTGGCGGCCAAAAACCGCGCCGCCTTGCGGGCCAGGGCGCGGCGATAGCCGCCGATTTCTTCGCACAGCCCCAGCACGTCGCCCGGCTGAGGCACAAAGGCCGCCTTGGGCCCATTGAGCCAGCGTTGCGCGGCGGCGTGCAACACATCGGCCGGCCATCCGCCCAGGCTGTGCCGCCATTGCGCCACCACCATGGTCTTGACCTGCTCGCCGCGCCGTTCGAACCCTTCGTACATGACCAAAAGCCCGAAGATGATCCGCCCGATTTCCGCCTCCGTCGCCGCCGTTTCGGCCAGGATCAGCGCTTGCGCGTCGGCGGTCAGCCCCGCCCGGCTGTCGGCGTCGGCCAGCATCTCAGTCAGGCTCAGCCGCGCCAGGGCCAGGCGGGGCAAAGACGTGGCGGAAAGCCGCGACTGTGCTGTCCTGATGGCGGTCTGATGCGGTTTTTCGGGTACGGCTGCCATATCGGGTCTCATGAGGCCTGCTTGCAGGGTTCGGGGTCGGTTGGGTGCGGTCGGCGCGGGCACGGGCGATGGCGGGCGCGAAATAGCGCCAGCTTTGCGGCGGGTCGCGCATGCGGTGCAGGGTGGCGGTAATGCCGGCCACGACATCGCGCCATTCGAAGCGGTCGGTTTCATGCCATCCGGTCAAAATCCCCGCCCCCAGCACGGGCCAGGCGTGGCGGCTGAGGTCGGCGCAGTGCGTCAGCGCAATCAGGTCGCCGATCCACCGCCGCCGGTCGGCCGGCCAGCCCAAAGCATCACGCAGATCATCCCGCAAATCGGGCGCGCTATCATCACCATCTACTGGATTCTGGATTATGGATTCTGGATGGCATGTTTCGGGCATGGGGTCTGGCATGGCTTTTGGCATGGGTTCGGCTATGCTTGGAGCATCGCTTTCAGGCGCCTCCGATGCGGTATTCCAACGCAGGCCGGCGGCGCGGCGGGCCTTTGCCTGATTACGGTTTGACGCCATTTCGATGCGCGCCACCCGGCCATTGATTCCGCCGTGGATATAGCCCGTTTCCGTGACACCGAACTTGGCCGCCAAAACGGCCTTTACCGTCGCCTTTTCGGTGCGCGTTACGGCGCCGCAGATGCGCAGGCACTCCGCTTCGGTCCACCCGATGCCGCCATCCAGGTAATATTGGTTGCATAGCCGCAGGTAAGCCCCCTCCTCGGCCAGGCTCATGCGCACCGTGCCGGAGCGCCAGTCGCCGATATGCAACGGATAGGCGTGGATCTTCATGCCGCTTCTCCTCCCGCCTCACGCAAAGCCGCGCGCACGGCGTCATGGACGGCCTCATGCACGGCGTTTGGCCCATAGGCCGCGACCAACCGCCCGATCTCGACCCGGACCGGATCGATGACGGTAATCCCGTGGGCGCGGCGCGGATCGCGCACCACCCGCCCCTGCCGTTCCAGCCCTTCGACCAACCGCGCCACGCCGGACCGCGACACTATGCCGATGGCCGCACCGATGGCGGCATAGGACGGCGACAGGCCGTCGCGGCTCAACTGGCGGATGGCGCTTAGGCAATCGCGTTCGCGCGGAGTCATAACGCCCCCCGCATCGGACGGCGGCCGCGCAATCCGCGCACAATGACCGGCAAGGCGGCATCGTCGAAATCGGGATCGACGCCGCCCTGGACCTCGGCCCGGGGGTAAGGCCCCAAATCGCGAACATAAGGATCGCGACCATAAGGATCGCGGCCATAAGGATCGCCGTATGTGCGGATAGGTTGGGGTAAGGCGGGACGGTAGGTCATGTTCGGCTCCGGGAAAGTGTCCGATTCCGAAGTTACGTAAGATCGTAACGATTTGCAAGGAATATTACGATACTTAGCAATACGAAATTTCGTAATCGATGCGATAAATAGGGCCATGACCGACTCCGCATTTACCCAGCGCCAGCTCAATTTCGAAAAATGGCGCCAGATGAACGGCCTGACCTTCGTTCAGATCGCCGATGCCTCAGGCGTGCCCTATTCGACGCTCAAATCCTTTACCACCAAGCCGGGGCAAGGGATGATCGACCGCAATATCGAAAAGCTGACCCTGGCCTATCGCATATCGGCGGACGATATCTTCGTCGAACCGCGCCTGATCCGCGACACGCCGCTGACGCCCCTGACCGCGCAATCCCAGACGCCGGCGGTTACGACCCCGGACGGGCTGGTGCGCATTCCCGCCTACGATATCCGGCTGGCGGCGGGCGGCGGCACGGTGATCGACCGCGAAGAGGTGAAGGAACATTGGGCCGTGCCCCTGCGCTTCATCACCGACGAACTGGGCCTGTCGCCCAGCACCCTGTCCATGGCCGAAGTCACCGGCGACAGCATGTATCCGTTGCTGTGGCACCGCGACCGCATCCTGATCAACCATGCCGACATCAACCCGTCGCCGCCGGGCGTCTTCGCCCTGTGGGACGGCTATGGCCTGGTGGTCAAAAAGGTCCAGCGCATCCACCGTTCCGACCCGGAAAAGGCGATGCTGATCTCCGAAAACCCGACCTATCCGCCGTATGAGGTCTTCCTCGACGAAATCAACATCATCGGCCGCGTCGTGTGGTTTAACCGCCGGATGTAGGGGGCGACGGCCGGAGATATGGCAAGTTTCGTTCACCTGACACCGGACTCACACCTGGCGAAAATCCGGCGCAACGGCATTGCCGCGTCACGTCTTGTGGCGGTCCATTCGCCCGTCGGCAGGGGCGTATTTTGCTTTCCGGTGCTGCCTGATTTTTTCGCCACGCATCAATGGCTGCATGAACTGCGCCGTCGAAGCCGGGAACGCATTTGCGGCGTCTATTTTCGCGTCGCGGACACGCAAAGGGTTTATATCGGCCGCTTTGGCACGCCCCACCATGAGGTCAGCGCCGCCGAAGCCTGCGCCCGCCTGGGCAAAGACAGGTCATTGGGCATGGAGGTCATCCTGCCGCGCGCAATCGGCCGGTCGGAAATTCTGAGCGTCAGGCCCCTGCCCCAATGCGTCGGCTGGCGGATATACCCGGAGGCAAAGGGCAACCCGCCCGTGTGGCCTCAGCCGGGCAGCTTTCGGGCCAGGGCGCTGCGCGACAGACTTACCAAAGAAGACAGGCGCGAAGAGGAGCGCTATGTCTCGCGCTTCCCCGCCGAATGGTACGCTGAGGAATGAGTGCCCCCCTAAACCAGATACCCCACCACCCCGCCCTGCGAGCGCGGTCCCATGGCTTGTCGAACGCTATACGTTCGCCTACGCCAAACCCCAAGCAAGCCAGGGAGGTACTATAATCTTGTACCTCCCCACCTACGGTGGGGAGGGGGACCGCACGAAACGCGAAGCGTTGAGATGCGGTGGTGGGGCATCTTGCTCCCCCCCTCACCCTGAACCTCTCGCCACAACGGGTTGTGTGTCCGGCGGCTTTGCGCTTTAGTCTGCACAGGTTCGTCTGCACAGGGGGGACAGCCATGACGACAGAGGTCACATACGACGACGACACCATCACGATTGCCGAGCGCCAGGAGGCAGGCAGCAAGGCCTTGGGCGTCCTGACACAACTCGTCTACGCCGCGCTGTGCTGCGGACTGTTGATGGACGTCTGGCACAGGGGACAATGGCGTCATCCATCGCTTGATGCAGACTGGCTCGTTGATGCCCTTATGGCGCTACTCTTTCTCGTTTCCCTTATCCTGGCGCCCTTCAGTATTAGAAACACGTTGGGCTACAAGCCCACTGTCTGGCGGTTCAGCCACGACCGGATCGACTACAGCGGCGGCTATAGCTGGCGGCCGGTTGAGAAAACCTTCGACGGTACAGAGGTGATCGCCATCAAAACCCAGGTGCGCCGTAGCGGCCTCCCGGACTATTTCCGCATCCGGTTAGAACTGTCCAAGGCGGGAACGGTGGAATTCCCGTGGAGCCCGAACAAGGCCCGCCATGACGACCTGGTCATGCGCCTGATGGACATGTTTCCCGCGGCCAAAACCCATATCGCCAAATGAAGCGATGGCTGCGTATGAAGGGAATTAGGGAAACGCAATGAACAGACGCCAATGGATACATGCAATCGCTGCGCTGGCGCTTGGGGCAAGGTCAGCGCGCGCCGACGGCAAGAGGACGTCCACTTTGAAACCTGCCGATCCGACAACTCAGCGCGCCTTTAAGCCGTACTACGATATTGGCGGTGTATTGGGCTTTATGGTCTATGACGACGCGTCGGGCGATGAAGCCGATGCCCGCGCGGCCATCCGCGATACCTTGGCGCAAGGCGGCCAAGTCAATGACAGCGCCTTAAATGCCCTGGTTCCACGGCGGCTCAGCGAAGCGCAGTTCTTCGGCGATTGGTATAATCCCTCCGACGGCAGCCTTGTTTGGAACGGCACGGTTAAAACCGCCGATGGCCAGGAACTGACACGGCCCAAATTTACCGCCCTGGCGGACACAAACATAGCGTCCTCAGGCTCCGGGATTCCGGATATAGGTCAAGGGGGGCAGTTCGCCTATGCGTTTGCCTCCCCGCCCTATGGCCTCGTTGGTCCGCACGATAAGATTCAGAAGGTGTTCGACGGTGTCCGTGACACCCTTTTGCCCACGGGTCATGTGTGCGTCATCACCGACTGGACCAACCCAACCCTCGAAGAGGTCTCGCCTTATTTTAAGCCGGGAATGGAATGGTGGGGTGTCTTTCTCTTCACCATTTACGACGCGACGAACCGTCGATTGACGGTCATCATCGGCTCCGCGACGGACTAAAATGGACGCAAATCCAGTGGAACAACCTTAAGCCAGACACCCCACCACCCCGCCCTGCGGGCGCGGTCCCCCTCCCCGGCGGAGCCGGGGAGGTACAAGATTATAGCACCTTCCCAACTTATAGTACCTCCCCACCTATGGTGGGGAGGGGGACCGCACGAAACGCGAAGCGTTGAGGTGTGGGGGTGGGGTATCTTACGTCTCCCCCACCTGCGAAGGTTGACGTAATACGCAAGCGAAAATTGTGAACAGCCCGCGCGCCCACCCGTCGCGTTTCGCCTTGCCACCGCTGCGTGCATCTGGTTCAAGCAAAGCGACACCACGATTCCTTCAGGGGGGACTTATGAAAACGCTGCTGATCACCGCCGCCGTCGCGGCCCTGTCCGTCACGTCTATGGCCGTCACCGCCGCGCACGCCGCCGATCCGTATGCTTCGCTGGACGCCATGGCTCCGTTCATGGCCGCGACCACCCATTGCGAGGACTTTGACTACCGGGTCGATCTCGACGGCACCCAGTCCGAAGTCATGCGCCGTGCCTATGCGGTGGCCGCCAGCGGCGTCGCCCAGGGCGACATCCTCCCGCATTTCCGGGCCACCATGCAAACCCAGACCGATAAGGCCGAAGCGGTCGGCACGCTTGGCGCGCTACGCCGCCTTGAGGCCAAACCGCAATACGAAGGCATCGAAAAGCTGTTCAGCTATTGGTCGCCCATATGCAGCCGCTACGCTGCCAGCCCCGAATTCGCGTCCCTCATCACCGCGCCCGCCTATGCCAAATCCGGCCAGCCCCAATCCTATTTCGGCCTGATCGAGTTCAAGGCGGCGCACGGCGACGTTTCCGCCATGAAAAATGCCGCCTCCATGTACGATAACGGCTTTCGCCCCGATCCGGACAAAAGCAAGGCGCACGCCTGGTGGCTAAAGGCCGCCGAGGCCGGGGACGCCACCGCCGCCGACGCCGTGGCCAGCAACTTTTTCACCGCCTATGGTGCGCCGAAGGACTATGTCGAAGCGGTGAAGTGGGCCGCCATTTCCGCCGCGCGCGGTGGCGACGGCAAGACGCTGACGACATTGGAAGAAGTGATCCCCGCCGCCGACCTCACCAAGGGCAAGGCCGCCGCGCAAGCCTGGCTGGCCAAACATAAATAGCGGTTAGGCCCGCATCCGATATTCGCGGCCGTCGCTGGGGCCTACTCTATTGCTGAAATAGTGCTGGCACCTGTATTACAGATGAAATACACTCATCGCCGAAAGAGAGGTCCGTCATGGCTTCAAGTGAAATGGTTCAAGCCCGCATCGATGGCGATATCAAAGAGCGCGCCGGTCTGGTTCTCGGTAAAATGGGGCTGACGGTTTCCGATGCGGTGCGCATTCTTCTGACCCGCATTGCAAACGAAGGGGCCCTACCCGCTGGCCTGACAGTCGATCAGGACGCTTACGATGCCTGGTTTCGCGCAAAGGTGCAGGAAGCATTGGATGACCCGCGCCCGCCTATCCCGCATGCAGATGTGAAAGCGCGCATGGCGGAAATCAAGGCCAAAGCCTTGCGTGCGGCGGCGGGGGATGCGTGAAACTTGACTGGACGCCGCTCGCCCTCGAAGACCGGATACATACCTTTAATCACATCGCTGAAGAGAGCGTGCAGATCGCCGTCAAAATCGACGATGCCATTGACGCACAAACGGAACGGTTAGTGGAGTTTCCAGAAAGCGGCAGACCCGGTCGCTTTCCGGGTACGCGCGAACTGGTCGTGGTGGGTTATCCCTTCATCGTGGCTTATCGTATTGTCGAGGACACAATCCGCATTATTCGGGTGCTCCATCAGGCGCAGCAATGGCCGGACGATATTCCCCATTAGCAGCTTGTTCCGATCTGATTTTTACGCGCCTTAACGATCGCGTCCAATTGCGCCAGAACCTGAAAGCCGGGGTAATCCGCCTTAGCAAACGCGTCCCGGTAATAACAGTCCCAGTAACTCATCACCCGCGCGCGCGTGACTTCGTAGAACTCAGGATTCTCACCGATGAAGCGCGCAATGAGCACCGGATTGATGTGCGGCAGTTCTCGTTAAGCTCCTGAAATCATTGTCGCGCCGATTGACTGTTTTCAATTCTTGATTGAATGTCACACTGAAAAAACGAATCTGAGGGGTGATATGGACAAGCAGTTTGACATTACTAAGTTTTCGGCAAATGCAACCATCAGCAAACAATATGAAGCGCAACTTGGCCGTCTAAAGACCGCCAATAAACAGGTTGATTGTATTGAGGACGCAGTTCGAGGTGCTTTAGAAAATCTCCAAAAGGAAGACTGCACATCATTTGTAATTTATGGCGAGCCACAAAGTGGTAAGACAGAAATGATGATCTGCCTCACTGCTAAATTGTTGGATGAAGGTTACAATTTTATTGTTCATCTGCTGAACGACAGTGTTGATTTGTTAGGTCAAAATCTGGGGCGTTTCAAAAAATCTGGATTAGCACCTGCGGCCAGGAATGTTTCTGAAATTCTTGATCCTGCCGTTGATTTAAAGACGGGTAAGCATGTTATTTTCTGCAAGAAGAATGGCAAAGACTTACGAAAATTGATTGAAAAGATTGGAGTTGTTAAGGACATTATCATTGTTGATGATGAAGCAGACTACGCGTCACCAAATGCTAAGATTAATAAAGGTGAGAAAACCGTAATCAACGAGCTTATTGAGATAGTTCGCGGCAAAAGCGGAATTTATATAGGTGTCACAGCCACGCCAGCTCGCTTAAATTTAAACAACACTTTTGAAAATGATAGTCATCTCTGGGTCAACTTTCCCCCGCATCAAGCGTATACTGGACAAGATGTATTTTTCCCAATCGACAAAAAGATTGAGTACGGTTTGGAGTTACTACCAGATGCAGGCGACAATCCTAAATATCCACGAAATGCGCTATTTAGTTTTTTAGTCAATGCTGCATACCTAAACAAATATGTTAATAAATCAGAAGAGAATTACTCATTTTTAATCCATACGAGCGGAAAAAAAATTGACCATAAGGGAGACTGGGGAACCATTAACGCCACGTTGAATGAATTAATGAATTCTAGTTCTAAAAATTTTGAGATATTTGTTAAGCAAATATGGACACTTGCTTCCGAACGATATCCAGATGCAGATACTGACGATCTAACATCTTACGTGATTCAAAATATTTCTCGAAACTCCCTTATAGTTTTGAACAGTGAAACAGATTTCACACAAAAAGGAGCTTCTGCGACGACGCCAACCAGCCTATTCACAATAATTATCGGCGGAAATATAGTTTCCAGAGGCGTAACACTAGACAACCTGTTGTCTATGTTTTTTACACGTGACGTTAAACACAAAATGCAGCAGGATACATATATTCAGCGCGCAAGAATGTTTGGAAGTCGCAGCAGTTATCTGAAATTTTTTGAATTAACTATGCCAAATTCTCTATATTTGGATTGGCATCGATGTTTTGTTTTTCATCGCTTGGCATTGGAAGCGATCAGGCAAAAAATGGGGTCTCTTGTTTGGCTCAGCGATTCTAGGATCTCTGCAGTTGCGAGTTCTAGCATCAACGACTCGACTGTTGACATGCAGAGAGGAGAGATGTCGTTCCAGCTTTTTAACTACAATGACGAGATCGATAGCGTAATTGCATCCGATTTAGGCGTTTTTGAAAAGATGGAAGCACTGGGTAAGCTTCTTGGCCCCGGTGCATTCCCAGAATACCTAGCAAAATATGTTGTGCAAGTTTTACCGAAAAAGGCTGCTTCTATAGCGATCCATCCGACATCATCTATCGCTGGCCGAAAAGAAGACACTAACCAAGAACTGATTGAACGAGACAAGGGACTTATGGGCAAGTCGGAATTACAAAAAAGCACTTACCCTGATGCAATTCATCATTTTAAAATATTTAAGAATGCCGCGAATGCGGCGCGCCTATTTTACAAGTATGAAGGCTCTATTCAGTTTATAAAGAACCTAAAAAATGGTTCCTGAATATAAATTTTATCACGGCGCGGCGCTGTGCGAAATAATTGATATTTGTCCTTTTGATATTAAGATTGGGGAGCTAAAAGAAGACGGCAGACTTACTTCCTATGTCGTAGATCAGAAAATTGGTCTTCAGGTGAAGCATTCATCTGCCCGACTACCACCCTGGAGCTTCTCATTCACTAGCGCAAACTGGGATGAGCTCATAATTCTCAGTAAGCTATATAAAAAGAATGTATTTTTAATTTTTGTCTGTAGCGATGTCGGGTTTGTTACCATTGATATTCAATGCGTCTTAGAACTGTTATCTAACGGCCAGGCAGAACAGGCGTGGATAAGAATTTCACGCAAACGCGGCAAGTGGTTCGAGGTATCCGGCAATTCAGGTAGACAGGCAATTAAACGACCTACCGGAGTCGCGCCTATATTAGATGCCCTTGTTGCCATAAGCTAAGCAGCTTGAAACGTCAGAATTGTTTCCGTGCGCATCCTCTTGGCGAGCTGAGTTCCAGTAACCGGAAGGTATCTACTTGCTTCCGGTATTTCTCGCTCATAACTATCAATGAGTTCCAAGTCCGCTGCAATTGCCGCAAATCGGACGGCCTCAGAATTCTTTATATATACGCCTCTTAAGCAGGAATTCCCTACCACGAATGTTGCCCGGCCTGATGACTTAAGAACCCTGGACACTTCCGAAAACGTAACGCACATGTCATCAACATATCGCCTAATCATTCCATGGTTTTTAGCAGGCAGCTTATGTAATTCACCCATGCCCGTCATAATTTCTCCCAATTCAACGGAAGAGAATTTTTCAACAATGCTTTTCTCGGCTCCAATGCTACCAGCGCGAATTTCGCGAAGCGACTTGATGGTATAGCCTAGCCAAACCAGAGCTAGTTTATGCCCACGCATATAGTCTATTGCATTAAGGTAGGGTGGCGAGGTGATAATAGCGTCAATACTTTTATCTGCTACAGCCCCAAGCTTGCGAGCATCCCCGACCCCGGCGCGAGCATGTCCCTGGAATCCAGAGTGATTGAGGCGTTGCAAAATTTGCAAAGTCGCTTTTTTGAAACCTGAATATACGTCATATTCGTTAGTTTCGGTTACTCTGTGCGGCCTGCTATGTGAGGTGTCGCGTGCAAGCGAGGCTGCCTGTTCTTTTGTGACAATAATCCTGCTAATCGCAAGCTTGAGCACATTGAGGGTTTCTGTCGATAATTCGGCAGAAACCTGATCCAATGCGTACGCTAATCTGCGTAAATCATGGCTTTGCCTGTCCGCAAACCAAAATTTTACAAAGGTCAGCGTCTCAGGGTCAGAGTCAAGCCAAGGAAGGCTCACAGCGCTATCGCTAGCCTGTAAAGCGGTATCTAAGACTTCATTGAGGGCCGCAGTCACTGACGCTGAGTCGACAGTTGAGCTCCAAACATTACTCATCAGGACCGCTAAAGGATCGACATCATACCCAATTGCCGTGTGCCCAAATTCTACGGCTTGTCTAAGCACTGTACCGGAACCTGTCATTGGGTCCAAAACTATGGAATTTTTAGGTAGATTGCCTAAAGCGCGTAATGCAAGTTCCGGCGCCATTCGGGCTGGAAAGGGATGGACTGGTTTTATCACGACGGCCTTGCCCCAAATTGCGCGCGTTAATATTTCAAAACAACCATTTCAACCATTAAGTGAAAAATTGCTGCATAATTTTGGGGTGTGTCGCTCCTATTGTCAAAATCTATAATGCGATGTCGCGATAAAATCTGCACCGTTACATTGAATCTAATATGATTGATCGTGGGTGCAAACTTATAAACGGATTAGTCAACCAGCTTTGTTGTGCTTCAAGGCTTCCATTGATTTTATGCCTATTTTTGTGATCCGCCACCAACATGAGCTGATTGAAACAAGAAAGGGAGATTATTAGACCTATGCTGCCGAGCAAGCCACCGCCGCCATGCAACAATATCGCGGTCCAGCGGTCGAGCACGCCCGGACGCCGGAGCATTCCCGCCCTGACCATGTCCTTGCACGATACGTCCATATTCCCCCGCATGCCCATTTCTATACCGCAAGCCACGCGGTAAGGGTACCCATTTGCCGGGGGTCGCTACAAAATTACGACACGTCGTAATTTCTCTTGCGAATTACGATTTAACGTAATATCGTAATCTCACCTTCAGGAGATTACGATGCTGACCAAGCTGATCGAACATACCGCGCCCGCCGATCCCGCCCGCCGTTTCGTGGCCTCGGCCTATACCGTCTTCGACCGCTGGTTCGAAGTGGCCGCGGGCGAAACCCGCGACGCCGCCGAAACGGGCCTGCGCGCCTGGCTGACGACGCACGGCGCCCCGTCCGCGCCCGTGCCGAACGAAGCCCGAAATGCCCCCTCATCCGATTTCGCCCGCGACATGACGCGCCGCGCCATCGACCGCCTCAACGATGCCGAACGCTACCTGAAGGACGGCGACGCCGATACCGCCGGCGAATGCCTGCAAAGCGCGCGGGACTGGCTGGCGGCGCTGTTGCCCCAGATGGTGGCGGCATGACCGATATCCTCCCCTTCCCGTCCATCCGCGAACCGCGCTTTCGCTGCGTCGACGACGGCATGGCCCAGCGCACGCCCTTCGGCTGGGAGCACCTGAGCGATCAGGACGCCCTGGACCTCAATCATATTCTGCGACTGCGCGCCGACCGCCATGACCGCGACGGCCATCCTGCCCTCGCCCGCCTGCATCGCGACTATATGGGCCAATTGACAAAGGCATGGAGCGACGCATGCGCCTACCGCCGGACGCGAACGGGATATTCCAATACCTTGGATACCGTGCCGTCGAGGCGATAAACCGTCACCACGCCCGCATTGCCGATGGTGCGTTCCACCACCCGTCGGCCCAGCGCCTGATCGCGCGTCCGAAAGATTTTCAACACCTCGCCCGTGTCTTCGTGCTGCAACTCCCACTTTTCCGTATCGGGGTTTCTGATGACTCTGTACCGTCTTGTATCCATATGCCTGTCCTGCCGCGCGCTTGCGCAGAAATGACATGCCTGTCCGCCGCCCGGTCACATCCTCGGGTGTTCCTAAGCGGTGTACGTCGCCGGCGTTGAATCAGATTGGAATCACGGTTATCAATTGTGCCAAAATGGACAAAAGTCGCGTGTTCGGATATAAGTGACGATAGTTTCTTTTAAAAACGTCCGAAGGTTGAGCGGTCTATTCTAAATGTGCATGTTATGGCAAAGCTCGCACACGGAATTTTCCCCCCTCCGATTCGGTATCAGGAAGCGTAGATGGCGTACGACGAAACCACCCCAAATCCCGTTGATCTTCATGTAGGCCTGCGCGTGCGGGCGCGGCGCAAGTCGCTGGGCCTCAGCCAGGATGCCCTGGCCAAGTCCATCGGACTGACCTTTCAGCAGGTGCAAAAATACGAACGCGGCGCAAACCGCGTGTCGGCCTCCATGCTGTGGGCCATCGGCAAGGCGCTTGACGTGCCGGTCGTTTATTTCTTCAGCGGCTATGGCGAAGGCGACACTCAGGCGTTCGGCGAACCGTCGGCGGAGCAGTCGATCGGCAGCTTCCTGACCTCGGCCGAAGGGCAAGAACTGGCGGCCAGCTTTCCGCGCATCCGCGCCCCGCGCCAGCGTCGCAAGATCCTGGAGCTGGTAAAGGCTCTGGCTGACGGCGAATAGGACGGCCTGCGCACGCGGCCCGGGGGGAGCCGCGATGCAAAGCCGGCTGACTGCCTGACGATCTCATAACGCACGATGAAAATCGCGTGTGGACGGAGCCTTATGGCCCCGTTCTTTCGCGTGTTTGCGGCGTGTCTGCGTCCGGTTTTGTCCACCGTTAAGCATGCCTGCCGCACTGCTTCTTTACTACGCCCCGCCTATCGTCGCCTTGTGTGCAGCGCCAGATGAGACGAGTAATGCGGCCATGCCCCAGGTCACGGTTTATCAGTTCAAGCTCTACGATCCCTTACGCGGCGAATGGATTCCCGCGCGCCGGTGGGGCACGGTGTCGGCCATTCTGCGCCTCAACAACGCCTATGTGCTGCGCGAAACCGCCACGCGCATAGACGCGGCGGAGTTGGCCGATGATTTCGACGGCTTCACCCCGCCCACCTTTGTGCCCGTGCGCGAACCGCTTACGCCTGAACTCGCGCCAGCCACACCTCCGCGATCTGGATGGCGTTAAGCGCCGCGCCCTTGCGTAGATTGTCGCCCGTCACGAACAGGGCCAGCCCGTGTTCGACCGTCGGATCGGCGCGCACCCGCCCGACAAAGACCGGGTCCTTGCCCGTAGCGTCCAACGGATTGGGCACGTCGCACACCACCACGCCCGGCGCACGCCCGAGCAGGCGCATCGCCTCGGCAACCGCAATGGGGCGCTCGAACTCGGCATTGATCGACAGGGAATGGCCGCTATAGACCGGCACCCGCACGCACGTCCCCGATACGGGCAGGCCCGGAATATCCAGGATGCGCCGGCTTTCGTCGCGCAGCTTGTTCTCTTCCTCGGTATAGCCGTCCGCCCCGATGACATAGTTGACCGGCACGACATTGAAAGCGATCGGCACGGCCCATTTTTGCGGCGCCGGAAAGGCCACGGCGCCGCCGTCGCGCGCCAGGTCGGCGCTGTTGTGGGCCGCCTGCACCTGGGCTTCCAATTCGCGGATACCGGCGTCGCCGCCGCCCGACACCGCCTGATAGGTGCTGACCACCAACCGCTTTAGCCCCGCCGCGTCGTGCAGCGGCTTAAGCACCGGCATGGCCGCCATGGTCGTGCAATTGGGGTTGGCGACAATGCCCTTGGGTATCCGGTCCAGGGCGCCGGGGTTCACCTCTGCCACCACCAGCGGCACGTCCGGATCGCTGCGCCACGCCGACGAATTGTCGATGACGATCGCGCCCGCGGCCGCCACCTTGGGCGCCAAAGCCCGCGACGTGTCGCCGCCGGCGGAAAAGAACACGATGTCGAGCCCGGCATAATCCGCCGCGGCGGCGTCTTCGACCACAATCTCCGCCCCGCCCCAGGCGATAGTCTTGCCCGCCGACCGCGCCGAAGCGAACAGCCGCAGCGACGCAACCGGGAACCGGCGTTCCGCCAGCAGGGTGCGCATCATTTCGCCGACCAAACCGGTCGCGCCGACAATACCCACGTGTGGGGCGCTTTGGGGAAATCTGTGTGATGAAGTCATGGGTCTGCGTCTCCTTAAATAAAAGGCGGAGGCGCGGGAATTTGCCGGATCGGAATGAGACGGCCCCGCGCTTCGGCGGGGCTTCTGTCTGGGTTGTCGCGCCTTAGACCACGCGCACACCCGAACACGCCCCGCCGAAGCGGAGTGTTTTACGGGTTGTAATTGGGGTCATGATAGCGGACATGCCGCCTCTCTATGGCCGAACGCAGCGCCTGTCAACGGGTGCGCAGGTTAAGGAGGGTGTTCCAGACGGTAGTCTCTTTGGCGCGCGACGCGTGCTGTACAAGTGGACTTGGGCGAAAATATCTATCAGGCGTTGCATATCTGACGTAGTTAACGACACACTGAATAAACGGACTTGAATATGCGGATTGATTTAACATGACCCAACACCTGAAGGATTACCTGGCCTATTATCAAACGTGCGATGCACCTGGTTACGCCGTCCTGGTCACCGGCGCGTGGGGCACGGGCAAGACCTTCCAGGTCAAAGATGCAATTCCTGAGAGCCAGCGCTTTTACGTAAGCCTTTTTGGCCTACAGAGCGCGCAGGACATTCATGCCGAAGTCGCCGCCGTTATGGACCCTAAAATGGCTGGATTAAAAAAGATAATTTCTGCTGGCGCTAGCTTTGGAAATTCTGCCCCTGGCGCTTGGAAATTAATGGGGTCAGGCGCTGCCATCGTCAACAGCCTAATCAAAACTAAAACAAACAACAAACGCACGATTATCTTTGATGACCTGGAGCGATGTGCGGTGGGCATCAAGGACTTATTGGGTATCCTCAACCAATATGTCGAGCATTTTGGCTGCAGGGTTGTCGTCATTGCCCATGATGAAAAAATCGCTTCGGATTTCGTCGAGGCGAAGGAAAAGCTGTTCGGTCAAACCCTTCGGGTTGAGCCAGCTACCGCCACGGCCTTTGATGCGTTCGCCCATGCCCAGGAATCTCTGGCGCGTACCCACTTTATCCTGGAATACAAAGAACCGATCTTATCCAGCTTCGATCAGTCGCAAGCGAAATCCTTGCGAATCCTCAAGCACGTGATCGAGGACGCTGGTCGTCTATTTGATAGCCTAACGGATGTTCAGTTGAAGCGCCAAAGCTCTATTTCCCGACTAATTGGCTTGTTTGTCGCGCTGGACATAGAATGTAGATGCGGACTGGCCGAAGAAGATTTGCGGAGGCGTAACGAGAAGGAAATTACTTATCGGTTAAAGGAAAATCGTACCAATGAATCTCCCCCAGCGTTGGTAGCGGCAAACGCAAAATATAGCGATATTGATCTTAATGATGATCTACTCACCGACGATACACTCGTGAACATGTTCATAAAGGGGGTCTATAGGGCCGAAGACATCCAGCATTCGCTAAACGGCAGCGTGTTATTTACTGACCCGGCTAAGCTACCGGCTTGGCGACGTGTTATGAGTTTCGACAGCCTCGAAGATGACATTGTGGCGGAGGCTGTTCAGGAAATGAACGATATTTTCGACGGGCGAGAGTACAGGGTTCCTGGTGAAATCATGCACGTTTTCGCGCTCAAATTAATGATGGCAGATCACAAGGTGGTGCCAGATACGATCGATGAAATGGCGCGCAACTGTCAACTCTACATAGAAGAGCTTTTGCAACTGGATAAAATGCCGCCACGCGGAAACGAATGGCGCTGGAAAGAAGATATCAGCAACGGCTTCGGCGGCTATGGCTATTGGATAACAAATAATACTCGCACCCATTTTGAAACACTTGCGCGAGCATTCAATGACGCGAGGGTCCGCGCGCTGTCGCCGACCATGCCAGCTAAGATCCAGGACCTCTTGGATACAATGATGAAAAGTGGCGAGGATTTTTACAACAAGCTAAACGTCACGGCGGCTGGCACTGGCGTCTATGCCTATATCCCCTTGCTATCACATATCGCTGTCAGGCATTTTTTTGACACGTGGATGAAGGTGCCGAAAATACACTGGCATTATATTCAGAGCGCTCTTAGCGAACGCCATAAAAGTAGTTTGAACGGCATTGGGCTAGACGAAGAGATTGCTTGGCATAACAATCTTTTGACCTTGATGGAAGCAGAAGCGAAAACGCTTGGCGGGTTCGAAGGCCTTCGTCTCAGCCGGGCCATCCCCCGCCTAAACTGACCCAGATTTGTACGCCGTCTTTGCAACTTTGCGCGGCTTTTTCTTTGAAAGAGACTCTGACACCGAAGATGTTTCCTTCGAGCCAATTGCCGGTGAGCCGTATAGTCCGCTCGCCACCAAGCTCGGCCTCTCCTTCGCGTCTTGAAATCTCCCTTGACATTCATCGTCAGGCGATACATCCTTAAGGTGCATTCATAAAAAATAGACCACCCTGGATTTAGAGCGCTATACGCTTAAATCGGGTCATTTCGCTGAGTAGGTAGCGTTCCTCTTCAAACAGTTTCGGAGGTGTTGTTATGCCTAAAAGTAGAGCGAGTGCGCTTAGCCTTGACGATCTTCAGACCAAGCTGAAGGACGTCACACACCAATTGACGCTTGAAAACCCCAAACTCATTGAGGGGTTGGACGTCGGGTTCATCCCGGGGCACGGTATCGTGGGGTTCGTGGCGCCGGAATCCGCCTTGGATGGGCACAATTTCGCAGCGGTTTCAAAACTGGCCACAAGCACGGCAGCGAAGTTCGGCCCGATCGCGACCGGCGCCACGCCCCGTATTATCCTGGCGGACAAGAAGGTTATCATCGGGTTTGTCGCGCCCCATGATATTTTTCACGTGTAATATTCGTGGACGCGGCGTCCCAATCCAAACAGCTCACTTGCCCAAGTGCGCAGGCGCACATGCGCGACCCGGTTGTCTTGGGCGTGATCGAAAGGACCGGCGGTGAGCCCAGGCTCGCCTACCTTGATCAGACCGTTCCTTTGACGGAAGACCTCAAGGCGGCGGCCGCCCCGGCCAGCCCCGGTCAGGTCATGCGCCTGGCGGCCAAGTGCGAAACGGCGGCCTGCAAGCACTACACCGGTTCGTCCTGCGCCTTGGCAACGAAGATCGTTGCCCGGCTTGATCCGGTGGTGGACGTGCCGCCGCCCTGTTCCATCCGGCCTTCCTGCCGGTGGTACGACGAACGGGGAAAGGCGGCCTGTGTGCGCTGTCCTCAGGTCGTTACCGAACTTCACCAGGGCGAAGCGGTGTCGGCGGCCATGCGATCCTTGGCGGAATGAGCCGGGGTCAGATTGGGATCGGAGGCTCACTGCCACGTCGAGACAAACGGCAGAGCGCCTTTAGCTGAGCCAATCAGCCATCCGGCTGCGTCTTTTTTTGTTTCCGCGGCAGACGACGCGGCGGAGGGGTTGCGTTGGCCGAAGCAAAATTCAAGGCTTCCGCAAGAAGTGTCAGATGTTCGATCAAGGCGTCGGGGTCCTTGAGCGATATCCATTCTTTCATCGGGCTGCGCCCGAACGGCTGAAAGGCAATGGCGCTGCCTGCGTCCAGCGCACGAGTGGCGACCTGTGCCGGCACGCGCAAGGCAATCTCGTTGCCGAATACGCAGGCCGCCATGCGACGCCCCACATAAACCGCCGGCGATCCGAACATCTTACCGGGGCGGCAGTCGGCAACGATCTTTTGCGCCTCGGCCAGGAGTTGGCTGAACCGTTCTGGATCATGGGGTGGCTGTTGCATGAGTTTCACTTTTCCTGGCATTGCGAAGGCATAGAGGGGCGAATGACATCAAGTTCGACGCGCTGGGTGTCTATAGGATCATATTATCCCGCACGGCTCAGGCAAATACCCACACCGAAATTCCAGATGATGCCGATTATGAAAGCGCCCAGAGCCATAGGCGGCATGAAGGGCGCGGCAAGGCTCGGAATCGCGAAGAGCACACCTAAGATGCACAGCCATGTCGGCAGGTGCGTATCGCGAAAGCCCGCTAACCCACTGAGCGCCGCCCAAAGTCCCGTGGCGGCGACGCCGCAAAGCGCGATCATGTTAACCGCAGAGCCCGCTCGGTGAAATGCCGGCAGCCAGACGGCAGCCAGCCCAAGAGCACCGGCCACAAACATTGCCAGGCCAGCGATAAACCCGACCGCGCGTGCGCCCCGCCCACCGCTAAGCTTTGCCAGCGCTGCGGCCTGGGTGATCAAGCATAGACCGATGACCAGCTTGAGCATCTCTGAACCGGTCAGGAGCGGTGCGCCGACGACGGCCGCATCCGCGCCGCTTCCCCCCTTACCGATGATGATCATGCCGATCCCAAAGGCGGCAAAAGAGCTTGCGATATTCAACCATGACGCCCATACGCCATAAGACTTTTTCATGTGTTCCCCGCTGTTAGTTGAAAAAGACTGACCACATCAGACGGCCAGGAAGGAAGGCGAGCCCCCCAGCCACGACGAGCCCGCCAAAGTAAAGTGACAACGCTGTTTTCCTGTGCGCTGCGATCCGGCCTACGCGCGCGAGCCAGATTATGCGCGGCACCATGACGATCGTGAGCACTGAAAAAAGATGGATCAGGCTGAATTGCCCGTGGTTGATGCTGCGCAGGAAAAAGCTGGAGATCGCCGCCACCCACATCAGACCAAGCCAAAAATAGCCGACGACGCGATGTAGACCTGTTCCCTTTGGCAAGGCGAATTGTAGAGCGCCCAGCAAGATCGCGAGACAAGCGACTCCCAAATGAATATGGACGGCCACTGAAGCGTGCGCTAACCGGTCGAAATCGGGCCAGTGCAATCTGGATCGCTGATAGACGTAAAGGACCTTTTGCAGGGGTACGCCACCGAAGACATAGGCCAAGCCGACAAGACTGAGCGTGACAACAACAGGGCCTATTAGGGCTGAGAGACGGCTTAGGCTTGGAGAACTCGAATTCTGGCTCATGTGCACCCTTGTCGATACGCTGCGAGTGGCTATCCTGTGGGCACGAAAGTCGTGGATTCTGGGGAGTTTTTTCGTGAAACGCGCATTGCCATGAACGAACGGAGCAAGACTACCGTTCGTGCTTCGCCAGATGCGAGGCCTTGGAACCATGCCCCCGGTCTGCTTCACAACACCTGGGTGCACGGTGTTGCCGGCGCGACATTCATGGCGCTCCTGCTCAGCACCACGACGGCATTGGGAACGGCCTCCCTCCCCTTCTTGGGACGGACAGCGTATTGGCTGATGGAAATGCTGCTTGGCGCCGCAATCATTGGGGCCATTCTTTTCTTGATGCGTCCGATATCCCGCCGCAGACTCTATCTGAGGACGGCTGTCCTCGTTGGTGTCGGCACGCCGTTGATCGTCCTCATGGCTTGGCTCACGACTGAGCCCATCAAGGGAAACGCATTGGCAGTAAGCCGGATCACGTCATACCTTCCCGGCGTCCTGCCCATCGTCGGATTCAATGCCCTCGTGCAAATTTTGTTTGGCAGGAAAGAGCTCGCCGGGATGGCGGCAGGCGCCGTTGACTCAGAGCCATCGACCGAGCCTCGAGAGACGATCTACGCCATCGAAGCGCAGGCGCATTACGTGGTCTATCATACGTCTCAAGGAAAACGTAGAGAACTCATACGCTTCTATGATGCCGTAAAACGCGTTTCCGTTGATGGAAGTCAGGTCCACCGGTCGTGGTGGGTTGCCTATGCAGCGATTGAAAGCGCTGACTTGACCCGCAAAAAGTTGCGATTGGTAAATGGTGAAATGGTGCCAATAAGCCGGTCCCGCCTCCCCGCGGTACGTCATATCGTGACGGCAATGGCTGCCAACTGACAGCCGTCGTCCGGGATGGTTTTTGAAGCGCGCAAGGTGGGCGTCGCTTTATGTTTAAGGCAGAAGCGCCCGAAATTGCGCCGCTCCGCAGTCGGCCTGTTTGCCGCACGATAGAATGGGAATGCGCTTGGACGCCCGGGTCGTGAGGGGCGTAAGAGACCGCAGGCCGTCAAGCGATGACGAACGAAAGCGCACACGGACAAATTCCCGCCCGGCCCCATCCCGCCACAGTTCGAAGACCAGCGCGCCACCGGGCGGCGGATCATCGGCGGCAAAGCCTTGCGCCTGCCAGTGTAACCCCAAGGCGCCGCCGATATAGGCCAGATTGCCGTCATGACCGACCAGAAGCGTGTAACGGCTGGCCTCAGGGTCAAACAGAGCCGACCGCACTTCGCTCAGAAGCCCCGCCGCCGCATAGGTCGCCACGGCCTTCGGGCGGGCAATCAGCCGGAACTCTTCGGCATGCAGGGCGGACAGTGCCGTAATCTGGCGTTTGCTCACCCGGCCCCACCCCACGTCGCTCATCGGGAAGCCATTGGCATATTCCAGCATGAGAATCTGCGACAGGCTGGACGCTGTTTTCAAGGCGCCGCTGACCTTTGGATCGCGGCCGCCGACGTCAAGCCCCGACGGCATATCGTTCAGGCTGCACACCTGATCGGTCCGACAGCCCGGCGCGTTTTTCAGCTCCAAAACCTGATCCAAAAGCGCATAATCGGCCTGATGCGCCGTATCGATGGCGGCCATGTCGCCCGAAGCCAGGGCCTCCTCCCTCACGGCCGCACCGTCGAGCGGCGGCGACGCGACATCGGCGTTAAACGGCGAAAACCGCGCATCGGTTTGGCCTTCGCCGGCATTCGCCACCGGCACATCACAGCCTTTAAAGGCCGTATTGGCATAGACCTCCGCCGTCCGTATCGTGCGCTGATCCGTATCCGCAACAATGCGTACCGTGCCCACCGCCGGGCACCCCGGCCCCAATAGGCCGGCATAGGTCAAACGATCGAAGTCGGCGATACGCGCTATGGCCTGCTCGCCATGCGGGGTCAGTGCGGCGGGCGGCACGGGCCACACCGGCCAGACCTGAGGGGTAAGCCGCTGCGGCAAAGGCGGATCGCTATTGGGCCGCTTTATGCCATGCCGCATCACGATGACCACCCGTTCCAGCGTGGCGCCATCCGCCTTCGCGACAGCGGTTGCACCCGGCGCGACGACGGCCAGGCACGCCAAAAGGGTCGCGATTGTGAGCGCGCGGATCATTTCGGATTTATGACGCTTGGCGGGCGGGTAAACGCCTGTGCCCATGTGCCGGGCACGGACGCCATATCGAGGTCAAGCACGCCACCGGCGACGATTTCCGCATGGGTGAGCCAGGCACGGTCGATCGGCTTGCCGTTCAGCCGGGCGGCGACGACATAGAGGTTATCGGCCGAATTATTATGGGCGCGGATGGTGAAATCCTTGCCCCCTTCGAGGTGGATCGTGCTGGCCGAAAAGAGCGGCGAGCCGATGTAATAAACCGGTTGGCCGGCATTGGGATACACACCGATGGCGTTCCAGACAAACCACGACGACATGGCCCCGGCGTCATCATTGCCGGGCAGGCCCGTCCGTTGCAGGCTGTAGTTATCCGCCATGATCCGGCGGACGCGCTTTGCCGTCCGATCCGGGCGACCGGCATGGATATAGATATACGGCGCCAGAATATCCGGCTCATTGCCTTGCGAATAGTGGCCGGTGTCGAACAGGCGATCAAGCCAGCCGGTAAAGGCCTCCGCCCCGCCGACCTTGCCGATCAGCCCGGCGACATCGTGCGGCACATAGGTCGAATACTGCTGGCCGCTGCCCTCATAATAGGGCGCCTCCCACCACGGCGTGGACTTGTCGGGATAGTCATAGGTGCAGCTATAGTTTTCAAGCCACGCCCCATCGGCATAGCGCGGACGGATGCAGCCCAAGCTGTCGTCCCACAGCTTCTTCCAGCCTTGCGACCGCGCCAGATACCGCGCCGCATCGTCCGGTTTGCCAAGCTTACTGGCCACCTCGGCGATGGCGAAGTCGTTATAGGCATATTCCAGGGTGCGCGAGGCCGAGCGCGGCTGGCTTAAGGAGACATAGCCGAGCGTGAGATAGTCCTTTAGCACTCGCCCCTGAAGCAGCGGCTGATCGGACTCCACCTCGCCATCGGTCTTCAGCGCGGCATAGGCGAGATCGTAGTCAAAGCCACCCAGATTCTTGACGATGGCATCGGCCACCACGACATCGCCGTTCGATCCGCCCTGGGTCATGCCATTGGCGCCGGCAATGCGGGCATCGGGCAACCAGCCGGTGTGTTTATAGGTGTCGAGCAGGGAGCGTATCATGTCCCGCTGCCTGTGCGGCTCTATCAGGGTCAGCAAGGGATGCAGCGTGCGGAAGGTATCCCACAGCGTGTAGAAGTCTTCGTAATGCGGTTCGGTCGATGTCCACCACGCATTGTCGCCACTGAGGTCATACGGCATGGTCTCGCTGTGATAGAGCGCAGTGTAGAAGATGCGCCTTTGCGCTTCCGTACCGCCCTCCACGGTGATTTTCGACAGCGCTTGGTCCCAAAGCCCTTGGGCGCGCCGGCGCACGGCGTCAAAATCCCACCCCGGCGCCTCGGCGGCCAGATGCGCCCTCGCCTGCTCCGCGCTGACAAAAGACACCGCGACCTTGACCTGAACGACCGGCTGTTTGGCGATATCAAAGCGCGCATAGCCGCCCAATTTGTGGGCGAAGGCCTGGTCGATATCGTAATCGACCATGACGCTTTGCTTATGGGCCGGGCTCAGGCTTTGCGGCAGGCCGTCCAGGCTGCCGGTGCCGGGATGGGCGTCAAAGCCCCCCTGACTGGCCCGCCAGGCGCCGACCTCCACAGCCGGCCGGTCAAAGACGGCATAGAAGTAAATCTTGTAAGGTGTCGGGTTCCACGCGCCTTCGAAACTGGCCCAGCCGGACAGGGTGTGATCGTCGATAATATCGACATGGGAAGCGGTGGCCCGCTGGCCCTTGCCGCCCATTTCGACAATGGAACTGACATTCAAAATGACATTGCCCGGCATGGACGCGCCCGCGGTCTGCGGGAAGGTCAGGCGCATGAAACCGACCATGCGCGTGGCCGTCACCTCGGTCTTGATGGCTTCGTCCGGCGCATTACCCAAGACAACGCTGTAATAACCGGGGGCCGCCACCTCATGGCTCTTGGCGAAGACCAGATGATTGGCGCGCAACGGCCCCACGGTGGGCGACAGGCGGAAATTGCCATACTGACTATCCCCGCCGGTGCCGCTGACATGGGTCAAGCTCAGCCCCATGATCGGGCTCCCCGAGTCGTAGCCGTTGGTGTCGCCCCGGGTGGTGTCCGGGCTGAAGGTGACGAAGCCAAATGGGATTTGCGCGCCGGGCACGGTGTTGCCGCCGACGGTCGAGCCGCCATCCACGCCGACAAACGGATCGACCAGGGCGGACAGCCCCGGCGCCGGTGTGTCTGGGGCTGCCAGGGCCGCGCCATTGAGCGCAACAGTGAATAAGGCCACGAAGGGCAAGACCCGAAACCGATGCACGTGCGAATCCTCTGATCTGAAGACCCTCTTAAAACCGGAGCCTCTCGGATTTAGTGGACCACATTTAGATATCAACGTCAATTGGTCGCCCAATTTGAGCCGTGCAATCCCCGCTGCCCCGTTCACGCCTGGGTTGAAGGTTTATTCATCATTGAGTCACCATGATTGAATAACCGGTGGTCGGATAACCAGACAGGCGGACCTCTATGCAAATCCTATTGATCGAAGACAACCGGGGCGACGCGACCCTGGTGAAACTGGGGTTCAAGGACGCAGCGCCCACCGCCACCATAAAATGGCAAACCACCGCTGAGGCCGGCCTGCGCGCCCTGGAAAAATATCACGACCTGTACGACTTGATACTGCTCGATCTGAGCCTGCCAAAGATGAGCGGCGCCCAGTTTGTGGCGCACGTCGCCGTGCATCCCGAAACAGGCAATATCCCCATCATGATCCTGTCGAGTTCCCCGGCTTCGCAAGTGGTGGGCGCCCCGCATGGCGACCGCCCCTTAGGCTACATCACCAAGCCCTCCGACCTGGCCGGATATCGCAGCATCGCCAAATATCTTCACACGTGCTGGCAAGCCCATGAATGGACAGAGTCCGACCAGATCAAGATCAGGTTCAAACGATTTCATTAACCGGGCGGTCGGTTGGCCGGGCAAGAGCATTGCCCTCTGGCGAACATTGGGTTGATAGAGGCGGAGTACGGCAATCGGTCAAGACTAGTGTTATTCCGTTAAACACCGCTTCGTAACTTTTATAGGGGGCCCAAGCCGTGGGACGGCACAACCATGATCGGTAGGTCACGCCGCCTTCAATATATCGTCGAGGAAGCGGCTTACCTCCAAGGTCAGACTTTCGGCATCCTTTGACAGGTTCTGCGCGGCTTGAGAGGTTTGCCGCGCCGACTCTACGGCAGTATTCGTGGCGATGCACACTTCGTTGATATCTTCACCAATTATCTGGGCGCCCTCTGCAGACTTTTGCATGGTACCTGCTATTTGCGAATTTGCCGCACTTTGCTCTTCAACAGCGCTTGAAATTACCAGGGCGTGTTCGTCAACGCCGGCGACAGCCAGTTTAACCGTATTGAGCATAGCAATCACCTGCCCCGAAACCGATTGAATATCTGCAATCACCGATACGATTTCAGCCGTCGACCTATGGGTCTGGTTCGCCAGCGCCTTGACTTCGCCAGCGACAACGGCGAATCCGCGGCCCGCTTCGCCGGCGCGCGCCGACTCAATGGTGGCGTTCAAGGCCAGGAGATTGATTTGCCCGGTGATGTTTTGGATGACATCGACAATTGACCCGATGCGCGCCGTCATGGCTTGCATATTAAGCGCTATCTCGTCGGCGCGGCTGATTTCGCCCACGACCCCACGTATTGCCGCCGAGGTTTTGCCGACCTGCTGCGAAATCTCATCGACACTTGCGCTGAGTTCACGGGCAGCAATAGCGACCTCATGCACGCTGCTGGCGGATTCGCCTGTCAGCCGGTTGACGCTTATGGCCTTGTCTCCGGCTATGCTTACATTGCACACCATACTTTCAGCTGTATGGCTAAGCTCTGTGGCCGCCGCCGCAACGCCGTGAATAATGCCCGAAATACGCTGCTCGAAGCTTTCCGCCATATCGCGCTGAGCCTTAAGCTTGTCGGCCTGCATGCGCGCCTCAATGGATTTTTGCTCGGCCTCAAGGCGCAAACGTTCCTTGCCGTGGACTTGAAAAACCATGAGGCCCTTGGCCAGTTTACCAATCTCACAAGTCAGATGCGCATAGGGGACCGCGCTGTCATAGTTCCCTTTTGATAGTTCGGCCACCGTATGGGTCATGGCTGCCATTGTTTTCAAAACACGTTGATAGACGACCCAAAAGGCAATGCCGACCGCCGCCAGACCCAATAGACTGAGCACGCAGGAAAGGCCAAGGAGGACACTATGCTGTTGCTTCTCCGCGACCAATTTTCCGTCTATAAAGGCGGCATTTGCTGTCTGCATGTCAAGTATGGGCTGAATGGCTGCGGTTGCCTGGGTTATCCACGCCTGCCCATCCAATGTATACGCACCATTTGTTCCAGCCTCGGTCAGCACCCGGCGACG
Organism: Asticcacaulis aquihabitans; assembly: GCF_032490435.1. Lineage (NCBI taxonomy): Bacteria > Pseudomonadati > Pseudomonadota > Alphaproteobacteria > Caulobacterales > Caulobacteraceae > Asticcacaulis > Asticcacaulis aquihabitans. The sequence continues at coordinate 879,311 of NZ_JAVGWM010000001.1, forward strand.
TACGGCCTCAAAGTCCGTAAAATAGCTTTGCTTTATCTGCGCCAGATGAGGCCCAAGGACGGCAGTTTCATCCGTTGACAAAGCCAGATTAGATACGACATCCCAGCCATCCATTACGTGAGCGCGATAGGATACCAACTGCTCCATCTGCGTCTTACTCGCTGGTTGCCCCGAGGAAATAATCGCTGCCAGTGCGCCGCGCTCCCGGCCGGCATATTCGCTCATCAGCCATAGGCTATGGCGCATGAGGGCATCCTTGGCGATTATCGAAGTGAGATCGAGGACCTCACTATTCAAATGCACCCTGAAGGCCTGAACGGTTTCGATGACGGATGAGGCGCGCGGAAACCAATTGCCAACGACACTACCGTCGCGCTGCGGCGCCGGCAGCGCCAGTTGCTGGTCGACCTGCGTTCGCACATCGGCCAAAGCCGATCGGGCTCTGGTAACAGCCGCCGTTTGATCGGTTCCGCCGTCCAATCCTGTCTTCGGCAGAGCCGCCATAGCGGCCTCAAAGTCGGCATCCGCCTGCTTTCGCAGTTCTCCAATTTTCTTTGTTGTCTCGGCGTCGGCAGGGTTTGGTGCACGCAGGGCCGCGTTGGTGACACCTCTTTCCAGCGCCCACTCCCCGGACGCCTTAAGAATATGATCCATTACGACGTTGGTGCGCCTCGCCTTTTCAGCCAGGGCGTACCCCTTCACGGCGTCGAAACTCAGATACCCGAGCGCAATGATAAGAAATAGCCCGAGCGACGTCAGAATGGACAAAAGAACCGCTTTGATTGTCATACTAAGAGTCCCTGAATGCGCGTGTGCTGGGAATATGCCGCCCCAGCCTTCTCAATCCATGGTTTTATTTGGTAAACAAATGATGAGAAAATTAATCAAACACAACCCTGAGAGAATATTTTTTAAAAACTGATTAGCGGCAACCCATTTGACACCAGGTCTTCAGGTCACCCAATTTGGGTGCGTGCAATCCCCGCTGCCCCCTTCACGCCTGAGTTGAAGGTTTATTCACCACTGAGTCGACATGATGGACAATCAGTGGTCAGATCAACAGACAGGCAGACCTCTATGCAAATCCTATTGATCGAAGACAACCGGGGCGATGCGACCCTGGTGAAACTGGGGTTCAAGGACGCAGCGCCCACCGCCACCATAAAATGGCAAACCACCGCTGAGGCCGGCCTGCGCGCCCTGGAAAAATATCACGACCTGTACGACTTGATACTGCTCGATCTCAGCCTGCCAAAGATGAGCGGCGCCCAGTTTGTGGCGCACGTCGCCGTGCATCCCGAAACATGCAATATCCCCATCATGATCCTGTCGAGTTCCCCCGCCTCGCAAGTGGTGGGCGCCCCGCACGGCGACCGCCCCTTAGGCTACATCACCAAGCCCTCCGACCTGGCCGGATATCGCAGCATCGCCAAATATCTTCACACGTGCTGGCAAGCCGATGAGTGGACAGAGTCCGACGAGATCAAGGTCAGGTTCAAACGGTTTGATTAGCCGGGCGGTCGGCTAGGGTAGTGTCGCAAATTTCCACAGCAACCCCGCCGGGACGAAACGCATACATCGTTGAGTAATCAGACGCCGGAAGGCGCCCGAAACAGACGCGGTGGTGCCCCCTGCCGGGTCGTAAGGGCCCATTTCCCTCGCCTACTTGTCTTTGCTTGCTCAGCCGCTACTCAGGATGAGCAAAACGCGGTGCCCCGGCTTCGCCTTCGCCCGACGCTGAACTGATGCGCCTTAGTGGCGGTCTGACAATTGTTTTCCAAGAGCGGAAGTTGGCAGCACCCTACGGAAATGCGAAGAATTTCCGCGTATCGTAATTGGCGATGGTTTCGGCGAGCGAACGAGCACTGACGCCATAGAGGTTCATTGCATCGGGGTCGGCACCAGCGCAAAGCAAAGTCGTGATACATTCCTGATCATTGCGATAGGCGAACACCGCTGTCGATAAGGCTGTATTACCATACTTGTCGCGTAGATTGGTACGGGCTCCCGCGTCGAGGAGGATCTGCACAATGATCTGGTCGTTGTTTTGCGCGGCGAAATGCAACGCCGTCCAACCGTTTTTGTCCTGGTGATTTGGATCGACGTTGGCTTGAAGGTGCACGCCCACCATCTCGACCTTACGGTCGATGACGGCATACATCAGCTCATTGCGGCCCATGCGATCGGCACTCATGGAGGAATGTTAGCATATTTGAGCGCCAAGCCTATAGCTTCTCATACGTTAGTGATGGGGATACCGAGGGCATGCGACTGACCATACTTCGTTTTTGCGCCCATAGCGGACTCTGACAATTGAGATGCCGGGAGAGGCGTCAGTTGATCTTTACACCGAGAGTGGTATCAATATTCATGGGGTTTTGGGATGCCATTTTTGGAAACCGGCGGCGCGCACCATCAATAATAGCGCCTTACGCTCGTTATACCGATGAGTTTGATCAAGAGATCAAGGCTGAAGACCTTGACGGCGTCCTCGGTCCATTGTCGAGCCCGGCCAAACTTGCTCTTGACGAAGCCTGGGCACATTTTGAAACTGGGCTTACAGGATGGAAAACGCGTACACAGGTTGACGCTTTAAATCACGCCGCAACCATTCGATCGAGTGTCTCGGTCCACGTCCTTGAAGATTGCTGTTTTGGCGTGCTCATTGACCAGTCAGGATCTATGCGTGGGCAAAACATGTTGCTCGCGACTGCGGCGGCAGATTGTCTTCAGAACTTTGTGCGAAATCTCGGCTGCACAGTTGAGGTTCTGGGGTTTACGACCACGACTTGGAAAGGTGGTCGATCGCGCCAAAAGTGGCTCAGGCGTGGTCGCATTCCATCGCCAGGCCGCCTTTGTGATCTGCTACACGTCATTTACATCGATGCTGAAAGTCCCTCAAGCGGTACCGGATCATGGTCTTTTCGTTCCATGCTCCGTCCAGACCTACCAAAAGAAAACGTAGACGGGGAAGCGGTTGAATGGGCGAGCGATCGACTGAAACGGTTAAAGCAAAGCCGAAAGTTTTTGATTGTCATCTCGGACGGTGCGCCCGTCGATGACTCCACGCTAATGGAAAACGGTGGGGACTACCTGTCGCGACACCTTGCTTCTGTTGTCAAAGAAATCGAGGCCGAAGGCAGGATACGCCTTTCCGCCATTGGAATTAGTCACGACGTGACGTCCTATTATAGCGATGGGGTTGTCATAAAAGATCCGGAAGAATTAGGGAGCACCCTGATAAGCAAAACAGCTGAGCTGTTGATTTCTGTAACCGAAGAACTCGATTGAGGAAGTCGCCTTAGCGTTCGAAGCAGACGCGGTGGCGGTCCACCCACTGGAATTGTTGTGACTAAGTGGCGGGGAAGCCGCCGGTCCAACCTATTGACGGATGAAATTAACGTCGACGGATGTAACGCAAAGCTTTGCATAAGCCCGAGTTCCAGGTTTCATTTTCAGCCGTTCCTGCCGATAGGCTTCCATCTCGGCGTACTGTTGCTGCGCAGCCTCAGGCGCATTCCATGGCTCAATAATGGGTTCCATAATGACAAGATTTGAAATTTCCAGCGATACGCCCCTACGAACATAAGCGGCGGATATGATCGCGCCGGTGATATCAGTGTATGTGGGTTTCTGTCTGGACCACTGATGACTGCGTAAACTCGTTTCCGCTTGCTTGAATGTCAGGCAGGATTGGTCACGTTCGCTGGAAAAATCGCTCGCACTGAAACGGACGGATGTCGTTTTGTCGTCTGACCACTCTGAATATCTGGCATTACCCGCTTGCTCTGGCCCGAAAGCGTATTCATATGCGTTGGAATCGTCATCGTATTTTTCCGCCAGTCCCTTTAGAATCTGGTTTCTAAAGACGTCCTGCCCCGAATTGCGCTCTAGCTTCGTTTCGAGCGTCTTAAAAATATCCCGAAAGGTGATATCTCGAGGCTGTGTTGACAGTGCAGCGCCCGCCGCTGTGGCTTCGACTGTCAATGCCAATATTAAAGCCATCGCATTTTTGCGCATATGTGTTTCCCTCGCCCTTGGATGAGACAAACACATCCCTTGGCAGGAGGCAACCTTACACCGGCGGCTATGGGCCTAACGACATGACGGTCAGAAGGCAATCGCACTTAAAAGTGTCTTACATGCAGCGATGTCTTAAGTAATATTACCGCCAATAATCATCTTCTCGGAAGCAAATTCACAAAAGATAAAATGACGCCAATCTGTTGTGCTGCACGTTTGGGAGAGCACTCTAGGCCGGATTATATTTCGCCAGGAAATCGAGTGAGCGTTTGATCATGTCGACGCGGTCTGCCTGGTTGCTTTCGTTGTGATCCTGCCTCTCATACGGTACGAACTCATAGGTCTTGCCCGCATCGCGCAAAGCATTGGCCATGCGTTGCCCCTGCTCAAACGGGACAATGCTATCGTCACGGCCGTGGAAGATCAGGACCGGACAATAGGCATTGGCCGCCTGGCGGGCCGGGGAAATGGCGGCCCAGCTGTCACGGGGTCCGTAAAGGTCCTTCCAATAGCTGACTTCGGGATTGTTCTGCCAGTTGTTGTTCGCTTGCTCGAACTCCATCATGGTGATGAGGTCGCTCACCCCGGCAATCGCGATGGCGGCATTGTACACGCCCCGGTCAAGCGTCGCGCCGGCCAGTGCGGCATAGCCTCCATAGGAGGCGCCCATGATCGACACGCGCTTGGCATCGACCAGCCCCTTGCCGACAAGGTAACGGACGCCGTCCGACAGGTCGGTCTGCATCTTGCGGCCCCATTCGCCATTTCCCGCCTGAACAAAACTGGCGCCATAGCCGATTGAGCCGCGGAAATTCGGTTGGAGCACGGCATAGCCCGCGGCTGTCAAGCACTGGACCTGAGCATCGAAATCGGCATAGTCGCGCGCCCTTGGACCGCCATGCGGCATGACCACCAACGGCAATGCCTTGGCGGTGACATAGGGCGGCAGGCTGAGATAGGCGCTAATGGCCAGCCCGTCGCCGGCGGTGTAGGAGATGATGTCCTTGTGCGACAGCCAGTCGACGGGAATGTCCGGATAATTCTTGGCCAGGAACGTCGCCCGGCCCGTCGACAGATCGATGAAATAATAGCTGCCCGCATCGACATTGGATTCGGCGTAGACGATGACCTTACGCACGTCGTCGGCGAAACTGTCGATATAGACATGGTCGCTCTCGTCAAAAACCGAGATAAGCGCATCGCTGATTTTTTTGAGCGTCGGATCGAAATAGTGGTTTTCGACCCAGTCCTTATGCAGACGAAATCCGGCCAGATACCGGGTACGGGGGTGGAAAAGCGCCGAATAATCGGCGGCGTCGTCGCCGTTGAACAGAGGCTCGCTCAGCTTGCCGTTGGCGTCTATCTCGTAATAGACGCCCGCCCCCTTGTCGTCGTACAGAACGATACTGAGCGTCTCATCCGTGCGCCCCAGCCCGGCCAGGTCGATTTTGAAGGTATTGGTCTTTGCGGTATAGATGAGTTTCCACCTTGGCGCAGACCCGGCGGCGTTGGTGTTGATGAACAGCCGCCATTGCAAATTGACTGCGTCATATTCGGCATAGGCCGCAGGCGTGCCATCGGGCTTTAAGACCACATCCGTCGTCTCCACGGACAGGGTTGTGATCAGATGCGCCACGCCACCCTTGGTCGGAAAGCTGTACAGCGGGCGATAATACACCCCGTGATCATGGTCCATCAATATGCTGGACGCGGTGACACGCGTCTCGCCATTCACCTTTATGACCCCGAGATCACCCACGACGATCGGATAGAAATTCTCCATGCCGTCGAACAGCGTCGTCATCTTGCGCGTTTTTACGTTGATCAGGTGCGCAAGGAAGGCTTCGATCTTGTTCGCCGTAAACTCGCGCAGGCTGGTCGTCGAGGAATTTTCCAGCAACAAGGTGTCGTTGTCGGCGAAAATCAGGCGCCTGACCTTGGCGGTGCCCATGTTCATGGTGCCCTTGTTGCCGCCATCGATATCCATGAAGGCCAGGATCTTGTTGTCGCCCTTTTGCATGACGAAGGCGATCTTGTCGGCGTTCGGCGAGATACAGAAGAACTCGGTATACGGGTTTTTGATAAAGGTCTCGAACGACGGCCGGGGCGACCGCGCCGTATCGGATTGCGCAGCAGCGGACTGCGCCTTTGCACGCCCCGCCAGCGCCAGTGCGCCGGCCATACAGGCGCTCAAAACCGTTTTACGGCGCGATAAGGTATAGGTCATGTTCGCCCCCCAAGGCACGCCCCCGGAGCGCTTTGGTCCGGGACGTTTTGACTACTCTATGCTTCTGACGGCGTGTTTGTCACGCGCAATCTAACCGAAGGTTGCAGCGTAAGAGCTCCGGTTAAAAGGCATCGGTATGGCGATTCAGAACACGTAGGTCGGCCCCAGAATCCACGCATAGATGCCGACCGTGACAAGGCCCATGGCGATCCATGCCCAATTGCGCGGCAACGACCAGGCGTGGCCATCCCCCTTCGCCCATCGTATGCCCCAGGCAAGACCCGACGTGCCGCCCAGCGACGACGCCGCAGATGAGATCAGCACGATGATCAGGCCGAGCGGATTCAACAGTCCGACCAGGATCGCAACCACGCCGCCGGTCAGATAGGCCGTCCAGGCCACTGATCGCGCCGCGCCAAACGTTCCGGCCATTTGCCCGAGCCATCCCATGGACAGGCGGGTCAGCCAGACATAAAGCGCGATGCCGCCCACGGCCTCAACCCCACGCCACAGCCACGGGTGGGCCACGCCTTTAAGGACGCCGTCGGGGCCCCAGTCGCCAATGCCGGCTATGCCCGAGAACATGTAATATCCGGCCCAGGTAAAGGCGTTGACGGCGAACATCAGCCAGAGAAAAAGCGTCCCGGCGCCGACCGGGGCGCGGGCCTTGACGCGGGCTGCAACCATTGGCCCAAGGATCAAACACACGGCCAGATTGACCGTCGAACCGGCGGCGGCCACGATGCGGCCCGCGGCCTCAGGCAAACCGTCGGTGTTGCAATTGAAATAATAGGCCCCCAGTTCAACCGCCTTGCCGCCGACAGCGAGGCACGCCCCGCCATGCCCGCCGGCCTCATGCAACACTGTGCTGAGCACTTCGGCGACGCAGGCTATGCCCGCCACGGTCAAAAGATCGACGCGGTTTGCCGGCTCGGTCGCAGGCTCAGTCATGGTCCCCCTCCACCCTAGAGCTTTTACGCGTTTATCCGAAACGGGAAGCAAACGGTTCGGACAAACGCCAAAGCGACTGTGTGCCACATCTCCGCTTTTGGCAAGATGGGTCATCTCGCCGCGACTTCGAGCGAAGGCCGTCTTGCCGCCGCCGGTTGAGCCAGATACCCTGCGCCGATGCATAAACCCGCCACCCCATCGATTGATCGCCGAGATCTCATCGCAGGCCTCTTTGCGGGCCTTGGGGCGGGCCTGGCCTTGCCCAACGTCGCCGGGGCGCAACCGGTAAGCCATGGCAAGACGGTCGCCATAACGTTCGATGATCTGCCGTTTGCCAGCGCGACGGAGGGAACCGACCTGGCTGAGATCAAGGCCGTGAACCGCCAGGTGTTGCATACCTTGCGGGCGTTCGGCGCGCCGGCAACCGGTTTCGTCGTTCAAAAATCGCTTGAGCCTTTTGGGCCCGAGGCGCCGCGCGAACTGCTGGCGTCGTGGACGCAAGGCGCCTTTTCGCTGGGTAATCACACCTATTCGCACGCCGACACCAATGCGCTGGATCTGGCGGGTATCGCGCGCGAAGTGGTTGATGGCGCCGCCAGCATCAAACCCTTAATGGCCGCCGCTGGCAAACGCGTGCGCTTTGTGCGTTTTGCCATGAACCATACCGGCGACACGCTGGATAAAGCACTGGCGATCGAAGCCCTGTCAAAGACGCTTGGCTACACGCCGGCGGCCTCGACCATCGACACATCGGACTATGAATTTGAGGCGGCCTATCGGGCGTCACTGCGCAAACGTGACGCGGAGGCGACGCAACGCATTGCCGATGCCTATGTGGCCTATTCCGCGCAGCAAATCGACTATTACGCAGCGCTGGGCCATCAGGTCCTGGGCTATGAGCCCCCGGAGGTAGCGCTTCTTCACCTGAACCGTATCAACGCCGCCACACTGCCGCGCCTTCTGCAACAATATGTCGATCGCGGCTATCGCTTTGTCACACTGGACGAAGCGCAGAGCGACCCGGCCTATGCGATACCCACCACTTACGCAACGAAGTTCGGCCCCATGTGGGGCTACCGGTGGGCGAAAGAAAAAGACGTCCATGTCGATGGCTCGCTCGAAAAAGACCCGCCAGCGTGGATCACCGATTATGCCAAGGCGGGCTAGAGCTGGGCGCGCAAACGCAAAGAGCATCGATCCGATAAAGGCCGCCAGAATGTCTGCTCGCGGCAAAGCCCAACTTCGCCTCGGCGCCCTTTGCGGACATCAGTCGAGTTTACAGTCAAACCGCCTGTAAGCGGTCATCGCGCTGATCCCGCTTGGCAATCGATTATCCAAGCCTTAAGTAGCGCGAGCGTTGGGTATTCTTAGTGTACCCTCGCTGAGCCTGCAGGATCTTCTATCCCTTACCGGCAGTTACGAAATATGTCTTACCGAGGCGGGATTGAACACACCTTAATTTGGATCCCGAAGTCAGTTAAAGCGAATGCTCAATGGAGCCTGATTGATGACACGCCTGCGCCGAGAAATCTCTCTGAAGAAACGTCCCAAGGCCTTAGCGCAAATGTCGGGCGCCTTTTCAAGGACAGCGATGGAGGATTTCGCACAGATGGTCTGGGCGGTCTGGGGATTGCAGCAGAAGGTAACAGTCGAGCAGGCAAGGGGACTGACCACCCATCCGCGCGAAGCCGTCGTTCACCACCTTCATAGTGAATTCGGGATCCAGCCCTGGGAACTTGAATCGCTCTTCAATCTGAAAATCCTCAACGTCCGCGACGCTCGCCAGCAGGTCCTGCCATGCAATCATTGGGATGTTGCAAGCGCGTTCTGCAATCTTCTGCGTCAGCTCGAAGAGATCGAGTCGGGTATCAACCTTAACCAGGAAAATGTCCTGCTCGAGCTCCACCGCATCGCCCAGCGTCAGTTCAGCTGGCAGAGCGGATTCGTGAACACGGCCGACATGTACCGATACTTTTTCCTCTACGGTCTGGGTGGATGTGCGACGTTCTTTGAAGGTCACTACGGCATCTCAATCGAGAACTTCACGAAATCGGGCTTCGCGCTGTTCGCTCAGTTCGCCAACAGGCCGCTGGCGACACGCCCCCTAGATTACAGCATGCTCAGTATAGATGCAGGGACGATCGAGGCCGCGGTCGCGATGATGACGGTTCCACAAAGCCAGGCACGACAACAGTTGTCCGACCTGAGGACAAAACAGGACACGGCGAACGAGCCGACAGCCTACCAGCCGAGCCTTCTGCGCAAATATCCGATCATGGCGTTCGGCAGCGAGGGTGAGCGTCTGCGGGCGCCCCTGCCTCCGCTCATTATGCTGAGGATCACTGCCGGCCTCTATTACGACCTCTTGCCTGGGGGCGGGGGTCTGAGGAACGAGGTCGCCAAGCAATTCGAGATCTATTGCCAGCGCTACATCGCGGCGGTGATGCCAGCATTCGATGTTCAGCCGGAGTACAGTTATCCACGAGGTCGCGGCACGCAGCAGCAGGACAGTCCCGACATCCTGATCGGATACCAGGGAAGGCTCGCCATCGTCGCGGAATGCAAAGCGACGAAACTCACCTTTTCGGCTCAGTTCGCAGGCGATCCCGCCCTCGCAGCGCCAGGCAAGTATGATGAGCTGGCCAAGGGCGTATTCCAAATCTGGCGCTTCTTTTCCCATTGCCGCCGGGGTCTGACACGCCACACGGTCGACGACCAGACCTACGGCCTCCTGCTGACGGTCGAGACCTGGATGGTCATGTCCGGAGGGCTGCAGGACCATGTCCTGAGAAGAGCCCGGACCATGGCGGCTGCCGATCCCGACATGCAGCCCCAGGACCAGAGACGGGTCGTCTTTGCTGCCATTCAGGACCTTGAACGCGTCCTGTCAAAGACCGACGAGGAAGGTTTCCTGAACACCCTTGCGGCGGCGAACGAAGAACGCTTCCTGGGGTGGATGCTTCCGAATATCCAGACGGATGGGGATGGTTCTGTAGACCAGGGGCTCTTCCCATTTGAGCTTGGCGACATTCTGCCCTGGTGGCGGGAATTCAACGAAAGGCAGGCAACTCGCACCGGCATCTGAAATGAAAAGTAGTCAGAGTCTTTTGCAAGCGATGTAATGGCTCTATTCTCCAAATAGGACGCTGAAAAATGCCTGATTGCGCTTTTTGGCGTTCTCAATGAGGGTATCGTAACCCATGACTTGAATGAACATCTGTTCGTTGTCACGGTAGCGAAAATATATCGCAGGGTTCCAGTTGTTCTTGAAATCATGGTCGCGCAATACGGCGACCAGAGATGGCTTTATATCGGCAATAATATAGGCAAACCGGCGAACAACGCCAGTGAATGCGAAGTGTGATCCGTCGGTTTTCGCTATGCCACCGGCTGCAGTCGCGCTTTTCAGCGTGTTTATCACCTGCATGACCGGATCGTGCTTGTCGTCGCCAAACCTATAGTCGTCGCGGCTCGGCTTTTTAAATTCGACTATGCTTATCGTCGTTCCATCATTGTCACCGAGAATGAGACTGTCGTCGAAAAACGCCAAATCTGGTATCTTGTCACCCTTTTTTCGGCCCTTACCATGCATTGAACGATCGCTGGAGACATAAGGTAAGAACGCCAAGGCGTCATCTATTAGCCAGAGGTTATGTTCAAAATAATCCGTGTCCGTCGTGTCAGAGAAACGTCGGAATACCAAATCGTGGATCGTGTCTTCAGGTGCGTGCTTCCCATCCCCAGTGTACTTTCGTGCGACCTCAATGAGTTCAATTACCTTTTTTCGATGAACAACGTACTCAGCTAAGGCTTCTTTATTGCTTTCATCGATTTTCTTCACAATTTCCTGGATAGTTTCCATGTATCTATCAGGATTATTTGCCGCAGTCACAATAGACTTGGATAAGTCCTTTGAGGCACGATAGCGTTCAATGGCAAGGTTCGACACGAAGTCTTGCGCTTTCCAGTTATTGGGCTTGCCCGCTACATATTCGTTGATCGTCCGGCCTTTCAGGCCAATTCTCAGAATTGGGTTTTCACGCAGGGCTTCGTTCAGTTCGCTCGATTGAGCGGACTTTATCTTGGCAATCTGGGAGTTTTCCGTTTTTTGAATTACGTCACTAATCGCCGAAACGATTTCTTCAACGGTTTTCGGTGTAATGTTTATGCCTGTCCGGGCGTCATTCAGTCTGCTCTCGAAGACCTCGCCCCTGACAACCGCGATGATGATATAGGCCTCGTTTTGTTCGTTTGAAAAATGAGGTTGGCCCAGGGTGTTGGTTAGATCCCGAGGATTGCCGACGATGCGATCCGCGGCGGCAAAAAGCAGGCAATGGTTTTTGAAGGACCGGGTGCGGGGCACACGTGTTAGAGAGTATTCGATGGACTCGACGACGCCGTCTATTTCGCAGGCAATGGTCCCGGACTCTGCTTGGATGAACACATCCTCGAAATGGCTTTTTATGCTTTGCGGCGGTTCATTGTCGAATTGGAGGGTGATTTCCGGCAGCCACTTGTAGAGGAAGTACGGAAGAAAGTGGCTGCCTATGTGGTCCGCGATATCTTTCGCGTCTAAGCTCTTGATCAAATCATGCCAGATCGGGAGGGGCTCGTCGTAGTCCACGCGTAAACCGATATGGGCGAAATCCGGATCGCCATCGTGAAATATGAGCTCCTGCTCTTGGGCAATATCGAAACGGAAAGTTCGGGACATCTCCACTGGAATTGCCATGTAGCGGCTAGAATAGTGGATGCGCGCAAACACTTTGAAGGCGATGAACCTTCCAAAACCGCGGCCTTTGGTCTTTAATTTGTATCCTGAAAACGGGGTTTTGAACGAGCCATAATTTTCCTCATTCAATCCAATCCCGTTGTCTGTCACGGATACCATGATCTTTGCAGGGTCGGTGAGATTGGCGATGGCAATTTCGATCCTTCCCTTTGTCTTTGCGTCGTCACCGAAATGGGCTTCGATACCGTGCATGGCGTTCGAAACAGCCTCTAAAGTAGGCAAAAGAAAGCTATGCAAATCGTGACCAATATGGGTCCTCGAAAGTACAGCGACCATATCTGGTTTGACTAGCGTGTCTGTATTACCGTCGCTCATCTTTCGGCAACTCCCCCGTGTATTTTTATTTTAGCCATTTCGAGGTGGGAGGCCACCCTTTTTTATTAAGTGGGCTTCTTTATCCCCTATTGGATCGGAGACGGGCCGGATAGTATAATAGGGTAACCCAGTTGCAGGGGACCGCTGCACTTCCGCTTTTTGCCATCTTCAAAAAATCACTATGTCGCCTTCGGGCCAACTGCAGTCAAACACAAACTTCCGCTTGTGGCTAGTCCGACCTCGCCTCTGCCCCGCAACGAACAGAGTGGCAAAATTCCCGCACACAGAAAACTCGTAACCCGGTAAGGCGCCTTACCGGGTTACGGTTATCCTGTCGCCGTGAAGCGCTTCCGCAGGGTGATGATGTCCGCGCCAAGGTCATCATCGCTGAGGCGCTCTGCCCATTCGACAAAGGCCAGGGCCTCCGCGCCCCATTGGCCGGCCCGTGACCGGTCGTAAGGCCGTCCCGACTGACGCGCCGCCCGAATGCGTTCCGTCTGGCCACGCATGGCCTTCCAGAAGGCATAATAGGGCAGCTTGATCTTGAACATGAAGCCAGCCGCGTCCTCGATCACAAAGCCTTCGATATGCCGCCCGTCGAAGGTGTAATCGCGGCCCGCCGCATGGACGCCGGCAAACCACGCTTTGAACGCAGCGAAGTCGTCAAAGCGCAGTCCGTCCTGCTTTACGCCAAGCCCGAATGCCGCCGCCAGCGTCTGCAAATCGGCATAGCCAAGCCGGCTGAAGGTCTCGGTGCGGTGGATCGCATCGAGCAGCACGACGTGACGCTGCGCATATTCGATCATGTGCGGGTCGTTGACAGGGTCATTGACCTCGAACACAAGGCTCAAATTGTCGTCGCGCAGGCGCACCTTCAAGGCCGCCAGCCCGTCCTCCCCCACCTGGGCGGTGAGGATATCGCGGAACCAGCCGGCGAATTCGGACTCCGGCGTCGATTTCGACGCGAAGAACAACGCGTCGGTACCGGCGTCGTAGCCGAGTATCCCCAGAAAGCCGTTCTCCTTGACGAACAGGCGCAAGGGAAAGGCCAGGCTGCGCTCAAGATTGCGCATCTGGGTTTCCGGCCGTTCTTCAAGGTTGAAGAACTTGTCATAGGCGCGCGCCAAGATCCGGCGGTCGTCGTCGACAAACAGCCCGCGGGCGGACACGGTGGTGGCGTCCCACGCGCCTTTTTCAAACGCACCGCGCGTGAAGTTGTACGACGCGATGCCCGGGAAACGCGCGAACCGCTTTTCCGCCACATGGCTGTGGCCTTTCAATGCCGCCAGCGCCCCTTCGGAGATCAAGCTGCGGGGATCGGGCGCGAAGGCAGAAGCCTTTTCCTTACGGTGGATCTGATTGACCACGCGTATGGTTTCGACATCGCCCGCCGCCGTCAGCACCATGACGCTCAAACAGCCGCCGAACTCGACCTCGGATTCGAGGTTGAAGCTGTTGGCGGACGCCTGGATCGGCAATTTCGCGCTATTGCGATGGCCGTGCACCTGCAACCAGTTCGTCCCGGCCATGGTTTCCGCGAAGGCGGCATCGACCGGGTCTTCGTAGCGCCCCGTCCCTTTCCACATCTGGAGCGATGGGATCAGCAACAGGTCTTCGGGCACGCGCGACAGGCCCGCATGTGTGACCATGACGCGGTGCGGCCCATAGGTGTACACCAGCACGTCCTTCAGCCGCGCGATCAGACGCTTCGCCTCGCCCACGGTGAAGTTGGCGGCCAGCAATTGCGGCAGCGTATTGTGTTCGAACTCCTTCGATACCGGGGGCTGCCCGTTACCGAAGCGCTGAATGTGGTATTCATGGTTGCCGTAGATCAGGGCCACGTTTTCGCGCGGCAGCAGCTCATCGACCACAAAGCGGATGACCTTGTCGTTTTCGATACCACGGTCGAGGAAGTCGCCGACGAAGATATAGAACTCATCGTCCCTGAAGCCATCCCCAAAACCGGCCCTAAAATATTCAGCCACCGGCGCGTAACAGCCTTGCAGATCGCCGATGTGATGGACGCGGGCATAGGCATTCAAATCAAGCACGGGCTCAGTGAGCGCGGCCACAAGCCCGCCTTCGCCCATATCGTCCGGACGCAGAACCTTCATCCCCTTTGGCAAGGGGCTCGATGCGAACCGTTCATAGGCCCGGTCAATGACCGTGTCGGGCACCTGCTTCCAGTGCGGACGCATCCGGTTGCGCGCCTTGGCCGTCTCAGCCGGCACGCCGGAAAAGTCGAGGCAGGTCACGCGGTAAGCGTACTTCGCCGCCAACGCCATCGGCATCTTGAAATCGCGCGGCGCCTGGAACGTCGCGTCGAACAGGATGAATTCCCCGCGCGACATCTTTTGTTCCAGCAGGCGCTCGATCTCTTCCCATACCTTGCGGTCATTGTTGGGATTGATGCCGATGCGCCCGTCGGGCAACATGATGACGCCGCCCATCTGCACCCGCAGGGCATCCGGCGACAAGGCGTAGGGCTCAAGCCCCGCCTCAGAGATAAAGGTGGATTTTCCGGCGCCTTGCGCGCCACGCATAATGACCAGATGTCGCATGTGAATAACTTAGAGCGCTTTCCGAAAAGTGTGACGCACTTTTCGGATTAAAAAGCGTGTAAAAACAAAAAATTAGAGCGGCGGCGCGAAGAGACCCGCCTGCCGCCCCTATTCCTTGGGATCGATCAGGCCCGTAATCTCATATGGCGTTTCGCCGGTAATTTCATACAATTTCAGCCAGGCCCTGACGGCGGCGGCGGCCGGTCCGGGAACCGGCAACCCCGCAAACCAGCGGGAAACTGAGGAGCGGTCTACCCCTAAGGCTTCCGACAAACGCGACATCCAGCCGCGTTCGCCGAAAAGAAAGATAGCCGCTTGCCTCAGTTCCTCCGCCGTCATGGTTTAAGCCTCGCTGACGGTAAGCTGGAAGGTTTCCTGCTCACCCAGGAAGGTCAGCACATTTTCGGAAAAACCGTCGATGTGCGTCCATGTCCCGTAGCCGACGCCCTGGCGGGCGGAAGCCACGTTGATCATGTAGGCCTTTGCGGCCACAGGATCAGGCACACGGTCGTGCGATTGCTCATCGGTGATGACGATCAGCCGGTCATGCCGGATCGCGTTCATCGCCGTAACCGCCTTGCCCAGTTCCGTGCCGCCATGGGGCTGCGACCGACCGATTACGTCGACACCGGCCATCCCCCGACGCGGCGGAACCTCCACCACCCGGTTAGAGAAGGTGAAGACCCGCACATCCCCGGGGACAATCGACGCCAGCGTCGCCGCCGCATCCATGCGCGTCAGATCGGATTTCGCCGACAGACTCGCCTCCATCGAGCCCGAAACGTCGACCAGGATCAGCGTCCGCCCCTTGAGGAGGGGTTGCGCCAATATGGTCTCGGCCAGGGCCTGATCGAGCCACGGTTCGAACCGGGGCGCCGCCCGCGCCGCCGCCACGTACCGGAACGGCAACACACGCTCAGCCCCCCGACGCGCCAGGATCGCCTCCTTGACCAACGCTTCGTCAACGCCGGCCTGATCCATGTTGCGCAGGTTCCGCAACAGGGCCAGATAGCCGAGCTTCCGCTCTTCCAGCAGACGCGTAAAGGTCGCGGCCTTGTCCGCCCCGCCCGACAGCGCGACCTCCCACGTATCGGGAGAGGCTAGCGTCTTATCGACCAGTTGCTTCCAGATCTCGGCCTGGGCCGTATCCTTGGGCTTGGCGTGACACAGGAACAGGACGTCGCGCAGCTTGACGTCGCCATCGCGGTCGTACTTGGCCAACTGGTAGGCGTCGAATTTGACGAAGGCGCGCGCCAGGCCCATCTTCATCTGCTTCGACAACGGACGTTTGCCGTTACGCCAGTACAGCGTCACCAGCTCGGTCATTTCGTCGGCCCGCTGGATCACACGCTCAATCGTCGGCGCGACCGTGGGGCCGCCCTTGGCGATCAGCGCGCACAGCAGCATAAGCGGAGCGTGCCGCAGCTTCATCAGCTCGCGCGCCTCAACCGCCAAGGCAGCCAGGGTGTCCGACGGAACATCCGCCGCGAGCGCAAGGATGCGATCGGCGATCGTCTGACCGTCTTCATAGAATTCGTTTTCCCACAACAGGCAGGACAGAACCGAGCGCCGAAGCTTTTGCTCGGCCGTGAGTTCCCGTGCGGGAGCGCCCTCGTGCGTGATGCCGGGGACCTTTTTGAAAATATTGAACCGCATCGGG
The DNA here is from genome assembly GCF_032490435.1 of Asticcacaulis aquihabitans. NCBI lineage: Bacteria > Pseudomonadati > Pseudomonadota > Alphaproteobacteria > Caulobacterales > Caulobacteraceae > Asticcacaulis > Asticcacaulis aquihabitans. Next base: position 895,840 of record NZ_JAVGWM010000001.1, read on the forward strand.
CTCTCCTTTTCCGGACATCGAGGCGCAAAGCGGCCGTCACCGGACACCGTGTCCGATGGCATTTGCGCGTGTAATGGGCTGAGGCCGCGGCAGGCCATACAATCGGCGCACGCAGCAAGATGGAGTGTTTCGCGCGTAGCCAGGCTAGAACGCACCTGGCTGCTACGGGTTAGGCGCCTGTTTAGGCTCCGGGGGTACGGGCGGGATCGTTAGCCCCTCCCCCGGCGAACCGGGCTTGGGTTGGGGAGTCGAACCCCGGCCTTTCGGCTTCTCCAGATCGATGAAAACGTATCCCTACGCCACCCGGTGTGCCGCTCAAAGGGTACCTGTTGCAGGCCTGTTTAAGCGACGAGACAGTTACTAACGCAACTTGTTGCGTAATGCAACAAAAATTATTCAGAATCGGCTTTCCGGGAACAAGCGAATCCGGGTGGGAGGTGCTTCCGCCGGATATTGCCGTATCCGGGCCACGCTGGCTTGACGGAAGATCCGCCATCCAGGGCTCACCTTTTCCCGTGGCTGTAGCGAAGAAACCGAACTCTACACCACGGAAAACCAATTCTGAGACGACCAGGGAAAAAACGACAACAGCAGGTGCTCTACCAACTGAGCTACGCGAAGGAACCTTCACGGCCGGATTCGAACCGGCGACATCCTCGTTATCAGCGATGAAGCTGTTGTCTGCGCCACTGGCCGCAGGTGTCAGAGGGAACAGACGAAAGCGCCTATTCTGTTGCTCTATCCAATTGAGCTACCCGGTTGCCCGGAGCCGGATTCGAACCGGCAACCCACAGATCCAAAGAAGGATTCGCTTTCTACACCACTCTGACACGGGAGCCCTTACGGACAAATGTTGCATACCGCAACAAATAATGCGGCGTTTGAGTCGACGCACACCGGATAGTGTTTCAAATGCAACAATATCCGAGAGGGCGCCGTTACGCCCTAAGCAGTCATTCGCTACCTGCCGGAAGGTCCCATTAGTGACCATTTGGATACCGCGCCTACCGTTCCGAATGAAGGCCAATTGGCTTTTCCGGGTCGTGCAATTAGCGTAAGTTTCGATTTTGTGACATCAGGGGGTGCTGGCAGTGAGCGAATTCAGCAAGAGCTATCATATCCGCACTGGCGCCTCGAAGGAGACCTTGAGTCGCCTACGCCGAGGGGGCTTTTCCGGTTTGGCCTTTCCGCCGGCCAATGGGTGGCTCACATTTGTGCCCTTCCCTATGTGTGAAGCGCTTGGGCGCTCTATGGATGCCGGGGAGCCATTAATGGCTGTTTCCGGCATGCCTGTCCTGGAATACATATTCGCCGAGGATCATGGCTGGTCATTCACTTTGCACCGCCCCAAGGCGGTGCCATCAAGACTGCAACAATCTTGGGACACCGAACCCGTAATCGACACTAGCGAACTCGACCTAGATAGCGTGACCCAACTGGCCATCGATGCGACCCAGGCCCGGGTTATCAGGAACCTTCTATCCGCTACACCTGGGGCCGAGATCGCACCGGCCTTCGCCGAGGCACTTGGCTTACCAGTTTATCGCTGGCTTTCCCCGGACTACGCTCAAAGCGACCCGGATAGTTTCAAGGAGCGAGGGGCACGCCAAATTGGCACGCTTCCCAAGAATCCGCTGTCAGGAATTATCTGTCCGCCCGTTCGTGAAATCTCTTTGCCGCGTTCGGATCTCAGCGCCCGCGAGGCGCTCGCGCTCTGCAATGGCGTTATGGGCAAGAGTCACCCGGAGTGGTTTCCTGTCCAAGTGTTCAGCCAAGGTGGCGGTTCGATCCTTAATCACGATGGGCGCCTAGCCCATGGTGGCGAATGGTGCGTCAAGTATCGCCAAGCTGAAGGCCCGGCCGTGATCAGAGCCTCTATCCGGCCTGACCTAGGGGCCCAGCTCGTTTTTATGGCAGAGCGGATCGACTTCATCGGCAAACACCCCATGCCAGAAGCACACATCGACCGGCGCCCGCCTTTAGCCTTGCCCGACGACATTCTGGATAGTCCCGAAGTCATGGCGACGGCTTCAAGAGTAGCGGTGCCTGACGATCTTGGCCTACCAAAATCGATTATGCTTTTTCTTGGCCGCGCCTGGGTGGAGCCCATCCATTGGGAGATCAGAAAACACTGGTGGGACCAAAGTCCGCATGTGACAGTGGCGGAACTCGTGCAGGCGGTGGACTGGCGAGAAGAGAGGCTTCTAGGAAGTGTTTTTGAGCGCTTGGACGGTAACACCATTGTCGAACGGTGGCAAAAGTGAAGCCAAATCTAGCGTCGGCAACCGACCCTTAGTTGTCCGCTGGTAGGCATGACATGATTTCGCATGTGCGCCCAAGACGGACATTAGCATTGACAAATCAATTAGCATGTACTAATTAATATCTATGCACCAAGCCACCCCCATTGACGCAATCATGCGTGCCCTCGCCGACCCCACCCGCCGGTCGGTGTACGAACGGATTGCCGCAGCGGAGGAGATCACGGTTGTCGACCTCACGCGCGACAGCGGGGTCACGCAGGGTGCCGTGTCTCAACATCTCAAGACCCTGCGTCTCGCCGGACTGGTGGCTGAACGGCCGGAAGGCCGTAAGGTTTACTACCGCGCGCAGCCGCAGGCTCTGGCACCGCTGGCCGACTGGATGGACCATTACGGTGTCTTCTGGCAGGGCCGGTTCGATACTCTGCGTAAGCTTTTGAAGGACATTGACAATGACTGACACGCAAATGATCGTGGTCGACGAAGTGTTTCCCCATACAGCCGAGGTGATATGGCAAGCCCTGACGTCCGGCGAACTGATGGCGCGTTGGATGATGCCGCCGTCCGGTTTTCAGGCGGTCGAAGGAAACCGCTTCACCTTTAAGACAACACCCGCCGGCGCATGGGATGGCATCATTCATTGTCAGGTGCTCGAACTCGTCCCGCCGACGCGCTTCGCCTATAGCTGGAAAGGAGGAGACGATGGGAATATCGGCTACGGCTCCAAACTCGATACCGTGGTCACCTGGTCATTGATGCCGGGCGAAGGCGGCACCCGGGTCCGTCTGGTCCACTCCGGATTCATCTTGCCGAAAAACGAGACCGCCCTGAACAATATGGGCGAAGGATGGAAAAAGATTCTGCCCCGCTTGTCCGCCACCGCCGCCGAAACGGACGGTGCGAAATGACGAAGACCTGGACCGGCGGCTGTGCCTGTGGCGCCTTGCGTTATGAGATTTCTGCCGACCCGATAGCGATGGTCGATTGCCAATGCCGCGACTGCCAGTTGGAAAGCGGTACAGGTCACGCCTCGCATATCGTTTTTGCCCGCGAGGGCGCAAAGACGACGGGCGATGCGGCGCAATATGAGATGCGCGCCGATAGCGGCAATATGAAAACAAGGCATTTCTGCAAAACGTGCGGCTGCCCCGTCCTTATGACCTTCGCCGCAACGCCGGACGTATTTACCGTCCGCGCCGCCAGTCTGGATGAACCGGACAGATACCAACCGCAGATCGTGACCTATACCGCGCGCGGTCACGACTGGGACCATCTCGATCCCGCCCTTCCCAAATTCGAGCGGATGCCTTAGACGCGCCCAATCCGGACAGGCTTTCGAAACCGAGCCTGCGCACCGAAAACATGCGTTGGAGCCGCCGATACTGCCTCAATACACAGCCCCGGGCGTCCAGCCGCTGTCGGCCAGAATGGCCTTGGGGTCTTTCAGCGCAAGTAATGTCTTGAGCGCCAGGCGCTTGTCCGGGGCCTTGAGGTAATAGGCCTTGGCAATGCGATAACCGACCCAATAGCCCAGATCGCCGGGTTTTTCGGGCGTTCCCGGTCCCGCATAGAGCCAATGTGACAAATCCAGGCTGTCCTGTTCGGCCAGGAATTGGGTGTCGATTTCGCGCTCGCGGCCCTCGGTCCAGCTTTGCAGATGGATGTTGCTCACCTGACCCGAAATCAGTTCGGAGACCAGTTCCGCCCCGCCTTCGACGAGCGACTGTTTCAGCACGGTGTCCGGCGTCGCGTCCTCACGGCCATCGGGAAACTGCTCCACATGGCCGTACTCATGCGTGATCAGATGGTACAGCCGCTCACTCAGGTCGGGCTGAAGCCACGACGAGCGACAGACAACCTCCAAGCCGATCAGCACGCCGGACTTCCCCGTCGTTCCGCCGCTGTTGTTTCGGCCGATCAATATGGTCACCGGCGGAAAGGCCGCTTCCGGATCAAGCTCGGCGAGCCTTTGGAACGCCCCCGCCAGCTTCGCCTGCACCGCCGGCAGGACGCTCATGCACTCGCGGGCATGGTCGTAGAGGTCCCTGTGCTTGGCGATTGTGGCCGCCAAATCGGCGCCAGACTTGATGCGATAAGGCACGAACTGGCGCACGCCGTCGCTACCGCCGTCGATATAGTCGCGCCGTAACGCCTCGGCGGTCGGCGCGCCATGGGCAGCATCATAGACACGGTAAAAGAGCCCGACATCGCTTGTGCGCACCTCGACCCGGGGCGCAGCCGCCGCCTGCTCTTCCAGCGTGGCGGCGCGGTGACCGTAGCTCAGCACATTGGTGATACGCCACGCGCCGTCCTGCTTCGTCCAGACCATCACGAACTTGGCGATGCCCTCGCAGCGTCCCGTCGCCAATTCGCAGAAGCGATGCTCGCCCTCTTCAATCGCGCCATAGTCCTTGATCGGATAGACCCGGAAGGTGGCGGGGATCAGTTCGCGCCGTACCTTGCCGCATATGTATTTACGCACGCCCTCCACCATTGCGTCACGCTCGAACGTCGCGCCCCCGGTATCGTGGTAGAAGGCGACCTTCGGGTCGAAATAGCCGGAAAAGGTCGGCAGGTCACACCGGTTGTAGGCGTCGAACACTTTTGCATCCAACGCGCCGATTTCCGCCGTCAACGGGTCGGCAGCGGCCGGAGCGGCAGCCGCGAGTACGGCAGCGATGGTAAGGGCGGCGATCATGCGTTTGCTCCGGTGTCTGCGGTATAACGAAGCTAGGTGGCGCGCGGAACGGTGTCATCTTAAACTGTTGTAATGTCGTGGGCGAAAATGTGCGCGTGAAAATTTGGCGTTTTACCCGTTGTCATCGCCCGTCGGCGCAGACGCCACATTCGCTCCAAGGTCGAACGCCCACCCTTTCAAGCATTTATCTCATTCATTTTGAGACGATTATGTACAGCAAATATCCAAATTGCGCAGTTATATAAAAATCATATAAAAAATATCGCCAATTAAATAACGACAGCATCGTATATTTGACAATACTAGATGATCATTGTTCCAGATATAAAGTATTTACGAATCATGGCGTAAATATAGAAAAAACAATAGAGAACAAGACACTTATGTTCAAATTTTCAGGTGACACGCGTGGAAACGTTGCCTTGATAGGGGCCCTGTGTGCTGTGCCGGTCCTCGGCGCAACTTTTGGGGTAATAGAGATTGGCGCTATCGCCAGCGAAAAAAATCGCCTTCAGGCGGCCGTCGATGCCGGTGCTCTGACCGGCGCGGGCCGGTTGGCCATTGCGACAAATGACAAGGGGCAAGCCGCCTCGACTGCCGCTATCGATATTGCCGACGCCGCCATCAAAAATGCCGGCATCCTGTCGGCCATGGACTACAGCGTCTCGCTGGCGCCACGCAATGCCGCCCTGACCCTGACGGCATCGGCGGACCATAAGGCCATGCTGGGCTTTATGGGATTTGGCAACGAACGCATCGTCGTATCCGCCACCGCCGAAAACATGGGGAAGATTCCTCTGTGTGTTCTGCAAACCGGCGTCGGCGGCACCGTGCTTAAGGATCAGGCCCGCATACGGGCTATCGGATGCGCCGTGCATTCCAACGACTATATCAGCGTCAGCGGCGGCGGCATGATCCAGGCGGACGCCACCCAGGCCGTGGATACGGTGACGGGGCCAGTCAGCCCCGCCGGTCGTTCCGGCGCGCTGGCCATAGACGATCCCTTTGCCGACATGATCCTGACGCCGCCCACCGATTGCGTGGGCAAGCCGAAGAAAATAAAGCAGCAAACAGGCACCGTCGAAACCCTGCCCGCCGGCGTGCATTGCGAAGAATTCGACATCGAAAAGGACGCCACCCTGATACTGGCGCCAGGCGACCATTATTTCATGGACGATCTAAAAGCCCATTCCAATGCGATCATCCAGGGCGACGACGTCGTGCTGATATTCGGATCAACCAAGGCGGTGAAATTCGCCGACCACGCCATTGTCCGCCTGTCGGCGCGGCGGTCCGGCCGCTTCGCGGGCTTCCTCATCGCCACGACCCGCGACAACACGCAAAGATTCACGATTGCGTCGGACAAGGTGAGCAAGCTGCTCGGCACCATCTACATCCCCAACGCCCAATTGGACGTCGAAACGGCGGGAAATGTGGCGCAGGACTCGGCCTGGAGCATCATTGTCGCCTCGTCGCTTCAGCTCAAACAAAATCCCAATCTGGTCATCAATACGGCTTATGCCGGTTCGGGCGTCCCTGTCCCCGATGGCGTGGGCCCCAATCGCAACGCCCCGCGACTGACGAAATAGCGCAGAGCCATAGGCTTAAACCGCGATATGATGCGTGAGAGGCGGGGCGGCAGGCATCCCCATTTGCAGCCGGTGCGGGCAAGCCGTCAAAAAGGCCCGTGCACCAGGCATACACTACCGCTCTTGACAAATGGGGCTGAGCGAAACACAACCTTAAGCGGCGCGTCCACATTGTGCGGTCACGCAACTGAGCACGAGGCAGGTTATGGACGTCACCACCGCTCCCTCCGCCGCCGCGCAGGCCGCGCCCCCACCCGAACAACCGCAAGCGGCGTTCAAAAACCAGGACCAGTTCAGCGCCCTGATCGAACGGGTGTCGAATACGGCGGGAAGCTATTCCGAAGCAGAACAGTTGGATGCCTATACGTCCTTGCAAAGAATGGCCGTCACGGGCGGAATGATCGGCATGGGAGCCGACAATCAAAAGCTATACAATCAGGTGACATCGAGTTCCGCGATCGCGCAGAAGGTCAGGCAGACCGGCCAGGCCTATACGCTGGCGATGATTGCGGGGGCGCAAAGCGGCGGCGCGTCCGGTGCGCGACAGGCGGCGCTCGACTTTTTCGACAAACAGAGCCCGTCTGCCCAAAACATTCTCTTCCAAGGTCACATTAACGCGGCGAACATGAGCGGCTCTACCCCATTCGCCAGCGTGGATAGCTGGCGAACCTCCATGCTCGCGGGCATCAAACTCGACCAATATGTCGAAAGCGCTTCGGCCAAGGGTGATCCTCACGTCCAGGCCAGGACAGATCCCAAACTGGCCGCCGCGCTCAAGCTGTCGGACGCCAAGGATCAATCCGCCACCTGGGCTCAGCAGATCGCCGATCTGTTCGGCCTGCGCGACCCGATCCAGGATAAGGTCGACTTGTCTGACGCGGCCAAGCAGGCGCTGGGAACGGTGGCATCGCCCGCGAACCCAAAGCCCGCACCCTATGAGGCGGGCGCCTTGGCCTCGAAGACGGTTTAAGCCCTGTCGACGTCTTCCTCGGCGACATCCAAAGCAATGTGCTGACCCTGATCAGAGACCGCGCCGAAACCTGCGCGCATCCGACGGCGACCTCATGCGCCTTCCGCCACGCTCAACCAAAATAGCCCGTCTTTAACGGCAACAGGGCCGCACCAATCGCGGCGGGGTCGCCCGATGTCTCCGCGGCGACGATTTTCGCCATCGGGCGCGAGATGGCGCGGCGTCTTATGTCAAAAAATTCGATGTGCGGAATGATGCGTTCGGCCAGAGCCTTCGGCAATTTGCCGCCGAGCACAATGGCATCCAGGTCGAGAATCGAGGTCGCATTGGAAGCAATGATCGACAGAGAATCCCGCACGCGCGCAATCCAGTCGTTAATCGCCGGCCAGCCCGGATCAAACCCCTGAACCAAGGCATCGACACTGTCAAAAACCATACCGTCCTTGGCGACAAGCTGGCGCAATAGCTCAAGATTGGGAAACGGATAGATACTGGACGGCAGCCCCCCGGCAAATTCGCCGGCATTGCCAAACCGTCCGCGCCACAGCTCGCCATCCAAGATGAGCCCGCCCCCAACCCCGGTGGCAATATAGAGGTACGCAAAGCTATTGGCCCATCGGCCCGCGCCCAAAAGGCTTTCGGCCATGGCCGCCGCATTGCCATCATTATCGGCGAAGGCCGGAACGCCAAAACGGTCCGTAAAGACGCGTGCCACATCGACGCCCGCCCACTCCTCTAGACAGAGCGGGGTATTGAACCCGCCATCGGTGATGAACGATCCGGATATAGCAACGCCCATGCCCAAAAGACTGTCTTCGGCCAGAGACAACTGAGCAAACGCCTCATCTAACGCTTTATGTGTCCAATTCAGGACGCGCTCTATCGGCAGGGACGTCAGCGGCAGGCGCTGTTCGTAACACACCGTCCCCGAAAAATCGACCAGCGCAAAGGACACCGCATCGGCACCGATACAGACGCCCGCCGAATAGGCGTAGCGAGGACATATCATCACCGATGTGCTGGGGTAGCCGCGTTTACCGGCACTTATCCGCTCCCCTGACTCGAGCAAGCCTTTATCGCTAAAACCCGCAACGATGCGCGACACGGATTGCTGCGTCAGATCGGTCTCTTCGGCTATGGCCAGCTGAGTCATGGCCCTGCGACGGAAAATCAGGCCCAATATGCGTCGTTCGTTCCGCGTCAGGTCTTCGCTTAGGGATTGGAACCGGTTCCTTTCCATCGTCATTGTCGGTTGCGTCCTTTGAGCCACAGCAGGTGTTCGTCATAGCCCAATTCGGCAAAAGACACACCTAAAATGTATATTGTCACAAATAGTACATTTTAAATGTTTAATAAGTGGCGATATCGGGCTAATAATCGCATATTTGCACTCATACTAAGTTTAATTTGGCCCACTCACGCCGTAAACGCCGAATCGGGGACCCAGACCATGAAATCGAAGACATTTAAACTGAACCGCAGCGCACTTCTGGCATCCGTCGCCGGCATAGGCAGCCTGTACGGCGGCATGGCCCTGGCTCAGGACACCGCCGCGGCCACGGATACAGGCATCACCGAGGTGGTTGTGACCGCGACCCGTCGCCCGGAACCCCTGCAAAAGGTGCCGATTGCGGTGTCGGTTATGTCGGGAGACCAGATGCGCGTGGCCAATCTGAACAGCCTGCGTGACATCTCAAATCAGATACCCGCCTTCAACTTCCGTCAGGCCGCGTCCTTCAAGGATCAGGCCTTGTTTTTGAGAGGCCTGGGGACGTCGTCAACCTCTCCCGGTATTGAACCGACGGTTTCCACAGTCATCGACGGCGTCGTTCTCGGCCGTCAGGGTCAGGCCTCGCTCGATCTGCTCGACGTTGACCATATCGAAGTGCTGCGCGGCCCGCAGGGCACGCTTTTCGGCAAGAATTCGTCGGCGGGTGTGTTGAACATCGTCACGAAGGCCCCGACGGAAGCCCTCCATGGCTATGCCGATGTCGCCTATTACGAAGGCAATGAATCCCGCATCCGCGCGGGCATTTCCGGCGCCATTGTCCCCGGAAAGTGGGCGGCCAATCTGAACCTCTTTGCGGGCCAGTACGACGGAAATGTCAGGAACGTCTATGACGGGTCAAAGGTCAACGGCTACAACAATTACGGCGCCCGCACCAAATGGGTGTTTACCCCCTCCGACACGATGAAGGTCCAGCTAACGGCGGATCTGGTCCATAGCTACAACACCTCGCCCAATGGCGTTGTTACCCGCACGTCAAAGATGGCCTATCCGACCAATGCCGTATCCACCTTTGCGGCCTTTGCCACGGCCATATCTCCGGCCGAGGTCAGCGACGACAGCCGCGAGGTCAACATCAACTGGAAAACCTACGCCAAAGACGACAACTCGGGCCTGGCGCTGCAGATCGATAAGACGATCGGCGATTATACCCTCACCTCGATTACTGCCACGCGCACCTGGCACAACACGCAACTGCAAGATCAGGACAAGTTGCCGAAGGCGGTTATTGGCCTGCCGCAACAGAACGATACCGGCCATCTGCAATATGATCAAATTTCGCAGGAAGTTCGTATCACCTCCCCGAAAGGCAAACGCTTCGACTATGTGGCCGGTGTGTTTCTCTTCCAGGGTAAGGATCGCGAAAATTACCGGCGGGATGTCACCATCGTGACGGCCACCACATCGACCTACAACTACGGGATTGCCGATTTTGGCGTGACCAATAAAAGCTATGCCATCTTTGGCGAAGGCAACCTCAATATCTCGGACAAATTCCGGGCGCTTCTGGGCGCGCGGGCGACGCGCGATGAGGTCAGTTATGACTTCACGCGCGTCTCAACATCGCCTGTGGCCATAACCGGCGTTCAGGCGAGTTTCAGCAGCACCGGCAATACCTCGGCTTCGGCCATATCGAGCCGCGCCGGCCTGCAATATGACCTGACGAACAAGGCCATGGCCTATTTCACCTTCGCGCATGGCTACAAAGGACCGGCCTACAATCTGGCCTTCAGCATGTTGCCCCAGGACACGCCGCCCCTGAAGCCTGAAACCTCCGACGCCTATGAACTGGGCCTGAAATCCAAACTCTTCGATAATCGTCTTGTTCTCAATCTGGCGGCATTCGAAGACAAGGTGAATGATTATCAGGTGTCCTTCTTTGACGTCTATAATGGCTCTCAGGTTACCCGCCTTATCAATGCCGGACGTGTGTCGACACGTGGCCTCGAAGGCGATTTTGTCGCCAGACTGACTGAGCAGCTCACGATTAGCGGCGCTTTTGCCAACACCGATGCCAAGGTTGATGCCTTTAAATGCCCGGTCGGCGCCGCAACGTCCTGTAATGTCAATGGCAAGCCTTTGACCTTTGCCCCAAAGGTAAAGGGCGTCCTCCGCGCCAACTATCATACGCCGATCAATGACACCTTCGCGCTCAATTTCGGCGTAGATGCTACCTATCGCAGTGCGGTCCAATATAGCATCAATCAGTTCCCGGACACGATCCAGCCGGCCTACACCCTGGTCAACGCCAATATCGGCCTGACGTCCAGCAACGGCTTTGAAATCAACCTTATTGGTAAGAATTTGGGCAATAAGTCATACGCCACCATGCTGCAACAGTTCGGTCAGGGCGTTACGCGCTTTGTGCCGCGCGACGATCAAACCTACTACGGGGTGAATATTCACAAGGCGTTCTGAGATTCGCTCCGGACTGTCTAGAGCGCTTTCCGAAAAGTGTGACGCACGTTTCGGATCAAAAAGCGCGTAAAAACAAAAAAATTAGAGCGCCGATCTGATGCAGTCAGATCGGAACACGCTCTAAACGTCTTTATTGTCTCTGGTGTCGGTCATGCCGACACCAGATTACCATGGGAGGTGATTTGATGCGGGATGATCTGACCTTGTCAAATCGACGTGGCTTTTTGGGATTGATGGCCGGAGCCGGCGCAATTTTAGGCACGGGCTTGGCCTCGTCTATGGCCTACGCCCAGGCTGGAACCGATGTCGGGAGAAAGTTTTTCGCTGACGGTCGCGTAAGGCCGTTTGCGGGCAACACCATCGTCTGCCATTTGCCGCAGCAGGGCGAGCCATCGAAACCGTTCCATGCCCTGCTCGATATTTATCGCAATGCGCCCACCTACCCCTTTTCGTCGAAATTGGCATGGCTGCCACCGTCAAGCTACCATATGACGGTGTTCGGCGGCGCCAATGACCAAGGCAGAGGCCGCGCCGGACAATGGCCAGACGATATCAAGCCTGACACCCCCATGGATGACTGCAATCGCATCCTCGGTGACAGGCTTCGACGGTTCAAATTGGACACCGTACTGCCTATACGGATGCGGTTCGATCTGGACGAGCCACCGGCGGATGCGAACGCGCTCAAACTCATGCTTCTTCCTAAAGACGCCGCAGAAAATGCGCGGCTGAGAGACCTGCGCAACAGGCTCGCTGACTGCCTCAAAATCCATAGCCCCACCCACGACGCCTATGGCTTCCATATCTCATTGGGATATTGGCTGGCTGGCCTGACGCCTCAGGAACAAGAGGCATTGGCCACGTCGCAACGCCTTTGGAGACATGCCTCGGCGGCGGCGGCACCTGTGATCGCACTGGGGGCGCCGGAATTTTGCCTTTTCAAAGACATGTTCGCCTTTGAACGGCAGTTCTATTTGACCTGATCGGCGGGACAAGCGGGCGAATTCCAGCGGTGCGTACACACCTTATTTATCCTGCGGTTGTATGATGGCCTCTCCGGAGGGGCGGCATGTCAAAAAAAGAAGTGAAGGCCTGGCTTTGGCTGCTCGGCGTGTCGGGCACGGCAACCCTTATGCTGTTCTTACTGCCGGTTACCGTGATCATACTGCTGATGGCCGTTTTCATCGGCATGCTGATGGTCCCGGCCCCGTTCATCTTCCTCTACTCGGCCATCAGCTTCGCCCTCAATGCGCTTCTGTCCCGCGTCCTGCCCAAACCGGTCTGGCTGCGCATCGCCATGAGCATAGCGGTGGTGGTTTTCGGCGCGCACCTCGTTTCGGGCCTTCTCAACACAGAGCGGGCCGCCGCGTTCAACCAGATCGTGGCCAATGACGTCGCCCTGACCTCAAAGCCGTCTTTTTCGCGGCTTGTACTGATCGACGAAGGCCCGGAGACCTACCGGACCAACGGCGCCGTGACCTGTGATCACGACTGCACCACCTATCTGGCCAACGGCGCCGTCACAGCCGTGCTGCTTCCAACCGACCGTGGCGATACCCGCCCGTTGGATCAGCGCACCTATACCCTGTTTCGCAACCGCCCCGGCTGCCTCCAGGCGCAGGACTGGCGCGACACCGGTCGCGTCTGGCAAGGCGGCTGTCTGGCACCGCCCGAGTCGGAAAAAATCGCCATCGGCGATCTGGTCGTCCATGCAAAGCCGGTGTCCGTGCCGTTTCAGATCAAAGCCCACCCGGCCGAACGCTTCGAAGTCTATCTTATGACCGTGTCCGGCTTGCAAACGATCGAACGCCAGACCTCGTTTGAGATGACGGCCTATGGCGACATGCCCGTGATGAGCCGCGATGCCGGCTGGAACGGGTCCAATTACGATCACGGCCTGAGCTGGATAAGCGCCACCAAGCCGCATTGGCGCTATCTCGAAAACGTGCTGAAAGACGATCTGGGTCTAAGCACCGATCTTCGCACCCGGGAGAGCGACCTGGCCGCCGCCAGCCGGGCCAATGCCGAAGCCAGTGCCAAAGCGAGCGCGGCTTCACCGGGAAAGGGCGACAAAACCGTAGGGCAGATTCTGGTGGCCCTCATCCTTCATCTGCTTGCCCGGTAAGCGGGATCACTCAGATCGCCACCCCGTCAGACAGCGCCTGCTCTATGACAGCTCCGGCCATGCGCGCGGTGGCAAGCAATTGCTCCCTATCATGGCCATTTCGCGCCTTGGCGGACAGGCCGGACATGACCGTACTGACATAGTCGGTCACCCGTTCGGCGGCCTGCGGATAACGGGCCGCGATATAGTCGCGGATCACGGCCTCAGCGGCGATGTTGCAGGCCAACGCGGAGTCGCGCGCCTCTGTGTCATTACATCGCGTGCCTTCCAGAACAAGACAGCCACCGGCGGGGTCAATCGCATAGCGGCGCGCCGCCTCTTGCAGAACCTCGACCAGGGCTTCGGCCACCGGGCGGTCGGGCCGCAGAATGGCCGCGAGCGGAATGGCGCCGGTCTGTGCCCAGTTGTCCAGGACCCGGGCATAGAGCCCCGCCTTGCTGCCGAAAGCGGCGTAAAAGCTGGGCGGATTGATGCCAAGCGCCTCGGTTACGTCCGCCACGCTGACCGCGTCGTAACCCCGGGCGTGGAAGAGGTGCTGAGCGATAGGAACCGCGGCGTCGGGGTCGAAACGGCGCGGCCTGCCCCGGGACTTAGATATATTTGTAGTCATGATTACAAAATCCATTGACTCCTGTGTCGGAATATTATGTAACGCATACTACATTAATTCGCAAGGAGACGGTTATGACCACATTTCAGGATAAATCGGTTTTGGTGCTGGGCGGCAGCCGGGGCATTGGCGCGGCGATTGTTCGACGCTTCGTCGCCGACGGGGCGAAAGTCACCTTCACCTATGCCGGATCGCAGGCAGCCGCGGAACAGCTCGCCGCCGAAACCGGCAGCACGGCCATTTTGACGGATAGCGCCGACCGGGATGCCGTCATTGCCACCGTCCGTGACAGCGGACCGCTGGACGTACTGGTCGTAAATGCGGGCTTCGCGGTGTTCGGCGATGCCTTGGATCAGGACCCGGACGCGATAGACCGCCTGTTTCAGGTCAATATCCACGCGCCTTATCACGCCTCGGTCGAAGCCGCGCGCCGGATGCCAAACGGCGGCCGGATCATTGTCATAGGCTCCGTCAACGGCGACCGCATGCCGGTCCCAGGCATGGCCTCCTACGCCGTCAGCAAATCCGCCTTGCAAGGGTTGGCGCGCGGACTGGCACGGGATTTCGGGCCGCGCGGCATTACGATAAATGTGGTGCAACCCGGGCCTATCGATACGGATGCAAACCCGGAAAATGGCCCGATGAAGGATCTGATGCACAGCTTCATGGCCATCAAGCGCCACGGCCGCCCAGAGGAAGTGGCGGGAATGGTCGCCTGGTTGGCCGGGCCGGAAGCGGGGTTCGTCACCGGCGCGATGCACACTATTGACGGCGCGTTCGGGGCGTAGACATATAGGGCCCTTACGGTTGATGGGGGCAAGCTTGGCATCGACACAGACACGGCGCGCGCATCTGACGGCCCTGATTGCCGCCCTGGGGCTTGGCACGACCGGCCAGGCGCGCGCCGCGGATGGCCGGTTCGACGGCACCTGGACCGGCATTCTGGCAGCCGGTGCGAACCGCCTCACCCTACAGCTGGTCATTGCGGGCGACACCGTCACCATGATCAGCGTCGACCAGGGCGGCGCCCGCATCCAGGCCAGCGATGTCGCCATCACGAGTGACCGCATCACACTTGGGTTCTCAGGCGTAGGCGCCCGCTTCGAAGGCCGCCTCAGCGACGACCGGCATATCGACGGTGTTTTCACGCAAGGCATGGCCGTCCGGATGCGTTTTACCCGGGGCGAGATCGCCGACCCCCTGCCCGACAGCGCCACCGCCGACAGCAATGCCATCATCACAACGCCCAAGCTGAATCAGATCGGCTTTCCCCCGGCGGCGACGAAGCAGTTCGCCATCACCGTCACGCCCGACAAACCCCTCACCGCTTTCGATATTGTGGATGACGGCGGCCAGGTCGTATTCAACGGCAAGCTGGGCAACCGGATATTCGATGTGCGTCAGAGTGCCGGCGAATATGCCATGTGCGGGGATTTCAGCCCCTTTGCGCGCCCCGGCCGTTACCGCGTGAAGGCGGGAGACGGCCTATCGCACCCCTTTGTCATTGGCGACGGCGTTTATCGTGACGTGCTGCACGACGCGGCCCGTTGCTTTTATCTGATCAGGGCCAATGTCGATATTGACGACGCCCGGACGGGCGTAAAGCATAAAGCCGGTCACGCGGGCGATGCGGCCGTGACGGTCGATGGCCACACGCGCGATCTCAGCGGCGGATGGTACAATGCCGGCGATTTCGGCAAATATACCCATATGCACGCCCTTTCGGTCAGTCACATGCTGCGACTGTACGAACTCAGGCCGGACGTCGCCAAACTATCGCTCGACATACCGGTGCAATATGCCGGCCTGCCGGACCTTCTGCAAACGGCCCGCTGGGGGCTGGACTGGCTGCTGCGGATGCAGAATGCCGACGGCAGCGTGCTGCACAAGGTCGATAGCCAGCCCGTTCTGACCTGGGGCAAGCTGCCGGCCGACGACCCCGCCCCGCGGGCGGCCATGGCGGCGTCCAGCATAGATGCCGGAGTGTTCGTGGGTGTAATGGGCCATGCGTCGCGGGTCTTTGCGTCCCTGGACGCCCCCTTTGCCGCGACATGCCAGGCGGCGGCGCGCTCCGCCTGGCGGTGGCTGTCGCAACATCCGGACGTCGGCCATTCCGACGCCTACTATCTTGACCCGGACGCGCGTCAGGAGGTCCTTTGGGCCCGGTGCGAAATCGCCATACTGGACGGCGTCGATAACAGCCGGATCGGGCTGCCGGAAATGGGTGTCGTGCCTTTCTACTGGCCCACTCCTCAGGTCCTGGGCCTCATGTCGCTGGCCTTGCGCGGTCACGCGCAGGCCCGGTCAATGATCGTCGCCGGCGCCCGCCAGATTGCCGCGCGGACGCAAGGTGACGCCTACGGCCTGTCCGCGCTCGCCGAAACCTATAGCTGGGGCTCGAACGAGATGGCGCTGAACGCCGCCGTCGTCTGCCTTTATGCCGATCGCCTGGCGCCGGACGCCAACCTGGCGACAGCCGCCCAAGGGATTTTCGACTATGTTCTGGGCCGCAACAGTCTCGATCATTCGTTCGTGACGGCCCACGGGGCGCGCCCAACGCAACGGCCCTTCCACTGGATCTGCAACATGCAAAACATCGCCATCCCCGGCTGGGCCAGCGGCGGCGCCAACGGTCAGGCGGGGGCAGCGGACGCCCTGCTAAAGGCTGTCATCGAACGCGGCACACCACCGGCCAAATGCTTTGTCGATGCCTGCCAGAACGAAGGCTCCTATGCCTCCAACGAAGGCGAAACCTCGGAAAACGCAGCACTCGTGTTTGTCGCCGGGATGCTGGGCTAGAGCACTTTCCGAAAAGTGTGACGCACTTTTCGGATCAAAAAGTGCGTCAAAAAAAAGTCTAGAGCATTTGTCCGATTCAACATGATCGGGAAATGCTCTAGACGCCCCCTACTCCCCCTCTTCCGGCGGCCTCAGCCGGATGCCGCGTTTCGACAGGGCCTCACGCAGCAACATTTCAAGCTGCGCGTTGGTCGAGCGCAATTCGGCCGCGGCCAGACGCTCGACCGCCGTCAGGACCTCCGGCGGTAGACGCAGAGGATAGGCTTTCTTACCCGGCGACGCCACGGATCAGCCGTAGAGCGTGCCGGTGTTCACGACCGGCTGAGCTTCACGATCGGCACACAACACGACCAGCAGGTTCGACACCATGGCCGCCTTGCGTTCTTCGTCGAGCTTGACAACGCCACGGGCGGACAACTGATCCAGGGCCAGTTCCACCATGCCGACCGCGCCGGCGACAATCTTCTGGCGGGCGGCGATGATCGCCTCGGCCTGCTGGCGCTTGAGCATCGCCCCGGCGATTTCCGGCGCATAGGCCAGGTGCATGAGATGAGCTTCGTCAACCGACACCCCGGCAACCGCCACGCGCGTCTGCAAATCCGCCTTCAAACGCTGGCTGACGATTTCCGCATCTTCGCGCAAGGTCGGCTGACCGTCTTCGGCATGGTCATAGGCGTATTGGCGCGCGGTTTCGCGCAAGGCCGTCTCGATCTGGATGTTGACGAAGGCGGCATAGTCATCGACGTCGAACAGGGCCTGGGCCGAGTCCGAGATGTGCCAGACAATATTGGCGGCGATTTCGATCGGATTGCCGCGCTGGTCATTGACCTTCAACGCCTCGCTGGTGACGTTGCGCACCCGCAGACTAACCTTCTTGCGCCCATACCAGAACGGCACCCAACGCAGACCGGTATTGCGGTCGCTACCCTTGTAATTGCCAAAGACGGTCAGGGCCACCGACTGATTGGGCTGCACCGTGTAGAAGCCCATAAGGATGCACAGCGCCGCCAGGATAAGCGGTATGGCCAGAAGCCGCGCTCCCAGGAACGGCGCCGCAATACCGATGGCCAGTAAGGCCACAAAGACGAGAAGCAGCAGACCGCCGCTACCGCTCGCAACGGCCCGTTCACGCGTACTGTTGATCTGTTGATCGCTCATGTCAGCCTCCCTTAGAGCCTCATCGCTCTAGATATCCATTTCCGTCACGACATATCCCTTGCCCATCAGCTTCGGTCGAACGCTGAGGACACGGTGCACCTTCTGGCGGCGCAGAAGAAACCGCTGTACGGCCGAGCCGCCGTAATCGGTTGCGGTGTAGTTCAGGATCTCCCAGCCCTGCGCCACCAGTTCGCTCAAGGGTCTAATGTCATCAGCCACGGCCATGCTCTCCAAAAAGATATCAAAGTGATATCACTTTTGGCGCAGGCGATCAATCGATTTCACCCAACTGTCCATGATAGAGGCGCCACCCCAAAACGGGTCAGAAAAACGCTTTGCAACGCGCCGAATAAGCGGTCTTATTGCTGCGCCCCACGTCAAGCGATTGTGCCGCGTACCCAGTCTATAATCGCCTTGAATAATGGGTATTGCGCCCGCACAGGAGGCCAGATGAGTTCGAAAATGAGCAAAGCCTGGTTTGTTAAAATAGGCCCATTCGGCGGCCTTTTGCCTTGCCGCTGGCAAGGAGGATTGACCTTAATCCTTGGCGTCTCCCTCATCGTTTCTATGGCTGTGTTTGCAGATAAACTCAGCCACACCGGACATCAGGTCGATGGGCAAAGACTCGACCTTGCCTGCATAATTACCGGCATATTGCTGTACATCTTTGCCGCCGCCAAATCGAAGCCGATGGAGAAATAGTCTCACGCGACCAGTTGACGGGCGGCGGCGCGCAGCAGTGCATGCGAATAGACGATATGAAACGGCAGCAGCAGGTGGAAGAAAATACCGAGATAGACCGCGCCATTGGACAGAATACGCTCAGGCACCACCGCGCTGCCGAAATAGAGGCGCGTCCCGCCACCGTCTTTCGGCACGCACATCAGCCAGGACCGCGTCTTGCTCTGGTAATCGCACATGAGGATCTGGTCAGCCGTCCGCGCTTCCGTCGTCCAGGCGGCAAACCGGGTGGACTGCCCCGCCGCCAGCGCCGCCGCATCGGCATCCGTCGACGGCTTGGCGACCAGGGCCGCCAGAACCAAACGCTCAAGCTTGAACAGGCCGCTCGTATAGAAGGCCTGTATATAGTCCGCCAAGGACACAGCGCCGGGCAGATCGGCGACATAGCCATCCGTGTAGGCGCGCGCCTGCCGATAGGGTTCCAGCAGCGCGCCTTCGGGCAGTTGCGAAATGGACGTGATCTGCATAGGGCATACTCAGGGAAGCTGGTGTCAGTCCTCAGGCAAGGCGCTGAACTTGTCAAAGTCAGCCGGGAACTCGCCCTTCGGCGTCTTTGCGGCCAGGAAATCGTGTACGGACTGCAAGAAATCGGCACGTTCACGCCGGCCCTGTGCCCTCGCCTCGACCAGGTGGTCATCGACAATTGTCAGCGCCTCCGCGTAACGGCCCCGCCGCGTCAACAGGTCGGCATAGTAAAGGTCGTAGCGGTCGCCGCTATAGCTATTGGCCACTTCGAGGGCACGAAGGGTGTTGTAATCGGGATAGTTGGGCCGGTCTCTGAACGCCTGGATGTAGAAATAGATGCCTTCGGGCGATGACGGGTTGAGTTTGTAGGCCTTGCCCAATTCCGTCCGCGCCGCGGCGTAATTCTTGGCCTGGTCGGCCTGCGGACCTGTTTGGGCCAGTTGCAGATACATCCGCCCCAGCAGGTACTGCGCCTCGTAATCCTTTGGGTCGGCCGCAAGCGCCTTGACCAGGAAGGCCTTTGCCGCATTCGGATCGCCAAAGCGTATTTCCCCGCGCGCCACAACGGTTTGGGCCAGCCGGTCATTCGGGAAGCGCTCAGCCGACTTCCGCGCCGTCTTGAGCAGGTCAAGACCGTGTTCGGGCGTCTGACAGGTTTGTATCGCCGCATCGACCAACGGCAGATCGCCGGGATAGTCAGGCAGGGCGGTGATGGTGACCGCCGCCGTCGGAAGGTTGGCCACCTTGTAGCTCGAATATTGCAGGCCCTTGCGCATATAGGTCTTCAGCACCTGATCGTACTGCGCCGGCTCTATCCCGATCGTGGCCTTATAGGCGGTCATCGGATCGGCGCCCTCATCCACCTGACGCAGATAGCTGAAAAACTTGGCGCGGCGGTCGGGATCGCTCATCAGATAGGATACCATGGTCCAGCTTTGCAGCGCGTAGACATCGGCACGGAACTTGGAAACGGGCGCGTCGGCGATCACCTCGGCAAAGTCGAGCTTCTGAGCCTGGCGCAGATCCGCTACGTTGTCTTCTCTCAAAGACATGGCGATATTGGGCGGCGACTTGCCGATCAGGATCTTGTCATCCTTGAACACGGCGGTCATGAAATACCAGTTGAGCCCGCTTGCGACCCAGCGCGGCAGCTTGACAAACCGCTCGTGCAGAATCTGACTGTTGTAGCCATAAAAAAGATAGGCCAGGTTGAGGTCGATATCCGGGTCGAGCGCCCCACCGAAGAGGCGATTATTGTCGTCGCCATCGGCGGTCGAAAAATATTGCACGCCTTCGCGACAGGGTAGATAGGGACTGAAGCTTCTCTGTTCAGCCTCCGGGCGAACCGTGCAGAACATGTAGACCGATGACATAAGGGTAAAGCGCGTCTTCGTGCTTTGCGGCACGATGGTCTCGCTCATCTGGTCGTAAAATTCGCCCGTGACGTCGTAAAAGGTTTCCAGTTTCGCGACATAGGCGCGCGTCGCCGCCTCGGGGGCCGCGCTGTAGATCACGAAATGCTCGCTCTCCGCCTTGATCCACGGCCGCGCCTGCGCCGTTACGGGCGCCAATATGCCCGCGATCATCAGACCGCACGCCACAAGCCGGTTCATCCCCACCATCTCATCCCCCTATGCGAATACCGCAGGCTAGAACTGCCGGGATACGCCGTCAAGCGGCATAACCTTCGTTCGTGCGGCCTCGGACGCATCGCTCACGACCGTCTTGCCAGACGATGCGATTGGAGTAGTATCACACCCACACGGGGGTGGGGACAATGACGGAAAAATCAACATACGTATCAGGATTTTGGCCACGCGTCGGTGCGGCATTCATCGACTCGCTGCTGCTCGGAGCCATGGGTTGGGGCATCGGCTGGGTGGCCCTGGACTATGTGTCGGCGCTCGGGTCGAACGGCCGGTTCATCGGACTGGCGATTGCCATCCTCTATTACGGCATTCTGGGCAGTAACCTTGGCGGCGGGCGCACGCTTGGCAAACGCATTCTGGGACTGAAAGTCGTCGGCCTGAACGGCAAACCGCTCAACCTGTTTGTGGCGCTGTGGCGCGCCCTGGTTCTGTCCGGTCCGCTCATGCTCAATGGCTGGTATTTCAATGTCACCGATCCGACCCTGGTCCGGGTCCTGGGCGTCGCCGTCCTGACGATAGTCTTCGGCGTAACCCTGGCGCAGATCTATCTTATCCTGTTCGCCTGGCCGGAACGCCGGCTGGTTCATGACCTGCTGTCCGGCTCCATCGTCGTCCGCGCCGATACGAAAGAATTTACGCCGCAAACCAGGCGCGTCCACACCATAGTAGCCGTCCTCATCGTTCTGGCCGCGCTGGGATTGGCCGTGGCGGGCCCCGATCTGCTTAACAAGGCCCTGCCTGGGCTACAGAAAGAACTACAACCCCTGCCGCGTGTCATGGATGCGGTGAAGACCCTGCCCGAAGTCTCAGACGTATCGGCGCAGGATAACACCACCACTTACTATTTTAACGGCCAGAAAACGACGACACGCACCTTGATTGTGACCGCGACAACCGGAGCCTGGCCCGCCGACACGGACCCGCTGCTGGCCAAGATCGGCGCCCGGGTCGTGAA
The DNA here is from genome assembly GCF_032490435.1 of Asticcacaulis aquihabitans. Classification (NCBI taxonomy): domain Bacteria; kingdom Pseudomonadati; phylum Pseudomonadota; class Alphaproteobacteria; order Caulobacterales; family Caulobacteraceae; genus Asticcacaulis; species Asticcacaulis aquihabitans. Next base: position 917,566 of record NZ_JAVGWM010000001.1, read on the forward strand.
GGCCTACACCTTCGCCCCGAACCAGAAGCTGAGGGTTGGGATCGTCCACGGCTTTGACCTCGGCATCGCCCGCTACACAGATGCCCGCGCCGCGAATTACAAGACGGACTGCACCTCAGCCGACGTGAAGTGCCTGGAGAAATAGCGGCAGAGGCCAGATGTTGGCGAACCCATAGACGTAATGTTACGGTTATGGGTTGCCGTCATATATAATAAATGACTTTTCGAAAAGCGAACTGACCAGATTATAATCGGTCTGGTTCTTCATCCACCATGACGAGTTAGACAGCTTAACATTTAGGTTCTTTTTGAAGAAGGATTCGGATACCGCCACCATTGGTGTTTTTCCGCTACCGTCTTTCATCTCAAAATTTTTATAGGCCTTCAATTCGAACCAGTCGCTTGACACACCGTACTCATCTTTAAATTTTTCCTGATCGTCCAAAAGATCTTTCAATTTGGAAAGCTCCGAATTCACGATCATATCTGTCTCTTCGGGCGATGGCGCAGGGTCGGACGCGGCAAGGGAAGCCCTAAGCTGCGCTTCGGCGGTTGAGAGAAAACGCTTATCCATTCCGCCATGCAAGGCGATGATCGAGTACGGCATAATCTCGATTGTCGAGGCCACCGGCACAATATAGTTCGCGCAACTTGACGCGCAGACCCCGATAATTTTCAATTTGAGTTTAAGCGCCGCCACACGGCGCGCAACCGGCAACGCCTTGGCGACATCGCCTCCCCCCGAAGTCATCGACAAGGTGGTTATTTTCGCCGAACCGACGCTATTCAGGCACGCGTCCAACCCATCGGTGTCGCCGATAAACCTCAACTCGCCCGCCCGCGTGATTTCGCAAACGCCCGTCTTTGCCCTGAGCGTCACCATTGCTGCATGGGCTTCGGCGTAGCCCGCCGGGCGCGACAAACCAGTATCGACTAAGACTGCGAAATCCATCCCCACCCCCTGCACGTGAGCGGAAATAGCGACACCTAAAGTTGCGCTCGTCAATAGAAATTTGCGCGTTTGGAACGTTTAGGTTTGCGACGCTTAGGCACGTCTCTCACTCTGACGCAATAGCCGTGAGACACAGCCCCTCTTCGGAAAACCGGGGCTCGTCTCCGGGTTTGCCGCGCGCCATCCAATCACGTTTCGCATGCAGATAGGCAAGCAACCGCGCCAGGTCCGCCGCCTTCTCTTCAAGCCTGGCCACCTGAGTGTCGATAATCTCCATCTCGCGCTGCGCCGACAGGCCCTCGCCGGCCAGTTCGCTAGCGATCACCGCGATTTCCTTAAGCGGCATCCCAAGCGATTGCGCAAACCGGATCATCAAGGCGGTAGAGACATCGCGTTCGCTGAAAATTTGATACGGATTGCGCCCGCCCTGACGGCTCGATTGCGGCGCAAGAAGCCCCTTGCGGACATAGAAGCGCACCGTGTCCTGGCTGAGCCCCGCCCGCCGCGCAAATGCACCGATCAACATCTATATCACCCCTTGACCATGGACCATAGTCCACGATTATAGAACAGGCTCCTTTCATTGTGGAGCTGATTCATGCCTGACGATTTTAACCCGACGCACCGCGCGCCCCTGGCTTTCGTGACCGGGGCCACCGGGCTTCTTGGCAACAATCTCGTACGCGAACTGATCGCGGCGGGCTGGCGGGTGCGGGCCTTGGTACGCTCTCCCGACAAGGCGCGCCAGCAATTCGCAGGCCTCGACATCGACATCGTGCGGGGCGACATGCTCGATGTCGCGGGCTTTGCGCCGGCGCTTGCCGGTGTCGATACGCTTTTCCATACCGCCGCCTATTTCCGCGACTCTTACAAGGGCGGCAGCCATTGGGACGCGCTCTACGCCGCCAATGTCGAAGGGACGCGCCACCTGCTCGACGACGCCTACCGGGCGGGGGTGCGCCGCTTCGTTCACACCAGCTCGATCGCCGTGCTGCATGGGCGCCGCGGCCAGGTCATAGACGAGACCATGTTGCGCAAAGAGCGGGACGCGGATGACTATTACCGCAGCAAAATCCTGGCCGACCACGTCGTGCTGGCCTTCCTCGACCGCCATCCGGATGCCTGGGCCGCCATGGTCTTGCCCGGCTGGATGCATGGACCGGGCGATATCGGGCCGACCTCGGCGGGACAGACGGTGGTGGACGTGGCGCTGAAACGGTTACCCGGCGTGCCCCCCGGCTCCTTCTCGATTGTCGATGCCCGTGACGTGGCGCGGGCCATGATCCTGGCCAATGCGAAAGGCCGGCGCGGCGAACGCTATCTGGCGGCCGGGCGGCACATGACCATGGCCGACCTCGTCCCCCTGATCGCGCGGGCGGCGGGCGTAAAGGCGCCCCGCGGCCGCATCCCCTTGTGGCTCCTGCACGTCCTCGCCGCCGGTTACGAAACCTATGCCCGGCTGACGGGACGCCCGGTGCTGCTGAGTTGGGCGATGGCGCGCACCGTCGCCAAGGAGGCCGACCGCTCGCGCTACAACCCCGCCAAAAGCGAACGCGAACTGGGTCTATCCTTCCGCCCGGTGGACGAAACCTTGCGTGACGAAGTGGCGTGGTTCCGCGCCAATGGGGTCATTCCGGAGCCTTAACCCAAGAGCTTCATCGCGGCATCGAGCAGGTCGCCCTTCAAATCGGTGGGGCGCGACATCAGGCCAGAAACATAGGCGCCGTTGATGACCAGCGCCATCTGCGACGCGGCACGGCCGGGATCCGCTACACCCAGCCTGCCGAATAAGGCGCCTAGCCTCGTCTCCATTTCCACCTTGTTGCGCAAGGCGACCATACGGCCAGGATGGTTTTCAGCGGGAAACTCGGTCAACAGGTTGAGAAACGGACAGCCGCGATAGGCCGGGTGCATGATCCGCTTTGCGATTCCCGATAAAAGCGCGTCCAGCAAGACGCCTGGGTTGTCGCCATGCCGGTCTTCAAGGCTATCCCACCACGCCCAATACTGGCGGTCCTGTTCGGAGACAAAGGCCGCAATCAAGGCGTCTTTCGAGTCAAACAGTCGATAAAGGCTCGTCTTCGACACACCGGATTGCTCAACGACCGTATCGACACCGATGGCGCGGATACCCTCACGGTAAAATAGCTGGCTTGCCGTCGTAAGGATACGTTCGCGGGCGCTCACATCGCCTTTGAGGGGCGCACCACGCCGGGGTTGGGCTGTTGGCTCCATAGTGCCTTTACTTCCGCATTCCGATTTCCAGCTTGACAAAGTAACAGACCTGTTCACTTTATGAAAGTAACTTACAGGTCTGTTACTTTATTGGTCCATGCGATTGTGAGCGTAAAGGCCATGGCAGGCCCATGATGTTTTCGTATCAACGCGTCCTATCCAAACAGGAGATTTTCGATGAACGGTGTCGATGACGTGGCGTCAGGTCCCTCCGGTATCGAAACCTTGCGAGCGTTGATATCCGCCGGCGGGCACACCCCTATTGGCGGGACTCTGGATTTTCTGCTGACGGAAGTGGGTGACGGCTGGGCGCGTCTGACGGCAACCCCCAGTCTGAAAGTCTATAATCCGATTGGTACGGTTCATGGCGGCTATGCGGCCACCTTGCTCGATTCCGTCTGTGGCTGCGCTGTTCAGTCCAAGCTTTCGGCCAGTCAAATCTACACGACGCTCGAATTAAAGGTCGGCTACCTCCGGCCGATCACGGCAGATACCGGTCTGCTGCGTGCGGAAGGCCGTGTGCAGCAGGTCGGGCGACGCGCGGCCTTTGCCGAGGCCGATATTAAGGACCGAACGGGCCGTATTCTGGCCACCGCGACGTCGACCCTGCTCGTCATGGAGCGGTGACGAACGGCACGCCGTCATTAGGGAGGTGAGCCTGAGACCGTGCTCACCACGGAACGGTCCGCCCCTCGCGGTCGAGATAGCTCAGGCCAAGCACCCGTTTGTAACCCTAAGGTCATGATAACGGATCGGGCTATAGTCTAAGCCCCCTCACCCCGCACCGCCGCTTCGATGCGGGCAATGTCGATCTTGCTCATCTGCATCATCGCTTCGAAGGCGCGCCGGCCCACCTCTCCGCCCTCGGCCAGGGCGTCGGTCAGGACGCGCGGCGTGATCTGCCACGACAGTCCCCATTTGTCCTTGCACCATCCGCACTCGCTTTCCGCGCCGCCATTGCCGACAATGGCGTCCCAGTAGCGGTCGGTTTCCGCCTGATCCTCGGTCGCGATCTGAAAGGAAAAGGCCTCGCTGTGATGAAACACGTCCCCGCCGTTAAGCCCCAGGCACGGCACGCCACATACGGTGAAATGCACGGTCAGCACATCGCCCGCCTTGCCGCCCGGAAAATCGGCCGGCGCGCGATAGACGGCGCCAACCGCGCTGTCGGGAAAGGTCTGCGCGTAAAAGCGTGCCGCCTCTTCCGCGTCACGAACATACCACAGGCAGATTGTGTTTTTGGCCATCTTGCATCCTCTCAAGGGTGCCGGCAACGCAGCGCGCCGGTCGTTATACCCACGTTACAAAAGGACGGCGACGCGCGCCAATAACGCTCCGGTGATCAGTCCAATCCGCCCAGCCGCATGGCGACATCGCAGCGTTCATAGCGTGCGCCATAGGTCGCCTTGATTTCCGCGTCGTGACGGAAACCCAGTTTTTCATAGAGGTGAATGGCGGCGGCGCAGCGCGCATTGGTCAGCAGATAGACCGTCCGCGCGCCCATGTCTTTCGCCCGCGCGATCATGGCCGCCAGCAGGAATTCGCCCGCCTTCAATCCCCGGGCCTGCGACCGCACCCCCATCTTGGTCAGTTCGAAGGCACCCGGCCCGGTCTTTTGCAAAGCGCAGGTTCCGACGATCCCCAGCCCCGCCGCTTCGACGAACAGGATAACCCCGCCGGGGCCGATGATTGTTTCCTCCGGATGGCGCAACACCTCCAAATCCGTGGCCTCCAACCGGAACATGCTACGGATCCATTCGGCGTTGATGTCATGAAAATCCGCCGCCAATTCCGGCGTGTACTCGCGGATCGTCAAGACGGGCGGCCCCACCTCGCCCGCCCGCGCATAGAGGGATCGGTCGTCAAGCGCCGCTTCGACCGCCGATATCTGGCCGAGAAAATCGCCGTCAAGCGCGTCAAACAGGCTCAAGACCCCCGCCTCGATACGCGGCAGCGCCAGGTGCTTGGCCCGCGCAATGGCCGCCTGCCCGTCCGGCGTCAGGGAGGCGGTACGTATCCGCTGGTCGGCGCCCTTCTCGGACTGGACCAGCCCCATATCGATCAATTGGCCGATGCTGCGCGTAATGCCGGGCTGGCTGACACCGACCGCCTCGACCATCTGCCCAATGGTCATCGGCTGGCGATCCAGCGCCATCAGCACCGGCATGTGCGCCGGCTGAACGGCCAACCCCGCCTCACCGACAAGGCGCGCGGCATCCGCCTGCAACCGCTCAGCCAGCCGCTTCAACCGGCTGCCCAAAAACACCGGCCCCAACTCACTGACGATATCCATCACACGACTCCGCCTTTCATACAGCGTTATATAACGCGCTATGCAATTATCGGCAAGGGTGGCGTTACCCTTAAAACTCTGATGACAAAAACCAGTGGTAGACCCGCAATTGACGACCTATAGTATGCCTATGCCGCTCGCCCGCAAACTCATTCTACACGTCCCGGTATCAGATGAAGCGCTGCTTGCTGATTTTGTGAAACGATGTGTGGCTGACGGCGTGGTACTCATCGCCGTTTTTGGATTGGGCTGTGAGAGGATTCAACGTACTATCGGCGCGCTTGCCGTAGGTGGCGAAATAGACCAGACGTTTTATCTATGCACTTCGATTCATCCGGATGAGACATTAGATGAAGTGGTGGACATGGTGCGGTCTTGGGAATTCGAGCAGAGCGATTCATTCGAAGAGATCAGGCTGTAACAGCGGCCCTGACCTGCGCCACACATTTCGCGTGCGCATTGACCGTCCAGCGCCAGGCCTCAGAGTCCCAGCGCGTCCAGTTTCGGCGCTTCGTAGCGCTCATCTTCCCCGGGATAGCGGAGCTGCGTTTCATATCGGCCACTCGCCTTTGCCGCCGCCCAAACCAGACTCTGGCCGGACGGTAGGGTCTTGTATTCGCTTAGGAACTCCGGCTGTTTGAAGGCGGTTGCGGCGTCCACCAATCGCCACCCCTTGGCCTTGAACATCGCCAGGACATCGCCGAGAAACAGACCGGTCGTCAGGTTATGATGCAACAGGAGCGTATGGTTGAGCGAGTGGCCGAAGACCGATTGCGCCAGCCGATCATAGTATGAGGCCCGATCCCAAAGGTGATCGAGGTAGGCCTGACGGTAGGGTGTCAGATCGGACGTGGGGTCGGCCTTCAGGCGCCGGGTCAGCCTCGCGGCATAGACCCAGTCAGACGCATCAATCGTAACGTGGCCGATGCGATAGCCGTTGACCCGCAACAGCGCGCGAAGGGCGTCGCGGCCTTGGGCGGTCTTGCCCTCAGCCAGAAAGGGATACCGGAACAGCTTGCGAAAGCCCGCATAGGGCGTCAGCAAGCCTTCGCACTTAAGAATATCGGCCATATAGGCGGACGGATCAGCCCCGGAATAATAGGCGTGCGAAAAGGTGTGGTTGCCAAGGATATGCCCGCCCGCCGACCACGCCGCCAAAACACGCGGCGCCACGTCGGCATCAACATATTTGCCGGCAACGAAACCCGCGCCGGCGATACCGTAGTCAGCCAAAGCCTTACGAATGCGCCCATCGCGCGCTTCGCCCGACATAATCACGTCATCGGCCAAATTGAAATCATCGACCGTGATGGCAACGCCCGGCCCGTGGCGGCGTTCGGCCGGCACCGTGGTGCATCCCATCAAAGGCACGGCCCCCGCGCCCCTCAAAAACGTTCGTCTGTCCATACGAAAGCGTCTCATTCCTGCCAATAGGGATTATCGAAGATGCGTTCCAACGGCAGGCGGAACACGGATGACAGACGATAGGCGAGATCCAAAGACGGATCGTGTTTGTCGGTCTCAATGGCAAGGATCGCGTATCGGGAAACGCCGACCTTGTTACCCAACTCTTCCTGGGTCCAGCCCCGCTCCGTCCGCAAGTCTTTCAGGCGATTTTTCATAAACGCGTTGTTTTGAGGAAAGGTGCCGTCAGGCCATAACAGCCGTTATATAAAATATAGACCAGCCATCCGGGAGCATGTGGCGCATGGGCATAACTTTCGGCAAATCCCCATGCACTGGAAAGCGATATCGCTGCACCGGCCGCTATGAGAAATTGCTTCGTCAACATCATTCGAATGAACTCGTCGCTTTCCTTTATCTGGGCCAAGGTCGCCCAGATCTGCAACGCAACGGGAACCGCGACGCAGGCCGCAACCAGCGCCTTCCCCAACGGGTCCAGCCCGTCGAATACGACCAAAATGGCCGCGACGTTCAGGGCCACATAGATGGACATAAACAAGAGTGTTCGAAAGATGTATCGCCCTTGTGCCTTTGGCATGTGCCCCCCGTGACCATCGAAATGTGAGGCCAACCTAACATGTCAACCCTGTTAGGTCAACCTCACACAAATCGACAGGCCGTGCACGAAAACGTCTCACTTAGCGTCTATGAGAAAGGATGGGCACCTTAAAGCGCTGTCCGAAAAGTGTGTTGTACTTTCTGATGAAAAGGCGCCTAAAAGCAAGGCCGCGAAACGCCAACCAAAGACGGAAGTGTCGGAGGGCCGTGTGATGAAGATCAGGAACATTTTCAGAACCTTCATGAACGAAGGCCCCGAGGGGGTATCCCGGAAAATAAAACGAAAATGTATCATCGCGGCCAGGATATCCTATTCAAGACTATTTCCTGAGCGACCGGTCAAATCGAAATATGGCGTTTTACTCGCCCCCAATTGGAACGACTTGACCTTTAGGCTTTGCACCTTCGCGGAATATGGCCCCTATCTGGCCAATTACCTCGCCGACTATCCGACCCCATTTGGTTTCCTTGATATCGGCGCAAACCAGGGCCTCTACTCTCTCCTTGCGGCCAAAAACCCGCATTGCCAGCGGGTTCATAGTTTCGAGCCCGTCAAAAAGACCTTCGATCTTTTGACGAAAAATATCGCCCTGAACGGCCTGACCGAGACAATCACTCCGCATCCGTTCGGCATCTCGAACATCGATGCGCAGGTGCCCATTTACGTCAAGGACGGTCATTCCGGCGTCGCCTCTATCCGGGGGCAAGACGGCAGCCATATGTCTGAGACCATTGAGATCAAGTCCGCCGCATCGATCGACCCGCTGCTGCCCGCGAACCTCCCCATCGTTATAAAAATAGATGTCGAAGGGCATGAAGCGGAGGTCATCGCCTCCATTGCCGAAGCCAGTTTCGCCCCCAGGGTGCTGGCCATTTTCTATGAAGTCGACGAAAATTGGGTCTCGCCGCGCGCCCTGGAAAACATTTTGCGCGCCATCGGCTTTTCGTCGTTCGAAAAGGTCGGCGAAGGCACACACTACGACGTGATGGCGCAACGCCGTCCTGACCTGAGGTAAAAAAACCGTCGCTCTATCCGCCCACGAAAAGGTCTGATATTTCGAATGGATCCTGGAGAGCGCAATGAGCAAACGTAAGGAATACGGGTTTCAACGGACGTGGTTTGGCAGTGCCATACCTATCCATCCCATGGGCATCCTGGTCCTGTTTGGTGGTGTGGCTATCGCATTGGCCATTATTCATTCTGGACTTTGGTTTGTGCGAAACGGCCACCCTAATTTGGGAACGGCCTTCTTCGCAGCTTTCGCGGCGTGGAATTTGTGGCTAATTCTCTTCATTTCGGCAAAAACCGATCGCCGAAAATAACGCATACGCCGCGAAAGGCCATGTGCCCGGACCATAGCCTCAGGAGGACGGATGCGCTCCATTGATGCCCGACACTATTGGCTGGAAGCCATTTTCCGCAATGGCGAGCCTGGCTGGGATAGCAACCGATATCCCTTCAACCTGCCGGTCGTGCGCAGCCTCGACCGGATTGTCTTTCATCCGAAGGTGACCTTCTTCGTCGGCGAAAACGGCTCTGGCAAGTCGACATTGATCGAGGCCCTGGCCGTGGCGTGGGGGTTCAATGCCGAAGGCGGCAGCAAGAATTTCAACTTTTCCAACCACGACTCCCATTCCGACCTGCACCAATTCGTCCGTCCGGTCCGCACCCCGCGCAAGGTGCAGGACGGTTTTTTCCTGCGGGCCGAAAGCTTCTTCAACGCCGCCACCTATATCAACGACATCGGAGCCACGCACAGCTATGGCGGAGACTTGCATGCGCAGTCGCACGGCGAGTCGTTTTTCGCGCTTTTCGACAATCGCTTTTTCGGCAAGGGCCTCTATATCCTGGACGAACCCGAAGCGGCGCTCTCCCCGTCCCGCCAAATGGCGTTCCTGGCGCGGATGCACGAATTGATAGCGCAAGATTCGCAATTCATTATCGCCACCCATTCGCCGATCATCCTGGGCTATCCGGACGCCGACATCTGGCAGGTGTCGCAATATGGCCTGGAAAAGGTCGCCTACCAAGACACCGAACACGTGCAGGTCACGCGGCAATTCCTCAACAATCGCGACGCCATGCTCGACATTCTGCTTCGCGATGACGAATGACCGTCTACGCCGCCGTCTGTACAGGCTCCGGCTTGGCGTGGCCCTGCGCCTTCAACGCCCCGGTCGCCAGCAGGTAGGCCGTCCCGATCAGCAGCACGAACGTCGTCACCACACTGGCTTCCGGACCGAAGCTGGCGCCGGTCAGCCACCACTGCGCGCCGCCCACCGGCGCCAGATCGATTACCGCCGGCGCCACGGCCAGCTTTTCGCCGCTCACTTCAAGCCCAAAGCCGACGCCGAGCAAGGTGTTCCACGCGCTGTGCCAGGCGCATACGCCCCACAACGAGCCTTCCTTGATGGCGTAGAGGCTGATCATCACGGCAAACAGGACGATATTCAGCAGGCCCAGAACCAGTTCCTTCGACGGCTTGATATTGCCGGCATGCAGCAATGAAAACACGATGGCATTGATCACGATCGCGACGATCAGACCATGGCGCGAAGCCACCAGTTGCATCAGCCAGCCCCGCAGCAGAATCTCCTCCGTCGCGCCCTGAATCATGAACCCACCGAACAGACAAATGATCGGAATAAACAAGGCCGGTGCGGGTGCGGCCCACACCCCCAGGTTTTCAACCCTGTATCCGCCCAATGCCCAGATGACGCCTATGACCGTTGCCAGGAAACCAAATCCGACCAGCAATCCCCGGCCGTATCGCACCAAAGGCTTGGTATTGAATCCCAGGGCGACCGGGCCGCGGCGTTCAAACAGCCCCGCCCAGGCAAAGACCAGCAGCGCCGAAAAGCCGAAACCCAAAAGTTGCAACAGGGCGGGAACCCATTTGGTTTCCAGATCCGCCTGATGAAACCCCATAGGCTTCAGCACGCCGAACACCGTCGCCGCCTGTCCCGCCACAATAAAGACAACGACCAAAAAAATAGCGGCCGCTGTCCACGTCCGCCGATGCCGCGCGGTTCGCGGCGCGTAAAGTTCAATTCCGTTCATCTGCCCCTCCGGCTTTTACCCCCATAAAGTTTCAGATGAAAACGTCTGCGACAAGTTAATTCTATGTAACGCCGTTCGCAAACACGCCGCCATGTCGCCGTCGCTGGCCAGCTAGCTAAGACGAAGCAGAAACGTGCCGCCTGAGCGCCTCCATATTTAGTCTTAGCGTCTTGCCATTCTGACAGAGCATGGGTGAAACACCATATTTTCGGCCTTTCACTCGGATAAAATAATCACCGTTGGAAAGGGTTCCAATCTCCTCAACGTCGGATATAGGGAAACGCCGAAATTTTGGGAAATACATCGTAACAACACCATCATGGACGTCTATAATCGGCTTTCTCAAGAAGCTTCGGGTCTTGTATTGCGTGCTTGAGACCGGCGTTATATATGCGCCGGGAGGGGGAGGCATAATGCATATTGCAGTCACAGGTGCGCATGGCACAGGCAAGACGACATTCATCGAGGATTTCACTGCCGTTCATCGCAGCTATGAAAGCGTGGCGGAGCCCTATTGGCTTCTTGAGCAGCAAGGGGTTGCGTTTTCCAATGGAGCAACGATACCTGATCTTGAAACGCAGCTCACTGAAAGCTGCAAGCTGATCCTGGAGTATGCTCATGGCCGCGACGTGATCTTTGACCGCTGCCCACTCGATTTTCTCGCCTATTTGGAAGTTGTCAGTGCCAGTGAGGGCTTTGAATGGCTGCCGGGCGGCCGTGAACTGGCAAATATCAGCAAAGCGCTCGCCGTGCTTGATGTGGTCATTTTTGTCCCCCTCACATCTCCTGATGATATTCCCATCCAGATTGAATTTCCCCGATTGCGGAAGCGCGTAGACCGGCGCCTCAAGACCATGCTTCGCGAAGATGATCTTGGACTATTGCACAACGGACCGCGTATTATCGAGGTTCTGGGTTTTCGGGCTCAACGCGTGGCGATGGCAGACTCGCTCCTTGGACCTGCATAAGCCCTTAAAACGTTCGCTCCAGCAGCTTTTGAAGCCGGAAATGTCGGCTTTATGCCAATTTCGCCGCCTATACAAAATCTCTATGGGCGCTGGGCAAATCTATACATTGGCGATACGCGGCGCGGCGTAATCTGAGGCTGTCTCCCCTGTTGTGAGCCAACCATCATGCCTTCCCCTGATCCTCTGCCGTCCCTGCTCACCTTTCCCCTGACCGTTGACGCCGATCTGAGCGCCACCGCCCAGGGCCTGTTGCGCCGTGAATGCGGCTGCGACCTCCACGCCATCGACATCGAAGCGGTCGGCGACACGCACGACATCCGCTGCCGGATCACCGTGGCCGCCACCGCCTGCGAACGCGCCATGCACGCCCTGATCGCGGGCTTGCCGGCGGCCCAGTTCGGCGCCGTCGAACCGGCACGCGCCGAGGCCTTATCCTGGCCCGAGGCGGCCTGACGCCATGCTGTTTCCTGAATCTGCCACGTCCAGATCGCCCTACACAGGCATCTGGGCCCCAATGATCACCCCCTTTAAAAATGGAGCTGTCGACTATGATGGTGCTGGTCTCTTTGCTGTTCATCTTGTGGGCTCTGGCCTTCACGGTCTGGTTATCGGCGGGACGACGGGTGAAGGCCCGGCTCTCACAGTTTATGAAAAAGCCCGTCTGGCTGAAACCGTCGCGGCATCCGTCCCTCGTCATATCCCCCTCTTCATGGGCCTTGAGGGCGCGAACACGCAGAAGATACTAGACGAACTGGCTGAGCTGCGCCAAAGCCCGATCGCGGGCTATCTGATGTCCGCGCCCAGCTATGTCCGCCCCAGCCAGGACGGCGTCTATCGCCACTTCATGGCCGCCGCCGATGCCGCCGACCGGCCGATCATCCTCTATGATATTCCGGTGCGCACCGGCACGGTCCTGCATACAGAGACCATTGCCCGCCTGGCCCGCGACGGCGACTTCCCCGCCATCAAGGCGTGCGGCCTGACCATGGAGCGCCTCAAGGCCCTGCTTGATATCACAGGCCTGAACGTCATGTGCGGCGACGATGCGTGGATGTTCCGCGCTCTGGAAGCCGGCGCGCACGGCGCCATCAGCGCCTCCGCCCAGGTCGCCCCGCGCCGCTTTGCCGAGGCCTGGCATATGCTGGAAAAATACAGCGCCGACGGGGCGTGGAAACGGTTCAACCTGCTCATGCCCCTGATCGCGCATCTGTTCGATGAACCGAACCCCGCGCCGGTCAAGGCGGCTTTGGCCATGCAGGACTGGTGCAGCGAAGACATGCGCCTGCCCATGGTGCCGGTCAGCGACCGATGCCGCGACGCCTTGAGGGACACCTTGGCAAGCCTGCACGCCCTGGACCACGACGAACCGGTGTGCGCGGACAAATCGTCGAAATAATACCATGTGCGCGGTGTAGAACCGCTTCATTGGTATTCTCTTTTTCAGCTCAAACGCCGCATGGCTCGCCGCATAGGCGGCGACGGGCAGTCGCCCTTGCCAAGCGTCATGGCCAAGCGTCATGAGTCGAAGGTCATGACGCTTGGTTAAACATAGCCCCGGCCGGGCCATACCCGACCGGGACAAAGCGATTTAGGACAGCACCACGATCACGACACGCCGGTTGGCTGAACGCCCGGTAGCAGTGGTGTTGGGGGCGACGGGCTGCTCCGACCCGTAAGAGATCGACGCCATACGGTTGAGCGCAATGCCTTGGCTATTCAGGAAGCGGCGCACGCTATCGGCGCGTTCCTCGCCCAGACGGTAGTTGACGGCGTCGGTGCCGGTCGAATCCGTATAGCCCTGAATTTCCAGATAGACGTTTTTGTTATCGGCCTTCAGCTTGTCGGCCAGTTGCGCCAGACGGCCCTTGGCGTCGTCGGACAGAACGGCCTTACCCGTGTCGAATTTAATGGAATCGTCGCTCAATACGACCGAATAGACGAACTTGCCTTCGGCCAGTTTTCCCGCCGCCGTGGCGCGGTCGAGCGCGTCCTGAGTGGTCTTGTCAAGCTGCGACAGGTGCGCGTCGTGCTGGTCGACGCGACTGCTCACCGTGGCGACCTTGTCGTCAACATAGCGGTGGCTGGCGCAGCCCGAAAGGGCAAGCATGACAGGAAGCGCCACAAACAGCGCGCGGGATTTAAAGTCAGTCATCGAAACCTCTTCGTTCTCGAATCCGCCGTCACCCCAGTCGTGCGGTTCCCATTGAAACGACAAATAAGGACCGAAAAAAGGCGATTGCACCGCATGCGACATGATCATGGCGCCAGCGATGGTCTTAACTGAGCCGCAGACCTGTGACCGACTACCGCCCCCTTACGCCCCCAAAACCCTTAAGCACCCAGCCCCTTAAGCACCTTGGGCGAGCAAGGTCTTGAAATCCTTTTCGTCGCGCAATGCCCACGCATCGAGGAACATGCGGAACTGATACCATCCGTAGGCGGCGGGATTGCTCCCCAGCTTTTCGTAATTGTCCTGGAAGTAGGCGATCCGGTCCTGGCCATCCGGCACGGGATTGGGCAGATTCGATTCGACCACCGCCACCGCCGCCATCAGGCGTTCGATACGCGCTCGCCCGCCGGGCTGGCCCAGCCAGAACGCCACGGCCACCCGGTTGGCGTGGACTTCGCCGTCATACAGCCGCCCCCCATTGCGCAGATTGTTGCGCTTGGCGTCAACGAAGTGGGACATCTCATGCGGCACCAGAAACGCGTTGAAAACTTCGCCGAAGAAGAGCCCCGGCGCCATCGGAGGCGTCGGCCCCAGCAGTGAGGCGATGAATCCCTGAAAATCGGGCGGACACTGCACCCACGCCGCCGTATGGACCTCAGTGCCGTCCGGCTTGATCCAGGACAGTTCCGGTGTAAACGACACCACAACCTTGGGCGTGGCGAAGCCCTTCACCAGATCGCCTGCGCTTATCATGAACTGAGCGACGATTTGTTCGACCGCCGACTGAATGGTGGCCACCGCCGCCGCGTCATCCGCCCGCGCCGATGTCGCAATCAGGGCCGTCAGGCCAGATAGAAATATGCGCCGATCCATTTTAGATGCCCTTCTTTGATGACCTGATCGCCGGAATATAACAGCGATATAATTAAAGTCATTCTCCAAATGGTACTTTTTTCACCCATGGTTGCGGGGCCGCCCTGCGCGCCGCCACTTGTGATTATCTTGCAAGGATTTGCAAACGGCGACAAATCACGCAAAATTTTCCTATATATTTGATTTACAGCCATATTTTTGCACTTTTACCTTTACCTTTACGTGAACTATGTCATAAATGTTGCAAAATATAACAACGGTATTTGAGATGCGTCACACAGGGTTAGAAATATTGTCTCCTCGCCCCCCTTCCGGAAAGCCCGGTGCGGGCGACCTCCCCTTACAACGTCCCATCCGCAGATCGCGTATCCTGGTGGTGGATGATAACGAAGCCTCCGCCACTACGCTGGGCTGGGCCATGGAAGACTATGGCCATGAGGTCAGAACCTGCTTCAATGGTGCCGAAGCGGTCGCGATGGCGAAGACATTCAAGCCGGATGTCATTCTTATGGACCTTGCCATGCCGGTAATGGATGGCCTCGATGCCTGCCGGCACATTCGCGCCGACGACAGCCTGGGGCGATGCCTGATCATCGCGCAAACGGCATGGAGCAGCCCCGAATCGCGCGAAAACACCCGCGCCGCTGGGTTCGATGTCCATCTGGTCAAGCCGCTGGACATCGAACAGGTCAACGGATTGGTCGAAGCGTTCCGGTCAAGCTCACTCCCCCACGCCTGATGGCGCGGCGGTCGCCTGTCGCGGCCCGAACCGCAAACCGGCCACCAGACTGGCACCGATCGCATAGACGGCGATGACCGACAGCCAGATCGCGCCCGGCCATCGGCTGCGGACGGCAAAATAGACGCTGGAAAAGACCAGCGGCGCGACGATGGAGGCCAGGCTCACCACCGACGCCAGCACGCCCTGAAACTGGCCCTGCTGCGCGTCGTCCACCTGACGGCTGGCCAGGGCCTGCAAGGCCGGCATACCGATGCCGCCCATGGCGAAGACCGGCATGACCGCGAACACCATCCAGCCCTGCCTGGCAAACGCCATGACCAGCAGCGCCGCACACGTCCCCGCCACGCCGGTCAGTACGGTTGCGCGTTCGCCAAGACGCGACACGGCCACACCCGGCAAAAAAGCCTGGGCCGCGGTTTGGCAAAGGCCGAACGCCCCCAATGACAGGCCGATCCACAATCCGTTCCAGTGGAAGACATCGCTGCCCCACAATGCCCAACTGGTGCCATAGGCTTCGCCCGTGGCGCTGAAGACGAAGAAGACAAGAATGAGCGGCAACAAACCCGTCATCGACAGCGCCCAGCGCAGCGGCCGCAACGGATTGAGCGACGCCAGATCGAAAGGCCGCTCCGCCGCCTCACGGCTGGGGACGCGGGATTCGGGCAGCAGGAAGAGCGCAAGCAACAGATTGCCGCCATTGAGCACCGCCGCCGCAATAAAGGGCAGCCGCACCCACTGGTCGCCGAGCAATCCCCCCAGGATGGGCCCGACAATGAACCCCATGCCGAACATGGCATTGATCAGCCCGAAACGGCGGGCGCGCGTGTCTTCGGGCGACACATCGGTGACATAGGCCGCCGCCACGGACATGTTGGCGCTGGTCAAACCGGCGATGGCCCGTCCCAGAAACAGCATCCACAGATGGGGCGCAAACGCCAGGAACAGGTAGTTGACCGCCGCCCCGGCCAGCGAGATCAGAAGCACCGGGCGGCGGCCGATCCGGTCGCTGAGCGCGCCGAGCACGGGGGCGAAGAGGAATTGCATCACCGCATAGAGGGCGGTCATGACGCCGATATAGGGGGCGACATTGGCGGTGTGGGTGACGTCCCGCAACAGGGACGGCAGGATGGGAAAGATGAGGCCGATGCCGACGGCATCGAGGACGATAGCGGTGAAGATAACGACAAGAGGTTTGCGCATGGCGTGTTCCGGTCAAGGCAAGCGCCAACGCCACACGGACGCCAACGGCTTGCGGTTAGCCTGACGCAGGTCAGGCGGGCTGTGCTTGGAGAACGCTGGCCAGCCATGGCTTTCGCGCATGGGTGGGTGTGCTTGACCGCCTGGACGTAAATTCGTCCACCTGTTTACTCCGCCAATGGGCGGCTCAAGGGAAGCAGTCGCTTTTCGCGATAACCGCCCCTTACGCCACAATGCGGCGCACGACAAGTATTTTTGAAAACCGCATGGCCATCTGCGTCAGCTAAGCCATTTGCCGCCGACTTGAAAAACCTTAGTTGGCTGCTGTGTCCACGACCATTTCGTAGACCAGCGTCCGATCGGGCCCTTCGACGATATGCGTCAACAGCTTGGTCCCGCCACGTTCAGCGACAATGACGCGCAGGCCGTCGCGGAAAATACCGTCGGCAAAGCCGGTAGGCGCAACCCGCCCGGAATTGAGGATCAGCGCGCCCATGTCCTTCAGCGGTCGATCCCCGCGCATTCGAACACCACATGAAACCCGCCCTTTTGCAAGACGTCTTCATAATGACGCGCCACCTGCATCGCGCTCACCGCCGGCGTGATCCGATAATCGATATGGGTGATATCGCCGGACACGGTTTCCCCGGTGGCACGGGCCTCCGAAGAAACGGTCGTCGTCGGCAAGAAGGCCGTATCCAGGCTCGCACCACGATAGTTCGTGATCTCTGCGCCGGGATAGCGGGGCAAGGCCGGATGGTCCGCGCCATCACTGTCTGCGGCGTGGGCCGAACCTGCCAGCAGGGCGGCGGCGAACAGGAAAATGGCATGGCGCATAGTCTGATCCTTTGGGCGCAGGTCGTTCGGCGGCGCCGAATGTGTAATCATACCCTATTACTAGCCGCTCGCTCTTGTTGCCGTCAACGGCGAGATGGACTCCATGGCCGTCCGCACAATCATGGAACAGCCTGCGTCTCAACGTCCTATCCGGTATGGCAACCTAGCGTTACCCCTGCATTGAGCGAAGACTTCCTCTTTCAAATGGAATGGGCTTGCAATTTTTCCCGCCACTGAGACGCTAGGGTCTTCAAAGTCGAGGCGCGCATATAGGGCGACATGTCGTCTTCGAGCCTCTCCAGAACCTCGAAGCTGAATTGCGCCTCGCCATGGCTGTTCCAGGCGTCGCGCAAGTCCTTGGTGAGGTGCGTCCCCCGCCGAAGCTCGAACCACAATCGGGTCTGAATCGTTGCGATATCGGGCCATTGCCCCACCCAAATTTCGCCGGACGCTGTACAGCGAACGGCATAAACGCCGCCCACGACCTTGCGTTCCTTGTAAGCCGCCACGGCCGCCTTGCGCGCTTCGCCCTTCATCTCGCCATACCTTTTCAACCCATTACGAGGCGCTTGATGTCGCCTCGGCGTCCAGACGGCCGCCCGCCCCTAATATTACACGGGTAATATTGACGCAAGTATTTTATCCGGGTATTAATCGGCATCAACCAAAGGTCTAAACCGCGTGTCCAACCTCATTTCCAAACCTTGCACGGCCTTTGACGGCCATACGTTTCTGCTGTCCGGCCCGCTTGTCGAAGTGGCCCTTGCCGTCAAAACCGCGACCGAAAGCGGCGCGCCGCATACGATCCTCGTCTTTGACGATGCGACAGGCCGCGTCGTCGATCTCGACCTAAGAGGGACCAAGGCCGACATCGTCGAGCGGTTGTCCCAGCCGCCTCAAGCGGTCGCCGGGCGCTATCGGCCGGTCGAGGCGACCACCCCCGAAAAAGCGGATGAGACGTCCGAACCGAGAGGCCGTGGACGGCCCAGGCTCGGCGTCGTTGCGCGGGAGATCACGCTGCTGCCACGGCAATGGGAATGGCTGTCCGCTCAGCCCGGTGGCGCCTCCGCCGTCCTGAGACGGCTGGTGGATGACGCGCGGCGAAACGGCGGGGCGCGGCAACAAAAGCGCGCCGCCCAGGACGCCGCCTACCGCTTCATGCTGGCGATCGCCGGTGATTTTCCGGGCTATGAGGAGGCCACGCGCGCGCTCTTCGCCGATGATCGCCCCAAGTTGGAACACTGCATAGCCGATTGGCCGGAAGACATCCGGTCGCACGTCCTGCGCCTGGCGACCGCGCAGAGCAGCGATTGAAAGGCGTACGACCATGACAACCGTGAAAGCCAACGGCATCAACCTGGCCTATGACGGCTTCGGCAAAGACGAAGACGCGCCCCTCCTGCTGATTGCCGGATTGGGCACGCAGAGGATCCGCTGGACCACGCCCTTCTGCGAAGAATTGGCGGCAAAGGGATATCGCGTGATCCGTTTCGACAACCGCGACACGGGCGGCTCGACCCATTTCCGCCACTGCCCGCCCCTGGATTTCGGCGCGCTGGCGGCATCCCTGATGGCGGGCAAGCGACCCGAAGTGCCCTATACGCTTCACGATATGGCGGCCGATGCCATCGGCCTGCTCGATGCTCTCGCCATTGACCGGGCGCATGTCGTCGGGCGCTCAATGGGCGGGATGATCGCACAGATCATGGCAAGCGAGTATCCGGATCGCGTGCTGTCCCTGACCTCGATCATGTCGAGCACCGGCAATCCGGCCCTGCCCCAAGCCGCGCCGGATGCCATGGCGATGATGATGCGCCCCGCGCCCGATCCTGTCACGGACGAGGCCGGTTTCCTGTCGCATAGCCTGGCCTTCGCGCGCCGTATCGCCGGCACAGGCCAACCCTTTGACGATGCGGCGCACCGGATTCTCGTTTTGGAAGAGGTCAGTCGCGCCTACGATCCCGGCGGTACCGGGCGCCAGATCGGCGCAATGGCCGTGACCGGTGACCGGCGCCCCCGTCTGACCACCGTCACCGCGCCAACCCTGGTCATCCACGGCGCCGAGGATCCGCTTTTCCCGCCCGCCTGCGGTCAGGATACCGCCGCCGCGATGCCGAACGCCGAGCTTTTGGTGATCGACGGCATGGGCCATGATTTGCCACCGGCCCTGTATCGACAGGTTGTTGAGGCCATTGACCGGACGGCGCGCGTGTAAGGGTCTCCGTTCAGTGTTCCGTTGCCCAGGCCACGGCTCGGGAAGGATCGATCAGCTTCAGGTCGCCCTCCCCCACGCTGGCCGTAGCAATCAACCCGGCGATAAGTTGCGAAGGTGTCAGCCCGGGACACACGGCAAGCATCTGAGCCGCCGCCCGCGCCGTCAACGGTGCGGAAAATGACGTGCCGGACGCGCGCATCACCATGCCGCCCGGGGCACGTACAGTAATGCCTTCACCCGGCGCATAAACCTTCACGAACTTCCCGAAGCTGGTGAAGCTGGTGGGCCGCCCATTCATTCCGGTCGCACCGACCACCAGAATGTTGGGCAAGTCAAAGGACTGTGGAGACGCGTCGGTGGCTCCGGCCAGTTGGTTGGCGTTACCCGCGCTGGCGACGAAGAGGATATCAGGGCACGACTGAATAAAGGCCCATAGGGCGGCACGCATCCGGCTGGCCATGGCCTCGCCGCGAAGCTTGGCCTTGTCCGCATCAGCCTCAGCGCCGGTGGAAAGCAACAGGTCCGTAAATTCGTCCGCCTTGATTTCCCAGCTCATATTGACGATGCGCACACCCCCGCCCTTTAACCTGGACGCCAGGCGCGGCATTGCGGCGATCCACCGGTCGATATCTGCCTCAAGAACGGGCATTGCATCGGGATTTGCGCCATACGGGTAAACATTGGCATTGTACAGTCGGATGAAAGGGGCGTCGTCGGCGACGACGCTGGCTACCCACGTGGCATGCGTGCGTGCCATAAATTCCGTCTCCCCGCGCACATCGTCCGTCTGCTCCTGCGTGGACGCTTCCCGGGCGCGAAGCGCGAAGAAACGGGCTTCGGGCGTGTCCGCACCATAGTTGAGGTCAAGCTGTCCCTTCTCCACAGCCATTTGCAGCCCCAATCGCGCCGCCAGCCACGGGGAAGCCACGGGCAAGGCGGCCTGGGTCGGACGAATATTGTAATCGTAGGTTGGCCCATTTACGTCATCGACTATGCCGTTGCCGTCATTATCTTTTCCGTCCAATGGCTCGGCAGGATCGACGGCCATCTGACCGGGAAACAGACTGGTGTCGAAGCCCGATTCCCAAATGGCGACGGTGACCGGCTTGGAGGTCGCGAAAAGCTCGGGCCGGGGCAGCCGCGCGCGCCACACGTCGACAGGCAGGTTGGCCGGAGCATCAAGCCATGTTTTCAGCGCCGTGGCGATCTGCGCGCGACACGGCGGCATATAGGTTGCCTGGGCGCGAAATGTGGCCAGCAAAAGCCCTTGCAGGATATCCACCGACCCGCGGACCTTCTGTTCCGGATCGATCATGCCGCCCGCCGTCCCGGCGTAAAACCCGACACTGTCTGTCTGGCTACGCGCATAGCGGACCAACACCTCATCCCGAACGACGATCGGATCGGCATTCTTTAGAAGTGCGGCGATCTGATCCCCCGCGGCAGCGCAGGGCCGATCCGGCGATGCCAGTTCCGCCGCGATGGCGTCGGACGTCAGGAAGCCAATGGCCTTCAGCTGCGGCTTGATTTCCAGCGCGCGTTGCTCGGCAATAAGCCTGCGGGCGTCAGCAGGACGGCCCTGAAGAATGGCGATGGAGATCAAACCGCCGCGAAGCCGTTGCGTCACCGCCGGATCCTCAATCCGGTAGGTGGCGAGCAATCGTTCCGCTTCCTGGCGTAAAGCGGGCACCGTGTCCCGCAGGAAGGTCGGCGACATGAAGGCTTCGCTGGCCGGTCCCGATAGCACGAAACGCGTATCCGGCAAATCGCTCGGCGCATGTATCACCGGCTGGGTCTTGGCATCAACCGCCCCGGCGGCGACAGCCGCGAATAGCGCCAAGACGCCCCATCGTTTCATGAACACCCCAGATTTAAAATGCCACATAAGGCCCGCTAAATAACGCTGGTATTACGCTATAACGCCCCCCAAAACCTGTCCAACGAAATCTGTCCAATGAAATGTGTCCAAT
Organism: Asticcacaulis aquihabitans; assembly: GCF_032490435.1. Taxonomy (NCBI): domain Bacteria; kingdom Pseudomonadati; phylum Pseudomonadota; class Alphaproteobacteria; order Caulobacterales; family Caulobacteraceae; genus Asticcacaulis; species Asticcacaulis aquihabitans. The sequence goes on from NZ_JAVGWM010000001.1 coordinate 939,101, forward strand.
GAAATGTGTCCAATGAAATGTGTCTGGGCTCAGCGACGCGGGAGCAGACCGGGTTTCGACATCAAAACCCGATCTTGACTCCTGTCTCCGGTTTCACACGGCTTTCTTCGCGCAGGTGCTCTAGTATGGCCTGGGCGTCCGCCGCCGGGACGTGACGCAACTGGCGCGCCACCACGGCAAAGTCACCGGGCGTGAGGTTGCGCAAGGCCGTGAGCCCCGCCGGCGCCTCCATGCCGAAGAAGCGCTCAAAGGCACGCCGCAGACACTCCGGCCCCAGCGGCCGCAGGTCAAGCTTGAAAACGAAGCGGCGCAGCGTCGCCGGGTCCAGTTGCCCCGGATGGTTGGTTGCCGCCACCACCGGCAAGGGATGCCGGTCGAGCCAGGTCAGCATCTCGTTCACCTGACCCACCTCCCATGACGTGCGCGCCCGTGTACGGTCGAACAACAATGAATCCGCTTCGTCGAACAAAAGCACGCCGCCCTGACGCCGCGCCTCTTGGAAGGCCTCGGCAATCTGTTGCTCGGTTTCCCCGACCCATTTGGACAGCAGATCGGAGGCCCGGCGCACCAGTAGCGGCCGGTCGAGGATACGCGCCAGATGGTGGGCCAGGGCCGTCTTGCCCGTGCCCGGCGGTCCGGTCAGCAGCAAGGATACGTCCAGCGCGTCGAGGTTTCCAAAGGCCCCGAACAGGGCATCAAGCGGCCGGTCGGTGTCATAAAGCGTCAGGTCGAGCGCTCCCGGCCCTTCCGGCGGCAGCTCTCCGCCACGCAAGGCGCGCACCAGCGACGTCGCCGCGCGGGCACCGCAATCCCCTTCCCCCGCCAGCCGCCCCGCCCTCATGGCAACGCGCAGCACGCTGGCCGTCTCTGGCGCCTGATCGACCAATTGGCCAATGGCCGCGCCGGGCTGACCGCCTTCATCCCCAGCGATACGCGTCAGAATACGGTGCGCCACCCGGCGCGGCGGCAGGTCGAGCCGGAGGATGAAGCTCATCCGCCGCAATATGGCCGGGTCGAGATTGCCCACGGCGTTGGTCACCCAGATGACCGGGGCCGCATTGGTTTCGAGAAGGCGATTGAGAAACACCTTGCTGCCTTCGCGGCCGGAGAACCAGTCCCCCTCCGAGCGACGCACGCCACCGATCAGGTCCTCCATCTCATCGAACAAGACAACGGCCCCGCTGCGGTCGCCCAGTATACGCTGCGCTAACTGAAGCGACAGAACGCGATCGCGGCGCGTCGGCTCTTCGCCATCGTCATCGGCTTCGCCCACGGCGTGCAGCGGACATCCCGCCGCCGCCGCCAGAACGCGCGCCAGTTCCGTCTTGCCCGTACCGGGCGGCCCGTGGATAAGGATATTCACCCCGGGCGCGCTTTCGCGTTTGGCGCCTTCGAGAAGGCGGACCAGGAAGGCGGCGTCACCCACATGAGCAAAGTCGCTCATGTCGAGGCGCGTCGATTGGCATGGGCCCGACAAGGCTTCGGCCAGCGCTTCGGGCGCCGGATCGCGGTCCAGCACACGTTCCAACAGCCAGTGGATATCGATGGGGCCGTCATATCGCACCTGGGCCGAAAAGGTCACCAGACCCAGTTTCAAAACCTCGCTGCGCCGAACCTGGCGCGCGGCATCCGCCGCATCGGCCCCGGCCAGTTCGCCCAGCACCGCCGGCAAGTCACGCACATGCGGCGCCATCACGCTCAAAAGGTCAGCCACCCGCGGCAGCCGGCCGCAGGCGATCATCAGGGTCAGCAACCGCGCATCGAACGGCGCGAAATGCAGCAGCCGCCCCAGTTCGTCCGCCAGCTCAAGCACTGCCGGACGCGGCGCCTGGCTGGCGGGCGCGGCCTCAAGGCTGGCCAGGAAGGTCTTCCAGCCCGGCTTCTTGTCCGCGGTGGCCTCGCCTCCCAACACCCACGCGGCATTGAGCCCGGCCCACGCCATCAATTGGTTTGCCGGTACAGATTTTGGCGCGATGTCGCGCGCGATCCGGAGCATGACGCTCCGCACGATCGAGTGTTCGTTCATTGTCGTATCTTCGTCTTATCGTCGTCTGGGCTTGACGCAGACGCACGCGCGGCGGCGCATGTCTCACGTGGGTCCATTCACGTATTGGGAATCAGAGCGCGGATCGGCCCAATGGGACCGGGCAGTTTGCGGTCTGGCGCGTGTGCGATGTGGGGCGTTCCCGCCCCGCCGCGGCGCCGGACGGGCGCCTAGACGAAAGGCAGGATCGCGGCGGGCTTCATGCCCCGGCGGTTATTCGATCCTAGCAATCCATACTCTCCATATGGCCGCGATTAGGGCGGCACGGTGCAGGCTATAGTTAATTTTGAAACCATGCACAAGACGACACGACCAGAATACAACCAAACGTGGCGCGAAGGCCACACCCTGTCTCAGCATCTCCGCCTCCCGCCGCCGCCCCGAAAAGGCTTGCCGCGCCAACCCAGACACCTCTAAGGTAGTACTGGGGCACAAAGATAAAGGCCAGACGATGCTGAAACAGACCCTTTCCATGACCGCCGACTTTCTCAAAAGCGAAGCGGCGGGCGGCATTGTCCTTATGGCGGTCGCGGTCGTCGCGCTCCTGGTCGCCAATTCGCCGCTGGCCGACGCCTATTTCCACACGCTCCACCTCTATGTCGGCGGCCTCAGCGTGCTGCACTGGATCAATGACGGCCTGATGGCGGTCTTCTTCCTGCTGGTCGGCCTGGAAATCAAACGCGAAGTCCTGACCGGCGAACTGGCCACCTGGTCGCAACGCGCCCTGCCCGGCATCGCGGCCCTCGGCGGCGTCATCGTGCCGGCGGGCGTCTATCTGCTGTTCAACCTGTCGCATCCCGAAAGCGTCAAGGGATGGGCCATACCGGCGGCAACCGACATCGCCTTTGCGCTCGGCGTCCTGGCCCTGCTGGGCTCGCGCGTGCCCGCCTCCTTGAAGATATTCCTGACCGCCCTGGCCATTATCGACGATCTGGCGGCCGTCATCATCATTGCCCTGTTCTACACGGCGCAGCTCAATCTCCTCATGCTGGGCGCGGCCCTGGCCGGCCTGCTGGTGCTCTTCGTGTTCAACCGGCTGAAGGTCAAGGCGGTCTGGCTCTATCTGCTGGTCGGCGCGGTCATCTGGTTCTTCACCCTCAAATCCGGCATCCACGCTACCCTGGCCGGGGTGGCGGTGGCGCTGTTCATCCCGCTCAATACCCATAAGGCGGCGGGCGACGACCATCATTCGCCCCTGGTCCGGCTGGAACACGCCCTGCATAAGCCGGTCGCCTTCCTGATCGTGCCCATATTCGGCTTCGCCAATGCCGGTGTCGCCCTGGGCGGGTTCAAGTTGGAAAGCCTGCTCGACCCCGTGCCGCTGGGCGTCGCGCTGGGCTTGTTCGTGGGCAAGCAGTTGGGCGTGTTTGCCGCCTCGACCCTGGCCATCAAGACCGGCCTGGCCCGGATGCCTAAGGATACCGGCTGGCTGCAACTCTACGGCCTGGCCGTACTGACCGGCATCGGCTTTACCATGAGCCTGTTCATCGGCGGCCTGGCCTTCGCCAGCGCGCCCGTGCTTCAGGACGAGGTCAAGATCGGCGTGCTGATCGGCTCCACCCTCTCCGGCATCATCGGCTATCTGCTGCTGCGCGCCGTCAAGGGCCCGAAAGCGGAATAGGCCCGCTTTACGCCGCGACCAGTCTGGCAAAGCCGCCGGATATCACTTTTTCAAGATGTCCCGCATAGGTGTCATAACCGTCCTCGCCCGGAAGACACCGCCCAAGTGGCACATCGGCACCGGCCAGCGGGATCAGGGCGAGCGGCACCGAAACGGGTATCAACTGCGCCCCCGGCCCGGCCTGAAGCGTCGACAAAAGCCCGTACATTTCGCCGCCGATCAATGGGCGGCCCAGAATGGCCAGCCGAAACTGCCCGTCTTCGTTGGTGTGAAGATAGACGTGTCCGGACTTGTTGGGGACGGAGACGACGCCTCTTTGGGTAAACGGCGCGTCCAGGCGATGCGTTTCCTGAAAAGCCAGGCAATGGGCCGCCCCGTCCCATGCAATAGTGATGCGATAGGCGAAGACGGCCCGGGGAACCTCGAACGACGGACGAAGGGCCAAGTAGCTGCCTTCGAGCCAGCGCACGGCTTCGGCCGTATAGGCGCCAAGGTCCGAGGCCGCCGATGCGCCATGCGATGCCGACACCTGCGCCGGACGAAGGTCCACACCAAGCGCCTGCTCCAATCTGACAATGCTGGTCAGCGTAAAGGGCCGGCTTCCGTTCAGCGCCTTTTCCAACGTAGACAGGCCTATGCGTGACAGAACGGCGAGCTGTTGACGCGACATCCGACGCCGCGCCAGTTCCTCACGCAACCTGGCTGCCACGGCGTCATTCGCCAAGTGCACTGGCCCTGCCCGTTCTATACGCTCCATTTCTCGCCCCTCCCCGTACAGACACGTACAAATGCGTATGCCACCGGCCCCACAGTTCGGCCGCGGCCAAACTCGGCCGATTTCTACGCTCCCGCCCGTCATAGTCCGAAGATATCATCAAATCGTCAACCGGGAGGCGATCATGAACCGTCACGCACATTTACCAGCCAAAGCCCTCATCGCCCTCGCGCTGGCGACGGCTGTCCTATGGCCCGCCCTTCCGGCGGCCGCTCAGGCCAGGCCTTACCTTATCGGCGGCACGTCCCGCGAATGTCGCGACAGTCTGGCTTTGGCCCAGGCCGCGTTCAGCAGCCGCTCCTTCTATCTGAACGACGCGATAACCCTTAAACCGGGCGCCCCGATCGAAATCGTCGGTCAGAGACTACCGGGAGATATCTCCGGCGGTTTCGGCTTTCAGGCCTCGGACACGGTTTTCACGACGATTGCCCCCAATGGCACGCGCCCGATCTATTGGCAGACCGCGCCTAAGGGAAACCTTCGCTGGGTCGTCGAAGACAGACAATTCAGCTGGCGTGGCGACTTTTATATCCTCTATGCCATCGACGCAAATCTGGCGGCGAACGCCTTCGCGCCGAAAGAGTATGGCGACCCCCGCGCCGTGACCGGTGAGCAACTCACCCCACCCATTCTCCTGCGTAATCGCAAAACGGGAACAGTGTGGGCCGTCAACACGTTGGGAAACACCTTTGATGCCTTGCAATGGACCGTTCTGGTTGCCGGGCATGATGGCGTCAAAACGCCCTGTTCGATCCGCTTTGGTCCGCCTTTGACGACGCGTTTTGCCGTGTTGCCGCCCGCCGTCCGTCGCTTGGCGGTCCTGCTCGACGGCACCTTGGGCGATGGCAGGGATGAAGGCACAATGCAGCCCACCGCCCACCTGAGAGGTAAGGCAGAGACCGCCTGGGTCAATGCTGCCCTGCGTCCGTGGGCGGTCACCACCGTCCCCTACAATAACCGGCGTGACGCGGAGGCGGGCCTGCGACGGTGGTCAAAACGCGACCCGGAGTTTCGTAAGCTCTATCTTCAGATACAGACCCAATACCCCTTGGCCCAACAAGCCCTGGCCGATGATTACGTCGCGCGGTTCGCTAAGACACCGACAGAGGCCAATGCCTTGGCCGCGCGTAACCTGGATATCATTTTTCGCAGCCATTTTGTGTTTCCTCAGGATTTCATTCACCCAGCCAAACCCGTCCCCGGCAACAAAGGTTCGACAGGATCAAGATAACGCCCCCGGGATGTTAATAATTCCGTTCTGCGGCGCGCAACGCCGCGGTTTTGCGTATGTCGTCCAAAGTGCGGCCATCGGCTGGCGTGACATAGGGGGCAACCGGCTGCGCACCGTCTGGGCATTGAGCAAGGGGCTTGCCGTCCCCCTTCTTAACGACGTTGAAGCCACCCAACGTATTTCGGCGAAGCGCGAATGTGAAGGGTGCCTTTCGCGGCGCATATGGCGAATGCACCAAAGCCAATACGGTTAAGGGCCCCTTTTTAACAGGTCCGCTGACCACGCGTTGGACTGTCAGATCCAGAAACCAAGGCCACTGCATTATGATACAGTCTTCACAACTCGGAATTTCCGTAGGAATCTGCGTTACCACCCGGGCACGGACGATCGCGTCGAAACACGCCTTTGGTGTCCCGACTTCGTCAGCCGAAGCAAAAGAAACTGCGGCTATACCCATGGCCAACGTCACAGCCAATACACGCCCGGTTGATCTCACAGCCACCTCCCATTACCGGTTTACGTAAAGCTAACCTAAAACCAGCAAGGGTCAACGATGACCCCTCTCGTCCGCGCTTATGAGGCAAAAAAGGCAGGGACTAAGCGCGCACCGAAGTGATTTGGACGCGCCCCCAACACCCGCTCTCCCCCGAAGATCGGTTGGCAAGGCGATAAAACCTGATACGGTCTTGAAACCATAACTCCGTTCGGAAAGTACCGCCTATGACCTGGAAAGCCGTACTGTTCATTATACCGCTGGTTTTCGCCGCGCCATCGGCCTTCGCCCAGGCGACGTCGCGCACCTGCCCCGACGCCGCCACCGATACGGATCAGCCCGGCCCGGCCTGCCTTATGACCCGGACCGAGATCGGTGAACTGCCCGCCGGGGATGTGTACTGGCATGTCTCCGAATTTCCCGATGCCTCCGCAGCACAGGCACAGGCCCAGTCACTGGCGACACCGAAATCGGCCGTGGTCCAGGCCTTCGGCAAGACCTTCCTGTTTTCAATCGGCCCCAGGACCGCAGACGTTCCGGGCACGGTTCAGGTCGGCCCCTTGCCGGTCAAGATACGAGACGGCGATTTCGTCGCCGAATACCTCAAATCCACCTTTACCCCCGGCATGACCGCCCCGGTCCACGTCCATTCCGGTCCGGAAGCCTTCTATGCCGTCAGCGGCGATACGTGTCTGGAAAGTCCCGACGGCGTGCAGACGGCAAAAGGCGCGGGCAGCAGCCTGATTATCCGCGAAGGTCCGGCCATGCTGCTGATGGCTACCGGAACCGAAACGCGGCATGGGTTCGCGCTCATCCTGCATCGTAAGAACAGCCCGCCCACGACCCTGGTGCACGACTGGATGCCCAAGGGCCTCTGCCACCCGTAACGGCTCCGTTCCATAGCCAATCAGGCCCGCTTGCCCTGACGCGCTTGACATGACGCGCTTGACACGGTCCCCGCCAATATGCATACTGTACGATATACAGTGTATGTAACACACTATACGGGGCCAAGTATCATGGAGTCTGAGGGCGACCTCTACGAAAGCCTGCGTGCCGAGCTGCGGCGTGGGTCGCTCAGCCTGGCGGTGCTGGCCCGTCTGCGTGTGGAACGTTACGGCTACACCCTGCGTCAGGCCCTGGCGGACGACGGGCTGGATATGGAGGAAAGCACCCTCTATCCGCTGCTGCGGCGGCTGGAGGCCCAGGGGTTGCTGGTCAGCGAATGGCGCGAAGAGGAAAAGCGCAAGAAGCGGTTCTACGTCCTGTCGCCCGCCGGCGAGATCATGTTGGCGCGGCTGGTTCAGGAATGGCGGGCGATCAGCGCATCGCTGGAAAAGATTACGGGAAGTTAAAGGGAGGAGGCTCAGATGGACATGTTGGAAGACTATCTGCGGGCGGTGTCGCGGTTATTGCCGCGCGCGAAACGCGAAGGCATTATCGCCGAATTGCGCGACGAAATCCTGACACGGATCGAAGCGCGCGAGAGCGAGCTGGGGCGGCCACTCACCCCGGACGAAACCGAAGCCCTGCTGCGCGAATTCGGCCACCCCATCGTCGTGGCGGCGCGCTATCGCGACGAACCGCAATATAGCGTGGGCCCGGCCCTCTATCCCTACTGGATCTTCGCGGTGCGCTTCGCCGTCATCCTTGAGGTGGCGATTTCCGTTCTGGTCTTCTTCGGCCGCGTCATCGGCGGGGCCAATCCCGGCGAAGCCTTAGGCACCGCCATCGGCTCCGGCCTCACCGGCATGATGACCCTGATCGGGTTCGCCACCGTGGCGGCGTGGATCATCGAACGCAAGGGCATCACCATCGACTATTTCAACACCTGGCGTGTGCGCGACCTGCGCTTCCTCGACTTTGCCGCCTGGGACTGGGCCGATGTCAGCGAATGGCTGGCCCCCAAGACCCACCGTCACCGCCGTGCCGATAACGAGGCGCAAGGCCGGGACCATAGCTATAACTACGCCTACGATTATCGCCCCTTCGACTGGACCTATCGACAATCGTCCGCCAGCCGGGGCGTCGCCGCCATCGTCGTGGCCGTCGTCTTCATCCTGTGGTGGACGGGCGTGCTCAGCTTCGGACTGGCGCCGATCCCCGTCGATTACGCCGCCATGCATGTCGATCCCGGCGCGCTGGCCAAGGTGGACTATCCGGCGCTTAAGGCCGCTCTTTACTGGCCAGTGCTGGCCTATTTCCTGGCCCTGGCCGCCTTTGGGGCCGTCGTCCTGACCTATCCGCGCGGCGTGCGGTTGCGCGGCCTGATCGACATGGTCATCGGTCTGTCGGTGCTTGGACTGGCGGCCTGGGTGTGGACCGCCTCGCCGATCGCAGCCGCCGTGCGCATCGACAGCGGCCCCGCCCTGCTCAGCCGGATTTCAGCCTTTTTCGAACATCCCGTGCCGATCCCGCTCGAACTGGCCGCCACGGTCTTTCTGATCCTGTTCGCCTTCGGCGGCCTGTGCCGCGCCCTGGGCGGCCTGTGGGAACTGATCAGCGGCGCCCCGCGTTACTGGGGCGGATGCTGAGCAACGATTTGGTAAAATAGCACCCATAACGGGCATTCCCCATCGATTTCTAATAACCGAATCCCTAGTCTGGCCGCATCTGAGGAGCCCCATCATGCCCTATCAAGACGCCTATAGCCGGATCAGCAACGCCATCCCCGGCCATTACACCTTCGCCCTGGACCAGTACGAGACGGCCACAGACTTCCTGCGCGACATGCGCCGCTACGAAGGCCTGTGCCGATCCAAGAATTACGGCTTCCTGCCGCAACTGACCGAAGACGGCGAGACGCCCTTCAACGGCTTTAGCGTCACGGTCGAGCGCCGCCCGTTCGAAGGGCCGTTCGAAGCCTTGTCGATCCGGTCGCGCGTCATCCCGCGCGGGTAAGCCGACCTGCTCGGCTTAAAACGGATGTGCTCATTGCGTTGGAGACTGTTTCAAAGGGTATAACGGTCGCGTCTATAAGCGCCGTTGCATTACACGGATAGCGCGACAATCAGACCCATTCGTGTAATATTGGCCCTGCATAGCTGAAAGGGGCTAATTATGAAATTAAGCAATCTTATACAGGAAGCCCTCAGCGAGATAGCTATCGGCGTAAGAGAGGCCAAAGAAAAATCCCGTAGCATTATTGCTATAGCACCCGGCACTCTTAACGATGAACCAGTCAGCGAAATCACCTATATCGAATTTGATGTCTCAATAGTCGTTTCTGAGGCGAATGAAGAATCAAATGAGAAAGAAAAAAGTGCTGGAGGAGAATTAAAAGTTCTTTCTGTGGGAGTTAATGGAGAAGCTAAGGGAAAAACCAATAGCGTCGCTTCACAGTCATCACAGCTTACTCACCGTATTTCCTTTAAAGTTCCCGTTTGCATGGCCGCAGATTTTTCTCATAAGGAACGTGTGAAATATGGACAACTCTGAAGCCCTAATCCCATCGTTCGTTATCCCGCGCGGCTGATTACACCCCACCTTCCCTTTGCACTACCGCCGGTCTAGCCTCGCCCGAAGGGGTGAGTCGCATGAAAACGGAGCGGGCCGTCGGGCCGGATATATTGCGCGGATTGGCGATATTGCTGGTCATGAGCTGGCATTTTCCCGCGGTCGACTATCCGCCGCTGTTTCAGCACATCAAGGATTTCGGCTGGCTGGGGGTCGATGTGTTCTTCGTCCTCAGCGGCTTTCTCATCGGCACGGAACTCCTGCGCCCCGTTGCGGGCGGTAACGCACCGGACCTGCGCATCTTCTACATCAAACGCGCGTTTCGCATCCTGCCGGTCTTTTGGCTCATCCTGACGCTCTACGCCCTGTTTCCGATCCTGCGTGAACGCGAGGCGATGTCACCCCTGTGGCGCTACCTCACCTTCACGCTCAATCTCGGCCTCGACGCCAAGACCTTCGGCACCTTTACCCACGCCTGGTCCCTGTGTGTGGAAGAGCATTTCTACCTGATCCTGCCGGCGCTTGTGCTGGTCCTGCGCCGCTTTCGCACGCCGTGGCCGGCGGTCGCGGCCGCCGTCGCCGTCCTGATCGGCGGCATGGTGCTGCGTCATGTCCTGTGGTCGAACTGGACCGCGACGAGTGGCGAACCCGTCAGTTTTTTCACCTCGATCTATTACCCCACCTATACCCGCCTCGATGGCCTGCTTATGGGCGTGTGTCTAGCGGCGGTTCGCCTGTTCTATGCCGATGCCTGGAGGCGCTATGCCCGCCCCGTCATCACCCTGCCGCTGGGCGCGGTCTGCCTCGGCATCACCAGCTATCTCAACCAGATCGACGGCGTCATCCTGTCGGAGACGGGCAGTATCCTCTTTTACCCGCTGTTTTCGCTGGGCGTGGCGCTTGTGCTATCGGCCATTCTGGACAGCGAGGCCGTCGTCAAACCGGCGCGATGGAGCGGTATAGGCTATATCGCCGCCATCTCCTACAGCCTCTATCTGTCGCACAAGATGGTCGTCCACCTCGATACCCTGTTCCTGCCAAAGGCCTGGATGACCGGCTGGTCGCAGGTCGCCATCTACTATGTCACCAGCATCGCCGTCGCCAGCGTGCTGTACGCCGCCGTCGAACGCCCGTTTATGGTCTTGCGCGATCGGCTGCTGCGGCGCGGCAGATGGGCAACCTAAGCCAGCATATTGCGCTTGTGCGCCGGTAGTTTCTTGCGCCCCGGCTTGGGTGCGGGCGGCGGCGGCGGCGGCGGCGGTGGAGTCACGGCATCAGGCGAAGGCGCCGGTTCCGGCTGAGGCGCAGGTTCGGCGGCGGCGGGAAGCGGCGCGCTGCCTGCCTTGTCTGCGTCGTTGAGCGCAGCGGCCACCACGGCTGCGGGGCCTGTCTTTTTGCCAAAGGGCGAGGGTAGCATCCACGGCTTGCCCTGCGGCCCCGGCATATACTGCGTTTCCAGTTGCCGGACATAAAGGGCTGAATCGGCGCGCGCCAGTTCTTCCTGAGCGGCGCGGATCATCCCCTTCACATGGGCTTCGTCGGCCCAGAAGACGCGGAAGCGATTGAGCGCTTCCCAGACCGCTATCATCTGTTCTTCGGCCGACATCGGCACCTTGACCTTGGCGGGCTTGGCCTCGGGCGGCTTTGGCGCTTGCGGTGCCGGTAGCGCCTTTTCCAGCGCGGTCACTGTCTTGCCCGGCTTGTCGACCAGGGCGATGACGTGCCCCAGACGGTTGTGTACCTCTTCCTGAACCTGAGCCGCGCGTTCGATGATCTGAAGTCCGCGCGATTTCAGCGCCAGGTCCAGCTTGTGCCGGATGCTGTCATAGATGGCATCGACCGACCGCTTCTTGGCCAGGTCCAGCCTTTGCTGCGCATTGTTGCGGCCGATATAGGCCCCGATCAGGGCCGCAACGACAATGGCGACGAACAGACCGATGCCGATATAGATGTAGACCGGATCGATATAGGACACGTCCAGCTCCGAATAATACGGATCCTGGGGCGCGTCATGGAAGGTGCCGTCGAAATCGGGCTCGGAAAACCAAAGGACCATGGTCAGGCTCTTACCGGCGTATCGGTGGGACGCGGCGGCGGCGTCCAGGCGGGCTGATCGATCAACTGATTGCGCGCGTCTTCCAACGCCCCGGCCATGGTACGCGTGCTTTTCCATTCCTCATGAACGGCGTTGAGCGCCATGTACATGTTGGCGGCATGGCTCAGTTGCGGCGGCAAGGCGGCAGGAGACGCAGGCACAACCTGGGCCACAGCCCCCCCAGGAACAGCGGATGCCACCACACCGGGGGCGGCGTTACCATTGGGTGTATTGCTGACGGCGATATTGATGATGGTGCCGGAATTATTATCGCCAACGCCGATCGCGCTACCGGGCGGTGCATCGACCTCCTTCACGCCGGACAATGCCTTATCGAGGGCCGACGACATGTCACGGATCGCCTTGCCGCATTCGCGCGACTTGCCGGTCAGGATGTCGATCAGGCCGATGACATCGGGCGTCAGGGTGCCGGGGGTTTCATAGGCGCGGTCCATGGCGCGCCGTGACGCCATTTCGACCAGCTTGACGCTTTTCACATGGGCGAAAAAGCCATCCCACTGCCGCTTGCGCGTGGCGCGGTACACCGTCAATCCGACCGCCACCATGATGACGATGAGAATCACCCCGCCGATCAGCGGCAGGTCATGATAGAAGATGGGATCGCTGGGGAAATCGCTGGGAGCCTGGGCGGGCGCGTCAAAGCCGTCATGCATTTTGAAACCCTCCCCCAATATGGCAACCCTGCCGGATGAACCGCCGAAAGGTTAACAAGCCTAAAGGTTAACAGAATGCCAAACCCGAGGGAAGCGCACAACGGCTAAATTGCGAACCGGCGCCGGAAAGATCAGCCTTCGACACCATTTTGCGCCTTGAGCGCGGCGTCTTCGACACGGCGCAGCAACTTCTTGAACTGCGTCACCTCTTCCGGCGAAAAATCTGCCAACATGATCTTCTCGTATTCCGCCGCCGCCGGGGCGACATCGGCATACAGCCGCTCGCCCTCATGGGTCAGAATCAGGTGGTGCGACCGGCCGTCATGCTCGTGCGGGGCGCGCGTGATCAGGCGGCGCTTGGCCAGGCTCTGAGCCGCGCGCGAAATCGTCACCTTGTCCATGCCGCCGCGCTTGACCAGGGCCTGCTGCGTGGACGGACCGTCCTCGCGCAGAATGAAGATCAACCGCCATTCCGGGATCTTGAGCCCGTACAGACTCTCATAGGCTGTCGCAATCAGCGTGCTGACGGCGTTGGAAGCCACGGCCAGCCGGTAGGGCATGTATTCGTCGAGAGTCAGCGAATCTTGGGGCATTAAAACAAATCCTTCGTAGGGAAGCTACTATTTGCCAGCAGGCGATTCCAATTACAAATCAGTTATTATTAAGGTCTTATCTATTTTCGCTAATCCGGCACATCCTCTGGGCACCCCCTATCCACCCGCGGCGGTCCAGACGAAGCGCACCCCGTCCTTGGCGTCCGATTGCGGGCCCGGACTGTCGGCGGTGACTTTATGGCTAACCGGATCGATGCGCAGGAAGCGGTTGGTCATCAACGACATCAGCACCAGTTCGCCCGTCGGCGTTTCGATCCATTGAAAGCTCTGGGCCACGCCCGGCGTCCCGCGGGTAAGCGCGACCGCGCCATCGGCGGCGACGCTGAGATACCCGTCGCCGCTTTTGAGCGCCGCCCGGCCAAGCCCCATATCGACCACGGTGACATCGGACGGCTTGCCGCCATCCATCCCCATCCCTGCGGTCGCGCCGAACCCGCTCAGACGAATGGACCGCCCATAGGGGATCGGCCGCATCAGACCGCGCGGATGGGGTTCATTGACGGTGAAGGCGTCAAAGTCGGCAGACCCGCCCGCTTTCCCAAGCGTGTTGTAGGCGAACAGGCTATATCTCACGCCCTGAAACGTTTTGAGCTGGAACACCAGGGTTACTGGCGCGCCCAACGGCTTAAACGTGCGCCCGTCGGTCGAATAGCTGAAGCGCGCCGTCTCGCTCATGAAATCGCAATCGGCCCGGAACCATAGCCGTTTGGCGGTGGTGGCGACGCGCGCCTTGGTCCCCGTCTGCTGGTCGAACTGAACCACGCTCAGCCCGCCCGCTTCGCGTTCCACGCCGATCCAGGCATAGGGCTGATTAAGCAGCCCCAGACCCGCCACATCGCCCACCGCCAGATGCGAGGCGTCCAGCACCGCGGTCGGCATCGACATCGGCCCGATGGCGCGTTGCGTCAAGGTGTTGCGCGCATGCCAAAAGCTGTCCGCCGCCAGGCTATGCAGCCGCAGATAGCCCGGCCGTTCGCTCAGCGACCACTTGTCCGCCACCGGCACATGGTTCCATTGCCAGACGGGGATAAGGTGCTTGCCCGAAAAATCGTCGTTGCGGACATAGGGCACCCGGATCGGCTGCACCGCCTCGGTTTTCGGCTTGACCCATGTGCGCGGCGTGCGCCCCAGATTGCCCGGCAGCCCGAAATACGGCCATCCGTCCTTCCACGTAATGGGCGACAGGCTGGTCAACCGCCCGACCGAATTATAGTCCATCATCGAAAAGCCCCACCACTCACCGGCCGGGGTTTCAATCACCCCGCCCTGGTGCAGCGACATGCGGCCATTGGGTTGCGGATTGGCCGGGCTGATCGTGAAAGGCGGCGTCTTGCCGCTTTCGCGATAACCTTGGGCCAGGCCGAAATCCTCATCGATGCTGATGGCCGGATTGACCTCATATGGTCCTTCGATCCGGTCGGCCCGCGCGGCGGGCATGCGCATGCGCCCTTCGAACCAGGCGCTGGTGATGAAATACTTGCCCTTGAGCTTATAGAAGTGAACGCCCTCCCCCATGCCCGAGCCGGCTGGGATGATTTCACGCTCGGTCCCCGCCACGATATCGGTCATATCCGGCGTCAACTGCGCCATGCGGATGCCCTGATAACCCCAGATGACATAGGCCTTGCCGTCGTCATCGAACAACACAGACAGGTCGTGCAAAGACCGCTTCATCGCCTTGTGCGTCCACGGCCCCTTCGGATCGGTGGCGGTGAAGACCTGGGTCGTCTGGCCGTTGACGTTGGAAAAGATGTAAAAGACGCCGTCATGGTAACGGAAGGTCGGCGCCCATATCCCCTGGCCATAGGCGTCCTTACCGTCTTCCAACCGGTAGGCGGGCCCGAGGTCGAGCGTATCGAGCGCATAGCTGACGAATTCCCAATTGACCAGATCCTTCGACCTCAGGATGGGCAAACCCGGCATGGTGTGCATGGTGGTGCCGGTCATGTAGAAATAGTCACCGACGCGGATCACGTCGGGGTCGGAAAATTCGTCGTAAAACAACGGATTGGTAAAGGTGCCATTGCCGTTATCAGCCGTCCAGGTGCGCGGGCCAGAGGCGGTAAACGCGGCCGGTGAAGACGCAGGCGCGGCAGCACACGTCAGCGACACGGTGGACAGCGCGATCGCGGCCGCCAGTACGAACACTCTCATGGCAATTCCTTCCTCTTTTTTTCCCTTATCGCCATCCCCCGGCCAAAACGCAATCAAAACGTCAGACAATTGAAAATGAGGCCCCGTCCCCGTCTGTTGCGTCACTTTTCCCCCTTGCCACCAACGGTAGCATCTGGTTCAACCTGGGTCAGATTCGACATCCTGAGGGGGATCATGAAAACGCTGCTCATCACCGCCGCCATCGCGGCCCTGTCCGTCCAGACCGCCCACTCCGAAACGGCGGAATATAACTGGGCCGTTCGTGTTATCGACTTCGGCACGGTCGCCACCGCGTGCAAATATCTTGGCTTTAATGTCCAGACGGATACCCTGGTGGCCAATATGCAAGAGGCGGCGGAAGCGGCCATCATGGCCTCCAGTGCCCCGGAGGCGACCGGTGCCAAGATCCACGACAAGCTGATGGTGCTCAATACGCGTGTGCAAAGGATGAACGGCATGCTGTCCGGAGATACTGCCGCCGACGGTCTGCACAGCATGGAGGCCATCATGACTGAGGCCTATCCCGCCTGCGCCGCCTTTGCCAAAGACACCGACTTCAAACCCTATATCCAGAACGGTCCTTTTCAAGCCTCCGGCCGTCCCGCCACCGCTCTCGACTTCGTAAAATTCAATGCCGAAAACGGTAGCGCGAACTACATGATCATCCTGTCGGGGCTGTATGGCGAAGGCGTTATCGGCGGCAAGCCGGACCGGCAAAATGCCTTTATCTGGATGCGCAAGGCCGGTTTGGCGGGCGACGCGCAGGCGGCAGGCGTGACCGCCGGCGACTACGCGGCGGGTGACGGCACGCCGAAAGACCTGGTTCAGGCGGAACAATGGCACCGTATGGCCATCGCCATGGGTGGTGGCGATCCAGACGCCCTGGCCGAGCTGGAAAAGACCATGACCCCCGCCCAGATCGCCGCAGGCAAAGCCGCCGCCCACAAATGGCTGGCCGAAAACGGGTATGAGTAGAGCCGTGGGACAGATACCCCCGGTCGTCGCTTAGCGGCTCAGGCCTCATAACGCCGGACCGCCGCCAATATATTGGCTGGCTACGAACAGTGGCGCTTTGAAAGGACAATTCCGCTCTGAACCGAAGCGGACGAAGCCTATGTTGAGCACAAAGAAAGTGGCAACGGTATAGGTTCTAAGATATTCGAATAGCAAAGCCAGGGTCGAAGCTGAAAGTGTTCATAACTGTTGAAAGTGGACAGAACACTTTGACAACCAAGAAATGGGCGTGTCACCATAGGTTGCGCCGCAAACGACGCACCGCCAGTGGGAGCCTAACATGCTACAAACGGAAATTGAAACGGCACAACGTCGAGTACGGACAGATGCCTATCAAATGTCGATAGGTGAAGTTGTTAGTATGTATGAGAATGGGGAGATCACCATTCGTCCCGAATTTCAGCGACTTTTCCGGTGGGAGGCGGGCCAGAAATCGCGGTTGTTCGAGTCGATTTTGCTCGGCATTCCACTGCCGCCAATATTTGTTTTCGAGACAGACGGCAGCAAATGGGAATTGATCGACGGGCTTCAGCGCCTTTCCACCTTGCTAGAATTCATGGGCAAACTGCGCGATGAAAGCGGTCAACTGCTTCCGCCGTCGGTATTGGAATCTACGAAATATTTACCCTCATTGCGAAACGCGGTATGGGAAGCAACAGATACAATTCATGACGTACCAATAGCAGAACAAAAGCCTTTTGAAAAATCTCATCAACTTGCAATTAGACGTGCACGACTTGGCGTGGAAATATTAAAGCGACCCAGCGATGAATTAACAAAATTTGATCTATTTCAACGACTTAATGCCGGTGGGACTGTTGCCAATACGCAGGAACTTCGCAATTGCATCATGCTGATGGTAAATCCGGCATACTTTCGAGCCATAAGAGGTGCCGCAGAAACTGCGCAATTTCAGCAAGTATTAGCTTTAACTGAGGACATGGCCGAACGGCAGCGGCACATGGAGCTGGCGGTAAGATTTCTAGTCCACACCTTTATCGATTATGATGGTAAGCTGGACGTCGAAGAGTATATTGATGAGGGTATTATACATCTATGCCAGCGAGCCGACGAGACTGCGGCCACGGAAATAATCGGCACTACGTTCGCTATATTAGATCGGACATTGGGCAAGGATGCTCTTAGACGTTTCGCATTAGGCAAGCCGGTAGGACGGGTCGGTTTAGTTGGGCTGGAAGGCATTGCAGTCGGAATTGCCAAGAACCTAAACGCCATTGTCAATTTAGCTGCGCCAGATGATTTCGTAAAAAGCAGAATACACTCCTTTTGGGATGAGGCTGACAAGGCTGGTCTGAACTCGCCAGGATTACGCGGGACAACGCGCCTCCAACGTACAGTTCCTTTAGGTGAGCGGTGGTTTAAACCATGAGCAAGCCCTACACTGCGGATGATTTTTCACGCCAGGTTACTGAGGACCGGACTTGGCGAATAAGAGAAATCTCCGACCTTAAGAACGCAGTGTTACGAGCCGACGAGGCGTTACAAAAAGCTTTGCTGAGGGCGTTGGTCACTATTACATATGCACATTGGGAAGGATATGTGCGTTTTTCCGCTCGAAAATACTTCGAGCATATAGCGCTACGCAGAATACGCTTCGACAAACTCAATCGTCAGTTTCTACGAAACTATTTCCTCCCGCGTTTATCAGCCATTGCGGTTTCCGGCAGTAGTCTGTCTGCGCGCTGTGAGTTGGTTGACGCAATTCTCACTTCTGGTGACAAAGCTTTCACCAGGGCAAACGATGAGCTTGTAAATACGAAGGCGAACTTAAATTTTGGAATCTTTTCAGATATTTGCCTCGTCTGCGGGTTAGATAATGATAATTTTCTTTCCTATGAGAGTTACATCGACGTCTTTCTTTTAAAACGGCGGAATTCTATTGCCCATGGAGAAGATACGTTTATAGCTATCGACGATCTCGACGAGCTAAGCCAAAAAACTATTGAGTTAATGCGTATGTTCGGCGACGGACTAGATAATCGCATTGCCCTTGAGGCATATAAAGCAGCTTAGGTCTAATGGTTTTGAACAACGCGTTGCCGTGGTATTTGGAGTCAGCGCGCTATGCATAACGTCAACCTGCTGTGATAGACTGGCATAAACGTTGCCAAGTTCCGTCCCCAAATCCAAAATGAGTGGTGTTTTTGTCTCGATGTCGTTTAACCACCGGTTGGGGCATAGAGTTCGGCGTGAACTTGGGGCTTGAAGGGGGAAACAGATGCCGTTCAATGGGGACACGCGCCTGCGTAGCGAACTGGGCAGGGACGAACAGCTTCTGTGGTCGGGCACCCCGGCCCAAGGCGTCCGCTTTCGTATGGTCGATATTTTTCTGGTGCCGTTCAGTGTGATGTGGGGTGGTTTCGCCCTCTTCTGGGAGGCTACCGCTTTTTATCAGGCCGGTGTCCGTGTCTCGGCCACACCGCCCTATATCACCGGGTCGGAATTCAGCTTCATGACACTCTGGGGCATCCCGTTTTGTCTGATCGGCCTCTACATGATTTTCGGCCGCTTCTTTGTCGATGCGGCGGCGCGCGCAAAGACGGCCTACGCCGTCACGGATCGCCGGATCATCATCACCTGCGGCAATTCCGTCCAATCGCTGACGCTCAACAACTTGCCGCAAATCGAACTCAAGACGGGCGCCAACGGTCGCGGTTCGATCATTTTCGGCCAGTCCAACCTGTTTATGGGCACCGGCTGGCCAGCCTGGGGCGTTCGCGGCACTGGCCCGTCCCTGATGTTTGACGGCATCGCCAAGGTGCGTGAGGTTCACACACTAATTATCGACGCGGCCCAAAAAAGCAAAGGACGGTAAGCCATTTCACCGCCCATGGCCCCCGCCCCTTGGCCAACCCTATTCGCCGGATCAGCCGTGGTCGGCCTGGTAATCCATATCGCGTAGATCGGCGATCAGGCCTCGCCCCTGCGGATACCAGCCCAATCGCTGACGCGTCCATGCACTCGACGCGGGCATATCGAAGCCGACAAACATACCCAGCCAGCCGAAATGATCCGCCGCCTGGTCCGGCGCCAATGACACCACCGGCACGCCCAACCCTTCCCCAACCACGGTGGCGATATCGCGCGCCGTTATGCCCTCTTCGCCGACCGCATGGAATCGCTCCCCGGCTTGCCCCTTTTCGACGGCCAGCACATAGAGCCGCGCCACATCCGAAACATGCCCGGCGGCAAACCGGTTACGGCCTTCGCCCACATAGGCCGAAACACCCTTTTGGCGGGCCACGTCTATCAGCGGCGAGATCAGCCCCTGGCGGTGCGTATCGTGCACCTGAGGAAGCCGGACGGTGATCACCTTGACACCGGCGGCCAACATCTCGGCTCCGGCCAGTTCCGACGCCGAACGTGGATTGGGATGGTGGGCATTAAACACCTGTTCGGTCGCGATCTGACCGGCTTCGCCCAAGCCCATCCCTGTGCCCGACGTGATGACGAGCGCCCGATCCGATCCCGCCAGAGCCCCACCCAGGGCCCGGATCACCCGCCTGTCCTTTTCGCAGTTTTCGACGAAATTCGCGAAATTGTGGTCGAAGGCCGTATGGATGACGGCATCCGCCTGAGCCGCGCCCGCAACCAGGCTGTCCGGATCGTCGATGGTGCCATGATACGGCTCCGCCCCGGCGGCGATCAACGCCTGCGCCCCCGCCTCCGATCGCGTCAGGCCGAGCACCTGATGCCCCGCCGCCAGCAGTTCAGGGAGTATTCGCGAGCCGATAAAGCCCGTGGCGCCGGTCAGAAATATACGCATCACATAGTCTCCATGTTGGACGTTACAGGCATATTCCACTATGCTGGATACGGGTAAAGTAGTGACATTATCAGGGTATAATAACTAACATGATCGGCAATGAAGCGACCACCGGCGGCCTGTTGGGGACCTATCTCAAGGATCGCCGGGCCAAACTCGACCCGGTCGCGCTCGGCTTTACACCGCAACGACGGCGCACCCCCGGGCTACGCCGCGAAGAAGTGGCTCAGCGCGCCCATATAAGCCCGACCTGGTATACGTGGCTGGAACAAGGGCGCGGCGGTGCGCCCTCCGCCGATGTCCTCAATCGCATTGCCCGCGCGCTCATGCTGACGGATGTCGAACGCGAACACCTCTTCCTGCTGGGACTTGGCCGCCCGCCGGAAGTCCAATATCGCAAGGATCAGGACGTTACCCCCCGGCTCCAGCGCGTGCTCGATGCCCTCAACCCCAGCCCGGCGATTATCAAAACCGCCATATGGGACGTGATCGCCTGGAACCGCGCCGCCACCATCGTTCTTAAGGATTACAGCACCCTGCCCCCCGATCAGCGCAACATGCTGCGCCACATCTTTTTAAGCCCAACCGCCCGCGAGGCGCACCACGAATGGCAAAGCGTCGCGCGGTCCGTTGTGGCGGCCTTTCGCGCCGATGCCGCACGCGCCGGCGCCATGGCCGAGGTCAAGGCGATGGTCGACGAACTGTGCCTGCTCAGCCCGGAATTCAAAACCATGTGGCGCGACAACGACGTCCACAACAATACCGCGGTCGTGAAACACCTGCGCCATCCGGTGCTGGGTCCGATCTCGGTTGAAATGTCGACCTTTTCCGTCGATGGCCGCTCAGACCTCAACATGCTGGTCTTCAATCCCGTGACCGCCACCGACGCCGAAAAGATCACGACGATGATCGGGCGCTAACGGCAATGTCTTTTGGGCGGGTCGCACGGCGAACATAAACCATGCCTTACGCCCTATACGCCTTGCCTTACCCAAAACCGGCATCGGCCGCGCCATTTTGGGCGGCTATTTGGTAGGTGAAGGTGCTGAACGACGCAGCGCCTGAATCGCGCTTAGGATTGAAGGTAAATAACCCGACCCGATCGCCGCGATAGTTGCCCCACCCCAAGCTGTACCCCGGACCTAAGGCGCGGAACGTCCGGCCGTTTAGACTATATGAGAACTGAGCATTGCCCCCGAAGTCCCATTCCGTTCGAAGCCATATCGTCGTCTGCCGTACCGGGGGCCCGAATACCTCCAGCGTGCCCGCCTGAAACAGCACCCGGCGGACATTTCCGGCCTGTCGTATCCCGATGAATGCCGAGGACGCCGACGCATGACATAAGCCGGCGATCTGACCGTCGGTCATCTCCGAAAGATGCATTTGCGTCGTTACCTGGTTTCGGTTCGTGCGCCATGCGCGCTGAGACACGACGTTGGCAACCATCTTGAAGTCCGGTCCCAAAGGCCTGAACGCTTTCAACCGAAGCCTTCCTAGGTTCGGCTGCAAACGCCAGGCGGCCGGGTTGGGTTCATGGTTCCATTCCCATTGCGTACCGAGCAGGGGTTTGCTGAAATCCGCCGAGAGTTTAACGGTTTTGGGCCGGGTACCCGAAATCGGCAGGCGGTGTTGCCAAACCATATTCCCAATTCCGTCATCCCCCGGCGTGCCCACAATTGGCCATCCATCGGTCCATGTGACCGGAAGCAGGCAAAGTGCCCGGCCCTCCCAGTCGCCGCGGCCCTGATGCGTCAAGAACCACCAATTCCCATCAGGGGATTGGATAAAGCCGCCTTGGTTCGGTTCACGGTCGATGTTCTTGTCGACATGCCCCAGTTGCCTCTCCTCCCACGGTCCGGCCAGAGACCGCGCTCGGCGCATCATGGGAACCCGGCCCTCGGGCTTTACCTCGCTGAAATAGTGATAATAAACGCCATCCCGTTTATCGAGCTTATTGGCCTCCGACCCTTCGGAGCGATGCACGATCCGGGACTTTGACGTGTTGAGCGATAGCCCGTCAGCCGACATCTCAAACAGGTGGATATTGTAATCTACCTGGGTATCCGGGTCCTTTGCGAAACGCGTCATGATGAGGTACGCACGACCATCATCATCCCAGAACGGGCAAGGGTCATCGTATCCAGCCACGTGCCACAGACAGATGGGCGTAGCCCAAGGCCCCTTTGGGTCCCTCGCCGTCGTAACGAAAACACCGCTGTCCGGGCAGGCGAAGTACAGGTAGAAGCGATGATTGTGATATCTAAGAGCGCCTGCCCAGACACCCCTTCCATATCCGTCCATCTCTCGCCAGGTCAGATTGGCGCCCAGCGGCGTAATATCCGGGACGGCATGGCCGAGGGTCTGCCAGTTAACGAGGTCGTCAGATTGCATGACAACCATGCCCGGCGACATATGGAGCGTCGAGCTGATGGCATAGTATCGCGCCCCTACCCGTATGACATCGATATCCGAATAGTCGGCGGGCATGATGGGGTTCACGAAAGTCCCATCATTCTGAACACCCCATTTGCCTCGCAGGTCGGAAGGCCGGGGAGACGGTGCGGCCCGGGCCGTTGGCGGCAATAAGAGACCAGACAGGCACGCGCCGCCAAGCCATGACGTAAACTCACGGCGGACAAGTGAGGTGCGGCGGATAGGCTGTCTCATTGATTGCGCCCTTCGTTACGGCGGTTCGGCGTCAGAGCACATAGTCTTAAGAGCAAACGGCTTTTCACTTAAACGACTCTCTACCGCTTGAAAATGAAACCACGCGGCGCCCGCCGCACAATATTAACCAGACAATTAAGCTACAACCTTTTGCCTGTACCGCAATGCGCTTCCTTGCGAGTTGTCGCGCAGGCATGAAAAATGAGTAGTCCCGGCGGCGCTAAGCTGGACACCTTGACCGCCGAGATGAAATCGTCGGCTCGGTTAAAACCTTGACCCCGTGCGTTCCAAAACCTATATCCCAAGCGTCGAAAATGGTGGACCGGCTTTTGGTGAGCCCCGGTCAGCCTTCGGTTCATACCGGAGGCCACAATCCAGCCCTCGGGCCGCGGACCACGACGGACACCGGACGCGCTGCGTCCGCTCCGTTGGTGTATCTCGCAACGACGCCACCGAAGTATCGCAGCCGTCCTTATCCCCGTGGCCTCGGCCACCAGACAAGGACACACCATGCACGACACCCAAGTCATCATTATCGGCGGCAGCCTCGTAGGCCTCTCTGCGGCGGCATTTCTCGCCTGGCGAGGCGTAAAGACGATTGTCATCGAAAAGCATCGCGGCAGTGCGCTTCATCCCCGCGCCACGGGCTTTACGGAACACACGCTTGAATTCTATCGCGCCATTGGCATCGCCGACCGGATTCCGACCGTCGATCCGGGCTTCCGGCTCCGGCGCGCCACCGTCGAAAGCCTTGTCGGCGCGGTGACACATGAAGCGGTGTGGACACCATCCGACACGCCTGCAGCTGCGACCCCGGAAAGAGCCTTATCGCCGGCGGGCATGGCAGCCTTCGCGCAGGACAAGCTGGAGCCGATCCTGCGCAGCCGATCCGCCGAACTCGGCGCCGATCTTCGGCTGGGCACCGAACTCTTGTCCTTCGAAAAGACAGACATCGGCGTTACAGTGAAGGTCCGTGAGCGGGAAACGGGGCGGCAGTACGCGCTTTCGGCCGCCTACATGATTGCCGCCGATGGCGCGGATAGCCCGGTCAGAGACGCCCTTGGGATCGAACGCCATGGCGTCGGTCACATCATGAACATTCGCTCTGTCCTGTTCCACTGCCCCGCCGCCGACACCTATCTGGACCGGGGCTTCCAGCAGTTCGAGATCGATCAGGAAGACTTCAAGGCGTTTCTCACCACCTACGGCGACGGCCGCTGGGTGCTTATGTTCTATGGCGGCGAGGCAAAGCCGGCACAGGACTACGCTGGCGACATCCGTCGGGCGCTCGGCGTTGACCTGCCGTTCGAGATCATCACCTCCGGCGCATGGGAGATGGCCGGCCGGATCGCGGACACCTATTCGAAAGGCAGAATATTCCTGGCCGGAGACGCCGCGCACCAGCTTCCGCCGACACGCGGCGGCTTCGGGGCGAATACGGGCATCGACGATGCGTGGAACCTGGCCTGGAAATTACAACTTGTCCTGGACGGAACGTCCAACCCCTCGCTGCTCACAAGCTACACCCAGGAACGACAGCCGATCGGCTGGCTTCGGCATCAACAGACGTTCGCCCGGCCGGACTATGCCCGCTATGTGGGCAACGCGCTCGCTGGCGAAACGCTGTACGATGACAAGGCCATGGAACTCGGCCAGCTCCATCGGTCGAACATCATCATGGGCGCAGGGGATGATCTGCCCGCATCCGCCCACCCCGACGAATGGGCCGGGCAGCCAGGAACGCGCGCACCGCATCTCTGGGTAGACGTAAATCGCCATACATCGACGATCGACCTCTTTACCCGGCAGTTTACCCTGGTCACGGAGAACCCGGATTGGATACGGGAAGCGGACACAGCGCGCGATGAAACCGGTCTCACCCTGACGCGTCTTCACGTTGGCCGACAGGTCTTCATCAACGATGCCAAGTCCTTCGCCACCGCTTTCGGAACGGGGAGCGAGGGTGCGGCACTGGTACGCCCTGACGGGCTAATCTGCTGGCGGACTTCGCGCGCGCCGGATCGGACGTCCGATAGCCTCACCACGGTTCTAAGGCGTACCGCCGCGCTCGCTTAATGTGACTGGAGGGACAGGGTGGTCGTCTCCTTATGGCCGCCCTGTCCCTCCAAAATGGCGAGCAGCATGGATTTCTGTATTTGCTTATCCGCGAAGGCAAGACCTGACGGTCGTCGCGACAAGACTAATAGACATACGGGATCAGACGCCAGGTTTTCGATGCATAGGCCACATAGGCCTGTCCAAACGCGTCTCGCAAAGCGCGTTCTTCGATGGCAATACGCCATAAAATCACGCTGACTGTCGGCACCAACAGGATACACAGTGACAGCCCGTTGCCGAGGCAAAGCCCGAGCCCCACTATGGCCAAAAGCCATCCTGTGTACGACGGATGACGTATCCATCTGTAAAGACCGGTGTCGACAAGTCGGTGATCATCTAAAATCGCGACATTGACGGTGAAAAATCGCCCCAGGTGACTAATGGCATACCAACGCAGTCCAATGCCGAAACAAAAAACGCCGACGCCGATCGCAGGCGTGGTCCGAAGTATCGGTAAATCGCCTGTACCTGGATAAGCCGCCACCATGAAGGCTATAAAAATAGAGATGAAGCCCGACGCCCATATGATCGCCAGGGAGCCCCGGTCGCTGGTCGCCAAATGTTTCGCGGCACGCCTGTGCACGCTGACTATGCCTTCGGACAGGGCATAGCCAGCGCCAACAAGAGTAGCCGTAAGCGTGATCAACATGTGTCTGTCTTTTGCGTCTTGTTATCGGCGCGCCACCATGGCGACACCGGGTGAACAGGTGCCCCACAACCCGCCAGGTGTGGCGCGCAAATGCGTGAAGCGCCGGCGAAATTTCGTGAAAGGTCAGTACCCGCCGTTGACGCTTCGCGAATGGTCAATGCGATGATCGGGGCCTAGGGTAAACTCACCCACTCGGCCGGATATCGGCATATTCAATGGCTGGTTGTCGCGCAGGAATAACACATGGTTAGTATCGGTGGCACGAACGGGACATCCTCGGTAGCCGACATGGACGACAGGCATCCTTTACGCCCATTGCGGTCAAAAAGGCTTCAACAGCAAAATATCAATTGCGGGCCCTTTAAATTCAAGGCCGCAATCAAAAACTGGTAGGTAAAGCTACGCGCAGCCTATCTTCATATTCTTCAATAGATTTTAGTGTGTTGGATTGCCAGTCGGAATCTACAGCGCGCCCCAGGTCCCACATCTGCCAAGCTTTATCCATTTCATAATTCTGATACGCTAAATCGCCCAGATCCTTGTAGCTATTCCCTATCCACGGATAAGCGGCAATATGTATCCAGTAACAATCCGCCAAGGAGGGCATTGCGCTGAAAGTTGTCTTATCCCACGCGCTGGTGTCGCCGGACACGCGCACGAGATTGGCAAATGTCACATAGCGGAACGTTCCGAAAGGCAGAGCATCTAACTCCTTGGCGTTAGCAAGATAGCGTGCTGCGGCTTCATTTTGAGGTGTTGCTTTGCCATCGCCGGCCAGTTGCGATGCCAACATAAACTGCGCGCTGTCCGTTTCAGCGAAAATCAGTTGCAGACTCGGCATGATCGCCCTCAAGCGCCCAATACGCTCAGGATCACTCATCATACTGCCACCATATTGAGTAGCCAGTTCCTGGAACAATAGGGTGGCGGTCATACCCTGATGAGCCTTGGTCGCGGCTTCAAGGCGTTCCATCAGCATATCGAAATCCGGCTTAGGCGACAGTTCGGTTTCGGTCACCGAGGCAAATGCCTTGTTGAGTCCACGGGCTTTCAGGCTCTCCCCTTTGGCTTCCACGGTCAGCGCAGATATAAGGCCCGGCGGCAAAGGGTATTCGAGCGTTTGACGCGACAACGCCGTAAAATGGAAGGTTTCCGTTTCCGCCTGATCCGCATTGTAGCGTTCAATCGTAATATCCGACGGCAACTGCCCAGACGCTAGTATCGCCCGTAAGACCTGCGGATGCAGGTCCATATGTCTTGCGAGATACCGCGCAATTCTTTGGCGCTCAGCCGGGGAAAAAGGGTAAACGGTGAGACTCGTTCGTACAACCACGCGATCATCCAGGCGATAGTCCGTCGACGATGAAGTTGTGTGAACCGTCAGCGTGTCGGACGGCTTATCCTGAACTGCCAATTCCTGTTCGGCCCAGTAAGGTTCAAGATTTTCCGGCTTCTTGGTCTTATTGTCGACAGCCGCGGCCAGCATACGGTGCAGGCCTTGACGATTATACAATTCTGCAAGGCGAAAGGCCGGGCCAAAGAAGCAGCTTTGGTTGTCTAATTTGGGTTGGGCGGTTTTCCACGTCAGAACACGACAGAGCGTGAAGTCATCGAGCGTATGCTCCTGCCCCTGCTCTATTACGTTAAAATCGGAGCCGAGGGTTACAGTTCCCGTTTGGGTCGAAACTAGCTTGCCATTGGATTTAACTGTTTGCGTGAAATTGAAAACCAAGGCTTCTGAGGCCAACAGCGATCGAGCGGCTAAAATTTGGTCGGACCCTGCCGCCGGCGACATGCGAGGAACAGCTAGTGCTGGCACGCCAAAGGCCGATACCGCCAGGAAAAGAGCCAGCCCCCCAATTATAGTTTTTAACATTTAACTGCCCCCGTTCTGCGTGCAGCTTTGGTCCATGTAGAAAATATGTCAACCCTAGGTGACAGGGTCGATGCGGCCAATAGGTGGCGAAACGGGCAGGCCTTCTCGACCTGCTGGAAGCAGCCCCGCAGTGTCTTTCGCCTCAAAGACAGGGGCTTTAACGTCCTGTCAATTTGCCGGTGTCACGTTGACAACCTTCTGCATCAGGGTGTCCACTTTACGCCACTTGCATGCCTTGACGGTCTGATGGCGCTCTATCGTACATAGACGCGGCGTTACTGTGCGCCCATGATTGCCCAAAGGCCTTTGCCCCTGGGTCAGAAAAACCATCCGCTTACCGTCATGGCTGAGAAGACCGCCATCACGGGGATCTTCACAAGTTGCGACTTGGCCTTCGGCTACGTCTCCCCAGCACCTGTGGCCGTTAATATAAAAAACGATCGTCTTTTCATCGTCGCTAAATATTGGATGAAGCGTTTCCATCTTCAGAGCGACGTTGGTTTGGCCGTCTGCGGGGCCTATCCCCCAATCTGATGCCTTTGATAGGGGGACGTGCCCCTTCATGCCGATATCGCCTGTCGGCATCCGGAACAGCATACGTTCCAGGAAGCCATGGTCTTTTTCCGTATAGGTTTCGATATCGGACGGATGGTGAGCCAGGAACAGCGAAGAAAAAGCGTCGCTTACAGTCTTGCCGACCTCGTCCTGAACCTCGCTCGGTGCGGCGGGATCGTAATTGAATTCGATCGCGCGCGTTAGACCAAAGGCATAAAAGAAGATGTTGGTGGCAGTTACCTGAAGACCACTTAGCATATTGCCCTGAGGCGCCATGAAGGGACCGACAATCTCTTCTGTTTGCGTGTCCAATGCGTATCGGGCCACATAGGCGCCAGCCGAGCAGCAAAAGTACTGATGCGTATACCGGGTGACGGGGCCAGTGACATCTCGGCGGTGAATATCCTCCGTGCTGCGGGCATAAAACAGGTAGGCGCCAGTGCTGTCGAATGCGAGTTCTGGGTTATAATCGTTCGCATTCGATTTAACCGGCCTGTAGGTTCCTGCGAGTGTGTCGATGAGGATGAGACGGCGCTGCTCCTGGAAATAAGTCTTGCCGGTCGTTTGTGACTGGATGGAAGTGCGTTCGTTGACAAGAGCGGCAGCAAGCCTGCCATCCCGCGACAGGGCAACACGCACGACATCGGTATTAGGTTCCAGATTGTAAAGCGTCGCTTGTTGATTCGCCGTGTCGTAGATGACGAAGCTATTTTCGGTCCCGGCCGGCAGTTCGGCGATTTGACTGCCCGAACCGTTAATCGATTGATAAGCGCCCGACACCGAGCGCGGCCTGGGTGTCATGTTTGGCGTCTGAGCCATTACTGGCATTGCCGCAAGCCCGATCGCTATCGACAACGTGTTTAAACCTGCTCTCACAATCTGCCAATTCATTCACTTCCCCCAAACTCGTCGGCCATCAGCCTCGGACTTGATCGGCCTGTTGCAGGCGCATCCCCCCTCTGGATTGGGCATCAAGGCGTGATTCGAGACGTAAAAATTCATCGCTCGACAGGTAAGAACTGTAGCCTAGGCGCAAGGCATATATTTAGCACTGTCTTGTCAAGTGCGGGCAGGCGAATAAACAGCTTAGGGTGGCGCATTTATGGACCTGACGGTGGGGCATGCGCTACCTGCTTGGCGAAGATCCAATATGCCTTCTAATATATTGGTACGGCTAAGACGGCTTAGCGCCAACCCACCCTTCTGCCAGCAGCAGCCCCCCATCTCCACGTGCAACAAATATTAAGCCCGACCCCTTAGGCTCTGCGCTCTGGAGATGCCGAATGCAGATTGAGCAGTGCCGCAACATCATCATGCTGTACCGTTTACGGGACCGCGCGCGACGCCTTGTCGAAGCCAACCGTAAGGCCGGCAATCCGGGCGCGGCCAAGATCTACACTCAAATCGACGACTGGCTGGCCGTCCACATGTCCCACGCCATTTCACGCGCCCGGAGATAGGCGCCCCCTCACCCCTGCGCCAGAACATAGTCCAGGGCCGCGCACACTGCCGCGACCTGAGCGTCGTTGCAGTTTTGCGGGGAAACGCGGGGGCTGTCCGGATAGACCTCGGTCGTGGTGGTGTAAGGCGCGCCGGTTATGCCGGTACACATGGCATATGCCGCCACTGGATATTCAATCACCCCATGCGCCACCACCGGGCAGCCAATGATGTTACCGTTCGCATCGGCCGGCGCTATATGGGTGACGGCTTCGACGGCGGCGATAATGGCCTGTTGAAAGGCCGGTTGCGGATGGGCGCTATCGTCGACCAGGTAGAAACCGTCGGGCACCGTGTCGGGTTCATAGGTCTTGCCGTCACGCGCCGCCAAAGCCGGACGGAACTCGCTTTCGTCGCTGTCGGTCGTTTCGTGCAGGTCGATGTGCATCACAAACTGCCCGCGCAAAGGCGCAACCCGCGCCATGAGCGCCGCGGACTCCTGAACCGGCGTGCCCGCGCGGAAATTGCGGTTGGGGTCCAGGGCGTCGTAGTTCCAGCGGTTGATGCGCTCATAGGCCCACGGGCTGACGCAGGGCGCCACAATCAGGTTGATCCGGCCCGCATAAGCGGCGGCCTGAGTTTCCAGAAAAGCCAGCGCGCCCATAACGCCGCTGGTTTCGTACCCGTGCACCCCGCCCGTCACCAAGGCGGCCGGCAAAGCCGGATCCCAGTCGCGCGAACAGATGGCGAAAAGCGTGTAGGCTTCGTCCGCATAATTCAACTCGCCGTATGGCGCCACATCGAACCGGCCCGACAGCGCCAATATGCGCGGCAGAACCTCTTCGGCATAGCTGCGCAGACGCACCCGATCCTTACGCCACATTTCCCTTTCCGAGTCGTCCCAAGGGGCTCCAGGTCGTCCGATGGGATAAATGGCGTCGGTCATAATCACAGTCTCACAGGTTTACGTTTTGCCGCGTCTCACATTAGCCGCCCGGGTGCAGGCCCGGGGCTTCCTGACCCGTGCGGGCCACATATTCGCTATAGCCACCGTCATAGCGATGCACGCCTTCGGGCGTAAGTTCCAGCACGCGGTTCGACAGGGCCGCCAGGAAATGCCGGTCGTGCGACACGAACAACATGGTCCCTTCGAAATCGGCCAGGGCGGCGACCAGCATTTCCTTGGTCGCCATATCCAGGTGGTTCGTCGGTTCGTCGAGCACCAGAAGATTGGGCGGATCGAACAACATCTTGGCCATGACCAGGCGCGCCTTTTCCCCGCCGGACAGCACCCGGCATGGCTTTTCGACATCGTCACCGGAAAAGCCGAAACAGCCCGCCAGTGTCCGCAATGCCCCTTGGCCTGCCTGCGGGAATGAGCTGTCCAATGACTCGAAAATCGTCTCTTCGCCGTCCAGCAGATCCATGGAATGCTGCGCAAAATAACCCATCTTGACGCTGGCGCCGACGGTCACTGTCCCCTCATCGGGCGCCGACGCACCGGCCACCAGCTTGAGCAGCGTGGACTTACCCGCGCCATTGGCGCCCAGCACACACCACCGTTCCTTACGCCGCACCAGGAAGTCCAGCCCGGAATAGATCGACTGGCTGCCATAGCTTTTGTGCACGTTGCGCAGGTTGAGCACGTCGTCGCCCGAACGCGCCGGCGCGCGAAACTCGAACTGCACCGATTGACGCCGCCGCGGCGCTTCGACACGTTCGATCTTGTCTAGCTTCTTGACACGGCTCTGCACCTGGGCAGCGTGCGACGCGCGCGCCTTGAACCGTTCGATGAACTTGATTTCCTTGGCCAGCATCGCCTGCTGGCGCTCAAATTGCGCCTGACGCTGCTTTTCGGTCAGCGCGCGTTGCTGTTCGTAGAAATCCAGATCGCCCGAATAGGTGATGAGCGAGCCGCCGTCGATTTCCACCACCTTGCCGATGATGCGGTTCATGAAGGCGCGGTCGTGCGACGTCATCAACAAGGCGCCATCGTAATTCTTCAGGAAGGCCTCCAGCCAGATCAGGCTTTCAAGGTCAAGGTGGTTGCTCGGTTCGTCGAGCAACATGCCATCGGGCCGCATGAGCAGGATGCGGGCCAGCGCCACACGCATCTTCCAGCCGCCGGACAAAAGCCCGACATCGCCATCCATGCGTTCCTGGCTGAAACTCAAGCCCGCCAGCACTTCGCGCGCCCGCGCTTCCAACGCATAGCCGTCCAGTTCTTCGAAGCGTCCCTGCACATCGCCATAGCGTTCGATGATGGCGTCCATCTCGTCCGCCTGGTCCGGATCGACCATGGCGGCTTCCAGCTTGGCCATTTCGGTGGCCAGCGCGCTCACCGGGCCTACGCCATCCATCACCGCCGCCACGGCGCTCTGGCCCGACATTTCGCCGACGTCCTGGCTGAAATAGCCGATCGTCATGCCGGCATCGATGCCGACCTGGCCGTCATCGGGCTGCTCCTGACCCGTGATCATGCGGAAAAGCGTGGTCTTTCCGGCGCCGTTGGGCCCGACAAGCCCGACCTTCTCGCCCTTCTGAATCCCCATGGACGCATCGATGAAGAGGATCTGATGGCCGTTTTGCTTACTAATATTATCGAGACGAATCATACGGTTCTTACTGACTGAAAAACAGGGAGGCGGCGGGGAAGGCAGACGACGTGCGCCATGACCGAATAAACCATGACCTGACGCGGCATGGGCAGCGATTTACAGTGACATGCAGATTAAGGAAAGGGCGCAAACCGATTTAACACGGGGCGACGACCCTATTTCCGTTCCGTCCCGTTCCGCCACCCGGCTCTCCCTCACGAAATCCAGGCGA
Organism: Asticcacaulis aquihabitans; assembly: GCF_032490435.1. Classification (NCBI taxonomy): domain Bacteria; kingdom Pseudomonadati; phylum Pseudomonadota; class Alphaproteobacteria; order Caulobacterales; family Caulobacteraceae; genus Asticcacaulis; species Asticcacaulis aquihabitans. The sequence continues at coordinate 971,193 of NZ_JAVGWM010000001.1, forward strand.
CAAGTGCCGCGTGGGCTGATATGGCAGGAACCGGACTGACTCAGGAGTTTTCGTGCTACGACGCCTTTATAACTGGCTGCTTAATCTGGCCGGCACCAAACATGCCGAAAAGGCGCTGGCCGCCGTTTCCTTTGCCGAAGCCTCATTCTTCCCCATCCCGCCCGATATCATGCTGATCCCCATGGTGCTGGCACGGCCGGAACGCGCCTGGCGCACCGCCGCCATCTGCTCCATCGCCTCGGTGGTCGGCGGCTTTCTGGGCTACGCCATAGGCTACTATGCGGGGCCTCTGGGCGTATGGATTCTGGGCCTGTTCGGCCATCCCAACGGCCTAAAGGAATTCCACGACTGGTTCGAAAAATACGGCGTCTTCCTGATCTTCGCCAAGGGCCTTACCCCCATCCCGTATAAGCTGGTGACCATTTCCGCCGGTCTGGCGCAGTTTTCGCTGATGTGGTTCTTCATCGCCTCGGCCATTACGCGCTCCTTGCGCTTCTTCCTGGTCGCTGGCCTCGTCAAAAAATTCGGCCCTGAAATCACAGAACTGATGGAAAAGCGCTTCTATCTGGTCGGCACTATTGTTGTCGTCCTGATCGTGGTAGGGATTCTTGCCGTTAAACTCCTGCCCCATTGAGTCATGAGCGCTTCCCGCACCAGCCCCCCCAGATCGAATAAAACCCTAAAGCGCCTGGCCCTGGCGTTCAGCCGGTGGTGGAGCATCACTGCCCTGGTGCTGTCCCTGCTTATGCTGGCCACCGCCTGGTCGTTTCAGTTGTTCGCCCATCTGGCGCCGTGCCATCTATGCCTGAAACAGCGCGACATCTACTGGATCGCGGTCGGCGTCTCTCTGGTCGCCAGTGTGTGGGCGCTGTTCACCGGGGCCAAGGGCCCGCCGCGCGTCTTTTCCTTCGTGCTGTTCGCCATCTTTGCAACCGGCGCAGCCATCGCCCTCTTCCATGCCGGTGTCGAACTGAAATGGTGGACCGGCCCGCAAAGCTGCACCGCGTCGGGCCGTGACATCAGCCTGGACGACATGGCCGCCTTCATCGCCGGGGCCACGACACGGGCGCCGATGTGCGATGTGGCGCAATGGCGCATGTTCGGCGTGTCCATGGCGGGCTATAATGCCATCGTTTCCGCCATCCTGGCCCTGCTCAGCCTGATCGCCTCGCTGCGGTTCCGCCCGAAGAGCCGACACCACTACTAAAGGCCCTTTCCGAAAGGACGCCGCGCCATGTCCACCAGTTCCCCCTCTGTAAGACCCGTTCCGCCCCGCCCCGGCTATGGTGCATCGCGCCGCCGTCTGGAAGAGATCCTGCGTGTCGATCATGCCGGAGAGCTGGCCGCCGTGCAGATTTACAAAGGCCAGAGCATGGTCTTTTCCGATACCCCCAAACGCGACCTCAGCCGCCAGTTCAGCCAGATGCAGGGCGAGGAACAGGTTCACCTCGACGCGTTCGAAGGGCTGATGCGCGACAATAGGGTCCGCCCCACAGCCATGACGCCGATCTGGCGGCTGGCGGCGCTGGGCCTCGGTGTCGGCACGGCCCTGCTGGGCGAAAAGGCCGCCCACGCCTGCACCGAAGCGGTCGAAAGCGTCATCGGCGACCATTATAACGAACAGATCGACGAACTGAGCACCTCCGATCCGGACCTGGCCGCCCGCCTGCGCCAATTCCGCGACGACGAACTGGGCCACCACGACCGCGCCGTCGATCAGGGCGCGCGCGAAGCGCCGGGCTATCCGCTGCTCAGCGCCCTCATCAAAACCGGCTGCCGCGTCGCCATCAAGATCAGCGAAAAAATTTAGCCGCGCTGCCCCCGCCTTCCGTATCGACTTCCGGTCCGATCTGTGGATCATCCCCGCGGACACGCACACAACGGACTCAGCGCATGGCCGACACCGGCACGGACGACAAGAAAGAAGAAAAAGACCAAGAAGATAGGGGCCTGACGAAGTGGCTTAAGCTGCTTGGACCTGGTCTGGTGACCGGCGCCAGCGACGACGATCCTTCGGGCATTGCCACCTATAGCCAGGCCGGCGCGCAATATGGCCTCAACACCCTTTGGACCGCGCTCATCACCTTTCCGCTGATGGCCTCGATCCAGGAAATGTGCGCCCGCATCGGCATTGTGACGACGCGCGGCCTGACCGGCATTCTCAAAAAACATTACCCGGCGCCCATCCTGTGGCTGATGGTGGTGTTTAGCCTGCCCGCCATCATCCTCAATATCGGCGCCGATATCGCCGGCATGGGCGCGGTCGCCAACCTCATCATCCCCGCCGTCCCCGCCCTGTGGTTCAGCGTCATCTTCACGGTTCTGCTTCTGGGTGCCATCATCTGGCTGCCCTATGCCAAGGTGGCGTCGGTGCTGAAATGGCTATGCGCCGTGCTGCTCGTCTATCTTATCGTACCCTTCCTGGCGCATCTCGACTGGGCGAAGGTGGCACGCGACACGCTGGTGCCGCACATCGAATGGAACAAGGCCTATATCAACGTCCTGGTCGCCATTCTCGGCACCACCATCTCGCCCTACCTCTTCTTCTGGCAGGCCAATATGGAGGTCGAAAACGCCAAGCAGTCGAAGGGGCTGATCGTCGATCGCAAGCAGATCAAGGAGATGGGCTTCGACGTCGATATCGGCATGTTGTTTTCCAACGTCGTCATGTTCTTCATCATCCTGACGACCGGTACGGTGCTGTTCAATGCCGGCATCCACCAGATCGACACGGTGGAACAGGCGGCCAAGGCGCTTGAGCCCCTGGCCGGCGATGCCGCCTACTACCTGTTTGCACTCGGCATCATCGGCACCGGCTTTCTGGCCATTCCGGTGCTGTCCGGGTCTTTATCCTATATCCTGTCGGAAACCTTCGGCTGGGAAGAAGGGCTGGATAAGCGGTTCAACGAAGCCCCGGCCTTCTACGGCGTGATTATCGTGGCGCTTCTGGTCGGGCTCGCCATCAACTATGTCGGCATATCGCCGATCCAGGCACTGATCTGGTCGGCCATACTGTACGGCCTCACCTCGCCGGTCATTATCGCCATCGTACTGCATATCTCCAACAACAAGGCGGTGATGGGCGAATTCACCAATGGCCTGTGGTCGAATATCCTGGGCGCCCTGACCTTCGTGCTGATGACCGCCGCGGCGGGCTTCATGCTCTATTTCCAGTTCGCCGGTTAGGTCCTATAGTCGCCGCATCCGTACCGAGGGGGAAAAGCGTATGATAAAGACGATAGCCGTGACCGTCGCCTTGGCGCTTGCCTTCGGCGTGCCCGCCTACGCCCAGGACAAAGCCGCACCAAGTTCTTCCAAAGCCCTGTTCGCCGACATGAAGGCCCACGCACCGTGGGACACGTCGGGCGATCTGTTGTGGACCTTCTATTTCGTCGGACCGGACAAGGCGGACCTTCAGGCCGTGGCCACCCTCCTGGCCGCCAAGGGCTATACGGTGGTGGACATCCGCCCACAGGACAAAGCCGATAAGGCCGCGCCCGCCCTGCTGCAGTTACAGGTCGAAAAGGTCGAACGCCTGACCCCGGCCAAGCTCGATGCCCGCGAACAGGAACTCTATACCCTGGCCGAAGGCCATGGCGAGGTCCTCTATGACGGCATGGACGTCGGTCCCGCGCAGTAAACCCCATGAAAAGCGGCTTCAATCCCGCCCGGCGAAACCGGAACATCGGCACCTTGCCAGACCGGCCGGAGTTTGCAGCGTATACAGAGCGCCTGACAGCGCGCCCCGCGGCGATAAGGGCGCGAGAAATCGATGACGCGCTGATGTCGCTACCAAGTTGATACGACCTCATCTATTGCTGCCGATAGTCGCGATAAGATCGAAATCGGCCTTCTGGTCCGGCCCGTAGACATGGCTTTGACGTGAAGAGTCCTGCTCCGACAACATAGAGCAACGCAAATGGATACATTCCATTTTCTCCGCCTGTACGACGCTTATTTTTCGCGAAAGGCTGTTCCGGTTCGGGGTATTTCCGTTCGATCCCGATAGACGGCTCTGAGCCACCGCGACCCGGCGAAACAATAGTGATGCGCTATCGAGAGCAGGAAGTTGAAATAATATTGTACCTCCCTGGCTTTGCCGGGGAGGGGGACCGCACGACGACGCAAAGCGTCTAGATGCGGTGGTGGGGTGCCTTGCTTCTCGCTGTTTTAAGGGGAACGTCGGCAGCAAGATGTCACGATTATACCTAGGCAAGAAACCCCACCACCGCACCTAGGCAGCAAGCTGCCGTCGTGCGGTCCCCCTCCCCAAGCAAGTTGGGGAGGTACAATATTAAGTGTCCTTGTTCCTCCCCTACTCCACCAGTGCCCAGAAGGCCGCCTTGCGGCCATGGCTGGCCTTGAGACGCGCATCATAGGCCTCATGCGTCTCCACCCCGTCAAAGTCATCGATGCGCGGCGCTAACCTGCGAATATCGGCATAATAGCCGGCGGCGCGTTCGTAATCATGCGTCTGAAACCCGGTCAGGATCATGTCGATCATCCGGCGCAACAGGATCGTCGCCGCCAACGGATAACGCGTCTCCAGCTTTTCCACCGCCGGGGCCAGCACCGCGTCGGCATGGCCGTCGATCTCGCCCGCCCGGCGCAGCACCACCCGCGCCGCCCGATCGAGTGACGGCCAGCGGACCAGAAACGCCAAAGCCGCCTGCGCGTCGCGGACGGTTTCCACCTGATCCAATGCCGCATCCTCGGCTTCCACATCGTCGAAATCGGGCAGGCGTTTCAGATAGGCACGCAGATGATCGGGATTGAGCGTGCGATGGAATATCTGCAACCGGAAGGCCTGCGCCTCTTCGGTCCGCCCCAAAGCCTGCAACACCTCCAGCCGCACCGCATCCCACTCCGGCGGATGAACGCCACGCGCCACATCCAGCGCGGTCAATGCTTCCGCCGCCCGATCCGCCTTGAGCAGCCGTTCGGCGATGTGCGCCGCCACATCGGGCAGGCGCGGATCGGGCTGAAGCGCGATATAGGCATCGATATCGCCCAAGGCATCGGCGATAGCCAGCAGGGCCAGGCGCACCGCGTGGGCGCGCGGCTGACGCTGGGGCGCATCGCGGGTCTGGCTGCGACTGCGCCGCCAGCGCGACGTCTTGCGGCTGCGGCTCGGCGCGCGTGTATCGGGTTGGGCGGCACCGGCCAGGACCGCTGCCCGCACCTGACGCAAACCGTCCGCACCCAAGGCCGTCGCCACAGCGGCAATGACGCCATTGGCCTGGCCGTAGCCATTGCTAAGCACGGCATCGACCACACGCGGCGCCAGATCGTCGGTAGACGGGCGGGCTTCGGTGGCAATGGGGCCCAGATCGTCACTGGCTTGGCGAAAGATGGCCAGCACCTCGCCCGACGCATCGGCCGCCCGGTCCAGCACGCCGTCAGCCATGGCGCTGAACTGCCACATGAGGTCCAGCGCGTCGGCGGGCGACGCCTTGGCCACCTGCTCCACGATCAGGCGGCGCTGGGTATTGAGGTCGGATTTGAAGCCCTTCAGGCTGCGCCAGCCGACCGTGACCGTCGCCGCGGCAATGGCCGTCAAGCGTTTGCGGATTTCGCGGATCAGCTTGTCAGGGCTGTCCAGCCCCGCCAGCTCCATGCGTAACAGACGCTTGGCATTGGCATTGCCGGTACTGATTTCCATCAGCAGTTCCGCCAGACGCCCCGCGCCCAGGGCTTCGAGATTGCTTGCGTTCAGAGTCGTTTTTGAAGCCATCCCGCCAGTCTATAGCAGATGCGCCGCAAGGCAAATGCAGTAGGGAAAATGCGGTTCCGCCATCCTGCGCACCTGACCAAAAGACGGTCAGGCCTTTGCGGGCTTCATTTCAAAATCCAACACGGCGATGCAGCGCGCCCGGCGCACTAGTATCCCACTAAGGATCGCCAGCCCCACACATACAGCGATAAGCAGAAAGCCAAACACCAAGGCAAGACGAGCCAGCCCCCGCATGACGGCTGGCGACACAGCGCCGGGATCGTAAGTGCCATTGCCGGGCGGCTGCCCGTTCGCGGCCAACCACTCGCGCATGATCGCCGTCCGCCAGCGGAGACTATCCGTCGCATCTGCCATATGCCGAGGATCGATTGCGTCCATATGACGCTTGGCTTCGTGTACATCGCCCAGCAGATATGCCCGTTGCATGAAGACATAATGCAGGGTGTTCTGCGACCATCTTGGGTCGCAACCGACGTGTTCGATTTTGTTTTCGACGATGCGGCTGGTATCTGCAAATCCGCCAAGACACAGCCGGATATCCTTGGCGGGGTGCCTGGCGTCGACGACCGGTGTCGGTCCGAACGCGTCTTTCGTCGCAACCTGCAGGGCCGTGGGGGACAAAGCCCCGACCGGCGCGCGATCATAGCCGATGCGCACGCCGACGCCCCAGGACGCGGCAAAACTCAGATGGATCAGGATAGCAATCACAGCAAGGGCTTTGTACTTGCGGAAGATAAGGCAAAGAACGGCTGGCAGAAAAAGCACGTAGCGCCCAAACTGCGGCACAAAGTTCAAAACTTCGCCCGATACCGGGCCAAACCGATCATATTCCATGTTCCGGATCTGGACACCGAGAGTTTTCCAGTAGTCGGCGTAGGACCAACTAAAGGCCACATTTGAAAATGCCGTGTGACTTGCCGCGCCCGGCAACCCGTAAACCCAGCCCAGGCAAAGCAGATAGATGCCAATAACCGCCACCCAGGCCGCAATCACCCGATACTGGCCTGCGCGTCGCCAAAGGTGCGCAGTGAATACCGCCGTCATGAGGTTTGTGCCCCCAGATTGAGGTTTTGTAGCCGCACAACCCGCCGCCGTATAACTATCGAGAAAACCAGAAAAAGGCTGAAGATAACCAGGCCTACACAGCCGAGTGCCAGACCAACAGTCGAAATTACCCGACACACCCCCGGCGGCATGATCAATGGAAAGTAGCTGTTTTTGGCTGGCACAAAGCCCTTTGACTCCGCCCATTCACCCGCCAACCGCACCCGCCAGTTCATCATGAGGGAGTCCGGCGTCATATGAAGCGCATTCATCCCGTCGATATGGCGCTTCACCGCTGGCGCATCGCCTTTGAGATAGGCGTATTGCATGAGGACGCTATGTAGCTGGTTCTGACGCCATCTTGGATCGCACGGCACCACAAGTCCTCTGCTCGTGACGATGTAGGGCGTGTCGCTGGGGTTCGACTCGACTTGCATGGCTCCGCCACCCAGAAGGGGTATGAAGAAGGTATCTGTCTTCGGGCATAAACGCGACAGTGTGGCCGATCCTGGCTCAGCCGAGGCCATATTCGCGCTGGCGTCTGCATCTGCTTGTGCGAGGAGGTTGGCGGAGAAGGCTTGGGCGGGCAGATTAATATCGGCGCCATGGGTCTGAGATGCGGTTGAAAACTCGGACGCCAGTTGCATGGCGATCGCCACAACGATCAGCCCTTTAAATTTCTTCTTGATCAGGCAGGCGATTGCACCACCGATAATAATCAAATAGAGCACCGGGGAGACGGTCGCCAAAAAGGTCCATACCTGGATTGCGAAGGGGCGTTCGCCGCTTGGAAGTTCAATGCCCGCACGGCGCCAATAGGGGTATTCATTCCAGTCGAGACCAATGCTGCTAAAGCCGGTATTGGACGAAGCAGGCGGAAAGCTGTAAATGGCGGAAAGCAATAATCCAGCAACAGCGACGACAACCGCCCAGATGGCGATGGAGCGATACTGCCCGGCGCGTAGACGAAATTGATCGATGAAGCCTGCCCTCATCCGACGGTCCGAACGGGGCGCAATGCCTCCAGTTGACTTTCGATCTTGCCAATACGCTTGATACGCCGATGCAAAAGGCCTGTGAATATACTGAAGGCGAAGGCGCACAAAAAGAATAGTTGCATCATCAGGAACAGGACTTGCGTCCCCTGCGCCAGAAACGATTCCGGACGGGGCGAAGGGGCAAGCGCGATCAGCGACGCTTTCAGCACGCGCAACCGCGACGCCTTGTAAGGCGACGCATGGAACCCGCGGCCATCCACAGGGCCGATCGCTTTCAATTTCTCCCAGTCATGATGAATATATGCGATTTGCGCGCGAACATATTTCGCCGCACCGTCCGTGTCGTTCATCCTCGCAAGCGCGGCCTCCACCGCCTGCACCTTTCGCGCTTCCACGACGTCGGAATCACGATGGACAATGAGCGAATCCCTGGACGCTTCGGGAGTCATCATCACAATCAGGCCCCACGCAACCACAGCGGGTATCGCCACTTTCCCAATTTCCTTCGGCTGACTCTTGACCAGACACCGGCAAACCGCCAGGAAGGCGATCAGTATAACAGTATCCAGCGTCGCCCCATCGTACCCGAACGGCGCTCCAGGAATCGCCAAGCCCGCTATACAGGCCAGCAAAAGGTAATAACGCCCGCGCAAGGCCGCGATGACACCCGTAATGCCAATGATGCCGATAAAGGCGGTGTAACCCACCCATGGCATGAACGTCCTGTCCATCGCCGGGGGAATATTGCGTTGTAAATCAACGCCGCTTGCGACTAGGTATGGCGCGACGCTTGCCGGTACATCTACCAGGCTCTGCATGTAGTCGTTACGGAGCGGGTGAATTTCCGTGACATACCCGCAGAACAGAGCAAAAAGCAGTTGCGCTATCCAAATAATCTCCCCGGCATAGACAAATTTCTGCCAACGCGCCTCGAGTATCTTTCCCCCAGACGTCACTCGACACTAGCCCCGGCTGGCCGTAAGGGTGGCATCTCGCCCGGCAATCCGCTGATAACCGGCCGTCATTTCGTTGCGCAGTCCTTCAAGTTCGCCAGACAAAGCATCGCGGCGCTTGGCGCCTGCCTCGTGTGCCGCCTTGACGTCCATCAGGGTCTCAAGCACCTTTTCATGAACGTGCCGCAAGGTATCGACATCGATAACCATGCGCTGGTTTGCTTTAGCTGTGGCAACCGAATTTTCGTGTAGCAGGTCTGCATTTCGCTTCATGAATGCGTTGGTGGCATCGTCAATCGTGTTCGCCAGACCGACGGCGGCCTTTTGCTCCTCCAGGGTCAAGGCCATCAGGAAAGCCCGCTTCCACGCGGGCAAGGTCAGATTCCGTACGACGTGAAACTTGTCGATCAGGGCAATATTGTTCGCCTGCATGACGCGGATCATGGGCAAGGTTTGCAGGGCGCTATGCTGAAGAATCTTCAGATCCGCCGACCGTTTGGCCAAGGCGTTGCGCGATCCTTTCAAAACGGCGGCGCGCTCTGCCCCGTCCATGTCGTCACCAGTACTGACGATGGCAATCTGCGCGTCAACCTGCTCGATATAGTGATCGATGGCAGCAATATGCGCCGCCAAGCTCGCATGCTCGGCTCTCACCCCATCGTACATGGTTTGAAAGTCGACACTTCGCTTTTCCAGCGTGCGCGATGTCTTTTCAACGTTGTCGACCAAGTCGTCCATCTGGCCCTTGACCGTCTCAAACCGCGATAGCATTCGCTCCTTGGTCAGAACCAGCTTTTTTAACAGTCCGCCGACGACGGGCGTTCGCGACCATTTCGCGTCCAACGACGACATGTTGAAATCCTTAGCAACGACGACAATCGCGTTCAGTTGCTCTCCCATACCGTCGAGGTCGCTGGTTCGGGCGGCGGACAGCAACGTATCCGTATACGCCGCCGTCCGATCGGCGACGTCGCGGCCGAACGCCATGATCGACATGGGCGATGCCATATCCAGTGTGCCCATAAGGCGGGCAACCTCCGCCGGATCGGCTTCGGAGGACATCGCGTCCGGAAGCGTTGCTTCTGGGGCGAGGCTTATCGACACGTTAGTACGCAAATCGGTGGCGGCGGACGCTTGGGTCATTAGCGGATCTTTCAAAATAGCTTGGCGAGAAACGCGTCATGCGTTCGGACAAAGGCAAGCGCGAGCGGCGACGATTTTTTTACCGGCTTGGCCGACTGGGCCACAGCCAGAGCATCGCGTTGCCAGAGGTTGAAAAGCGTCGTCGTCACGTCATCGAGACGGTCGATTAGCGCGGTCATATTCGTATCGGCTAAAGTGATCTGCGCACAGGTGACATCATTGGACGCCTGTAACGCATCCAGATTCGCCAGGCGACGTTGAAACCTGTCCATTAGAAATGGGTCGGCGCCAGGGTCCGCGGCGATAGCGCGCCGGCCCGCAGCGATAACGCGGTGCAGTCGCTCCTGCTCGGCCAGTATTTGCGCCCGTGTACGTCGCAGATCATGCCGTAATCGCTTGGCGCTATAGGCCTTGGCCTGTAAGTCGCGAACATCGGCGCTAACCTGCCGCACCCCCAGATCAAAGCGCATTTTTGCCTCGATGTCGGCGCCGGTCAGTTGGCTGAGCGGTCCCTGGCTGCGAAACAGCTTTTCCATATTAAGGCTGCGCAACTTTTCGATAAGCGACTGCATCCCCGCCGTCAGGTCGCGAACCGGACTCTGGGTAAGGCTGTCTTCCGGCATAGGAATGCTGCGGGCCACGCGTCCCATAAAGGCGATAGACGCTTCGTCAATCGCTATCTCTCTGCCCTTGCGAGGTTCTGCGGCGGGCGGTAATTCTTGAGTTTGCAGCAAAGGCCCCTCCATTCGGATGGTAACCTTATACGACAATGCAATTAATGGTGGTTTAAGCCCGTTCGATTTTGTTATCTTCTTGACGTAAGCCGCCCACTACGCGCCTATCGACCGTAACGATGAGACGATGCCCAATTGCGCGTCGGTCTATTTTCGCCGTAGCCCAAAAACCCATCCCGCACAGTTCCCAGCAAAGGCAAGATTATGGCAGTGCCCTAATGGGGACTTTTGCATGGCTACACCACAAGCCATGCAACCGTTGGAAGCAAATCAAAATAACGCCCCCTAATGCCTTTAATAGCTGGGACGGCGCGGGCTACGCATGACAAGCCCAAGCACGATGCCGATACCCAGGCTGATCAGGGCCGCCGGCACCGGATTGCCGCGCACGCGGTCGGTCAGGTGATGCGCGGCATCCTTGACCTCATGACGGGCCTTGTCGGCGAAATGGCGTATCTTGTCATTGGCGTGGTCGGCATAGCTCGATACATCGTCCGCCGCATCGCTGATCAGCTTTTCAGCGTGGCTGGCGGCGGCATGAATGTCGTGGCGGGCGGTTTTGAACTCGTCGCGGGCGTCATTTTCGGCGCTGGCTTCGGTGGCTTCGGCGGCGCGCTTGGTAAAGGCGGAAAACATGAGCTGGGCCCTTTCTAGTGTTGAACCAGTGGCGCACAAACAGGCGCCCCGGGGCTCATCTAGACGCAGGCCGTGATCGAAAGCGATGGCGGGATATGGCTGTAAATATAAGGCGGCCGTTGGGAGAAAGGCTCTAGGCCGCCGCCCCGGCCTGCGCCCGGTTTGGCCACACCCCGGACAGGGCGGCGCGCAGGGCCACGATGACAGTCAGGCAGCCGAACAACAGCATGGCCATGGGCGTGCGGTGCCAGCCTTCGATATGCAGGATATAGGTCAGAATGCCCCAGACCATCCAACCGGAGAACAGCCACGACAGCAAAAACCGGAAGACCCCGCCGCCGACGCGATAAGCCACCGCCATCAGCAGGGCCGCGTAGGGCACGATCAGGATCATATCGTAATCGAGGATGCGCGGCGTCATCAACGGCACCAATCCCATGCCGAACAGCAACCGTTCGTCGTCGTCCATCCGGCCCCAATGGGCGATAGCCATCCCGGCAAGGGTCATGACCGCCATGAAGCCCAGCGCCAGTTGCCAGTTCAGGTCCGACTTGCCCGGCACATGAAAGACGAAATTGGTCAGTTCGAACCATCCCATGCCCGGCTGGCGCGCCAGCGTCACCGAATGGAGCGTCTTCTGCCACGCCTTGCCGTAATGGCCATCGGTCAGGATCATGATCTGGTTGACCGCGACACCCGCCACCGCGCGCCAGCCAAAGGCGAAGCCGCGCCGCCACAGGGCGATGTCATCGAGCAGGAAGATAACGAAATAGGCCAGGAAGGTCGGCTTGACGCACGAACACAGCAGCACCGTCACAGTGAACGGCCAGCGGGCATAGCGCCATCGGTCGTCACCGGCGACATGCCCTGTCCTTGGGCCCGCCCCTTGCCCCGGTTGGAAAAAGAACAGACTGGCCAGTACCATGGAGTGCATGACGATGCCGACATTGGCGCACACGAAGGTCATGGGCGTAAGGGCGGCAAAGGCCAGCCACCGCCAGCGGATGTCGATGCCATCGAAGCGCTTCACCAGCGCAAACCACAGCAGGAACAAAGTCGCCGGCGCCAGAAGGACAATAAGGAACAGGGTCCGCGCCCCATTTACCCCGAATGCGTCGATAAACGGCACGAACAGGCGCGCCACCTGGGGCGCGTAGACATAGGCCGCAGGCCGATTGCCGCCGCAGCTCGGCGGATGGATGGCATAGGGCGAATGGCCGGACGCCAGCGTCTTGGCGCCGCACAAGACGGCGTCGATATCCATCAATATCCACGCCCCATGCGTCAGCATATGGTACAAGCCCGCCACCACCGGCCAGGCACAGAACAACATGAAGAGCAGCAATAGCGGCTTGAACCGGGTCAGGCGGCGCAGAACGGTCAGGGCATCCACGGGTTAATGGGCCTCGAATTCGTGGCTCTGGCGCAGGTGCTCCAGAATGATTTCGCGCACGTCGTCATCGACCCCGGCCAGGTCAATATGGGCGTCGCCGCTATCGAGCATGCGGATTTTCACCCGCTCTCCCATATAGACGAAACTATGGATCTTGGGGCCGAACAGGCGTTCGCGGCGGACCTCGAACCGGACGCCGAGCGTCTGCTCAAGCGCGGCCTGCAACGGCTCAAGCGGAATACGCGTCCGCCCCTTGGGCCGCGGGAACGACACAAGGCCAAAACGACGTTCATCCAGGATGAAACGCACAGGTGCAGGTCTGTCAAACGACATGTTCTATGCCACTTTAAATCCGGTCAAAGCAGAAAAAGCTCCCCGATACGCCGCCGAATACCCCCTGCGCGCCGGAGATTACCCTTCCAGTAACGTATCCCAATACAGGTAGTCTATCCAACTTTCGTGAAGATAGTTAGGGGGAAAACGCCGCCCCAATTCCTGCAACTGATACATTGTCGGCCGGTGTGGGTTTTTTGTCGGCATCATGCGTGCCTGCTGGGGAGTTTTTCCCCCTTTGCGCAAGTTGCACGGTGCGCACGCGGTCAGGATGTTGGTCCAACTGCTCTTGCCGCCCTGGCTGACGGGCACGACGTGATCAAAGGTCAGGTCTTCGGCAATGCCGCAATACTGGCACGAAAACTGATCGCGCAGGAAAACATTGTATCGGGTGAAGGCCGGCGGGCGGTTCTGGTCGATATAGGTTTTGAGCGACACCACGCTGGGCAGCCGCATCTTCATCGACGGCGAATGGATTTCAATGTCGTAGGTCGACACAACGTCAACGCGGCCTTCAAAGACGGCCTTTACGACATCCTGCCACGGCTTGGTCGACAGGGGATAATAGGACAACGGGCGGAAATCGGCATTGAGCACGAGGGCGCGCCAATCCGAAGGCGGGCTTTTCAGAATCTGCATGACAGTCTCCTGTCAGCGGAAAGCACTCTCATCACAGTGTGTTTGAAGACGTATCCTCCTTAGTCAAGCAGGTTAGTCACTGTGGATAGTCTGAGCCCGATTCCGCAGAAAAGAAACCCAATTTTTTATGACGGGAACGTTAATGTGGCGGTGCGGGAAGATCGCGCGCCCGGATTCTGGACAGGGTTCTGGAAAGGTATTCGTCCCTGCCCTATGGTGCGGGCATGTTTCGCTCCCGCTTCGCCCCCTCGCCGACCGGCTACCTGCATCTCGGCCACGCCTATAGCGCCCTGACCGCGTTCGAAACCGCCCGCAGCCAGGGGGGCGAATTCATTCTGCGCCTGGAAGACATCGACCATACCCGCTGCCGTCCGCCCTACGAAGCCGCCATCTATGACGACCTGGCCTGGCTTGGGCTCGACTGGCCCCGCCCGGTCCTGCGCCAAAGCGCGCACCTGGCCGACTACGCCGCCGCGCTGGACACCTTAAAACACCTGGGCGTCCTCTATGCCGATACGCGCACCCGCAAGGGCGAGGCCGAAGCCGCCCTCAGCGCACCCCAAGGTGAGGCCATGGTGGATGACGGACCGGCCACGCCCGCCTGGAAGCTGTCGCTTGAGGCCGCCCGTCGTCATCTGGGGGGCCGTTATGACGACCTCAGCTTTACCGAACACGGCGAAGACCGCCGCGCCGATCCTTCCGTCAACGGCGATGTCGTATTGGGGCGCAAGGATATCGGCGTCGCCTATCACCTGGCCGTGGTAATCGACGATGCCCGCCAGGGCATAAGCCGCGTCATCCGCGGCCATGACCTCTACGACGCCACACACACCCAGGTGCTGATTCAGGCCCTGCTGGGCCTGCCGACGCCGCATTACGCCCATCACGCCCTGCTGCTAGACGATCAGGGCCGCCGCCTGGCCAAGCGCAAGGGCTCAAAGGCCCTGCGCGACTATCGTCAGGACGGCCTGACGCCCGACGATATCCGTGCCCTGATCGCCGCTACGCCGAAAGCACTTTAGAACTGAAACGTCCGCAAGGCTTCGGGCGCGAAGACCATCCACGCCACGAACAGGCCATAGAGCAAGCCGATCGCCGCCAGCCACCGGCTGTCGACCTTTGCCTTGTTGAGACGGAACACGCTCCACAGCACGATGATGGCCAGCCCCGTGATCAAGCCCGAGACCAGAAGCGTGCCGTCGAAGCGCCACGGCGTGAAGAACAGGCCCAGGGCCGACGGTATGGTCGCCTGGATCATCATAGCGCCGGAAATATTGGCGAGCGCCAGGCGTTCCTTGCCCTGACGGACCCAGATGATGGCGTTCATGATTTCCGGCAGCTCGGTCGCCACCGGGCTTAGCAAAAGCGCCACGATGTGCGGCGACAAGCCGGCGAAATGGCCGATGGCTTCAAGCTGGCCGACAAACAGGTGAGAGGCAAAGGCGATGACGCCGAGCGCCAGACCGGCCTGCAACCCGGCCCAGGCCAAGCTGGGATTCCCCGGTCGGATTTTCAGCGGCTCCAGATCATCTTCCTCGGCGCTGCTTTCACCGCTATTGATCTCGCGCCAGACATAGAGGGCATACGCGGCCAGGAACAGCAGGCCGAGCCACGGCTTGATGGTAAAGGCGACCAGGCCGAGCGCCACCTTGACCACGAAAATGGCCAGAAACGACAGTTGGTCGCGCGCCAAGCCCGCGGCATCGACATCGACGCCGTGATCGGCTCGCCGCAGCTTGCGTTTATTGAGCCAGAGCGCCAGCCCGACCACGCCATAGGCGACAGTGGCCAGAACCAGCGGCCCGCCCATGGCGGCGCCGACGCCGATATCCTTTTGCTGGGCTGTCTGGCCAAAGGCGACGGCGGTGAAGGTGACGGCGCTTTCCGGCAAGGCGGTGCCGAACGCAGCCAGAACGGTGCCAACGGCGGTGGCGCCCAGGTTAAGGCGTTTGCCGAACCATTCGACGCTGTTCACGAAATACTCACACGCGAAGTAAATCGCGGCGGCTGAGCCCAGGAAAAGGGCGATAGTCAGGAGCATGGTGTCATTCACGGGCCGGGCAAGCTAAAAAAACCAATGGCGCAAAGATACGGCTCACCCGGCGAAGGTGTCGCATCCCTGACCAAAGGTCTTGCCTGCTGACGAAATCGTCAGTGCCTGCGCCATGAACCTGCGGGTCCAAGTGTGTTGACGCGTGCCCGTCGCGAACGACGGCGGCTACTCCCCAATGACAGTGTCTCCGTTATGCATGATTTCGGACCTGCCGCAATCCCTAAGGCGCCAAATTTGAGGATGAACCTGAAAAACAGACCCGGATCAGGCATGAAAAAAGCGCAGAGCAGCCTTACGCCACCTGCGCTTTTCCCGTCAGGACAACGGTCCGAAGACCGGAATGCCTTAAGATGCGATCTTACAGAAGCTGAATATCGACCGCAGCGGTCTTGCCGCGCTCGTTCTGCAACTCGTAAGATACCTTCTGACCGTCGGCCAGGCCTTGCAGGCCGGCGCGTTGAACAGCGGAAATGTGAACGAAGACGTCATTGCCGCCTTCTGAGGGCTGGATGAAACCGTAGCCCTTGGTGGTGTTAAACCATTTGACCGTACCTTCGGCCATGTGCGCTCTCCTTGGGTCTCGAGCTGTTACGAGGCGTGAGGCTTTTACCCCCCACAAGACAATCGTGTATCTCGGTAGCAGCGGGCGAGACTGAACGGCATGCGGCGCGGGCACCGAACCCTTTCAAATCCCTTTAGCGTAGGCAGCCAGACTAACGGATTGTGGAGATATTAAGCCGCAGGTTTTTAAAACGGTCAAACAGAAATATGCCGCAATTGGCGAATCTGACGCGCATTTTACCGGAAATTTGATCAAAATGCCGCAGTTTGCGAGATTATTTATCGCACACCGCTGCGTTCCGGGCGCGAAAGGTGCTACATCCGTCCCCCCGCCTTGCGTTTTCGCCGAGCCTTTTCCATGCGCCTGCCCGCCTTCGACACCCGCTTTCTCAACACCTGGCTGCTGAAACGCGCCCTGTCCCTGCCGGCGGCGGTGTTGCGGTTCGTGTCGGGCGGTGGGGTTGTCCACGTCGCTGGCCGCACCCTCGATCCCCAGATTCAATGCCTGTGGCGCGCCCTGTATAGCCAGGCCTCCGGCCGCACGGGGCTCAGCCTGACCGCCAAGAGTCTGGAAACCGCGCGCCAGGAATGGCAGGAGGCTGCCGCCCTGTTTGGCCTGCCATCTGATATTCGGGTACGGTTCGAATCCATCGGCGGTGAAGGGGCCGCCGCCGGGACCATTCCGCGCGGCCTGCTGATCCGGCCGGCGCGGGTGTCCGAAGATGCCCCCCTCCTCGTCTTCTTTCATCAGGGCGGCGGCGTGCTCGGCGGCCCGGACCTCAGCCGCGCCTTCGCCGTCCGGCTGGCGCACCAAGCCCGCTGCCCGGTCTTCCTGCCCGAATACCGGCTGGCGCCTGTCTACCGTTTCCCCGCCGCGCTCGATGACGCCCGCGCCGCCTTCGACTGGGCTCAGGCCAATGCCGCACGTCTTGGCGCACCGTCGGGCCGGGTCGCCATTGGCGGCATCCTGACCGGCGCGGGGCTTGCCTTGCGCGTCAGCCTGGACCTGCGCCGCGATTTCAAGCCCTCGCCTGTGGCGCAACTGCTCGTCACGCCCCTCGCCGATCTCAGCGACACGCACAGTCCCGCCAATGCGGCGCTTGGCCTGTGGCCGCTGTCGAGCGCGGATATCGACCTGCTGATCGGACATTATGCCGGCGGCGGCGCCAGCCTGACCGATCCGCGCCTGTCTCCGGCGCTCGAACCGCTCCTGGTGGGCCAGCCGCGCACCTTCGTCGTCTCCGCCGGTCTCGACCCCCTGGCCGATCAGGCCGAAACCCTCGTGCAACGCCTGATCGCGGCGCGCGTCCCGACCGTCTATCGCCGCTATGACACCCTTCCGCTCGGCTTCGACCTGTTCGCGGCCGTGGTCGATGCGGCGGCGGAAGCCACCGACGACATCGCCGACACCTGGGTCGAGCTGCTGCGCTCGGGCCAAGGAGAGCCCGAAGCAGAGCCAGAAGCCGAAACCGACAGCGCTACGGCGGTGGCGTGATGGATCTGTCGCGCCTGTATGACGACATGACGGTTCAGGCCGGTCCGCCGCCGGTCGATACCTGGCATCCCCCGTTCTGCGGCGACATCGACATGGTGATCCGGCACGACGGCACCTGGCATTACAACGGCACGCCGATCGAGCGGCACGCCATGGTGCAATTGTTCAGCCGCATCCTGCGCCGCGACGGCGAAGCGTTTTTCCTGGTGACACCGGTCGAAAAGGTCGGCATCCGCGTCGAAGACGCGCCCTTCATCGCCGTCGAAATGACCGAGACCGCGCCTCTCACCTTTCGCACAAATGTCGGCGACATTGTCGTCGTCGGGCCGGATAATGCCCTGCGCTTCGACACCGGCGCAGACGGCTTTCGTCCCTATATCCATGTCCGCGGCGGTCTGGAGGCGCGCCTGTCGCGCGACCTCGCCCGCGAATTGGCCGATCTCGCCCAGGTCGAAGACGGCTGGTTCGGCGTGCGCGCCGGCGGCGCTTTCTTTCCTATTTCGCCTGCGGAAACTGTACCTTAAACCTGACAACAGCGTTCATGCACGGTTCAGGCGACGGGTCATATAGTGATCTTCATTGGGGGTGATTAAGAAAAGGAAATCGCCATGAAACGCTTTTTGACATCTACGGCCCTCGCTGTTCTCGCCGGCACACTGGCGTTCGGCAGCGTCGCCTCAGCAGACCCGCGCGATCACGATCGCTATGATCGCCACGAACGTTACGACCGTCATGATCGCTACGACCGAGGTGATCGCGACTGGCGCCGTGACCGCTATGACCGCCGCGACGCCTATCGCGATGGATATCGGGATGGCCGCGACCGCGGCTACCACAATGGCTGGCGCGACCGGTCCGACTGGCGCCGCGGCGGCTACGTCTCCTACGTCGACTGGCATCGCGGCTACGTGGTAGACTATCGCCACCATCACCTGCGCCGCCCGCCCTATGGCTATGAATGGCGCCGTGTCGACAACAACTATGTCCTCGCCGCCGTGGCCACCGGCCTGATCGCTTCGGTGATCATCAACAGCTACTAAATAGATACGCGGAAACGGCGCCTCTCACGGGGCGCCGTTTTTGTATCGGGGTTCAGCCCTTGACCATCTTGGCCGCGACCGCATCTTCAAGGCCCAGCGCCTTGAGCGCGGTCAAGGCAATACCGGCGGCATCCAGTCCCGCCTCGGCATACTGGTTCGCCTGACTGTTCTGATCCTGATAAATATCGGGCAAGGTCAGGGTACGGATCTTGAGCCCGGCGTCCAGCGCGCCTTCGCCCGCCAGGTAATGCAGGACGAACGCGCCGAACCCGCCGACCGCGCCTTCTTCGACCGTGATGAGGCATTCGTGGTGACGCGCCAGTTGCAGCACCAATTCCTTGTCGATCGGCTTGGCGAACCGGGCATCGGCCACCGTGGTCGACAGGCCGCGCGCCGCCAGCATGTCGGCGGCTTTGAGGGCGTCAGCCAAACGCGTGCCCAACGACAGAATGGCGATCTTGGAGCCTTCGCGCAGGATACGGCCCTTGCCGATGGCCAGAGGGCTGGCCATTTCGGGGATGGCCACGCCCGTCGCTTCACCGCGCGGATAGCGGAAGGCGGACGGACCGTCGTCATAGGCCGTGGCCGTGGCGATCATGGCCGCCAATTCGGCTTCGTCGGCCGCCGCCATGATCATCATGTTCGGCAAGGCGCCGAGATAACCGATATCGAAGCTGCCCGCATGGGTCGCCCCGTCGGCGCCCACCAGCCCCGCCCGGTCGAGCGCGAACCGCACCGGCAGGTTTTGCAGGCTGACATCGTGCGCCACCTGATCGTAGCCGCGTTGCAGGAAGGTCGAATAGATGGTGCAGAACGGCTTCATGCCATCCGCCGCCAGCCCCGCCGCAAACGTCACCGCGTGCTGTTCGGCAATGCCCACATCGTAGCAGCGCGCCGGGAAGACTTCGGCGAAACGATCCAGCCCCGTGCCCGACGGCATGGCGGCGGTGATGGCGACAATACGGTCATCTACCCGCGCCTGCTTGATCAGTTCGGAGGCGAAGACGTCGGTGTAGCTCGGCGCATTGGCCTTGGGCTTTGATTGTTCGCCGGTGATGACGTCGAACTTGGCGACGCCATGATACTTGTCCGGCGACGTTTCGGCGGGCGCGTAGCCCTTGCCCTTTTGCGTCACGACATGGACCAGCACTGGACGGTCGTTGATGTCGCGCACGCGCGTCAGGACGGTCAGCAGATGTTCCATATTGTGGCCGTCGATCGGCCCGACATAATAGAATCCCAGCTCTTCGAAGAAGGTGCCGCCCGTGACATAGGTGCGCGAAAACTCTTCGCTCTTGCGCACCAGCTCGAAGATGGAGCGCGGCAGCCGTTCGGCGACGCTCTTGCCCCAGCGGCGAACCGCCTGATAGGCCCCGCCCGACACCAGATTGGCCAGGTAGGCACTCATCCCGCCGACCGGCGGCGCAATCGACATGTCGTTGTCGTTGAGGATGACGGTCAGGTTGCGCGTCGTTTCGGCGGCGTTGTTCATCGCCTCATAGGCCATACCCGCCGACATCGATCCGTCGCCGATCACGGCGATGACCTTGTTGTGCTCGCCCTTCTGGTCGCGCGCGGCGCAGAAACCGAGCGCGGCGGAGATGGAGGTCGCCGCATGGGCCGCACCGAACGGATCGTAGACGCTTTCGCTGCGCTTGGTGAAGCCCGACAGGCCGCCACCCTGGCGCAGGGTGCGGATGCGGTCGCGCCGCCCGGTCAGTATCTTGTGCGGATAGCATTGATGCCCGACATCCCAGATCAGGATATCCTTTGGCGTCTCGAACACATGGTGCAGGGCGACGGTCAATTCGACCACGCCAAGCGCCGAGCCGAGATGGCCTCCGATCTTCGACACCACGTCAATGGTTTCGGCGCGCACTTCGTCGGCCAAGGCCTTGACCTGCACGGGGGTGAGATCGCGGATATGCTCGGGTTGGACGAGCGTATCGAGTATAGGGGTTTCAGGCATTCAATAAACGCAACCGGTTGCTGGCGTAACGGCAGTCTCAGTTGCGCCGATTAAGTACGAAGTCAACACTTTCACGCAAGTATCGCGCCCTTGCGCCGAAAATATCAAGACGGGATTTGGCCTGCTCCGATAAAATCTGTACACGGCTTTTCGCCTCGTCCAATCCAAGCAGGGTGACGAAATTCGTCTTGCCCTTGGCGGCGTCCTTGCCACCCGCCCCCTTACCCAGCAAATCGGGATCGCCTTCGACGTCCAGCAGGTCGTCGGCGATCTGGTACGCCAGCCCCAGATCCTGGGCAAAATGCATCAGGGCCATGCCGTCTTTTTCAGGCGCATCGGCGATGATCAGCGGGATCTGGAAGGCATAGACGATCAGCGCACCGGTCTTCAGCCGCTGCATACGCGCCACGCCGCCCAGATCGTCCGACACCCCGATGAGGTCGATCATCTGGCCGCCCGCCATGCCCTGCGCACCCGACGCCTGGGCCAGCATACGGATCAGGTCAACGCGGACCTGCGGGTCTTCATGCGTGTCTTCCGAGGCCAGGATTTCAAAGGCGACGCTTTGCAGCGCATCGCCGGCCAGAACAGCGGTCGCCTCGTCATAGGCGCGGTGAACGGTCAACTGCCCGCGCCGAATATCGTCGTCATCCATGCACGGCAGGTCGTCATGGATCAGCGAATAGGCGTGGATGCATTCCAGCGCGCAGGCGGCGCGCAGCACGGCGTTTTCTTCTGCATCGAACAGGCGGGCCGCCTCCAGCGCGAAGAAGGGGCGCAACCGCTTGCCGGGGCCCAGCGCCGCATAGCGCATGGCTTCGGTCAGCCGCATTTCCGGGCCTTCGCCGCGCGGCAGCAGTTCATCCAGCGCCATCGTCACCAGATCGGCCGTTTCGGCCATGCGCGCCATCAGCGGCGGCAAATCGGAATTGGCGGCGACGGGGGTCAAGATGAGACGGCTCCTGTTTTGGTGTTTCCGGATTTCGGCTTCGAAATCCGGCAAGGGCGAGGCCCGCCCGAGCTTATGCGAGGCAAGCCCCGCGGCGTTTGAGCGACCTAAGAGAACTCGGCGGGCGCCACGCCTTCGACGGCGCCGGCCTTGGTGAGCGAAATCTTTTCGACCTGCAGCCGCGCCGCTTCCAGGCGAGCCTCGCACAGAGCCTTCAATCGAGCGCCTTCCTGATAAAGTTCCAATGATTTTTCCAGCGGCGCCTGACCGGATTCCAGTTCGGTGACGATCTTTTCGAGTTGCTTCAATGCATCTTCGAAGGAGAGTTCAGTGGTTTCGCTCATGATCGTGTCCTGACTTCGTAGCGGCGGCAACCCCAGTATTTGAACCCCTGCTCCAGAGCCTTTATATAGCCCATTTTCTTCAGTTCAATACTGATCATCAAATTGAAAAAGCCGTGGGCCAGAACCAGCACGTCGCCGCCCTCGCGCGCCCGCTCCATCAGGAACTCCGCCGCGGCCCGCGCCCGCTTTTTGGCCTGGTCCCGGCTTTCCAGCCCTTGATGGACGTTGAAATACCACCACCACACCCGCGCCATGAAGCCCCATCCCCACGAATTGGGCGACAGCTTGATGAAGGAGGGAAAATGCGGCGGCGGCAGGGGCGCTTCGATCAGCATGTCGAGCGATTCGAACGCGCGCTCACCGCACACGGCGCGCGCCGTCTCAATGGAGCGCCGCAGGGTCGAAGAATAGATATAACGGGCATCGCGCGCGAAATCGTGGAGCAGCGGCGGCGGCGTCTGTCCGGCCAGAAGCCCGGCCTGATCGTATTTGGCCCACCACGCCTCGTACCCGCGCCAGTCGAACTTGACCCGCCGCGACAGATTGGGCTCCCCATGGCGGACAAGGGTAATCGCGCCGATATGCCCGGCGGCCATCTTTCCCGTATCCATCGTATTCGTGTCGCGCAACAGACCCCCAAACCGGCAGAATCCCGCAAGGCAAGATTCGCCGTTGGCCATTTCATTAAGGCCCGTAGGTAACGTCCTTACAGGTGACGGGCAAGTTTTTTGTGCTGCGTCCCGTGTTTCCTCCTGTGGGCACAGCTTGACACGCGCCAGTTTCATTTGCTTTTTTCAACAATTTCGGAAACAAATGCGGTTTTCCGTAAACCGCCCAGAACCTCAGGGTCCCGCCCTTGCCCTATTCAAAAGAAATCAGCGCCCGCACGGTTGACGCGTTGATGAGTCAGGTGCTGGACGCCGTCGTGGTCATCGATGCCGAAGGCGATGTCCTCGCCTGGAACCGCCTGGCTACGGAGATTTTCGGCTGGAACGAGTCGGAGGCATTGGGCCACTCGCTGGCCGATCTGATCGTCCCCCCGGCCCACCGCGACGGCCATCGCCTGGGGATGCAACGCCTCGCCGAAACAGGCGTGGCGCGTGTTTTGGGCCGCCGCATCGAAATCACTGCCCTGCACCGTGACGGCCACGAATTTCCGATTGAATTGTCCATTGTTGCCGCTCCGGCCGGAGGCGACGCCGCCTTTATCGGCTTTATCCGCGACATCACTGCGCGCCGGGCGTCCGAAACGCGGCTGGTCTTAAGCGAAGAATCGCTAAGACTGACCACGGATGCGGCGGAAATCGGCACCTGGGATCTCGACATGGCCACCCAGGTCCTGACCTGGTCGGACCGCACCTACCTCATGTTCGGCGTACCCACCGGCACCCCAGTCACGATGGATGATTTCTACGCCGGGCTGCATCCCGACGATTTGGCCGATACGGCTGTCGCCTTCCTGGCGGCGCTCGATCCCCAAACGCGGTCCACCTACGATGTGGAATTCCGCGTCATCGACCGCCAGGACCGGCGCGTGCGCTGGCTCGCCGCGAAGGGCAAGGGCATTTTCGATGACAGCGGCCAATGCGTCCGCGCTGTCGGCACCGCCATCGACATTACCGCACGCAAGCGCGCCGAAGTACGCCAGTCGGTGTTGCTGGAACTCACCGATCTGCTGCGCAGCGGCAATACGGCGGAGGCGCTCGAAGCCGCCTGCGCCCTCATGGGCCGTCATTTCGGCGTTTCGCGTGTCGGCTTCGGCCAGTTCGACCCGGTGGCAGACGTCTTCGACTATACGGTGTGCTGGACGGACGGCACTGTGCCGCCCCTCATGGGCGACTACCCGGCCAAGGCCTTCGGCGAAAAGATCGTAGCGCGGCTGGGCGCCGGAGGCACGGTGGTGGTCAACGACCTGTTCGCCGATACCATCAGCGACGAAGCCCGCACGCGCGAAACGGCGGGCAGCGTCGACACCCGGGCCATACTGGTCGTGCCCTTCCTGCGCGGCGACCGCCTGCGCACCATTGTTTACCTCAATTCACGCCACGCCCGCCCCTGGACCGCCGATGAGGTCGCCTTCATGGAAGCCGTCGCTGAACGGACGCGCGAATTGATCGACCGGGCCGAAGCCGAGGCCGCCCTGGCCGCTCGCGAAGCGCAGTTCCGCCTCCTGGCTCAGGCCATGCCCAACCACGTCTGGGCGGCGGGTCCCGACGGCACGGTCGACTGGTTCAACGATCAGGTCTACGCCTACAGCGGCGCACAACCGGGCGAGTTGGACGGCGGAAAATGGGCCGATATCATCCACCCCGACGACGTGACGGTCGCCGTATCGGCCTGGATGGACGCCGTGAAGGCGGGCGAGACCTATGAAACCCAGTTTCGCATTCGTCGCGCCGACGGCGTCTATCGCTGGCACCTGATCCGCGCCGTGCCGCTCCATACGCCAACAGGCAGGATTTCGACCTGGATTGGCACCAATACCGACGTCGAAGCGCAGAAATCGGAGCTCAACGACACGCGCGACTTCGTCCGCCTGGCACTGGGCGCGGTCGACGGCATCGGCGCCTGGACCTTCGATGTGGCCAGCGACACCTTCTTCTTCGACGACTCCGTGGCCGCCGTCTACGCCCTGCCCCCCGGTGCCGGCAAGACAGGCCTGCGTCGTGAGGCCTTCCTGGCCAACGTCCACCCGGAAGACATGACCGCCCTGCGCGCCACCATGGCGGCCGGACTGAAAACGGCGGGTGAACTGGAACTGGAATACCGCATCCTTCACCCCGACGGGTCGGTCCGCTGGGTGTTGTCGCGCGGCAATACCTATTTCGAAAACGGCCTGCCTGTCCGCCGCATTGGCATTGGGGTCGACATGACCGACAAACGCCGCCTGGAAGAACAGTTGCGCCAGTCGCAAAAAATGGAAGCGGTCGGTCAGCTCACGGGCGGCATTGCCCACGACTTCAACAATATGCTGGCCGTCGTGATGGGCTCACTTGACCTGCTCAATCGCCGCGTCACCCTCGAAGACCCCCGCGCCCGCCATTACGTTCAGTCGGCCGCCGACGCCGCCAAGCGCGCCGCCAACCTGACCCACCGCCTGCTCGCCTTTTCGCGCCAGCAGCCGCTCCAGCCGGAATGCATAGACCCCAACCGTCTGGTTGCGGACATGTCCGACCTTCTGCGCCATTCGATCGGCGCCGACATCCGGCTGGAAACCGTCCTGACCGGTGGTGCCTGGCGCATCGAGGTCGACCCCAACCAGCTCGAAAACGTTATCCTCAACCTGTCGGTCAATGCGCGCGACGCCATGCCGAACGGCGGCAAGCTGACCATCGAAACCCAGAACGCGCATCTCGATGCCCGCTACGTCTCCAGCGAATTGGGCGTCCCGGCCGGCCAGTACGTGATGATCGCCGTCACCGACACCGGATCGGGCATGCCGGACGAGGTGATCGCCAAGGCCTTCGACCCGTTTTTCACCACCAAGGCGGTGGGCAAGGGCACAGGCCTGGGGCTCAGCCAAGTCTACGGCTTCGTCAAGCAGTCAGGCGGCCATATCAAGATCTATTCGGAGGTTGGTCATGGCACGACGATAAAGATCTATCTGCCGCGCGGCGGCGATGCCGACACAACCGCCAATCACGACGTGGACAATACCCTCGCGCTGTCGGGCGACCACCGCGACGTCATACTGGTCGTCGATGACGAGGACGCGGTGCGCCAGTTCAGCGCCGACGCGCTCGAAGAACTGGGCTATCGCGTGCTCCAGGCCGATGGGGCCGCCGCCGCCTTGCAATGTTTGCGCGACAACCCCGATGTCGTCATGCTGTTCACCGACATCGTCATGCCGGAAACCAATGGCCGCAAGCTGGTCGATGAGGCACTCGGCCTCTATCCGCACCTGAAGGTGCTCTACACCACCGGCTATACCCGCAATGCCGTGGTCCACAACGGCGTGGTGGACAAGGGCGTCGAACTGATCGGCAAGCCGTTTAGCATCGACGAGCTGGCCGCGCGTGTCCGCGCCCTGCTCGACGCCTCCTGATCTGTTCTATTCCGAGCGCTGCAACTGAAGATGCACGACATTGGTGCGTTCGGTGCGGAATCCCGCCTCGCAATAGGCCAGATAGAACAGCCACAGCTTGCGGAAATGGGCGTCGAAGCCGGTGATACGGCCTTCCTTCCACGCCGTCTCGAACCGCTGACCCCATTGTTTCAATGTTTCGGCATAGTCCTGGCCGAACTTGAAATTGGACATGAGCTTAAGCCCGGCCGATTGGGTTTGTTCCAGCAGCTTCTGGGCCGACGGCAGCATACCGCCGGGGAAGACATATTTCTGGATGAAGTCGGCGCGCGACTTGTAATCGTCGAACATGTCGTCGGCGATGGTAATGATCTGCAAGCCCGCCTTACCGCCCTTTTTCAGGACGTCATGCAGCTTGGTGAAATAGGTGTGCCAGTAGCTTTCGCCCACCGCCTCGAACATTTCGATCGACACCACGGCGTCATATTCGCCCTTGATGTCGCGGTAGTCCATCATGACGATCTCGACCTTGTCGTCCAGGCCCAGCCGCTTCATGCGCTCGACGGCATAGTCATGCTGCGCCTGGGAGATGGTCACACCGGTGACGCGCGCGCCGATGGTTTCCGCCGCATATTGCGCGAACCCGCCCCAGCCGCAGCCAATTTCCAGCACGTGCTGACCCGGCTTGAGATCGACTAGTTTGGCCAGCTTGGCATATTTCGCCGTCTGAGCCGCGCTCAGGTCCTTGTGTTCGGCCAGCCGGTCGCCTTCGAACAGGGCCGACGAATAGGTCATGGTCGGGTCCAGCCACTGGTCATAGAAGCTGTTACCTAGGTCGTAGTGGTCGAAAATATTGCGTTTCGACCCCTGCTTGGTGTTCTTGCGAAAGGCGTGCAGGATGTTGTTGACGGTGCGGGTTATAAAATTGCCGGTGAACAACTGGCCCAGCTTTTCGCTATTAAGCGTCAGCACCTCCAGCAGGGTCGCCAGGTCGGGCGTATCCCACTCCCCTTCCTTGTAGCCGTCGCAGAAGCCGATATCGCCGGACGCCAGCACCCGCTTCATGAAGTTGAAGTCCTTGACCAGCAAGGTGGCATGCGGTCCCGGCCGTGTGCCCGATAACCGCATCTGGCCGCCATTGGGCATGACGATGTCCATCTCGCCGAATTCCCATACCTTTCGCAACGTCTCCACCCCCTTGCGCACAGCGAACGGCTGGCCCTTGAGGTCGTCGATAGCGATGGTCTGGGTGGTCATGAACGAGGCCTTTCGTTGAGAGTTATGACTCTTGTACGGTACGCCGCGCCGGGTGGATGCCCCGGCCACACAATTCAGATATGGAAACCGCCAATCAAAAAACAATAGGCAAAAACAATAGGCACAAAATCGAAAAAAACAAACGGCAAAAAGCCGCACTCAAAAGAGCAAGATGTGCGACCGCCCCGCTCCTGCCCGGCAAAGGACAAGAACGGGGCGCATCGCTATCACAGCCGCGATTAGGGCCGCTTTACAGTGATCGCCGCACCGGAATAGGCGACTTCGGCGTTGAAATCGTCGAAGGCCGCGCTGGTCGATACGCCCGGCTGGACGAAGCGAATATGGAAGACGCGGTTGGTGATCATGCCGGGATAGCTGCCGGTGCGCGCACCAATGCTCAGTTCGCCGGTCTTTTCGTTGTAGGCCAGCGGAATACGGCTGAATTCACCGCGCGTATACCCGTTGGACACACCGTCGTCTTCGTACAGGCTGAACGATCCGTCGGCGCCGGTATAGACGGTCAGGGTCAGCGGCGCATCGGGCTTTTCATCGACATATTGCGTCACCGGGCCCATCGGCACCACCGAACCCGCCTTGACGAACAACGGCATCTGGGTGAGCGGCGCAGCGACCGTGACGCTTTGGCCGCCCTTGACCTTGGCGCCGGTATAGAAATCGTACCAGTCGGCGCCGGCAGGCAGGTAGACGGCGCGCGAGCGGGCCTTGTACTCATACACCGGCGCGACCAGGAAGGCCTTACCGAACATGTATTCGTCCTTGATGTTCTTGCCCTTTTCGTCGTTCGGGAAGTCCATGGCGAAGCCGCGCATGATGGTGCCCGAGGCATGATAGGTGTCCGACGCCGTGGCGTAGATATACGGCATCAGGCGGTAACGCAGCTTGTCATACCACACCATGTTATCGCGCATATCCGAGCCTTCGGGCGCGATGATGAAGATTTCCCGCTTCACGCCTTCGCCGTGGGAACGGAACAGGGGCGAGAACGCCCCGAACTGGAACCAGCGCAGATTCATCTCACGCCATTCCCGCAGGTCTTCAGCCGTGCCCGTGCCACCGGCGGCACGGTTTTCCTGCAATCCGCCGACATCCGTGCCCTGGAAGCGCGTTTCCTGGGCGTAGCCGCCGATATCGTGCGTCCAGTTCGGCACACCGGACATCGAGAAGTTCACCCCGGCGGCGATCTGGTCGTACAGGTTGTTCCAGCGGCCGACCGTATCGCCCGACCAGACAGCAGCGGCATTGCGCTGCACGCCGGCAAAGCCTGAGCGGGTCAGGATGAATTGGCGTGTGTCCGGCTGGTCCTTGACCAGGCCCTCATACATGGCCTTCGTGTTCATCAGCGCATAGGCGTTGTGGACGATGGCGCCCGGCCCCATCTGGGTCGGGGTGATCAGGGCGGCAAAGTCTTCCGGCGAGGTGTTGGAGCGCACGTCCGGCTCAGTATTATCCATCCACCACGCGTCGAAGCCCTTCACGACCAGCTTGTCGTGCAGCGACTTGTAGTACATGTCGCGCGCTTCCTGGTTATAGGGCGAATAGTGGCTGTTGAGATAGCCCTTGCCAACCCAATCAAGCTCGCCCTCTTCGACATTCTTCGTCCACATATAGCCCTTCTTTTCAAAGGCCTTGTAATTGTCGGTATTGGCGTAGAACTTGCCCCAGATCGAGATCATGACATGGGCGTGCTGGGCATGCACCTCATCGACCATCTTCTGCGGATTGGGGAAGCGCTTGGGATCGAAATCGTGGCTGCCCCACTGGTCTTCCGGCCAGTAGAACCAGTCCTGAACCATGTTGTCGATCGGGATCTTCAGGTCGCGATAGGTCTTGAGCACGTCCAGAAGCTGGTCCTGTGTCTCGTAACGCTGACGCGACTGCCAGAAGCCATAGGCCCATTTCGGCATCATCGGCGCCTGGCCGGTCAGGTGGCGGTAGCCGCCGATCACGCCGTCAATGCTGTCCGACGCGATGAAGTAGTAGTTGAGCCCGGTCCCCGCCTCGGACGAAAATTGCAGCGAATGCTGGTCGGCGGACGATTGCGGGTTGTTATGCGTGACGGCGACCATGCCGCCCGACGGCTTCCATTCGAGATGGAACTTCACCGGCTTGCCCTTGGCAAAGTTCTGCTCGAAATTGTGGTACCACGGGTTCCAGCCCTGGCGCCAGACGCTCAAGACCTTCTTGCCGTCCAGGGTCAGGTCGGCATAGTCCGACGAATAGAGCTGCATCTTGTGCACCCCCGCCACGTCCGACGTCATCGTGCCGTCCCACACCACCAACACCTTCTTGCCCTGGGTCGCGGCCTTGCTCAGCGCCGGATCGGTCGGCCAGTTGGCAGCGACGTCTTTCAGGTATTGATAGCGGATATCGGTTTCGACGCGCGTCAGTATCAGCTTGCCATCGACATAGTATTTGGCGGTCAAGCCCTGGCTGCCGTCCTCGGCCGTCAGCTTCAGGTCGCGGCTGAACAGGGCGTAAGGCGTCGGATTGCCCCAGCGCGTGATCGAATTATTGTCCCACAGCACGCCGTAATTCTTGTCCGACACGACGAAGGGAATGGCCACGTCCATATTGTGCTGCGACAGAAGGACGTCTTCGCCATTCATGTCCATCTGGGCGTTCTGGTGCTGGCCCAGGCCGTAAAAGCTTTCGCGCGTGCCGGTATTGAACTGAGCGTGGGTGGCGACAAAGGGCTGGCCTTCGACTGTCACCGGCATGATGGCGGCGCGCGTTTCGGTCAGGACCGGCTTGCCCGCGGCGTCATAGAAGGTCACCAGGCCCGATTGCAGCGACACGACCGCCGATGCCTTGGCCGCCTTGAGCGTCACGGCGTTTTTCGTTTCGGAAACGGTGAACGAACCGCCCGGCTGGGCCACGGTCATCAGGGACGGCATTTGCTGGCGCGCCGGATCGTCGACCGCCAGGACATGGATGATGGCGTCGCTCATGACCTCAAGACGCACCTCCTTGGCCGCACCGGTATCCGGTTTGACGACAATGCCTGTCGCGGTCTTTTCATAGGTCCCGGCCAGGGCTGCGCCCGCCGACATCACCAGGGCCAACACCGATACCGTGGCCCAAATTTTTGCTGTTTTCATCTCAACTTCCTGCTTTTTGTTATGTGTGGGCGTCCGATCTGACGGCATCAGACCGGCACCCTAAGTCATTGTACTTAAGCGCTTTTATTCCTACTTTTCATACGTCCCCAAACGCACCTTAAGAATGACCGGCGCACCGGTAAAGTTCAGGCCGTAGTCAGTCTGGTCACCGTTCCAAACGTACTCCATGACCCATTTTCCGCCTTCGAAATGGCCCTGCTCGACGCGGTCCAGCACAAAGCCCCGAGCCTTATTGGCCTCGCCGGTATCGAAGGTAATGCGCGCATTGAGCCCCGCCACCAGAAATTCGTTGTCGCTCAGCTTCGCCACGGCCACGCCGCCGCTCGGCACATCCGATCCGTCCGGATAGCCGTTCTGGTTTTCCGGGTCCCATTCGGGCAGGCCGAACTGCCATTGACGATAGGTCACCTTGGCTGACCATGCCCGGCCCAGATCGAGGGACTGGGCCGAATGATCGTCGGGCTCCGACACGCCCCACACCTGGCTTTCATAGCTGAGCTTCGCCCATTCGCGGTCCATGCCGCCGAACAGCTTGTACAGGGTAGCGAACGGCTTCACCGCGTCGGCGTCGAACACCTTGGCGCCCAAGGGATAGTTGGCGTAGCCCGTATAGTCGAAACCGAACGGATCGAACCCGATGCCCTGACGCCCCAGCGCCGAGAACAGATAGCGTGCATAGATCGGCTTGTTGCCGCTTTCGGCGACATAGAGCGGATTGTCGGCGCGGGCGTACTGGCTGAGCGTCGCCTCATAGCTTTTCGAACCGGGAGAATACAGATCCGGCGCCAGGAATTCGATATGCGGGGCGGCCACCTTCCACACGTCGATGACGCTGTAGACCGGCCCGCCCGAAGCATAGGAGCCTGGGGTCTGATCGGGATTGAGCGGGTCTTTCAGCGCGGCATTAACATAGGTCGGCAACGGATAGACGGCGTCGCCCGCCGCCACGATGTCGTCAACATAGCGGGCAATCGACCAGGCGTGGAAATATTCATCGGCGTCCTTGCCGAACACCTGGTTCCAGTTGCCCGGCGACTTTTTGTAACGTGTCAGCAGGGCCTGCGGCACGGGCTGCGCCATCAGGGCATCGGCCTTCGGCGAATAGTCGCGCGCCGTGCGATAGACGCCAACCTCATTTTCCGGCTGGAGCATGATGACCGTGTGGCGGTCGCCATCTATGGCCTTGATATGCTTGACCAATTCGACATAGGCGCGCTTGTCCGCCTCGCGCGTGGACTCATAGAGCGGTGACAGGGCGTATGACGTGGTCCCGTCCTTATTGGTCAGGCGCGGAAAGCGCTTATTGTCGAGCTTGACCCACGACGGCGTATAGCTCGGCCCGGTGTTCTTCCATGTCCCGAACCACAGGATAACCAGGCGCACATTGTTTTCGCGCGCTTCCTTGACCAGTGTGTCGACGAAGCTGAAATCGAATTTGCCTTCAACCGGCTCGACCTGCTCCCACGACACCGGCATGGTCAGGGTATTGGCGTGCATGTCCTTGATCGCCGGCCACACCTTCGACAAGGCGCCGGTGTAGTTGCTGGAATTGTTGGCCTGCCCGCCCAGAACCAGGAACGGCGCACCATCGACCATCAGGGCATATTTGCCATCCGTCTGCACCAGGTGTGGAATGGCGTTGACCGCCGTTGAGGGCTTGGCCGACGTCTTGGATATGGCCTTGGCTCCGGCCGAGCCTGCGGCCATAAACGCCAAAAGTGATAGCGCTACCACGGCCAGTTTCGAATCCGTATTTCGCCTTGAGTTTATCATAATCCCTCTTCCTGTGTTCCGCTGTCCTTGACCTTAGCCCCTTTTATGGGCGATTGGACAGTCATCTGTAAAATGGATACTTATCTGTAAAAATTGTCATACAATGGGGCCAGACGAACCGGCAAGCGTCAATTCACGAATCTGGTTTTTAAATAGTATTTTTTTCTGTAAGGTTTTTTGTGACACCTGCCGAATCCCAAAAGGACTCGGTACGCGTTACAGGGATATAGACAGACTTCAAGAAAGCAATTGCATGCGCTCCGAACTCGGCGTCAGCCTCGCCTACGGGCTTCTCGCGACGCTCGGCCAATCCATCGTCACCGGTGAATTCGACAAGACAGGCTTCCCCACCGAGGCAGAGTTGTGCGTGAAATTCGGCGCCAGCCGAACCGTGATGCGCGAAGCCGTGAAAATGCTGTCGGCCAAGGGTCTCATTAGTTCGCGCCAGCGTCAGGGTACGCGCGTCGAACCGGTCGAAAACTGGAACCTGCTCGATCCGGACGTGCTGCGCTGGCTGATGGAACGCCCCTACTCCAACAAGATTTTCCTCGAATTCGCCCAGATGCGCCTCGCCATCGAACCGGCCGCGGCCGCCCTGGCTGCCGAAAACCAGGACCGACCAGCCATCGCCAGCATCCGCGAAGGCCTCCAGGCCATGATCGACCATGCCGGCCAGCCCGACCTGGCGCTAAAGGCCGATATCGACTTCCATGTCGCCATCCTTAAGGCGTCGGGGAATCCCTTCTTCTGGCGTCTCAAGCCGCTGATCACCAATGCGCTCAACCTGTCGATCCAGTTGACCAACAAGATTGCCGGCCATATGGCCGACATCCAGGCGCACGAATCCATTCTGGTCGCCATCGAAAAGGGTGACGCCGATACCGCACGACGCGCGTCCGAGGCCATACTGGTTGAATCGGTCAACCTGATCGGAAAGGTCCAAGCGGCGTAAAGCGCCAATCTGACGGACTCAGATCGGCGCCCTATTGCTTCGCTTTACGGGCTACACCGTCGGTGTGATCCGCACCATGACCACACCGTGCGACGGCACCTCCGCGGCGTAGCTGCCCTTGACGTTCTTTTTGACCGCCTTGGACCACAGGTCACGGACGCTGGCCTTCGTCCCCGCCGGCAGTTGCAGGGTCTCCCAATCGACGGCCATCGTCTTCGCTGCGCCGGAACGGTTGAACAACACTACCGCCCGGTCGCCGCCCTTGAGCGGGCGCACCCAAACCTCGAAATCGCCATCCTTGACCAGACGGCGGCCCTGCTGGCCCAACGGATCCTGATCGATCGCTATGACATCGTGATTGGTCAGTATGGCCAGGGTCTCCGGGCTCATG
Source organism: Asticcacaulis aquihabitans (assembly GCF_032490435.1). Taxonomy (NCBI): domain Bacteria; kingdom Pseudomonadati; phylum Pseudomonadota; class Alphaproteobacteria; order Caulobacterales; family Caulobacteraceae; genus Asticcacaulis; species Asticcacaulis aquihabitans. The sequence goes on from NZ_JAVGWM010000001.1 coordinate 1,004,748, forward strand.
TTCGACAGGTCGTTGCCCGCGATCAGCGGCGCCGCCAGCATAGCCCACAGCGAGAAATGCGACCGGTATTCGGTATCGGTCATCCCGCCATTTCCGACCTCCAGCATGTCCGGATCGTTCCAGTGATTGGGGCCGGAATCCATCCAGAGGTCGGCATTGCTGTCGAGAATCCACAGGAAGGAATGGCTATAGCCTTCGTCCTTGTCCCAGGAATCGCGGATGTCGCCGGTCGTGCGCCATTGGTGCCCCGGCTTGGCGGCCCATTCGCGCGGCTTGTTATCGCCCCACTCGCAGATACTGAGCAGGATATCCCGGCCGGATTGGCGCAGCGCCTTGGCCATCAAAGTATAGGCAGCCTCGGCATTGCGCGTGCCGGTATTGCACCAGTCGTATTTGAGATAGTCCACGCCCCAAGCGGCATAGGTGCGCGCATCCTGGAATTCATAACCGGCCGATCCGGGACGGCCGCCGCAGGTCTTCACGCCGGCGTCGGAATAGATACCGAACTTGAGCCCCTTAGAATGGATATAGTCGGCAAGCGCCTTGATGCCTGACGGAAAGCGTTCGGGATCGGCCTGGATCGTGCCATCGGCGGCGCGGTCCTTTTGCCAGCAGTCGTCGATGACGACATATTGATATCCGGCCTCCTTCATGCCCGACGCCGCCATGGCATCGGCCACGGCGCGGATCTTGCCTTCATCTATATTGCAGGCGAACTTGTTCCACGAATTCCACCCCATCGGCGGCGTCAGGGCCAAGGGCGGCTTCGGTGCATCCAATTGCAGGGTTTCATGCGCCTGCGCCTGCCCGCCCAACAGTACGGGCATCAGCAGTACGGCGGCGATCGCGACGATCGCGTCCTTGACTTTCATTATGTTTGCTCCCTCTTTGGCCGGCGTGCGTCACCGGTCTTTGCGCTAATAAATAACACAATTCCAAACCTGACAATCCGTTGCGACGAATAAATAAATTTGCATTATGAATTCGCCGATGCGTTCACCAAGGCGTGGCTTTTTTGCCTTTTCCTCAAGAATTGCGTTATCTCTGTAATAAATTTTAATGACATCGGACTATTTTTTCGCCGTTCCGCTTGCCGTTTTCGCAACTGCACACTAACCTTGCTGTCTGGGCGGAGTTCGACGGCAAGGGAAGCAACCTGTATTTTCTCGCGTATCCGAGACCAAACTTTTCATTCCTGAGGTTCTTTTGTCACAAAAGCGCGTTCGTAAAGCCGTCATTCCCGTAGCCGGTCTCGGCACCCGCGTCCTTCCCGGCACCAAGGTCATCCCTAAAGAATTGCTGGTCGTCGTCGACCGGCCCATTCTGGCCTATGTCGTCGAAGAGGCGCGTGCCGCCGGCATCGAGCACTTCGTTTTCGTCACCGGCCGCGCCAAGGGCGCCATTGAGGACTATTTCGACCATCAGGTCGAACTGGAAGCTCAACTGGCCGCCAAGGGCAAGACCGCCATTCTGGACCAGCTGGTCAAGGAACTGCCCAAGGCCGGCGAAATGAGCTTCGTGCGCCAGATGCAGCCGCTGGGCCTCGGCCATGCCGTGTGGTGCGCCCGCGACATTATCGGCGACGAACCCTTCGCCGTCATCCTGCCCGACATGGTGATGGACGCCGAAGTGTCTGCCACCAAGCAGGCCATCGACGCCTACAACCAGGTCGGCGGCAACATCATCGTCGTCGAGCCCGTGCCCCACGACCAGACTCACCAATACGGTGTCGTCGCCCTCGAAGGCCAGGATGGCCGTCTGAACCGGATGTCCGGCATGGTCGAAAAACCGGCCAAGGGCACCGCGCCGTCCAACCTGATCGTGTCCGGCCGCTATATCCTGCAACCCGAAATCTTCGCGCTCCTGGCCTCTCAGGAAAAGGGCGCCGGCAATGAAATCCAGCTGACCGACTCCATGTTCCGCCTGATGGAAACGCAAAGCTTCCACGCGCTGGAATATGACGGCGTGACCTATGATTGCGGCGACAAGATCGGCCTGCTTCGTGCCAATGTAGGTCTGGCGCTTAAAAATCCTGAACTGAAGGACGCCGCCCGTGCCGCCCTTCTGCCCTTCTTCCAATAGCCTGCGTTTCCGGGCCGCCTGCCTAAACGGCGGGCGGCTTTGACAAAAGCCACTGCATTTTTACTTTCCGGCATGGCATAGCCAGCTATCGCGTCTGCCGAAAACACATCTGAGGACTACCACCCTATGCCCATGCTGCCCAAGGTCGCCATTCCCGAAAACACCTACGAATTCGAAACCGAGGTACTGGTTAAGCCGACGGGCTTCCGCGAATACGACGCACGCTGGGTGTTCGGCAAGGAAATCAACCTGCTCGGCATTCAGGCCCTGGGTCTGGGTCTCGGCACCTATATTCATGAGCGCGGCGTAACGCCGAAGCTGGTCACCGGCCACGACTTCCGGTCCTATTCGACCAATATCAAGAATGCGCTGATCATCGGCCTGATGCAGGCGGGTATCGAAGTCATCGATATCGGTCTGTGCCTGTCGCCCATCGCCTATTTTGCTCAATTCGATCAGGATGCGCCCTGCGTCGCCATGGTCACCGCCTCGCACAACGACAACGGCTGGACCGGCGTCAAGATGGGCTGCCAGGCGCCGCTGACCTTCGGCCCGGAAGAAATGACGCGCCTGAAAGAAATCGTCATGGGCGGCCTCGGTGTCGAACGGCCGGGCGGCAAGCTGACCCGCGTCGACGGCGTGCAGCAGCGCTACATGGACGACATTTCGTCGAAGCTGCAGCTCAAGCGCAAGATCAAGGTGGTCTGCGCCTGCGGCAACGGAACGGCGGGCGCCTTCGCGCCGCAAACCCTGCGCGCCATGGGCGCCGAAGTCATCGAACTCGACACCAATCTCGACTCGACCTTCCCGAAATACAATCCGAACCCCGAAGACCACGAAATGCTGGTCGATATGGCCAAGGCGGTCAAAGAACACAATGCCGACGTGGCCCTGGGCTTTGACGGCGACGGCGACCGCTGCGGCGTGGTCGACAATACGGGCCAGGAAATCTTCGCCGACAAGATCGGCTTGATGCTGGCGCGCGACCTGTCCGAAATCTACAAGGACGCGACCTTCGTGGTCGACGTCAAATCGACTGGCCTCTACGCCACCGACGAGGTGCTGAAAAAGAACGGCGCCAAGACGGTCTACTGGAAGACCGGCCACTCCTACATCAAGCGCAAGACCGACGAACTGAAGGCCTTGGCCGGGTTCGAAAAGTCGGGCCACTTCTTCCTTGCCCCGCCGATCGGCCGCGGCTATGACGACGGTCTGAAGGCCGCCGAAGCCATCCTGGCCATGCTGGATCGCAATCCGGGCAAGACCCTGTCGGAACTGAAGGATGCCCTGCCCGTCGCCTATACCTCACTCACCATGTCGCCCCATTGCGCCGACGAGGTGAAGTACCAAATTCTCGAAAAGATCGTGAAGGAATACGAGGACCTGCTGGCCACCGGCGGTTCGATCCTGGGCCGCAAGGTGACCGAGGTCATCACGGTCAATGGCGCGCGCGTCCACCTCGAAGACGGCTCCTGGGTGCTGGTTCGCGCGTCGAGCAACAAGCCTGAGCTGGTGGTCGTGGTCGAATCCCTGCGCTCCGAAGACGACATGCGCGACCTGTTCCGCAAGGAAGTGAAGCCGCGCCTGGCCAAATATTCGGAAATCACCGACTACAATCAGGAGATCTAAACATGTCTGGAGATCTGAAGGTGGTTTATACGGTCGTCCAACACGACGGCGGCTGGGCTTACAAGGCTGGCGGCACCTATTCCGAAACCTTTGCCAGCCATGACCTGGCCCTGGCGGCAGCCCGCACCGCCGCCCGCGAACAGACGGCCCCGGGCAGCGACACCGGCATCTCCTACGAAGATGCCAACGGCGTCTGGCATGAAGAACTTGCCCACGGCGACGATCGTCCGCAAACGGACGTCAAGGGCTGATACAGAGGCAGATACGGACAAGGCGGGGCCCAACCCCGCCTTTTTCATGCCCTTGTATGACCTCTCCTCATTTCAAATTTATAATTTCTATCGGTAAAAGTGCCGTTTGACGTATGGCGGTAACAAAGGCACGGGCGTGACGATCGGTTCAAAGGCGACCTTCCCGGTCGGCGGCGGAAAAATGGGGCAGGAAATCCGCGATTTCGACTGGAGCGCAACCCCGCTCGGCTCCCTGAGTGGCTGGCCCACCGCCCTCAAGGTCGTCACCGACATGATGCTGGCGTCCAAATTCCCCAGCGCCCTGTTCTGGGGCCCGGAACACACCTTCATCTATAACGACGCCTACACTCCGATGCTCGGGGAAAAGCGCAACGCGCTGGGTCAGCCGTTGTCGACGGTCTGGGCCGAAATCTGGCCGGACATCGAACCGATTGTCGCGCGCGCCCTGGCGGGCGAGGCGACCTATCTTGAAAACCTGAAGCTGGTCACAACACGCAACGGCCATCCCGAAGACAGCTGGTTCACCTTCTGCTATTCGCCGGTGCGCAGCGACGACGGCCAAATCCACGGTGTCATCGACTGGGCAATCGAAACCACCTCCCAAATGGTGGCCGAGGCCGACCGAGAACGCCAGGCGCGCGCCCTGCGCGACAGCGAACAACGCTTTCGCGACATGGCCAATTCGATCAACCAGATGATCTGGGTTGCGCAACCCGATGGCTATCACGACTACTATAACCGGCGTTGGTACGAATATACGGGTGTGCCCGAAGGCTCGACCGACGGCGAGGCGTGGAATGGTGTCTTCCACCCCGACGACCAGCCACGTGCCTGGAAGGTGTGGCGACAGTCGCTGGAAACAGGCGCCCCTTACGAAATCGAATACCGTTTGCGCCGCGCCGACGGCGTCTACCGTTGGACCCTGGGACGGGCGCAATGTGTACGTGATCGCTCCGGCGCCATAACAAAATGGTACGGCACCTGCACCGATATTCAGGAACTGGTCGACGCCCGCCACAAGGCCGAAGCCGCCAATATCGCCAAGTCGGAATTTCTCGCCAATATGAGCCACGAAATCCGCACGCCGATGAATGCCGTCATTGGCCTGTCGAGCCTTCTGTCGAAATCGACACCCCTGACCGGTCGCCAAAAGGAATTCATCCACACCCTGCAAACCAGCGCCGACAGTCTTCTGGCCCTGATCAATGACCTGCTCGACATCGCCAAGATCGAGGCGCGCACGGTCGAACTGGAACACATCCCCTTCAGCCTCGCCCGGCTTGTTCAGGAGGTGGCCAGCATGATGGCCGTTCCGGTCCGGCAAAAGGGCCTGACATTTACCGGCGAAGGCAAATGCTGCGAAACGCGCCTGTTCATGGGCGACCCCACCCGCCTGCGCCAAATTATCGTCAACCTGTGCAGCAACGCCGTCAAATTCACCGCGAAGGGCAGCATCCACGTCGCCATCACCTGCCATGCGACGAATAATCCCATTATCGAAACCGTTCGCATCGCCGTGTCCGATACCGGAATAGGCATCGCGCCCGACCAGCTCGACCATATCTTCGATAAGTTCGTCCAGGCCGACAGCTCGATCAATCGCAAATATGGCGGCACCGGCCTGGGCCTGGCCATTACCAAGACCTTGACCGAAGTCATGGGCGGGACGATTTCGGTTGAAAGCCAGCCCGGCGTCGGTTCGACCTTCACCCTGTCCGTGCCGCTGGAAATCGCGCCCGACGCCACCGTGCCTGAACCGGCGTCCTTAGCCGGCGCGGCGGAAGACGCGATCGATGACCGCGACCGGCCGCGCGTTCTGCTGGTCGAAGACTATGAACCGAACGTCCTCGTCGCCCGCAGCTTTCTCGAAGATTTCGGCTATCGCGTCGATGTCGCCGGCGACGGTCAGACCGCTGTCGAAAAAGCCAGACGGGGCGATTACGCCATCGCTCTGATGGATGTGCAGATGCATGGCATGAACGGGCTTGACGCTACTCGCCTCATTCGGCGCGACGAACAGACAACGCAGCGCCCGCCCCTGCCCATTATCGGCATGACGGCCCACGCCCTGGCCGGCGACCGCGAACGCTGCCTGGCGGCTGGCATGGATGACTATGTGTCCAAGCCGTTCAAGCCGGACGAACTCCGCGCCAAGATCAAGGCCTTGCGGCGGTAGCCCCGGAAGTGGCGCCTAGGCGCGGCACATCCGATACAGCACGATCCCGCTGGTGGTCGCGACATTGAGGCTATCGAACCCGCCCGCCATGTCGATGCGCACCGTCGTGCATTGGGCCATGATGGCGTCGGACAGCCCCGGCCCCTCGGCACCGAACAGCAGGGCGGAGCGCGCGGCAGGCGTCACCGCCTCCAAAGTCACAGCACCCGACGGGCTCAGCGCATAGGGCGTCAGGTCGAGCGCGGCCAGCGTGCCTATCAGGTCGTCCACGCGATAATGCGGCACTTCCAGCGCGCCGCCGACACTGACGCGGATCGCCTTGCGGTACAGAGGATCGCAGCAGGCGGTATCCAGTACCACCGCATCGACGCCAAACGCCGCCGCATTGCGCATCAGCCCGCCCATATTGTCGGTATTGGCGATGCCGGACAGGACCAGCACGCGAGCACGCGCACCGCCGACCGCCGCTGCCAACGACATGGGCGGCGTATAGGCCCCAAGCGCCAGATAGCCGCGATGGATCGCAAATCCCGCCACCTCGTCCATTACGGCTTGCGGCACGACATAGACCGGCGCATCAGGCAAGCGCGCCAGACCGCCCACCCGCTCCGGCGTGGTCAGGACGCTGACCGTCCGCGCCAGCCGAGAGGCGAACAGCCGTTCCAGCACCACCTTGCCCTCGGCCATGAACAAACCTTCGCGGCCCGTCAGGTCGCGGTCCTTGACGTCACGATACAGGGTAAGGCGCGGGTCGGTCGGGCTATCGATTTCGATCATCATCGGCTTCCCATATCGCGCGCGTACGCGGCAGGCAATGCGGATAGTTGGCGACGATAAAGGCCGTCAGGTGCTCGCGCACCAGACAGCGAAGATCGAAGGCGGTCGGCGAATCGACAGCGGAGACCAGCACGCGGATCTTGATGACCGTCGGCATGACCTCCGTCACCTGGACCACCTGGGTCTTTCCGTCCCACAGCATCGACCCGGCCAGCAGCCGTTTCAGCTCTTCACGCAACGGATCGATCGGCAAGGCAAAGTCAGCATAAAGCTCCACCGTACCGATGATATTGGCCGAGGTCCGCGTCCAGTTCTGAAACGGCTTTTCGATGAAATAGCTGATCGGCAAAACCAGCCGCCGCAGGTCCCACAACCGCACCACGACGTAGGTCAGGGTAATTTCCTCGACCCAGCCCCATTCGTTTTCGACCACAATGGCATCTTCGATGCGGATCGGCTGGGTCAGGGCGATCTGGATGCCGGCCAGAAGGTTGCCAAGCGTCTTCTGCGCCGCGAACCCCAGCACGATACCCGCCACCCCGGCCGAGGCCAGAAGGCTGACGCCGAGGCCACGCAGGGTATCGAACATGAGGAAAATGGCAGACAGGGCCAGCAGGAAGACGAAGACCTCGGCTATGCTCTTGATCACCGTGATCTGGGTGCGCGCCTGCCGAGCGCGCAGATTGTCCTTCACCGAAATATCGTACCGTCGGGCCGCCGCCTTGGTGACAATGTCGATGATGCGCAGCACAAGCCAGTAGACAAGGCCGACACTGACCACCTTCACAACGCCCAAAACAATTGGATTGGCCAGGGCCTGGGGGGCGGCAGCCCGCACGGCCAGGAAGGCGCACAGGATGGGAATGACGGTATAGAGCGGCGTGCGCAGCCGCTTCAAATTGACGTGCTTGAACAGGTTCGGATTGCGCCGGCACAACCATTGCGCCGCCGCCATCGCGCCCCGCCCGGCCACGGCCCCGACCGCAAAGCCGAGGACGGCCAGGCCGGTAACCACCGCCCATTGCGGCAGGTCAGGCATGGCGGGAAAGGATGGGGAGGACCATTGGATCATGCGATTTCCGTATGCTCAAGCCCTGCCCGCCCATAGCAAATCTATCCCGCGATAAAAGGTCAAGAGGCGACGGCTTGCCTTTGGCCGGAAACAGGCATATTGTGATCACATTCTTTCCGATACCCCGGCGGCCGCGTAGAGTTTGGCCGTGGACCTCGTCGCGTTTTTCCTGCGCCCTTTTGAGATAAAAAGAACGTCAGGATCAGAAGCCGAGCCTTTTCGATACGCTAGTAATCGAGAAATCTCCGGTTTCCAAAACGCTCTGGCTGGTGTCTGATCCAATGACAGAAAGCCCCAAGAGACTCACCATGTCACACGACAGCTATATGAAATCCAAGGCGAAGCGGCACAAGATGACCTTCGCGAAACGCGGCGCGCGCGATCTCGAAGAAGCCACCGCCTGGCTGGCCAGCCAGAATATCGAGGAGATCGAATGCCTGATCCCCGATCTGGCCGGGGTGGCACGCGGCAAGATCATGCCGTCGAAGAAGTTCCTCAACACGCCCTATATGAACCTGCCCCTGGCGGTATTCTACCAGACCATTACCGGTGACTATCCGGACCTTGAAGGTGTGGTCGGCACGGTGCAATCCGATACCGACATCTTCCTGCGTCCCGATTTCCGGACGCTGGCCGCCGTGCCGTGGGCCCATGATCCGACGGCCCAGGTCATCCACGACGCCTTCCATCCCGATGGCCGCCCGGTCGAAGAAAGCCCGCGCCAGGTGCTGCGCCGTGTGCTCGGCTATTATGAGGCCCGCGGCTGGAAGCCGGTCATTGCACCCGAACTGGAATTCTACCTGGTCGAAAAGAATATCGACCCCGATTACCCGCTGAAACCGCCGATCGGCCGGTCTGGCCGCCCGGAAACCGGCCGTCAGGGCTATTCGATTTCGGCGGTCAACGAATTCGATGCCCTGTTCGAAGACATGTACGAATATTCGGAAAGCCAGGGCCTGGAAATCGACACCCTGATCCACGAATCCGGCGTCGCCCAGATGGAAATCAACCTGCTGCACGGCGATCCGCTAGAGCTGGCCGACCAGGTGCTGATGTTCAAGCGGACGATCAAGGAAACGTCGCTGGAACACGACATCTACGCCACCTTCATGGCCAAGCCGATGGCCAATGAACCCGGCTCGGCCATGCACATCCACCAGTCGATCGTCGATGCCAAAACAGGCAAGAACCTGTTCTCCGATCCCAATACCGGCGAACCAACCCCGGCCTTCTTCCACTTCATCGCCGGCCAGCAAAAATACATGCCCGCCATCACCTCGCTGCTGGCGCCCTATGTCAACTCCTATCGCCGCCTGGCCAAGGGCTCGGGCGCGCCGGTCAATACACAGTGGGGCTATGACAACCGCACGGCGGGCCTGCGCGTGCCTCCGTCCGATCCGGCCAACCGCCGCCTGGAAAACCGCATTCCATCGTCGGATGCCAATCCGTACCTGGCCATCGCCGCCGTCCTGGCGTCGGGCTATCTCGGCATGGTCGATCAATTGAAGCCCGCCGAACCGGTCGATCAGGACGCCGCCACCTTGCCTCAGGGCGACCTGCCCTATTCGCTGGTCCAGGCGATCATCAAGCTGGAACGCGCCCAGCCGATCATCGACATACTGGGTCCGCAATTCGTCACGGCCTATTCCCGGGTCAAGCTGCACGAATACGAAACCTTCATGCAGACCATCAGCCCGTGGGAACGCGAATTCCTGCTGCTGAACGTGTAATCTTTTCGCCCCGAAGCCCCCTAGCCTTTCAAATCCCCTCTCCCCTCAAGAGGGGAGAGGGTTAGGGTGAGGGGCAAAAAACCGGCGCCACGCATCCCATGAAAAACACAGGCCACCCCCTTGAGTCCTGGTACGCCGCCACGGCGCCCCTGCCTGACTACCCGCCGCTGGGCGACGACATCGCCGTCGATGTCGCCATCATCGGTGGCGGCTATACCGGCCTGGGGGCGGCGCTGGAACTGGCGCAGCGCGGGGTGCGCGTGGCGGTACTGGAAGCCGCGCGCATCGGCTCCGGAGCGTCGGGCCGCAATGGCGGCCAGATACACACCGGACAACGTGTCGATCCGGAACAGATGCAAAACCAGTTGGGCGCCGACGCCGCGCGCCAGCTTTGGGACATGTCCGAAGACGCCAAGGCCAGCCTGCACGCCCTGATCCGCGACCACGCCATAGATTGCGACCTGCGCCACGGCCTTATTCATGCCTGGCACAAGCCGGCCTATGCGGCCGATGACCTCGCCTATGCCGATTTCGTCGCTGGCTACGGCTACGACAAGATCCGCCTGCTATCCAAAGAGGAGACCGCTGCCGAGCTCGGCACCGATGTCTATTACGGCGCCAGTTTCGATGCCGGTGGCGGCCACCTGCATCCGCTGAAACTGGCGCTCGGCATGGCCCGCGCGGCCCGCGACGCCGGCGCCCTGATTTTCGAAAACAGCCCGGTCGAAAGCCGCGCCCCAAACCGCCTATCGGTACGCGGCGGCGCGTCCGTGACCTTCGACCGGTTACTTATCTGCACCAATGGTTACGGCACGGGCCTGGATGCCCGCATAGACGCGCATGTCATGCCGATCAACAACTTCATCCTGACGACCGAGCCGCTGAGCGATCCCGCCATCCTGCCAAACGACTATGCGGCGGCGGATTCCCGCTTCGTCGTCAACTATTGGCGCAAGACGCCGGATAACCGCCTGCTGTTCGGTGGCGGCGAAAACTATACCCCGTGGTTCCCGAAGGATATCAAGGCCTTCGTACGCCGCAACATGCTGAAAATCTATCCGCAACTGGCCGGCATGCGCATCAGCCATGCCTGGGGCGGAACCTTAGCTATCACCTTGTCGCGGGCACCGTTCGTGCGCCGCCTCGATGACCGCACCTTCGTCAGCGCCGGCTATAGCGGCCAGGGCGTGGTCCTGGCCCCCTATTTCGGCAAATTGCTGGCCCGCGCCGTCACCGGTGACGCCCGCGATATCGATCTGCTGGCCCGCCTGCCCACCCCTACTTTCTTCGGCGGACGGCTTCTGCGCTGGCCCGCCTTGGTTGCAGGACTGAGCTATTACGCCCTGCGCGATAGGCTGTAGCATCGCACCGTCGCATTTGCGCTTTTTTACTTCAAAAAACAGCATAAAATATACTATCACCCGCCCAATATTCAGAAATGGTTAACTGTTTCCATCGCAACTAATTCCCTTCTGTATTGGGGGTTTTTTATGCAGACGGTAAGCGTTCGCGACATCATCGAACACACGGCGAAAGCCAAGTCCGTAACCAGTGATAATCTTCGCGATATCAAGGGCGTTACCGGGCTTTTGCGTATACTGGCCCTCAATGCGCTGATCGAGGCCAAGCGCGCAGGAGACGTGGGCGCGGGCTTCGCCGTCGTCGCGGATGAAGTCCGTCAGATTTCCACCCAGGTCGAAGCCATATCCAGCACCATGGCCGAAGACCTGGGACGCGAAATCGCCGCGCTCGAAAGCCTGACGCGCGACATGGCGCGCCAGACCCAGGGCACCCGGCTGGTTGATCTGGCCCAGAACGCCATCGAACTGATCGACCGCAATCTCTACGAACGCACCTGCGATGTGCGCTGGTGGGCGACCGATGCCGCCGTTGTGGACGCCGCCGCGCTATCCGATCCGGCAGTGCGCGCGCATGCTTCCCGCCGCCTGGGGGTCATTCTGGACGCCTATACGGTCTATCTCGACCTGTGGCTGTGCGATCTGGACGGTCGCATCATCGCCAATGGCCGCCCCAATACCTATGCGGTTACCGGCGCCAGCGCCGCGCACACCCCTTGGTTCCAGAAGGCGCGCGCCCTGGCATCCGGCAATGAGTTTCCCGTCGCCGACATCGCCGCCGAACCATTGCTCAACAACGCGCAGGTCGCCACATACGCTACCAGCGTACAGGCCGGCGGCGATGCAGATGGCGAACTGATCGGCATATTGGGCGTCCATTTCGACTGGCAGCCTCAGGCGCGCGCCATCACCCAGGGTATCCGCCTATCCGAAGACGAACGCCAGCGCACCCGTGTGCTGCTGGTCGACGCCACCGGTCGCGTCATTGCCGCGTCCGACGATCGCGGCCTGCTCAGCGACCGTGTCGCCTTGCGCAATGATGGCCGCGCCTTCGGCCATGACATGGCCTCTGACGGTACGGTGACCGCCTTTCACCGCACGCCGGGCTATGAAACCTATGCCGGTCTGGGCTGGTACGGCGTCATCATCCAGAAGAGCGCCTGAACCGGCCTATTATTGTTGGCGCCAGAAATGGAACCGGTCGAAGGCCCGCCCAACGGGGGTCAGATCGATATCGAACGGCGTAATGACTAGCCGCATGATCGGCATGATGATGCGGTAGCCGAGGAAGAAAACCAGGGCCAGCAGGATCAGGTTCAGCACCGCCAGGCGCTTTCCGGATAAGAACTGGCGCACGGCGCGCGGCAGGAACGGTTCGATGACGCCGAAGCCGTCGAGGCCCGGCACAGGCAGCAGGTTGAGCACGCACGCCATCAGTTCGAAAAAGGCCAGCAGCATGAGCGCATCGTGCAGCAACGGATCGGCCGCCCCCTGCGACGCCAGGTAGACCACGACCGCCAAGACGGCCGTCGTCACAGGTCTGGCCAGCGACACCAGTGACTGTTGCCAGCGATGACGGATCAGGTCCGTGCGGATGGTCACCGCCGCCCCCGGCAAGGCGATGCCGCCCAGGACGAGCGCAATGACCGGCAGGACCAGGCTGCCCGTACTGTTGATATATTTCACCGGATCGAGCGTCAGATAGCCACGATCGAGAATGGACACATCGCCAAAGGCAGAGGCCGTCGCGGCATGGGCATATTCATGCAGGCAAACACTGACGATCCACCCCAGCAGCACAAAGGCGAAAGTCGCCACGCCCGCCCCCGTCGGCAGAAAGACCAGGGCCGCGCCCGCCGCGATAAAGGCCGCGAAAAGGCCCAGGAAGTTCCAGCTTATATCGGTTTTCATGGGGCTGATATGACCTCGCCACCGGCGAAACGCAAGCCATCCCTTATGGTCAGGGGTGAATTGCCGGCGCGGGCTCCGTCAAGGCATCCGACAGATGGCATGTCTTGCCGGGCGCGATGTCCTCGATGGCCATCACCTGAAGGACATAGCCGTCCTTGTCTTCGTCAACCGTGCCATATACGGCGGCCTGGGTCGGTGTCTTTATCTCGGTGTCAGCCAGACGGGCGACGGGGCGTTCGGAAGACCCCGCCTCATCCACAAGCCGGTAACGCGTACTACCGAGATCGCAGCGGTTGAGAAACACCTCGCCGTCCGGCGCCTTTTCCAGCGTGCCGAAAAATATGTCCTGCGCCTGGGCGGTACCGGACATGGCCAAAGCCGAAATCACAACCCCCAAAACCAGCCCCAACGAAATCAGGCCGATATCCGCACGCCTCATAGGGCGCGCAGCACCGGCTCGGCTTCGTTCAGCGACTTTTCGATGGTATCGACAATCTGGTCGATTTCGGCTTCCGTGATGATCAGCGGCGGACACATGACGATGGAATCTCGGATGCCGCGCACCATCAGGCCGTTTTTGATGCACAGGTCGCGCACGATCGGACCGGCCGTGCCTTCCGCGCCTTTGAACCGCTTGTTCGTCCCTTTTTCGGCGACGATTTCGACCGCGCCGATCAGACCCAGGCTGCGCGCCTCACCGACCAGCGGATGTCCGGACAAACGTTGCAACGCCTTGGCCAGATAGGGGCCGGTGACATCGCGCGTTCGTTCGATCAGATGCTCGTTTTCCAGAATTTCGATATTGGCCAGCGCCACAGCCGCACAGGTGGGGTGGCCAGAATAGGTGTAGCCGTGCACGAAATCGCCGCCTTTTTCGAGCAGCACATCGATGATTTTCTTCGACACGCCGACCGCCGAAATCGGCAGATAGCCCGACGACATGCCCTTGGCCATGGCGATCAGGTCGGGCTTGATGCCCCAGTGCTGATGGCCGAACCAATGCCCCAGCCGCCCGAAGCCGCAGATCACTTCGTCGCAGATGAGCAGGATGCCATATTTGCGGCAGATGGCTTCGACCTTGGGCCAGTAGCTGTCGGGCGGGATGATGACACCGCCAGCCCCCTGGACCGGCTCGCCGATGAAGGCCGCGACATTTTCCGGCCCCACGGCCAGGATGCGATCCTCGATCGATTGCGCCACGCGGTCGGCAAAGGCGGCGGCGTCTTCGCCGAACCCTTCGCCAAAATGATAGGGCTGATCGACATGCTCAATACCCGGGATCGGCAGGTCGCCCTGCGCGTGCATGAAGGTCATGCCGCCGAGCGATGCCCCGGCCACCGTCGAGCCGTGATAGGCATTGCGGCGCGAAATGAAGATCTTGCGCTTCGGTTCGCCCTTGAGGTCCCAGTAATAGCGCACCAGCCGGAAGACCGTGTCATTGGCTTCCGAGCCCGACGAATTGAAGAAGACGTGCGTCAGGTCGGGATTGGACAGGGCCATCTTTTCGGCGATCTTGGCCGCCAGCTTGACCGGCGGCGGCGTCGCCGTCTTGAAGAAGGTGTTGTAATAGGGCAGTTCCAGCATCTGCTCATAGGCGACGCGGGCCAGTTCTTCGCGGCCATAGCCGACATTGACGCACCACAGCCCGGCCATGCCGTCGAGCAGCGACTTGCCTTCGGCATCGGTGATCACGCACCCGTCGGCACGCGTGATGATACGCGACCCGCCCAGTTCATGCTGAAGCTTATAATCGGTCTGGGCCGGCATATGGTGCGCCATGTCGAGTTTCTTCAACTCGTTCATGTCGTAATTGCGCAGGGGCGGAGGCGTCGGAGCGTTCATGAGAGGCGTTTCCTTGTCAAGGCCGGTGCCGTACCACACCGCCCCCCTCCCCGTCTCTGAAATGGGAGACGGTGGCCCAAAAGGGCCGGATGAAAGGCTAACCCGGTGCGCCACGATCAGGGGCGAATATGCCCCCAATCTGCGTGAAATCCGCGCCCAAGTCAAATATTGTGATCACAATTTTGCGTGCATTTAACGCAAAGGCAGGCCGCGCAACGCCTGGCCCATCATGCGGAACCAGGCCTGGCTTTCCGGCTGGGTATCGGTGTGCCATTCCGGATGCCATTGCACCCCCAGCACCTGCGATCCGCTGATATTGGCGCTGAACGCTTCGATCAATCCATCCGGCGCCACCGCCTCCACGCTCAGCCCTTCGCCGAGGCGATCCACGCCTTGATAGTGGACGGAATTGACCCGTAGCGTGTCACGGCCATAGACGCCTTCCAGCACCCCATCCGGCGTCAAGGCGACCTCATGGCTGTTGTCAAACAGGGCAAAGAAATCGGTGCCGTCCGGCGCATGGTGATCTATGCCGTTGGCCCCATTATGCGCTCCGAAACCGACATCGCCGCGTAAAGTACCGCCCAGGACAACATTGATTTCCTGAAACCCGCGACAAATGCCGAAGACGGGCTTGCCCAGGGTGACCATGCATTCGATCATGCCCATCGACACAGCGTCGCGGCCTTCGTCGAACGGACCGTCCCCGCCCTCACCGCCATAGAGCTCCGATTGCACATTGGATGGCGATCCGGTCAGCATGAGCCCATCCAGCCGCGCCGTCAGGGCCGCCGACGAAAAGCCATCGGCCATGGGCGGAATAAGCAAGGCGTGGCAATCGCCATATACGGTCGCGGCGCGCACGTATCTTTCCATGACGGCGTGGGCGTTTTCGACACCGACCGTCCGGTTGCAGGCCATGATGCCGACAACGGGCTTACTATGCGGCATGGTCAACTCAGCAAAACGGCCGGCGAACAGGCATGGAAGCTGAGCCAGACCGCTTCGCCGATGACGAAGTCTTCCTGATCCCAGCGCGTCAGGTTCGGACGCACCACCTTGATCAGCTTACCGCCGGTGATTTCGACCTCGTAGATGGTTTCAGAACCGAGGTAAACCAGATGGCGGACCGCGCCGGCAATGACGTTATAGCCTTCCGGCGCGTCGTCCACCTTTGGCGGTGTGTCGGTGCGCTTGTGCATCTCGATCTTTTCCGGCCGCACCGCCGCCCACACGGTTGCGCCGGTCGCGCCGGTGACACCGTGGTCGAGATAGATCGGCCCGGCCTCGGCGGTGGCGATAATGGCGTGATCGGGCTCATCGACGTCCAGCGTGCCTTCGAACATGTTCACGCTGCCGATGAAGTCGGCAACGAAGCGCGAATTGGGAAATTCATACAGGTCGGACGGCGTCGCCACCTGTTGCAACAGCCCCCGGTTCATCACCGCGCATCGTGTCGCCATGGCCAGGGCTTCGTCCTGATCGTGGGTCACCATGATGAAGGTGATGCCGACCTTTTGCTGCAAGGAGGTCAGTTCCGAGCGCATGGCGTCACGCAGCTTGGCGTCGAGCGCCGATAGCGGTTCATCGAGCAACAGCACGCGCGGCTTCTTGACCAGGGCCCGCGCCAGCGCGACCCGCTGTCTTTGGCCGCCCGACAACTGATCCGGCTTGCGCGCGCCATATCCGGCCAACTGTACCAGCCCCAACGCCTCTTCGGCGCGGTCGCGGCGTTCAGCCGCCGGCACACCATCCATTTTCAGGCCATAGGCGACATTATCGAGCACCGTCATATGCGGAAAGACGGCGTAGGACTGGAACACCATATTGACCGGGCGCTGGTTCGGCGGCGTCAGGGAGACGTCCTTGCCGTCGATCAGGATATGACCCTCGGTCGGCATTTCGAACCCGGCCAGCATACGCAACAACGTGGTCTTGCCGCAGCCGGACGGCCCGAGCAGCGAGAAGAACTCGCCTTCGTTTATGGTCAGCGACACATTATCGACGGCGGTCGTCTTGCCGAAACGTTTGCTCACATTCTGGAAGCTGATGATGGGATGGCTCATGTTACTTGGTCTCCGCGCCGCCGTCATGGCCGGCGGTCAGGGCGCTGGAACCCTGAAATTTCAGGGCGAGGAAGGTCAGAAGGACAGTGACGATGATAAGGATGGTCGAGGCGGCATTGACTTCGGGTGTGACCGAGAACCGCACCATGGAATAGACCTTGACCGGGAAGGTGACCGTATCCGGTCCCGCCGTGAAGAAGGTGATGACGAAATCGTCCAGGCTGAGGGTAAAGGCCAATAGCGCCCCCGCCACCAGCGACGGCTGAATATGCGGCACCAATACATCCATCAGGGTGCGGAACTCCGACGCGCCGAGGTCCTTAGCCGCCTCTTCCAGTTCGCGGTTGAAACTGGCCAGCCTTGCCCGCACGACAACGGCGACGAACGGGAAGGAAAAGGACACGTGGGCAATGATGATGGCGCCCAGATTGAATGGCCAGGTCAGGTTCTGCGGCCAGGGCAAGACCTTGGCAAAGAAGACCAGCATGCCGACGCCCATGCAGATTTCCGGCACAACGATCGGTATGGCCAGGCCCGCATTGAAGGCGGTCTTACCCGGGAAACGGAACCGCCACAGGACGATGGCGGCCATGGCCCCCAGCACCACGGAGATCAGGGTCGAGAAAAAGGCGATGGTCAACGAATTGCCAAAGGCTTCGATCAGGCTCGAATTGTGGAAAGCCTTGTCATAATATTTCAGCGTGAAGCCGCGCCAGACCGTGGTGAACCGCGAATCGTTGAAGCTGAACACCATCAGCGAAATCAGCGGGGCGTAGAGAAAGAACGCCACCAGACCCAGCCAGACCTGAAGCGGCCAGCGGCGCAGATATTCCAGCGGCCCGGGTGGCGTTTTCTTGTGCGTTATGACGGCGTCGCTCATGCGCTTCTCCTCGCGTCCTTGCGTTCCAGCAGCCCCTGAATGGCGATGCCGATGAAGGTCATGTAGACCAGGATGAAGCTTAAGGCCGCGCCGAACGGCCAGTTGTTGGCGCGCTTGAACTGGCTTTCAATGACATTGGCGATCATCTGCGAATCCGGTCCGCCCAGCATGTCCGGCGTCAGGTAGGAGCCAAGCGCGGGAATGAAGGTGATCAATATGCCCGATACGATCCCCGCTCCGGCCATCGGCACCACGACGTTGAACAGGGTCGAAATATGACCGGCGCCCAGATCAAGCGAGGCTTCCAGAAGCGAGCGGTCCATCCGGTCCAGCGTCGAATAGAGCGGCAGGATCATGAAGGGCAGATTGACAAAAACCAGACCCAGCACGACGGCGAAGTTTGTGTTCATCAATTCCATCGGCTGGAACGTGCCCAGATGCCCGCCCGCCACCGCGTTGGCCAGGTCAAAGAACAGGTGATAGGTGGTGTTGATATAGCCTTCGGTCCGCAGGAAGGCCATGAGGGCATAGGTGCGGATCAGAAGATTGGTCCAGAACGGCAGCATGACGAGCAAGAGCAGCCAGGCCTTGGCCTTGGGCGGCGCAAACGTGATGGCCAGGGCGACCGGAAAGCCCAGCACCAGGCAGAAAAAGGTGGTGAGCGTCGCGATCCACAGGGATTTGACGAAGATGTCGAGATAGGGCTGACTGAGATCGAAGATATGGGCGTAGTTCGACCAGGTGCCAGTAAAGACGATATCGATCAGGCCGCGGTTTTCCCCGAAACTGTACAGCCAGACAATGCCCAGCGGCACGAAGAAAAAGACCACGAGCCAGAACAGGGGCGCAGTGAGCATCGCCCAGAACATGCCTTTGGCCTGTCGCCAACCTTGTTCCATTCTGTCGCTCCATAGACGGCGCACACGCCCGGAGGGGGCGAAGGCCGGAGGGGGATTTCAGTTGAAAAACGCGCCGCAGTGACCTGCGGCGCGTTTTCGGGTTTAGGCGGATTTGATGCGCGTCAAGGCCGCGTCGTAGACCTGGGCGCGGGCCGGGCCTTCGAAGGCCGCGTATTCGCACTTGGCCATCACCTCTGCAGACGGGAAGATGACGGGGTTGTTCTTGTAAGACTCCGGCATCAGAGCCTTGGCGGCGGCGTTTGGCGTCGGATACAGGATTTTCTCGTATATCTTGGCGCCCGCCTCTGCATCCATCATGTAGTTGATGAAGGCATGGGCTTCTTCCGGGTTCGGCGCATCCTTCGGAATGGCCAAGGTGTCGGAATTGATTTGCGAGCCTTCCTTGGGCACAATAAAATCCAGGTCCGGGTCTTCCTTCATTACCTGCGCGATGTCGCCATTATATTCCATGACGATATCGACTTCCTTACTGAGCAGCATGTCCTGGCCGTCGTCACTGTGGAAGGCCTTGATATAGGGCTTCTGCTTGATCAGCATGGCCTCGACCTGCTTGAGCACGTCATCAGGTATACCATTGACCGAGTGGCCGAGATATTTGGCGCCCAGGCGCATCAGGTCGCCGGCTTCCTGTAGCAGGGCCATGCGACCCTTGTACTGATCGGAATCGAACAACCACTTCCACGAATCGGGCACCTTGCCATCTTTCATGGCCGACTTGCGATAGCCGATACCCAGTACCAGCCAGGTATAGGGCACGCTGAACTTGCGGCCCGGATCGTAAGGCGGGTTCATGAAGGCCGGATCGATGTTCTTTAGGTTCGGCAACTTGGCGTGATCGAGCGGCAGCAGAAGCCCGGCTTCGGACATATAGGTGACGAAATCGTTGGACGGCACGATGACATCGAAGCCGGCATTCCCCGTCTTGATCTTGGCGAACAGTTCGTCATTCGTGGCGAAGATAGACATCTTCACCTTGACGCCCGACACCTTTTCGAAGTCGGCCAGAGTCGTGTCGCCGATGTAGGTGTCCCAGTTATAGAAGTTGATCGACTTGCTGACAGGCTTGGTGCACCCGGACAGGCCACCGAAGCTGATCCCCACGGCGGCGGCCCCCATGGCGGTCAAAAGCGAACGACGCGACGAACCCAAACTCATAAGCCTGTCTCCTGTGAAGATGTCTTCTGCAAAACCCGGAAGGGCTTAGAGGAATACGGGATGGCAAGGCTGTCAATCCCAAAATGTGATCACAACCCGGCTTATTGTTAATATTTTGCCCGGCGTGACAATCCGGCCCGATCGCCGCCGTGTCGCCCAGCCTCGACCCCTTGAAAAATAGCAGGCATGGGCACGCAGGCCGCCCCGCGACCCGCGCCATTTTACCGTTCGCGCCCGCCTGCGTTCAGATCAGGCGTTACGTAGATACCAGTCGTAATCCAACTCGGTGATTTCCTCAAAGAAACGCGCCTGCTCGGTGCGCTTCACCTTGACATACATGTCGATGAACCGGTCGCCGAGATAGTCGCGCAACACCTTGGATTTGTCGAGATAATCTATCGCCGCGAACCAGTTGGTCGGCAGCATGGCCCCGCTTTCGGCCGCCGCCGCATAGCCGTTGCCGGTGACCGCTGGGCCGGGATTGGTCTTTTGCGTGATGCCGTGGTGGGCGCAGGCCAGGATGGCGGCCAGCACCAGATAGGGATTGGCGTCCGCACCGGCGACGCGGTGTTCGACATGGCGCGTGTGTGCCGGCCCGGCCGTGACGCGCAGGGAAACGGTGCGGTTATTGACGCCCCAGGTCAGGCCGACCGGCGCGTAGGAATTGGCCTTGAAACGCTTATATGAATTGGCGCCCGGCGCCAGTATGCCCATGCAGTCGGCCAGATGGTCCTTCATGCCGCCGATCATAGTGTGCAAAAGCTTCGATCCTTGCGGGTCCTCGCTGGCGCACAGATTGTGCCCGTCGCGGTCGGCGACGCTGATGTGGACGTGGAAACCCGATCCGGCACGGTCTGACCACGGCTTGGCCATGAAGGTCGCCTCGATCCCTAGGGACAGGGCCACGCCCTTGGCCAGGCGCTTGTACATCACCGCGTCATCGGCGGCGCGCAGGGCGTCGGGCTTGTGCTTCAGCGTCAGTTCGACCTGACCGGGCGCGAATTCCGAAATCGCGCCTTCCAGCGGGATGTTCTGGGCGTCGGCGGTTTCCCAAAGCTGGCGGAAGAAGGCGCCGTGCTGTTCGATTTCCGGCAGGCCGTACACTTGAATGCCTTTGGGCGTTTCATCGGTATTGAAACTCGTCGCCGGCTGCAATTTCCCGTCATGGCCGCGTTCGATATCGACGAGATAATATTCCAGTTCGCACGCCACCACCGGCGTCAACCCGTCGGCGGCATAGCGGTCAAGCACCCCTTGCAGCACGTGGCGCGGATCGAGATCATTAGGTGTGCCGTCCAGTTCGTAAAGCGACAGCATGACCTGGCCAACATCATCGCCCAACCACGGCGCGGGCACCAAGGTGCCGGGCACCGGCCGCGCCACGCGGTCGGCGTCGCCGTCTTCCCACACCAGCCCGGTATCTTCGCAATCGGCCCCCAGCGTATCGACGACCAGGATCGAACCTGGCAGGAAACGGCCGTATTCATAGATGGGCAGAAGCTCATGACGGCGCAGGCGCTTGCCGCGCGGCACGCCTGTCATCGACGTGAACAGGATTTCGAAATAGACGATGTTCGGGTGAGCATCCAGGAAGGCCTGGGCCTCCTCGACCGTCGCGACACGCGGCGACGGCGGCAGGCCGCGATCGGATTTGGCCACGGCCTTGGAGGTGGTTTTGGCGGGAAGTTTCGACTTGCCGAATGTGCTCATTTGGGTAGGTCCTCAGAAAATTGCGCCACCGCCGCGACCAGCCGGTCGATCGCGTCGAATCCGGTCTTTGGCGAGATAAGCATCATATTGTGAAACGGCGCAATCAATACGCCTTGATTGATCAGATAGAGATGAAACGCTTCCAGTCGGTCGTGGTCCAGCACCGCGCGCATGGCCGCGGCATTTTGCGGCGCTTCGGGGGTGAAGATCAGCTCGGCACGCGCGCCGACATGGGCCACGCTCCACGGCAATGCCTTGTCAGCAATGACCCCACGCAGGCCGTCGACCAGCCGCGCCGCCCCATCCAGCATATGGGCATAGGCGGCGTCCGTCATCACCTCAGTCAGCATGGTTTCGATCGCCGCCATGACCAGGGCATTGCCCGACAAGGTGGTGCCGATGCCCGATTGCCCCGGCCCGATCCGCGCCTGAGTGGCATCCATGCGGGCGGCCACGTCCGCGGTCACGCCCCAAACGGCGGCCGGTATGCCCCCGGCAATCGCCTTGCCGACCACGAACATGTCCGGACTGAGGCCGTGAACGCCGCAATAACCGGCCGGCCCAGACGACAAGGTGTGGGTTTCATCCATGATCAGCAGGGTGCCATGACGCTGTGTCAGTTCGCGCAGACGCGCATGATACCCTGGCGATGGCGCGATCATGCCGCAATTGGTCATCACCGGCTCCGCCAGGACGGCGGCCACATCGCCGGTTTCCAGCGCCTCTTTAAGCGCCGAAACATCATTGAACGGAATGACGCGGGTGGTGCGCGTCTGATCGACGACCTGGCCAATCAGCCCCGCCTTGTTGACCGGCTGGCCATCCTTCAGCGCCACAAAACAGTCATCGACCATGCCATGGTAACAGCCGTCGAAAATCAGGATCTGGTCGCGGCCGGTAATGGCGCGCGCCCAGCGGATGACGGCACGATTGGCGTCAGACGCCGTGGTCGCCACCTGCCATTGCGCCAGACCGAACCGACAGCGCAACAGCTCGCCCACCGCATTGGACCGCGCGGTCGGCAGCATGAAGCCGACGCCCTCCCCGGCCTGACGCGCCACCGCCGCCGCCAGCTCAGGACGGGCATGGCCGAACATGGACGGCGTGTCGCCCAGGCAAAAGTCATCATAGGCCACGCCGTCGGCATCGATCAGGGTCGCGTCATGCGCCGATGTCACATAGATCGGAAAGGGCGTCGCCCAGTCGCGCATCCAATGCATGGGCACACCACCACGCCACGCGTTCCCCGCCTCGGCCAGCCGCCGCGATTGCGGATGCGCGCCTGCGAATATCTCGCGTTGTTCGGCGATGAAGTCGTGCAGCGTGCTCAAACCAGCTCCCCACTGAAAGGGCTAACGGCCTGCCCTCTTATACCGCCCCACCTGTGGGGCGGGGGACCGCACGAAGCGCGTCGCATTGACGGAACATATTCAAATACTTGCGTTTCCGTCGCGCAAGATCTGGGGGTGGGGGCCTTACGGACGTCTAAAACTACATTGAACAGGTTCTCACTAAGGACCAACTGGCTACTGGGTGTTTGGCGAAGCAAGTCCCCCGCCCCGCAAGCAGGGCGGTATAAGGAAAGGCACGCCTGACGCTGGGTCGCTTCCTTGAAACCTCTAGATCGCACCCAGGCCCCCATAGGAAATATATTTGACGCTGAGATATTCCTCCAGCCCCTCAACTGCCCCTTCGCGGCCGATGCCGGATTCCTTGATGCCGCCGAACGGCGTCACCTCGGTCGAGATCACGCCGTCATTCATGCCGACCATGCCATATTGCAGCTTCGACGCCACACGCATGGCCCGGCCGATATCGCGCGTATAGGCATAGGCCGCCAGACCGAACGGCGTATCATTGGCCATGCGGATGGCCTCATCCTCGCTGTCGAACTTGAACAGAGGCGCCACGGGGCCGAAGATTTCGGTCGAGAAAATCTCCATGTCCTCGGTCACATTGGTCAGGACCGACGCCTGATAGAACAGCGGTCCCTGGCCATCGACATGGCCGCCGGTGGCGACCTTCGCCCCATGCGCCACCGCGTCATCGACCAAGTGCACCACCTTGTCGATAGCCTTCTGGTTGATCAGCGGCCCAAGCTGAGAGTCTTCCTGCCAGCCCGGTTCCAGCTTCATCGCCTTGACCCGCTCGACCAGAGCGGCGGTAAAGCGGTCATAGATACCGGCCTGGACCAGGATACGATTGGCGCAGACGCAGGTCTGGCCGGAATTGCGATATTTCGATGCCAGAACCCCTTCGATGGCGTCGTCTATATTCGCGTCGTCAAACACCAGAAACGGCGCATTGCCGCCCAATTCCATCGACACCTTCTTCATGGTCGGCGCGCAGGCCGCATAGAGCAGCTTGCCCACCGGGGTCGAGCCCGTAAAGCTCAGCTTCTTGACGCGCGGGTCAGAGGTCATCGCCTCGCCCACCTCTTTCGCCGTGGTCGAGGTGATCATGCTGATCACGCCGTCGGGCATACCCGCCTGGCGGGCCAGTGTCAGCAGCGCCAGGGCCGACAGCGGCGTCTCTTCCGACGGCTTGATGACCACGGTGCAACCGGCGGCCAGGGCGGGCGACACCTTGCGTGTGATCATCGAAATCGGAAAATTCCACGGGGTGATGGCGGCGCATACCCCGACCGGCTGCTTGATGGTCTGAAGATGCTTACCCGGCAAGGTGGCCGGAATGGTGCGGCCATAGGCGCGCTTGGCCTCTTCGGCGAACCATTCGATGAAGGAGGCGCCATAGGTCACTTCGCCGCGCGTTTCCTTGATCGGTCGCCCCTGCTCCAGCGTGACCAGCATGGCCATGTCTTCGAGATGGGCCAGAACCAGCTCATTCCATTTTTTCAGGATGATCGAGCGCGCCTTGGCCGTAAGCCCGGACCAGCCGGCGAAAGCGGCATCGGCGGCGGCGATGGCGGCGGTCGTCTCCGCCGCGCCCTGATTCTGGACGTAGCACAGGGTCGAGCCGTCGGCCGGATTGAGAACGGCGAAACGGCCGGGTGCGGCGTCGGCGTGGATATAGTCACCCAACAGGGCCTTTTGCGCGGAAGACAATTGCATGAAATTACGCCTTGAAACTGATGGAAACCGCCTTGAGGTCGGCATATTTGTGGAGGGCGTGCAGGCTGCGATCGCGCCCGAATCCCGACTGCTTGACGCCGCCGAACGGCGAGGTGATGTCGCACGCGTCCCAGCCATTGATCCAGACCAGCCCGGCCTTAAGCGCCTTGGCGGCGCGCATGGCCTTACCGATATTGGCGGTCCAGACGCCGGACGCCAGACCGTAGATGGTGTCATTGGCAATGCGATAGGCGTCGGCTTCGTCGGTAAAGGTCATCACGCTGAGCACCGGCCCGAACACCTCTTCCTGCGCCAGTATGTTGTCGGGCGCGATATCGAGCACGGACGGTTCGACATAGAAACCGCCACTGTCGCCGCGCGCCTGTACGCCGCCCATCAGCAACTTGCCGCCGCCCGCCTGACCGCGTTCGATATATTCCAGAGCGGTATGCATCTGGCGCGATGAAATCATGGCGCCGAACCGCGTGGCTGGATCGAACGGGTCGCCGACCTTGATGGACCTAGCGACCGCCAGGACCTTTTCAACGAAGACGTCCTTGATCGACGCCTCGACCAGCAGCCGCGACGCCGCCGTGCACACCTGGCCCTGATTGTAAAAGACGCCCCAGGCGGCATTCGCCGCCGCGCCGTCCAGATCGTCACAGTCGGCGAAAACGATCTGCGGGCTTTTGCCGCCAAGCTCCAGCGACACCCGCTTGAGATTGCTGTCGGCCGAGGCGTGCATCAGCATCCGCCCGACCGGACCGGAGCCGGTAAAGGCGATCATATCGACATCCATATGCAGGGCCAGCGCCTCGCCGGCCTCACCGCCCAAACCGGGCACGACATTCCATACACCCGGCGGCACACCGGCTTCGAGCGCCAGGGCTGCGGTATAGAGGGCCGTCATCGACGAATTTTCCGCTGGTTTCAGCACCACGGAATTACCCATGGCCAGGGCGGGCGCCACCTTCCACATCGCCATGTGCAGCGGGAAGTTCCACGGCACGATGGCCCCGATCACGCCCAACGGTTCGTGGACGACATAGCTCAGACGGTCCTCAGGCGTAGGCGCGACCTCGCCATAGACCTTGTCGATGGCTTCGGCGTAATAGCGCGTGCTGTTGATGGCCAGCGGGATATCGACGGCGCGGGCGTCACTGATCGGCTTGCCCGTGTCCAGGCTTTCCAGCAGGGCCAGGTTTTCTGCATGGGCACTCATCAGATCGGCCAGCCGGTGCAGGATGATTTTGCGCGCCTTGGGGGCCAGGTTGCGCCAGCGGCCATCCTCGAACGCTGTGCGCGCCGAATGAACGGCGGCATCGACATCGGCGGCATCGCAGGCGGCAATGCGGTTGATCAGCGATCCATCGCGCGACGACAGGTTGTCGAAGGTCCGTTGCGAGGCCGACCCTACCTCCATGCCTTCGATGACGGCCTTGTCGGGCTTGGCGATCGCCGCCATCGCGGCCAGAACGCCGGTAAGCGTATCAGCGGGGGTCTGCGGCGGAGAAGTCGGCATGGGTCACCTCAGGCGTCTTGTGATCACAATTAGACAATGCCGGTCATGCGGGTGTCAAGGCCCCGCAGCGGTAGAGTTTACGTGAGGAGGCCCCGGCAAATAACCTGCCCGCGACGCGCTATCCCCGCTTGCGCCGCTTGGCGGGCTCCGCCTGCGACTGGGCCTTGATGGCGTCGAGCATCAGGTTCATGCCCTCATGGATATCGGCGGCCATCGATGCCTTGACCGCTTCGGCATCGCCGCGCTCAAAGGCGGCGATCATTTCCTGATGGTGATCCTTGGGCAGATGCACCGTGCCCATGCGCCCAAACACAACGCGCATGAACGGCCCGACCTGAAGCCACAGCGTCCGCGCCATGTCGTAGAACAGGTCGGCATCGGCGCGGGCATAGATCGAAAAATGGAAATCCTGGTTGGCCTGCATGTAGCCCGACACATCGCCCTTGCTAAGCGCGGTCATCAGCTTAGCGTCGTCGTCGCGCAGGCGTTTTATGCTGTCGCGGGTCATGCGCGAGGTCGCCAGATAGGCCAGCTCCGGCTCGACCCACTGGCGCGCCGTCATCAACTGTGTCAATCGCTTTTCCGTAAGGTCCGGCACCCGCAGCCGCTTGTTCGACGGTTGCAACTCCAACGCCTTTTCCGCGATCAGGCGGCGCACGGCTTCGCGCACCGGCATGGGCGATACGCCCAGACCTTGCGCCAGCGATCGCAGGGACACCGATTTCAGGGGGGGAATCTGGCCCTGAATCAGGGCCTCGGCCAGGCGGTCATACACCTGGTCGTGCATCTTGGCGTCCCCTGACGCGGTATCCAAACTGATGACGACCATTCACTCCACCTCTTGCAGCCCGAAGGCTTTTGTGATCACACTCAGGCAATCTTCCCCACCTTAGCACAGATCGTGCCGGATTCGTAAACGAAACCGAACCTCTCTGTTAAGCCTTGCGACGTAAAATCAAAATGAACACACACGCTTCGACCGAAAATATTAATCTCGAAAACTTCTGGATGCCGTTCACGCCCAACAAGGCGTTCAAGGCACGGCCAAAACTGTTGGTCAGCGCGCGCGACATGCATTACCGCGATGTCGATGGCCGCGAAATCCTGGATGCCACCGCCGGGCTATGGTGCGTCAATGCCGGCCACGGGCGGGCCAAGATCACCGAAGCGATCCAGGCCCAGGCGGCCATTATGGATTTCGCCCCCACCTTCAATATGAGCCACCCCCTGGCCTTCGAATTCGCGCACAAACTGGCCGGCATACTGCCCGGTGACCTCAAGCGTGTCTTTTTCACCAATTCGGGTTCGGAATCAGCCGACACGGCGCTCAAAATCGCGCTGGCCTATCAACGCAATCGCGGCCAGGCCAGCAAGACCCGCCTGATCGGACGCGAACGCGCCTATCACGGCACCGGCTTCGGCGGCATCAGTGTCGGCGGCATCGTGCGCAATCGCATGTATTTCGGCTCGCTGCTGACCGGTGTCGATCATCTGCCGCACACCCATGGCGTCGGCGGCAACCTGTTCGCCAAGGGCGAACCCGATAACGGCGCCGACCTGGCCGATGGGCTGGAACGGCTGGTCGCCCTGCATGATGCCTCCACCATCGCTGCGGTCATCGTCGAGCCGGTGGCCGGATCGACAGGCGTTCTAGTGCCGCCCAAGGGCTATCTGCAACGCTTGCGCGCCCTGTGCGACAAACACGATATTCTGCTGATTTTCGACGAGGTCATCACCGGTTTCGGCCGCCTGGGCGCGGCCTTCGCCACCGACTATTTCGGCGTCATGCCCGACATGATCTGTATGGCAAAGGGCATCACCAACGCCACCGTGCCCATGGGCGGGGTCGCCGTGTCCAACCGCATCTACGACACCTTCATGCAAACGGCCGATACCCCCATCGAACTGTTCCATGGCTACACCTATTCCGGCCATCCCCTGGCCTGCGCCGCCGGCATTGCCACGCTTGACGTCTATGCCGAAGAGGACCTGTTTGCCCGCGCCGCCACAATGGCGCCCTACTGGGAAGCGGCCGTCCATTCGTTGCGCGACGCCCCCCACGTCATCGATATCCGCAATCTCGGCCTCATCGGCGGCATCGAACTGCAATCAAGGCCCGGCGCGCCCACCGCCCGCGCCATTGAGGTCTTCGACCGGTGCTTTGAAAAAGGCCTGCTGATCCGCGTCACCGGCGATATCATCGCCCTGTCCCCGCCGCTGATCATCGAAAAATCGCATATCGACCGGACCGTCGAAATCATCCGCGACGCGCTGAACGAAACCGCATAGGGCCAGTTATGCCTTGCCAATCAGGCCTCACTCAGGCTTGCCCCGTCATGCCCTTGGCCTGGAGAATGGCGACAAAAACGAAAAACACCAGGCAGGCGGCGACATTGAACACCGCCGCCGTCACAACCCGCTTCACCAGCACGATGCGCAGGCAGAACAGGCAAATGACAAAGCCGACACAGACCTGACCCAGCAGCGGATCCTTGCCCCACTGCATGAGCCCACCCCACAGGAAGCCCAGCGACATAAGCCAATATAGCCCCGCGCCGATCACCTTGGCCGAATGCCATATGCCCTGAAGAAACAGCATGCGTCCTGAAATCCACCCGTTAATCTTTGGCCGTGTCTACCACGTGGCCTCGTGCGACATAAAGGGGCTTTATTCATATTGTCCTTTTATATATTTGTGCCGTTAGATCGGCCCAAGTGATCAGATTCCCAGGAAGCCAAATGTTCAATTTTTCCCACCAGTTCGAAAATTTCAAATCCTCACTGATCGGGCTGGTGCTGATCCTGGCCTCGGCCATGCTGGGTTTGATCTGGATCAGCATCGGCATCCACAAGATCGCCGTCCAATTGCTGGGCGAACTGTGGGGCCCGCTGGCCCTGGGCGGCATCTTCCTTTTGCCGGTCGTCATCTATTTCGGCCTCAAGGCCTTGCCGCAAAACCAAAAGAAGCGCCGCCAGTCGATGATCGACGAAGCGTTTGCCAATTCATCGGTCGGCAGCATTTCGCGCATCATCGATACCCTGTCGCCCGTGTCACCTGTGCTGGCCACAGTGGCGGCAATCGTCGCGGGCTTTGTTGCCACACGCTTCCCGCAACTCCTGCCCACCTTCTCGCAGATCGTTCAGGCCTTGGGCGAGGAACTGCAATTGCGTAAGGTCAATAAGGCCGAGGCCAAGGTGCGCAAGGCACGCGCCGAATATGAACGCACCGCCACTCCGCCGCCGCCCGACGTGGTGCCGGTCGCCAAGCGCCGCCGCAAGAAGGACGCCGACCCCTACGCCGAGATGTAGGGACATATTTTCAGCTCAGACTAAACCAAAGCCAATAAAAAAGCTCCGGACATCCGCCCGGAGCTTTTTCAATTGTATCTTAGGCGGGAAACGCCCCGGCTTACAGGTCTTCCTTGAGGATCGCCATTTCGAAGATGTAGGAACCTTCCTCGTCTTCATCGACATAGACCACGCCGATGAAATCTTCACCGATATAGACTTCGGCCGAATCCTTCTGCTTGCGCGGCTTGAGCTCAAGGCCCTTGGTCTTGAAAGTGTTGAACAGGTAATCCTGAACCTTGGTGATTTCTGCGGGGGTCATATAGGGCCTCGGATGGATGTACGGGGTTCGTCCTGCGGTTATGCAGACTAAGCACAATTCGCCCGGACGAGGGATAAACTTTGTGTGTGGCGAGCTTTAAAGCGCCCACGCATCCGGCGCAAACCCTTTTCGCGTCCGAACCCCATCAATCCCCAAGCTATCAGCCCGGTTCTCCGCCGAGGGTATCAAATCGAATAATCGATATCGATATCCGGCATGGTGTGGTCCATCTGGCGGGCCGGGTCTTCGCAGGTCTTGCAATTGATCAGCTTGGCCGGCACACCCGCCGCCGTACAATGGGCCGGAACTGGCTTGAGCACCACGGAGCCCGAGGCGATCTTGGCATAGTCGCCGATGGTGATATTGCCGAGCACATTGGCGCCCGCGCCCAAAAGCACGCCGCGGCCGACCTTGGGGTGACGATCGCCGCGTTCCGCCCCGGTCCCGCCCAGGGTCACCCCTTGCAGGATCGAGCAATCGTCGCCGACCACTGCCGTTTCACCGATGACGATGCCCGTGCCGTGGTCGAGGAAGACCCCCTTGCCGATACGGGCGGCCGGGTTGATATCGATCTGGAACAGTTCCGACACCCGGCTTTGCAGAAAATGCGCCATGGTGTGGCGGCCTTCCTGCCACAGGCGGTGCGATACGCGGTAAATCTGAAGCGACAGGAAGCCCTTGAAGAACATGAAGGCTTGCAAATAGCCCTTGGCGGCGGGATCGCGCTCATAGACGGCCTGCAAATCGGCCTGGGCATACTCGACCAGAGCCGGTTCGGTGGCGTAGGCCTTGCGCACGATTTCGCGCAGGGTCATGCCGCGAATGGTGTCGTCGCCCAGCTTGCGCGCGATATGATAGCTCAGCGCGCTGGCCAGATCGTCGTGCGACAGGATGGTGGAATGCAGCATGGACGCCAGGCCGGGCTCAGCCGCCAGCGCATCCGACGCCTCTTGGCGCAGATTGAGCCAGATCGGCTTGTCGTCCGGGTTGATGACTTCGAAAACCTGAGCCATGAGACTCTCCTGCATTATCTCAGCCAACTATAGCATCTCGCAGATGCGGCGGCAAATCACCCGTCACGGCCATATGGTACACGCGCCATACGCTGACAACGGTCAGGACATCGCGCACCTGATTATTTTTTACCGCTTCAAGCAGATCGCGGAACGGCACGCGCGCATGGGCGAACACTTCGGTATCGTCCGGTTCGACATCGCCTTCGCTCAAACCCGTCGCCAGATAGCAGACCGCCACCTCATCGGTCACCGAGTTCGATAGCTCCAGCTGCGCAATCTGTGTCCAGTTGGCGGCAATCAGGCCTGCCTCCTCGCGCAGTTCGCGTTTGGCGCCATCGAGCGGATCTTCGTCAAAGGGCGCGCCGCCTTCGGGTATTTCCCAGCTATAGGACCCGAGCGCAAACCGCGCCTGCCCGACCATGGGCACCGTGCCGTCATCGAACAGGGGCAATACACCGATGGCGCGATTGGCGAAGCGCACCACACCGTAATGTGCCGACCGCCCGGTGGGGGCGACAACATCGTGGCTTTCGACGGTGATCCACGGGTTCTGGAAGGCGACATGCGATTTGACGTTTTGCCAGCCCGGGCGCTGGGCCAGGGCGGTTTCGCTATCCCAGGGCGGCAGGTTGGGTTTCTTATCGGTCACGGGTCACCTATATGTGGACGCATCGAGTCTCTTCGCGAAAGCCATAGCATGTCCCTCCCCGCCTTTGACCAGACCCCGATCGAATTCGGCCAGCCCGTACCGCAAAAAAAGTCCGCCGAAACCCTGGATGCGTTGTTCCATCGCCGCAGCGCGCCGGCGCCGACGCTCGGCCTGCCCGCCCCGTCCGAAGACGAGATCGACCTCTTGATCCGCATCGGGTTTCGGGTGCCTGACCACGGCAAGCTGGGGCCGTGGCGCATCGTCCGCTTTACCCCGGACAGCAAGGCGCGCCTGGTCGAACGGCTCAAAGCCCTCGCGGAATCGCGCGATGACCGCAAGGCGGTGGGTGCGTTGCAAAAACTGTCCATCCCGCCCGAAGCCCTGCTGGTCATTTCCAGCCCGGTCTTTCCGTACAAGAAGCCGTTGTGGGAACAGCAATTGTCCGCCGCTGCCGTCTGCCAGAACCTGCTGATCGCTGCCGGCGCGCTCGGCTACGGCGCCAACTGGATCACCGACTGGTACAGCTATGACGACGAGGCCAAGGCCCTCCTCGGCCTGAGTGACGGTGAAAACGTCGCGGGCTGGATCTTCCTCGGCACCCCGTCGGAAGCGCCGCTGGAACGCGAACGTCCCGACTACGCCAGCCGTGTGTCGTGGTGGCAGGGCTAGGCGAAGCCTAAAACACGTCCGGAATTACGGGCGGCCGGCGATCTTGCCTGCGTCGCCAGAACCGGTAATAGCCGTAGCCGGCGCCACCGGCCAATAGGGCCGCCCCCAAATAACAGCCAAAAAGAATCCCCAGATTCAACATGGGGTCAGTTAGGCCATATTGAACCAGCACAAAAAGGGACAAAAACAGGACCAGAAAAAACACCACCACAAAGGTCAGGTAACTGGCGAACGGCAGCGGCGCCCGGCGTCCCCACAGGCGCGGTTCGGCCAACAGCCAAAACGGTAAAAGAGGCAAGGCGGCTAAAAACATGCTGGGTCGAAATGCAAAGCTGACATCCTGCGAAATACCTTTGATGCCGAAAGCCGCCCCCAAACCGACAGCTATATAGGGCGTAATCCAGAGCGCCAAGATGGCTATGGGCAGTGCAATAGCCACCACCACTACCGTCCGAAACCAGAAATTCCCCCACAGCCCCTGCATAGAATTTATCCCCGGCCGCGATAGGTCGGCACGCCGAAGTCCGGCACATAGACGCCCTTTGGCGCGTCGCCGGTTTGCCAGAAGACATCGATCGGGATGCCGCCGCGTGGATACCAGAACCCGCCAATGCGCAGCCAACGCGGCTCAAGCAGGTCCTTCAAACGCTTGGCGATATAGACGGTGCAATCCTCATGAAAGGCGCCGTGATTGCGGAAACTGGTCAGGAACAGCTTCAACGACTTGGATTCGACCAGCCAGTCCCCCGGCACGTAGTCGATGACCAGATGGGCGAAATCGGGCTGGCCCGTCACGGGGCACAGGGAGGTAAACTCCGGCGCAGTAAAGCGCGCGACATAGTCGACATCACTATGCGGATTGGGCACGCGTTCCAGCGTCGCCTGGGCGGGATCATTGACCGGACGGGCATCGCCGCCCAGTTGCGTCAGACTATCTGTGTAATGGCTCATCCGCTGGATATAGCCCGCCAACCGCGCACTTTCAACTTTACGCGAACGTCAATTTCAGCGTAATCTCTGCAAAACGCTCCCGTCGTTTTGGCACGCTTGAGCGGAAGATAAAGAGGAAATGAAATGGCCGTCCCCGCTTCGCTGAGCAAAAACCTGCGCTTTCCCGCCGTCGCCGCCCCGATGTTTCTGGTATCGGGCCCCGAACTGGTCATCGCCACCTGCAAATCAGGCATGATCGGCACCTTTCCGGCGCTCAATCAACGGACCAGCGAGGGCTATGCCGAGTGGCTGGACCAGATCAAGGCAGCGCTGGGGCCGAATGACGCCGCCTTCGGGGTCAACCTGATCGTTCACAACACCAATACGCGCCTGATGGCCGATATTCAGATCACGGTTCAGCATCAGGTGCCCCTGGTCATCACCTCGCTGGGCGCGGTCAAGGACATCGTCGATGCCGTCCATTCCTATGGCGGCGTCGTTTTTCATGATGTCATCAATGCCCGCCATGCGCGCAAGGCGATGGAGGCCGGCGTCGATGGCCTGATCCTGGTGTCGGCCGGTGCGGGTGGCCATGCCGGCAATCAACATCCGTTTGCCCTCCTCAACGAGGTGCGCGAATTTTTCAAAGGCACCATCCTGCTGTCCGGCGCGCAATCGACCGGCGGCGACGTAGCGGCGGGCCTGATGGCAGGGGCCGACCTGGGCTATATGGGCACGCGCTTTATAGCGACCCAAGAGGCCCGCGCCGTCGAAGGCTACCGCGAAATGCTGATCGAAAGCTCGGCCAAGGACATCACCTATACCGACGCCATTTCCGGCATCAATGCCAACTTCCTGACGCCGTCCCTCATCAATAACGGCCTGGATCCGGCCGCGGCGAAAGACCCGCACCACAAGATCGACATGGCCGAGGAACTGAACACCGAAGCCAAGGCGTGGAAGACCATCTGGTCCGCCGGTCAGGGCGTCGGCTCCATTCATGACATATTGCCCGTCGCCGATCTGGTCGCGCGGCTGAAAACCGAGTTCCACGCCGCCCATGCGGCCTTTACGGCCAAGGCCGGGCTGTACGACCTTTGAATCCGCCCTTAGGCTGAAAAGACGCTCAGCGCCTGTTCGATATCCGCGATCAGGTCGTCGGCATCTTCCAGCCCGACATAGAAGCGCACCGCCGACCCTTCGCGGTACGGATCGGGCGCGTCGCCTATGCGGGTGCGCGTGCGGATCTGCGGCTCGCAATTGGTCGCCAGGCTTTCGTAACCGCCCCAGCTGAACCCCAACCCGAACAGCTTCAGCCGGTTAAGGAAGGCCTGCGAATCGGCCTCGCCGTTGCCCTTGAACAGCACCATGAACAGGCCGTTGGCCGCGGTGAAATCGCGGGCGAAGATGTCGTGGCCAGGATGACTGGCCAGCCCCGGATGGACGACGCGCAGAACTTCCGGACGGCCTTCCAGCCATTTGGCGATCTTCAGCGCGCTGTCGCCCGACTGCTTGATGCGCAGATGCAGGGAACGAATGCCGCGCGACGCCAGATAGGATTCGTCGGCCGAGGTGAAGAAGCCCCACGCCTTGATGGTGTCGTAGATGACCTTGCCCAGTTTGGGATCGGACACCGACAAAGACCCGATCAGCACGTCGGAATGCCCGCCGACATATTTGGTCAGGGCCTGCATGCTGAGATCGACACCGTGCTGCAACGGCTTGAATAGCACGCCCGCGCCATAGGTGTTGTCGCATAGGGTCAGGATGCCGCGTTCGCGCGCCAGCCGGGCGATGCCGGGAATGTCCTGAATATCGAAGGTCAGCGACCCCGGGCTTTCGACATAGATCATCTTGGTGGCCGGCGTGGCCAGGGCCAGCACCGCCTCCGCCGTCAGGGCCGGATCGTAATAGCGGGCGGTCACGCCGTAACGCTTCAACTGGGTATCGAGGAACCGCCGCACCGGGCGATAGGCGGCATTGGCCACCAGTATCTCATCGCCCGCCGCCAGAAAGGCGAAGATGGGCAGGGTCAGGGCCGCCAGACCGCTGGGCAGAATATAGGCCTCGCTCGCCCCTTCCAGATCGGCGATAAGCCGGCACAATTCGGTCTGGGTCGACAGCCCATCCGTACCGTAGGTCGGCTTGATATCGTCATTGTAAAGGACTTCGGCGCTTTCCATCAGCACGGTCGATCCGCGTTCCACCGGCGTGTTGACCGCCCGGCGGGAGTTGGCGCGGCCATAGGTGGCGCTGGTCAGGCGGGTCGTTTCTTTCATGTCGGGTCTCTCGGCAGGCGGACAGCTTGGTATACGATTGTCTTCAAGCGCGAAACGCCACGCCGCGCAAGCCATAAGACCTAACCGAACGCGTCAGTTTTTGTGCGCGACGGGAAATTCGGCACAAACTGATATTTTATAGCAAACACGCGAGCCGGAAGTGGGGGCTGGGATCAGCATTGCAATTTAATAGCTACTCTATGTTGGAGGCAGAGTGAAATCGCTCTGGAAAATGCGTCCCAAATCTCTGCTTTCCATGACGTCAGCATTTATTCGCCCGTGCAATCCGTGATATTGCCAGACGAAAGGTGTAAAATGCCGACTTCCCTTCGGCGAGAATTGATATTCCACCCAGCCGGTAAGCACGCGTGTGGTGAACTCAATTTGATTGTCCATGATAGTTCCGACTCTATATGCGATCTGCCGCGTGAATTTTTCGCCTTGGAATAAAGTTCTCCGATTAGACGATTCAGCGCCTTCTCTTTCTTGTATAGCTTCTTGCATCTCAGCCAATATAAAATCGCCATCGACAATATAGTCCCTAAAGGACAAAATTCTGACATTGAAAGCATTCCCCCGACCGACGTTTTCAACAGTGACGTCTATATTGACCTGAAAGCTTCCTCCGTTTGCAATATAGATCTGGCTAGCAACGGCGGGCGTTATTTTCACCCATGGCCTATTCTCAACCTCGAAGTGCTCTTGTGTCAATTTAATTGCCACTCTGGCATCACGGAGAGAAAACCACACAAACAATATACCAATCAGTGTTCCAATAGTACCAAGTATTGCAACCACGAGGGATACCAAAGCTATGTCGTTCGCAGTCCCAGCAAGCTCAGAACTCCGCAACTCTATGCACAATACAGTATCATCGTGGTCTTTGGGATATTGGCAGGAATAGGAATATTTGGCGGGAAACGCGGCACTTCGAGTCGATGTCGACTTAAGTTCCACATGTATTGCAGTCGGGGCGTTTCTGTTCTGGGATTTATTATTGCTTTCATGGCCCAAGACACCTACTGCGATTATCGCAATAGCAATCCCAATTGCAGCGTAGAGGTTCCAATCGCCTTTAGACATGTTGAGAAATAAGCCGCCGCAAAATTACCCTAGATAGCTCATTCCGCACAGTTGCTCTTTATCGTCAACTACAATTGCAGTCAGCTAATCTACAAACGGCACTGAAGTGATGCCTTTCCAGTTCGTTTCGGCTTAACGATGGTATTTTACAGTTAGTCTTTCAACATTTATGTGCAGTACAAAATCCGCCACAAAAAACCTCCCCGCCGCCGGCGCGACAGGGAGGTGATAGCATCTATCTAACGGCCGCGTCCTTACGCCGCTTTTCCGGCCTTGGCGTCCTTGCCGAAGCGGCCGTAGAAGGTTTCGCCCTTGGCCGCCATATCACGCAGTAGCTTCGGCGGTTCAAAGCGCGGACCATAGGCCTTGGTCAGACGATCCAGTTCCGTGACGAAAGCCGCCACGCCGATGGAATCGATCAGCGAGATAACCCCGCCCGACCAAGGCGCAAAGCCCCAGGCCAGGATGGAGCCGACATCGGCTTCACGCGGATCGGTGATGACGCCTTCTTCGAAGCAGCGCGCCGCCTCGACGGCCTGACGGTACAGGAGGCGCGTCTTGATTTCGGCGACGTCTGACGGTTCGGCTTCGGTGACGGTCGGCGTGAAATAGTCGGACAGGCCGGACCACAGGGTCTTGCTGGCGCCCTTTTCCGCCGGATAGTCGTAGAAGCCCTTGCCGTTCTTGCGACCATAACGGCCCTTGGCCACCATGTCGGCGACTTCCTTTTCGCCGGCCAGCGGGACATAGGCATCGCCCTGCGACTTAGCCATCTCGGCCTGGACCTTGACCATAAGATCAAGCGCCACGTCGTCGTTCATTTCCAGCGGGCCGCGCGGCATGCCGGTCATGCGACCGACATTGTCGATGATAGCCGGGGCATAGCCGTCGGCCCACAACGCCATGCCTTCGGCCACGAAGGTGGCGAAGCAGCGCGACGTGTAGAAGCCGCGGCTGTCATTGACCGCGATCGGTGTCTTGCGGATCTTGAGGACGTAGTCGATCGCCTTGGCCAGGGTCTCGTCAGAGGTTTCCTTGCCGAGAATGATTTCGACCAACATCATCTTATCGACGGGCGAGAAGAAGTGAATGCCGATAAAGTTTTCCGGCTTTTGCGACGCGGTGGACAGGATCGTAATCGGGATCGTCGAGGTGTTGGAACCGAAGATGGCGCTATCGGCCTTGTCGCCCGAATAGAGGCGCGCCTCGGCGTCCTTGGTGACCTTTTCCTTCAGTTCGGTGTTTTCGAACACGGCTTCGATGACCAGCTCAGAGCCCTTGATCTGGTCGTAATCGGGTGTCGCCACGATCAGGTCCAGCGTCTCCGCCATCTTTTCCTTGGTCATCTTGCCGCGCGATACCTGCTTCATGAGCAGATCTTCGCAATGCTTGCGGCCCTTGTCGGCGCTTTCCTGGTCGCGATCGATCAGGATTGTCTTGATACCGGCCAAGGCCTGGACGTAGGCGATGCCCGCCCCCATCATGCCCGCGCCCAGAACGGCGACTTGCGTGAACTCGGCCTTGGGCACGCCCGCCGGACGGCCGGAGCCCTTGGCGATGGCCTGCATGGAGAAGAAGAAAGTGCGCAGCATGGCCTTGGCCTGCGGCGTCATCAGCGTCTTGGCGAAATAGCGCGTCTCGACCTTGATCGCCGTGTCGAACGGCAGTTGCAGGCCTTCGTAGACGCTGTGCATCAGGTTCACCACCGCTGGGTAATTGCCGTAGGACTGCTTGCGCAGCAAGGCATTGCCCATGATGAAGACCTGAGCGCCCGCCGGATGGTACGGACCGCCACCGGGAATCTTGTAATCCTTCTTGTCCCAGCGCTGGACCGGATCGCCCTTGGTCTTGATCCAGGTCTTGGCAGCTTCGACCACCTTGTCATTATCGACGACTTCATCGACCACGCCCGCGCCCAGCGCTTCGGCGGGTTTGAACGACTTGCCTTCCGACATGGCCATGAGCGCCGCCTGCGCGCCGATCAGGCGCGGCAAACGTTGCGAACCGCCGCCACCGGGGAACAGGCCGATCTTGATTTCGGGCAGGCCGACCTGGACCTTCGGCCCATTCGACAGCACGCGATAATGACAGGCCAGCGAAAGCTCCAGCCCGCCGCCGAGCGCCAGGCCATTGATCGCCACCGCGACCGGCTTGCCGCAGGTTTCCAGCAGGCGATAGACGCGGTTCATTTCGAACGCGGCGTCGAAGGTGGCCTTGAGCAGGTCTTCGCCCTGCAAAGAGCCATCGGCTTCCCAGCCGCCGCCAAACAGTTCCTCAAGATCGGCGCCGGCGCAAAAGCCGTTCGTCTTGCCCGAGGTGATGACCACGCCCTTGATTTCGGCTTCGCTCTTGGCGCGATTGGCAATGGCTTCGACATCGGCCAGGGCCGATTTGGTGAAGGTGTTCATCGTCTTGCCGGGCACGTCGAAAGTGCAGAGCAGGATGCCGTCGGCGTCGAGATCGGTCTTAAAATTTTCCATAGTGGTTATTCCCTGCTGTTTTCTTATACGCGCTCGATGACCGTGGCGGTAGCCATGCCGCCGCCGACACACAGGACGGCCAGCCCGGTCGATTTGCCGGACCGTTCCAGCTCGTCGGCCAGCGTGCCCAGGATCATGGCGCCCGTGGCGCCCAGCGGATGGCCCATGGCGATGGCGCCGCCGCAGACATTCATCTTGTCGTGCGGAATATCGAGCACTTGCATGTAGCGCAGAACCACGGCCGCAAAGGCTTCGTTCAGTTCGTAAAGGTCGATGTCACCCACGGTCATGCCCAGCTTCTTGAGGAGCTTTTCGGTGACAAAGGACGGACCGGTCAGCATGATCGACGGCTCCGAACCGATGGAGGCCGTACCCAGGATGCGCGCCTTGGCCTTCATGCCCGTGATCCGGCCGGCCTCTTTCGATCCGACCAGAACGGCGGCCGCGCCATCGACGATAGAGGAAGAATTGCCCGGCGTGTGGACGTGGTTGATACGTTCGACCTCGGGATAGCGCTGGTTGATGACCGAATCGAAAGCCATTTCGCCCATCATCTGGAAGGACGGATTGAGCCCGCCAAGCGTCTGCATGTCCGTATTGGGACGCACGCTTTCATCGTGATCCAGCGCGGTAATGCCCATCTGGTCCTTGACCGAAATAACCGAATTCTTGAAACGGCCTTCCGCCCACGACCGGGCGGCGCGCTTGTGGCTTTCGACGGCATAGGCATCGCAGTCGGTACGCGAAAAGCCCCACTTGGTGGCGATCATGTCCGCCGATACGCCCTGCGGCACGAAATAGGTCGGAAAGGCCGCATTGACGTCGATGGCCCACGCCCCGCCGTCCGATCCCATCGGGACGCGGCTCATGCATTCGACACCGCCGCCAATGGCCATGGTCGCTTCGCCCGACACCACCTTGGCGGCGGCGATATTGACGGCTTCCAGACCTGAGGCGCAGAAGCGGTTGACCTGAGCACCCGCCGTGGTTTGCGAATACTTGGCGGCCAGAACGGCGGCCCGGGCGATGTCCCCACCCTGTTCGCCGACCGGCGTCACGCAGCCCCAGGTCACGTCGTCAACCAGGGTGGTGTCTAGGTTCGAGCGATCGCGCAAAGTGCTCAAAACCTGAGCCGACAGGTCCAGGGCGGTAATCTGGTGGAGGCTGCCGTCCTTCTTGCCCTTACCGCGCGGCGACCGCACATGGTCATAGATATAGGCTGAATTTTCAGGGCTGGGCATCAACGGGGCTCCTCTGTTTATTGGGGCATTTTTTGGTGCAGCATAGATGCGCTTTGTTTACGCGCACGTCAAGTAGTCGCAAAAATAATCTGGCGGAAATCCCGCGTTTGCGCATCTAATTATAATACAATTTTCTTGACCCTCGACACCGGAACGCGTAGGTCATTTATAAGATAATTAGAGAGCTTCGCCATGGACACTGCCGCCCCCCTCGCCCGCACGAATACCCGTACGACCTTGCGCAAGATCGAGACCTTCGCGGTACCGCCGCGCTGGCTGTTCGTGCGCATCGAAACCGATGACGGCGCAGTCGGCTGGGGCGAAGCCTCGCTTGAAGGCCATACCGAAGCGACCGAAGCCACCTTCGCCGAAATCCGCGAACGCTTTATCGGTTTCGACGCTGACCGTATAGAAGATATGTGGCAGGTTTTCTACCGTCTCGGCTTTTATCGCGGCGGCCCGGTCCTGATGTCGGCCCTGTCCGGTTTCGACCAGGCGCTGTGGGATCTCAAGGCGCGCCGCCTCGGCGTACCGGTATGGCAGTTGCTGGGCGGCCAGGTGCGCGACCGCGTCCAGGTCTATGCCTGGATCGGCGGCGACCGTCCGTCCGACGTCATCGACGCCGGTAAGGCGCGCCTCGATCAAGGATTCAAGGCCGTCAAGATGAACGCCAGCGAAGACATGGGCTGGCTCGATTCGCCCAAATGCCTCGATGCAGTGCTTGACCGCTTCACTTCGGTGCAAAGCCTGGGCCTCGATGTCGGCATGGACTTCCACGGCCGCGTTCACAAGCCGATGGCCAAGCAATTGGCCCACGCGCTGGAGCCCCTGCGCCCCCTGTTCATCGAAGAACCGCTCCTCAGCGAACATATCGAAGCCATCGAACAATTGTCCAAGCTGACCACCACCCCCATCGCCCTGGGGGAGCGCCTGTACAGCCGCTGGGACTTCAAACCCTTCTTCGAAAAAGCCTGCGTCGACATCATTCAGCCGGACCTCAGCCATGCCGGTGGCATTTCGGAATGCAAGCGCATCGCCGCCATGGCCGAAGCCTATGACGTGGCCATCGCCCCGCATTCGCCGCTGGGGCCGCTGGCGCTGGGCGCCTGCATGCAGTTGGCCCTTTCGACGCCCAACCACGTCATTCAGGAAATGTCGCTCGGCATCCATTACAACACCAATGGCCACGACCTGCTCTTCTACATGAAAAACCCCGAAGTGTTCGACGTGAAGGAGGGCTATGTCGAGGCCCTGACCGGCCCCGGCCTCGGCGTCGAAATCGACGAAGCCAAGGTCCGCGAAATGGCCAAGGATTGCCCACCGTGGCGCAACCCGGCCTGGCGCGGCCCGGACGGCTATGTCCGCGAATGGTAGGTGGCGCGGACCGTGTGTAAAAGGCGGATTTCCGCCTTTTCATTTGGCCGAACCTATCCTAAAACCCAAACCTTTCCTAAACGCAGATAACTCAGACAAAAACAGGAACAGGGATATGTCCAACATCCTCCGCCGCTCCGCCCCTGGCGCCATTCTCGGTGAAGGCCCGCTGTGGTCGAAGCGTGACCAGTGCGTCTATTGGGTCGATATCCTGGCGCACAACCTGCATGCCTATTATCTCAACGGCGAAAGCCGGACCTGGCACTTTCCGGAACCGATCGGCTGGGTCATCGAACGCGAAAAGGGCGGCTTCATCGCCGGCCTGATGTCCGGTTTTGCCGAGGTCACGCTCGATCCCCTGACCATCACCCATATCGCCACCCCCTACCCGCACGAGCCGGAAAACCGCCTGAACGACGCCAAGGCCGACGATCTGGGCCGCATCTGGGCCGGATCGATGCACAAGCCGATCGCCAAGGTGTCGGGCGCCTTCTACCGCCTGAACGTCGATCTGACCTGGCAGGAGGTCGATGGCCCGTACAAGATCGCCAACGGCCCGACCTTCTCCGCCGACCACGCCACCGTCTACCATACCGATACCGGCAAGAACGAAATCTACGTCTTCGACGTCATCGACGGAGAACTGGCCAACAAGACGCTCTGGCTGACCTTCCCGGAAGACTGGGGCGGTCCCGACGGCATGACCACCGACGCCCAGGGCGGCATCTGGATCGCCCATTGGGGACCGGGCAAGGTCACGCGCTTCAATCCGGACGCCAGCGTCGACTTCTCCATCGACCTCCCGGCCAAGCAGATTACCTCGCTGTGCTTCGCCGGCGACCGGCTCGACCGCGTCTTCGTGACCTCGGCGGCGGAAGGCCTGCCGGAAGATCGTGAAGGCGGGACATTGTTCGAAATACCTTCTGATCTGTTGCGCGGCCATACCGGCCTTGAACCCCAGAAGTTTAAGGGCTAGACCAAACTTCATTGCTGTCATTCAGGCGCCGCCGGCCGTTCCGGACGCATGAGCGGCCAGGGCGCCCTCGCCCTTGCCAAAGCGCTGGACGCAGCACCTGGAACAACCCTTTACCAAGAGACTCCACCGCATGACCTACGCCGCGCCCGCCCTGATCGCCGCCGACTGGGGCACCACCAATTTCCGCCTGTTCCTCTTCGGCACGGATGGTGAGATCATCGCCAAGCACACCGCCAATATCGGCCTGAAAAACCTGGGCGTCCTGTCCTTCGAACAGGCGCTCTTGTCGGTCATGAAGGGCGATTTCGACCGCCCGGACCTGCCCATCCTCCTGTCGGGCATGGTCGGTTCGCGCACTGGCTGGGTCGAAGCCCCCTATCAGTCCTGCCCGTCCAGCCTGTCCGCCATCGCCGCCACCCTGGTCGATGCGCCCTCGTCCAAGCTGAAGGTCAAGATCGTCCCTGGCCTGTCCGCCCCGGCCGACCACGAAGGCCTGCTTAACGTCATGCGCGGCGAAGAAACGCAATTGTTCGGCCTGTCGGCGTCGCACGGCGACGGCGTATTCGTCCTGCCCGGCACCCATTCCAAGTGGGCCAAGGTCGAAAACGGCATCGTCGAAGGCTTCAGCTCCTATATGACCGGCGAAATGTTCCAGGTCCTTAAATCCCATTCGATTCTGGGCGACCTGATGCATAACGATAAGGATGACGAAGCGGCCTTCAAGCTGGGCGTCGATCGCGCCATGGCCGACAAGTCCTTCCTGTCCCTCGTCTTCTCCGTCCGCACCGAAGGCCTCTTCGGCCACATCGCGCCGGAAAGCCTGTCGTCCTACCTGTCCGGTCTGCTGATCGGCTCCGAAATCCGTGCCGAAAGCATCCGCCACGGCGTACGCCCCGTCGGCATTGTCGGCGACGGCACCTTGTCCAACCTCTATAAACGCGCCCTGCTCCACACCGGGTTTACCGATGTCGCCATCCACGATGGCGATAACGCGGCCGCCCGTGGTCTGTGGGCAATCGCGCACGAAGGAAAACTGGTATTATGAGCTTGATGGAGCAATGGCGCGCCGCGCTTGACACCCTGCCCCTGGTCGCGATTCTGCGCGGCCTGCGCCCGGACGAAGCGCTCGCTGTCGGCGAAACCCTGGTCGAAGCCGGTTTCCGCATCGTTGAGGTGCCGCTCAATTCGCCCGATCCGTTCGACTCGATCAAGTTGCTGGCCGAAGCGCTGGGGCCGCGCGCCATTGTCGGCGCGGGCACCGTGCTGAACGTCGCCGATGTCGAAACCTTGAAGGCGGTCGGCGGTCAGATCTGCATCTCGCCGAACACCAATACGGACGTCATCCGCCGCGCCAAGGCGCTGGGCATGATTTCCTTCCCCGCCTTCTTCACGCCGACCGAAGCCTTCGCGGCCATCGACGCCGGCGCGGACGCCATCAAGCTCTTCCCCGCCGAACTGGCCGGGACAAAGGGCCTCAAAGCCATGAAGGCCGTCCTGCCCAAGACCGTGCCGGTTTTTCCGGTCGGCGGCGTGGAACCGGGCAATATGAAGGAGTTCCTCGACGCCGGGGCCGCCGGCTTCGGCATCGGCTCAGCGGTCTTCAAACCGGGCGACAGCGCCGAGGTCGTCTACAAAAAGGCCAAGGCCTTCGTCGATGCCTGGAACGCGATAAAAGGGGCTTAAAGCCCCTTATTTCACCATCTCGACATCTGCGATCTGGCGGGCGATCTGCGTCACGGTCATGACCGCAGGCTTGTCTTCGGACGGGCCGCGCGGCGCCATCTTGCCCATATCCATGATCATGACCGTGCTGGTGCTGCAGATGGTACGGGTATCGACATAGTTGACCAGGCTCAGCTCCGTTTCACACGT
This sequence comes from Asticcacaulis aquihabitans, assembly GCF_032490435.1. Taxonomy (NCBI): domain Bacteria; kingdom Pseudomonadati; phylum Pseudomonadota; class Alphaproteobacteria; order Caulobacterales; family Caulobacteraceae; genus Asticcacaulis; species Asticcacaulis aquihabitans. The sequence goes on from NZ_JAVGWM010000001.1 coordinate 1,049,079, forward strand.
CATGGACATCTTCATATCCATGGCTGCGACCATCCGGTCGAACATTTCGTTCATCGCCTTGGCGGCCTCCGGATCCTTTTTGGTGGTGTCCATGGCCGCGACACTGCCCATCATGTTCTTGATCACGCCGCCGATAAAGGCGCGCAAATCGTCCTGAGTCGGGGCCATGACGGAGGTCAGGTGGGCCGTCTTGCCGTCCTCCCATTTGGTCAGGGTCACGGTACCGCCCATGCGGAAGGTGCCGCCCATCAGCGATATCGGCTCGCCGCCAAAGGCAACCGGTTGGCCGACAGTCAGGGGCTTGTTGAGATAGCTGCCACGCTGGCCGTTCTGACGCAGCAGGCCCGCCGCCGTTTCCGGGGTCAGATTGCCGATCATCATATTGTAGAGCATGGTCCCGGCGGCGCCCGGCATGGCGGATGAGCCTTCGAGCGACGTCTTGATGTGCGCCTTGATGTCTTCAATATTGTCGATGCTGACCGGGTCGAGATTGCGATCAAGCGTCAGTTTCGCCGGTCCGATGCCCCGAATAACCTTGGCCAGTTCATCGATGACGGGTGCGCTCTGGCTGGGCTGGCCGGCACCATCCGTCGATTTCATGTCGAGCGTGTCAATCGTATAGACGGCGTGAAAGCCATCGCCAGCCCGGTCCGTCTTGCCGGTGAACGACAGGTTCGTCGTAGTCTTTTCCGTCTTGGCCGGGGTGCCGTTCATCGCCGTTTCCTGCGACTGATCGGCGGTCTGGGTCGCGCGGATTTCGAAATGATCCGGAAATGTGGGCGAAATCGTGTGGGTCTCCTGCGCCATCACTGGCGCAGCAAACAGAACACTCGCCAGAATGGGCACCAAAACGGCGGTGGACGCGAACGCAGTGATTTTCATGGAAACTCCCCTCGGCCATACGACATGGCTCCCGAGGGGAATCTATAACCGACGCCGCGTTGCATGGAAAGAGGTGAGCAGCCGGGGAAATCCCGGCTGCCCCTGGGCTAAGCACGCGTGTGAGCACCTATTTCCGGTCCGGCAAAGCATAGGCGATCAGGTAATCGCCCTCCGGCGTCTTCATGAAGTGGTGGCCGCCCGCCATGATGACCACATACTGGCGGCCATTCTGTTCATAGATCATCGGGTTGGCCTGGCCGCCCGCCGGCAGGGTGACCTGCCACAGGGTCTTGCCGGTGCGGATGTCGATGGCGCGGAACTGGTTGTCCGTCGTGGCGGCAATGAAGATCAGCCCACCCGCCGTCACCGCCGGTCCGCCATTATTGGGCGTGCCGATGGTGATCGGCAGAAGCGACGGTATGCCGAAGGGCCCGTTGCGGCGGGCATCGCCAAAGGCGTGATCCCACAGCGTCTTGCCGGTCGTAAGATCGAAGGCGCGGATGCCGCCATAGGGAGGCTGCTTGCACAACATGCCCGTCACCGGCATCAGCCAGCCCGCATTGACATTGATGGCGAAGGGGGCGCCTTCTTGCGGTCCGGCGCCTTCCGCTCCGCCCTTGTGCGTGCCGCGCGGATCGCCAACGGCATATATGCCCCGGTCGTCCGCCTGCTTGCGCGTCAACAACTGATCGTAATTGGGCGTCAGGTTGTAATTGGCAACCACCACACCGCGGCGCGGATCGACCGCCACACTGCCCCAGTCGGATCCGCCATTATAGCCGGGATACTGGATATAGGGTCGGTCGAGCGTCGGCGCGGTATACATGCCCTTATAACTGGCCTTGCGGAACTGGATGCGGCAGATCATCTGATCGATCGGCGACATGCCCCACATGGAGGCCTCGGTCATGTCCTTTTCGCGCACATTCTGGTACTTCGAATAGGGTTGAACCGGGCTGCGCTCCTGCGGCTCGACACCGCCGACTTCGGCCTTCATCTGACCGACCTCGGTCAAAGGCTTGCCGGTGCGGCGGTCCAGAATGTAGAAATCGCCCTGCTTGGTCGGCAGCAGGATAGCCGGGACCATCTGGCCACCGACCGGGAAATTGACCAGCGAGACCTGGCTGCCCTGGTCGTAATCCCACACGTCATTGATCGCCGTATGGAAGACCCAGGCCGGTTTACCCGTATCGACATTCAGCGCTACCAGGCCGGAGGAATACATCTTTTCCGCCGGACGGCGCTGACCACTGAGATAGTCGGCGGCCGAATTTCCCATGGGCAGATAGACCTGGCCCAGTTGCTCATCCGCCGTGGCGGTCGTCCACATGTTCGGCGTGCCGGTGGTATAGGTCTCTCCCGGCGGCGGCGCGCCGGTCCGGTCCGGGCGCATCATGTCCCACGCAAAGCGCAACTGGCCGGTGATGGCGTCATAGCCCTGAATGACGCCCGATGGCGCCCATTTATACTGGCCATCCTGAACCTGATGACCGGTGATGACGATGCCGTGGACGATGGTCGGCGCGGCGGTGATGGCGACCATGGACGGAATGACCTTGCCCATGCCGTCCGTGATCCTGACCTGACCGCCCGTGCCGAAGCCGGAACAGGCCAGACCTGTGCGGGCATCAACGGCGATAACGCGGCCGTCCAGCGTGCCTTCGAAAATCCGTTCGGCGCACGGCGTCCCGGGCATTGCGGCCGGAACCTTATAATAGGCGACGCCGCGACACGCGGCGGTATAGGGGATGGCATTGTCCGGCACCTTGGGATCGAAGCTCCAGCGCTTCTTGCCGGTGGCGGCATCCAAGGCGTACATCTCGTTCATGCCGGTACAGCCATATAGCGTGTCACCGATCTTGAGCGGTGTCGTCTCGGCGCCCCACTTGTCCGGTTGATTGCCGGTGCGATAGGTCCAGGCGACCTTGAGATCCTTGACGTTGCCAGTATTGATCTGGTTGAGGTCGGCATAGCGTTGTGCGCTGGGGCCGCCGCCATAGGTCGGCCATTCCGTGCCGGCCGCCGCGGCCGTGTCAAAAGCCAGGGTGTTTTTCGCGTCCGGCACCGGCGACAACACGCCCGACCGGTTGGTGACGGCAACAGCCAGACCGAGCACAACGACGAAAATGCCGATCCCGGCAAACCCTTGCAGACGGCGCTTACGCCCATCAAACCGATCGAGCGCCGGAAATAGGCCGATAACAAACAACAGAAGCACCAGCGGCGCGACGATGCGCGGGACCAGCGCCCAGCCGTTCAAGCCCGATTCAAACAGGGCCCACAGGACGGTCAGGATAAAGGTGGCAATATAGACCCAGGCGCCGAGCACCCGCCCGGTAAAGATCAGGCCACCCGACGCCGCCAGCGCCAGTCCGGCCAGCAGATAATAGGCACTTCCGCCCAGAAGGACCAGCTGCGCCCCGCCGATAATCAGGATCACACCGATTATGGCCAGGACGGCGCCGAGCACCTTCAGAGGCCATCGCGCCTCCACTTTCGAAAACAAATTGGGGGACGACAACGCCGACATGCCACGCTCCTGACATCTGCGTTTCGGCGGTCCGCAACCCGGCATTGGGGCAGTCGAAACTAGTTTCAAATTTAACTAGTTTAGAATAGGCCCAAAAAAATAAGAATGAAATTGGACTCGTTACCTGCGTACCGTCCCAGACGATTAACGTCTTTAGACGATCAGCGCACTCAGGCGATTAGCGAACTTAGGCGTTTCTCCAGATCGGCCGGCGCGAACGGCTTTGATATGTATTCCGTCATGCCGGCATCCAGGCATTTTTCACGAATATTGTCGAGCGCGTGGGCAGTCATGCCGATAATCGGCGTACGTCTGTTGATGGCGGCGCGCTTTCCGGCGCGAATGACTCGGGTCGCTTCGAAACCGTCCATCTCCGGCATCTGGATATCCATCAATATGGCGGCGTAAACGGTTTTATCCGCCTTCTCTACCGCCGCCACGCCGCTGTCTGCCAGATCGACGTCGTAACCGAACATTTCCAGGAAGGTCTTGGCCACCAGCACATTGGGCGGATAGTCTTCGACCAGCAGAACGCGCCCCTTGCCCGGCACGGCCACTGGCGGGGCGCTGTCCTCGCGGAAGGTGGCGACAGCGGCCTCGGACGTGGTTTCAGCGAGCGGCAGGTACAGGGTAAAGCACGACCCGGTGTCCGGCGTGCTAATGACCGCCAGACTGCCGTCCATCAATTCGGCCAAGGTCTTGCTGATCGTCAGCCCCAGCCCCGTGCCGCCGAACTTGCGGCTGATCGTATTGTCGGCCTGGGTGAACTTGTCGAAAATCTTGGTGAGTTTTTCCGGCGCAATGCCTATGCCGGTGTCCGCCACGGTGATGACCACGCCGTCCCCGTCATGCTGGACACTTTCCATGGTGATGGCGCCCTGTTCGGTGAACTTGATGGCATTGGAACATAGGTTCATCACGATCTGGCGGATACGGTTCGGATCGCCGATAAACCATTTGTCGCGGATATTGCCGATATGCAGGTGCAGGTCCAACGTCTTTTCCGTGGCCCGCACCGACGCCACGCTGACAATATCCTCCAGAAGCGTATCGAGACGGAAGGGCATGCGCTCGATCTCGATGCCGCTGGCCTCGATCTTGGAAATGTCGAGCAGATCGTTGATCAGCATCAGCAGGCTTTCGCCCGATGTCCCCAGGGTCTCGATATATTTGCGCTGGTTGGGCGTCAACGGCGTGCTGCGCGACAGGATGGTCGACAGGCCCAATATGGCATTCATCGGTGTTCGGATTTCATGGCTCATATTGGCCAGGAATTCCGACTTGGCGATATTGGCCGCATTGGCCTTTTCCGCCGATACCCGCAACGCCTCGGCCTGGGCCGCCCGGTCCTTCAAGAGGTTGCGCACATCGTACTGGCGCTGGCGGTCGCGCAACGACGACCGGATAGTGGACATGAAGTTGTTCATCTGCACCGGGCGCTTGATCAGGGTCATGTGCCCGATCGCCTCCAGCCGGCGCAGAATGGCCGGATTGTCGGCCCCCGGAGCGGTCAGCAGGATGATGGGGATGTCCGACCAGTCGTCCTGCATGAACAAAGACTGCTGCAACAGGTTATCACGGTCGGTCAGCACGGCTTCCTGTGTCAGGATAAGCAGGGCCGCGCCCTGACTCATTTCGTGGCATAGGTCGGCCAGGCTGCGGCACGCCACCGCCTCCATGCCATCGCGCTTCAGCAAGGCCGCCGTCATCTCGCCGTCCTTCACCGTGGGCGGCAAGATCAAAATCCGTCGCTCCAGATCAGGCGCCATGAGGTGGGCCCGACATGACATCGCCGCCAGAAACCGTGTCAGAAACCGTGCCAGAAGCTGTACCAGAGCCTGTACCGGAGACCGTCAGGAACGGCGTGCCCGTCAGGACGCCTTGGAACTGATGCAAGGGTTCGCCTATGCGGATCCCCTCATCGCTCAGGCTGAATTCACGGATGGTGCGTTCATGGCGGCCATTGCGTTTCTTGACCACGGATATCAGCTGCTTGACCTCCCCTTCCGCTTCGTAATAGCGGAACAGGATCACCGTATCTGCCAGGTAGCTGGTGTCGATAACCGTCTGCATCGAGTTGCCGAGCAGGCCGTGCTGGGCGACCACCAGGAAGGTGATGACGCCGCGATGGCCCAGATAGGTCAGCAATTCATGCAATTGTGCCGTCAGGAAGCGTTCCTCAGGCATGGCGTTGAGATAGCCGTTGAGACTGTCTATGACGACGATCTTGATCGGTTTGCGACCATTTTCGCCTTCTGCCGCCAGACGCAGCCGGTGCGCAAATTCGCCCGGCGACATTTCGGCCGGATCAATGGAGCGCACCTCGATCAGGCCGGCTTCGACATATTGGCGCAAAGGGATATTCAGCCCATCGGCCCGTTCGTACATGGTGGCGACACGCTCGTCGAACGCGAACAGAAGACTGCTCTGGCCATTTCGGGCAGCCTCAGCGGCGTACTGTATCCCCAAGGTTGACTTGCCGACACCGGCGGGGCCGAGCAAAAGCACACTGGTGCCTGAGGTAAGCCCGCCGCCCAGCAAGCTGTCCATCTGCGGCAGGCCGCTTTTCACAATGGCGGTTTCGGTCGGCTGGCTATGTTCGCCCGCCACAATGCGCGGAAATACGCACAATCCGCCCCTGACAATGCTGAAATCGTGATAACCGCCCCGGTACCTCTGCCCACGCAGCTTGGTGATGCTGAGACGGCGACGTTCGGAACCGTATTCCGGCGACAACTGCTCCAGGCTGATCACCCCGTGGGCGATACTTTCCAGTTGCAGATCGTCCTCCCCTTTGGCCGTCTTGTCGTCAAGGAACAGAACGGTACAATCGCGGCCAACGAAAAATTGCTTGAGCGCCAGCACCTGACGGCGGAACCGCAGCGCGCTTTGCGCCAGAAGCTTGATCTCCGACAGCGAATCGATCACGACGCGGGCCGGCTTGAGCCGCTCGATCTCGTCGAGAATACGCCGGGTCGTGACGTTAAGCTCGACTTCCGACGGCTGAAACATGGTGTACTGGCTGTCCGGGTCGAGGTCGCGTTCCTCCGCGATAAGCTCGAAAATCTCGACGCCCTCCAGTGACAGGCCGTGAGATCTGGCCACCGAAAGCAGTTCCATCCGCGTCTCGGACAAGGTGATATAAAGCGTGCGTTCGCCGTGCGTCACCCCCTCCAGCAGAAACTGCAAAGACAGGGTCGTCTTGCCCGATCCCGGCGTACCGTGAAGCAAATAGACGCGATTGGCCGTCAGCCCGCCGCCCAGGATATCGTCGAATTCGGCTATACCCGTTTTAATGATCCGTGTGGAATGTTCCGCCGCGTGCACGCTCTGTCTCTCATTGATTGCCCCTCCAACCAACTTCAAGGGCCATAAACTTTCAATGAGGAAAACCGGTCCTTACGCCGCCGCGCTTTCGGCGAAGTCCAGGCGCGCCTGGCGAATCCGGGCATGATTTTCAGCGGCCCATTTCATCAGTTCCATCAGCGGCGGCATCATCGATTCCCCCATCGGGGTCAGGCGATATTCGACGGACGGTGGCACGGTCGGAAAGACGTGGCGGCTGACCAGACCGTCGGCCTGAAGATCACGCAGGGTCTGAGTCAACATGCGCTGGGAAATATCCGGCACCGCGCGTTTCAGTTCGCCGAAGCGGTGCGGCCGCGTGCCCAGGGCCACCATCAGCAGGCTCGACCACTTGTCGCCGATGTGGTCCATCACGTCGCGCACCGGACATTTGCTGCTGTCGATCTTGCCGCCGACATAGACCATGACGCCGCGCATGGCCTCATGGAGTTCCGGCGTGATATAGGGTGGTTCCTTCAAGGTAACTATCTCCCGAAAACCTGCCGTCTTTACAGACCGGCATAACGTACTATTTTAAACATGGTCTCAATTAGTAACTATATATCACAAAGGAACCGAAATGTCCAATCTGCTCGTCACCGGCGCCAATGGCAAGCTCGGCCGTCACGTCACCCAACTGCTGCTCGAAGCCGGCAGCGACCACATCATCGCCGCGTCACGCGACACCGCCAAGATCGCCGACCTGGCGGCCAAGGGCGCCGAAGTCCGCCGCGTCGATTTCGATGATGCCGCCTCGCTGGCCGAAGCCTTCGCGGGTGTGGACCGCGTGCTGATCATCTCGACCGACTCCTTGGGCACCGGCCAACGCCTGAACCAGCACAAGGCCGCTGTCGCCGCCGCCAAGGCCGCCGGGGTGACGGAGATTGTCTACACCTCCATGCCCAAGCCCGATGTTTCGGCCGTCAGCTTTGCCGGCGACCACTTCGGCACGGAACAGGCCGTGATCGCCAGCGGCCTGGCCTACACCATCCTGCGCGACGCCTGGTATCAGGAAAACCTGTTCATGAACCTGCCCGACGCCTTCAAGGGCGGCACCCTCTATACCTCCGCCGGAGATGGCAAACAGGCGCACGTGTCACACGCCGACGTGGCCCGCAGCGCCGCGGCTGCCCTCAGCCGACCCTCGACCAACCAGATCTTCACCCTCACCGGCCCGGAATTGCTGACCATGCCGCAGATTGCCGCCTTGGCCAGTGAGGCAACCGGCAAACCGCTGGCCGTGGTCAATGTCACGGATGAACAACTGGCCGATGGCATGAAGGCCCATGGCGTGCCCGACGGCTGGGTGCCTGTCCTGGTATCCTTCGACACCGCCGCCCGCCGCGGCGATTTCGAGATCCTGACCGACGATGTCGAGACCCTGACGGGCCGCAAACCGACCTCACTGCAGGCCTTCTTCGAAGCGAACAAAGCGGCGTTTTAAACCCATTTGGGACCTCCCCATCTTTGATGGGGAGGGGAACCGCACGAAGACGCGCAGCAGCAAGATGCGCGTTGTGCGGTCCCCCTCCCCAAGCAAGTTGGGGAGGTGCAAGATAATGCAGGCCCGCCTTCGAAACGACGGACTTGAATCAGCCAGGACCTTGAGGCTATTCAGAGCCCATGCTGATCCTGCCCGTCGAACCGCACCATATCCCGGCCCTGTCGCAACTGGCCGCCGACACCTTTACCGAGACCTTCGGCCACCTCTATCCGCCGGAGGACCTCGATGCCTTTCTGGTCAAATCCTATGCGCCGGATGTTCTGACGCGTGAGACCGCCGATCCGGCACAATTCTGGCGCATCGTCTTCGACGGCGAAAACGCCGTGGCCTATCTGCATTGCGGCCCGGTTGGCCTGCCCCATCCCGATGCCGATCCCGCCCGCGAAGGCGAACTGAAGCGCCTCTATGTCCATTCCAGCCAGCAGGGCAAGGGCCTGGGCAAACGGTTGCTGACCCTGGCTCAGGACTGGATGACGGACACCTACGGTCCCGCCGCCCAATGGATCGGCGTCTGGAGCGAGAATCATAAGGCGCAGGCCCTATATGCGGCCCACGGCTACGAACGCGTCGGCGAATACCAGTTCCCGGTCGGCCAGACGCTCGACGACGAATTCATCCTGCGCCGAGCGCCGCGATAAGGGCCGTCTCCGCCCGCGTCTGCCCCCGCTCCCGCCGGCGCAGGACATAGAAATCACGCGGCGGCAGGCCGATATCGTGCCCTTGCAACAGCCCAGCCCTGACCGCACGGTTGGCCACAAGCGCCGAAATCAGCGACAGCCCCGCGCCCGCCTCGACCGCGGTACGCACCGCCTCGTTCGACGGCAATTCCATAACGATATTGCCAGCATCTAGCGTCAGCCCCATGCCTTTGAGATGGTCGGCCAGCATCAGACGCGTCCCCGACCCCGCCTCACGCACCACGAACCGCGCCGCCGCCCACTCGGCCACCGTCGATGGCACAGCCCGACCCAAGGGCAGGATAAGCAGCATCGTATCACCGGTCAGCCTCCGCTGGTCGAGGCGCGGCTCATCGACCTGGCCTTCGACAATGCCGATATCGGCCTCGCCCGCCAGAACACGCGCGGCCGCCCGTTCGGTATTGCTGATGTCGAGCGACAGGCCCAACCCCGGCCAGGCCTGGTGAAACCGCGCCATTGCTTCGGGCAGCCAGTAATTGCCTACCGTCTGGCTGGCGGCCAGGCGCAAGGTCCCGCGCAAGGCGCCCGCCACATCGAACAGCGCCGCTTCCGCCTCATGCGCCCGCGTCAGCACGTCGCGCGCTTCAGGCAGGAACAGTCGGCCCGCTTCGGTCAGGGCAATGCCGCGCCCGATGCGGTCAAACAGCTTCACGTCGTAACGCGCCTCAAGTGCCGCCACCGCTGCGCTGACCGCCGACTGCGTCAGGTTGAGCGCCTGGGCCGCCCGCGTCAGGTGTTCGCGTTCGGCCACGGCGATGAAGATGCGAAGTTGTTCGAGTGTCATGCCGATCTGTTTAGTGCGTAAAAGCAAGAAAGTAGAGCGCCGATCTGATTCAGTCAGATCGAGATACCCTCTAAGTCAAAGCGACAATAAGGCCCAGAGTAAACAGCGAGATGAACACAGCACCCGCTGCCGCCAGCGCGATCGGCTTCCAGCCCCGCGCCGTCACCGCGCGCAGATGCGTCTTTAGCCCCATGCCGCCCAGCGCCATAGCCAGCAGAAAGGCCGAAACCTGGCCACTTGCCGTCTTGACCCCCGCCGGCACCGGCATCAGGCTGTTGACCGCCACCAGGGCCAGGAAGCCCAGGACAAACAACGGCACCCCGACCATTTTTCCACCAGCCTGCGTCTTGCCCGCCCGCCGCCACAGGCTCAGTCCCATGACCAGCGGCGCCAGAAGCAGAATGCGGCTCAGCTTGGCGACCGCCCCCGTCTGCTGCGCCTGCGGGCCTGCCCCGGCCGTGGCGCCGACGACCTGCGCCACCTCATGGATCGACGCGCCCGCCCACAGGCCGAAGCGGTGCTCGCCCAGCCACGGCGCCGCCAACGGATAGACCAGCATGGCTGCGGTCCCGAACAGCGTCACCATGGCGATGGCATAGGCCACGTCTTCGTCCGCCGCCTCGGTCACCGTATTGACTGCCGCCACCGCCGACGCCCCGCAAATGCTGGTCCCCGCCGCGATCAGTTCGGCCAGCCGCGCCTCCACGCCCAGCCAGCAGCCCAGCGCGCGAATGACCATGAAGCTTGTGAAGAGCCCCGCCGCCCCTATAGCAAAGCCGGTGACGCCGACAGCCGCGATCTGCGCCACGCTGACCTGAAGCCCCAGGAGCACCACCGCCCCGCGCAGCAGGGTGCGTGAGGCGAAGCTAATCCCGGCTTCCGCCGAGGCCGGTATATGAAGGGTATGAGCCAGCACCATGCCGATCACCGTCGCCAATATAGCCGGTGATACAGCCCCCATGTGCGGCAAGGCGTGAATACCAAAGGCGGCGACGGCGATAAGAACGGTCAGCGCCAATCCGCCCGGTCGGGGCAGGCGAAAGGAGGGGGCGGGAATGGCGGTATGCATGGCGAGCCTCAGTGTGTCTGATACCCGCCACCCTATCGGCTCACATTCGTTCAAACAAACGGATTAAAATTGTCAAATCATTCGATTATTTCGATTGATTGCGCAACCACAGCACAAAGGCCCAGGCGTAGCCGTCATTCTTCAGGTGGGTCGCGACCTGCAACGGCTCCAGCCAGACCAGTTCGTGGTCGGCTTCGCACTTGGCCTCAGGGATTTCACCGGTCAGAGCCATTTCGTAAAAATAGCAGTGATTATTATAGGGCGTGCCGTCGTCGTGAATGAAATAGTGCATGAGATCGGTCACCGGGCGCACCACCGTCACCGCCAGTCCCGTTTCCTCGCCGAATTCGCGCACCACCGCCTGCTCAGGGGTTTCGCCCGGATCGACCGCACCGCCCGGCAGGTCGTACTTATACGGACCGTAACCGATGCGCGCGCAGGCCACCAAACCGTCGCGCACCAGTATGCCATAGGCACCGGTGCGCGGCTTATAGGTCAGGGCCGCGTCGTAGCGGCCATATTGATTAATCGTCGCCATACAGGACTTCCCACGGATCGGTGACCTTTCCGCTCACGAAGTCATCATAGGTGCCGATCTTGTAACCGACCTGCATTGTCTTGGAATCGCGCCATGCGTCGATCAGCGAGTCGCGCAGATCGCCCGCGCCCTGGGCCAGGCGCGCGGTGATGAAGGCCCGGCCGCGGGCATCGCCATCCGTGAAACCGCCTTCTTTTTCCAGCTGGTACAAAGGCACGACCTGGCTAAAGCTCGCCTTGTAGCGCGCCGTAACGCAGGCCATGATCGGCCCGGTGCACGGCACATAGGCCGCCATGGCCGCCTTCACATCGCTTTCCTTGATATTGCGGCTAACGAAGACGCCTTCGATCGGCGAATGGATCTTCTCCATCGTAAAGCCGTTCGGATTGGGGAAGTTGCCCCAGCCGTTATAGTGGATGCTGAGGTGCAGTGGATTGGTGGTGTCGCCGACATAATGGGCCAATATGCCGATATCGCGCAGGATAAGCTGTTCACGGCGAATCCGGTCGGCGCGATACCATGCCTTCTTGGTCTTGTCCTTTTCCAGCGGCTCGACATAGGTCAGCACGCGCCAGAAGGCCATGTCCTTGACGACCTGCTGGTAGGCGTCAACCGTGGCATAGGGCAGATAGCCGGCCTTGTACGGCTCCACGCCCTTGGCGCGCACGGCGGCTTCGTAGTCGGACCGGTTGGCGGGCAGGTTATCGAGCGACACGCCGGCCAGGGTATTGCCGTCGTCGTCCAGATCGATGAAGTGGGCGATGTCGCGATCATTGTCGTGCACCTTGCCCGCCCCGCGCCAGCGATCCGGTTCGCGGGCATATTCGCCGACATCGGCCACCGCCTGCGGCGTGCGCAGGAAGGCCGGCATATAATCCGGCAAGGTCTTGATGGCCAGTTCACCAACCATGCGATGCCCCGATGAGCCCCAGGCCCACGCGGCGCCCGCCACAACCGTACCCGCCAGAACGGCGGCAGCCAAAGTCTTGAAACGCATTGTTCTACCCTCTTTAACCTTCGCTACTACGATATTTAGTCCGTTTCCGGCGCCAGCGTGATTTCGAGCCCGTTCAGGTCGTCACGCATCAGAATCTGGCACGACAGGCGCGAATTGCGCTTCACCATAAAGGCTTCATCTAGCTTTTCGTCTTCCTCGTCCGACTTCGGGGTCAGCTTGGATTGCCATGCATCGGCGACATAAACGTGACAGGTGGCGCATTCCAGCGCACCGCCGCATTCCGCCTTGATCGGCAGGCCGTTGTCGCGGATGATTTCCATGATCCGCCAGCCGTCAAGCGCCGGCAGGGTATGCGCCACGCCCTCGCGGTCGGTACAGATGATGTGCAGCTCTTCGTCGCTCATGTCGGGTTCCCGTCTCTTCGCCCGTGCGTTTAAAGAGCCCTACCCCGCTTGCCAACAAAAAAAGCGGTATCAGCCCTTCAAAGATCGTAACTGCAATTCGTGCAGATAGGCCGCCACATCCATTTGCGCGGCATTGAGCGCCGAACGGACGCGTTCCAGACGCATCTCCGCCCCTTCGTCCTCGCCGCGTTCGGCCAGTTCCGCCGCCGCCGCCAAAATCCCGGCACCGACGCCCGCCGCCGCCCCCTTGATCGTGTGCGCGGCATCGCGCCAGCCGGGGTGATCGGCGCTCAAAAGCGGCGTCCACAGGTCGCACTGCTGCTGGAAGATGCGCAACACCTCCTCCATCACCACCGTGTCATTGAGCGTGTAGGCCTCCAGGTGGCCGAAATCGACGGCGCCGGTGACATCGCGCAGGGCCATTCAGAATCTCCATGGGTCAGAATCGCAGAACCTCGTTTTATCGCACTGCGGCAAGACGCGAAAGCGGGACAATGCCGCCATCGACACATTTCCTCAGAATTAGAAACGTGTCTCCTGCTTGCGGCGTTCCCGCGTGATAACCTGATCCAGGGTCTGGAGGAATTGCGAGCGGTTGGCGTTGGAAAACGGCGGCGGCCCGCCGGTGATTTCGCCGGTCGAACGGATATGCTCCATCAAGGCGCGCTGGGCCAGGGCCGCGCCGATCGAATCCGGCGTAAAGGCTCGTCCGTTCGGCGCGATGGCGTGCGCCGCCTTGGCCAGCACCCGCCCGGCCAGCGGAATGTCATTGGTGATGACGACATCCCCTGCCACGGCCTGATCGGCGATCCAGTCATCGGCCACGTCCGGCCCGGCTTCGACAATCATGCGTGCGATCAGCGGCGATTGCGGGATCTGAATGAAGCTGTTGGACACCACGAAGGTGTGCAGGCCGTAGCGCGCGGCGACCTTGTAGGTCTCGTCCTTAACGGGGCAGGCATCGGCATCGATATATACGGTAATGGGCATGTCGCCTGATTAGCAGAATACGGCGGATGTCGTCATAAAATCCGCACGATATCGCCATCCAGGCCTATACTGACCAGCCTATACTGTTCGAATCGTTATGGGAGTTTGATCATGGCCGCCCCTACCCCCTTCCTGCCCGGCACGCTGGGTGAGCTGGACCTGACCACATCGGCGTTTCGGACCTGGCTCGATGCCACCCGCGCGCGCCAGTACGGGTTGGACGTAGGCCACCGCCCCGTGATCCTGCTGGGCGCGGGCTCCCTTCTGGCGGCGGATTTCGTCGCCTACATGATCGCGACCGGGCGCGTTGTCGCACTGGTCGACAACCACCGGGCGGGTCAGACCTATGGCGACACGCCCTATATCGGCGATGCCGATCTGGCGGACGTGCTGGCGAAAACACCCGACGCCATCGGCATTTTGTGCTGCGGCTCGGAAAACGCCATCGCCCACTTCACGACCCTGTGGTCCGTGCGCCCGCAACCGCTTTTGAGCTATTTCGAGGTCATGAGCCTGGTGCCTGCCTCCGCGTCAAAGGCCCATTGGTTCGTGCCTGCGTTTTCGGACCTCGATATGGTGGTGCGCCTGCATGAAAAGGCACGCCCAGCCTTCGCCGACGACATGAGCCGGCGCACGCTCGACGCCATCATGCTGTACCGCCTGACCTGGGACGCACGATACATCGCCGAGGTGTCACGCGCGGAAAAGGCCATCTATTTCGAAGCCGACGTCATGCCCTTGACCGACCATGAAATCTTCGTCGATGGCGGCGCCTATAATGGCGACACCGTCCACGCCTTTCAGCAAAAGACCAACGGCAAATATAGCCATATCCATTCTTTCGAAATCGATCCCGTCAATTGCGACGCCTTTGCCGCCAACACTCGCGACCTGCCCAATGTGACCTTGCATCGCGTCGGCCTGTGGAACGAACCGGCCGAAATGGGTATCGATCTGCGCTCGGACAATGGCAGCCGGATTAGCGCCGCATCGACCATAACAGCGCCGCTCGACGCCATGGACAATATGGACCTGGGCGCCGTCAGCCTGATCAAGCTGGACATCGAAGGGGCAGAAAATCAGGCCCTGAATGGCGCCCGCCGCCTGATCCAAACCCACAGGCCGCGCCTGGCCATCTGCGCCTATCACAAGCCGGACGATTTCGAGACCCTACTAGACACCCTGTCCAGCCTGCGCGACGACTACCGCCTGACCCTGCGGCACTATTCGCCCATTCTCTTCGATAGCGTCATATACGCCAATTAAGTTGGGAGCGTCCTGGACACCAAGAGAGAAAACATAGAAAGCGCGCGGAACCCAAGCTCCACGCGCTTTACTGCTTTACAACGACCGCCCAACATCGGGCAGAGGGCTACGTCAGGTGAAGACCTTACAAATCCTTGCTTAGGCCGAGGAAGACACCCCGGCGCGGTCCCCATTGCGGAGCGCCGACGCCAATGCCCTTGCCGTCACGGATTTCGTAGGCGCGATCCAGAGCGTTGATCATATCCACGCGCGCATCCAGTCCGCCCGCCCAAGTGAAGTGATGGCTGACACTGAGGTTGACCTGGGCATAGGCCGGCAGGCGCGCGCCATTGGGGACAGCGCCGTCCGTGCGCAGGCCGCTGCCGTACAGACCGTCGAAGGCAAAATTGGTCGCCCCCAGCTTGTACGTCATCCCCAAAGATCCGGTCGTCGTCTGATCATGGTCCACATAGATGAAGTGATCGGCGACATAGGCCTGGTCATCGGGCGAGAAGTTGAACTGCGACGAGACAATCTGGCGCCCCTGGGCCTTGGCGATCGCCAGGCTGGCATAGGCGGTGAAGGGGCCTTTCTCGTAATTGGCCGTGAATTCGGTCCCGTGATTGCGGCCATATTTGTAATTGAAGGGCGTCAGGATGATGGGAGCGCCGAACTGGCCTTCGTCGATCAGGTAACGGGCGACGCGGTTGTAGGCATCGATCCCGACCGTGAGGTGCGAACCCAGTTTTTGCTGAACACCCAGATCGTAATAGTTGTCGCGCTGTGCATACGGCACGTCATTGGCCCCGGAAATGTCAAATGACGTACCGGCGAAAAGCGCCTGGGTCTGGCCCGCGATCAGCTCATAGGGCGGCGGCGTGAAATAACGCGCATAGCCGCCATGAACGGTCGTGCCCTGCAGCGGCGTCCAGACGAAATTGACGCGCGGGCTAAGCTGGTCTTCGTCGCGATAGGAACTCAACTTGTCATAGCGCAGGCCATAGTTAAGGACGAACTGATCGAAGACCTTCCACTCGTCCTGGACATAGAGGCTGACGGTCTGGGAATCCTTCTTACCGTTGTCAGAGATCACGACCGGCACGTCCGATGTGGGGTTTCCGGAATCGTCGAGATAGAAGACGTGGCTAAGGGTCTTGCTGACGCTGTGATCGGCGGAGGCAATTAGCCCGGACCGTACGGTGTGGGCGGGGTTGACGGTCCAGGCGCCTTCGGCCTGAAGGCCAACCGAGGTATCCGTCTTGTTGGCCGCCTGGGCGACGCCGTTGAAGGCCAGTTCCGCATCCCAGTCCGGGCTGTAGGTGAGCTTGGAGGCGCGCGCGAAGATCGAGACCTGACCGGTAAAATTGTCGCTGGTCTTCAGGTAGGACGCGATTGCGTATTGCGTCGTTTCCTTTTGATTGGAATTGAGGTGGTCGCTGGTAAAGGAGGACACGCCGTTCACCGTATAGCCTGTACCGTCATCAACGGAATTCAGGCCGGGTGTGTTCGGTAACTGGAAGGACTGATCCGAGATACCGCCGATCAAGGACACACGACTGCTGTCGTCGATAATGTGGTCGTAATAGCCAAAGCCTAAGAGCTGACTCGTTCGGTCATGAATCGGCGTCTTGGTATTATAGGGCGCTTCGATACCGATCTGAGATTGCTGATAGCTGAGGGAACCGAAATAGGTATCGGTGCTGTTGGAGCCGCCATAGGTGATGCTCGGCTGGTAAAGACCGTGGCTGCCGCCATAGACGGACACGGTGCCGCCCGTCTTGAGACCCGTCTGCGTCGTTATGTTGACGACACCGGCTGTGCGCAATCCATACTCAGCCGGCAGCGCGCCGGTATCGAGCTCAATCGATTTGGCATATCTGGGGCTTAACACCTGGCCGAAGCTGCTCAGGCCTTCCGGCAGGATGATGCCGTTGAGACGAAACTGGATATTGTTGTGGTCGCCGCGCACATGAAGCTGACCGTAGGAATCCTGCGCCACGCCTGGCGCCTGAAGGATGACCTGATTGAGGCCGACATTTTCGCCCCCGGGCAGGTTCTTCACCAGAGCTTCGGGCATGACATAGCTGGAGGCGCCGGTATCGGGCTGAATGGTTTGCCGGGCAGCATCAAGCTTGCGGGCTCTAATCGTGACAACGGTCGTCGCTTCGGTTCCATCGCTCGTCTTGGCGTCGGCCGTCTGCGTGTCGGCCGTTTGGGCGTTCGCTATGCCGGCGCCCATCGCCAGGAGCGATAACCCGGCCAAAAGGATCGGCTTGAGGCTTGGGGGAACGATATGCCCCGCCTTTACAAATTTCATTTTCGACACGTTGGACTCCACAGATAATGCGCTGCAACAAAGCGTTATGTAATAACATAACTCAAGTCAAGCTGTTTCTGTAGCAACAGTATCTGCGCCTTGAAATCCGCTCTCCCGCCGGCCCAAATGCCGGGCCACGATGGGAAAGGCGCACGCCTTCACGGCACGGCGGGAAGCGTCGCAAGCCGTAAAAAGGTAGGCGATATAGCCGCACGACGGGCCAGCCTATCTGTAGGCATATAGGTCCCGAATGCCGTCAGAACTTTGACCGCCCCGCGCCAAACCAAGGCCAGGCGTCTGGGGTCGTAAATTTGCCCACAACACCAAGGTTTTCAGGCACGTACCGTTGCTTTTGCGGCGGGCGCGCTACGTGATTTTTCCCGGTTTATGACGATCTTGAAATAAAGCGCGTAAGGGGAGTCACGGACCTAACGCGCGACCGGCTTCACCACGTATGGCTTCACGCCAATCGGCAGGGTGAGCCGATAGACCAGGATCAGGTTGTCATTGTCCCCGGTGCCGCTCCCCTTGGCATTGGTCAGCGCGGCATCGAAGGCCTGCCCCTTAAGGCGGCCATTCTGCGTTTCGAAATCGTTGTCATTGCCGACCAGAAGAAACACGTCGTTCGGCGCCTTGGGGTCAAGCGCCGGCGCAATGGCCATGGCCTCCAGCTTTTCCGGCAGGGTCATTGAGGTGGACGGCGACACCGTCAGGTTCATACCGAAGCGGGCCAGTTGCACCGGATTGAGCATGTTGATCAGTTCGGTCTGCTGAACCGGCGTGATGCCGGCAACCAGCTGGCCATCGCGGGCCACCGGCTGCGTGCCCTGCTCATAGGGTGTCCCGGCCAGGTTGGTGGCGCCGGTCACGTCAATAAGCAGAACGCTCTTGAACACCGGCGCGTCGGTCGTGCCCTTGCCCCGTCCGTTGCCGTCGCGCGACAGGACAAGAAACTGCGTATCGCTGAGCGCAACCATTTCCGACTGGGCGGCGGTGGCGTCGGCGGGCTGCCCGTCACCGGTCTCACGGTAAGTCGGCAGTTGCAGGACGTAGTGGGAAACCGGTTGCGTCGGCGTCCGCGTCTTTGAGATGTCGTAGACGAGGATACGGGTGTTATTCCGCGTGGCCTTATCCTTGCCTGCCGTGTCCTGGACGGTGGCGCTTTGTAAAATGGTGACCAGGTATTTGCCATCCGGCGTGACCGCCAGCGCTTCAAGGCCCTGATTGTTGCGCCGCCCCGTGTCCGGCGCTTTTTCGGCGTTAAAGTTGAGCGCGCCCTCTGTCATCGGCAACAAGGCCGGAACGGTTTGGATGGCGCCCGTCTGCTTGCCCGCTTTATCGAACACATAGATGCCCGCGGCATATTCGTCGGAAACATAGAAGCTGCCGTCGGGCAGCATGGCTATGGCTTCGGAATCGAGGCTGATGTGACCGGCGCCCTCGCCGCTCGCCGGTGACGGATAGCGAATGCCGTCGCGCGTCACGACATTGACGCCCGGCTCTTTGCCGGTGAAGGTCTGGCCAGTTGCGTCCTTCAGATAAAAGCCGCCGGTCGGCGTAAGGGTCAGATGCCCCTCCGGGCTAAGGCTGAGATGCAGGCTGTGCAGACGGTTGGCGTAGTCGGCCGTGCCCTTGACCGAGCCGACATCGTTAGGGCCACGGTCAGGCAGGGTGTAGATATCGCCGCTATAGCTGCCATCGGGCAGTTTCTTCCACGCCCGCACCGCCATGCCGGAAAACGATCCCAGCGTGTCGCCGGCAAAGTCGGATGTCGCGGCGCTGAGGTGTCCCGCGCCGACCAGCCCCTGATTGACGAAGGTTTGCCCGTTCAAGGTCACGGACACGGCGCCGGGCGCCTCTGTCCAATGCTTGCTGACATAGGTTTGAGATTGCGCGGTGGCGGACGACGCCATGGCCAGCGCGGCCAGCGAGACAAGAACGGACAGGCGAAACATGTTGGCTCCTTGCGTGTTCTCAAAATATAGGTGGCAGCGGCTTCGGACGAGGCCAGTCGTTCTGAGGTGTATAGCTCAGCTATGTGTCAAAAGATTTTGCTTCGGTGCATTATAATATCAAAGAGAAAACCAGGCTGGACAATGACCCGGAATAACGCGGGGCCAATGCTCAAAGACGGGTTTGGCACCGGAACATGACGTAAATTTAACGCCCGCAATCGTTGCGTTGATACCGGTTAGCGGCGATACAGAGTCTTCCGCTGCCAGGTTGTACACCATGCCCCGTTTGTCTGTCCTTACCGGTACTTTCGCCGCCTGCCTTCTCGCAATAGCCTTGCCCGTTCAGGCGCAGGACTATCAGCCACCCTTTCATCCGCAGACGCTGAAACGCCCTGCCATCAGCGCCCCCAATGACGTGCTGGTGCTTGGGACGATGCATGTGTCCGGCCTGCCCGACACCTTTGACCCAAAGACCCTGACACCGCTGCTCGACCGTCTGGCGGCCTGGCATCCAACCGCCATTGCCACCGAAGACATGTCCGGCCTGCAATGCGATGCCCTGCGCCGTTACCCCTCGCGATATGCCGAAACGGTCAAGACCTATTGTCCCGACCCAACCAAAGCCGGCCAGGCGACAGGGCTCGACGTACCGGCCGCCAATGCGGAGGCCGAACGACTTCTGGCTGAATGGCCAGCGGCCCCCACGCCCGCACAGCGCCGGCATCTGGCGGCACTCTTCCTCGCCGCCGGCGAACGCTACTCCGCGCTGGTGCAGTGGTTGCGCCTGGCGCCTGGTGAGCGGCACGCCGGTGACGGCCTCACTGACGATCTTACCGCCGAACTGGACAAGTTGAAGGTCCGCCGCAATGAGACAAGCCTGATCTCCGCCCCTCTGGCGGCGCGCCTGGGGCTTGAGCGGTTATGGAGCGTCGACGATCATTCCGCCGACACGCCCGATCCCACCGATCCGGCGGAAGCAAAGGCCTATGGCGAGGCGATTACCCGCGCCTGGGACAACCCGGCGACCCATGCCCGACAGGCCGAGGATTCGCGTCTGCAGGCTGGCCTCACGCAGCCGGACGGCGTCCTTGCCATATATCGCGCCTATAATGCGCCCGAAGCGGCCATGCGCACCTATCAATCCGATTTTGGCGCGGCCTTGACGGAGCCCTCCCCTCAAGGCTTCGGCCGCTACTATGTCGGATATTGGGAGACGCGCAACCTGCGCATGGTGGCCAATATCCGCGACGTTCTGGGCCAGCATCCCGGCACGCGCCTGCTGGCCATCGTCGGCGCCTCGCATAAGGGCTATTACGAAGCCTATCTCAACGAGATGCACGACGTTAGGCTGGTGGACGCCATTTCCGTCCTCAAATGAGCGCGCCACCAATCAGCATTGGATAACTGCGCCTGCCAAGCGCGGGTTTGACCGTGATCAAAGCCGCCAGCCCTGTCCTGTCATAGAGACGGTGAGTGATTTCCCGACACCCACTGAGACTCAGGAGTTTATGCATGACCACGAAGATGAAAGCCGCCGTCGTTCGGACGTTCGGTAAGGCGCTGGAGGTCATGGAGGTCGATGTGCCGACCCCGGGCCCGGGAGAAATTCTCGTAAAGGTCGCGGCCTGCGGCGTGTGCCACACCGACCTGCATGCCGCCAATGGCGACTGGCCGATCAAGCCCCAGCCGCCCTTTATCCCGGGCCACGAAGTCGCGGGAACCGTGGCGGCAATCGGCCCCGGTGTCGTCGGCCTCAAGGAAGGCGATCGCGTCGGCGTGGCTTGGCTACACGACGCCTGCGGCAATTGTGAGTACTGCCAGACCGGCTGGGAAACCCTGTGCGAGCAACAGCACAATACCGGCTATAGCTGCAACGGCGGATTCGCCGAATTTGTTATCGCCGCCGCCCCGTTCGCCTGTCGCCTCCCTGCCAATATCGGCTTTACGGATATTGCGCCGATCCTGTGCGCCGGCGTCACGACCTATAAGGGGCTTAAGGAAACCGAAGCCCGCCCCGGCGAATGGGTGGCCATTTCCGGCGTTGGCGGCCTGGGGCACATCGCCATTCAATATGCCAAGGCGATGGGCCTGTATGTCGCGGCCATCGACGTGGCGCCGGAAAAGCTGGCGCTTGCCCGCAGCCTCGGCGCAGATCTGGCGGTGGATGGCCGGTCGCCGGACGCCGTGGCCGACATTGTCCGGGCAACCAGCGGCGGCGCGCATGGCGTACTCGTGACCGCCGTCTCGCCCCCCGCCTTCGCCCAGGCCATTTCCGTGGCGCGGCGCAAGGGCACGGTAAGCCTGGTCGGACTTCCGCCCGGCGCCTTTCCCACCCCGATCTTCGATGTGGTGCTGAAACGCATTACGGTCCGCGGCTCAATCGTGGGGACGCGTCGCGATCTGGATGAAGCCATCGCTTTCGCGGCAGCAGGCAAGGTCAAGGCCGATATTCACACGGCGCGTCTCAACGATATCAATACCGTCCTGACCGACCTTGGCCAGGGCCGGGTCGAAGGCCGAACCGTGCTCGATTTTTCATAGAGCGCAGCTTATCCGGAGGTGGGTATCAACCCACCTCTATGCCTTATGAGCGCGCACTCAGGCCGCCGTGGAAGAAGCCGGCTCAGATTGCCGGCTTCTTCCCGTTAAACCCGGTACAGATCAGAAGTTATAACCAAAACCGACCGTAACCTTCCGGCCGCTGTAGGAGCTGTACAGCGCATCCTGGCGGACTGAGTCTTGGTAGAAACCCAGTTCCTGGTTTGTCAGGTTCTGCGCCTCCAGCCGCAGTTGCAGACGTGGCGTGACCTGGTAGGACGCGCTCGCGTCCAAAAAGAAGCCCGCGATATTGCCTTGCACATCGCTGCCGGCCCGTCCCGATGGAACGCGAAGCAGGAATTTGTCCCGCCACGATCCGCTCATGCGCATGCTGAGCTTATCATCTTCATAGTACACGGTCGTATTGAGCGTGTTTTTCGACAGGTTCACCAGTGACGCCTTAACCGTCGTCGTGCAGGCTGCATTGGTGCAGTAGTCGATATTCGATTCCGTGTAGGTATAGGCGGCGATAATTCCGGTGTTCTTCCAGAATCCCGGCAGGAAATCGAAGCCTTGCTGATAATTAAGCTCAAATCCCTTCAGCGGCCCGCCCGGCGTGTTGGTCTTGTTGGACACCGTAAAGATAGTGCTCGCATCGTTGCTGGATCCGTTCAGCAGACTGAGCGGCAAGCCCGTTTCGCCATACGGAATATTGCGCTGAAGCGTCTGGATGTAGCTGTCGATGTCCTTGTAGAACAGTCCGCCCGAAAGCAGGCCGCGCTTGCCGAAGTAATATTCCAGTGAAATATCCGCCGTCTTGGCGCGGATGGGGTCGAGAAGGAAGTTGCCGCTCGATACCGTGCGCGTATTGAGCGCAATCGCCACGGCCCCTGGAAGCAAGTCGGACAGTTCCGGGCGCGACATGACCTTGGCGACGGCAAAGCGCAGGATAAGGTTTTTCTTCAGGTCTGCCGTGACCGTTGCCGCCGGCAGCCAGTCGTCATAACTACGCGTCAAGGCCAGTGGCGTGCCGGAGAACGTGCCTGTCCCGCTCTGCTCGGTATGAACATAACGCGTGCCGACATTACCGCGAATCCGCACGGGCAACATGTCCGTGTCGAAATCGAGCTGGGCATAGGCGCCCTTGACCTTTTCATCGAGAGTCGCTTCGGTTGGCGCGGCCAGGGCGTAAGCGCCGGTCTGGCTGGAGAACCCGAAGACCTGATCGAACTTGTCATAATCGGGCGCTGCCCAGCCTGAAGTGGTGTCGACGGGCACAGTGGTCCCAAAACCCGTGAGGGAACGGGTCAACTGGGCCATTGTCGTCCCGGCGGGCAGGGCCGGCGCCAGGTTTTGCGTCACGCGCGAGGCACTGACCGTATCGAACTTGGCCTCGCGGTACTGCACGCCGGCTTTAAGCGTGAGCGCGTCCGTCAAACGGTAAACGGCGTGAATTTCACTATTGACGTTATCCGTGGTGTCCCGCCCGACCTGCATGGCGAGTACGCCGTTCACCGTCGCATCCGCAGAGTTCGGACCAAAAACATAGTTGGCCGGATTATTGACGTCCATCCCCCAGTTCAGGGTCGGGAAGCGATCATTGTTACGGAAGTCGAAGGAGAAGCCGTTGACATTGTTGGCATACATGGAAATCTGCGTACGCATCGGCTTATCCACCACGGTACGGGAAACCCCCAGATATCCGTCAAGCGTAAGCCGGTCCCATGCCTGGCTGGCCTTGAGGTTCACCTGACTGAAGGTGGTCGTATATTTGGTACGCGTCAGGTCTGAGACAAGATCGACGCCATTAAACAGGCCATAAAGCAAGGTGCCGTCGGGTGCCGCCACCGCATCGACCACTGACGATTCCGCACTGCCGTGCTGTGAGGCCGAACGAGAGAAGGACAGCGCCGAAAGCGAACTGTCGTCACGATCCACGTCATAACGCGAATAGAGCGCATCGAGGGTGATATCGGTTCGATCCGTCGGTTTGTACTGCACGGTAACGGTCGCCCCCATGCGGGTATAGTCCTGATCCGAGCGGATCAGGCGCGGCGTGCGCGGCACATAGGTATTGGCGCTATCAACGAGCGTATAGTTGGCGACGTTTGTAGGCGTATTGGGCAGGCGCGGATTGCCTGTCGAACAGTTGGCTGCGTCCGTGCCCCTGGGAGCGCTGGTGGCGGGGCTTTGCGGCGCGTAGCCCACCGGAGAACAGAAATGATTCAGGCTGCCCTGAAGAATATCGATCGCAGACCAGCCTTCTTCGCGGGTATGTCGCTCGGTCCAGGCCACGGAAGCACCCACGCCGAGTTTATTGTCCAGGAACTTCTTCGCCACGACGGCCGTAAAGCGGGGGCTGTTGTGTTTTCCGAGATCGTCATAGGTCGTTTCAGCGCTCACCGCTGCGGTGAAATCCTTGCTGTAAGACAGCGGACGCGGCGTCTCAAGCTCAACGGTCGCCCCCAGGGATCCTTCTTCCACGTCGGCTTCACTGGTTTTCCGCACCTTCAAAGAACTGAACAGTTCCGAAGGAAAAGCGCTGAAATCGAATGATCGCGAAGAGACGTAACCGGAACGGATATCCGAAGAACCGGTCGAACTGGCCCCCTCCATGCCATTCATCAGAACCCGCGTGAACTGGGCGCCGAGACCGCGTACCGAAATCGTCTTGCCTTCCCCGCCATCGCCGCGGGTGATGGCCACGCCCGGCACCCGCTGCATCGACTCGGCCAGGTTGGAATCGGGAAATTTGCCGATGTCCTCGGAGGTAATCGAGTCGACAATGCCGGTTTCCCGGCGCTTGACGGCCAGCGCATTACTGAGCGATCGGCGGAAACCTTTGATAATGACGACCTGTTCGTCCGCCGCCGGATTTGCCTGAGGCTGATCCGGCGGTGTAGCCGTCTGCGCGAACGCCCAGCCGGGGCTAAACGCCATAATGGCAATGGCAAGCGCAGAGGCGCTGCGGCAGATCGTGATCTTAAGTTCGGAACGCATTGTTTCTTTCCCTATATGGCCAGTTTTGGCTCTAAAGCAGACTCACGGACGTGCTGTGACCCGGATAGGCTTGAAAATCAGATCAAGGTGAAACTTGCAGCCGAAGGTCTCAGCCGTTGGCTGAGAGAGTGAAATCACGACACAGGTCGCACTTCGGGCGCCTCATAGTCTCATGGTCGCTTCTAATCCCTGTCCGGTCACAAGACCGGGGTATTCATTTTTATGAGTTCGCGGCCTTAAGCGAACAAACCTGTAATACAGGATTCATCGGCGGTCGCCAATAGCTGTATTACAGGTTTCTCGAAAACGGGAATTTGTGTCACCCATTTATCACTATCTAACCCTTGGACGCCTTAGCTTACCTGTATATCGCGGCTATTGACGGACTTTACCGCCTGGCCCGGGACAGACAGACTGCTGACCTTGGCGCCGGTAACATCGTCGAAATAAAGAGCCGGGCGTGCATCCGGCGCCGTGGTCTCAAACGACGAATTCCGCACGGTGATATTTCGGGCATGACGCACATAAAGCCCATGGGCCGGAAGCACACCCATGAAGCTGGGCTCCAAACTGGAATTGCGCCTTTCCGGCGGCACGCGTGCCGCATCTTCCGCGCTCCCGCCGCCTGAGTTGACGATATGGACATTGTCGATACTGACGTCTTCGATAATGCCATCCTCGACCCCAACGATACCGCAGGGAAATGCACCCAAAGCGCCCGAAACGTTGATGTCCGAGAACCGCACACGGCGGACCTGAGCTACGCCCGCACCGACAGGCGCGCGATTGCGCACGGACAGGCGCAGGAAGAACGGATGATTGACCGGATTGCGCAGCGATATATTGGAGAATGTCACGTCCTCCAGCACACCGCCATCGATGGCTCCCAGTTGCAGCCCGCGCGAGTTTTCGCAAATACAGTCGGAGATCAGGATGTTGCGGAACCCCCCGACCGAGTCCGTGCCGAGCTTGATCCGCCCCAGAACGCCCAGCTTGTCCGGCGATACGTAAGGCGACGGCACATAGGTCCCATCGAGCATGGTTCCGAGCAAGTAGCCGCTGGTCTTGCAGTTGACGACGCTCACCTCTTCGCAGACGACGCTGCGGTTGAGCGCGCCACTGGACTTAAGGACGATAGCGTCATCCTTCGGCGCATTGACGATACAATTGCTGACGCGGACGTCGCGACAGCAGTCGATGTCGATACCATCGCGGTCGGTGTCGATCATCAGCCCGTCGATCGTCATATTGCTGCACCCCAGGGCGTAGACACTGAAATGCCCGCCTTGCAGGATTGAGAAATCACGCAGCACCACATTACGGCATTCCTTAAGGCCGATGCTCTTGCCGGCACGGCCTTCGTATCTGCGCTCCTCCGGATCTTTCAGACGCGCCGTTTGTGGATCAAGTCCCTGGTCCTTGGGCGATACCCAGCCCGGAATGCCGTGCCAGCGCGGTTCGGGATTTTCACGGTCCAGTCCCAGGCCGTGGATACGCCCGGTACCCACGATCGCGATATTGCTGAGACCGATGCCATATATCAGACTGTTGCGGTAATGGCTCTGTCCGTGCGAGGCCAGTTGTTCCTCGAATATACCCTCCGGCAGGTCATAATGCGCCCCGTCTACATCGGGATTGGCGGCGATGATCGTGGCGCCCGCCGACAACATCAGGGTGATATTGTCCTTCAGCCGGATCGAGAAGCACTTGTAATCACCGGGCGACACCACGACCGTGCCGCCACCGCCACGCGCCGCCGCCTCGATGGCCTTGTTGATGGCGCCGGAATCGATCGTCTTGCCGTCACCCCGTGCGCCGAAATCGCGCACCTCGTAAAACCCGCGCAGCGAAGCGGCCCGGACAAGAGACGGCGCGCCCGCGAACCCGGCCAGCGTTCCAGCAAGCGTGCTCATCACCATCGCGCGCCGGCTTAACCCAGATAAAGAATCCATGATGCTGTTCTTTCAATTGATAGGATGACCGGTCAGGCCTTGCGTTGAAATACCCGGTGAGAGACGCAGCTGTTATCAACCAGGTCCCAGTCGATATCGACGCCAAGGCCAGGCCCTTCGGGCACCGAAATGTCGCCCGCCGAGTCGATGAAGTCATAAAAGCTCTGCTTCATCGGAATCTGGAACGTCTCTTCGGGCACGAACAGCTCGAAATATTCTGAATTGCGCACCGCGCAGGCGACATGGAGGTTAGCAATATCCATGGGCCCCATGGTGGTGGTGTGCAGTTCGCAATTCAGACCATGTGCTTCGGCAAGGTGACAGACCTTGAGCGTGCCTGTAATGCCCCCCTTCCACGACACATCGGCGCGCACCGCGTCCAAAGCATTGGCCTTGATCGCCTGGGCAACGCCCCACGGGCCACCCCGCGTCGTTTCGGTGCCGACGATAGCGATATCGAGCGCGGCGCTCAGCTTGGCATATTTGTCCAGCTCATAGTCCCGGAAGGGTTCTTCAAACCAATGATAATTCAATGTTTCGAGGTGCCGGCCAACCTGTATGGCTTCCGCCAGGGTGTATTCCGCCACCGGATCGCTCATCAGGACCATGTCGGGCCCCACGGCCGCGCGCACGGCGGCATGTATCTCCATATCCATCGCACTGGGGCCACAGGGATGGACCTTGTAAGCCTTGAACCCCTTGGCCTTGTAATGCAGGGCCTCGCGGACATAGTCCTCGACGGCGGGCAGCCACAAACTGCTGGCATAAACCGGCATCTGGGTCCGGTAGCTGCCGATGTAGCGATGGAGCGGCAGCCCCGCCGTCCGGGCCGCGGCATCCCACAGGGCGACGTCGATCGGGCCCGGCAGGAACACCGGGAAAAAGGCGCCGTGCCGGTCTATGTTCCAGAAATCCTGCCAGATCCGTTCCCGGTCGTGAATGCTGCGGCCCAGAATGACGGGCGCAATGACGTCGGCCAGATAGGCCTCCGTCACCGCACCGGAACGTGCCGCCCAAAAGGTCGCGATGCCTTCGACGCCGTCGGAGGTCGTGATGCGTCCGACCGCGTAATCCCAAGGCATGGGCGCCGCCCCTTCGCGCGCCTCGTCGAACAGGCCCTTGGGACGTTTGCACGTCCAGGTTTCGAATTTTTCGATATACATAGGGCTCTCCCGGTTACAGACGATAGGCGCGCTTGGCGAGGTGATAGCCGAGATCGGCGGCCACGATGTGCGCCTCATCCCTGTCGAGGCGGTGCTCAACAACAAGACGCGCCAGATAGGAACAGTCGACGCGCCGGCACACATCATGACGCGCCGGTACCGAAAAGAAGGCGCGCGTGTCGTCGTTGAACCCGACGGTATTGTAAAAGCCGCCGGTTTCGGTCGTCTGCTCGCGAAAGCGCATAATGCCTTCCGGACTGTCATGAAACCACCAGGCAGGCCCAATGCGCAGGGCGGGATAATGCCCGGCCAGCGGCGCGATCTCGCGCGCATAGGTCGTTTCATCCAGGGTGAAGAGAATAATGGTGAGGTCTTTATTGTTGCCGAAACGGTCAAGCAACGGCTTGAGTTCATGGACAAAATCCGTGCGCGACGGGAAATCATCGCCCTTGGCTTCACCGAAGGTTTTCTGGATGTACGGGTTTTGACCGCGAAGCGCGCCGGGATGAATTTGCATCACCAGGCCGTCTTCCAGGCTCATACCCGCCATCTCGGTTAACATCTGGCCGCGAAACACCTCCCGGTCACGTGCGCTTGAATCTGCAGACAGGATGCGGGCAAACAGCGACGCCGCCTCCTCCGGGCTCAGGTCTTCGGTATGGGCGGTCGGATGACCATGGTCGGTGGACGTGCAGCCCCCGTGTTCGATAAAATACCGCCGCCTGTCCCTGAGCGCATCGAGATAGCCGGACCACGTCGCCGTATCCCGGCCGGTCAATTGGCCCAGCCTGGCCACGTCCGCATGGAATCCCGGCGCGTCCGGGTCAGTGACCCCGTCGGGCCGGAATGCGGTGATGACCCGCCCGGACCAGCCGCTTGCCGCCACCGCGCGGTGATGGCGCAGATCGTCCAAAGCGCCTTCCGTCGTGGCCAGGACCTCGATGTTGAAGCGCTCGAACAGAGCGCGCGGCCGGTATTCCGGACTTTGAAGCCGCTCGGCGATGTGGTCGTAGACCCGGTCCGCGCTTTCGGCGCAGAGCCGCTCAGTTACGCCCAGAATGTCGTGAAAGGCGTGATCGAGCCACATGCGGCTTGGCGTGCCGCGCAACAGATGCTGGTTTTCGGCAAAAATCCGCCAGATGCGGCGCGGGTCAGTTTCGACCGGACCGCCGTCGATCCGCGGCACGCCCAAGTCTTCCAGCGCCACCCCTTGGCTATACAGCATCCGGAAAATGTAGTGGTCCGGAATGATGAACAGGCTGGCCGGGTCTGGAAACGGGGCATTTTCGGCAAACCACGACGGATCGGTATGCCCGTGCGGGCTGATGATGGGCAGGGCACAGACGCTGTCATACAGATCCCGCGCGATGGCGCGTGTCGCGGGATCGGACGGCAACAGCCGGTCGGGATGGAGGTTCAGGGGCGCAGATGTCGTCGTCATAGGTACCCCCGCCTTAAAAGCCTTGCGCCGCGCCGCCATCGACGGGCAACACCACGCCCGTGACGAATTGCGCCGCCGGTGAGCACAGATAGACGGCGGCCCAGCCGATATCGTCCGCCTGGCCAAACCGTTTCATCGGTGTCCGCGACAATATCTTGGCGGCGCGCGCCTCATCTCCGGACAAGGCCTTTCGCAGCATTGGCGATTCGATCCACCCCGGCGCGATGGCGTTGACCCGCACGCCGTGTTCCGCCACTTCGGCCGACAGGGCGCGCACCATGCCGACATAGGCGGACTTGGCGGCCGAATAGGCGATGACCTGGGGAATACCGATAAAGGACGTCATTGAGGCAATGAACAGGATGTTTCCGCGCCCGCGCGCGATCATGCCGGGAAGCACGTAGCGCGTCAGGTTGTGGGCCGCTAAAACATGCGTATCCATCACAGTCGCGAACTCTTCGACCGGCGTATCGACCGCCAGCTTCTTCAGATGGTTGCCCGCATTATTGACGAGGATCGAAATCGGCCCCACCCGCGCCTCGACCCGCGCGACAAAGGCCTCCATCTCATCGAAGGCGGTAATATCGACGGTTTCGGCATAGGCACCGTCTCCGAGCGCCTGGGCCTCGGCCTCAACCAGATCGGCCCGCCGCCCGGCCAGAACCACTTTTGCGCCAGCGGCATGAAGGCACCGAGCCATGGCCAGGCCAAGCCCGCTGCCGCCACCGGTGACAAGGGCAACCTCTCCGTCCAGAGAAAACGGGAGTGCAGATAAAGTCGCCGTCATAGGCCCTGTCCTTTTCTGAAGATTGGCGCGGTCCGGCCGTTTGCGGACACGTCGAATGTGAAACCGTCGCTCATGACTAAAGAATTCCGTACTTGGCGAAGGCGGCCGTGCTGGACAGTCCGGCCTCGATATCCTGGCGGACACGCTTTTCGCCGCGCGCCTTCGCTAAAGCCTTTTCCACCACCACCCCTTCCTGGCTGGCGGGAACAATGACGACGCCATCCATGTCGCCAAAGACCAGATCGCCCGGATTTACGCGGACGGCGCCAATCTCGATCGGGCAGCGATAATCCGCTACCTTTGTCCGGACGGCGGAATCCTGCGCGAAACGGCCACGGCTGAACACCGGCCAGTTCTGCGCCAATACCTGCGGCGTGTCCCGATGAAACCCGTTGATAACCGCGCCCGCTGCCCCGCGTGTCCGCGCCGTTGTGGTCAGGAGCTCCCCCCAATAGGCGCATCGCATGTCGCCACCGCTGGCCAGGTAGATCTCGCCGGGCTGCAACTGGTCCAAGGCTTGCGTCAACAGGCCGAACGGCTGATCCTGACGGCCATAAACATCGATCATCAGGACCGGCATTGCCCGGCCAACAAGCTTCATGTCGGTGTGCATCGGCTGGATCGGCTGCGGAAGGAACTGATGCGTAAAGCCAAGGTCGTCGAGGATGTCGCCGACGACGGGCGTATATAATTCGGCTCTAAACAGGTCAAAAAGGCTCGCATCATCCATAGTCCGTCACCCTTCCCTGCCGTTATAAGGTATTTTTGCACCCCATTGCGGAGGGTGCGCGGGACGCCTGTGTCGGCGGCCTCTTACCTCAAGGCTAAAACCTGTATTACAGCTTTATCTGCATTTTTTTGCCCCGGCAAGACCTTTCACAGTATTTATGGACACCCGAACGCGGGACGGTGTAGTTTGGCCGGTCTAATGTGGCCAGTGTTGGCTGGCGAGTGTAGGCTGGCGGCGGCTCGGGCCGCCAACCCGCGGATTGAGAGTGCGCAAAGACGTGAATAAACTGGCGGCAAAAGACGTGCCCTTGAAACCGGCGACCGGGACCGGGCGGGTCGATCAGGTCATTGACTACATCCGGGACTATGTGGCGCGGGAAAACCTCAGGCCCGGCGCCAAGCTGCCCAGCGAGACCAAGCTCAGCACCCTGATCGGCGTCAGCCGTCCGGTTGTGCGCGAAGCCATGCGCGCCCTGGCCGGCACAGGCCTGATCGAAATGGCGGTCGGCAAGCGTGCGATCATCACGCC
Source organism: Asticcacaulis aquihabitans (assembly GCF_032490435.1). Taxonomy (NCBI): domain Bacteria; kingdom Pseudomonadati; phylum Pseudomonadota; class Alphaproteobacteria; order Caulobacterales; family Caulobacteraceae; genus Asticcacaulis; species Asticcacaulis aquihabitans. The sequence continues at coordinate 1,080,437 of NZ_JAVGWM010000001.1, forward strand.
GCTCGATGGGGAGATGATCGGCCAGGTTATTGAGAATGCCGTTCTTATCGGACAGGCTGACACGCGTAACGTGCTTGAGCTGCGCCGCAGCCTGGAAATCGGCATGGTGGCCCTGGCGGCGACCCGGCGGTCGCCCGACGATATCAGCAAGCTGCGGTCGCTGCTTGAGGCGATGCGCAAAGCCTTGCACGCCGGCGCCGAATATTCCGCGCTCGATTTGCGCTTCCATCTGGCGCTGGCCGAAGCCGCCGGCAACCCGCTCTATGTCATCCTGATAGAAGCCTTCCGCCAGGTCTTCGAAGCCTCCATGCGCGACGGAATGGAACGCCGGTCGAGCAACTCCGAAGTGGAGAAGGTGCAGCAATTGCACGAAGCCATTACCGAAGCGGTAATCGCCGGCGATCCGGCCGGCGCCAGCCGCGCCATGTCGGACCATTTCGATGAGGCCTATGACAAGTTCTGGTCCGACCGCATCGGCCGACTGTCCGAATTACAGCGAGAGTAATTCTGGCGAGACGTCCGGATATAAAGACGGCATGTGGATTTGATTCTGGCGCCCGGTTATGGACTGGACACGCGCCGCATGGCTTGGCATAGGCCTTTGTAATAAAAGGCATACGAAGGAAAGTGCGGCAATGGCAATCGGTAATATCGTAATGATCGCCCTCGGTCTCCTGGCCATGGTTCTGGGCTGGTTCATGTTCGCGTCGGTGAAATTCCGCGCCTGGACGATGAGCTACGGCCGCGGTGCCATGTGGACCAAGCTCCTGGGCGAACGCCGCGCCGACTGGGCGACCCGCTTTATCTTCGGTCCGGTATGTCTGATTTTTGGTGCGCTGATGGTTTTGGTGTCCGCGTTCGGTGGCCCCATCGGGTCGTAGGACGTAGACCTTACCGGCGGCGAACAGAGCAATAAAAAAGGCGGACCTTTGAACGGTCCGCCTTTTGTTTCTGCCTGCCAGGCTTACGCCGCTCTGACTGTGAAAAGAAACTTATCCATCTCATGCTGAAGCCGTTCAGCTTGTTCCGCCAATTCGCTGGATGAACTCAGAACCTGTGACGCCGCCGCCCCTGTTTGTTCGGCCGCACCGGCGACACCCGTAATATTCGAGTTGACTTCAGACGTACCGATCGAGGCCTGATTGACGGCCTGTACGATCTCTTGTGTGGCCGCCGTCTGCTGCTCGACGGCGGAAGCAATCGCGGTAGATGTCTCGTTGATGTTCTGAATCGTACCGGAAATGTTCTGCATGGCCGCAGACGCTCGCCCGGTCGCTTCCTGTATTCGTGCGATCTTGGCCGAAATCTCCGTGGTAGCACGGGCAGTCTGGCCGGCCAGGGCTTTAACCTCGGACGCCACGACGGCAAAGCCTTTACCGGCCTCACCCGCACGGGCCGACTCAATGGTCGCATTTAGTGCAAGCAGATTGGTTTGCGAGGCGAGCCCGGTGATCATATCGACAACGCCGCCAATGGAACCGGCCACTTCGTTCAACTCGTCGACGATGCTGGCGGCATGATCGGCTTCGCGTACGGCGTCAGCGGACATATGAGCCGATGTCTCGACCTGGCGGCCGATCTCACTCACAGAGGCGCCAAGCTCTTCGGCCGATGAGGCCACCGAGGTCACATTCGCACCGGCCTCTTCCGCAGCGGCAGAGACAGCGACAGACTGAGCCGAAGTCTCTTGTGCGGTCGCGCTCAACTGGGCGGCCGCCGCCTGCATCTCCGTGGCCGCCGAGGAGACAAGAGTGACAATGACACCGACAGATTTTTCGAAATCGTCAGCCAGTTTAAGCGTGGCTTCCTTACGTTCACGAACGGCTAAGGTTTCCTGTTCAAGCTGCTGCTCCGCAAGGGCCGCTACCCGCTGGGCGTTATCCCCGAAAGCGCGTGACATCGCGCCAATCTCGTCGCCGCGTTCGACGCCCGGAACCTTGACATTGTCGTCGCCACGCGCAACGGCCTCCATCGCCGAGGTCAGGCTGGCAATGGGACGCACCAACTGAACGCGACTGAAGACAACACCTATCACTATGCCAATACCCATGCCGCCGGCAGCGACCAATAGCATGATCAGGATTGCGGATTGGCCTGCGGCTATGGCGCCATCACTTGTTTTCTGAGCCTTGTCATCGAGATAATCCACATAGGTCTTGATGGTCTTCTGCAGGTTATCCGCTCGGCTTCGATTGAGCTTCACCTGATCATAGATCTTTCTTTGCGCATCACTCATGGAAGCCAACTGGCCGACTTGCCCGGCCGTTTCATAGGTGCGGTCGAGTCCGTCCTCATAGTCCTTATAAGCCACCTGGATGCCATTCAGGTGCTGTTTTTCGGTATCTGATTTTGCGGCGGCAATCGCAGTGGCCATCCGCTCGCCAAACTGTTTGCGATTGGTGTCCGCCACGGTTTTGGCCGCCGCGATCGTGTCGGCTGAAGGATCTGCGGCGACCCGATATTCCGATCGGTTCATAATGATCAGGTTCTGGTTCATGCGGGCGCCCAGAAGGGAAACATCATCCACCGATGTCACATTATGGAGGCCGGCGTTCAGAAAGTTAATTCGCGTCACCCCGACCACCGCGACAACAGCCGTCACAAGGCTCATTAAACCGATCAGCAAGAGAACCTTCGTGCCGATTTTCATATCTTGAATTTTCACGCTTTGCTCCAGAACCCGAATTTACAACTTCCGGTACTATGGGAACGCGTTTTTGGTTAATTTTTTATGTAAAACAAATTTTTATATCTGGCAATTTTGGCGGCGCCGTGTCGTCCCTCCCGTCAATGTGAAGACCGCCCCGACCTTCTGCTTTATAAAAGAACAGGTTGCGGCAGGAAACAATGATCAGGCAGCAGAACATGCCTTTGAGCCAGGGCAAATGTGGGCTTTGGTTTGTGCCGCAGCGAACCTAAATCAGATCAAGTCCGTCGGCACAGATTGCCGATGATAATAAAATTGCCTGACCTGCAAAGTCCTTCTTCGGTTTCCTATTCGGCACACGAAAGCGGAAAATGTTGCTTACTTGCTATGGTTTAAATTTGCGTGTCTGCTATGCTGAAGTAGCAGCGACGGACCTCTAAAAGTTGCATTTAAGGTTTTTTATGGAAACAATCACTTTGCCGAAATTTACTTCTCCATTCTCATCTGCTCTCGCAGCACTGACTATGTTTATGGCCTCGTTCCTTGGGGGGCAAGCATGCGCAGCTCCGAATGCGGTCGCTGATCCAAATTCAGCGTATCATGATGGGAAGTTCGACATCTACATGGTGGGCTGTGTTGAAGAGCCAGTAGCAGTGTGTACTTTAAGGGTCAGCGCCAAAAGGAAGACCTTCTGGGACAACTCCAGTGAAAATCGACTTATTGATATAGACGGCGTGTCCATTCCCGCCACATCTATTGCTGTGGGAGGCGATGAGGTAAGTTTGCCGGCCCACGCAGGTCAATATTGGGCCCAATTAGAAGAGGGAATATCGACTAAGATCGAAATCAAGTTCGATGGGCCTGTGAAGCGCAGCGATATACAATTTCTGATTTTATATGTCGGGCATTGGTCTGCTAAAACGATAAAACTAAAGCCGATTTGGAAATAGTATAGAGCGCAGAGATAAGTGTTGTGTTTGTAGCCGAAATGCTTACGGCCAAACTGACCCATGCTAATATACTCTTGTCACTCTCACGGTGAAACCAAGATCATTAGGATCAAAGCCAGCAGGGTTTGCTAGTCTTAAACGTAATCCCAAAGTGTGAATGCCCCCGCCAAGGCCAGAATGGAAATTGCATTCAAATTGATTTTGATCTGCCATATTTCCCACTAACATGCTGTCACAATCTGCATCCTTCATTTCAGCCCATAGCCGATAGCTTTGAGGAAGGTTAACACCTGCCTGCCTAACGACCCTAATATTTAAAACGCCCCCTCCCTCGAAGGTGCAATCCGCAACGGCAATTTTACCTCTCGTGTCAAACTGACCACATGAGACATTTTCGGATTTCGGTTGTATGGCTGGAGGACGGGAGTTGGTTGTTGCTGATGAACTCTGCGGTTGGGGATCGATTGAAGGCTTCTCCGGTTTAACGCCATCCTTCAAATTTTCATCGACGACCGGCTTTTTTCCGAAGGGCAGAGACAACACGAAAGTCCTACCAGAATTGACATCGCTGAAAATCAATTCCGTCTTGTAACGGGCATCCAATTGGCCATTAACGAGAATTTGGCGAAGCTCTGGTGTAGCGTTAGGAACGACAAACGCAAAGGCACCTGACATTATTTTCCCCGGCGCTAGAAGGTAAGGCGAAAGAGTCCAGTCTTGGTCCATCGAATGATGCTCCGACGTGTAGAGCACATCGTTGACATTGAGCTGTCGTTGCCAGCGCCCTTTGCCGTCGCCCTTAAGCTTGAAATCCGATCCTTCTCCCGTGATATGCAGTAGCCATGTGAGACGCATGGGCTTGTCGCTTACGTTGCGAATGCTGATCTGATCGATGCCAAGCATCACATCGTCCTTATCGTTGTCATACGTAAATCCGGCAAAGCCGCTTTCTGGAGACGATATGTAGTCAACGATCAGTCCCTCATCTTTGATGAAGGCTGGAGAATGGACTGCAAAAAGTTCTCTGGGCCGGAACATGAGGCGAAGGGGCGGAATAGACATCCTGCCAGGAGACGTTGTGGCCGTGGAAGAAGCCGGTTTTGGCTGCTGAGCGGTCTCGTACCGTTCAATGGCGATGACACCAAGAGTGAAGAAAATCCAGACAATGATCCGACTTTTGCGCGACTGCGACCGCGAATAAGCACTTCTGAACAAGACCCAGGTTATTCCCGCCAAAGCTATTATCAGCCAGCCACGGGCAACCCATATGGTGTTGATCCCAGCCGAAGCGAACGATGCTGTTATCATCGCGATCGCCAACGTGATGGTCCAATTGGCGTAGGTGTTCTTAAGCACTTTTTCCAGCATTCGGGCGCTCCTCCAGCATGAGCATCATACCGGGATAAAATGGATTTCGATAGGCTATGACCTGAAGACGTCCGGCTTAATGCAAGCGGACCTCTAGAAGAGTCTTGGAGCGGAAGACTATTCTTTTAAGCACGGCTTCTAAGAATTTACTGAACGTGGGCGAAACCGCAAACAAAGACACACTTGAACTACGTCACGTACTTTTCGTGGATGACGGAGTTCACAAATATTTGCCCAAGATGTTGGAGCCAATAGGCGACTGGGCCTTAGATTATTGGGTGACGCCGGCTTTGTTACCCAAGGCGCAACAGGGGGGTATGCCCAGATGGGCGATATCTGCAATGTATTGAAAAATAAAGAAGAAAGTGGTGGGTGGGCACGGACTCGAACCGTGGACCCGCTGATTAAGAGTCAGCTGCTCTACCAACTGAGCTACACACCCGAACCAACTTCCTATCCGGCCGGGCTTGGTAACCCCGGCGGTGAGGCGCGGAACATAGCCAAATTCTGACCGGTTTCAAGCCAAAAATGCGCTTTATCCAAGTTTTTTACTCAAGTTCTCGCAAACCCTTATATCGTAAGGGTTTAGGCACCTCACTCATTGGCTCCCCTCCCCTGTGGACGCCCATCCGACCGCCTGGCGCAAACAAAAAAAGGCCGGAACCCGAAGGTCCCGGCCGAAAAGACATCCCGAAAACGGAAATCAGTATTTGAATGTCAGGTCGAGCAGGTAGCGCTTACCGTAGAGGTCATAGCGCCCCAGCCGCGTCGGCCGATTGTCGCTATAGGTGCGCAGCGGCGTGTCGAGCAGGTTGTTGGCCTGGAACCGCACCTGGATGCGCGGATTGACCTGATAGCTGACGCTGAGGTCCATCGTCGTTTCCGGACGCACACGGATAAGCTGGGAATCATCCCACCCGTAGATGGCGGTATATTCCGAATGGTACTTGGTGCCCAGGCGGGCATCGACGCCATGGTTGGAATACCAGAAGTCGAGTGTCGCCGTGTGGCGGGCCAGACCGTTGAGCGGCAGCCCCGCCGTCATCTCCTTCAGGTTGGAATCGACATAGGCGTAGTTGGAATAGATGCCAAACGCGTCCAGCCCGACGAAGGCGAATGACGACTGGTAAGTCAGTTCGACGCCGTCGATGCGCCCGCCCTTCGTCGAATTGACCGGCGAGGTCAGGGTATAGGCGTTACCGTTGATGGTTTCCTGACGCGAGGCGTAACCGACGAAGTGGCTGACATCCTTATGATAGGCGCTGACCGCCGCCAAGGCATCCTTGCCGAAATAGTATTCGTAGCTGGCGTCGATCTGGTTGGCTTCGAACGGCCGCAGATACGGATTGCCCGACGAGCCGGTATAGGGCGCGGTCGAAGATATCTGACGCGTGATGATCATGTCATTGAGCGGCGGGCGCGAAATAACCTTGGCTGCCGACAGCTTCAGGAAGCGTCCCTCGCCGAAATCGAAACGCGCCGTCGCCGACGGCAGGACCTTGGTGTAGCTGGTGCCGCCGGTGACCGGCGTGGTCACCATCTGCTGCACCCAGACGCCGCTGCCCGGCGGTGTTTCGACCCAGTTGCCCGCCACGGTCGATGTGCCGGTCGAATCCGCCTTCACGTCAACGACACGCACGCCGATATTGCCGTCCACCTGCACGCCGGCGAAGGTGGTGGCGTAGGTGCCTTCGACATAGGCCTCAGACACCCGTTCCTTGACCGTGTCGGTGATCGGCGTCGTCTTGGGATCAATGTCGAACGACGTGCCGTAGATCGTCCGGGCCAGCGCGCCGAAGTCACCGGTCAGAATGGTGGGCACGTTGAAATTCTTGAATTGATAGGCCGTCAGCATACTGGCCGGAACCGTGCCGATGATCGGCGTGACCGTGCCGCTCTTCTGACCCAGTTCCTTGGTGCGTTCCGATGTCCGCGCGCCGAACAGCAGGCTCTTGAACGGGCCGCCGTCGAAATGACGCTCGGCATCGATATGCAGCGCGGTCAGTTCGTCGGTGACGGCGCCAAGCGTCGTCTGGCCGGTCGCCGTCGTCTGGGCATTGGATTGCGGCGCCGAAGAAACGGTGATCACCGGTTTGCCGGTGAAATCGTAGCTCATCTGGTTGGGCCAGTACTGGAATTCGTTGGCGGCCCACAGGTTATGCCGTTCGGCCTTCGAATAGGAGGCGTCCGCGCTGACCGTCCAGCGTTCCGAGGTCCAGCGGCCATTCAGGCCCTGAACGATCAAGGTCTTGTCTTCGGTGTAGCGCGCCACCACTGACTTGTCGCCGGCCCAGGTGACGGTCGCCGCCACCACGTCGCCATTGACGATGGTCGGCTGCTTGCCCGATGCCGCGGCACCGTCGACATAGTTGGTGTAATTGCCGCCGTCCCAATTGCCCCAGACGCCGTCACCGTACCAGGCCTGATCCTGCAACTCATTGATCTTGATATCGGAATAGAGCAGGTCGTAACCGAGCTGGAAATTCTCGCTCGGGCGATATTGCAGGCCGAGCGAGGCCCCTACCCGTGTTTCCTTGAGGCGTTTGGCTTCGGCCTGCGCGCCCCATGGGGTGTTGTATTTGGTCGTCGGCTGGCTGGCCAGAACCGGCCCGTTGTCGGCGCCGGAATTGTAGCCCCAGCCCTGAACCGACTCATAGCCGTTCTTCTGGACCTGGGACGTCAGGCCCAGTACGGCGGCGAATTGGTCGGAGAACTTATGGACGAAGGAGGCCGAGGCGCGGTAGCCCGTGCCGTCATAGCCCGGAAACGCCGAACCCCCGTCATAATAGACCGGTCCGGCGCGCACAACGACGGACGGCCCCTTATATTCCAGCGGGCGAATGGTTTGCAGATCGACCGTACCGGAAATGCCGCCCGAAATCAGCCGGGCTTCCGACGACTTATAGACCGACGCCCCGGCGATGACTTCCGACGGATAGACTTCCCAACGCACATTGCGGTCCGGTTCGGACGACGCGACTTCACGGCCATTGACCGTCCCCAGCACCATGCGCGCGCCTAAGCCACGGATCGAGGCCTGGCTGTCATTACCGCGATCGCGGGCGGCCATGACGCCGGGCAGGCGGTTCAGCGTTTCGGCGATGGTGACGTCCGGCAAGGCGCCGATGTCCTTCGACGACACGGCTTCGACAATGCCGGTGGCGCGGCGTTTGACGTCGAGCGCGTCGCGCAACGATTTGCGCATGCCGACGACGACCACTTCCTGGGGGTCGGCGGCGGCCTCTGCGGCGGCAGGCGTGGCGGCGGCTTCGGCGGTGTCGGCCCGGACAATGACGGCGGAGGCGCCATCACTGGTCTTGATGCTGAGGCCCGTGCCCGCGATCAGCGACTTCAGCGCGGCATCTGTGGTCAGGGCGCCTGAAACCGCGTTGGTGCGCACCCCTTCCAGATCGGACGCCGTGGCCAGGATCTGAAGACCCGATTGCCTGACAAAGGCCGGAATGGCGGTGGCGGCGTCCTGCGCCGGAATATTGAAGGTGCGGGTGGCCTGAGCGGCCGCGGGCTGAGCGACCATGACGACCGCCGCAACCGTGCCCATGAGGGCGGCGCGCAGGCCTGAATTCCAGTATGTCATAAGATATGTTCCCTGAATCTTGTGTTTCCGAGAGGCTTCGTCTCCCCTTCTGCAAACCAAGATGTGCGGGCACGAAATTTCCGCCGAATTGTACGATAAACTTTCAGGATGTGGCGGCGGCTGTACCAATTATGATACGGTCGTCGCCTATGGACACCGGCACATTGAGGGCACCGTGTACCGCACGGGCAAAGGTGTCGGGCTGATCAACGTGAAATCCGCCGACAAGGGTTTCGCTGCCTATGGCGGGGTCGGCAATGATGATTTGCCGGGCATTATAGCGGTTGAATTCGGCCACCGCCTCGCGCAGGGTTTCCGAATTGAGCACGATTTCACGTGTGCGCCACGCCAGGCGGCGTTCGACATCGTCTGGCCGGAAAGTCACGGCGACGGTTTGCGGCGTTTCCGGCATGAAGGCTTCGTGCCCGGCGGTCAGGGTGACGCGCCGCTCCGTGTCATGCACCGTCCAGGTTTCAACCGTACCTTCGGTGACCAGCACATCGGCCCCGCCGGCCCGACGGCGGACGCTGAACGCGGTTCCTACGGCGCGCACGCGGATATCACCCGCCGACACCACGAACGGCACCTCCGGATTTTTGGCCACCTCGAACCAGGCCTCCCCTTTGACCAGGGCGACGTGGCGCAGGCGCGAAGTCATGTCCACGTCGATGCGGCTATCGGTATTGACGGCCGCGACCGACCGGTCCTGCAACGGCACGCTGCGCAGTTCGCCCAGGCGGGTCGCTATGCTGAGGCGGTCCTTCAGCGCGAACCCAATGGCGACGGCCACCGCCACACTGGCGGCCATGCCTGCGCCCATGGCGTAGCGCCGCGTCATCGCCGACCGGGCTGTGCGCACCGTGCGGTCCAGCGCCTGTTGCGCCCGTTCGGGATCGCCGTGCGCCATCACCTCGGCGCGGTCCAGCATCGTCCAAGCCGCTTCGGCACGCAGATAGGCGCCCTGATGACGCGGGTCAGCGGCGTACCAGGCGTCGAACGCCACCCGGTCCTCTGCGCTGGCGTCACCATTCAGACGCGCCACCCATCGTGCTGCGTCTTCGTCAATCCGCGACATATAACCTCTCGCCGCCCCGCTTATCGTCGCCTGGCTGTTGCGACAGTTTGGGCTTAAGCGCCTTAACCACGGCCGCGCCATTGTCCGCCATCTGGCGCAGGATGAGGCTGAGCCCCTTGGCCGTTTCCTTTTCGACGATGTTTTCGCTGATCGACATGGCGCGGGCGGTTTCCGCCTGGGACAGGCCATGCACCTTGCGCAATTCGAATACGCGCCGGCACCGTTCGGGCAAGGCCTCGATCAAACCCAGCACACGCGTCAACTCGGCTCGCGACCCGGCGGCGGCTTCGGGGCTGGCCCCCATGTCGGCAATGCCCAGTTCGTCGAGATTCTGCACCGTCACGATCGATACCACGCGGTTGCGGCGGACCTGTTCCAAAAGGACATTGCGCGCCGACCGGAACAGATAGGCGCGCGGGTCTTCGATATGCTCGAACCGCTCCAGCCGAAGCAGGCGGCAATAGACATCCTGAACGATATCGTCGAGTTCATGCGCTTTCACACCCAGTCGCAACAGCCATTGCCGCAGGTCCGCCTCATGCGGCAGTATCTGCGTACCGACAAAATTCAGAAGCGCGCGCCGCGCCTCACTGTTATGTACGATGCCTGCCATCGATTTTTCCGCCGCTCCCCAAGACTCTTTTATGCGTGTGTCCACGTCTTTTTATCGGGCGAACGCAATTAGCGACGCCCGATGCCGTCATATCATAGAATCTGCGATATTATACTACAATTCAAAGAGCCGCGATCAGCATCCGGTTTTGCCCGCGACCTGTGGCTTGCCCACCACAGGCCACGACCAGCAGGCGTGTGGTAAACTCTTGATTCACGAATCGCTCCTCATCGCAAATTTATTTGCTCCCCCCTACACCAGTGCCCGGATGTCCGTCGAAAAACATCGGCCCAACCGGATTAAAAATTCATAAAAACAAGATCTTAGGTGGCGAATGGAACTGAACAGCGAAATAGATGTCGTCATGCGCCGCCTGCAACAGGGGATAACGGACAGCGATATGGTCCATACGGCGCTGAAGCAGGTGATTCGCGCCTGGTGCGGCGGCGCGGGACGCGACGACCTGGCCCGAATGGATGCCTATATAGACGAGATCTTCGCTACGCCGGTATCGAAGGCCCGCGCCGGAGACGTCGCGACACTTATAAAAACGCGGGCGGCTACCCTGCACCGCAGTCCTCGCACCGATGCGGACATTCACTGGCTCTGACCACTTTCCATGCGTGGCACGATCGGCCATAGTCCGGACAAACGGGACCTATGCATGAAACCGCAATTGCTGACCTTTGGCCAGGATGACAGCCGCGTCGTCGTCATCGACGGCTTCAGCCAGATGACCGGCCATATCCGTACCCTGGCCGCAGCCCTAGCCCCGTTTCCACCAGCTACTACCTACTATCCCGGCGTGCGGCGCCTCATTACGCCGGACGACACGGCCGCCTATGCCTATGCAGAGCGCCTACTGGAAGACGCGGCCCCCTTTATAGGCGGCACCTTCGATGTCGATGCGTTCGATTGGCTGGAGACGAGCTTCTCCATGGTGACCCGGACGGCAGCCGAGCTGACTCCGCGCCAACGCGCGCCCCATTTCGACGACACGGACCCAAACCACCTGGCCGTCCTGCATTATCTGAGCCCGACACCGGGCAGCGGCACGGCTTTTTTCCGCCACCGCGCTACAGGCATCGAACGGGTGACGGAAGACAACATGCCCATCCTGCTCGACGCCATGAAGCGCGAACACGCCGAGGCCCCTCAGTCAGGTTATATCCTGGGCTCAAACCCGTTTTTCGAGCAGATCGGCCAGGTCGACGCCGTGCCGGACCGCGTGACCATCTATCAGGGCAGCCTGCTCCATAGCGGCATCATCCCGCCGGACATGGTCCTCAGTGACGACCCCATGACCGGACGCCTGACCGCCAACCTGTTTGTGCGCGGGCGTGCGGCTTAGCGCATTTGCCGCACACAAACGCCGGCCGGCTTAGCGGATCTTCACCACAGGGCTCAGGGTCGATACACCTGTTTCGTTGAAGGCTTCGACGGCCACATAGTAGCCGACGCCGACATTGAGCGCACGCAGGTCCAGCGCGTTCCCATGCTGACGGCCACCGAACTCCTTATCGTCGTCTTCGGCGAAGATCTGATAGGTCAGGGTCAGACGATCCGGCCGGATGCCCCAGCGGACATTGTACCCGACAGCGCCCTTCACCGGCTTCCAGGCGATATGGGCGTTGCGTTGATCGGTATCGCGCACCGCCTTCACGCCCGACGGCCGGCTGGGTGCCCGCCCCGGCGCGGTGCCGAAAACGCGCAGATCAGCGATGGCCAGGTTCGGTGCGCCGATATGGCCGTGGACGTAGCGGATATAGCGCGCCGTCACCGGGTGTTCGAGTTCGAAATAGGCGTTTGGCCGGTCGCGGCGCGGCGCTTCGGTTTGCGCCACCCGGGTCCAGGTCTGCCCGTCGGAAGACGCCTCAAGCGTGAATTCGGTATAGATGTCCGGGCTGTCGGCATAGAGGCCGGACTTGTAGTCGGCATAATTGACCTGAATCGCCCGCACCGTCTTTGGCCCACCCAGATCGACCGTCAGGGTCTGGCCCGGTGTGTTGTCGGCGGCCAGCCAGAAGCTGCGCGGATTTTCGTCCGTGGCGTTCTTGGCCGAAAAATCCTGGCCTTCGACCGGCGCGTGCTGGGACGATACTGCTACCGGCTTGCGGTAGGACAGCAGCATCCAGCCGGTAAACAGACTGTCCGGATCATCGACCTTACCGGTCGGGACATAGTGCGGGAAATCGCCAAAGCGCGCCGACACCGCCATCTGGCCGTCGTCGTAGAACTTGGCCGGGAACATGGCGATACGGCGTTCGAACGTCCAGTTATAGCCAAGCCACGGCGTGCCGGTGTTCCAGTAATTGCCGTGCAGGTCCTTGAAGGTCGAGCCATGCCCCGCCCCTTCGACGAAGCCGCCGGGCTTATAGGCCACGGGGTTGTAATCGGCATAGGTGAAGGGCCCAAGCGGTTTGTCCGATACGTAGGTGCCGTTGGCATAGACATTGTATTCTGTGCCCGGCGCACCGTATTGCAGATAGTATTTGCCATTGACCTTGGTCATCCACGCCCCTTCGCTGTAGGGGTTGATCGGCGTGCCGTTGGGTAGCGTGCCGGAATGGTCCTGACCGAACCGTTCCCAGCCGTGGTGTTCGGGGTCCATCCAGATGAAGCGCTTGGGTTTGCCCTTATAGGCAAAGGGTTGCGGCGTCATTTCGATGCCATAGATGGGATAGACGTTGGACGATCCCCAATACATGTACCATTTGCCGTCATCATCGATGAACAGGCCCGGATCCCACGGGCTGGGCTGAACCTGATCGGGCCCAAGATGGCTGTCGTCCGCGCCCTCACGCACCGCGGTCGGCACGGGCGGCGTGCGACGTACCCAGAAATCAAGCTTGCCCGACGCCGGATCGTCGCTTTTGAGCAGACCGGTCTGGCGGGTATGCGACTGCATGATGTAGAGCGTCTTGCCGTCCGACACGAGCGCGGGCGCCACGATGCTTTCGAACGGCCAGCGGCTCGGGGTGATGAAGTCCCAGTGGATCAGGTCGGTCGAACGCCAGTAGCCGTCGGCCAGGGTCTGGAACATGTAATAGGCGCCGTCATGCGTCACCACCGCGGGGTCAGCCCCGGTCCGGTAGGAAATGCCTTCGTTCATCTGCTCGAAATTGTAGCGGTAATCGATATCGACCGGATTGGCGTAGGTTTTCTGCTCCGCGTGGGCCGGCGCGCTCATCGCCAGCAGCGACACGGTAATCAGGGCAAGCGTCTTTTTCATCGTCAAGCCTTCAGCAGCTTAAGACGGGCGGATGTGCCGGCGGACGATGACGGGGCGATCCAGATATCGAACTCACCCGGTTCGGCCTGCCAGCTCATGGAAAGCCCAACAAACGCCAGGTCGGCGCGGGTCAGGGCAAAGGTGACGGTCTTGCTTTCGCCCGCCGCCAGATCGAGATGGCGCACGCCTTTCAGCGAACGGATCGGCTGAGTCACCGAGGCGACACGGTCGCGGATATAAAGCTGAGCCACCTCATGCCCGGGACGCGTGCCCGAATTGGCGATGGTGACGGACACCGTCACCTGACCCGCCCACGGCAGGCTGTCGGCGCTGAGCTGCGTCGGTCCATAGGCGATGCGGCCATAGGTCAGGCCGTGGCCGAAGGGATAGAGCGGCTCGAAGCTGGCGTCGCGATAACGCGTGCGATAATTGACGTCGGTTTCCGACAGTTGCGGCCGCCCGGTGGTGCGGTGGTTGTAATAGAAGGGTTCTTGACCGGACTTCTGCGGGAAGCTGCACGGCAGGCGGCCCGACGGACTGTGATCTCCAAACAGAAGATCGGCAACGCCATTGCCGGCCTCCGAACCGAGGAACCAGGTGCACAGGATGGCCTGGGCGTTGCGGACGGCGCCATCTAGCGCCAGCGCGCGACCATGGCTGAGGACGACAACCACCGGCTTACCCGTCGCCGCCACGGCTTCGGCCAGGGCTTGCTGCGCCGCCGGCACGGTGATTTCGGTGCGCGACTGGGCCTCTCCCGACATTTCCTGGCCTTCGCCGATACACAGCACCACGACGTCCGCCGCCTTGGCCGCAGCCACGGCCGCGTCGATACCGCCGGGGATGGGCGCGTCGATGTCCGCGCCCTTGACCACGTTCAGATTGCCGTCACCGACAATGCCGCGCATGGCCATGGCCACTGTGGTATCCTTGCGCGTATCGGGGAAGACGACCCAATAGCCGTTGAGTTGGTTCAGGTCGTCGGCCAGCGGCCCGATCAGGGCGATCTTCTGGCCGGTCTTCTTTAGGGGCAAGACATCGCCATCATTCTTCAGCAGGACGCAGGCGCGCCGGGCGGCTTCGCGCGCCAGGGCCAGGCTTTCCGGCAGGCGCATTTGCGTTTGCTCGCGTTTGGCGTCGAGCGAGCGGTACGGGTTATTAAACAGGCCGATCGCCTGCTTGACGCGCAAAACGCGGCGCACGGCCTCATCGAGCACAGCCATCGGCACCTCGCCGCTGCGGACCAGGTCGGGCAGGTATTTCATGTAGATACCGGATTGCATGGACATATCGCACCCGGCCAGAATAGCCTTCTTGGCGGCGTCGCGGCCATCGGCGGCGAAGCCATGCAGGATCAGTTCTTCTTCGGACGTGAAGTCGGACACCACAAAGCCCTTGAAGCCCATTTCCCCACGCAGGATGTCGGTCAGCAGACGCCGGTTGCCGGTGGACGGCACGCCGCCGATGTCGTTGAACGACGACATGACGGATAATGCCCCGGCGGTAATGCCCGCTTGGAACGACGGCAGATGGGTCTGACGCAGGGTTTGTTCGGTGATTTCGACGGTGTTGTAGTCCATGCCGCCTTCGACGGCGCCATAGGCGGCAAAATGTTTCAGGCAGGCCAGCAGCGAGGTCTCGGCCTTCAGGTCGTCGCCCTGGAAGCCCTTGACGCGCGCGGCGGCGAACTGACAGGCCAGCCAGGTATCTTCGCCGGCGGCTTCGGCCGTGCGCCCCCAGCGCTGGTCACGCACCACATCGACCGCCGGGGAAAAGGTCCAGTGCAAACCGCACGCGGTGGCTTCCAACGCGGCCACACGGTTGGTGCGGCGCGACAATTCGGGATCGAAGCTCGCCGCCTCGGCCATCGGGATCGGGAAGACGGTCTTCATGCCGTGAATGATGTCTGCGGCGAAGATAAGGGGAATACCGTGCGGCGAGGTTTCAACCGCGGCCTTTTGCAATTCGCGCCCCAGCGCCACGCCCATGCCGTTGAACAGGCCGGTGATCTTGCCCGCCGCAATATCGGCCAGCATCTGCGTCTTGGGCACGCTGGCCACCGACGGATTGAAAGTGGCCGCTTCGGTGCGCACCGGATCGCTGTACAGGCTCAGTTGCCCAGCCTTTTCCTCGAGCGACATCTTAGCGATCAGGCCGTCGATAAAGGCATCCTTGGGAGCGGCGAAGGCGGGAGCAAAGCCCGAGGCCACACCGGCAATGGCCAGGCCGGACACGGCCCCGCCCAGAAAGCCACGGCGCGACACCCCGGCCTGTACGCGAGAATTTGACATAAAAAACGCCCGAAATTTTGGAATAAAAAAGGGGGGAAAACAAACCGCTCTCCCCCCAGCAAAGTTACTCAGTCACCAGGATACTAAAGACTTACCACTTGTAACGCAGACCGACCTGGAACGAACGGGCCGAGCCGGTGGTATTGTTGTCACCGGCGCCGGTGGCACCACTACCGCCGTTGAAACCGCCACCCCAGCCGGAGTAGGTCCGATTCACTGAATCGAACAGGTTATAGACCTGTCCTTCAAGCGTAATCGTCTGACCGCTGGGCAGTTCGAAGTCCTTGGAGATACGCATATCGACGTTCTGGTAAGCGATCTTGTCCTTCGGATAGATGCCGCCCGGAATAATGCGAAGCGCCGGCCCCGTATTATCGATGTAATCGAACGGCGCCCCGGAAGCCAAGGTGACGAAGGCCGAGACCTGGGTATCCCATGGGCCATCGACAATGCCGGTACCGACGAAGCGCCACTTATCGACACCTTCCGCACCGTGCCATCCGGAGTCATGCGGCATGGCATAGTCGAAGATGAAGCGATCATTGTGACCGGTGGCTTTCGCGTCCGTCAGGGTCAGGGTACCGCTGTAGCCATAGTGCGAAGAGCGGGTATAGGGCTTGTCCACCGTCAGATAGATGGCTTGATACTTGGCCTGCTGATCGTTGGTCGAAATGATCAAGTTGCCATATCCAGGCAGGCCATAAGCCCACGGCTGGCACGCGTATTGCGGACCATACTGACACCAAGAACCATCAGGCTGACGGTTGCCCAGCACATAGCTGAACATGTTCTTCGAGTTGATATCCGCCAATGTCAGGCTCGTGGAGATAGCGCCAAACTGCTTGCGCACACCGATATTGAACTGATCGGAATACGGCACCTTGGTTTCGTTATTCAGAGCGAAGATTTCGCCCTTTTGACCCGTCGCCTTAGCCGCCGCCAACAGAGCTGTGTAGTCTGTCGCATAGGCGGGGTTCCACGCAATGGTGTGATTATCGGGCGGCGTCGTACCCGCAGGCACCACGTCGAGTGTTACGATGTGCAACTGAGTGCGGCGTGTTTCCAGTTGCGCGTTATCATATATGGACCGGTCGTAGTAACGGCCAAAGCCGCCAAATACGACCAGATTGCGATCGCCGCGAACATCATAGGAGAAGCCCAGACGCGGTGCAAAGGCACCGGTGAAGGACTTACGGTTATGACCATTGCTGATGTAGTCTTCCGGATTAAATCCGCCATTCTTGAAGTTGGTAAAACTGCGGAGTGCCGCAGCGACTTGCGGATCGGTTACGAACTTGTTGTTCAGCATGTTGGTCTCATAGTCCCAACGCACGCCGAGATTTAACGTCAGGTGCTCGTCAACCGTCCAGTCGTCCTGAATGAACAGCCCCCACTGATTATTCTTACTTGTCAGGCGCGGATCACCATCCGAAATGATGAGGCGTATTGGGACGTTGCTGGAACCACCGTACGTATAGTTATTTGCTGCGTACTGAAATTCCGGGACAAAGTGGTCAGCTTCGTTGGCGATATAGTTATAAAGCGCCAGCTTTACGCCTGCTTTGATGACATGCTGTCCGTGCCAATCAATACCCGTAAAGGTCATGTTGTTTCGGAAGGTTAGATTTTCCTGAGCCTTTTCCTGAGCATAGGACAGACCACCCAAGGTCGCCAGAACGTCGAAAGAACCACCGCCCTTGACCAGAGCAATTGCCGGATCGGTCGAGAGCGGCGTGTTGCGCCAGTGGTAGGACTGGTACTCAACCGCCATTTCGTTGAGAATATTTTCCTCACGATACTTCCAGGAGATAGAGCCCTGACGGACATACTGGTTCTGCGTATTCCAGCGTGAGTGCGCGGCGGTGGTGCCTGCGCTGCGCAAATCATCCTCTTCCCGATCCTGAAGGGCGAGGTCAATGGTATTGGTATCATCCGGCGTCCAGGTCAGCTTGCCGAAATATAGGTCTTCGGTGAAGTCCTTCGGGAATGCCCCGTTTTCAGCCTGCAACGCCGTGGCCAAAGATTGCGGAATGAATGTAGATGCAGATGGCATCAGGATGGCGTCGGTGGGACGCTGGTCCTTGCGGTGTTCATAGGCGGCGTAGAAGTGCAGCACGTCCCGGATAATCGGACCACCTATGTCAGCGCCATATTCCGTGTTCTGATAGTCGCCTTTGGGGGTATCACGCTGAAACTTCGGCTGACCGATCATGTCCTTGGACTGATAGGTCGCAAAGGCGCTGCCATGGAATTCGTTACCACCGGTCTTGGTTACGGCCGAAATGATGGCTGTACCGGCCTGCTCATATTCGGCCTTGAAGTTCTGGGTCGAAACCTTGAATTCCTGGATGGCGAGTTGGGGGAACGGATTGCCGCGCGAACCGTCCTGGCCCATCGTGCCGCCCTGCAACACCTGGTTCTTCTGGCTTTGTCCATCGATAAAGAC
This sequence comes from Asticcacaulis aquihabitans, assembly GCF_032490435.1. NCBI lineage: Bacteria > Pseudomonadati > Pseudomonadota > Alphaproteobacteria > Caulobacterales > Caulobacteraceae > Asticcacaulis > Asticcacaulis aquihabitans. Next base: position 1,098,654 of record NZ_JAVGWM010000001.1, read on the forward strand.
ATTGACCTGATTGGAATAGGTGGCGCCACCGCGAAACTGCTTATTTTCAGCATCGGCGCTCACCGACACACCGGGGGCCAAGGCCGCGAAGTTGAGGAAGTTACGGCCATTCTGAGGCAGGCTGTTGATCTGGGTCTGCGACACGCTGGTCGCAACTTCAGACGTGCGCACTTCCTTGCGGCGGGCCGTGACCGTAACAGTCGTCGTCGGCTCCGGCGCGGCAGCGGCGTCGAGATCGAGCGTCGTCGTTTCGCCCACGGCCAGCGTTACAACTTCGCTGGCAGCGCCAACAGCTATCTTATAGTTGCCCGGGCGCAGACCGACAATAACGTAGGTCCCATCAGCTCGAACCGAAGCTGAAGTCTTGGCACCGGTATTGGTGTCGGTCGCTGTAACCTGCGTACCGGCCGGGGCGCTGACGACGTGGCCCTGAAGGGTCGAGGTATCGGCGGCGAACGATGGCGAGGCAACAACCAGCGCCGCCGACAGGACGACTATGGAAGCGCTTACAGCCAAACGCGATTTTGAAAACTTAATCATTACTCTTCTTCCTCCACACTATTGTGTAAGCTTGTTTTAGATGCCGCAGCCTCGCCTTTGGCTTGAGGCCACTCTGTGTATGCTTCGCCGGTCAGACTTTCTTACTGCTTTCCCGAATGACCAATTCGGGAGAAATCACTATGCGCTCGGCCGATGGCGCACCGCTCGGTCGGGCAAGCGCCTTGACCAGCAGTTCCAGACCCTGCCGACCCAATTCATAAACACCTACCCTAAGCGTGCTGAGGGCCGGCTGGACGAAGCGTGCGATGGGCACATCGTCAAATCCCAAAACGGCAATATCGTCCGGCGCCTTAAGCCCCGCCTCTTTCAGGGCGAAGAGCGCGCCGACCGCCATCATGTCGTTGCCTGTAAAGACGGCGTCAGGCCGTACATCGGCGGCCAGCAGGCGGCGCATGGCCTGAAATCCAGAATCCTCACCAAAGTCACCGGCTTCGACCGCGCTCCACGCCACGTGCGTGCCGGCCTCGGCCACCGCCGTCTCGAACCCGCGCTGGCGCTCGCGCGCCTCGTAATTGGTTGCCGGACCGCTGATGTGTGCCAGCCGCGTGCAGCCCTGGCGGATGAGGTGATCGACCGCCATACGGCCGCCGGCGAAATTGTCGACGGTTATCGAGCCAGAACTGCCGTCTCCGATACGGCTGGCAATGGTGACGAGCGGCAGGCTGACCGGAAGGACCGCGCCCATATCCTGCGAATCGACGAAAGGCGACATGACCAGAAGCCCATCGACACGACCGGACATGGCCATAACCGCCACGCCCGCTTCCCGGATATCGCCGTGGGAACCCGACACCAGCAGATGCAAGCCGTGCGCCCGCGCCGCGACATCGACGCCGCGAATGATTTCGGAAAAGAACTCGCCGTGAATGTCGGGCAGCAGCAGGCCAATGGTATTGGTGCGATTCATGGCCAGCGCCCGCGCACCGCCATGTGGGATATAGTGCAGCCGGGCGGCGGCTTCGAGAACGCGCGTCCGCACACCTTCGGCCACATTGTCGAGGCCGTTTATGGCGCGCGAAGCCGACGCGATGGAGACGTCCGCTTCCTTGGCAACATCCTTTAATGTGGCGCCGCGCATTGACCGAAATCACTCCCGTTATTTATGCCATTTTCATGCCGCAATTCGAGCCATTCATGAAAATTCTGTCATATTTGGGCCACCCGTAACCGCTTACACCTTGATTGTCAACGCGTTTGTAAGCGCTTACACAAATTCAGACAGATGTCCGACAAATAAAAAATGCTAATGAAAACAACTAAATATGAAAATGTACGGTAAGCTGAGGCATGTTGATGACCGCCGTTGGACGCCATAATCCGCCGATACAGTGGCCAGCGGGTTACACCATCAAGACCTAAAGCGGCGGGGCCTTACAATAGCGGGCGATGAAGTCGGCATGGGTCGGCATGCCATCGGCATATTCGTTTATGACCTCTTCGATATCGCGCAGATAGGCGGCAACCTGGTCTTCCGGTATCATGTCCACCATCGGGTCGTAACGCATATCGAGCCCCTGCCCCAACAGGACCTGAACCCAGCTTTCCTCATGGAACAATTCGGTGGCCGAATGCTTGAAGAAGCGGGCCGACGACCGGAAGAGGTCTATGCGCTGCGCCAGGGAGTCCGGGATCTCCATATGCTTGAGATAGGCCCAGTACGGCGTATCCTCGCGATCCGTGACCTTATAGTGGGCGATGATGAAATCGCGGACGTCGCGATATTCGAAATCGGTCTGGGCGTTATATTCGGCAATGTCACGCGCGTCGAACGACGAACCGGGGAACAGGGCCAGCAGGCGCAATATGCCGGTCTGGATCAGATGGATGCTGGTCGATTCCAGCGGCTCCAGAAACCCACCGGACAAGCCGATGGCGACGCAGTTCTTTTCGAACGCCCGCAGGCGCTTGCCGGGACGGAACCTGACCTGACGCGGATCGGCCAAGGCCTGGCCATCCAGATTCCTGAGCAAGGTCGTGGCGGCTTCGTCATCGCTCAGATAGGCGCTCGAATAGACGTGACCATTACCGATACGATGTTGCAATGGGATGCGCCATTGCCAGCCCGACGCTTGGGCGGTGGACCGGGTATAGGGGGTTAGACTTCCCGAGATATCACCCTCTAAGCGCCCATGTGCGCACGGCACGGCATAGGCCCGGTCGTTAAGCAGCCAATGGTTCCAGTCTTCGTAACCGACACCCAACGCCTCTCCGATCAAAAGCCCGCGCATCCCCGAACAGTCGATGAACAGATCCCCGCCCACCGTCTGGCCGCTTTCCAAAACCACAGTGTCGATATAGCCGGTGTCTGGCCGCAGCACGACCTGGGTGATCCGGCCTTCGATGCGCCGCACCCCGCGCCGCTCCGACAGGCCGCGCAGGTGGCGGGCATAGAGGGAGGCGTCGAAATGATAGGCGTAGTCCATATCCGACATCGGCGGGGAATCGTCGGGACGGCGGATATTGAACCGGTTGCGCCGCGCCGCCAGCGTGTTGAGCGCGTAGTGGTCGAAATCCTTAGCGCCCCCCTTCGGGAACATTTTCAGCCAGAACTGATGGGTATGCAGCCACATGAGATCGACGCCGATCTTGCCGAAGCCGTGGATGTAGCTGTGCCCCTTGTCACGCCAGTTGACGAATTCGATGCCGAGCTTGAACGTGCCCTGCGTCGCCTTCAGGAACGCGACCTCGTCGAGGTCGAGCAACTGGTTGAAGACCTTGATCGCCGGGATGGTCGCCTCCCCCACCCCGATCGTGCCGATGTCCTCGGATTCGATCAGGGTAATCTGGAAGCGCCCGAGCAGCAGCTTGGACAGAAGGGCCGCGGTCATCCATCCCGCCGTGCCACCGCCGACAATGGTGATGGTCTTGATCAAGGAAGTCTGCACGACCACGCCCCTATCTATCAGGCCTTAAGTTCAAACGTCGCCGGCGTACCGCCCGTGGCCGACGGCGCGACCCAGACGTCGAAGCGTCCGGCTTCCGCTGCGGTTTTGAGGTTCGGATGCACAAAGGCCAGATCGGCGGCCGTCAGCTCGAACGTCACCGTAGCGCTCTGACCAGGCTCTAGGTCAAGGTGCTTGATGCCTTTCAGAGCTCGGATCGGCTGGGTCATGGAGGCCACCTTGTCGTGGATGTAGAGTTGAGCCACTTCGTGCGCCCGGCGCGCGCCAGTATTGGTCACGGTAGCCGTCACCTGGATCGACCCGGTCAGGGTCAGGGTGGCCGTCGATACCGCCGTCGCGCCATAGGACAGGGTGGAATAGGTCAGGCCGTGCCCGAACGGATACAGCGCTTCATTGGTCACTTCGCGATAGCGCGACTTGAAATTCTTGTCGTCGGTGATCTGCGGGCGACCGGTGATGCGGTGATTGTAATAGAACGGCTCCTGGCCGGAAGCTTGCGGGAAGGACACCGGCAGACGGCCCTGAGGCGCGAAGTCGCCGAAAACCAGATCGGCGACGGAATGGCCTTCTTCCGAGCCAAGGAACCAGGTGCACAGGATGGTCTGGGCATTCCTGACCGCGCCGGTCAGCGCGATGGCGCGGCCATGCTTGAGCAGAACGACGACCGGCTTGCCCGTGGCGGCGACCGCCTCGGCCAGGGCCAGTTGCGGCGCGGGCACGGAAATATCGACGCGCGACTGCGCCTCACCCGACATGTTGCCGGCCTCACCGATGGCCAGGACCACGATGTCAGCCGCCTGGGCGGCCTTGACCGCAGCGGCGATACCGCCATCGATCGGGGCTTCGACATCCGATCCCTTGACCACCGTCAGTCGGTCGCCCAACACGGCGCGGAAGGCGGGCTCCAGCGGCACGCATGAGGCCACGTCGGGGAAGACCGCCCATGGCCCGGGGCAATTTTCCTTGTCGTTGACGAAGGGCCCGATAAGGGCAACCGTCTTGCCAGTCTTGGGCAGTGGCAACAGATTGCCTTCGTTTTTGAGCAGCACGCACGACTTGCGTCCGGCCTCGCGGGCCAAGGCAATGGTGTCGGCACGGCGCACATCGGTCTGCTCCCGGCCCAGATCGAGCGAACGGTAGGGATTGTCGAACAGGCCCAGCGCCTTTTTGACGTACAGCACACGGCGCACAGCCTCATCCAGCGTGGCCATCTTGACCTTGCCCGACTTCACCAGCTCGGGCAGGTACTTGATATAGAGACCCGACTGCATCGACACATCGCAACCGGCATTGAGCGACTTCGCCGTCGCGTCGGCGCCGTCGGCGGCATAGCCGTGCAGGATCAGTTCTTCTTCGGAGGTGTAGTCCGATACGACCAACCCTTTGAAGCCCCACTCCCCGCGCAGGATATCGGTCAGCAGGTAATGATTGCCGGTCGACGGCACGCCCGCAATGTCATTGAACGACGACATGGTGGTGATAGCGCCGGCGTCGAAGGCGGCCTTGAACGGCGGCAGGTGCACTTCGCGCAGGGTGGTTTCGGGAATATCGACGGTATTGTATTCCATGCCACCCTGCACCGCGCCATAGGCCGCGAAATGCTTCGGACAGGCCAGCATGGTACGATCGTCCTTCAGGTTGTTGCCCTGGAAGCCCTTAACGCGGGCAATGGCCAGCTGGATGCCCAGCCAGGTGTCTTCACCCGAGCCTTCGGCGACGCGGCCCCAGCGTTGATCGCGCGCCACATCGACCATGGGCGCGAAGGTCCAGTGAATGCCCTTGGCCGTGGCTTCCAGCGCCGATGCACGCGCGGTGCGCATGGCCAGGTCGGTATCGAACGAAGCGGACTCGCCCAGCGGAATCGGGAAAGTCGTCTTGAGGCCGTGAATGATATCGCCGCCGAAGATCAGCGGGATCTTGCTGCGTGACTGCTCGATCGCCACCTGCTGCAATTCGCGGCCACCGGCAACGCCGATGCCGTTGAACAGGCCGGTGATCTTGCCCGCGGCGATGTCGGCCTTGACCTTTTCCTTGGTCTGGGCCTGTTCGGAGGTCGGGTTGATCGGTGCGCCGTCAAAGCGGGTGGAATCGCCGTACAGGCTGAGCTGGCCGGCCTTTTCCTCGACCGTCAGGCTCTTGATCAGCTTCTCGATGAAGGGATCGGGCGCCGGTGTCACCTTGGCGAAGCCGGGAGCGGCGACCGGCACCAGGGCGGCCGTGGCGACGGCGCCTTTCAGGAAAAATCGGCGGGAGGGGTTAAAGGCGTTCATTGAGCGTTACTCCTGTGAATATAATTAGCCCTTCACGCTGCCCGCGAGCAGACCGCGGACATAGTGGCGTTGCAGGGCGAGAAAAAGCAGGATGACCGGTGCGATGGTGACCGTGGCGCAGGCCATCACCATACCGGAATCCTGAATATGTTCCTGCGACAGCGAGGCGATCGCCAGCGGCAGGGTGTAGTTGTGATCGTCGGACAGGACGATGAGCGGCCAGAGAAAGTCATTCCAGGCCATGAGGAAGGTAAAGACGCCCAGGGTCACGATAATCGGCGACAGGTTGGGCAGGACGATACGGCGGAAAATCTGCCATTCCGATGCGCCATCGACACGGGCCGCCTGAAGCATTTCGTCAGGCAGGCTGAGCGCATATTGCCGCACCAGGAAAATGCCGAACAGCGAGGCCATGAACGGCACAACAACCCCGCCATAGGAATTGAGCAGGCCCAGGGTCTTCAACTGGAAAAACAGGGGCAGCATGGTCAGTTGTCCGGGGATGACGACGAGGGCCAGCAGAAACTGGAACAGCTTTTGCCGCCCGCGGAACTCCAGCTTGGCGAAGGCATAACCGGCGGTGACGTTGAAGATGAGGGACAGACACGTGGCCAACGACGAAACCAGCAGAGAATTGACCAGGAACCGGCCCATGCGCTGATGGGCGAACAGCTCCGCGTAATTGGCCAGGGTCGGATCATGCGGGAATAGCCGCGCCGGAAAGGCGTTGGCTTCGGCTTCCGGCATGAAGGACATGGAGACCATCCACAGAAGCGGGAAGCTGGCGGCCAGGGAGGCAACGACCAGAAGCGCGGTGACAAGGACCTTTTCCACGGTCAGGCGGGGCATCGTCATGCGAACACCTCCTCGCCCTTAGGCCGCAGGAAGCTAAGCCCGATCAGCACGGCGAACAGGATAAAGGCGGTGGCCGAGGCGTGGCCGAGGTTCCACCACTTGAAGCCATCCTGATACATGAAATACAGCAGCGACACGGTCGATTGCGCCGGGCCGCCCTGGGTCATGACATAGGGCTCCGCGAACAGCTGAAAATAACCGGCGACGGTCAGCAAGGCCACCATCCACAGGCTGGGGGCCACGCCCGGCAAGGTGACGTGGATGAAGCGCTCCCACGGCCCGGCACCATCAACGCGGGCGGCTTCGTACAGGTCGTCGGGGATGCGTTGCAGCGCCGCCAGAAGGATCAGCATGTTGTAGCCGAAATTCTTCCACACCGAAAACAGGATGATCGCCGGCATGGAAAAATGCGGGTTGCCCAGCCAGTCGATGGGGCGAAGGCCGATGACGAGCAGGAACTGGTTGAGCCAGCCATACTGCGCGTCCAGCATGTAGCGCCAGATGACGGCGGCGGCGACCAGTGTGGCAACATAGGGGGCGAACAGGGCCGTGCGGAACACAGGCTTGAGCCCGACGCCGGGCACATTGAGCGCCATGGCCATGCCGAGCGAGACGATGATCGACAAAGGCGCACCGACCAGAGCGAAATAGCAGGTATTGCCGAAGGCCTTCCAGAACAGGGGCGTGTGGAGCAGGTTGATATAGTTGTCCAGACCGATGAAGCGCAGGTTTTTCAGATCGGCCATGGCATAGATGTCGAAATCGGTGAACGACATGGCCAGCGCGCCGAAAACGGGCACCAGGAAAAAGAGGGCCAAGACCAGCATGGCCGGCAGTACGAAGACATGGCCCGGCGCCAGATCGCGCAGCAGGGAGCGGATCGCGGTCATGCCACACCCCGGGTTTCCAGAAGCGACCGGCGTTTGGCCAGGGCCCGCCAGGCGAATTCGTCGAGCGATTTCAGGGCAGCGTCCAGCGTGGTAAGCCCGCGCACCACGCGTTCCAAGGCCGCCCCCATCTCATTGGCGATCCGCTCCCATTCGGGCACCTGGGGCGGCGGACGCGTTCGGTTCAACTGGTCAAAGAAGGTCAGCGACCGCGCATCGCGCATCAGGCTGGTCAAATGCCACGCCCCCCGGTCGGCGGGCAGATCGCTGGTCTGCTGGTAAAAGGCGGCCGCCTGTTCCGGTGCGCACATGTACTGAATGAAGGCGAAGGCCTGATCCGGCTTGCGCGACGTTTTCGGTATGCACATCGACACGCCGCCGGCGGAAGACACACCCGGCCCCTTGGGTCCCGGCAGGGGCGCGGTCGCCCATTTCCCTTGCATGTCTGACGGCAGGCGGCGGGCGAATTCCGCCAGATTCCACGGGCCGGTGATGATGAAGGCAAAATCGCTGCGGGCAAAGGACGAATAGACGTCCGTGACTTCCGAATGGGTCAGCCGGTTGGCGAAGCCGCGCGTATACAGGGACGCAGCATAAGCGAAGCTGTCGCGAATGCTCTTCTGACGGAAACCGCCCCGCGTCGCGCTGTCCATCAGGATCGGTTCGTCCGCCTGAAGACAAAAGGCGACCAGGGGTTCGTATTCAGCGAACGGCATGAGGAGCCCATATTTGCCGCCGCGCCGTGCCCCAGACAGCGCCGCCAGTTGCTCATCCCAGCCGCCCCAGGTCTTGGCCACGCTGCTGAACCCGGCCGTGGCCAGAAGGTCCTTGCGGTAGAACAGCAGACGCGTATCGACGTACCACGGAACGCCCAGTATGTCGTCGCCGACCGTCACCGCCTTACGCGGACCGTCGAAATAGCGGTCGAGGTTGATGGTGCTGTGCGCCAGGCGCGCATTGAGCGGTTGCAATGCCCCCAATGCCGCAAACTCGGCGATCCAGGTATTCCCCAGCGCCACCACGTCGGGCAAATTGTCGGCGGCAAACGCGGTCAGCAACTTTTCATGCCCGGCGCCCCACGGCAAGGCCTGGACGCGGACCGGCATGTCGGGATGCAAGGTTTCGAAATCCCGGCCAAAACGGTCGAGCGCCTCACCTTCCAGGCCCATCGCCCAGATACGCAAGGGGCGCTCCGGCCGCGCGCAGGCCACCGGCGTGGCGGCCGCAAGGGACGCCAGAGCCAGTCCAAACCTGCGCCGGTCGGTATGCATCTAGGTGTTCAACCAATGGCCGGAAGCAGCGACCGGTTCGAACCCAGCCGCCAGGAACGCCTTGCGAACCAATGGACCGGTCGTGGCGCTGCGGTTGAATATATCCCAAACGAAGCCCGAGCGGTAGTTTTCCAGGCCGATCAGGATCGCGCCCTGATCGATGCCGAGATAATCGTTCGACACCCAGCCCGCCTTGGCCGTGTGGATGCCCGTCTTTGACGGCAGGTCCGACGGAAAACTGGGGTTAAAGGCATCCAGGAAGCCATACTTGCCATACAGGGCACTGCCGTACCGATCGATCATCGCCTTGATGGCCGGCACGCATATATCCGGCGCGAACATGACCGAACCGGCCGCGGCGGTGGGCGCGATAGTGCCGTCGTCCAGCCCCTCCTTGTCACCCGTCTGTGGTCCGCGCGCACTGTATTCCTGGAACTGGACCTCACGGCCGTTGACCATGCCCTTGACATAGGCCGGCCCACGGCAGGCGGTCAGACCCCATATATCGGCGCCGTAATCCTTGAAGCCGCCCGGATTCTTGACGGCATAGTTGCGCTGCGCTTCGGTGGCGCGCTTCGAATTGATGAAATAGTCGATGCCCTTGCCGCGCATATAGGCGTCGGCAATGCCGCGATAATCGTACCAGCCGTGCGAATACTGATGCCCGAACATCGGCGCAAAGCCCAGGTGCGGTTCGCCGTAATTGTCGCCCCACGTATTGAGCGTCGCCATCCAGGATTGCCAGGCCTTGGCGGGCAAGGGATGGGTCGGCGACGCCATGCCGAGGTGATAGACAATCATGCCTTCGTTGTAGCGATCCCAGTTCCGGTTGATCAGGCCCTGCGCGTCGTGGTCGCGCATACCGCTTTCGGGATGCCAGCCCATACTGACCAGCCCCGACTCGCGCGCCAGGAAGGTCCAGTCGACCCGCTCATAGATCTTGCGCGCCAGGTCACGAATTTCGGTTTCGATCGCATTACCGCCGTCGAAGAAGCCGGCCGCCGTCAGCACCCCACCCAGCAGCAAAGCGGTATCGATACTCGACAGCTCGACATTACGATAGCGCAGGCCGCTGTCCATATGCAGAAAATGGTAGAAAAAGCCCTTATGGCCCATGGTACCGCTGGTGTCCGGCCCCTGCGGCCCGTTCCAGAAGGTGCGCAAGGTGATGCGTGTGCGTTCGGCGGCGTCGAAGCGGCTGACATAGCCGTTCTTCGTGCCGATACAATAGGCGGTAAGCGCAAAGCCGGTCGCCGCGATTGAGCAGAAATCCGGATTGGGCCAGTTGTCCGGCGCAAGGCCGGTGCGGGCGTCTGTCGTATCCCAAAAATAATTGAAGGTACGTCTGTGCAGATCGGCCAGTTGCGGGTCGAAGTCCGTCGTCTGCGCCTCCGGTTTTTTGGCACAGGCCGCCAAACCAACGACAGCCCCCGTGGCGAGCAACAGATTGCGACGACTAATCATACCTTTTCCCTGTACTACAGACGGCCCAAATTGGACCGGACAGCGGCCCTTACTCGGCCTTATATGCGAACTTGGGTCAAGGCTGTAAACGCTTACAATTTTCTTGTCAACGCCGATATATGCCGTTACACACGAACAAAAGTGCCCAGATTAAAGCCCGGTAAAGGCCCGTTTAAAAAAAGGAAATGGGGGTTATGTCGCTGCGTTTTCCAGACGGATTCCTGTGGGGATGCGCCACCGCCGCCTATCAGATCGAAGGCGCGCCCGATGCCGACGGCAAGGGCCCCAGCATCTGGGACCGTTACGCCCATACCCCCGGCATGATGGTCAATAACGACACTGGCGACGTGGCCTGCGACCATTATCACCGCTTCCGCGACGACATCGCCCTCATGAAGCGGCTCGGCATGCAGGCCTATCGCTTCAGCCTGTCCTGGGCGCGCATCCTGCCCAATGGCACGGGCGATGTGAACCCAGCCGGCCTCGCCTTCTATTCGGATCTGATCGATGAGTTGCTGGCCAACGAAATAGAGCCAATCGCCACCCTGTTTCACTGGGACCTCCCGGCTGCGTTGGATGATCGCGGCGGCTGGCTCAACCGCGACAGTGCCGACTGGTTCGCCGACTATGCCCGCGTCGTGTTCCAGGCCTTCGACGGCCGGGTGAAAAAATGGGCCACGATCAACGAGCCGTGGGTGGTAAGCGACGGCGGCTACCTCAACGGGACCATAGCGCCCGGCCACCGCAACCGATACGAAGCCCCCCTGGCCTCACATAACCTGATGCGCGCCCATGGCGCCGCGGTGAAGGTCTATCGCGAAATTGGCCGTAATGAGATCGGCCTGGTCGTCAATATCGAACCGAAATATCCGGCCAGTCCATCCAATGCCGATGTCGCCGCCGCCCGCCGCGCCGCCGCCTACATGAACGAGCAATATCTCGACCCCGCCCTGCTGGGCACCTATCCCGTTGAATTGCGCGAGGTCTTCAACGGCGCCTGGCCGACGCACGATCCGGCGGATTTCGACCTGATCCGCCAGCCGGTCGATTTTATTGGCATCAACTATTATACGCGCGCCGTTGTCCGCCATGCCGACGACGCTTTTCTCCAAGCCGCCGTCGTGCATCAATCCCAATCGACCTACACCGAGATGAACTGGGAAGTGTTTGCGCAAGGCTTGACCGACACGCTTCTGTGGGTCCGCCAACGCTATGGCGATATCCCGATTTATATCACCGAAAACGGTGCCGCCTTTTACGATCCGCCCGCCGCCCACGACGGGCGAGTCCGCGACCCCCTACGCGCCGACTACCTGCAAAAACATTTGGCGGCGGTGCACGACGCCATCCAGCAGGGCGTAAACATAAAGGGGTATATGGTGTGGTCCTTCATGGACAATCTCGAATGGTCGCTGGGTTACGGCAAGCGGTTTGGCATCGTCCACGTCAATTTCGACACGCTGGAACGCACGCCCAAGGACAGCGCCCTCTACTATGCGCACGTCATCGCCAGCCATGGCGAAATCCTGTCCAAGCCTCTTTAGGCTCGCCCTCGCTCAGGAGGTCCGCCCGCCAGGCTTCAGGCGGACAAACGCCTGGCCGCCGGCATCGAACAGATGGGCGTCGGCAGTCGCAAAATGCAGGGTCAGGGAGTCGCCGTGCTGCACCTGATGATCACCGGGCAGGATAGCGCACACGGCGGGTTCGACGCCAGTCATCAGGGCATAGACGGACTGCGAACTACCCAGCCGTTCGACCACATCGACCGTTACCGGCACGGCATTGGCCGAGCGCCCGTTGCCGAGCGATTCGGGCCGTATCCCAAGGGTGACCGCATCGCCGATCCGCGCGGCCCCCGCATCGACGGCCGCCGACACCAGCGCACCCGATGCCAGCCGAACCTTGACCGCCGTCTTGCCGATCGCCGCGATCTCTCCGCCGATCAGGTTCATGCGCGGCGAACCGAGGAAACCGGCGACGAACAGGTTGCACGGCGCGTGATACACCTCCAGCGGCGTGCCGATCTGTTCGATGCGCCCGCTATTCAGCACCACGATCCGGTCCGCCAGGGTCATGGCCTCGACCTGATCGTGGGTGACATAGATCATGGTCGTCGCCAGTTCGCGGTGCAGCCGGGCGAATTCATGGCGCATATGGACCCGTAGGCCCGCATCGAGGTTCGACAGAGGCTCATCGAGCAGGAAGAGACGCGGCTGGCGGACGATGGCCCGGCCGATGGCGACGCGCTGGCGCTGGCCACCGGACAGGGCCTTGGGCCGATAATCGAGCAGGCTTTCGATACCGAGCAATTGCGCCGCCTGCGCTACGGCCACCTTAATTTCGGCCTCAGGCTTGCCCGCCATGCGCAGGCCAAACGCCATGTTGTCGCGGACATTGAGATGCGGATAGAGCGCGTAGGATTGAAACACCATGGCGACACCGCGCTGGGCCGGCGGATCGTTGAGCGCGCTGCGGCCATCGATGCAGACATCGCCCGCCGACGGTGGCTCCAGTCCGGCGATAATCCGCAACAGGGTGGATTTCCCGCACCCTGACGGACCGACGATGACCAGGAATTCGCCATCCTGTATGGCCAGGTCGATGCCGGTCAGAACGCGCTGCGTCCCGAACCGTTTTTCCAGCCCCGTCAGTTCGACATTCGCCACGTTTACCGTCCCTTTCGGTCAGATTACGCGGACGCCACATCATTCACAAGCACATGATGCTATCAAATCAAACTGTTGGAGTTGCACGCCCTCAGGGCGCGACCTCGACGGTCAGGCTATAGCTCCAGTTGCGCGGATCGGACATGTCCCCGTCCAACCATTTGCGGCTCATCTCGATGACATAGATGCCCGGCGTCTGAAACACGACCTCGCCCTTCCCGCCCGCGGCGCTGTCGGCGCTGAAGGCATAGCTGGAATCGGCATATTGGTCGCCGCCGCGCGACACCTTGTAGGTCACGCCTGACAGCGGTTGACCGTCGAAGGTGACAATAAAGTCGAAGGCGTTGCCGCTGAACAGCCGGCTGGGGTGCGTCACCGGTACGATTTCAAGTCCCTTGCCCTCGGCCGGCGGCAAGGTGTCGGACGGCTTCTTGTACGAGATATAGCTGTCGGCGCGCATCATGCTCTTGACCGTGACCGTCTTGGCATCGGCCGGAATGGCCTGAGACGGTGCCTGAGCCTTTGCCTCAGTCTTTGCCTCAGTTTGCGGGCCAGGTTGCGCCGGGGTTTGAGCGGGGGTTTGGGCCACGCCCTCCGCGGGCTTGCCCTGACCACCTGGACCGCCAGGTCCACCTGGGCCGCGCACCGGACGCCATTGGCCATCGACCTGCATCATCTGCATGGTGCGCATTTCGCGGTTGCCGGTCGTCAGCCGAAACGTGCCTTCATGCGGCAGGGCCGATTCAAACAGGGTCACCTCTTTGAACGTAACACCCTTGGCCGTGGTGACCACGCCGGAACTGTCGATCAACTGGAAGGCATCGATCTTGAGCGCGCCTTCGGGCGTGAAGACGTTTTCCGAGGTCGCCGCCTGGGCGGTGACATAGGCGTCGGTCGGCGCGAAATTATACGGCAGGATGTAGCTCGTGCGCGCCTGCGCCGAAACGGCGGCAAACGCGAAGACGACAGCAAGACCAGTGAGCAGCGGTTTGAACATGCGGCGGATTCCCTGAAACAGTCGCGCGAGAATTAATGCAAACTATTCGCAATTGCAAACCCTATCCTGCCCTCTGCCGACCTTTTTACGCGTTGCGAGCACCAATATCACAAATTGCGAATTATTCTCAAAAATGACCGCGTTGCGATTGACTCTGAGAATTATTCTCATTATCGCAGATCCATCATTATCTGAGGAGACTTCCATGCGTATTGCGTTGCTTACGTCCGCTTCCCTGCTCTGTCTGGCGCTTGCCAATCCATCCTATGCCATTCCATCCTATGCCAGCCCAATTCTCGCCGAATCGGCTGGGGCGCCTGCTACGACCGACGCCACCACCGAAGTCACCGTCATCGCAACGCGGAGCGAGAAAAAGGTCGACGATGTGCCCGCTACGGTCAGCGTCATCACCGCCCACGACATGGAAGACCGCATGGTCACCGACATCAAGGACCTGGTCCGCTACGAACCGGGCGTCTCCGTGCGCTCTGCGCCGTCGCGCTTCACCGCCGCTGGGTCCAATACCGGTCGTGACGGCAATTCGGGCTTCAACATTCGGGGCCTGGAAGGCAATCGCGTCCTGATCCAGATCGACGGCGTGCGCGTACCGGACGGGTTTGCCTTCGGCGGCCAGTCGGTCGGCCGGGGCGACTATGTCGGTCTGGACCTGCTGAAATCAGTCGAAATCCTGCGTGGTCCCGCCTCTGCCCTCTATGGCTCCGACGGTGTCGCCGGCGCGGTCAGCTACACCACGAAAAACCCCACCGACTATCTCAATCCGGATCAGCATTTCGGCGGCCAGGCCAAGCTAGGCTACAGTTCCGCTGACGACAGCTGGAGCAAGGGCCTCGTCTTTGCGGCGCGGAACGACAGCGGATGGTCTGGGATGCTGGCCTTTACCCGCCGCGACGGGCATGAACAGGCAACCCACGGCAAGAACGACGCCCCCAACATTACCCGCACCAAGGCCAATCCGCAGGACATCGATTCCAATGCCGTGCTGGGCAAGATCGTCTACCAGCCGTCAGAGGCGCACCGATTCCGCCCGACACTCGACCACCTCGACGCGGTGGTCGATACCAATGCGCTCAGCGCCGTCGCCGTTCCGCCCCTGGCGAGCACCAGCGTGTTGGCCCTGACGGCCCACGACACAACCGATCGCGACCGCGTCAGCCTCGACTACCGCTATGTGGGGACCGGCCTTATCGACAGCGCCTTCGTGGTCGTTTACGGCCAGACGAGCAAGTCCAGCCAGAATGCCTTCGAAGATCGCAATACTGCCGCCGACCGCACGCGCATCAATGATTTCGACAATAAGGTCTATGGCGGCACTGTCGAACTGACCAGCCGCTTCGATACGGGCAGTGTCACACATAACATCGTCTATGGCGGCGATTATTCCAAGACCCAGCAGGAATCGTTGCGGGACGGCACCGTGCCCCCGGCGGGCGAAGTCTTCCCGACCCGCGCCTTCCCCAATACCGATTACGAACGCGGCGGCCTGTTCATTCAGGACGAAATCACCCTGGCCGATGGCCGTCTGTCGCTGTACCCCGCCCTGCGGTACGACAGCTACAAGCTGACGCCCAAGCCTGATGCGCTTCTGACCTCAGCGGCCAATGGACAGGACGGCAACCACGTTTCGCCCAAGGTGTCCGCGCTCTGGCGCCTCACGCCGGACCTGTCGGTCTTCCTCAACTACGCCGAAGGGTTCAAGGCCCCATCGCCCAACGAGGTCAACAACGCCTTTGCCAATCCCATCGCCAACTACAAATCGATTCCCAATCCCAACCTGAAGCCGGAGACCAGCCGCTCGCTCGAAGGCGGCGTGCGCTTCGGCGGCCGCGCCTGGAACGCCGGAGTCACGGCCTTCACCAGCCAGTACAAGAACTTCATCGACCAGATCATGATCGGGGGCGCCTTCACCCCCGCCAATCCCGCCATCTACCAATATGTCAACTATAGCCGGGCCGAGATATCGGGCGTCGAAGCCAAGGCCGCCGTAAGGCTAAGTCAGACGGTCTCCCTGACTGCCGCAGGATCCTTGACCACCGGCACCCAGACGACGCTGGGCGTCGCCAGACCCTTGGCCAGCATCGATCCGGCCAAGGTGGTGGCTGGCCTTACCTATCGCGCGGCTACCGGAAACTATGGCGGTGCGCTGTCCGTAACCCACGCCGAGAAAAAGACCGCCGCCCGCGCCGGCATCACCTGCACGCCGTCGTGCTACCTCCCCGATGCCTTCACCACGCTTGACGTCACGGCCTTCTGGAACGTCACCGACCGCGCCACCGTGCGCGCCGGTGTCTTCAACCTGACCGATGAAAAATACGTCTGGTGGAGCGACGCCCGCGGCCTGTCCAGCACCTCGACCGTCATCGACGCCTATACCCAGCCGGGCATCAATGGCTCGGTTTCGCTCAGCTACCGCTTCTGATCCTCACATCGCGAGACACGTCATGAAATTCCACCCTTTAAGTTTGGGCCTGCTCATCCTGCCCTTCGTGGCCGGGACAGCCCTGGCTCACTCCCCCTATCTCAAGCCCAATACCTTCACGGCCGACGCCCGGCTCGACCACGTCACGGTCGAAGCGGCCTTTGCCGAGGGCGCCCTGCGACCGGAAATCGCCATGAAGGCTGACGGCTGGGCCGTCATCGCGCCGGATGGCACCCGCACCGCGCTGACGCCGGCCGCCGCGCTCAAGGACGCCACCTTCCTGGAAGTGCCGCTCCCGCAGGACGGCACCTACCGCATCACCAGCGGCGAACGCATGGGGCGCATCGCAAAGGCGGGCCTGAAAGGCGGCGCCTTGCGTTTCATTGAAGGCAATGAAGGCGCGAAGGACGGTGAAACCCTGGTCGATGTCCAGAGCGTCACCCGGGCCGACGTCTATGTCACCCGGGGCAAGCCCAGCCCCGCCGGCAACCCAACCGGATTTGAAAAGGGCGTCGAAATCCATCCGACAACCGCACCGAACGATATCTATGCCGGCGAAGCCATCATCCTAACCGTCCGCGATTCCGGCACGCCTGTCGCGGGTGCCGCCATCACCGTCATGCGCGACGGCGACATGTACGAAAGCCAGAAGACACCCGAGCTGCAACTGACCAGCGATGCCAACGGGGCATTCCGTTTCACCCCTAAAACGGCCGGCCTCTACCTGGTGCAAACCCGCGTGCGCAATGCCGCTCCCGGCAACCCCAATCTGTGGATCAGCCACACCGCTACTCTGACACTGGAGGTTCTCCCGCAATGAAAACCCTGATACTGCCCCTCACCGGCTTTGGCCTGCTCACGGTTCTGGCCCCGCTGTCGCCCGCCATGGCCGCGCCGCACGCGATCAGCGCCATGATCCGCGACTATGACACCAACCATGATGGCAAGGTGACGCGCGACGAATTCGACGCCGAACGCCGCGTCCGCTTCGACCGCACCGACGCCAATCACGACGGCGTTCTCAGCGATGCCGAATATGTCGCGGAATTCGAAATCCGCCTGAAGGCCGATGTCGCCAAGATCGCCGATCCGGAAAAGGCGAAGGAAGAGTATGATCGTGAAATGCGCCAAGCCTATGTCCGCTACGGCGTGCTTGACGCCAACCATGACGGCGCCATGACATGGGACGAATATCAGGCGTCGGGTCACGCCATGTTCGACCGCCAGGACCGCAACCACGATAAGGTCATCGACGAGACCGATCGCCGGATTCTGGAACAGGAAGAAAAGGACCACAAGGGCGACGATTTCATCTCGCCGTAAGGCCGTGACAGCTACGCCCGCAAGGCCCCTGCTCTCCCCGGCAGGGGCTTTTTCATGTGCCGTCGGCTACAGCAAAAACTGAGTCCCGCTTATACCGCCCTGCTTGCGGGGCGGTATAAGTCATCAGATATCTATGGCTACTGGAAGCCGGGCCTAATACAGGTCCCGGCGGTAGCGTCCAGACACCTTGGCCGCATCGACCCAGGCCTGGCCAAGCAACGCCGTCAGGGCCGCCTCGACGCCCAGGCCCATGTAGAGTCCGCCGCACACCATGACGGCGCCATCGTCGCCAAGAAAGGCCGGAATATCCGAACCACGCGCCGTCACCACCGCCTGGACATATTGCCCGTTGCCAGCATCCGGCCGCGAAAAGGCCAGGTCGAGCCGCTCAAACCGCCCGGCGACCTGCCAGCCGCGCATGGCTTCGGCCAAGGCCCCGTCGCGCACCGGATGACGCTCGCCATAAATCAGCCATACCCGACGCCCCGCCTTTGCCGCCTGAAGGATGTGGGCGCGCAGTCCCGCCAGCCCTGATCCCGCCCCGACCAGCAACAATGGCCCCACGCCATCGGGCGCATGGAAATTGCGATGTGCCTTCACACGCATCGGCAGGACATCGCCGGGCCGCAGATCGTTGATCAGCAGGCCCGATCCGTACCCGGGGCTACCGTCGTCGCGCACCACCTGACGGACATAGAGATCAATCCCACCCTCGTCAGGCAGGCTGGCCAGCGAATAGTCGCGGCGATGGCCGTTCGGCGTTACAATCTCGACCAGATCGCCGGCCTGCCAGTCGACCGGCGCGTCGCTCAAAAAGCGCAAATGATAGAGGGGATTGTCGCCGTCGGGATTAAGGCGTGTCCGCGCCGCCAGCCGCCAAGGCTGTGCGGTCGCGTCGGTGTCTTTGGCATCACTCCATCCCTGGCCGCCCAGACTGGCGACCACATCGCGCCACTGCGCCAAGGCCTCTGCGTCAAGATCGTCCGCTTCGATAAGCGGCACAATCGCCACCCCGCCGCAGGCCGTCAGCCAATCGAAGACGCGCCGTCCGAAGGCACAGAACGCGTCATAATTGCGATCGCCGAGCGCCAGTACCGCGATCTGACGACCGCTGAGGTCGAGCCGCTGCGCCATAAGGGTGCGTTCGAAGGTCAGCGCCTCATCCGGCGCATCGCCTTCGCCGGTCGTCGAAGCGACGCACAGAATATATTTCGCCGCCTGCAACTGGCCGCCCGTGACCGCCGATGTCGAGACCGCCCGCACATTGCGCCCCCCGGCCGACAAGGCCTTGGCGGCATGGCGCGCGATCTCTTCCGCCTGCCCGGTCTGGGAGGCATGGAGGACGATGATGTCGCTTGTCCCGCCACCCCTGGACCGGCGCTTCACCACCGCCCACAGGCAGGTGACGGCGAACAGCGCGCCCCAGGCCACGGCCGCCGTCAATCGTCCCGTATCCTGCGTCAAACCCTCGATCATGACCTCTCCCCCGTCATAGCCACGCTTCCAGCGCCGGGCTGAGACAATCGCGAACCGTCGCCCCCTCCCGCAGGGATAGCAGGCAGGGAATATCGTGTTGGGTGGCAAAGGCCAGGGCGCGCGTTCCGCCCATGACCGTCAGGGCCGTAGCTACAGCATCGGCGCGCCAGCACGCCGGATCGAACACCGTGGCGCTGACGACGTCAGACCGGGTCGGCGATTGTGTCGCCCCGTCTATCGTATGGGAATAGAGCTGCCCGCCGTGGCTGAAATGGCGGATGACTTCGCCCGATGTCGCCACCGCCCCGCCGCACAGCGCCGCCACGGTCCGTTTGCCCGATGGCGTTTCAATATCGATCCACCACGGCTGGCCGTCAGCCTGGACACCCCAACCGGCCAACTCACCGCCGATTTCGACCAGGGCAGACCGCACACCCAGCTCGGATTGCACTAGGCGCAAGACCTCATCGACGGCAAATCCCTTGGCGATGGCGCACAGATCGATGCGCACCTCTGACGGCTTGATCATGCCGTCGGCCCGCCAGGCCAGTTCACGCCAACCGCCGGGCTTCAGCGCAGCGATCTCGGCCGGGTCCGGCACGCCCGGCGCCACCGTCTTCGCGCCAAACCCCCACAGTTCGACCGCCGGCAGGATGGCCGGATCGAACGCGCCCTCGGTCAGGGCAGCCATATCCAACGCATCGGCCACCACCGTCATCACGCGGGGCGGCAGGGCCACGAACTGACCCGCCGGGGTCAGATTAAACCGCGTCAGGTCCGAATCGACCCGGTACGGGCTCATTTCCCGATCAATGTCGTCAAGCCGCGCCTGAATGCGTTCGGTCAGGCCCTGCGGCGCAGCGTCGGCATAGAGACGCACCGACCAGCCGGTGGCAAAGGCCCGCCCGGACAGGGCATAGCCTGTCGCGCCGTCCGGACGTGGCGGCACCGCGTCCAGATCGGGGACCAGGACACGACGGTCATAGGCGGTCGCCGCGGTCTGCATTACGGCTTGTACGTCACCTTGACTTCACCAAGCTCGGTCGAACCCTTGGCCTTGCCGGTGGTCGCCTTTGCCGGGTTCCAGGCCAGCGGCACCTTGACCACTTCATGACCCGCCTGCTCACGCGACGCTTCAACGACAAAGCTGTACTGGCCGGGCTTGAGGTTTTTGAACAGGGGCAGATTGCTGTCGAGCGTCAGCGCGTTGCGGCCCGGTGCCCGGGTTGCGCCGGAAAAACCATCGGTCGAGCTCAGGTCGCGGCCGCTCTTGCGCCACCATGACCGCAGATCCTTCAACCATTTCGCGCCCCGGTTTTCCGGCTTCTTGACGTCGTACCACAGGAAGGCATTGCCCAGATGCGCACCGCTGGCGTCCTCGATCCAGCCTGCAACGTAGGGCTTATGATATTCCGCCACCTTTTGTTGCGGAATTTCGACATCGACGACCACCTGGCCGGCAAAGGCCTGGGTCACGGTGAGGCCGGATGCGGCGACGACACCGGCGAGGGTAAGAAATGGCCTGGACAGAAAAGACGGGGAGACAGCGGACATAGGGTGACAAACCTCAGGCATGAACAAACAATAGGAACAGAATAACGGGCACGACCAGCCCGAGCGTGACGAGCGGCCAGGTGATGCGGCGGCCTTTTTCATAGAGCCACAGCAGCCCCAGGCCGGTAACGGCGAAGACGACGCAGGCGATGGCAATCACGTCGATGAACAGCGACCAGACGGGCCCGGAATGGCGGCCCTTATGGAGGTCGTTCAGCACGGCGATGACGCCGCGATCGGTGCGTTCGTAGGTGGCGCGGCCATCGGCGCGGGCGATTTCAAGGGTGGAGTCGACGCCCGGCTCAGGCAAAGCGAGGTAAATCCCCTCCTCATCGGCATCGACCGTGGCGTTGCGGACATCTATGCCGGTGGCGCCGCGAATGGCCTCAGCCTGCACCGCCGTCAGCGGTGTATTGGCGGTCACGCCTGACAGCTTGGCCAGGGCGTCCAGCGGCAACCGCTTTGCGACGGAGGTAATCTTGGGCTTGGCCTCGATCGAAGCGGCATGATTGAGCGTAAACCCCGTCACCGCAAACAGCAGCAATCCGATCAGCGATACGGCCGAACTGATCCAATGCCATTGCCGCAACTGATTGCGCCAGAAGCTGCCCCACTGGATCGGGGATGGCGACGAAGAAAGGGACATGACAGGATGAGGCCGATGTTGATAATCATTCTCATCTAGCAACAAAGAACCGGACTGACAAGCCTCAATGCGAAAAAGGACCAGAGACCTTGTTTATTCCATAATTTCAGAAACAAATTCGCCCACTGGGTTAATTTCACAAAATTCAGAAGTCCCATTAGGCGAAACGCGCTGCCAAAAAGAGGGGCTTTACTTTCGAACCGCCTTGGCGGAGGTCCTTGCCTTGCCCTTTACCGGCGTGAATCGGATCGCCTCGCCGCCGCCGGGCGCCAGGGTGAGCGTGAGCGTATCGGTGCAGGTGACCGCGCGGGTTTCGATCACCATATCGAAGCGCGCATCGCCCTTCAGATCGGCCTTGGGACCGTCGCGATAAATCTGGGCTTCATAGGTCACGCCCGGCGTCAGGAAGGACAGCGGCACGGACAGGGTGCGGGCGTTCTCATCGGTGATAGAACCGATGTACCAGTCTTCGGAATGCCGGTCCTTGCGGGCAAAGGTAACGTAATCGCCGACCTCCCCGTTCAGAACCTGTGTGTCGGCCCAGTCAACCGCCACATCCTTTATGAACTGGAACGCCTTCGGATACTTGTCGTAGTTTTCCGGCAGGTCGGCCGCCATCTGGATCGGCGAATAGAGCACGACATACAGCGCCAATTGCTTCGCCTGGGTCGAATACAGGTCTTTCTTATTGCCCTCCAGGCTCAATATGCCGGGCGTGTAGTCCATCGGTCCGGCCAACATGCGCGTGAACACCAGGTTGACGTCGTGTTCGGGCGGATTGATCGGATTGCCCCAGGCATTGTATTCCTGCCCCCGCGCCCCTTCGCGCGATACCCAGTTGGGATAGGTCCGGCGCAGGCCCGTATCCTTGACCGGTTCATGGGTATCGATGGCCACATGATATTTCGCCGCGGTGATGACGTTTTTCAGATAATGCTGCACCGCCTGCTGGCTATCGGTATTGCCGTAGAAAATGCTGCCGTCGGGGGCGCGCATCCGCGCCGCGCCGAACTCATGGACATAGCCGGTCTTCACGCTGTCTATGCCTAAGGACTGATCCAGTTTCAGGGCGTCGTCCATCTGGTCTTCATAATGGGCGATATTGCCGCCGGTCTCGTGATGGCCGATCAGGTGCACGCCCTTTTTCAGACCATAGGCCGATACCGCCTTGATGTCGAAATCGGGATAGGGCTCGGTGTAGGAAAAGTCGGCGCCGTTACCGTACCACGTGCCGTCCCATCCCTTGTTCCAGCCTTCGACCAACACGCCGCGGAAGCCGTTTTTCGCCGCGAAATCGATATAGTGCTCGGCGTTGGCGGTGGTGGCGCCATGCCTGGGGCCGGAGCTCCACGTCGCCTTGTCCAGGTGCATTTCCCACCAGATGCCGACATATTTGTACGGCTTGACCCAAGATACGTCACCCAGCGCGTTCGGCGCATTGAGGTTCAGCTCAATGTTCGACATGGGCAGGTCGGTCGCCGTGTTGGAAATGATCATCGTGCGCCACGGCGTATTGAAGGGCGCCTGACGCACCACCGCCGGCCCCAGGCTGGACGGCGCCAGTTGCGCGCGCAAGGTCTGTCCGTCGGTTCGGCGCAGCCAGATGGCGGCATAGTCAACCAGGGCGGCCTCGTGTATCGAAATATAGGTGCCGGTTTGCGTCTTGAGCGTCACCGGGGTCTGGGCCTGGCTGACCTGGTCCAGAGGTGTCTGCTTGTAGAGATATTCCAGATTGGACAGCTCGCCGCCCAATGCCCACCAGGCGGTCGCCATGTCGGCGACATGGAACTCCGTCAACTCATCGGTGATGCGCACCTCACGCAGTTGCGACTGGTCGGGAAATTCATAGCGGAACCCAACCCCGTCGTCGAAGACGCGGAACACGACCGCCAAACGCCGATTACCCTGGGCGGCCTGGACCGCCTCGACGCGGACCTCGTTATAGTGGTCGCGGACGAACTGGCGCTCCCCCCAGGGCTGTTCCCACGTCTCGTCATGCGACGCGTGGGTGATGGCCCCCGCCGCGAAGCCGCCGTCCAGTTTCGGCGTATTGGCCAGAACGAACCCGAGGCGCGATGGCGCAATAACCAGCTTACCCGCCCGCGTAACGGCATAGGACAGACGCCCTTCGCCATCGATGGATATATCGACATGCAACTGGCCATTGGGCGATTCCGCCGACGCCACGACATTCTGAACCACAGCCGATGCACTGACCGCGTCGGCATGGGCCTGTGCCAGACCGGCGCCAAGCGCCAGAAGGCAGGCAGAGGTGAAAACTACGCTGAGCTTGAGCCCCATGATCTGTCCTGTTCCCATACGGGGCGCGGATACAAAACCGCCGCCCCTTTTATATATTGTTGGCCGCCATCATTAAATGATGCGCGTCATATCGAAAAGCCTTTAAACTGAAATCCATACCTATTCAGTTTAGGCATCCCCGCAGGCCGCAACCTGCCGTCAGTGCCGCCGAATATTCAATCCGCCACACGATTCGCGGATCACCAATTGGGTCGGCATGCGCGTCAGATGGACAGGCTCGTTTTCGATCAGGCAACTGAGGCCGTCGATGAGCGCGCGGGCGGCCGCCCCGGTATCCTGGCGAACAGTCGAAAGCGAGGGCGACAGGGACGAACAGACCCATAGATCGTCGAACCCCATAACCGACACATCTTCCGGCACGCGCAGGCCGCGCCGGATCAGTTGCTGCATGGCGCCCATGGCCAGTAGGTCCGTGGCGCAAAACACCGCGTCGAACCTGATGCCATCGTCCAGCATGGAATCCACCGCCGCCACAGCTTCCTCACGTTCCAGGAAGACGTCACCATGCAGGGCGTCCTCGACCGGCAGTCCCGCTTCGGTCAGGGCGCGGCAATAGCCTTCGTAACGCTCTTTGAATTCCGGGTGCTCGGGCGCCGACTTGCCCAGATAGGCGATGCGCGTCCGCCCAAGCCCGACAAGGTGGCGGACCGCGTCATAGGCCCCGCCCTCATTGTCGGAACCGATACACAGCTTGGCGCAGTCCGGCCGGTCGACGCCCCAGACGACCCAGGGGTCACCGACCGCATTGAGGTATTCGAACTTATGGGTATAGGACTCATAGTCCTTGCAGCCGAGGAAAATGATGCCGTCGGCGCGGCGCGAAAAGCCGTAGTCCGTCCCCCAGTCGTCGCTTTGCTGCTGAAGCGATACCAGAACCTCGTAACCCTTCTGACCGGCATATTTCAGGATCGATCCGATCAGCGGCAAAAAGAAGGGATTGATCGGATTGTCGGTCTGGTCGAGGTCTTCCGAAATCAGGACGGCCAGGGTGTGAATCTTCTTGGAACGCACCCGGCGCGCGCTGAGATCGACCTTGTCATTCAGCGCCCGCGATACCGTGGTATGGGAAACGCCCGTCATGGCGGCGATATCGAGCGATGGCGGTCGTTTCGTACCCATGCGCTATCCTGCCGCCCGCAGCGCACCGATGCGCCCGACAAAGGCGTCATGCGCCGGCAATCCATTTACCCGGTCGGTAATGCCGGTGCGAATCCGGGCCAGGCGCTGGCGCAGAGCGTCTTCCGATATGGTGTCGGCCAGCGGGTGGTAATTGTCGGGGAACAGCCCCTGCCCCACCAACACCGCGAACCAGCTCGCTTCCTTGAGCAGCTCATGAGGTTGCACGTGTATATGCCCCGTCGTCTTGAATATTTCCAGACGATGCTTCAGGCTGTCGGGAATATCCATGTACTTGCAGCGTTTCCAGAAGGGCGTGTCTTCACGTCCCGTCACCTTGTAGTGCGCGATCAGGAAATCCTTCACGTTCACATAGTCGGCGAGGATATCACGGTTGAACTGATCGATCACGCTCTGATGCACGCCAAATTTGGGGAACATCCCGATCAGCTTGGTGATGACCGACTGGGTCAGGTGGATGGAGGTCGATTCCAGCGGCTCCAGGAACCCGGAGGCTAATCCCACGGCAATGACGTTCTTGTCCCAGATCTTGCGGCGATGACCGGTGGTAAAACGCAGGACCTTCGGATCTTTCTGCGCGGCACCGTCGAGGCGCCCCAGAAGGTTTTCGCACGCTGCATCCTCGCTGATGAAGTCAGAGCAGAAGACGTAGCCATTGCCGGTGCGGTGTTGCAACGGAATCCGCCACTGCCAGCCCGCCTCCTGCGCCGTCGATGTCGTATAGGGCGTGAGCGGCCCCGGAGTCCTGTCGCAAGGCACGGCGGCGGCACGGTCACACGGCAGCCACTCGCTCCAGTTCTCGTAACCCGCCTTCAGCGTCTCCTCGATCAACAGGCCGCGAAAGCCGGAGCAGTCGATAAACAGGTCGCCCGCTATGGTCGGCCCCTCTTTCAGACGTACGCCAGTGACGAAGCCGCTTTCGGCATCCTGATCGACGGCGACCACCATACCTTCGACCCGCTTCACGCCGCGCTTTTGGGCGTACTTGCCCAAATAGGCGGCGTAAAGGGCGGCGTCGAACTGAAACGCGTAGTTGATACTGTATTTTTCGCGTCCATCGGCGGGTGGCGTCCGGCCGAAGCGGTTGTCGCTGGCGGCCATGGTTTCGACATTGAACCGGCCAAAATCGAAATTGCCGCTCAGGCGGGCAAATCGCATCCAGAAATGCGGAAAACCGATCCCGTCCATGTCCTGGCCCATGAAGCCGAACGGGTGGAAATAGCTCGACCCCGGCATGAACCAGCTGTTGAAACGGATGCCGAGCTTGAAGGTCGCATTGGTTTCGCGGATGAATTCATCCTCGTCCAGTTCGAGAACGCTGTTGAACATCTGGATCGGCGGAATGGTCGCCTCTCCGACCCCGACCGTGCCGATCTGTTCGGATTCGATCAGCGTGATGTCATAGGCCTGCGTGCCCATGGTCTTGGCCAACATAGCTGCGGTCATCCAGCCAGCGGTGCCGCCGCCGACGATGACCACCTTGGTGATCAGTTTATTCATTTATGTCTCCCCAGAACCACCAATGTGCACCGAAACGCAACGTCCGGAAAGTCCCTTTTGGAAACGGCAAAAGCGGAACCGCATTCAAAGTATCAATCGGCGCCCAGGGCCGCCTTACGCGCGGCGGGCTTGCGGCCGGGCCTGACCGGTGCGGCCTCGCCGTCTGGCATCAGACCGAAATCGGGCTGATAGATGCGCAGCCGATTGAGAATCGCCGTCTGCGCCGCCGACGTGATGTGCTTTTGCATGACCGCCGACTTGACGGCCCGCGCCATGACGACCGCGCCGGACAAGTCAGCCAGCAGCGCAGCCGCCTGGTTCATGGCCTCTTCCGGAGCGAAGGCCATCTGGCGGAACTGGTCGGCGATCAGCTTTTGCAAGGTGGTGACACCGACCTCGAACCGCTTGCGCGCCTCGGGTTCCAGACGCGCGACATCTCCGGCGGTGGCCGGAATGGCACAGCCCTGGCCCGGCTTGTTGTAATGGGCCGGTGACAGGTAATAGGTGATATAGGCCATCAGCGCCGCCTGTGGCTCCAGCCCCCGCGTCCGCATCTGAAACCGCTCGCAGGTGCGTTCGAACATCACGTCTATGGCCTGGGCGATCAGGTCGTCCTTGGAGGCGAAATGGGCATAAAATCCGCCATGGGTCAGGCCCTGGCGCTTCATCAGCGTGACAACGCTGAGGCCGTGCGGCCCTTCTTCGCGCAGCATGATCGCCGCTTCGGTCAGAAGCCGCACACGGGTCCGTGCCTTGTGCTCGGTGTCGTAACGCATAGTCCATCCCGGAAAGTCTGAGGCAGAGTCGTGTTTTTCAACCGCTTGTCAAGCGGCCATGGGCGACGTCCGCGCCAGGTCATCTTACCGCTCCAGCTTCGCCGCCAGGATGATCGAGGTCGTCGTTCGCTCCACGCCTTCGAGGAGCCCGATGCGATTGATCAGCTCATTCATTTCGATGCTGTCGGCCGCCTCGACCAGGACGATGATGTCGTACTCGCCGCTAATCGCATACACCGCCGACACTTCCGGAATGTCAGGCAGCTTCATTTCGACTTCCTGACACAGGCGCGGCAGGGTCTTGATCATGACGTGCGCACGCAGCCGGGTCTTGGAATAGGCCTGCCCCAGCCGCACGGTATAGCCGTCGATGACGCCTTCGCTTTCAAGCCGCTCCAATCGCGCATAGACCTGGGCGCGGGGAATATCGAGCATGGTCGCCAGTTGCGACACCGGCAGGCGCGAGTTTTCACGCAAGGCAGCCATCAGCTTGCGGTCTATGGCGTCAAGCTCGGCGGCAGGGCCTTTTCTGGTCATTTCAGCGTTTCGTCAACATAGATCGCGGTTTGGATAACAGGGGAATCGGAAGAGACCGCCCCACGATACATGCCCAGATCGTTTATAGCAAAGCTTGCCTTTCCCGACGCATCCATGGCGATCAGGCCACCGTCGCCGCCGATCGAGCCGATCGACAGGATGGTGTCATTGGCCGCCGCATCGATGCCTTGGTGGTTCCAGCGCACACGGTCGCATACCTGACGACCGGCCGAATCCCGAATGAAGAACTCGCCTGTTCCGGTGGCCGATACGGCGCAATCACCGTTGCGCGCATAGGTGCCTGCGCCGATCAGGGGGGAATCGCCGATGCGGCCCCACTGCTTACCCGTCAGGCCGCCGGTCGAGGTCGCCGCCGCCAGATTGCCGTCAGAATCGACCGCCACCGCACCGACCGTGCCGTACATGTGCGTCGGATTGATCATGGCCTGATGGTCCTTCTTCCAATCCACCAGCATCTGTTCGCGTTCCGGTGTATGGAAATAAATCGGATCGACCTGCGCAAGACCCTGGGCTTTCGCGAAGGCGTCGGCGCCCTCTCCGGCCAGGAAGACATGGCGGGTCTTATCCATCACTGCGCGGGCGGCGAGGATCGGGTTCTTGGTGCGCGTCAAGGCGGCGACGGCGCCGGCCTTCTGGGTCGCACCATCCATGACAGCGGCGTCCAGATAGACATTGCCGTCGGCGGCGATGGCCGCGCCCTTGCCGGCATTAAACAGCGGATTGTCTTCCAGAACCATGACGGCGGCCTGGGTGGCGTCCAGAGCAGTGCCGCCCTTTTCCAGCACGTCCTGGCCGGCCTTCAGCGCCTGGCTAAGCCCGCCGCGGTAAGCCGCGTCCTTTTCCGGCGTCAGGTCGGCGCGGTCGATGATTCCTGCGCCACCGTGGATGGCCAGCGACCAGTGGACGCGCTTGCTCAGAACGCCGTCCTTGACGTCGTAAATCCGGGTGAAGGCCGGCAAACCAACCTCCAGCGTCCTGACATTAAAGGTGCTGGTCTTGCCGATGCCGGTGACATGCACATTGGCGATATTCAGCGGCTTGCCAGGCGCCAGATCATGGACCTCTCCGCCTTGCACCAGCCACGCATGACCATCCGTGTTGGAATGCACACGCGCCGTTCCGTCGCTTTCAACCGTCATGGCGGCGGCCTCGTCAATGCCGAGTCCGACCAGCGGACGCGCGTAACGCTTATTGGGCGCGGCCCGCAGCTGTTCCGCCTTGACCACGAAAGCGATGAGGCGCCCCAGACGGTCGCGAACCTCGAAATGGCTGTCGGTGACAATATCGGCCAGAAGCGCCGAATGCAGGAAATCCCCTTCGATCGTATTGGCGGCGCCCAGCGGGTCACTCATCGCCTCCTTGGAAGTGATACTGCCGCCATCCATCGCCCCGTAAAGCCACGATCCCTGCACAGCCAGCCCGGCGGAGGTGCCACCAAGCGGCTTACCCGCGGCGACGTGGGCGTCCAGCGCGGCATTGAGCGGCGTGCCCTTCCACATACGGACATAGTTCGATTGATCGCCACCGGCCAGGAAAATGCCGTCGGCCGACTTGATCGCCGCCAGCAGCTTCGCGTCATAGGCCGCCTTACGGTCAGTGAACAGGAAGGTGCGTACACTCGTGACACCCTTTACATGATTATAGAATTCGTCCTGGCTTTCGGTCGTGCCCGATGCCCGCAGCACAACAATATGGCCGTGGCCGGAATGGGCGGTGAACCAACGGAAGGCATCGAGCGCCCAGTCCCCGCCCCCGCTCAGCAGAAAGCCGCCCTTGACCGGATCGGGGGTCGGCTTGGCTTCATCACCGATCACGAAGGTCTTGTAGCCCGGCCCACCCGTCCAGGTTTTGGTCGCCGCGTCAGCAACATTACCGAGATTTAAGGCCAAAAAGGCAAAACTGAAGGTGAGAATCAGGCGACGCATGGGGGCTCCTGCAGGGGAATGGCGGCGAAGTCGCGCAAATTAGTGCGCAAATGCAACATATCGCCGCAACTGTGATCTCAAATTCAAATTATGGCAACAATTTGATTGCCAAGATTGACACATTGATGTCAGTTTTCAGCAAGTTTTTGCGAAAATGGTGCAATTTGATACTATTTTTTCGCGCGCTTTAGGATTTGCAACCGCGAACACCTCACATTCAAGGAGCCGGCGACATGACGAAATCGAGATCTCACTCCAGATTTAGGCACCTATGCAAGCTGACCTTGCTGGCCGGTTGCAGCCTTTATGGGCTTACCGCAACCGCCCATGCGCAAACGACCACATCCGATAGCACGCCTGCCGAAGAAACGACAACCATTACCGTACTGGGCTCACGCATTCCGCGCACCCAGAAGGAAGGCCCCGCTCCGGTCACCGTGATCACATCCAGTGATATCAGCGCCCGCGGCTTTGCCAGCGTGCCGGATATCTTGAAGTCGGTCACGCAAAACAGCGGTGAAACCTTAAGTCAGCAATCCTACGGTGGCGCCATCATGACACCGGGTTCGGCGCAGGTCGATCTGCGTGGCCTCGGCCCTAACCACACGCTGATCATGATCAACGGCCGTCGCGTGGCGGACTTCCCGATGCCGTTTAACGGATTGAGCAACTTCACCGATATTTCCAATATTCCGGCCGCCCTCATCGACCGAGTCGAAGTTTTGTCAGGTTCGGCCTCCGCCATCTATGGTTCGGACGCCATCGCCGGCGTCGTGAACTTCACCTTGAAGAAAAACGTTGAGGACACCACACTCAACTATCGCTACGGCATGACCCAGCACGGTGGGGGTGCCAGCCACCGCCTCTCACTGGCGACCGGATTTAATAAAGACCGCCTGAGCATTTCCTTTGGCGCGCAATACGATAAGCAAGACCCTCTATGGGCCTTTGATCGCAAAATTCAGGATTCCCGCGACGACGCGCCGACAGCGCGCGCCCGTTATCCATTCAAGGTGGCGCAGCGCTATGACGAAGACGCCTCCACCGCCACTGAGGGCGGAACGAACTGTTCTGGTCTGACACAGCTGGCCGGCGGTACGGTCACCAAAACAACGGATCGGTTTGGTGATTATTATTGCGCCTCGCCTACGGCTGTTTCCTACGGCACTATTCTGTCGCAAAGGGAAGCGCTCAACACCTTCACCAACATCAATTATCAGCTCAACGATAAGACAAGCCTGTTCGCAGAAGTGTCCCTTGGCACCAGCGATACAGCCCTGATGAACGATGTCACCTACTGGCGCTATCAACTGGCCGATGGCAGCAAGGCCGACTTCTACAATGAATACTCCGGCAGCTATGAAAACTGGGCGCGTGTGTTCATGCCAGAGGAGATGGGCGGTCTGAAAAAAGGCATGATCACCAACCACTCATCGACCATCTCGGTGTCACCGGGCATTCGCGGACAGTTTGGCGACCAGTGGACCTATGAAGCCGCTTTGAATTATTCGCAATATTCCAGCACGATCAAAATTCCGCAGATTGTTGCCAGCAAGGCCAATGCCTACTATCTGGGCGCATCTCTGGGCGTGGATTCGGATGGTTACGATATCTTCAACGCTGATCCTGCCAAACTGTTCACGGCTCTGACACCGGCACAATATGACTCCATTTCCGAAGAAGCCCGCACCAACGCCAAGGCCACGACGAAGGGCGTCTCTCTTACGCTGAACCACCCGGATATCTTCGATCTGCCCGCCGGTCCGGTCGGCTTTGCCGTCGTCGCCGAACTCGACCATCAGAACTACTTGGTCAATCCAAATCCAGAAGCGACGAACTTTGGCTATTACTACCAATATGCCGCAACCTCAGGCGCGGGTGAACGCAGTCACCAGGCCCTCGGCGTCGAATTCAACCTGCCCCTGCTCTCGACATTGCAAGGCAGCCTCGCCACGCGCTATGATCAATATAAGTATGACGGTCACACAATCGGCAAACTCACCTACAATGCGGGCCTTGAATATCGCCCCGTCAAAGAGGTGCTGCTACGTGCCGCTTATGGCACGGGTTTCCGCGCCCCGGATCTGCACTATGTTTTCGCCAATCTCGATCTCTTCCATCCGTCGGTCACCGACTATTACAAGTGTCGCACCGAAGAGCCTGGCACCGATTATTCCGACTGCTCCTACGCCGACGAGGACATTTTAAAGCATCGTGAAGGCAACCGGAAGCTGAAGCCGGAAACCTCATCCTCGTACAATTATGGCGCGGTCTGGCAGCCTAACCGTTATTTCGACATCTCTGTTGATTACTTCAACGTCGACATGAGGGATCAGGTCAATGACATGAGCCTTGATCAGGTGCTGCGAGATGAGGCCGATTGCCGGGTCGGCACCACCGACACAGGCACTGCCGTCAATAGCAGCTCTCCGACCTGCGTTGACGCCCTGTCTCGCGTGCATCGCGACAAGGATGGCAATATTTCCTATGTGTATATCAACCCCATCAACGTCTCGAATGAAAAGACCGATGGCATTGACGTGGAAATGCACGCCCTGTGGCCAACCCCCTACGGTCAGTTCAAACTGTCTGCTGGCCATACCCACGTCCTGAACCACACGTCCGTCCAGTATGCTGGCGACGCCGAGGTTGATCGCCTGGCGCAGGATAGCGGCTACTACATTCCGCGTGACAAGACCAACATGGCGCTGACCTGGTCGCTGGCGCCGGTATCCGTTACCGTGTCGGGCACCCGTATTGGCCGCCTGCCCAACTATGATGAAGATGCATGGGTGAAGCCTTGGACCCTCTATAATGCAACGGCGCTCTGGGACATCACGCCGTCCGTGAAAGCGACCCTGACCATCAATAACCTTCTCGACACCAAGCCGGCCAAAGACAATACCTGGGCGAGCTACCCCTACTACAATTCCAACTGGTACGATTCCGTGGGACGTAGCGCCTATTTCGAACTCAGCTACAAGTTCCACTAAGGTTTTGTTGCTTTAACCAGAAAGGCCGGCGAGTTCCCCTCGCCGGCCTTTTTCTTTGTCAATGACGGCTATTCAATAGTCTGCTCTTCAAACCTTAGAAAGATTTTCAGACTCATCGTCTGATATAATTCAACGAGCGAGCCCCATCCTCGGAAATGGCGCGGAAATTGGCCTACCATCATATTGATCAATGGAGAGATAGTTTGCTGTTTCCAGGATAGGTTTCTGTCTGCGTCACCTCCAACATCAAAAAGACCTCTATTGACGCAAGGAAACAGGCAGTTGCACCAAATATCCCTTGGCGCGCAGCCGATCCAATAGATCGCCTTTAATCAGCACGCTTACCGGCAATATCATGACGCTTCGCTTCGTGTTCCCCAGGGCGCGCTCGATCATCGCAACCGTATCGCTTCCGCTGCGGTCTCTGAAATCCTTGGCCAGGTCGTCATCTTCCATGCACTGCGGCGCTGTATTGCCGGCATAGACGGCTTTGAGTCCGGCGAGATTCCCTGTCGCCCAGTCCGCTGTCAGGCGATTCATGGTCCTGGCGTCGAACTCTATGCCATCAAGCGTCGTGGCGAAACAGTGCCGGCCTTCGGCATCTGTCGCCCGGCTTATTCTTTTCAGGAGTGGCGATATTTTGTATGTGGCGATATGCTCCACCTTGACCTTGTGCCGCTTCGCCAGCTTCAGGATGGCATTGATCACGTCAGAATCGGTGTATCCGCTTATGCTGGAAACAGCGGCCCGAAAACGCAAGGCCGCCCAAATCGCCGTGTCGTTCGCATATCTTGCCGGCTCGATCCCATATTTCGAAGAAAGCGCCAAGAATCTCGCATAGTCTTCGGGCGCCGTGACATCACGTAAGGTCTGCCCCGGCTTCAGCCGTCTGGAAGAGAGATACTGAAACATCGCTCCGACGCGTCCCTTCGCCTCGGGCGGCAGGTAGACAGTTTGGGCTCCGGTCAGAATGGTGTCGATGCGCTTTTGATCGAACTGTGGATTCGCAGTTGTCACCGACAGCACGCCAATAATCCAGACAACCCCATCACCCTTAGTGACCTTCCAAAGCGCAGGCCCCTTGTATTGGCCAGTAACGACGACTTCGGTGGTTGACCACATGTCATCCGGGGGCGAAGGCCTGTCCTCGGCATAGGCGGCATGACTCCAGAAAAAAACGGTGAGCAGGGCGCTGGCAAACCAGACGCGCGTATCTCTAAACATCAAACCAATACCCTATACTACCGAACGACGAGGATCGCACTACGGTTGCACATGATAGATTCACACGCAAGCATTGATTTCGACGGATCTGCCTGCTGTGGAGGCTGCATGAGCCTACCCCTCCCCCGAAGACTTCGCTGCGTCACCTCCCTGGAATGGCGAGATGACACGGCCACGGGATGATCATTAAAACCCTTCGGCCCCGTAGACCACCTTGCCGCCAACCATGGTCAGCCGCACCTGCGTCCCGCCGATCTCCTCGGGCTTGATCTTGAACAGGTTGCGATCAAGCACGATCAGGTCGGCCAGTTTGCCCACCTCGATCGATCCGGTCCGGTCTTCCTGACGCAGGCTATAGGCGGCATTGAAGGTGATAGCCCGCACGGCCTGCGCCACGGTCAGGCCTGGATCGATCCCCAACCGTCCGGGATATTTGACCGCATCGTCGCCAATCGCCGTGCGCGTCACCGCGATTTGAAGCGCCAGCCATTCGTTTAGCGCATCGACCGGCCAGTCCGATCCGTAAACGATCCGCGCGCCATTGATTTCCAACAGCGCTGCCGGTTCCATCAGCGCGGCGCGCACGGGCCCCAGGGCCGGTTTTGACTGATCTATATCGACCGACGGCCGCTCCCATTGAAACGACAGGACCGGCAAGGCGCCAACCTCGGCGAAGCGGGGGAAATCATCGGAATGGACAATTTCGTCATGGGCTATGGCGGGGCGGATATCCTCGCCCGGATGGACCTTGCGCATCGCCGCCACCGCGTTCAAGCCCTGGCGCACCGATCCGTCGCCATCGGCGTGCATGTGCGGATTGAGCCCCACCGCTGCCAACCGCACCAGGGTATCCTGCAACTGGTCGTCCGTGAAAAACGGCTTCGGCCCGCGATTGTGACCGGGTCGGCCATGCTCGAAATAGGGTTGGATCATCATCGCCGAATAGGCGGGCGCGGAATAGACGCCGTCCAGAAACAGCTTGGCCGTATCGACCGTCATTCCGGGCGCCGCGCCGACACCTGGGCGATCGAATTCCGCCTTTTGCCGCAGAACCTCCGCGACCGCCTTGCCCGCGTCATAGCCTTCCGGCGAATCGATCAGCACGGCGAAATGCCCCCGCGCCGTAAGCCCACCTTCGCGCACCACGGTGCGATAGGCCGTCAGGGTTTCAATGTCGGTATAGGCATCGAGGAAGCTCGTAATGCCTTGCTCTCGCATGGCCTTGAGCGCCAGTTGCGTCGCCTTGTAATTCATTTCGACCGAAGGCGCCGGGATAAGCTTGTCTATCAAGTCCTGAGCCGCTTCCTGCAACAGACCGGTCGGTTCCCCCGATGCATCGCGCACGATCGTGCCGTCCTTGGGATCGGGCGTGTCGCGCGTAATCCCCGCCAGCTTGAGCCCCCGCGTATTCGTCAGGTCGGAATGGCCAAAGGAGGAATGCACCTTGATCGGGCGGGTCGTACGCACCCCATCAAGCGCCGCCCGCGTCAGCACCGTGCCCTCCGGCTTCGCGCCTTGCTCGAACCAGTTGATGACGATCAGCCAATCGTCCGGCCCCGCCGTCTTGTCGTCATCGGCGCATTTTTGAATGCGTGCCTGAAATTCCGCCTGGGTCAGTGCGGCATAGTCGAGATTGCAGCCCAGCATCCTCAGCCCGCCGGCTTGCGGATGCATATGGCCGTCGATCAGGCCTGGCATCAACAGCCGCCCGCTCAGGTCCACCACCCGCGTCGCCTTGCCGATCCAGGCCTGCGCCCCGTCGTCGGCGCCGACATAGACGATCTGTCCGTCTCGGACCGCTACGGCTTCAGCCACACTGTCGGCTGCATCGACCGTATAGACATACCCATGCAGGAACACCGTGTCGGCTTTTTGAGGCTTGGCCTGCGCCGGCAGTGCAAGGGCCAGAAGTGCAGGTGCGAGTCCGGCAAACGCCAAAAGCGCAAAACGCGAGGCTTTCATATCGTTTCTTTCCGCTGTCGTTTTTTGGTGAGGATCACGCTATACGAGTCCCGCGTCAGCCGACAAAGGAAATCGCCCAAATGACCCAGACGGATTCGGTAATCTCGATCCAGAAGCTGAACAAGACCTATAAGGGGGGCTACCAGGCGCTGAAATCCATCGATCTCGATATCCGGCGCGGTGAAATCTTCGCCCTGCTCGGCCCAAATGGCGCGGGCAAGACGACCCTGATCGGCGTGGTGTGCGGACTGGTGCGCATGACCGGCGGCACCGTGATTGCCGACGGCCACGACATTACCCGCGATTACCGCAAGGCGCGCGCCAAGATCGGACTGGTGCCCCAGGAACTGGCCACCGATATGTTCGAAACTGTCTGGCATACGGTCAGCTTTTCGCGCGGCCTGTTCGGCATGGCGCCCAACCCAAAGCATATCGAACAGGTTCTGAAAGACCTGTCGCTGTGGGACAAGAAGGACAACAAGATCGCCACCTTGTCCGGCGGCATGAAGCGGCGCGTCCTGATCGCCAAGGCCCTGTCACACGAACCGAAAATCCTGTTCCTGGATGAACCGACGGCGGGGGTCGATGTCGAACTGCGCCGCGACATGTGGACTTTGGTCGGGCGCCTGCGCGACCAGGGGGTGACCATTATCCTGACCACCCACTATATCGAAGAAGCCGAAATGATGGCCGACCGTATCGGCGTCATCAACAAGGGCGAAATCATTCTGGTCGAAGACAAGCACGCCCTGATGCGAAAGCTGGGCCAGACGCGCGTAACCATCGGTCTGAAGGAAAAACGTGATGCGCCGCCGAACCTGGATCAACCGCTTGAGCTGTCCGGCGACGGCATGACCCTCACCCTTAACCTGCACGGCGAAGGGGACGCCGAAGACACCGGCGTTGCGGATGTGCTGAAAGCCCTAATGGCCGCCGGCATCGATTTCAAGACGGTCCACGCCGAACGGTCGTCGCTCGAAGACATCTTTGTCGGTCTGGTGGAGACACGCCAATGAACATGCACGCCGTCCGCGCCATCTACATGTTCGAACTGAGCCGCACCTGGCGGACCCTGTTCCAGAGCATCGCCGCCCCTGTGCTGTCGACTTCGCTGTATTTCATCGTCTTCGGCTCCGCCATCGGCAGCCGCATGACGGTAATCGACGGGGTCAGCTACGGCGCCTTTATCGTCCCGGGCCTGACCCTGCTGAGCATCCTGACCGAAAGCGTATCAAACGCCTCCTTCGGCATCTATCTGCCACGCTTTACCGGCACCATTTACGAACTCCTGTCCGCACCGGTTTCGGTGGTCGAGGCGCTTCTGGGCTATGTCGGGGCTGCCGCGACCAAGTCGATGATACTGGGGGCCATCATACTGGCCACCGCCCGCGTCTTCGTGCCCTATGATATCGAACACCCGCTTATGGCCCTGGTCTTCCTGGCCATGATTTCCCTCACCTTTTCGCTGTTCGGTTTCATTCTGGGTGTGTGGGCCGATGGCTTCGAAAAGCTTCAGGTCGTGCCGCTTCTGGTCATCACCCCCCTGACCTTCCTCGGCGGCACCTTCTATTCCATCAAGATGCTGCCCGCCATCTGGCAGCAGGTCACCCTGTTCAATCCGATCGTGTACCTGATCAACGGCTTCCGCTGGACATTCTACGGTAAGGCCGACGTCAATGTGTGGATTAGCTTCGGTATGACCTTCGCCTTTATGGCGATCTGCACGGCGATCATCGCCTGGATCTTCAAGACCGGCTACCGCCTGCGGTCCTGACAAAAAAGCGCCGGACCTGTTGAACGCAGGCCCGGCGCCAGGAAATGCTCGACCCATCTGCTGAGGTCCGCATAGAGGGATATCATCATCCGATAGGGGGGATTCGAAGACGACAGGCTGAGTTAACACACCTCTGGTTGCAAATCAATTAACGCCGCAACTTAATTTTCAAAAACAACTGTCTTCTTGTCCGGACGACTTCGGCGGTTCCTGCCGCCAAGGTCACCAATTCGATCGCGAACGCCCCACAACCTGTACAACAGATACGCTAAACGGGATGGCAACAAGCCATCGGATTGGTGAGCCCTATGCCTATGAACAGCCGCAATACAGGCGCAATTAAGCCGTAGGCAGACCGTTCCGAATAGGGCATAAGGAGGCAAATCAACGACATGTGCGAGCCTCCATGACCGCCGACCCGAACATGCCTGCAGCCTCATTTTCCCAAAAAACCAAAGCCTTTGCCAACGCCCTGTGGAACGCCGACGAAAAAACCCTGCGCTGGGTTCTGGGCGTCCTGATCGTCATTCTGGCCGGTTTGAACTTCGTCCGCGATCTGGACAATCCGCATCACGCCTTCTGGGACGAAAGCTATTACCTGACCTCGACCCAGCGCTATGTCGAAGATAAGGCACAATATGCCTCGCACCCGCCGCTTGGCTTCATGTTCATGGATGCGGGCGTCAAGGTCGGCAAGCTGTTCGGCATCAACAAGGATATCGACACCCACTTCCTGGGCGATACCAAGAAGATCGACTCACGCGTGGTCCCGAAAGGCTACGACTTCACGCCGATTCGCATGCCCTCGGCCTTGTTTTCGGTCGTCGCCGCCCTGCTCTTCTACCTGATCGTGCTGCGCCTGAGCGGCGAAGCCTTCGAAGCCTTTGTCTTCGCCCTGCTCTTCGTGTTCGAAAACGCCTATATCGTCCATTTTCGCGCCGCGCACCTGGACGCCTATCAGTTCACCTTTACCCTGGGCTCCATCCTGGTTTGGCTGTTCACCTTTGGCCGTGAGCCAAAACGTCCATTGGTAACGTACGCCCTGTTCGGGCTGTTGTGCGGCTTGAGCTTTATGGTCAAGGTCAACTCGCTTGTCATGCTGGCGCTCGGCGCGCTCAGCCTGATCCGCGCGGTTTGGGTGGACCGTTCACTGGCAAACTGGATTCGCCAGTTCTGGCGCGGCACCGCCGTCATCGGCGCCTTTGTAGCAACGGTCGCCGCCATCTTCACCCTGCATTTCGCCATCAACCCGAACCTGCCGGATTCGACAACCCGCGCGGGCCAGCGCGATCTGCGCGCCACCAGCCAGCCCTACAAGGACTATCTGATGGGCAAGCGCGCCCTCACGCCGGTGGTCCTGTGGGCCGCCACCAACGACTACTACCGCTATATGAAGTACGATTTTACCGGCGAGGTGAAGACCGAACCGAACGGGTCACAGCCGGCGCTCTGGCCCTTCATGGCCAAGGCGATAAATTACCGCTGGGATTTCGACGGCAAGAAGACGGCCTATGTCCAGATGGTGGGCAATCCCGTCAACTGGGGACTGGGTATTGTGGGCATAGCCGGCGCTCTGGTTCTTATTTTGCGCCGCCGCTTCGACAAGACCGAGACAGAGGTATCGCAGGATTACGA
This sequence comes from Asticcacaulis aquihabitans, assembly GCF_032490435.1. Taxonomy (NCBI): domain Bacteria; kingdom Pseudomonadati; phylum Pseudomonadota; class Alphaproteobacteria; order Caulobacterales; family Caulobacteraceae; genus Asticcacaulis; species Asticcacaulis aquihabitans. The sequence goes on from NZ_JAVGWM010000001.1 coordinate 1,137,770, forward strand.
CCGGCTGGAAGCGCTGTTTGCCATGTTCATGATCTTTTGGACCTTCCACATCTATCTCGGCCTGCATCGGGTCATGTACATCTACCACTATTTCATCGGCCTGGCCCTGAGCTTCCTGCTGATTTCGCTGGTCTTCAAGATTGTCTCGCGTCGGGTGCCGCTCATCGAAAAACACCGCTTCAGCATCCTGTGCACGCTGTCGGTCATCATCGCGTGCAGCTACCTCTTCTATGCGCCCCTGACCTATCATCAGTTTCTGACCCGGTCAGAATGCGAACTACGCAACATTCCGGTCACCTTGGTGATCTGTCAGCCGGCAAAAAAGAAAATCAAGGCGCCGCCGGTGCACACCGGGGTCGCCTCCCTGTAAAGCGTCACACCGCGATCCCCAGGTCGATGCTCGCCGTATAGCCCGCTGACAGGCTGCCCGACGGCGTGATCGTAGATGCCGCCAGCTGCGCCGCCGTGTCGTCGCCGAACACATTGTCCGTGGCGAAGGTGATCGCGTTCAGATTGGCGATCGATGCGCTGTAACCGCTGGCCGATGCGTAGAAGCTGGTAGCGAAGGTGCGGTCGAGCGCGAACTGGGTCGTCTTGATCTTGTTGGTATAGGCGGTCGCCGTCGACAGGCCGGTATAGACCTCGACGTGGATATGCGGCATCCGGCCGGAATAACAACCAGGAATTACGGTCACGAAGGTGACGTAGCCGTCCGCGTCGGTCACCTGAACCCCGCGCAAATAGTTCTGGTTGGTCACGGTGTAAAGGGAGTAGCGGCCGTCGTCGGTGCAGTGCCACAGGTAGATGGCATAGCCGGTAAGCGGCGTGCACCCCAGATTGGTGTTCACCAGGCGAATCTTCAGCGTCAACTGTGTGCCTGACGCGGTGCCGGAATAGCTGCCGATAGAGGTGCGGATGTCGCTGCGCACGATGCCGCTGAGGGTCAGGACGTTGACGATGGACCCCGATGCGGAATTCGACCCGTCGCCCGGATAGGGGCCGGCCGTTTCTTCCGGCAATGTGGTGCAGGTGCCGCTGGCCGAAGAACTGGATGAACTGCTCGACGACGAACTGCTGGACGAAGAACTGCCGGACGAAGAACTGGATGAAGATGAAGACGAACTCGATGACGTTCCGGTCGATACCGTCGCCGATACGCTTGACGATGATCCGTCACCGCCGCACGCCGACAGGGCGCTAGCCGATAGGGCGGACGCCCCCAGAAACCAAAGTGTCTTGCGCCGTGACGGCAGGGCCGAAACGATGAAATCCTGGAGTGAGCCCTCGTCCTTGTGGGCAGGTTCATTATCGTGATGATGCATGGTGTAGTCCCCGGAATTGCAATTGACACGCAATCGATAACCAGGGATTGCGGCAAAAAAGCCGTGAGCTTTGTGTCAGCTCCGTCACCCCTTTTCGGTCATGACATACTCTTTTTGCCGACGAGCCTACGTCCCGCACGGCAGGGCGACTTGGCAATCGAGCCCCAATTTTTCTTATACCAAACCCCAAATCTTATCGTTTGCGTTAATGGAATTTTCCCCGCTAAACCGTCTCCACCAAGGAGAACGCCATGAAAAAATATATAGCTTTTGGCGCCACTGTGCTGGTGCTGACAACGATGACGCCTGGCTTGGCGCAGGCGCAAACGGACCCCGACTGGACCGCGCCGGTCGCGCCGTTCCGCATTGCGGACAATGTCTATTATGTCGGCACCAAGGGGATCGGCGTCTATCTGATCGCTGCCAACCATGAGGCCATCCTGCTCGACGGGGGTCCGGAAGCCGCCGCGCCGCTGATCGAACAGAACATAAAAGCGCTGGGCTTCAAACTGAGCGACATCAAGATCATCATCAACACACACGCCCATCTCGACCATGCCGGCGGCATCGCCCGGCTCAAACGCGATACGGGTGCCACGGTCTACGCCTCGCCTGGCGATCGCTGGGCGCTGGAACACGGCACGCATGACGGAGACACCAACTATCCGACCGGCCATTTCCCGCCGGTGCATGTCGATCATGTGCTCAAGGATGGCCAAAGCGTCGCCCTCGGCGGGGTGCGCATGATGGCTACCTTCACACCCGGCCACACCCGGGGCTGCACCACTTGGTCGACGCAGGTGATCGCGCCGAACCGGGTGCTGAACGTCGTCTTTCCGTGCAGCCTGACGATCGGCGGCAATATTCTGGTTGGGAACAGGCGCTATCCCGGTATTGCCGGGGATTATGAACGCAGCTTCGCCCTTACCCGCGCGATGAAGGCCGATATTGTGCTGACCAACCACCCCGAAATGGCCGACGTGCTGGACCGCGAAGCCCGTGCGAAAGCCGGCCAGGCCAACGCCTTTGTCGATCCGCAACAACTGGGCCGGATCGCCGCTAACGCCCGCGCGGCCTTCGAAAAGGAGCGCGCCAAGGAGATGCGGCGCAAACGGTAGATTGCACCTTCCCTTGTGCCTTGGCTCATGTGTGTCATGCCCGTCATCGCTTTTCGGCCACGACATACCGTTTTTATTGACAAGGCGGGTTATGCGGGCATTCCTAAGGCATGACCTATTTAGACATCGCCGCGCGCGGCAAGAACACCCTGTGGCGATATATTGTGGCCTGGCCACTGGCGCTCGTATTCTGGCTGATTTTCGTTCTGCTGTTGCTGATGCCGGTCACGCTGATGCACCTGATCCGGCCGGAACAGTTGCAGGCTGAATCGGCGGGCGATCATCCCATCCTGTTCTTCGCCCTCCAGGGAGTCGTGTTCGCAGGGCTGATCGCCGGCTTCACCCTGGCGGCCCTGCTTATGCACCGCAAACGCTTTGCCGATCTATGTGGCAACTGGTCATGGCGCCAGGTCGGAATTGGCGCCGCCGTGTGGCTGGTCATGCTTATCGTCGGGACGATCATCGACTGGGGACTGGCGCCGAAGGGATTTACCTTTACCGCCGGCGGGCTAACGCCCGCCCTGGTCCTCACCACGGTCGTCTGCCTGGCGGTCCAAACCTTCGCGGAAGAATTTATCTTCCGCGGCTACCTGACCCAGAGTCTGCTGCTGGCAAGCAAGCAGCCGGTCATAGCGGCGGCAATCAGCGCGCTTGTCTTCGGCGCGCTGCATATTCCCAACGGCACGCCGCAGGCGGTAAACGCCACGGTCATGGGGTTCGTCCTCGCCCTCATCGCCATTCGCACCGGCAGCCTAGCGCTCGGCTGGGGCCTGCACTTCGTGAACAACCTCTTCGGCGCCGTCGTCGTCGTTTCAGCAAACGATGTGTTCAAGGGCACGCCTGCCCTCATTACCCAAAACACGCCGGACCTGTTGTGGGTGGATACCGCCTTCGGTCTGATTGCCCTGGCGGTGGTGGCTCTGCTGGTTTTCAAAGGCGACCGGCTTATCGCACCGGCAAATCAATATCCGAAATAAGCCGCTCGCCACCGTGGCGTGACAACTGCACCACCACGTCGATGAGCGAGGCGCAATAGCTCAGCGTCTCCAGGCGCGACAACTGCGTCCCCGACTGCATGACCATCAGCGCGATCTGTTCCAGCGCACCGGCGGGTGTATTGGCGTGGACCGTGGTGAACGAACCGGGGTGGCCGGTATTGATGGCGCGCAGGAAGGTGGTCGCTTCCTCGCCCCGAATTTCGCCGACGATGATACGGTCCGGCCGCAGGCGCAACGACGCCTGCATGAGGTCATTGATCGTGACGCGCGCCTCACCCATCTCGCCCTTGACGGCCACCAGACGCAGGCTGTTGGCATGGTTATCGGCAATTTCAGGCGTGTCTTCGACCAGGATAATGCGTTCATGCGCCGGAATGGTCTTGAGCATCGCGTTCAGGAACGTCGTCTTGCCGGAGGACGTGCCCCCCGAAATCAGGATCGTCTTGCGCGCCTGCACCGCCTCTTTCAGGAAGGCGATGGGGTGTTTGCGTGCATAGGTCAGATCGTCGTGCTTGCCCTTTCCGGCGATGTCGGGAATCGGTCCGCGGTCATAGGCGTCCAAAGACAAATCGACCATGCGATGGCGGCGAATGGCCATTGCCCAATGCTTGGCGGCGGGCGGCCCGACAAGCTGCACCCGTTCGCCACTGGGCAAGGACGCCGACAGAAGCGGGTTTTCGCGGTTGATGCCCTGATGCGCCACACGCGCGATCTGGGCCGCCAGACGTGCCAGAAGCACGTCATCGACCTCCGGCAGCAGGATGCGTTCCATATGGGGCCGGCCCGATATTTCGATCCATACCTCGCCCGGCTGGTTGACGAGAATTTCCGTCACATCGTCGCGCTCGAGGTACGGCAGGAACGGCCGCAAATAGGTCCGCAGATAGACACCGTCACCAAGGGGGGTGAAGTTGTTTTCGGGACTGTCTGCGGTCTTCACGGCTGCCATGGGACGCCTTACTGGTTGAAGTCGAGATCGCGCGCGGCGAAGACCTGGATCGGCGCGCCCTGAGGCACCTTGATCGTCGGCGGAATCTTGATGTCGTTTTGCAGGGCCTCGCCCATAATCCCCTGGGCGTCCTTCGACGTGCCAATGACGATGGTATTGTTCTTGTTGCCGCTGAGCGCGCTGGACAATCCATTGACGACGGACAGCAGCATGGCCGAACCGAACCGCTTGGCAAAATGGGTATCCACCTTGCCGGTCGCGCCCGCCTGCCCCAGATCGTCGGTGGCCGGCGACGCCAGTTGCACCGACAGTCCGTCGGGACGGATCAGGCGGTTCCAGATGATGAAGGCGCGGGTTTCCCCGCTGGTCAGTCCGGACTTATATTGACCGACCAGACGCGATCCACGAGGGATCAGGATGGTCGTGCCGTCGAAGGAGCGGATATCGCGCGACACGATGGCGCGCGTATAGCCCGGCAGATCGGAATTGATGGCGGTTTCCAGTACGGCCGGAATAACCGCGCCCTGTGGCACGACCTTGGACGGATCGCCGATCTTCCACGCCCGTTGCGACACGTCAGCGGTTTGCGATGCCATAAAGGCGTCGTTGGCATTGGCGGGCGGCTTCGCCGCGGCGGCGGCCTGGGCCTGAGCGGCGGCCTGGGCACCCGGGACGGAATTATCGACGATGAGAGCCGGCGCACGGGTAGCGTTCGGATCGACGGCCACCGGCGCAGGTGATTGTTGTGGGATCATCTGCGGCTGAGTCAGCAGGGCCGGTTGTTGCGGCTGGGGCTCGATGATGGGATTGACCGTTGGATCGATCGGCGGCAGGACGCTCGGCGCCGGCGGCTGTACCGGTTGCTGAACTGGCGGGGGCGGCATCTGGCGCTGAGGCGGCGGGCTCGACAGGCCAAGCCAGGTAATAGCGCCCAAACCCAGGACGCCGATGACTCCGGCAATGAGTACCAGACCGTCGTTCATGCTGCCCGTGCGCGCCACCTGCGGCATGGCCTGGGTGTTGGCGGCATCCAGTTCGTCGGCATCGATCTTCAGGCGCGGGTCATTGCCCGGCGGCAGGCGGGAACCGGCAACCATCTACTTGGCGCCTCCTTTGCGCGGCTTGGGTGACAGGGCATCGAGCCCCTGCACCACATAGGTATCGTTGTAAAGCACGGCCTTCATGTCGCCACGCCGCAAGACAAACCCCCGCGCCACCTGTTCGATGACGAAGTAGTCCCCGCGCGAGGCATAGTTGATAAGGCTTTCCGTATCGTCCGAATTCAGGGCGTAGACGGCGGGCGTCGTCACACCGGCCGCCCACTTCATGTAGGTCGAGGTGCCGTCATCGAAGACGCGCACGGGCACCAACTCGGTCGCGCCGGAATAGGTATAGGCCGCATTGCGCTTTTCCGGCACGGGCAGGAAGGCATTGGGGTCGGCCGCCGCCTTCGGACCCGCGTCGGGTGCGGCTGGCGCGGGCGGATAGCGGAAGCGCAGTTCGTAGGTCAGGCGTCCAGCGGCGCAGTCGGCCTTGGCCGCGGTGCGTAGCTCAAAATTGTAGTTCCGCTTGTCCGACACGACGGTCATGTTGGTATAGCCGCGTTCCGCCACCGCCTTGACGAACAACAGATTGCCCCGCTTGTTCGGCATGACCTGCCAGGCAGCGCTGTCGCCCACGCCGACATTTTCGACGCGTTCGTCGGGCGCCAGGGTGATCATGGTCTGGAAGTTCTGGCACCCTTCCAGTTTGACCACCGCTTTCGGATCGTAATCGAGGGTACGCAGGCGCGTGTCGGCCTCGTACTGCTGAGCGGACGCCATTGCCGGCACGAGCGCCAGAATCAGGGGAAAAGCAAATATCTTCATGGATTACTGACCCCTTTTGGGGTGGTGGGTGTCATGTTGACGACCGGCTGGCTGCGGAAGCGCTGGCCCAGGCCCTGAACGCGCGCAAAGCGGTCGGGGCTGGTCTGGCGGGCCTGCGGATCGTAGAGGCCAAGCGCCTCGGAACGGTTGATGGTCACATTGCCACCGGCCTGGGCGGCGATATCGGCGCTGCGGCTCATGGCCGACATCATCGGGGCGGTACGTTCGTAGGCGTCGGAAATGCTCCCGCCGCCCTGACGCGCCACAAGGGCGGCCGCGGCCTGCGATCCCTGAGGCGGATAGAGGCTGGCCGGAACCGGCGTATCCGTGGCTGATTTTTCGCGCAACGCTGCCTGCCAGTCGCGCACCAGCGAGGCCGCCACCCACATGAGGACGAACAGGAAGGCGGCATAGATCAGCGAGCCGATGAACAGAATGACCATTGGCTGCACCGCGACCACGGCGGCTTGCGGATCATTCCCGATGGCTTCGATCAACGGTGTGAACAGCATGAGCGCCGCCGTGCCGCCGAGTACCGTCAGCAGCGGGGCCAGGGCAAAGACCAGCGTCGTGCGCAGCCAGCCGTTGAACAGACCGCGCGTCTGCGGGAACAGGGCCAGGACGATGAAGATCGGCCCCAGGATCAATAGCAGATAGAGAACCAGCCGTGTCAGGATCAGAATGCCGAGCGTCGAGACAAGCAGGCACAGGCCTGACAGCCAGAACAGCTTTACCGGCATGGATTGCGGCAGGGTCATGACAACCTGTTGCGCGGCCGTGGTGGCGACCTTACCCGCATTGGCGCTATAGGCCGGGTCCAGCCGTTTGGCGATGTCCGCGAACTTGACGAACAGGCCGTCGAGGTTCTGGGCGAAGTTCATAACCGCACTGCCTTTTTGCCCAAGCAATGCCGCCGCCACCTCATCCGGGCCACCCATCATCAGGCCATAGAAGACGGCGTGATAGGCCGGCCAGAAGGTCACGAAGGTGAGGACCAGCACCATGGTCATGACACGCGGCGACAGCATGACCAGGGTCAGCCGCGTCCGTCCGGTCAGGAAGCCAATGGCAATCAGCGCAACATAGATGATGAGCAGCGCCTGCAAGGCCAGGCCAAATGCGCCACCGCTACCGAACAGACGGTCGTACCCGGTCTGGACCGCCGAATTGATATGGCAGTCCATGGCATAGAGCGACCCCGATACCGACGTCTCTCCGACCAGGGATATGGCGGGGCAATAGCTGGCCTGCAACATCAGTTCGCCCCCTCCTGCCGGCCCCTGCGGCCGATACCTTCAGGATAGGGCTGGCCAAGCAGATGCGGCCACCAGGCCTCCGGCGCGTCGCCGTACTGGGCGCGCAGATCGTCCAGTTGCCGCACGCTGGTCTCGCGCCCCGACAACAGGGTCAGGATATCGGGCATGGCCGACAGGTCGAGCCGCGCCACGACCGAATGGTTGCCGTGCTTGACCAGGAAGGCGCGCGCCTGGGGCGGCAAGGCGCGGATCAGGTCCAGTTCGTGTTCGGTCAGGCCAAATCCGTCGCAATAATCTTCGGCCTGGGCGCGCGGATTGGGCATGAATATCTGGGTAGCCGCCTGTTCGATGATGGCCGATGAAATGCGACTGTCCAGCGCATCGCGCGCCGACTGGGTGCCGAAGCCCAGTATGGCATTGCGCTTTCTCAGGGTCTTCATCCAGTTGCGGATGGCGGCGGCGAATACCTCGTCGTCCAGCGCCTTCCAGCCCTCATCGATGATGAGGATGGTCGGCGTGCCATCCAGCCGTTCTTCGACGCGCTGGAACAGGTACATCATGGTCGGCGTCCGCAAGACCGGCTCATTGAGCAGCTGGGTCATGTCGAAGCCGAGGGTCCGGGCTTCCATGTCCAGTTCGTCGTCGGCATTGTCGAACAGCCAGGCGTGCTCGCCCTCCCCCACCCACGGATTGAGACGCGCGGCCAGGTCGCCGTGCGTGGGACGGCGGACCCCGCCCAGCAGTTCGCGGAAGAAGCGCAGGCGACGATATTGCGGTTCCTGTTCGAAATTGGCGTCCACCGCCTCGGAGATGATTGCCTCTTCCTCGGAATTGAGCGGCAGGTCCGGGCGGTGCAGCAACTGGGCAATCAGGCTGCGCAAAAAGGCACGGTTGCCGGGGTTATCGGCCAGTTGCAGCGGATTGAAGCCCGTCGGTTCGCCGGGCCGCAGGGTGGCATAATGCCCGTCAATGGCGCGAATGAAGATTTCCGCGCCGCGATCCTTGTCGAACAAAACGGTGCGCGGACGAAACTTCTGCGCCTGGGCCGCCAGGAAGTTGAGCACCACCGTCTTGCCGGAGCCCGATGGCCCGATGACGGTGAAATTGCCCAGATCGGCCTTGTGGAAGTTGAAATAATAGGGCGTGCCGGACGAGGTTTCGAACACCGTGACCGCCTGCCCCCAATGGTTGCCTTCCGGCTGGCCGATGGGGAAACCGTGCAGCGAGGCGAACGACGCGTAAGCCCCGGTGCTGATGAGCGCCTTGCGCGCAATATAGCCTTCGTTGCCCGGGAACTGCGCCCAGAAGGCGGGCTCCAGATTGATGTCTTCACGCACCGCCACGGCGCCCAGATCGGCCAGCGCCGCCAGGCATTGCGCCGCCGCCGGATCAAGGGCGTCAATCGATTTGGCGCGCACCAGCAGGCTCATATGGTGCTCGCCCAAGCCCATGGCCCCGGTCGACAGATCGTCCTTGGCCGCCATCAGCCCCTGACGCAGCGACATCGCTTCTTCGTCGGCGGCGCGCATACGGCGCAGTGCCAGATTGATGCGTTCCAGGCCGATCTGACGATCGACAAAACCGAAGCTTTCGGTCAGGGTCATTTCGAACGGCAGGCGCAGGATGGCGTCGCACATGCCGGGCGTCGCCTGGGGCGGATAATCCTTGAGCGACAGGATCGCCGCGAAGTCCTTGCCATGGCCCAGGCTCGACTGCTCCATCGCCTCCAGCCCGAAGCTGATGCGGCGGTAAGGCAGGTAATTGCCCAGGTCCGTCGCCGGACGCAGCACCGGGCGCATCTCGCCGTTATAGATGGCCGACAACAGTTCCAGCGGTTCGGAACAGCGCCCGTTGGCGGTTTCGTATCCGCCCAGCACGCGCGGGCCATAGGCCTGCAACGCTGCGGTCAGGGCTTCGGTCGCTGCCTGCAATTCCTTGTGGTCGCGCGCCATGCCGGCGGCCTGGCTGTTTTCGCCCATGCCGCGCCCGAAGAGGTTGGCAAGGTTTTCGGCAACGCCGACCTTGCCCTTGGGGTTGCGGCGCACGATGGTGATGAACAGGTCGTTGACGAACAACTGGCGCGACGCCAGCTTGTCCTGCCACTTCTGTTGGATCAGGTTGCACACCGGATCGTCGAAGGTCGAATGCAGACCGACGCTGACCCGACGGCGAATGATGTGATGATAGAGGACGAAACGCGACGAGCCGATGGCGCGCAACGCGGCCGCCCGCACGATCTGGCGGTGATTGACCTCTTCGGTATCGGCCGTTTCGAAGGCAAATCCTTCGAGGTAGAGGGATTGCATCAACGCGCCATCGCGCAGCACGATCGTCCGGTCGTCGAGCAGCCGGTCATAGGGCAGCCGGTCGCCGACGCGCTGTTCCTTATCGAACCAGCGGGCGAAACCGCTCAATGTCTTGGGGCCATCGGCCATGGGCGAAACACTCAGGAGAAACAGACGTCAGGATGATGAAGGTTACGGGTGATAGGAGTTGCAGCGCCACAGGCGGTAATTGCGAACCCGCGGGCAACGCGACACCTTGGTCAGCCACAGGTCGAAGATGCGCGGCTCACGCAAGCACGCCAGGTAGCCTACGACGTGCACAATGGCCGCTACGGCGAAGGCCCAGAAGCTGCGCGTGATCAGAAAGGCTTCCGTCGTCACCACCGCATTGATGATGAAGTAGGAATAGGTCACGCCGGCGAACATCTGCGGCTGGGTCAGCGCCTTGAACACCGGCGATTTGATCAGATCGGTCATGATGTCGGACGCTTAATGGGCCACCGCCTGGATTCCACCGACAATGGTCGCTGCGCCGAACAGGATGAAACAGCCGATGATGACCGTGGCCCCGAACCGCCAGTTCATACGGCCGGTCAGCATCATGAAACCGACCGCCGCGACGGCGATAACGGCGACGGTCGTCGCCACCTTGCCCATCAGCGTGCCCTGTATCCAGTCCAGCGCATTCGAAATCGGTGACGATCCCTGCGGGTTCGCCATAGCCTGCGCGTGCGCCTGGGTGGCGAGGCCCGTCAGGGTAGCGGCTACCGCCATCAATGTGTGAGACAAACCGGACTTCATAAATAACTTCCCCATATATGGCGATCTGAGTTGGCGTCGCGACGCGGCCGTGCCGACGAATTTCTCCAGACGCGCGATTGGCGCTACTCTTGCCTAAACCCACGCGTTGATCAAGGTTCCGCATGACACAGACGCGTGATTCCGCATGCGCTTTTTATGGAATACGCATAATCACGCCGCTTAAAAGGCTTGACGATATCACGATGGATACAATTTCGCCGCCTCACGGCAACGGCGAGATCGAATATCCAGGTTACGCGCCGGCGAAAACGACGGTCACGCCCTTTTTCTTGAAATAGGACTGCATCAGCTTGCGGCCCTGACGATTATTTTGCGCCAGACGTCCCGGTTCGACCACGGCTTCTTTTTTGCCCTCGGCCGCCAGCGCCACCTTCAGATCCTTGATGGCGTCGTCCAGGCCGGCATTGTCGGCAGCGAGGGACTCGTAGATTTTTTCAAGGGCTTCGGCAGCGGTCACATCAGGTCTCCAGATTTCGAGCCCTGTTACCAGCTTTCGCCCCCACTGTTCAAGGCTTCTTGATATTGTTCAGTGTCGCCTGCTGGCCTTTGGTGAAACCGGCGGATACGACCTCAACCTTCACCGGCGCCTTTTTAGGCTTGCGGATTTCCTTGCTGCTCTTCTTTTGACCCTTGGCCATTGTCGTTCCTTAAGCACCGGAAGGGTGCCAAACGACTATGACAGGTATCGCCCGACATAGCCCGTTAAATCGGGATCAGCTATGGATATCGATGTTGAGCGCCGTCAGGATAGCCTCGTCAATGGTCTGATCCGTGGACAGAAAATCCGCCCACGGATCCCCCTTTACCTGTGCCAGACGTTCGGCCATGGTGCCAATATTATAGTCGGACGGTTTCAACCTGGCCGACAATTCGTCCCAGAACAAAGGCGTCGCCACGCCCGCCCCTTCGCGCGCCCGAACTGAAAACGGCGCCACGGCAGTCGCGGTCAGATCGTTACGCAGATAGTCGACAAAAATCTTGCCCTTGCGCGCCGCCTTGGTCGCAACCGCGATATAGCGGTCGGGCGCGTCATGCGCCATGGATTGGGCAATCGCCTTGGTGAACGGCTTTATGGTCGCCCAGGTGTGTTTAGGCGTCAGGGGCACCACGATATGCAGCCCCTTGCCGCCCGTGGTTTTCAGGAAAGACACCAGGCCAAATTCATCCAGGCGAGTTTTGACGTCGCGCACACCCTGGATAACGGCCTCCCATGAGGTTTCCGGATCGGGATCGAGGTCGAATATGATCTGATTGGGTGTATCCGGCGTCGCCGCCATGGCGCCCCACGGGTGAACCTCGATGACGCCCCATTGCACCATGCTGATCAGGCCCGATACGTCCTTGATCATCACATAGTCTTCATCGCGCCCCTTTACCTTCACGCCGGTATCGTAGAGGTGCTTCATCTCGCCACGACCGATATGGCGTTGGAAGAAGCAGGTATCGGACACCCCTTCCGGACACCGCAGCATGGAGATAGGGCGATTGATCACATAGGGCAGCATGTGGTCAGCCACGCTGTGGTAATATTCCGCCAACTGAAGCTTGGTTGCGCCCAGCGCCGGAAATATGATCCGGTCAGGGTGCGAAATGCGAATACCGGCAACCTCCGGGTCTTTGGTCTTTTTAGCCGACGTCGATCGACCGGTGGCTTTCGGCTCGGGCATGGGTTTGTCATCCCCAGGTTTGGCTTCGATAGCGGCCTTTGTAACATGCAAAGCTTGATCGCGCCCGATCTCCTGCGCCGGCTTGTCTTCACGTATACCCTGAAAGGACGGATGCCGTAGCCGCCCGTCAGGCGTCCATTCGGTAAATTCGACCTCGCAGACGATACGGGGCTCGACGAAATGGGCGCCACGCCGCGCATCTGCGGGCAATGTGTCGTCATAGGCGCTCTTGGTCACTTCTATGGCGTCTAGCCTCTTACGCAAGGCAACCGATGTGTCGCGGTCGAAGCCCGTGCCGCATTTGCCGGCATACACCAATTTTTCTTCGTTATAATAGCCGAGCAACAGCGCCCCGATTCCGCGTTCGGCATGGGTAGGCTCTGAAAAGCCGCCAATAACGAATTCCTGGCGCTTGTGGCACTTGACCTTCAGCCACGCCTTGCCGCGCCCGCTGGTATAGGGGGCATCGGCGCGTTTGCAGATAATGCCTTCCATTTCCAGCTTGCAGATGCTGTTCAAAAATCCCTTGTCGGCTTCGACGAAATGATCACTGAAGATGACGCGCCCGCCTAAGTCGCGATCCTTGAGCAGCGTCGCCAACCGCGCCTTGCGCTCGACCAGCGATAAACGGCGCAAATCCTCACCATTCAAATACAACAGGTCGAAGACGTAATATTGCAGATCGGCGGATTTTCCCGCCGACAGGGCATCCTGCAAGGTTTTGAAACTCGACCGTCCCTCCGGTGTCGTGGCGACCATTTCGCCATCGATGATCGCCGAGTCGACACCCAGATCGCGCAAAAGATCGGCGGTATGACGAAACTTAGGCGTCCAATCCAGGCCGGTCCGCGTCATCATGCGCACATCGTCGCCGTCGATATAGGCCAGGGTTCGGTAGCCGTCGAACTTGACCTCGTGCAGCCAGTCCTTGCCCGTCGGCATGGCGTCGGCCAGGGTCGCCAGTTGCGGTTCGATAAAGGCCAGTCGGGAGCCTTGCGATGCTTTAGTCGGGGTCTTCGGAGCGGACTTTTCTGCCCGGCCTTTGCGCCAGACCGTCTCACCGCCCTCACCCGCCGCGATCTGCGCCATTGTGCGGCCGGTCTTGATGCTGGTGGTGTTGTCATTAAGGACATGGTCGGCATCACCCTCGACCTCAAAAGCGTCGTGGTGCTTGATCAGCAGCCAGTTATTCTGGCCGCGGTCTTGAGGACGCGGCTTCATACGGACCAGAACCCATTCGCCTTCCAGCCGCTTGCCGTGCAGACGAAATTTGAAATCGCCCTTTTCCAGACTCTTGTGGGGATCACCGATGGGCTCCCATGTGCCTTCGTCCCACAACATGACCGTGCCGCCACCATATTGCCCCTTTGGGATGGTGCCTTCGAAATCGCCGTAAGACACCGGGTGATCTTCAACCTCCACGGCCAGGCGTTTGTCGGCGGGATCGAGGCTTGGCCCCTTGGTCACTGCCCACGATTTCAACGTGCCGTCCAATTCCAGGCGAAAATCGTAGTGCAGACGTGTCGCGTCATGCTTCTGGATCAGATAGCGATTGCCGGTCGTGGCCTTGACCTCACCTTTCGGTTCGGCGGTTCGTTCGAAATTGCGCTTCTGGCGATATTTGTCGAGAGTGTCGGGCATCAACTGGCCTTTCAGGCGGTCGCCTTCTTTGGCCTGGCAGGCGTTTTCTCGCTAACCGTTGCCGACTTGCCAGAGGATGATTTGCCAGACGACGACTTATCAGACGAAGACGGGGGCTTGGCCTTGCGCGTGCGTTTTTGCGGCGCGGTCCGCGTGCGCGACGGCTTCGCCTCGTCGGCCGGCGCCTCGCTCTCCTTGCTGCGCAGCGACTGACGCAGCGCATCCATGAGATTGACCACATTGGCCGTGGGTCGCTCTTCCACTACCTCACGTGGCGCACGGTTTTCGACGCGGGCATTGATCAGTTCCTGCAAGGCATCGCGATAGTGGTCATGAAACTTGCCCGGATCGAACGTCTTCGTCTTGCGCTTGATCAGTTCCTGCGCCAGTTCGACCTCTTCTGAGTCCGGCTTTCGGTCACGGATATCGTCGAAATACGGGTCGTCTTCGCGAATTTCCTCTTCGTAGCGAAGGGTTTCCAGTACCATGCCGCTACCGAACGGTCGGATCAGGCACAGTCGCTCGCGCCCGGCTATGGCCAACTGGCCGACCGCCACCTTCCGCGATGACCTAAGGGCGTCGCGAATGACCGCGAAGGTCGCATCATTGCCCTTGCCGTCCGGCGCGATGTAATAGGGGGTTTCCAGATAGACATCGTCCACCTCATCCCGGGCGACGAATTCCACGATGTCCAGAACCTTGCTGGACGGTATTTTCAGCGCCTTGATTTCGTCAGGCTCTATCAGGACATATTCGCCTTTTTCGACCTCGTACCCCTTTACGATATCGTCGCGATCTATCTCCTTGCCGTCAGCGACCAAGTGATGCTCGACGCGTTCACCCGTGGGACGATAGATTTCATGGAAGGCGACGGTCTTCTGGCGGTTGATGGCGAGATACATATTTACAGGCAGAGAGACCAGCGACAGGCGGATCGTGCCGCTCCAGTAGGGACGCAGGGCCATGTAAGTCCTCCTTGTTTCGCCGCTCAGCCTACGCGCGCACAGGTAAGGATCGCAGCGTGAACATCAATAAGGCCGATAAAATTAAGGTAAGGCCGATCGGTTGATATGGATGCCGACATTTATCTTCCGACTATTATTCACTCAGGCCTTCCCTATTTTCTTTCCCGATCCAAAGCCGCAGGTTCGGTATCATGAAAACAGCCGCGCTCTTAAATCTGGAAACAGTCGAACAGCCCCTTGAAGGACCGATTGGCAAGACAGAGGACTGCATCGCCCAGGCAAAGGCGCAGGGCCTGCGTTACGTCACGGACGCCAAACCGGGCTTCACGCGCAAGAAGCGCGGCAAACACTTCATCTTCTTCGATACCCACGGCGAACGGATTCGCGACGAAGCGACCATCCAGCGTATCCGCAAACTGGCTATTCCGCCCGCCTATACCCAGGTGTGGATTTGCCCGCATGCCAACGGACACATGCAGGCGACCGGGTTCGACGCGCGCGGTCGCAAGCAATACCGTTATCACCCCGAGTGGCGCAATTTCCGCGAGGCGAACAAGTTCAGCCATATCCTCGCCTTCGGTGACGTCCTGCCCCGCCTGCGCGCCGTGACCGCGCAACATATGTCGCAACGCGGCCTGTCGCGTGAGAAGGTTCTGGCCACCGTGGTTAGCCTGCTGGAAAAGACGCTTATCCGTATCGGCAATGACGAATATGCCCGCACCAACCAATCCTACGGCCTGACCACCCTGCGTCACAAACATGTCGATGTCAGTGGTGCTACGATCCGCTTCCGGTTCAAGGGCAAGTCCGGCAAGGAATGGAATCTCAAGCTGAACGATCGCCGCATCGCGCGCGTTGTTAAAGCCTGCGCCGACATTCCGGGCCAAGAGCTGTTCAAATATGTCGATGAAAATGGCGCCGTACGCGACGTCACCTCCGGCGACGTCAACGACTACCTCAAAAGCGTTACCGGCGAGGTGTTCACCGCGAAGGATTTTCGCACCTGGACAGGTACGGTGCTGGCCGCCATCGCCTTGCAGGAATATGCCAGTTACGATTCGGCGGCTCAGGCCAAGAAGAACGTCGTGGCGGCGATCGAACATGTGTCGAAAAAGCTGGGCAACACGCCCACCGTCTGCCGCAAGTCCTATATCCATCCCCAGATTATCGACGCCTACATGGATGGCAGTCTGATCGCGCAGATATCCGGCGAAATCGACCATTCGCTTCAGGCGCAGTATGAGCAGTTAACGCCGGAGGAAATCCTGGTTCTGGCGTTTCTCAAACAGCGCCTGAATCCATCCTGACCGCTTCGCCTCTTGGCATGGAGGGCTCGCGGCCCTAGGTTAGATCTCGTTGCGTTTTTCGTGACCACGTTTTTCGGGGCCGCGTTTTTCGGGCCGATGACCGGTCAAGCCCAAATGAGGAGAGCCCCCATGAGTGATATTTCCGTTGCCGTTATTATCGGCAGCCTGCGTTCGGCGTCCATCAACCGCAAGCTGGCCCAGGAAGTCGTCAAGCTGAACGCGCCGGGTCTCAGGTTTGATATCATCGAAATCGGCGATCTGCCGCTTTATAATCAAGACTTCGAAGAGGCCCCGCCCCCGGCGGTTACCGCCTTCCGCGACAAGGTGAAGGCCGCCCAGGCCGTTCTGGTCATTTCGCCGGAATATAACCGATCACTGCCCGGCGTGTTGAAGAACGCCATCGATGTCGGCTCGCGTCCTTACGGCCACAATGTCTGGGGCAACAAGCCCGGCGGCCTATTCGGTGCCTCGCCCGGCGCTATCGGCACCGCCGTCATGCAGGCCCATGCCCGCGATGTCCTGGCTGCGGTCGGTGTGACGGTATTTTCCGGCCCTGAAGTGTACCTAACGGTCAAGGACGGCTTCTATGACGAAGCCGCCAACCTGAACCCCGGCACCGCCAAATTCCTCCAGGGCTGGATGGATGGCTATGTCGATTTCGTGAAGAAAATGCTGGCCTGACCGGCGCGGCCGACGGCGGATTTATTCCGCCGTCGCACCCGTTGGGACGTGTGCCCAGAATTCGATTTCGACCGTGGCGTCATAGGCCAGGTTGGTGACGCCGAAAGCCGTACGCACCGGCAAGCGTGCCGGATGGAAATAGGGCTTATAGAGCCGATTGAAATCGCCCCATTTCGAAATATCGGTCAACATCACCGTCGCCTTGAAGATGTGTTCCATCCCCAGGCCGTAGCGCTTCAGGATTTCGGCGGTATTGGCCATGATCGCCTTGACTTCGTTGTCGAAGCCTTCGGCCAGCTTGCCGTTCTCGTCGAGGCCGATCATCGCCGACAGGTACAGGGTCTGACCGACCTGAACGGCTTCCGAAAACGGCGAACGCGGATGCGGATGCAGGTAATAGGTGATGCCATCGGCCGGGATCGGGTTGATGACGGGGCGGTTTTCGGTGTTGGTATTGTTCATGAGCCTAATTTTAGCTGTCTTCGCATCGCAACTTCAACCCCTGAAACGATCATAATTGTCAGTAGAGCGTATCCCGATCCGACTGAAGCAGATCGGCGCTCTACTTCCTTGATTTTACGCGCTTTTTTATCCGAAAGTGCATCACACTTTTAGGAAAGCGCTCTAACAGCCTCCCCGTACACCGGTTGGGCACCGGGAGGCCGTCAAGGATGTCCTGTATCAGTTCATCGTATCGCCGATCTTCTTGGCCTGGTTGCCCGACCACAGGTAAAGACCGACGACGATGATGGCCGCCAGGCCCAGCGCCAGCCACATGCCGACATGCTCGGACCACGGATGGGGCAAGGTAAGGATGCCGGGCTTCCGCGTCCCGGCGATCAGGCCCGCATAGAAGACATTGAACAGGCTTTCCCCAACGATGAAGCCCGAGGCGACCAGCACGCCCAGACGGTCTGCAATATCGCGCGTCTTGAGTTTCGACACCAGCTTGATGAACAGCCAGCCGGCAACGGCGCCGATGACAACCGGCGAGGTCACGCCGGCGGGCAGGTAAATAGCCAGGCCGACACCGAGCGGCGGCAGGCTGAAACGGCCCTTCGACGCGATGCGCAATCCTTCGTCAAGGGCGACCAGAATCGCGCCAACAACCAGGCCGATGCCCAAAAGGCCGATCGGCAGCTTGCCACCGATGGCGCCCTTGGCCAGGGTCGATATCAGGGTCGCCTGAGGCGCGTTGAGCGTACCGCCCGCCACGTCGATAGCGTGGAAGTTCGGGTCGCCGGCAAAGCCCCAGACATTATTCAGCAGATTGAGCGCCACAGGCACGACGCAGGCGCCAGCCAGAACGCCGATGATCAGGCCGACCTGCTGCTTCCACGGCGTCGCGTCAACCAATTGGCCGGTCTTGAGATCCTGGAGATTGTCGTTACCGATAACGGCCACGGCCAGAACGACGGTCGTGACCATGAGGGTAAAGGCAATCAGGGCGGTTTCGACATTCGGTCCGGTGAATTTGTAACCAATCATACCGATGATGACCGCCGCGCCCAGCACGGCCAGGATGGCGATGCCCGACACCGGCGAATTGGACGAGCCAATGAGGCCGGCCATATAGCCGCAGACGGCGGCGGCCAGAAGCCCGGCCACAAGGATGTAGAGAACGCCGGCGATGACCAGCGGCAACGCCAGTTGGCTCAGGGGCCCGCCCGACAGGAAGGCAAACAGCAGCCAGCCCGCCGGCACCATGGACAGCATGATGACCAGTCCGACGATCCACACCGGCAGGTCATGTTCGGAGCGCGGCAGATCGACATCGCCTGCCTTGCGTGCCCGCCCGGCTTCCAGCGCCGACATCAGGCCGCCCCAGACGGGCACGATCAGCTTACCGATCGTCCAGATGGCGGCCATTCCGATCACACCGGCACCGATAAAGCGAATTTGGCTCGAGCGGATGCCTTCGGCATATTCGCCGACCGCAACCGCCGGATCGGGATGAGCGGCGACCAGATGCGGCACCAGGCCCGCCCATTCAATGGTCCAGGTCGACAGGACCGGCACGCCGACACCCCAGGTCAGGAACAGACCAAAGAACATAGCGATGCCAACCGTGATACCCATGAGATGGCCTGCGCCGATCAACGCCAGGGACGAAGAGCCCGCCATGCCGGAAACACCACCGGAACTGTTCACTTTGAAATAGGTCGAAATTTCCCCGGCGAGGACTTTAGAGGCGGCACCGGCGGCATAAAGCGCCGAGGCGGCGGAGGCGAGCAGGATGGCCATCAGCCCGGCGGAGCCTTCTGCCGCGCCTTCCCGCGACGTCGTGCCGACACGCAGCACTTCGGCAGCGGCGACGCCTTCCGGATACGGCAGGGTCGACTGCGACACCAGGGCCCGGCGCAACGGCATGGTGTACATAACACCCAGTACGCCCCCGATGGCGCAGGCGCCAAATGTGATGAAGAAGGGCACATCGCGCCACCAACCGATGATGATTAGGCCCGGCAGGACGAAAATGACGGACGCCAGCGTGCCCGCCGCCGAAGCGATGGTCTGGACGATATTGTTTTCCTGGATGGTTGCTGTCTTGGCGAAACGCAGCAGCGCCATGGAAATAACGGCGGCGGGAATGGAGGTGGCGAAGGTCAGGCCGACCTTCAGGCCAAGATAGACCTGGGCGGCGGTAAAGATAAGCGTGATCAGGATACCGAGGATAACACCGCGTACGGTAATTTCCTTCGGATGGGCTGTGGTGGGGAGGTTCATCCTCTGCTCCGGTTATGTGATGTTGCGCAGATACTGCCCAAAAGCACGCAGAACACAAGCTTTAGATACAAATTCAACTAAAGGCCTGGCGATCAAATCCCTTAAAAATAGGCGTCAGCTTATAAGGATTGCGCAATGGCGCGCCTTAACTCATTCGACACACGGCGACAGGAATCGATCACTGAAATCTTACACGCGCGGTCATATTCTCACAGGAAATTGACCTGACGGTGATGGCGGACCGGATCAGGTAACACGAAGAGCAACCACAATGATCCATACGGCGCACCCCAGCACCTATTCCATCTATTGGGAAGCAAAAACGGAACACACCCGTCGGCCGCCCTACGCCCTGCTGATCAGTCTGGCGGCGGCGGTCCTGGCCATTTTTACCAGTGGCTCGGTCGTGGCGACTCAGCTGAACCGCCTGCCCGATCCGGAACAAATTGCTATAAAGAATATTGACACCGGCACCCCACCGACCGGTTACGACGCGACCGTCACCGCCCTGCCCGGCGCTACGCGTCTGGCGGCAAACTAAAGCGCTTTCCGAGCCCGCCTAATGACGAATGTGGTCAACCGTTTCACGTAGCTGCTTGGACAGGGCGTCGGCGGTGTCGCCGCGTACCTTGCCATCAATGAACACGCGGGCGATGACATCCTTGTATTCGCGATAATTGCGCAGTTCGTAGGCCGCTGCCATCTTGTCGGCCGTGGGGCCATCTGATTTGGCCAGTTGTTCCATGATAGCGTAGAAGCGCTTATAGCGTTCATGCCGGTTGCGTTCGGCCTGGATGAGCACGAACCAGACAGCCGCCCATGCCAGCACGATCAGAGGCAGAACCAATAGGCCCCACGCAACCATGTCCTGATAGCTCGACAACATTCCATCACCATTCGCCATTGCAACCGACAGCATAGACCAAAAAAGCCCTGGTCACCCAAGGCTTTCCCGTAACTGGTGTGTTATTTGACCGTCACGATGCCGTGGGCGGGACCGTTTCGTCCATCAGCAGGGAATCACAGGTGCCGCGCAGTTCGTCGAGCTTCATCGTGCCCTTGGTGACCTCTTCCTTAAGCGCCGCGTCAACGCCGGAGATTTCAGCGTCCGCCTTAGTGTCGTCATTGCCGGAGGCTTCCATGTAGATGGAGCGGGCCAGGGTGCGGGCTTCTTTGATTTTCTCGGTTTGCGGTCCCGCCGGTGCATCCGCCAGCACCAGGTCATAGGTGGCCACGCACACAATCGCGACATTCATGATGTCTTCGTTGCTGACGTCGGAGTCGCCAGATGCGGACGAAGACGCGCCCGGCGCGGTTTGCGCGAAGGCGATCGGGCTGGCGGTCATGGCGATAGCGGACATGACGGCAACGCCGGTTTTAAGCATACGGTTCATAAACTGCCAGGCCTCGCTGGCCTGCTCCTGGGAGGTGAAGGCCCTTTAGCCCTTGCCAAAAGCTATGGCACATCCCTGGCAGGCCGCATAGATCATCCGCCCCGCCAGGTCGCAATATTCGCCGCAAAATTCAAAGACAGCGAGGTTACCACCACCGCGCCGGCTTGGCCGAGAAGCCCGCGGCCTTTTCCAGCACCGATGCAATCGTCAGCACCGTACCTTCGTCGAGCGCCTTGCCGATGACCTGCAGACCAAGCGGCAAGCCCTGGCTATCCAGGCCGGCGGGAACGCTGAGGCCTGGCAGTCCGGCCAGGTTGGTCGTCACCGTGAAGACGTCGTTGAGATACATCTGAACCGGATCGGCGGCCTTGGCTTGGTCGCCCAATTCGAAGGCGGCCGACGGTGTGGCGGGCGTAAGGATGACGTCGCAGCTTTCATAGGCCTTGGTGAAGTCCTCTGCGATGCGGCGGCGGACCTTCAGCGCCTTGACGTAATAGGCGTCGTAGAAACCGGCCGACAGCACATAGGTGCCGATCATGATGCGCCGCTTGACTTCCTTGCCGAAGCCTTCGGACCGCGACATCTCATAGGTATCGGTCAGCGACTGAATACCGGCGGCGCGGTGGCCGTAGCGCATGCCGTCATAGCGCGCCAGGTTGGACGACGCTTCCGCAGGCGCGATGATATAGTAGCACGGCAACGCATACTTGGTGTGCGGCAGGGAGATGCGGACGATTTCGGCGCCGGCGTCTTTCAGCCAGGCAATGCCCTGTTCCCACAGGGTGTCGATCTCGGCCGGAATGCCGTCGAGACGGTATTCATCAGGAATGCCGATGCGCAGGCCCTTGACCGACTTGCCCAGGAAGCTGGAAAAATCAGGCACCGGCAGGTCGAGAGACGTCGAATCCTTCACATCGTGCGAACACATGGCCTGAAGCATGATCGCCGCGTCTTCGACGGTCTTGGTGATCGGGCCGGCCTGATCGAGCGATGAAGCGAAGGCCACCATGCCGTAACGCGAGCAACGCCCGTAGGTCGGTTTGATGCCGACCGTACCGGTGAAGGCGGCCGGTTGACGGATCGAACCGCCGGTGTCGGACGCCGTGGCGGCCAGGCACAGATCGGCGGCGACGGCCGATGCCGATCCACCCGACGATCCGCCCGGCGTCAGGTCTGCATTAGAGCCCCGCGATTTCCACGGATTGACGACATTGCCCCACTTGGAGGTTTCATTGGAGGATCCCATGGCGAATTCGTCCATGTTGAGCTTGCCCAACATGACCGCGCCCTGATCCCACAGGTTCTGGGTCACGGTCGATTCGTAGGTCGGCACGAAGTTTTCCAGAATGCCGGAACAGGCCGTCGTGCGCACGCCGGCGGTGCAGTACAGGTCCTTGATACCCAGCGGCGCGCCTTCCAGCGCCCCGCCCTCGCCGCGCGCCAGCTTGGCGTCGGAGGCGGCAGCCTGGGCGCGCGCCTTGTCGAAGGTGGTTTCGACATAGGCGTTCAGCTTCGGGTTCGCCGTCTCTATGGCGCCGATAAAGGCGTCAGTCAGTTCGGCCGAGGAAAAGGTTTTGGCCTTCAGGCCGTCGATCGCCGACTTCAGCGTCAGTTTCGTCAGTTCAGTCATAACTATTCAACCACCTTCGGGACGACAAAGAAGCCATCGACCGACTTCGGGGCATTGGCGACGATTTCCGCGACCTTGTCACCGTCGGTGACCACGTCTTCGCGCATGGGCTGCGGCATCTCGATCGCCGTGGTCATCGGCTCGACGCCGGTGACATCGACTTCATTCAACTGCTCGATCCAGCCCAGTATGCCGTTCAATTCGCCGGCAAGCGATTGCAGGCGTTCGTCACCTTCGCGCAGGCGCGACAGGCTCGCTACTTTTTTGACCGTTGCCACATCGATGGCCATGACCAGACTCCATATAATCTTGTGGGTTCCGGTTAGCGATTGAGGCTGGATTTGGCAAGACGCTTTTGAAAAACAGACCCTAATTCTAGGCGGCGAGCCTGCGTGGCCTCAGAGCGTATCAAGGACATGAAAAAGGGCGCCGGCTTGCGCGCGACGCCCCTTTGAAGACGGTTGATTAGACAACAGGGGGATTTGCCCTATCTGCGGGCGCGGTAAGTGGTTGCGCCCTGAGAGGCAATCTCGCGCTTGTGCAAACGTCGCATTTCCTGGCTGCCAAGATTGGCGATAGCCTCGTCCATGGCCTGTTCTTCGCAGGCCCTATCATCGTCCGCCCGGTACCTGGGGCCGGCCTGCACCGTATCGCAGACCCGCTGCACGACTTTGTAAAGCCGGGCATAGGCCGCTTCGCTGCGGGCCGGGTCGTTGAGGTCCCGGTTTTCGAAGGTGACCGGAATGCGGGAAACATTGCCTTCCGCCGCCGCCGCGCCAAAGGCGCAAACCATCGTCCCGGCGCAAACGGCCGCGGTCAATATCTTGTAAAACATGGGAGATATCCTTTGCGATCGGGGAACGGGCCCCGCTTACAGCCGGCGACTATTCGCGGGTGTCGACAACGGCCATGCTACGGGCGCTGCCGCCACGGTTATTGACCTTGTCATCCATGGCGCTGAGTTGCGGTGCATTGATCTGGCGGACCGCATCGGTAACGGCCTGGCGTTCGCAATCCCGTTCGGCGCGATAGTGAGTGATCATCGAACCGGTGGTGCGGGTGTCGCAGACTTCGGCGGCAGCCTGGGACAGGCGACCGTAGAAGACCTTGGCCTGACGGGCATCGTTCAGGTCGACATTATTGGTGCTGACCGAGATTTGCTCCGGCTCCTGGAAGTTCGACGTACCGGCATTGGCGGTAGAGGCCAGCGAGAGGGCGGCGGCGGAGATCAGGGCGATAGTGGCGATAGAGCGGATCATGACTTGTTTCCTTTGTGACGTTAAAGCGTGAGGAGGAGTACTCGTTGAGAACTGAGGAGACATTTACTCTCGTCAAAATAAAAATGGAACATTTATATTGTTAAATCGGATTCATGTATTACGTCATGTTCATTAATTACATTGATGTAATTTATTACAGAATTTTAATCTATTAATATCCAATGTAATTATTAACCGAACGACAGTATCCGTCGCAACGAACACGGCCCACATAGAGCGGTCTCGTGACACCCATTCGGCAATTGCCTGATGATTGCGTGACAGTCTGTTGACTCCGGCCCGCTTAGGGGGCAAAGCAGCCGCTTATGGCCGTTATTGACATCACCGAACTGGCGGGAGCCCTTCCGCCGCGCCGCGCCCTGCTGGGTCTCGACCTGGGCGAAAAGACGATTGGGGTTGCTGTTTCGGACATTTCCCTCACCATCGCCTCGCCGCTGGAGCTGATCCGCAAGTCCAAATTCACCCTGGAGGCCGAACGCCTGTTCAAACTGATGGACAGCCGCGAGGCCGCCGGACTGGTGATTGGGTTGCCGGTCAATATGGACGGCACCGAAGGTCCGCGCTGCCAGTCGTGCCGCGCCTTCGCCCGCAACCTCTTGCGCCTGCGCGACCTGCCGATCGCGTTCTGGGACGAACGCTGGTCGTCGTCCGTCATGAACCGCTTCCTGATCGAGGAAGCCGACCTAAGCCGCGCCAAACGGGCGGAAGTCATAGATCGCAACGCCGCCGCCTATATCCTGCAAGGGGCGCTCGACCGGCTGAGGGGCCTGTCCGCGCCTATTGGCCAGACAGACGGCCAGGTGAACGGATAACGATCACGATGACCCCGAACCTGATCCTGAACGGTATCGTCCCGGTCTTTCTGCTGATCGTTCTCGGTTACGCCCTGAAAAAATCCGGATTCCTGCCGCTCAATGTCTGGCCGCCGATCGAGAAATTCGCCGTATACGTCCTCTACCCAGGCTTTCTGATCCCGGCCATCTGGCACGCCGACCTGTCCGGATTTTCCACCGGCCCGATCAGCATCGCCGTCGTCGGGGCGGTGGTCATCGCGGCCGCTGTGGGCTTCGCGCTGAAGCCCTTCCTGAACCTGTCGGGCCCTACCTTCACCAGCGTCTTTCAGGGGTTGATGCGCTTCAACTCCTTTATCTTCGTACCCGTGGCCGCGTCGATTTTCGGCCCCTCGGCCAACGGCCTGTCGGCGGTGGCCATCAGCGCGCTGATTCCCGCCAGCAACATGATCTGCATCCTGGTTCTGGCCCGCTGGGGCGAACCGGAAGGCGAGGTTCCCGTGCGCACGCCTGCGTGGTTTGCCCGTACGCTGCTGACCAATCCGATCTTCGCCTCCTGCCTCGTAGGCTTGCTGCTCAACTTCCTGCGTATCCCCTCCCTGCCGTTCGTTGAAAAATCGCTCGGCATGCTGGGCGAAGCGGCTATTCCGACCGGACTGATCCTGGCCGGCGTGGGCTTAAGCTTCGGCTATGTCTGGCGGCGGCCGTTCCTCGTTGGCGCCGTTTCCCTGTTCAAGGTTCTGGTCATGCCGGTTATGGCCTGGGCCATCTGCTACGAACTGGGCGGCGACCGGATGGCGCAGGGAATCGCCCTGGCCTGCGGGGCGGCCCCTTGCGCGGCGGCTGCCTATGTCCAGGCCCGCCACATGGGCGGAGATGCGCCATTGATGGCCGGCATCGTCGCCCTAACCACCTCGCTGAGCGCCTTCACCATGCCCCTTCTGCTCTTTATGTTTCACCTTGTTTAGCCTGCGAATGATAGCTGCGCGGCACGCTTGCCAAAATCATGCCTCGCGGTCATTACAGTTTGCAATTCATCCGGACCTGCCCAATGACTGATGTAAACGATCTGATCCGAACACGCCTGACGGCCTTTCCGAAACGCCACTTCCTGGCTGCGCAGGACCTCGATCCGCCCGATATCGCCAATCTGCTCGATCTGGCCGATGTCTTTGTCGACCTGAACCGGCAATCGACCAAGAAGCTCGACCTGCTGCGCGGACGCACCCTGGTCAACATGTTCTTCGAAAACTCGACACGCACCCAGTCGAGCTTTGAACTGGCGGGCAAGCGCCTCGGCGCCGACACTATTAATATGAGCATGAAGACCTCGTCCGTCGCCAAGGGTGAAACCCTGATCGACACGGCGGTGACGCTGAACGCGATGAAGCCCGACCTGCTCGTCGTGCGCCACTCCGCATCGGGTGCGGCGGCCCTGCTGGCCCAGAAGGTCGGCTGTTCTGTCGTTAATGCCGGCGACGGCCAGCACCAGCACCCGACTCAGGCCCTGCTCGACATGCTGTCGATCAGGCGCGCCTTCGGTCATGTCGATGGCCTGACCATCGCCATTTGCGGCGACGTCCTGCATTCGCGCGTCGCCCGCTCCAACGTCATCCTGCTCAACGCCATGGGCGCCAATGTCCGCCTCGTCGGACCACCGACCCTTATTCCCGGCGATGCGGATCAGTGGGGCACCGAGGTCTACCACGACATGCGCGAAGGCATTGCCGACGCCAATGTGGTCATGATGCTGCGCCTGCAACTGGAACGCATGGACGGCGCCTTCATCCCGTCCACGCGCGAATACTACCGCTTCTTCGGGCTCGACCGCGAAAAGCTGGCCGTTGCCGCCAAGGGGGCCAAGGTCATGCACCCGGGCCCCATGAACCGAGGTGTCGAAATCGATTCGGAGATCGCCGACGACCTCAGCGTCTCCCTCATCCAGGATCAGGTCGAAATGGGCGTGGCCGCGCGCATGGCCGTCCTGGCCTCCCTTGCCGCCCGTTTGGAGAATGATCCCCGCCTGGAGACTGTACGATGAGCGCCATCGCCTTTGTCAACGCCCGCCTCATTGATCCGGCCACCGAATATGACGGTCCGGGCTCCGTCATCATTGCCGAAGGCGTGATTGCCGACGTGATCTACGGTCATGAGACGCCGAGCGGTCATGCCGGCATTCGCGTCATCGACTGCGATGAAAACGCTATCCTGCCCGGCCTGATCGATATGCGCGTGCGTACCGGCGAACCGGGGTCTGAGCCCAAGGAAACCCTGAAATCCGCCTCGCTGGCCGCCGCCGCCGGGGGCGTCACCTCCTTCGTGGTCCAGCCCGATACCGATCCGTGCATCGACGAACCGGCCATGGCCGACTTCATCCTGAGGCGCGCCCGCGATATCGAACTGGTTCACGTCTACCCGGCCGGAGCCGCAACCAAGAAGCTGGAAGGCCGCCAGATGGCGGAAATCGGCCTGATGGCCGAAGCTGGCGCGCTCTATTTCACCAATGGCGACGAACCGATCGTCAATTCCAAAATCCTCAGCCGCGTTCTCAACTACGCCAACGGGTTCAATGCCTTGATCGCTCACCGGCCCAAGGAACCGTGGCTATCGGAAGGCGCGGTCGCCACGTCGGGCGAAATGGCGGCGCGCATGGGCCTGTCCGGTGTTTCCGCCCTGGCCGAACGGATCATGATGGAACGCGATCTGGCCCTCGTCGAACTGACCGGCGCACGCTTCCTGGTCGATCAGGTCTCGACACGCGAAGGGCTGGGGTCGTTGGAACGCGCCAAGGCCAAGGGGCTGGAAGTCTTCGCCAGCGTCTCGATCAACCACCTGATGTTCAACGAACTCGATATCGGCGATTACCGCACCTTCTTCCGGCTCGATCCGCCCCTGCGCGCCGAACGCGATCGGCTGGCCCTGATCGACGCCGTCGCCTCGGGCCTGGTCGATGTCATCGTGTCGAACCATACGCCGGAGCCGGCCGAGCACAAGCGCCTGCCGTTTTCGGAAAGCACGCCCGGCGCCATTGGTTTGCAAACCCTGCTGCCGGCGCTGATAGGCCTGCATCATGAAAACGATATTCCATTGATCGACCTGTTGCGCACGGTGACGCAAAACCCGGCGCAACTGCTCGGCCTCGATGCCGGTCGTATCGCCAAGGGGGCGCCCGCCGACCTGCTGCTGGTCGACATAGATGCACCGTTTGCGTTGCGTGAGCGCGACATCCTGTCGAAATCGAAGAACTCACCCTTTGAAAACCGCACGCTACAGGGCAAGGTGCTTAAAACCCTCGTCGACGGTCGAATCGTCTACGAAATCTGAAAACGCCCCGATACGGCCCCATAAATAACTGTCTCATAAATAACAGGCGGAACCCATAGCGTGACCACGCCCTACTCCTTCGATGCCTTCATCTATATGGCGTCCATCATCGGTGGCTATCTGCTCGGCTCGATTCCGTTCGGCTATATTGCGGCCAAGGCGGCGGGCATCGACATCCGCACGGTCGGGTCCGGCAATATCGGCGCCACCAACGTGCTGCGCACCGGCCGCAAGGATCTGGCCGCCATCACCTTCATCGGCGATACGGGCAAAGGAGCGCTGGCCGTCGGTCTGGCCTTCCTACTGCTGATGAAGGGCGACCTGCAAACGCGTCAGACCGCCATGGCGCTGGCCGGCGCGGCTGCCTTCCTCGGTCACCTGTTCCCGGTCTGGCTGAAATTCAAGGGCGGCAAGGGCGTAGCCACCTTCTTCGGCACCCTGTTCGCCGCCTGCTGGCCGATGGGCCTGATCGCCGCCGCCCTGTGGTTGCTGACCGCCTTTATCTTTCGCATATCCTCACTCGGCGCCCTCGTGGCCGCGGCGCTGGTCGTACCGATTGGCTTCCTGTTGCATGTGGCGCCCTACCCGTTCCTCGGCATGGCGCTGTTCATGGCGGTGCTGATCTATATCCGCCACCATGAAAATATCCGCCGCCTGCTTAAGGGCGAGGAACCGAAGATCGGCAGGAAAAAAGAATAATATTCTCTTCGACAGAAACCAAATTATACCAGGATCGCATTCAGCCAATAAGTAATGAATATAATCGCTACCACGCACAGCACCATGGCGGCGATAAATACCCCGTCGGCGAAGCGTTCCAGCATGTAAATCCGCCGACGGCGGCGCGTTCGCAAAGCCCAATAAGCGCTCAGGGCTGAGATCAGAAACATTACCGCATCCACGGTCACGATATCATCGGCCAGGGTTTCCATCTTGTGGATCGCCTTGACGATATGCAGCAGCCCCACCGCCGTCAGGCACACCCCGACCATGCCGGAGGAAACGGTAAAGATATGTATGCAGATATCCTCTTCCAGAGGGGGGCGGGGCTCAATATCACTCATCAGATCAGTCCTTTTCGTCTCGTATACAAGCCCATGCCGCGAAGCCTGGCAATAGGCTTGAGCCCTTCCCGAAAGCCTGTTAGCGTCACACGATGACAGGGGGAACTTGCAACCGTGGGCTTTGACCGCATTCCGGCCGCCGCCGATCCATCCGAACGCATCGCGCGGCTGCGTCTGGCACGCACGCAACGCATCGGCCCGGTCCATTTTGGGCGCCTGATGCTGCGCTTCGGGTCGGCCGTGCACGCGCTAGAAGCCTTGCCCCATCTCGTCAAACGCTCGGGCGGCTCACTGACCCCCTACCCGCTCGTCAAGCTGGACGCCGAACTGGCTCGCGCCGACGCAGCGGGGGCGCAGCTGATCATGTTGGGCGACGCCGACTATCCGGCATTGCTGAAGCAGATCGACGCCGCACCGCCGGTCCTGTGGACCATAGGCACAGTGGTGCCGCGCCGTCAGGCGATTGCCATGGTCGGCGCCCGAAACGCCTCCGCCGTCGGACAAAAGATCGCCCAATCCCTGGCCCACGACCTGGGGGCGGCGGGCTTTCACATTGTGTCGGGCCTGGCGCGTGGCATCGACACCCGCGCCCACGAAATGAGCCTGAAAACCGGGACCATAGCCGTGCTCGGCGGCGGCGTGGACGATATCTATCCGCCGGACAATCAAGGCCTCTATGAACAGATCGCCGCCCACGGCCTGCTTGTGTCGGAAAGCCCGGTTGGCCACCGGGCGCGCGCCGAAGATTTTCCCCGCCGCAACCGATTGATCTCAGGCCTCAGCCTCGGCACCATCGTCGTCGAGGCCGAACTGCGCTCCGGGTCGCTGATCACGGCGCGGCTGGCGGCGGAGCAAAACCGCGAGGTCTTCGCCGTGCCGGGATCGCCCCTCGACCCGCGCTGCCGCGGTACGAACGACCTCCTGCGCCAAGGCGCTAACCTGTGCGAAAACGCCGACGACGTCATCCGGATGCTGGAAGGCCAGATGGGATTCGAGGCACCGACGCCGTCCGGATTGATACCGGACCCGCTCAGGCCTGTCGAACGCGCCCCCGCCGAAGACGATATCGCCCGCGTCGGCCGTACCTTGTCCGGCCTGGTAAACGATACGCCGATCCATCGCGACGATCTGCTGCGCCTGAGCGGTGCGCCGACCTGGCTGGCTCTGTCGGCGCTGAGCGAACTGGAAATCGCCGGCGTGGTCGTGGCGGATGACGGCGGATATTACCGGCGGGCATAGGGGTACTGGGGCGTCCCACACCTACGACCCGTCCATTAAAAGGCGCAAAACGCCATAAATCTATTTTAAATTGTGCTTGGCTTTTATTTTATTGTCGTTGACAGAAATTGAATCGCTCAGCATGTATGCGGCCGGTTAGACGCCTTGATTATTCTGTGTGGCGCATAATCTAAGGTCGCATACACCCTCCTTTTCCGACTGAGCTTCGGCGATTTTTCGCCTGACAAGAGATTTTATGACCGTTGTTATCGTAGAAAGCCCGGCCAAGGCCAAGACCATCAACAAGTACCTGGGCAAGGGTTTCACTGTTCTGGCCAGCTTCGGCCACATCCGCGATTTGCCGTCCAAGGATGGCAGCGTCCGACCGGATGAAGATTTCGCCATGACCTGGGAAGTCGATCCGAAGTCCGCCAAGCGACTCAACGATATCGCCGACGCCATAAAAGGCGCTGACCGCGTGATTCTCGCCACCGACCCGGATCGTGAAGGAGAAGCGATTTCGTGGCACGTGCTGGAAGTGCTCAACAAGAAGAAGGTCCTGAAGGAAAAGATCGTCCAGCGCGTCACCTTCAACGCCATTACGCAATCGGC
Organism: Asticcacaulis aquihabitans; assembly: GCF_032490435.1. Classification (NCBI taxonomy): domain Bacteria; kingdom Pseudomonadati; phylum Pseudomonadota; class Alphaproteobacteria; order Caulobacterales; family Caulobacteraceae; genus Asticcacaulis; species Asticcacaulis aquihabitans. The sequence continues at coordinate 1,168,689 of NZ_JAVGWM010000001.1, forward strand.
GGTTCAGCAAGCCATGGCCGCCCCGCGCGACATCGACATGGAACTGGTCGATGCCTATCTGGCCCGGCGCGCGCTCGATTATCTCGTCGGCTTCACCCTGTCGCCCGTTCTGTGGCGTAAGCTGCCGGGCGCCCGCTCGGCCGGCCGCGTCCAATCCGTGGCGCTGAAGATCGTCGTCGATCGCGAAATTGAAATCGAGAAGTTCAAGACGGAAGAATATTGGACGGTGGACGCCGAGGTATCGGCCAATTCCCCGCCCTTTAACGCCAAGCTGTTCACCCTGAACGGCAAGCGCCTGGGCAAGTTCGACCTGCCCGACGAAGCGTCTGCCTTCGCGGCCCGCGACCTGATCAAAGGCTCACAGTTCACCGTCACCGAGGTCGAACAGAAGCCCGGCAAGAAATCGCCACCACCGCCCTTCACCACCTCGACCCTGCAACAGGAAGCCGCCCGCAAGCTCGGCTTCTCCGCCAGCCGCACCATGCAAACCGCGCAGAAGCTGTACGAAGGCGTCGATATCGGTGGCGAAACGGTCGGTCTGATCACCTATATGCGTACCGATGGTGTCTATATCGAACCCTCGGCCATCAGCGAGATGCGCAAGCTGATCGGCGAACGGTTCGGTGCCGCCTACGTGCCGGAAACCCCGCGCCAGTACAAGGCCAAGGCCAAGAACGCCCAGGAAGCGCACGAAGCCATCCGCCCGACTTCCGCCTTCCGCCGTCCGGATACCCTGCGCCTTGATGGCGATCAGGCGCGCCTCTATGAACTGATCTGGAAGCGCACCCTGGCGTCCCAGATGGAGCAGGCGCGCGTCGAAAACACCACGATCAACCTGTTTAGCGCCGACAAGCAGACCTCCTTGCGCGCCACTGGTCAGGTGGTGACCTTCGACGGCTTCATGGCTGTCTACGAAGAAGGCCGCGACGACGACACGGACGACGAAGGCGGCCGCCTGCCCGCGGTCAAGGCCGGGACCCTGGCCGACATCCATACCGCCAAGGCCGACCAGCACTTCACTGAGCCGCCCCCGCGCTATTCCGAAGCCACGCTGGTCAAGAAACTGGAAGAACTCGGCATCGGCCGCCCGTCGACCTATGCCTCCATCCTGACCGTGCTGCGCGACCGCGCCTATGTCCGCATGGACAAGAACCGCTTCATTCCGGAAGACAAGGGCCGTCTGGTCACCGCCTTCCTCGACCAGTTCTTCCATCGCTACGTCCAATACGACTTCACCGCCGACCTGGAAGAAAAGCTCGACCTCGTTTCCGCCGGCGAACTGAACTACAAGACGCTTCTGGCTGATTTCTGGAAGGATTTCCACGCCGCCGCCGAAGGTATGACCGAACTGCGCACCACGCAGGTGCTCGATGCCCTGAACGAAAGCCTGGGGCCGCTCATCTTCCCGGACAAGGGCGACGGCAGCAATCCCCGCGCCTGCCCGACCTGCGGCACCGGCCTGCTCAGCCTGAAGACCTCGCGCTTTGGCGCCTTCATCGGTTGCTCCAACTATCCCGAGTGCAAATATACCCGGCCTGTCGGCGCACCCGATGCCGAAAACGGTGAAAACGGCGCCAATGGCGACCGCGATCTCGGCACCGATCCGGAAACAGGCAAGACCGTGGCGCTGAAAATCGGCCGCTTCGGCCCCTATGTGCAACTGGGCGAACCCGAATCCAAGGACGACAAGCCCAAGCGCTCCAGCCTGCCCAAGGCCTGGCCGGCGGCGTCCATCGACCTGGAACGCGCGCTCAAGCTCCTGTCGCTGCCGCGCACGGTGGGCATCCATCCGGAAGACAAGACGACCATCGTCGCCGGGCTCGGCCGCTTCGGTCCGTTTATCGAAACCGGCGGCACCTACGCCAATTTGTCCAGCCTGGACGAAGTGTTTGAAATCGGCATCAACCGCGCCGTTGACCTGATCGCTGAAAAGCGCGCGGGCGGCGGTGGCAAGGGTCGCGCCGCGGCGGCCGCCCCCTTGCGTGAACTGGGGACGTTTGGCGAAGGCGGTGACAAGATTTCGGTCATGGCTGGCCGCTACGGCCCATACGTCAAGTGCGGCAAGGTCAATGCCACCCTGCCGAAGGACGTGACACCGGAAACCGTCACCCTGGAACAGGCCATCGACCTGATCAAGGCCAAGGGCGGCGCTTCCACCAAGAAGGCCCCGGCGAAAAAAGCCGCTGCCAAAAAGCCCGCTGCAAAGACAGGCACCAAGGCAGCTCCAAAGACGGCAGCCGCGAAATCGACCGCCACCAAGGCCACAGCCGCCAAAAAGCCGGCCGCAAAGAAGGCGCCCGCAAAAAAGACGGCCTAACGGCGACGCTCTGAGGCCAGCTGACCATATAGCGCCCCGACGGTTTCGCCGCTGGGGCGTTTGTTGGCGCGTTTATTTTTCAAACAGCATAAGCGGCATAGGTGACGGCACGACATCGCGCGGCTGGTCGCGGTTCTGTGGCAAGGTCGCCCAGGCCAGCAGGTAGTGGTGCCCACCGGCATTCAACTCCACCTGATTGAGCTGCATGTCCGCCGGGATATCCATGCCCTTGATTTCAGTGGCGAATAGCGATGGCGGCGCGGGCGTTTCGGCCACCCGTGACAGGTCGGTTGCGCGCAGATGCAACTCGGTGGCGACGCCCTGGCGCGTCACCGGAATGATCACCTCATCGCCACGGGCATAGGGCGCCTTGAGCGTCACCTCGAAACAAGCGACCCGTTGCCGCCGAACTCCCAGCGATAGCCAGTCCAGTTGCTGGCCTGGACCAGATGCCAATGGTCCTCTTCGAAGCGCGCCACATAGATTTGCGTGTGTCCGGCGGCATCATATTTGTGATAGGCGATAAGCGGGCGCGCGTCCGCATCGAACCCGATCAGGGTGTTATTATTGATCATGCCGCCGCCCACGGGAACCGGATCGACAATCTCGGCGCTTCCGTAGGTCATGGGCAGAACGATCGGTGTGCCGTCGGCCTTTTGCCAATGAACCAGATCGGCGCTGCGGGCATAGCTCAAATCGTGGTTGGTGGCGGCGTCGGGCGTTTCGCGCCACACCCAGGTCATGTGAAATTGGCCGTCCGGCCCGATCACCGGCCCGACCGGATAGGCGTTGCGCTTTCCTTCACCGTCGGTCAGAGGCACATTCAGCAAAGGCGCCCAGGCCCGCCCGTCATAGACCGTGTAGATATCGTTGCCGTTCCCCGAGCCGCCATCGCGATATTTGAAAATCAACCGCCCGGCCCGGTCCTTCAGAAAGACGGGATAGGTCATGCGTACTTCCCGCGCCCGGTCGACAAGGACCGGCAAGCGCCTGAGGCTTTCGGCGTCATCCGGCTTGGCCGCCGCATAATAGGTCAGCGGCGACACATGCATATTGGCGGCGACATGCAGCCGCCTCACCGGATCGATGGCCATGGCGATGTAGTTGTGACTGTCCCAGCCCACCGCGATGTCCAGCCGCGTATAGCGCCACGCGCCGCCGGCGATATCGCGCTCCGCTACGGTAAGGCGGCGATCGGCGTCATAGTATCCGACAAACAAATGCCTGTCCGACGCAGCCATAGCGAAGGCAACCGGATGCCCGGCCCATACCTGATCGATGACGTCCGCCCGCGCCGTCACAGGCGATACCGCCAGGCTCAGCACAGCTATCAATCCGGCCATCCAACGCATTTGGGTGCCTCCTTTCCACACGGTTATAGACTTACAACGCCTTGCGAAAGGTCAGATTATATCTGTGCCCGCCTATGGCATGATGGCCGGGTTTCAGGGTGAGAACGCCGTGAAACGCATTGCGCGCCGGACCGCCCCAGACGACGACATCGCCATGATGCAAAACGAGTGTCTCCACCGGATCGCTGCGCCTCAGCCCGCCGAACTGAAACCTCGCCGGCAGGCCCAGCGACACCGACACGATGGGGGCGGAAAAGTCGCGTTCGTTGCGATCTTGGTGCAAGCCCATCCGCGCGCCCGGCGTGTAGAGGTTGATCAGGCAACCGTCCGGCGTGAAATCGAAACCGGCCACTGCCGCCGCCCTTTGCGCCAACCCCACGAAGACAGGCGGCAGATCGGGCCAGCGGCGGCCGCTCACCGGGTCTTCGCGGCTATAACGATAGCCCTGCGCGTCCGTCACCCAGCCGACGCCCGCATTGGTCATGGCCACAGACATCTGGCCGCCGCCCGGCACGGTCATCTGGCGGAAAGGAGCCTCGGCCGCAATGGCGTCAATGGCGGCCACCAAGGCGACGTCATCGCTTTCCGCGAACCGCCGCAACACCGTGACGCCGTCGCGGGCGAAGCTATCGCCGAACAGATCAGGCTGCGTCATGGAATATGATCCCCAACACATGCCGTTGCCCTGACCTAACGCGGGACACACCATGGCGCATGTTGACGCGATAGCTGCCGCGCGTCCCCATGACCGGCCGGTGATGGACGGCGAAAACGACCGCATCGCCTTGCTGCAACGGCACGACTTCGGCCCGCGACTGCATCCGGGGCCGCTGTTCAGTCAGAACGAACTCTCCTCCCGTGAAATCGGCCTGCGGCCGCGACAGCAGCACCGCCGCCTGCAACGGAAAAACGTGTTCGCCGTACAGGTCCTGATGCAGGCAGTTGTAATCCTCGGGCCCGTAGCGAAGCAGCAGCAGTGTCGGTCGCCGCTGGCCAGCAGCATGGCATCGCGCCAGAAAAGTCTCATGATCGGGCGGAAAGCGCGTCTCCAGCCCCATGCGCGCCTGCCATAGATTGGCGATCGGCACCAGTTGTGGATAAAGCCGGTCGCGCAAACCGGCCACCGGATCCGGCAAGGGATAGCTGAAATACTTGTACTCGCCGCGTCCGAATCCGTGGGGTGCCATATGGATGTGACTTCGGAACAGAGGCCGGTCGTAAAGCGCCGCCAGACCGGCGCAATCGGCCGGCGGCACACACCCGGGCAGGATGGCGTAACCGTAGCTGTCGAGATCGGCCTGCATCGCCTCGGGCATCACGCGCCCTCTTTCAGCAGCAGAGCGCGTTTGCGTTCGACACCCCAGCGATAGCCGCTCAGCGCCCCGTCGGTCTTCACCACCCGATGGCACGGAATGGCGACCGCCAGAGCATTGGCCGCACAGGCTCCTGCCACCGCGCGAACCGCCTTTGGAGCGCCGATGGCGTCGGCAACCTCGCTATAGCTGCGCGTCTCGCCTGGCGGGATGGCGCGCAGAGCCTGCCAGACGCGTTGCTGGAAGGCTGTGCCGCGAATATCGAGCGGCAGATCAGGCATCTGATCGCCGTCGATCATGCCGACCACCTGCGCCACCGTCGCCTCAAAGGCGGCATCCGCCCCGATCAGATTGGCCTTGGGAAAGCGGTCCTGGAGATCGGCGGCCAGCGCCTGCGCGTCGTCGCCCAGGGTAATCGCGCATATCCCCTTCTCGCTTTGGGCCACCAGCACCGCACCCAGCGAACACTGGCCGATAGCGAAGCGAATATCTCCCGCCCCGCCGCGCTGAAACTGGGTCGGCGTCATGCCGAGAATGGCATTGGAGCGTTCGTAGAAGCGTCCGTTTGACCCGTAACCGGCATCATAAAGCGCCGTTGTCACCGCCTCGCCGGCTGACAGCCCGTCCCGGACGCGACGGGCGCGATGGGCATCAACATAGGCTTTCGGCGTCAGTCCGGTGACCGATTTGAACAGGCGATGAAAGTGATGGGGCGACAGAGCAGCGCGGGCGGCCATCTGGTCCAGGGACGGCGCGTCTTCGGCGCCTTCGATGAAGCGGCAGACCTCAGCGATCAGACGCGCCTGTTCGGCCTGACGGCTGTCACCACGCGGGCGGCACCGCAGGCACGGCCGGAAACCAGCCGCTTCGGCGGCGTCGCAGCTTGGATAGAAGTCAACGTTTTCGCGACGCGGTAGACGCGAGGCACAGGACGGGCGGCAATAGACGCCGGTCGTTTTGACGCTGTAAAAAAAGTCGCCGCCGGCGCGATTTTTCAAAGCGTCCCATAACGCGTCGGACGATGTGGCGGTTTCAACGGGCATGGACATTAACATAGCAGTTTCCTTACAAGGTGACGATGCCGCACCGTGCCACTTTTCCCGCCGCGCCGAACTCCGCCCCTTGCGCTGCAATTCGTTTATACATTAAGCGAAATAAAACGGGTGGCTGCTAGATTTCCACATCGATTTTTTGCGCACAGGTATCGCACCGAAGAAAACGGTCGCGTCGGTCCGTTGCCGCAATCTGAGGACAGTGCTTATTTTTACCGTCAAAGTCATGACCGTGCTTAATTTGTCGCCTGCGCGCCTTGCGGGCCTCCCGGCCGCCGCCCTGATGATGGCGGGCGGCGCCTTTGCGCAGGCCACGCCGCCCGTCGCAACGGACACCCCCCCGCCGCAAGCCGCTCCGGATACGACACCGATCATCAGCGACGACGCATTTACTGCTGCCCTGCCATCGCTTGACGACACGCAACCGGCATCGCCCGTTCCACCCCAACAGACTCAGACGCCCGAGACTCTGGCACCCAAGGCTCAGGCGCCCGCACAGGGCCAGCCCCAGGCGGCAATGCCCGCAGCCGCCCCGGCGACGACGGCCACAGACCCGCAAGACCCCGACGCCCTGGCGCCCGTCACTACAGCCCAGGACACCACGCTTGATGCGCCCCTGCCGCCCCTGTCAGGCTATGACGTTCAGCCGAACCAAGGCATGGTCGCGACCGAAACCGTCCAGCCTGTGATCACCTATGTCACTGTCGTTGATGGCCTGCATGCCATCAAACTGAACGATGAGTTCAAGGCGCTGAGCTCGCTCGACGCCGGCAAGGGTAAGGCGGTCAATGTCGCCCAGGTTCGCGCCCGCGCGACCGAGGACGAAGCCATCATTCTGCGGATGCTGCAAAGCCGCGGCTATTACGACGGCACAGTCACGACCGCCCTCACCACGCCTCAGGTCGCCGGACAGCCGGTCCAGGCCCATATCGTCGTCGTGCCCGGTCCCGCCTATACCTTCGGGGCCATCAAGGCGGTTGCCAAGCCGACCGAGCCGTCAGATCTGATCCGTAACGCCATTCCGCTTTCGACCGGCGATCCCATCATCGCCTCCAACGTTATTGCCGCCGAAGCCAATGTCAGCGTGGTCATGCAACAGACCGGCTATCCCTTCGCCAAGGTCGGTCAGCGCGACATCCTGCTCGACGGTGCCGCGCATACGGGGGATTACAGCCTGAACGTCGATACGGGCAACCGCTCGCGCTTCGGCGGTTTCAAAAGCGATGGCAAGCAAGCCTTCGGTGCCGACCACGTCGCGGTGATGACGCGCTTCGAAAAGGGCGATCTCTACGACAACCGCCGGGTCGACGACCTGCGTGAAGCACTGGTGGCGACCGGTCTGTTCCGCTCGGTCGCCGTCGAACCCGTAGCCACCGGCACCTTTGCCGATGATGGCACCGAATATGTCGATCTGCTGGTGCACCAGCAACGCGGCCCTTATCGCACCCTGGCGGCGCAGCTTGGCTACAATACCGGCGAAGGCTTCACCGCCACCGCCTCCTGGCAGAACCGCAACATGTTCCCGCCGGAAGGCGCGCTGATAGTGACCGGCTCACTCGGCACTCAGCAACAGGGGCTGACCACGACGTTCCGGCGCACCAACGCCAAAAAGCGTGACCGTACCTTCCAATTGTCGGCGACCGCGTCGCACAATATCTATGACAGTTACGAAGCCTATACCGCCGGAATCAGCGGCCAGGTGTCACGCGTCTCAACGCCCTTGTGGCAAAAGGTGTGGACCTGGTCCTACGGCTTTGATGTCACCGCGTCCCAGGAAGCTACGGGCGGATTCAACAAATATATCGGCAACACGGAAAACTATTACGTTGTCGCCTTGCCGACCCGTATCGGCTACGATCGCTCCGACAGCCTGCTCAACCCGACCCTCGGCTACCGGGCGTCGGTCGAACTGACCCCCCAAGTTTCCTTGCAGGGCGGCAGCGGGTCCAGTGTCCGCACCATTATCGATGGCAGCTATTATTTCCCGGTCAATGAAAAGTCAGTGATCGCCGCACGCACGCGACTGGGCTTCATCTTGGGTGGTTCGCTGGACAAGATCGCGCCATCGCGTCGGCTATATGCCGGTGGCGGCGGGAGTATCCGTGGCTATTCCTATCAGCAGGTCGGACCGCTCGACGACACTTTCAACCCGACCGGCGGTCTCAGCCTGTTCGAAGCGTCGGTGGAATATCGCTATCGCATCGGCAATATCGGCATCGTGCCGTTCGTCGACATCGGCCAGGCCTATATTTCGACGACGCCGACCTTCGACAATCTGCGCGTCGGCGTGGGCATCGGCGCGCGCCTATACACCAATTTCGGCCCCATCCGTATCGATGTCGCCACCCCGATCAACCGCAGCAAGGAAGTGGGCGAGCCCCTGGTCGCCCTCTATGTTGGCATAGGACAGGCATTCTAGCATGGCCCGACGCCCCCGCTCCCCTAAGCCGCCCCAAACGCCTGAAAACAGCGCGCCCGAAAACGGCACACCTGAAAACGGCGCACCCGAAACCTTGCCCGCAACCATATCGCCAGCGCCTGCGGACGAACCGCAATACGAGCCAGAAAGCGGGCCAGAAAGCGGTCCTGAAAGCGAATCGCCCGCCGAACAAACGCCCGCCCCGCGGTCGCGACGCCCCTTCGACTGGCGGCAGGTCAACTGGCTTAAGGTCGGCCGCAACCTGGCCCTGCTGATTGTCGGTCTGGCTATACTGGTCGGTCTCGCCCTCACCTCGCTCAATACCTCGCCCGGCCGCCGCCTGCTGATCCAGTTCGCCACGGGCATCAAGCTCAATTCCGGCCTCCAGGTCGAAATCGGCGATATCGACGGCTCGCTCTACGGCGAAATGACGCTGCACAATGTCAAGGTGAAGGACCTGAAAGGCGTCTTTATCCAGAGCCCAGCCATTCACCTCGATTGGCGGCCTTTCGGCTATCTCACCAAGCACGTCGATATCCGCGACTTTTCCAGCCCGCTGATCGAGATCATCCGCCAACCCGTGCTGAACCCAAGCCAGACCCCGGAATCGAACGGCCCCCTGCTGCCCGATCTGGCCATCGACGTCAACCGCATCCAGATCGACGCGCTTCAGATCGACGCCCCGGTCATGGGCCAGGCCCACGTCCTAACCATCACCGGCGGCACACATATCCGGCGCCAGCGCGTGCAGGTCAACACCCTGGTCGTATCGGAAAAACAGGATCGCCTGCGCGTGGTCGTCGATGCCCGTCCCAATGACAACCGCCTCGACATGAAGGCCGACCTGACCGCGCCGGCCGACGGCGTGGCGGCGGGTTTGCTAAAGTTCGATAAGGCCTTTACCGCGGGCCTGTCGGGCCAGGGCACATGGACACAATGGAACGGCCGCGCCGTCGCCAATTTCGGCGAAGACAACCTGATGGACCTGGCCGTCAACGCCCAGAACGGCGTCTTCCATCTATCCGGGCCGACCCATCCGGATCAGGTGCTGACCGGCGATACCGTCGCCCTGTTGACCCCCGCACTGATGATCGACCTCAAAACCACGCTTAAGGACCGCGCATTGGATAGCGTCATGGCCGTCTGGACCGACGCCGTGCGCATCGACGCCAAGGGCGTCGTCGACCTCGGCGCCAACCATTTCCGCAAGCTGGAACTGCATGGGCGCCTGCTGAAACCGGACGTCCTGGGCAAGGATTTCACCGCATCGGATCTGCGCGCCGACCTGTTGCTGGACGGCGGTTTCAAGACGCCCCGCATCGATTACGACCTGGCCGCCAAGCGCTTCGAGCTGGGCCAGATTCGCCTGATCGGCTTTACCGCCAAGGGCAAGAGCCGCGTCACCGATACCGGCGTCATCGTGCCCATCGCTGCACAACTGACCTCACTCACCGGCATCAACGAACGCGTCGATCCGCTGCTGACGCACCTGACGCTCAACGGCGATGTGCGCCTGGAAAACGGCAAGCTAAGCAGCAATACCGTGCGTCTGGCGTCCGACCGCATCAAGGCGACCGCGACGCTGACTGGTGATCTCAGCGCCAACCGCTACGTCGCCAATCTCAAGGCCAATCTCAACAACTATCCGGTCGCCGAAGTGGGTGTGGTCAATCTGGCCACCACAGCCGCGGTGACGATCAATCACGGCAAGGTCAGCGTCACAGGCCAGGCCAATGCCCAGACGACGCGGATCACCAATGCGGGCCTAAACGGCTTTCTGGGCGGGAATGCCAAACTGTCCGGCGGTTACGCCTATACCGAAGACGGCACGGTGGTGCTCAAGGCCTTATCGGGCAAGGCGCCGAAATTTACCCTGATCAGCGCTTCGGGCCTCCTGACCCGAACGGGCGGCATCCAATTACAGGCCAAGGCCAATTCGACCCAATACGGACCGCTCGATGTCGTGGCGTCCGGATCGCTTGATCACCCCAATGCCATCGTCAAGGCCGCCAATCCGGGGCTGGGAGTCAAGATGGTTGAGGTCACGGCCCGCCTGACCGCCACGCCGCAGGGCTTCCAGGTCAATGCCGACGGTGGCACCGCATACGGCCCCTTCCTGGCCGATGCCCTGGTCATGACCGGCAAACCGCTTAAGATCGATATCCACAAGGCGACCTTCGCCGGCATAGACGCCGCGGGCCTGCTGACCCATACCGATGCCGGTCCGTTCGCCGGCACCTTGGCCATCGGTGGATCGGGCCTGAAAGGCACAGCCGTCCTGAGCAGCCAGGGCGGCGATCAGGCGGCCGTCGTGAACGCCACCGGCAACGGCGTCACTGTGCCCGGCGACATGAAACTCTATGTCGGCCGCGCCATCATCGCCGCCAACGTCGTGCTGCACGACCAGATGACGCTGAACGCTGACGTCCAGATGGCCGACATGCGCTATCAGGATTTTGTCCTGGCCACCGGCCGCGCCAAGCTGGCCATGACCGGCGAAAACGGCACGGTGCAGGCCATCGCCACGGGCAAGAAGGACGTTCCGTTCAACATCGCGCTCAACGGCACGATTGCGCCGGAGACCTACACCTTCGCGGCCCAGGGCAAGGCCAACGATATCGCGTTTAAGCTCAATCATCCCGCCGTCATCCGCAAATCCGGTGACGAGTGGATTTTGAAACCCGTCAAGATCGTCATGAGTACGGGCGATATCGACCTGTCGGGCCGGTTCGGTGACACGCTGAAAGCTCAGGCGCGCCTGAACAATCTCGACCTGTCGCTGGCCAATATGGTCCAGCAGGATCTGGGCCTGACCGGCATGGTCAATGGCGCCATCGATTTCAGCCGTGTCGGTAACGGCTTCCCGACGGCGCGCGCCAATCTCACCATCAGCCGATTTTCGCGCACCAGCGCCGCGGTCGTTTCGGCCCCGGTCGATATCGCCCTCGATGCGCAACTGAACCCCGACCGCCGCCCGGACGACAACTATGTCCACGCCCTTATCCGCCAAGGCTCGGCGACGGTGGGCCAGGCCCAGATCAGGCTGGCGCCCGCCAATGGCGGGGACTGGGTGGCCGATCTGCAATCGGGCGCGATCAGCGGCGGCGTACGCTATAACGGTCCCGCCGGCGTGCTGTTCTCGCTGAGCGGCCTGCCGCGCCAGACCCTGTCCGGCGCCGTCGCCGTGGCCGCCGACGTATCCGGATCGATCAACCAGCCCCATTTTTCCGGGGTCATCAAGGCCAATAGCCTGACCTATGATAACGAAGACCTGGGCACCCGCATCACAGCCATCGCCCTTGACGGCAAATTCACCGATGACCGTCTTGAGTTGACGCGGTTCACCGGTCGCGCGGGTGAAGGCACAGTGATCGGCGCAGGCTGGGTCGGGCTAGCCGCCACGCAGAAATTCCCGATGTCGGTCCATGTCGAAATGACCAATGCCCGCCTCGCCCGCTCCGAATCCATCAATTCGACCGTGTCGGGCACAATCGACATCACCAATACCGAGGCCGATGGCGGCCTGATCAAGGGCGATCTGCGCCTGCCGCAGTTCAAATATGTCATCGTCAAACAAAAGGCGGCCGAAGTACCGGTGCTGGACGGCGTGCGCCGCAAGGGCGAGGACCGCACCCCCGCGCCATCGGCCCAGTCCCTGCCCGCCTTCTGGCGTCTCGATATCCAGGCCCGGGCCGACAACCAGATCTTCGTCTCCGGCATGGGTCTGGAATCGGAATGGTCGGCGCGGATGCACATCAGCGGCACCACCAAGGATCCGCGCGTCGTCGGCACGCTCAAGGTCGTGCGCGGCAATTACACCTTCGCCGGGCGCTCGTTCGATATCGATAACGGCACCATCACCTTTGACGGCGGGCCTGTGACCGATCCCGAAATCAACCTGTCCGCCAGCGCCACCGTGCAGGACATCCAGGGTGTTATCAACGTCACCGGCTCCGCCCAGCGGCCGAGCATCGCCTTCTCCTCCACCCCAGCCCTGCCCCAGGACGAAATCCTGTCGCGTCTGCTGTTCGGTGAAAGCGTCGCCAACATCTCGGCGACCGAAGCTTTGCAACTGGCCTCCGCGGTCAACGGCCTGAATGGCGGCAAAGACTATCTCAATCCGCTCGGCGCCCTGCGCGCGGCGACCGGCATTGATCGCCTGCGCGTTGTCAGCGCAGACGCCAGCACCGGGCGCGGCACATCGCTGGCGGCCGGGAAGTACCTGACGAACAATGTCTATGTCGAAATCGTCACTGATACGAAGGGCTTCACCGCAACCCAGCTCGAAATCGCCCTGTCACGCTCGCTGAGTATCCTGTCCACCATGGGCAATACGGGCTCCGGGGCCAGCGTGCGTTATTCGAAGGATTATTAGGCGCCCTTAATTACGCCGTCATAAACATCAAGGTCACCTGTGGTGAAGCAACAGAAGACGATCTCCTCCAGCGGAGACCGGGCGGCAGTCCGTGTCGCTTCCAAAGCAATCGGCGCCGCATCCCATATCGGATAACCAAATATCCCGGTGCTGATGCTCGGAAAAGCGATTGTCCGCACGCCTGCGTGCATCGCAACTTCAATGGAACGACGATAACAGGCAGCCAGCAGTTCCGGCTCACCATTGTCACCGCCCCGCCATACCGGTCCAACGGTATGGATGACGAATTTCGCCGGTAAGCGGTAGCCGGGCGTGATCTTGGCGTCGCCGGTACGGCAACCGCCCAGCAAACGACAGGCATGGACAAGTTCTGGCCCGGCCGCGCGATGAATGGCCCCGTCCACGCCTCCCCCACCCAGCAACGACGAATTGGCGGCATTGACAATAGCATCGACGTCAAGTCGCGTGATGTCTCCCTTCACCGCCGTAAACCGTACCATTAGGCCAACTGCTTTCTTACATCTTCCAGTATACGACCCAGCCAGTTCTCACCGGTGCCATCCTGGCCGCAACCCCAGAAATAGTCGCCAGGGGCGTTTTCGACAATGGGCCGGTTTCCCGTCTCGCGTAAAAGCGCAGTCAAGGCGGCATGGGTCTGAAATTTCTTGAGGACCGCTTTGCGCATGATATCGACCTTGACAGCCTCCCAATCCGGACGCAGCGGCACGGTTCGATCGCGGCCAAGAGCGGCCGCCTGTTTCGCAGTGGATGCCCGCCGGATTTTTTCGCGATATTGCGGATTTTCAAACTTCTGGGCCTGAAAATAGTGCTCGACCGTCGCCCACCACAGACCATCCATATCTATGCCACGACGCGAGAAGTTGGAGAAATCGCCATAGCTTTCCAGTGGGGTATAGAAATAGACGGGCTCAATCACGCCTGATTTTCCAACCCGCCGAGAAACGCATCGATGGCATCCACCGCTTCGGGTTCATCCAGCATCGGCGCGTGGCCGCGATTGGCGACCGTGACGGCGTGCATGGCGGGGTGGCGCTCCAGCATCTGGCCGAAAGTCGCCTCGGTCAACAGGTCCGACAGCTCTCCGCGAATACCCAGGATCGGCAGCCCTTTCAGAGCGTCCCACAACGCCCACATGTCCGGCGGCGCGACCACAGGCCCGTCGGGATCGAATGCGCCCGAAATCGCCGGATCGTAGGACGACACCGGCAATCCCGCCGCATCGGCGTGATAGGTCCGGCGCGCGAACGCCATCCAGTCAGCCTCACCATAGTCAGGGAAGCAGACATCATTCGTTTGCTTCGCCCGGGCGGCAGCATCGGCCCAGGAGGTAATCGGCGGCGACTTGCCGACATAACTGCGGATGCGCTCCAATCCCTCGACGGCGATTTCCGGCCCGACATCGTTGATGATCAGCCCGGCCACCGACTGGGGCGCCATGGCGCCCATGATCATCGCCATGATCCCGCCCATGGAAGTCCCGACCAATGCGGCGCGCGCCATCCCCAGATCGCCCATCAGTTTGAACATATCCTGCACATAGACGGCGGGCGTATAGTTGGCCGGTTCCGCATCCCATCCCGACAATCCGCGCCCGCGTTGGTCCGGCACAATCACCCGGTAACGCGGTGACAGGTGCGCCGCCAGCCAGTCGAAATCCGCCGCGTTGCGCGACAGGCCATGCATGCAGATGACCGGCAGGCCATTGCCGCCGTAATCGCGCGCATACAGCCTTAGCCGGGCATCGTGGCTGTCGTAATAGATGTCGGAAAAGGCGGCCACGGAGCACTCCTGTTGTCAGATCGTGCCCGAGGCTAAACCAATTCATCCGGCGCGCAAGGCCTGCCCCGTTTCGCTGGACTAGAAAGCCACGTAAGGACCGACCGCGCCGCCGGCCGTGCGCCCGGCAATGGCCGTGTAGACCCGCTTGCCGTAGAAGAACGGCAGGCCGAAATCGAAGCTGCTGGTAAAGGCGTTCAGGCTATCGAAGGCATGCGGATCGCCGCCGATGCCAGGCAAGACGTAATAGGGTGTCTGGACCAGGGTGTCCGCGTTGTCGAGCGTGAAGTTCACCGTCTTGGTGGCGCCGTTCGCACCGCTCAGCACCGCGCTCAGGGCCAGCGAACTGGTCGGGCAGTAGAAGCCCTTGAGATTGCCGGTGCACAAAGGAATGGTTGAATCGGTGAAGCCGTAGAAGTTGGTGCCGCTATCAACGAAGCTGCGGGTCAGGGATTGGCCCTTATAGGTCGAGGTCAGGTAACCGTTGTTGAACTCGCTCAGGATCGTCTCCGTGCCCAACATGTTATTGGACTGGGTATTGATGCCGAAATAAAGCGTGCCGTTCAGTGTCGCGGCGCCTTGGCCCGTCACCGCCGGCAGGACGACAACCGTACCGTTATTGTTGACCGCCATGCGCGCCACCGGGTTAGGAATTTGCAGGGTCGTGGCGAAGGTCGTCTGCGTGCACGATCCGCCGGTGCAGGCATAATAATAGCCATTGCTGGCGGTACTGGCGCAATAGCTGCCGCAATCGAGCACGCTGTCACCAATGCCGATAATGCCATTGGCACCGAACTCCGCGATGGTGTCGTGCGCCGTTCCGCCGGTCGATGAGCAGGCGGTCGGGACGGTGGCATAATCCCCCGTATCGCCAATCACCATGAAGGGCATGGAACTGACGCTTTCTCCACCGATCGTCATGTCCGTCGTGCGCACCGAACCGAAGACATAGCCATCGACATACTGATAGCATTCGCCGACTCCGGCGGTGCCTTGCATGGTCTTGGGCAAGCCCGCGCGCATCTGCGCCGTCAGCGCCTCATATTCGATCCGCAGGCCGGTCGATCCGGTATCCATGATCACATGATCTATGGTCTGGCATGTCACCGTGCCGGGTACGCAGATTGTCACGGTGACAAAGGGAATATTGACATTGCCCGTCGCCTGCGCTGGCCCGGCATCGACCGATATCGCCGTGAAATTGGTCAGTGCGGCGCTGCTGGACGACGAGGAGGAAGAAGAGGACGACGAACTGGTCACGCCTCCACTGCTGCTGCCCCCGCTGCTACTGCCGCCACTTCCGCCGCCACCGCAGGCGGCCAGGATAAGAAAGAAACCGATGCAGAACAGGCGCTTCATCACTGCTCCCCTTCTTGCAGCATCTGCGGGCTGACGCCCGATGGCGCCGCCGAGGGCAAAAAGGCCATGCCCCAGAAGGCGCCGCTGTGGCCGCCGGTGCGGACGAGGAAGTCGCTGTGCGTCGCCGCCAAGGCACGCCGGGCGCGAATGCGGCCCGTGTTCTGGTTATCGGCCTGGAAACGGGTAAAATAGCTGTCGCCGAACAGGCTTTTCAGATCGGGACGTTGCGGCCCGATCCAGCTGACGGCGAACACCGTACCGTCCGTCCGCGTATATTCGCGGACGATCGTGGCGTTTTCCAACGTCATTTCATGGACCGTGTAGCCGATACCCGGCAGTCGTGTCAGACTACGGGGCGCCAGGCGGGCCCGGTCACGTTCAACCGAGTCGAGCTTGCCGCCGAGCGTGGCGTGGGCGGGCGTGGCGCCGCCGACAATCGCCAGGGCGAGCGCGATGACCGGTGGCGTCGAACGCACCCAGGTCAGGCAGGGCCAGGACCGCATACCGTACTCCTACACTAGAGCAAAAAATTAGAGCCATGAGGCGACTCAACTGAGCCGATGAGTGCTCTAAGGTTCGGCCAAAGTATCCGCGATAGCGATTAATGCAATATGATGATTTGCCAGAGCGCTTTCCGAAAAGTGTATTGCACTTTTCGGATAAAAAAGCGCGTAAAACAAACACGTAGAGCGCCGATCTGATTCAGTCAGATCGGCGCTCTACCCGTGGTCGAAGCGAGCGATCAGGCGATAGGCGGCTCCGTCGAACACCTGGCGCACAGTCGTCACGCGTGCCTTATCGCGCCAGGTCCGGCGGTCAACCACCAGGCACGGCGCTCCGGCATCAAGCCGCAGATGCCGCGCGATCTGGCCTTCCGCGACCGCCGCGCTGATCTGGTTTTCGACATGGGTCCACGGCACGGCGCCTAGCAGCCAATGCCCTGGCGATTGGCGCGTGAAATCGATGGTTTCGGCATCTGGGACAGCCTCCAGATTGATCAGCCGGCGCTCAAACGCCAGGGGCTTGGCCGACGCGAAATGCAGGCCGGTCAGGCTGATGACCTGGCCGCTGCCGGCCAATTCCCTCTCTTCGTCGGTACTGGCGGTGCGGATGGTGTAGGAGAGGAGCTCGAAATGATAGGCTTCGCCCCGCGCCGTAATTTCGTGCTGAATGTCCGGGATATCAAGCACGGTGGAGTCAAGACGCGGCAGGCGCACGAAGCTACCGGCTCGCTTGCGACGCTCGATCAGCCCCGCCTCGTCCAGTGGCGTCAGCGCCTTGTTGACCGTCATGCGCGACACGCCATAGTGCGCCATCAGTTCGTGTTCGAACGGGATGCGATCGCCAGGCTTCAATGCGCCAGAACGGATCTGGCCTTCGATATCGTCACGGATTTTCTGGTGCAGAGGCTTCATGCCGACAGCTTTTGCATAAGTTGACGATAGTCGGCAAGAATGGCGTCACGCGCCACATGGCGACCGCCCGAAACCTGCTTACGGCCGAACCGCCACACGCAGTCGATGGGTGAACGCGCCGAGGCGAAGATAAAGGCGTCAAGCGTGCAATCCAGACTTACGATATCCGCCGGCTGGCCGACATCCAGCCCTGCCGGTGCCCCCAGGGCCTGCCCGCCGTCTAGCGCGCGGACATAGAGATTATCCAGCACGTTGCGTTCACGAAGGAACAGGCGCTGGCCATATTCCAGTAGCCGCAACTCTTCGGCGACACCGATCAGCACATTGGAATCCGAACCTATGCCGAAGCGCCCGCCGTGTGCCAGATAGTCACGCGCCGGAAACAGGCCATCCCCCAGATTGGCTTCGGTTACGGGACATAGACCGGCAATGGCTCCGGACTTGGCCAGGCGCTTCGTTTCCGCCGCCGTCATATGGGTGGCGTGCACCAGGCACCATTGCCCATCGACCGGCGCGTGATCGAGCAGCCAGTCAACCGGACGCTGGCCGGTATGGGCGATGCAATCCTCAACCTCACGCACCTGCTCGGCGATGTGGATGTGGATCGGTCCGCCCTCGGCCATCGGAATCAGGGCCGCCAGTTCGCCTGGTGTCGCTGCGCGCAGGCTGTGCGGCGCAATGCCGACGCAAGCGTCATCTAGCCGCGCGACATGGCGGCGGCTGGCCTCCAGCAGGCGCTGAAAGCCGTCCAGGTCGTGAATGAAGCGCGCTTGCGCCGCCGTGGGCGCCTGACCGCCAAATCCGGCATGCCCATAAAACACCGGCAGCAGGGTCAGACCGATGCCGGTCATCTCCGCCGCCATGACGACCCGCGCGGCCATCTCAGCCGGATCGTCGAACCGGCCGGTTTGTGGGCCGGTTTGGGGATGATGCAGATAATGAAATTCGCCGACGCGGGTGAAGCCCGCCTCCAGCATTTCCATATAGGCCATACTGGCGATGATTTGAAACGCGTCCGGGTCGATGCGCGCCTGAAACCGGTACATCTGGTCGCGCCACGACCAGAAACTGTCCGGTTCTGTGCCCCGGCATTCGGTGAGACCGGCGATGACGCGCTGAAAGGCGTGGCTGTGCACATTGGGCATGCCCGGAACGCCGACCGCATGCTGTTCGCCCTGCGGCTCGGTATCGGTGGCAATGGCGGCAATCCGGCCATCGGCAATGGTCAAGCGAACGCCGGCCTGCCAGCCATTTTTCAGCAACGCTTTTTCAAACCATAGTGATGACATGGGCCTTGCATTCGATATGTCTATACATTATTCCGTTATGTATAGACATATTCGTTGCCTCAGGGAAGCCCTCATGCGTTGCGATACGGTTTGGACCCGCGCCCGCCTGCTGACCGCCGCCGGCCAGCCGATCATCGACGACGGCATGATCGCCGCCCGCGACGGCCGCATCGTCCATGCGGGCCCGCCGGCGGATTTCGAGGGTGAGGTTATTGACTTGGGTGGCCGATTGGTCACGCCGGGTCTGATCGATTGCCACACCCACCTTGTCTTCGCCGGCAACCGGGCCAACGAATTCAAACTGCGTCTCGATGGCGCGTCCTATGAAGACATCGCCCTTGCCGGCGGCGGTATCCTGTCCACCGTTGCCGCGACCCGCGCTGCCAGCGAAGAGGCCCTGATCGCTGCCACCTTGCCCCGTCTCGACGCCCTGCTGGCGTCCGGCGTGACGACGGTCGAGATCAAATCCGGCTACGGCCTGACCCTGGAAGACGAGTTGAAAATGCTGCGCGCCGCCCGCGCCCTGGAGCAGCGTCGCCCGGTTCGCGTCGTGACCACCCTGCTCGGCGCGCATGCCCTGCCGCCGGAGTTCAGGGACCATCCCGACGCCTATATCGATGAGGTCTGCACCCGCATGATTCCCGCCGCCGTCGGGTTGGCCTCGGCCGTCGATGTCTTTTGCGAAGGCATCGGTTTTTCCCCCGCCCAGACCGAGCGGGTCTTCGCCGCCGCCCAGGCGCACGGGCTGGCGGTCAAGATCCACGCCGAACAATTGTCCAACCTGCATGGCGCAGCGCTGGCGGCGCGGTATGTCGCCCTGTCGGCCGACCATCTCGAACATCTCGACGCCGACGGGATCGAAGCCCTGCTGGCGGCCGGGACCGTCGCGACCCTGCTGCCTGGCGCCTTTTACACGATGCGCGAAACGGTCAAGCCGCCGATTGAGGCGCTGCGCGCCGCCGGTGTGCCCATGGCCATCGCCACCGACTGCAACCCTGGCACCTCGCCGCTGACCTCTCTCCTGCTGGCGATGAACATGGCCGCCACCCTATTCCGCCTGACGGTGGATGAATGCCTGGCCGGCGTCACTACCAATGCCGCCCGCGCGCTCGGCCGCGACGACATCGGCACGCTAAAGCTGGGCAAGAGCTGCGACTTCGCCGTCTGGGACTGCGACCAGCCCGCCGACCTCGTCTATTTCATGGGCGCTTCGCCCCTCCATGCCCGCATCTTCCAAGGTAAAACCGCATGATCCTCATCCCCGGCCAGGTGCCACTCTCCGACTGGCGGCGCATCTATCGCGGTGAAGACGTCCGCCTCGACTCCGCCTGCCTGACCCGGGTCGCCGAAAGCGCCGCCGCCATCACGCGAATTCTGGCCAGGGGGGAACCCGTATACGGCATCAATACCGGCTTCGGCAAACTGGCCTCGACCCGCATCGACGATGCGGACCTGATCACGCTTCAGCGCAACATCATCCTGTCCCATGCCGCCGGTGTCGGTGCGCCCTCGCCCCGGCCGGTCGTTCGCCTGATGCTGGCGCTCAAGCTGACCTCCCTGGCCCAGGGCGCATCGGGTATCCGTGTCGAGACCCTTAGCCTGATGCAGGCCATGCTGGCCCACGACCTCATGCCGGTCATTCCGTGCCAGGGCAGTGTCGGCGCGTCGGGCGATCTGGCGCCGCTGGCCCACATGGCCGCGTGCATGATCGGCGTTGGCGAGATAGATGCCGGCGGGGTGCGCACACCCGCCTTGCAAGCCCTGACTGAAGCGGGCCTGTCGCCTCTGACGCCGGGACCGAAGGAGGGCCTGGCCCTGCTCAACGGCACGCAGTTTTCGACCGCCAACGCGCTGGCAGGGTTGTTCGAAGCCGAATCCGTGCTGCAAACCGCGCTCATTACCGGTGCTTTGTCGACCGAGGCCGCCAAGGGGTCCGACGCTCCGTTCGATCCCCGCATCCATGCCTTGCGCCGCCATCAAGGCCAGATCGACACCGCCCACGCCTTGCGCAACCTGATGGACGGGTCGGCCATCCGGGCCTCTCACCTCAAGGGCGATGAACGGGTTCAGGACCCCTACTGCCTGCGCTGCCAGCCGCAGGTCATGGGGGCAGCGCTCGACGTGTTGCGCCAGGCCGCCACGACCCTTGAAACCGAAGCCAACGGTGTCTCCGACAATCCGCTCATCTTCACCGATCCCGACGAGGCCCTGTCCGGCGGCAATTTCCATGCCGAGCCCGTGGCCTTCGCCGCCGACATGATCGCCCTGACCCTCTGCGAAATCGGCTCCATCGCCGAACGCCGGATCGCCATGCTGGTCGATCCCGCCCTGTCGGGCCTGCCCGCCTTCCTGACGCCAAAGCCGGGCCTCAATTCCGGCTTCATGATCCCCCAGGTCACCGCCGCCGCCCTGGTGTCCGAAAACAAGCAGCGCGCCTATCCCGCCAGCGTCGATTCCATCCCGACCTCGGCCAATCAGGAAGACCATGTCTCCATGGCGGCCCATGGTGCGCGCCGGCTGATGGACATGGCGGAAAACACCTTTGCCGTCATCGCCATCGAACTGCTGGCGGCGGCGCAGGGCTGCGATTTCCACGCGCCCCTGACCTCGTCCGACGCCCTGGAACGGGTCCGCGCCCTTATCCGCGCCGCCGTGCCCGCGCTCGACCACGACCGTCATTTCCACCCCGACATGGCCTTGGCCATCGATCTGGTCCGTTCCCGGGCCGTAACCACCGCCGCGAACATCCCACTGCCGACCGTAGAGCCGAAGTAAGAACCCCACCCCATTTTTCGGCCATCCTGAGCCCATACTGAGCCCATACTGAGGATTGCAAGGACAAGAAGATGACCCGTCTCGATAATTCACGCGTGATCACCCCGGCCACCGGCACGCAGCTGTCCGCCAAGTCCTGGCTGACCGAAGCCCCCTTGCGCATGTTGATGAACAACCTGCATCCCGACGTGGCCGAACGGCCGGAAGAACTGGTCGTCTATGGCGGCATAGGCCGGGCGGCGCGCGACTGGGAAAGCTTCGACCGCATTGTCGCGACCCTGAAACGCCTAGAAAGCAACCAGACCCTGCTGATCCAGTCGGGCAAGCCGGTGGGCGTGTTCGAGACCCACGAAAACGCGCCGCGCGTCCTGCTTGCCAATTCCAACCTGGTGCCGCACTGGGCCAATTGGGAGCATTTCCACGAACTCGACCGCAAGGGACTGATGATGTACGGCCAGATGACGGCTGGATCGTGGATCTATATCGGCACCCAGGGCATTGTTCAGGGTACGTACGAAACCTTTGTCGAGATGGGCCGCCAGCATTATAACGGCGACCTGAGCGGCAAATGGCTGCTTACCGCGGGCCTTGGCGGCATGGGCGGGGCGCAACCACTGGCCGCCGTCATGGCGGGTGCGTCCTGTCTGGCCATCGAATGCCAGGCGTCGCGCATAGAGATGCGCCTGCGCACCGGCTATCTAGATTACCAGGCCAAGGATATCGACGATGCCCTGGCCATGATCCACAACGCCACCAAGCCGATATCGGTTGGCCTGCTCGGCAATGCCGCCGACATCCTGCCCGAGCTGTTCCGCCGGGGTGTGCGCCCGGACCTGCTCACCGATCAAACCTCCGCCCACGATCCTGTCAATGGCTATCTGCCCTCCGGCTGGACGGTCGAGGACTGGCTGGACCGACGCGAACGCGATCCGCAGGCCGTCGCCAGAGCCGCCAAGGCCTCCATGGCGCAACATGTCCGCGCCATGCTCGGTTTCCAGGCGGCCGGCGTGCCGACCGTCGATTACGGCAACAACATCCGCCAGGTCGCGTTCGACGAAGGGGTCAAAAATGCCTTCGATTTCCCCGGTTTCGTCCCGGCCTATATCCGGCCGCTGTTTTGCCGCGGCATAGGCCCGTTCCGCTGGGTGGCCTTATCCGGCGATCCCGAAGACATCTACCGGACCGACGCCAAGGTCAAGGAACTGATCCCCGACAATCCGCATCTGCACAATTGGCTCGACATGGCCCGCGAACGTATCAAGTTCCAGGGGCTGCCCGCGCGCATCTGCTGGGTCGGGCTGGGTGATCGCCACCGACTGGGCCTCGCCTTCAACGAAATGGTGCGAAACGGCGAACTGAAGGCACCCGTCGTGATCGGACGCGACCATCTCGATTCCGGCTCCGTCGCCTCGCCCAACCGCGAAACCGAGGCCATGCGCGATGGTTCGGACGCCGTATCCGACTGGCCCCTGCTCAATGCCTTGCTCAATACCGCCTCGGGCGCGACCTGGGTCAGCCTGCATCACGGCGGCGGGGTCGGCATGGGCTACTCGCAGCACGCCGGCATGGTCATTGTGGCCGACGGCTCGGACGACGCCGCCAAACGGCTGGGCCGCGTCCTGTGGAACGATCCGGCGACCGGGGTCATGCGCCATGCCGATGCCGGTTACGACATCGCGCGCGAGTGCGCCCGCGAAAAGGGCCTCGATCTGCCGGGCGTACTGTGATCCGCCATCTGACCGCCGCCGGACGCGTCGCTGTCCCATGGAAAAACGGCGGCGGCGTGACGCGCGAAATCGCCGTTTTCCCTGAGGGCGCGAACATGGATGAGTTCCTGTGGCGCGTCAGCATGGCCGATGTCACCGAGGCCGGTCCGTTTTCACGCTTCGACGGCATCGACCGCCACCTGACCGTCCTGGCGGGGCGCCTGCAACTCGATCTGTCCGATAACCGCCGCACGCTTCAAGCGGGAGATAGCCTGGCCTTCGACGGCAGCACGCCCGTCCATGGCACGCCCCTATTGCCCGTGACCGACCTGAACGTCATGACCCGGCGCGGCACCTTTCGGGCGAGTGTTGACCGGATTCTGGAAGGCCGGACCGAGGGTGCGACACTTCTCATCGGCACCACCGTCACGGCGGTTCACATGAACGGTCAGGTCTTCGCGCTGGAGCCGTTCGATGCCCTGCTCTGTGATGGGGCTCACGATTTCACCGCTGATAACGCCCTGTGGCGCGTCGCGCTGTCGGCGATTTAAACCAATTCCACAGCCACGGCGGTCGCTTCGCCACCGCCGATGCAGACGGCGGCAATGCCGCGACGCCCGCCCGTCTGTTTCAGGGCATTGACGAGGGTGACGAGTATGCGCGCCCCGCTGGCCCCGATGGGATGGCCAAGCGCACAGGCGCCGCCATGAATATTGAGTTTGTCGTGGGCAATCCCCAGATCATGCATGGCAATCAAGGCCACCACGGCAAAGGCTTCGTTGATCTCGAACAGATCGACCTCATCGATCGACCAGCCTGTCTTGGCCAGCACAGCCTGGATCGCGCCGACCGGGGCGCGGCTGAACCACTTCGGTTCCTCGGCATGACTGGCATGGGCGACAATGCGGGCCATCGGCGTCAAGCCCTTCGCTTCGGCATCGGACTCACGCGCCAGCAATAGCGCCGCCGCGCCGTCGGAAATCGAACTGGCATTGGCCGCCGTCACCGTGCCGGCCTTGGCGAAGGCGGGCTTAAGGGTCGGTATCTTTTCCGGCCTGGCCTTAGCGGGCTGTTCGTCACGGCTGATCGTGCCCGCCTTGGTGTCCACCGACACGATCTCGGCGCTGAAGTCAGCTTTCAGCGCCCGGTCGAGGGACGCCAAGGCATAATCGTCCTGCATCCAGCGGGTGAATTGGTAGTGGGTGGCGGCCTCTTCGGCGAATGACCCATCAGACGGCCTTTTTCATAGGCGTCTTCCAGGCCATCGAGGAACATATGGTCCTTGACCTCGCCATGGCCCATCCGCATGCCGCTGCGCGCCTTTGGCAGGAGATAGGGCGCGTTCGACATGCTTTCCATGCCGCCGGCGATGACGACATCGGCCGATCCGGCCCGGATGGCGTCGAACCCCATCATGACCGCCTTCATGCCGGAGCCGCACATCTTATTGATTGTGGTAGCGGGCACGCTCACCGGAAGCCCCGCCCCGAGTGATGCCTGACGCGCCGGTGCCTGCCCCAATCCCGCCGGCAGGACGCAGCCCATAATGACCTCGCTGACGATATCCGGCGCCACTGACCCCAGCGCAGCGCGAATGGCGACGGCGCCGAGTTCAGGCGCGGTCACGGCAGCAAAATCGCCCTGAAAACCGCCCATGGGCGTACGCGCCATTCCGGCAATGACGATGGAGTCTGAAGGCATCTGGGGCATTTCATTTCCTGCGGCTTTTTTGTTTATGACGCCATCATGCGCCAAAACCATTCGTCAGGATAGATGCGAAAGATACTATTTCAGCCCCTCACTCCGCCCACCCCTACAGATCGGTCAGGGTCTCATCCTCGCCCAGATCGTTCGGATTGTCACCGTCCGGCTGGTCGGCGTCGCCGTTTTCAATATCACGCGACGCCCGGTCAATCGTATCGGTATTGGCCCCGCCGACATCCTCGGTATTCACACCGGCATCGTCAGCATCGATATCAGGATCGTCTTCGTCGATAATCAGGTTGGAAGGCATGGAACATCTCCGTTTCAGTTCTATGGCCATCCTATTGAGACGGACATAAAAACGCGCCGCGTCATGACCGGTTGCGCATAAAGGGACGATAGAAACGGTGGGGGACAGGCGCGACCGTCAACAAGCATTGACGCGGGGCGCGAGCCTACTACTATGACAAATAGAATTTCTATTTTTCCCGACGAATCCGGCGCACTGCCTGCTGAGATTCCTTGCCCTGACAGTGATTTACCGCCGCCCATGCACGTCGACAAAGAAACCGATTCGAGCGCCCTTCTGGGCCGTAACCTGACGGTGGGCCTGCTCGATCATTTGGGTAAGGCCATCGTCACGGGTTTTTACGACAATAAGGTCTTTCCGACCGAAGCCCAACTGGCCGAACAATATCGCGTCAGCCGCTCAGTCACGCGCGAAGCCGTCAAGATGCTGACGGCCAAGGGCCTGCTGACCGCGCGGCCGCGCCAGGGCACGGTGATCCAGGCGACGCGGCAATGGAACCTGCTCGACAAGGACGTGCTGCGCTGGTTGCTGGAACGCAAGTTCTCGCTGCAACTGCTGCGGCAATTCACCGAACTGCGGGTTTCCATCGAACCGAAAGCCGCCGAACTGGCCGCGAACAACGCCACCTACGACGACCTGCAACGCATGAAGGCGGCGTTTGATCGGATGGTCCTGGCCGATGGCGGCGAAGGCGATCCGACCCAGGCCGACATCGACTTCCACGTCTCGATCCTCTATGCCTCCGGAAACCCGTTTTACTATCAGTTCCAGGAAATGATCCGGACGGCGCTGACCACCTCGATTTCATTCACCACCCGCGTAAACGGCGTGACACCCAATATCGAGGCGCATGAAAACATCATGAAGCCCATCTTCGACCGTGACGCGCGCCGCGCCTACGACGCCATGCACCTCATCGTCAACGACGTGCTGACCGTCATCTATGAGCAGGAAGCCCAGAACAGGCTTAAGGGGTGATCACCGGCTTGCCGTCCACCCAGTCGAGCGGCGAAATATACATGGCGCGGTAACGCTTGCGCGGGTCGCCATCATTGCGCCAGGCATGATAGGCGATCCAAGTCCGCCCCTGAAAATCGAAGACGCTTTGATGCCCCGGCCCGACCAGTCCGGGCGCGCTTTTCAGGATCGGATTTTCATCGGCGTCACGACACGGCCCGACAGGCCCACGGCACACCGCATAGCCGGTGGCATACTTGTCGCTGCCGTAATCATTGGCGGCATAGACCATGTAGTAGCGGCCATCGTGCTTGATCATCTGTTCGCCTTCGACTACGCCGCCTTCCCACGGCTTGTCGTTGGTTACGCCCTCGACCAGCGCGGGCGCGCCGGCCAACTGCTGCCCGTCGGCGGTAAGGCGCTGAGCGATAATGCCGATGGGCACCCCGCAGCAATTGCCGTCCGTTTTGACATAGAGCCACAGATCATCACCGTCGCGGAACGGACTGGCGTCGATAGCGCCCAATTCACCGCCACAGGTCAGCGGCTTCGTCTGGGGGACGAACGGCCCCTCGGGAACCTTGGATACCGCCGCGCCGACGCACAGGGTCAGGCCATCCGGACGCATGCGCGTCTTGTGACGGGCGCTAAAGTACATGACATAGGTGTCCCCGATTTTCATGACTTCGGGGGCCCACACGTCCGGCGCGCTGGAGCGCGCCCAACGCGGCAGCTCCGGCATGGCATCGACCGGCGCGCTCCAATGAATGCCGTCGCTTGACCGCGAAAACTGGATGTTCAGACGCTTGCCACCCTGCTTGCCATTGGTGGCGTAGGCGACCAGTCCGCCATCGACGGGCAGAACGAGCGGATCGGGAAAATCCACGTCGAGCACTGGCCCGGCGGCGTGCACGGAACCGGCCGCCAGGACAAATGATGTCAGGGCAAGCGATGTCAAGACCGTGAAAACAAAACGAAACATGTCAGACCTCCAAAACCTTTAGCGGGGCCCCGTGAACGGGACGCCTTCCTTGACCGGCTCACCAAATACCGGATGTCCGTCAATGCCCCAGCTAAAGGGCTGGATATGCGGCGCGCGATTGGGCGAGCAGCCCTTATTGGGACCGGCATTGGCGTGATAGATGATCCAGTTGGTCTTGCCATCGGGCGATGTGAAAAAGCCGTTATGGCCGGTGGCATAGACGTTGTTTTTCACAGATTTGGCCAGGACCGGTGCCGGTGATTTTGTCCAGACCTTGGGATCGGTCGGATCGCTGCCCTTCGGCGCGCTCAGCAGCCCCAGGGCATAATCGTCGGACCAGCAGGCGCTGGCCGAATAGGTGATGAATAGTTGGCCATAGGGCCCGGCCAGGAATTCTGGCCCTTCGACGATCTGGCGGCCACCCTGGCGCTCCCATGGCTGATCGGGGATGGCGATGATCGTCTCACCGCCCGTCAGGGTCCAGGGATTGGACATGCGCGACAGGCTAAGCACACTGTCGTGACCGGCATAGGCGGAGTAGATGAAATAGCGTTTTCCCTCGTAGTCGAAGGTCGTCCCGTCTATGCCCGGCAAAGCGGTGTTGACCCGGCCCTTGTCGACCCAAGCACCGTCCGTGGGATCGGCATTGGTGTTTTCCAGAACGAAGACGCCCCGGTGCGCGTCATCGTCAAAGCCCGCCGCCGCCGCGGTATAATAGAGGTACCATTTGCCATCCAGACGATGCAGCTCGGGCGCCCAGATCGACACCGAGTTGGGTCCGCTGCGCGGCGGCAGCCAAACCGTCTTGCGCTTCGCCTTGTCCAGTGCCGTGATGTCCTTGGTCTTCCAAATGGTCAGCTTGTTGCCCAGGGTGTGCATATAATAATAGGTATCGCCGTCGCGCGTGACCCAG
Source organism: Asticcacaulis aquihabitans (assembly GCF_032490435.1). Lineage (NCBI taxonomy): Bacteria > Pseudomonadati > Pseudomonadota > Alphaproteobacteria > Caulobacterales > Caulobacteraceae > Asticcacaulis > Asticcacaulis aquihabitans. Next base: position 1,196,724 of record NZ_JAVGWM010000001.1, read on the forward strand.
GGGTCCGGTCCCGATGGCAGCAAGGGATTGGTATAGGTTCCCACCGGATGGGGCTCGGCGCAGGCACCCAAGGCGCCGAATGCGCTCACCACAATCAGCGTCGCGGCGCAAGCGGACAGGCACACGGAAAACGGGCGCATCAGGTTCCATCCCTTACTTATAATCGTTACGAGAGTCTATTTGAGGCAACCGCGCCAAACAACACCAGGTCTGGGCTTTATTGGCAAAAATGCGCGCCCCTAGAAGTAAAGATCGTAACGCCTGCGGAACGGGGATCCGCACATCCGCAGGCGTCACACGCTTCATTCAAATTATCCGCCTAGTAACGGAAGCGGATACCGACCGAATATACCGTTTCTTCGGTTCGGACCTGGGTGTTGTAAATCCCGTTAGTCCCGCCGGCGATCGTGTTTGTGTAGACGCGATAGACACGCAGCGGCTTAGGCGCCAGGTTGTTCAGGTCCAGAGCCACGGTCAGGTTGTCGGTCAAGCGATAGCTGCCCGAGAAATCAATCCGTGACGTGCCCTTGGTGTATTCGCAGCCCGGATTACCGCCCCAATCCTGAGGCGCGTCGCACACATTCAGCCATTTGCTGCGCCCGTTATAGGCCAGACGCGCAGACCAGGGGCCGTTTTCGTACATGCCGGTCAGGTTATAGGCAATGCGGGAAACGCCCGGCTGGTTCTGGTCTTGCTTATACGTGCCCGGCGAGTGGCTTTCCATATAGGTGACATTGGATTGTACGCCGAAATTGCTCGCCCAGCTCGGCAGGAAATCATAGTCGAAGAAGGTCGTGAACTGGACTTCGGCGCCTTTGAAGGTCACGCGATTGGCATTGTACGGCACGCTTATGCGCACATTCTGGGTGTCGGTGGGCGGGCTATTGGTGAAGCGCGTATCGGTAACCTGGATGACGTGGTAGTTGATGAAACCGTCGACATCGCGATTGAACACATCAACCGAGAAGATGCCGGTCGAGCCGAAGTAATGTTCAAACGTGGCGTCCAGATTATTGGCCGTATACGGCTTGAGATCGATATTGCCCGATCCGCCGCCATTGCGGAAATATTCGCCCGTCGCCGTATCCTGCTCGACGCGGGTGCCGCTGTTCACCACATAGTTGGGGTTGAGATCGGAGAAGTTCGGTCGCGTCCGCGTCTTGTTCGCCGCCAAGCGCACCTGTGTCTTGTCGGACAGGTGAAGGCGCATGCTTGCCGACGGCAGGGTATCGGTATAGTCGCTATCCGATGTCCGCTGGCTGCTGGTCACGCTTTCTTCAGTCTTGACCACCCGAACCCCGACGATACCGTCAACCGGAATGCTGCCGATATTGAAATTATAGTCGACCTCTCCGTAACCGGCGGTCGCCTTTTCGTCGGCTGTGAAGTGCTGGGAGGGGTTATAGGGCGGCGCACCAGCGGGGAAACCGACCAATTGCCGGATCGCCGCCGCATTGGAGCGGATAGATTCATAGGTCGGCGACGCCCAGCTGCGTATGCTCGGATAGTCGAAACCGACGAAGCCCGGTTGAGTCGTCCGGATATCCAGCCCCGTCTGAGGCAGGGTCAGGTTCATGCCCTCGACATTGACGTAGCGGTCCCCGTTGTCAAAGCCCGCCTTACGGTCGACATAGCGGACGCCGAAGCGAACGCGCGGCAGATAGGTCAGGTTGGTGCGATATTCGACATCGGTGCGGAACTGGACGTCGCGGCCGCGCGCCGACAACTGACGGTCATAGAAGCCGCGGAATTTGACGTTATTGGGATTGGTCGTATCGAAGTTGTCGAACGTGAAGTTCACACCCCCGTCAGAACCGGCATTATACATGACGTTGACCGTCGGGCTGCTGGTAAACGCGAAGTCCCAGCTATAGACCGACAGGAAATACTTTGATTGGGTCGTCGCCAGATCAGCCGACACCGTCCACGGACCGGACTTCCATTTGCCGCCGATGGCCGCCTGATAGGTGTCGGTATGATCCGTCGTGGCCGCCTGCCAGCCCTGCGGATGGAACGGATTGGTCACCGTCATGCTTTCGACGCGCGACCCGTCACTGGATAGCTGAATATTGCCGTAGTTGGAACCGGCCCACAATGGCACTTCCAGATTACGGTCCGAGGTCTTGGATTCATAGCCTTGGTAAAGGAAGTCCGCATAGAGCTCCAGTTCCTCGCTCGGGCGCCATTGCAGCGCTGCATTCGCCGAGGGCCGTTCACGGTCGTGCTCGGCATAGTTGACGCCGATATCGTCAGCAAAGCGCTTGCCGCCGTACTGGGCTGCGTTCGAGGTCAGATTGCCGTCGACCGTGGCGCTGACGAAAGATCCGATGAACCGCTTCGAGTCGAGATACTGAAAGCGGTGATAGGAGACGTTCAGCAAAGCGCCAAATTCGCCCGCGCCCGTCATCCACCGGTCGCTCAGCAGCAGGTTGCCGTTCGGCGAATATTTCTTGGACTGGTTGGCATAGACATAGTTCAACATGCCCGAAATTTCGCGCCCCTTGAAATCAAAGGGACGGCGGCCACGCACATTGATCAAGCCGGCGATACCGCCTTCGACCTGATCGGCGGTCGTCGATTTGTAGACCTCAAGTGCCGCGACATTGCCGGCGGCGAAGTCCTGCGATGCAACAAACCGGCCTTCGGCGGTGAAAATGTCTCGGCCATTATAGCTTGTGGCGATGTTGGGCAGGCCGCGGACCAGGACGCTATCGGCTTCACCGCCACTGCGGCCGACCGTGACGCCGGTCACCCGGGCCAGCGAGTCGGACACCGCCGTATCCGGCAATTTGCCGATTTCCGCCGAGACGACCGCATCGACGATCTGGTCGGAATTCTTCTTCAACGCCCGCGATGACGCCATGCTGCGTTTCATGCCGGTGACGACAACCGTGGTCGCCGCATTTTCCGAATCCGTTGTCAGCTGAGCCTGAGCCTGAGCCTGAGTCTGGGCCTGAGTTTGAGGCTGGGATTGGTCTGCCTGAGTCGTCTGGGCCAGTGCACCCCCGCCCCACGCCAGAATCGAAACGGTAGAGGCCGTAGCCAGGATGTAAGCTTTGAGTTTCATTCCCTGTTCCTGCTTTTTTAATTTGGATGTCGCGCAAGGTGGCAGCACGCAGTCGTGGCGACTATATATGATTTATCGTATTTATTACGCAATCGCTTTTTTCAATTTTCCATGCAAGACGGGCCTCATGATGCAATTATGCTACAATTTAAATAGCTCTGTAATTTCAATTGTATAGGGACAGCACCCGCATGCCAGACCGTAGTCTGCACGTCCATAAAGAGGAGGAATGACCATAAGTTGCTAATATTGTAATACTTTTTTCAAGACACAGGTCCGTGCCAAACGCAAAGCGGGGCCGACATATTAGACAAAAAAAGATGTCGGCGTTCCTCACGTCGCGTTCACTTAGGGACCTCGCGATTTATCACTATTATCCTACAAATTGATTGTCATCACCCACAACGAGTGTTACGCAGAAAATAGCCCGCTAAACCAAAGGCTTGCCGAAACATGGGCGCTTAATGGAGGAGAACCTATGGATCGGCACATTCGCAACATCGTTATTGTCGGTGGTGGCTCGGCCGGCTGGATGACCGCCGCCGCCCTGGGCAACGCCTTGCAGAAGAACTGCGCCATCACGCTGATCGAATCAGAAGATATCGGCACGGTCGGCGTCGGCGAAGCGACAATTCCCCCCATTCTCAGATTCAACCAGACCCTCGGCATAGACGAAGCCGCCTTCGTGCGCGCGACGCAAGCCTCGTTCAAGCTCGGCATCCAGTTCGTGAACTGGGGCAAGCAAGACCACAGCTATTTCCATCCGTTCGGGACATTTGGCCGCCCGTTCGACCTGGTGAACCTGCATCACTATTGGTGGCAGGCCTTCCAGGCCGGAGAGGCCACAGGCTTGGACGACTACTGCATGGCCTGGTCGGCGGCGAAACGTAACCGGTTCGCCCCGCCGTCCCCCGATCCGCGTCACGTCTTGTCCACCTATGACTATGCCTACCATTTCGACGCCGGCCTCTATGCCGCGATGCTGCGCACCTATGCCGAAGCGAAAGGCATCAAGCGGCGCGAAGGCAGGGTCGTCGACGTCACACTCGACTCTCAGTCGGGCTTTGTGCGATCCGTCACGCTTCAGGACGGCCAGGTCATCGACGGAGAGCTCTTCATCGACTGCTCCGGCTTCCGCGGCCTTCTGATCGAAGGCGCCCTGAAAACCGGCTATGAGAACTGGCAGCACTGGCTGCCGTGCGATCGCGCTTTGGCCGTGCCGTGCGCCTCAACCAGCAACTTCACCCCCTATACCCGGTCAACAGCGCATCAGGCGGGCTGGCAATGGCGCATACCGTTGCAACACCGGACCGGCAACGGCCACGTCTACGCCTCGCAATTCATCAGCGACGACGAAGCGGCGCGTGTCCTGCTTGAAAACCTGGACGCGGAACCATTGGGCGATCCCAAGCCCCTCGCCTTTACGACCGGCCGCCGCCGCCAGTTCTGGAACAAGAACGTCGTGGCCATCGGCCTGTCGAGCGGCTTCATGGAACCGCTGGAATCGACCAGCCTATACCTGATCCAATCCGGCATCGCCAAGCTGCTGACCCTGTTCCCGGACAGCACTTTCGATCCGGCTCTGAGCACGGAATTCAATCGTATCACCCTTACCGAGTTCGAACGCATTCGCGACTTCATCATCCTGCATTACAAGCTGACAACGCGCGACGATTCACCCCTTTGGCGGTACTGCGCCCACATGGATGTGCCGGATTCGCTCAAGGACTCCCTGGACCTGTTCAAACGGTACGGCAAAATCCCCAGCAAGGAGCTGGATCTCTTCGGCATGCATTCCTGGCTGGCCGTCCATATCGGCCAGTTGCATGTCCCCGAGCGCGTGGACCCATTGGCCGCGTACCGCGAAACCGACGGCGCCGGCTGGCTGGCCCGTTTCAAGGGGCTGATCGAAAAGGCCGCCGAAAGCCTGCCGACGCACCAGGCCTATATCGATCAAGCCGGAATGAACGCCGCCGCCCGCTCATGAAAAATGCCGGGAGATTGATCTCCCGGCACCCTAGCCTATTTCTTTTTGAAGGCCTTTGCCGCCTCGGTCGTCATGGCCTTGATCTGTTCAACCTCTGCCTGACGATAGGGCTTGCCATCCGGGTAGAAGATATCGTGGAACCACAGGGTCGGCTGGGATTTCGTGTAGGGCTTTTCCCAGGAATCCCACGGCATGTTGGTCTGGCTCTTGCCCAGGACGAAGCCCCAATTGATGGCGGCGACATTGTATTTGCGCGCCATGGGCAGGGCGGAATCGAAGGTCGAGCCATTGCCGCGCGCCATATATTCCGTCATCAACAAGGGTCGCCCGTAGGGCTGAAGCGACTTGATGCGTTGCTCCAGACGTTCCGGCCAGTCGTAGCTGTGGAAGCTGATGACATCCGACTGATCGATCTGCACGCGCTCCACCGCGTTGAGGTGGCCGTTTGGCGACCAATCGTCATTGTGCCAGACACCGGAGGTCAGGGGCTGGACCGGGTCCTGGGTACGCACCCAGGCGAAGACTTGCGGCAGCAGCTTCGCGACCTGGGCCGTCTTCGTCTGTTCGTCGAGCTGGTTGTAGTTGCCGCCGCCCTGGTTATCCGGCTCGTTCCAAACGTCCCAGGCCAGGATGCGCTCATCCTTGGCAAAGGCACCGACGATGCCCTTCACATAGGATTCGTATTTCGGCCAGCCGGCTTCATCGAGGAGGCCCGCCGTCCCCGGCGACTGCACCCAGCCCGAATTATGCACGCCCGGAATGGGCGGGTGCTGCGGTCCCAGCTTGGGGTTGGGGTCCCAGCAGGAATCGAAGAGGACCAGCATTGGTTTGATATGATGCTTGGCCGCCAAGTCGAGCACGATGTTAACGCGTTTTTTGAAGCCTTCCGGGTCCTGGGCCCATAACTGGTCGTGCAGGAAGATCCGCATGGTGTTCATGCCGATGCCTTCGGCATAACCGAATTCCTTATCGATTTCGGTCGGATTGAAGGTGTCGGCCTGCCACATCTCGAACTGGTTGATCGCATCGGTCGGCAGGAAGTTGGCACCGACCAGCCAGCGCTGTTCGCCATACCATTGGTTGGCCTTAGCCGCCGGCCAGCGCGAGGTTTCCGCGTGGACCGGCATCAACATCCCCTGTCCCGCCAGGCTAAGGGTGCCCGCCACAACAAACGCCTTCATTACGGATGTCATCTTCATTGAAAATCTCCCTGAACTTATTGTGTGCTGAAGCGGTAGATCAGCGTGTTGGAATAGGTCTCGCCCGGCCGCAGAATCGCGGAGCCGAAATCCGGCTGGTTCGGCGTATCGGGGAATATCTGCGGCTCAAGCACGAACGCATCGCCTTCGCGGTAAATGTGACCCGACTTGCCTGACGACGTGCCATCGAGGAAATTACCGGAATAGAACTGTATACCCGGCTGGTCCGATAGCAATTCAAGCTTGCGACCGGATACGGCGTCTTCGACCACGGCCATCAGGCGCGGTGCCGCGGTACGGGTCCGGCTGGCGACCCAATTGTGATCGTAGCCGCGGCCAAAGACAATCTGCGGATCGGCGGCGTCACGCACACGGGCGCCAATGGCGGTCGGCTTGCGGAAATCGAAGACTGTCCCATCCACCTTGCGAATCTCACCCGTGGGAATGGCGCCCGCATCCGTGGGCAAATAGGCGTCAGCCAGCAGGGTCAATGTGTGCTCATTGATCGAGCGGCTACCCCCCTCGCCCGCCAGGTTCCAATAGGCGTGGTTGGTGATATTGACGATGGTCGGCTTGGTGGTCGTCGCGGTGTAACGGATGGTCAGTTCATTGTTTTCATTCAGTGAATAAATGGCATGTACGGTCATCTGCCCCGGATAACCCATATCGCCGTCCGGGCTGACATAGGTCATTTCGACGCTAGCCGCGTCGCCGTCCTGAACCTTCACGACGGTCCAGTTGACCTTGTCGAAGCCCTTTGTGCCGCCATGCAGGGAGTTGACGCCGTTATTGACCGGTGCAGCATAGGTCTTGCCGTCGATACTGTACTTGCCTGCGGCGATACGGTTGGCGAAGCGGCCGACGGTCGCGCCGAAATATTGCGGAGTGGAGACGTAGGTTTTGAGATCGCTATAGCCCAGGGCAATATCGGCCGCCTTGCCATTGCGGTCGGGCGTCATCAGTGCCTGAAGGCTGGCGCCATAGGTGATCACAGTCGCGGATGTCCCTTTGTGGTTGCTGAGCGTCACGGCTTCGACCGTCTGGCCATCCGTTAACCTGCCGAAAGTTGCCCGCTTGGCGTCCGCCGCAAAGGCCTGGCCCGAGCCTGCGGCCATAATCAGGGTCGCCGCTGCGCCGGCCAATGCCCATTGTCTTGTCATGCATTCCTCGCCGTTTTGCCGTCTTCGTCGCGGCCAACCCCTTCATTATCGGATTTATATGATAATTAAAAGCCAAAACTTGTCACCTCAATGCAAAAAGGCGCTCCGGACGAGTCCGGAGCGCCACAGGTTCAAGGACCGGGGATAACGGTCCTTTGGGGACATCAGTAGCTGTAGGCGAGACGCAGGATGAAGTTACGACCCGGCTCCATATAGTCCTTCTGATAGGACGGGTGCTTGCCCTTGGTCGTGTAGTAACGGTGGCCGTCAAGGATGTTCTGGGCATCGAAATCGACGCTCAGACCCGGGCGGAAGGTGTAACGCGTGTGCAGGTCCAGACTCTTGTTCGGCTGCACCCACTTGTCGACGGCGTTATCGCGCAGGTCCTCGATATAAGCACCTTGGTACTGGTACGCCAGTTTCGCTTCGAACCCGTACTTCTGGTAGGTCAGGCCCGCATTATAGTTCAGGTCCGGAGACTGGATGAACGGGATCGGCCGCCCGACACGATAGCTAAGGCCGGTTTCGGCCGAAGAATTCTGCGATGTCACGTTGAACTCGACGCCGAAGCCGTCAAACGGTGCAGGCAGACCTTCGAACGACTTGATGACATTCAGTTCGACGCCGGAGATGGTCGCCTTCTGACCATTTTGCGGCTGGGTATACTCAATCGTGCCTTCCTTGGTGTCGGCATTGACCGACGAACCATTGGTAAAGATGAAATCGTGGATAACCTTCTGGAAGTAGGTCAACGACACCATGCTCGATGCGTCGGGATAGTATTCGGCCGACAGATCGAGATTGAGCGACTGGGCCGGCTTGAGGTCGGGATTACCACGCTCGACCTTGACGATCTCGTGCGTTGCCGGATCACGGCTTATCGACACCCCTTGGCTGATATTGCCATATTCGGGACGCGAGAAACTGGTCCACAAGGCGCCGCGATAGACAAATTTGCTGTCCGGGCGCCACACGGCGGTGACCGACGGCAGAACATTGTCGTACGTCTTCTTGTAGGTCACGAAGCCGGATGTGCCGCCGTTGTCATCGTCCGAAGCCCATGAGGTGTTTTCAACCGCCGTGTGTTCCACCCGCACACCGGCCAGAACCTGAACATCGTTGAAGCGCATGTCCGCCAGGGCGTAGGCGGCGGTAACGGTTTCAGATCCGTGCTTGTCCGACTGATTCAGATCGGCTGCGGAGAAGGTGGTCGGATTACGGGCCATGGCGGCGGTAATCGCTTTTTCCACCGCTGCCCGGCTCATGATCGAACCGTAATAGTAGGTGCCGTGATCGATGCCCTGGACCTGACGCTCGACAAGGCCCGAAGACGCCAAAGTTGAGTTCTCCAGAGCCGTGCCATCGACATTGCCGTCCCATAGCGGCGTGGAATCGTACTTGCGCTCGGACTTGGCGTATTTGAAGCCCGCCTTGATGTGGTCAAAAACGCCGCCGAAATCATAGGTGGCGTCAACGCGCAATGCGGTGCGGGCGTCGGATTGCTTGTCCTTGTCATAGAAGGCGCCGTCGAAGGGCAGGAGATCGTCGCGATGATCGACATTGGCGGCATAGGCCGGCAATTGGGCCAGCGGGAAGCGCGGATCGGCGGACGACCACAGGATACCCGTGGAGGTGAACATCGGATCGGTGCTGCACTTGTCGCAATTGTAGCCGATGCCGAAATGGCCGTTATTGCCCTTTTCGCCATATGAATAGCTGAGGTCGTACTCAAGGGTCAGGGCGTCCTTGTGGGTAATGCCGCCGGCATTGACCGTCATCAGGTTGGATTCCTGATCCTGGGTCTCGAACGTCCGGGCGAACTGGAAGGCCTTAGGATCCCAGACGCCAGAGCGGCCATTCAACGACCAATATGAGGAACTACTCTTCATATCGGCGTCGGTGATGATACCGTCACCGTCGTAATCCTTGATCTGCGCCGTGGTGTAACCATAGATGTTGCCGCGCGCGCCGTGACCAATGATCATCTGTTCCGGCTGCTTGAGCGTCGTGTCGTCGATATTGACCTGCTGCAGACGGGCGGTCTTGCGGCTGCGCTCGTCCGTATAGTCATTGGTGCCGACGCGCTTCAGCTTGGAGAACTGCCCGCGCAGATAAAGCTGGGTGTCATCACCGTGGTAATCGACCGAGAAATTGCCGCCGTAACGCTCCTGCGAACCGCGACGATAGTCGAGGTCGATGCCCGGCAGGTACATCGACTTCTCGTCGATGGCTTCCTGAGAATCCTTACGCCAGTGGTAAGGTTCCCACTCACCGTCATTCTCAGTTTCTTCGTTATGGTAGTTGCTCTTGCCATAGTTGATTGACCCGAAAACGCCCCACTTCCCACCGTCGAAACGATGGGAGGCGTCGATCTGGATCTGAGAGTTGCCGTCCTTTTCACCCTGGGCCTGGGCGCGATCGTTTATGCCATAGCTGGCGAAGACGCGAACGACGTCCTTTTTGAAGTCGAAGGCATTCGGGGTCACGAAATTGACCGCGCCACCAATGGCGTCGCCATCCATGTCCGGCGTCAGCGTCTTGCTGACCGAAATGGCCTTCAGGCCGTTGGGCGGCAGGACCGTCATCGACATCCGGCGGCTGTCGGTATCGGTGAGGGCCACCCGAACGCCATTGATGGCATAGGTGTTGAAGGTGCCGCCGAAGCCGCGGATGGCGACATATTCGCCTTCGCCGGTTTCCTGGTTGACCACAACATTGACGCCGGGAACGCGCGCCAGGGCGTCGGCCACGTTGGCGTCCGGCAACTTGCCCAGATCATCCGACGAGATGACATTGGTAACGACGGTGGCCTTCTTCTGTTGGCCGATCGAGTTGGCGTTCGACAGGCGCTGGCCAGTGACCACAACCGTGGTGGTGTCTTCAGCCGGCGCCTGATCCTGAGCGAAGGCAGCCAGCGGCAGGGCAATCACAAGGGCGCCGAAGCTGACGCCGAGAAGAGCACGCGAGCGCGCGCCGGCACGAAGCCGTGACGTAAGAGGATGGAATGACATGGGTGTTCTCCAGATGTGTCCATATGCTGTTTTTGCGATGCTTCTTTTTGACTGCGCACCCGATCCGTCCCTGCCCCCGATTGGTCCGAGGTAGACGCACGGTGGCGCACCTTCTGACACAAGACAGAATTCGATATGGACAGGTTACGCCCAGTTAATGATTATTAGTAAGAAGCAGTTGCTTAATGTCGCAAAATAAATCTGGTGTAAACCAGTTTAATTCAATTGATTAATTTTATATTCTTTTTAGCATAATGTAAAAAAAATGTCACATATGTATGGTTTTATGTCTGTCCCAAGGTATAACTGACGGCAACGCGTACGCGCGAAGACAGCAACCTTCGCGTCAAATACGCCTCATTTCAAATTGTGCTTGAAAGAGCGAAGGTTAGTTGCCGACGCGAATGTCTACGCTGATCTTAAGTGCGTCGTGGCGCCAATATTCCAGGTCGTATTCAACAACGCGCCCCTGCGCGTCATAACTGATGCGCTTGACCAACAAGCCCGGCAAGCCCGATTTGAGGCGCAACGCCACCGCCTCATCCTGAGTCAGCGCACACGGCGCCATGTCTATGCGATTGCGCACAACGGCTATACTGTAGTGACTGCGTAGCACCTGGGTGAGAGACTGGCTAAGGTCGTGCTCAAGCAATGACGGCGTCAAACGCGGGTCGACATGAATGGTTTCAACCAGAACAGCGCGGTCATCGATATAGCGACGGCGGCGGATTTCATACAGCGGCGCGCCGCTGTCGACGCCGAACACCGCCGCCAGCTCAGCCGTTGCAGCAATCGTCCGCGCGTCCAGCAATTCGGTCTTCGGGGTACGTCCCTGCGCTGCGACATAGGACATAAAGCCCTCCCATCGCGTGGGATCGTACACGATCGGCGGCGGTGACACATACCACCCGCTGCGTTCCTTGCGATAGATCAGCCCTTCGGCCTCCAGCTGGAACAAGGCCGCCCGAATCGTGCCGCGCGCCGCGCCCGTGCCTGTTTGAAGCTGGCGCTCGGACGGCAGACACGCCCCTTCGGCCAGGCTGCCATTGTGAATATGGGCGGCAATACTGTCGCGGACGCCCAGATAGTGCCGCGAATCCACGGCATCGGGCAGATCCATCCACCAGTCGGGCCGATCGAGCGGTTTTTTGGCAGTCATAACGGGCACGCGAATATAATGGACGACCTGCGACTGAAAGCCGATTCGGCCATCCCGCGTCCAGCACGGAATTGATTTTACCGGTCAGGCCACGCCGGCGCCCACTACCGCGTCCGTCCCAACCATCAGCCTGCGGATCATCGGTTCATAGGTCGCAAAGCCTGGCATTTCAACGCCAACCACCTTGCCCAACTCGTCATAGGCCCGCAATTTCATCGCCGCGTCATGATCCGGATCGGCCAGGAAAGCGGCTATTTCTGCCTCGCTCATCATTCCGCCCTGCAAAATGAAACTTTGCAGCGATGCGTCGCTCAGCCCTTCCAGATACTCCGGATTTGCGGTGGCGAGGTAGCGCTTGGCCGAGACATGCAAGGCGATCGGCCGCGTAACGGACGGCGGCAAGATACGGGCTAGATAACCAGAACCAATGCGCTCATGACGCGTATCTATGCCGCGGTCGGCGGCGTCCTCACCGAATTTGTGCAGCAAATGGCCAATGTCGTGCAACAGGGCGGCCACCACAAGTGCTTCCTCGGCGCCGTCGGCCTGAGCATGCCAGGCGCATTGTTCGGCGTGCTCACGCTGACTGACATGCTCACCGTAGTGATCGTCGCCGCGCGTGGCATAAAGTGTCAATATATCCGCAACGGCATCGGATGACTCCGGGGCTTGAGACAGGAAGGATGAAGACGTCGTATTCATAAGCGATTCCAGCGGTGACTTATTAGGGTAGGGAATTTATCTGGTCTATACCAGATCATCTATATCGCTACAAACTAATTTCGAGGCCATTACCGATTTTCTGTCCCTTGAAATTGTCATGAAAATTTAAAACTACGCCTGAAAATTCTGGTCTATACCAGAAGGGATTTTGTCTCGATAAGGCTCCGTCATGACCCGAATCCCCGTTGAAACCAATCGCCGCCGCTTGCTGCAAATGGCCGGCGCGGGATTGGGCGCCGCCGCCCTGGCCTCACTGGAAAAGGCGATGGCGACCCCCGCCAACAACACCAAGGGCACTATCGAAGATGTCGAACACATCGTCATCTTCATGCAGGAAAACCGAGCCTTCGACCACTATTTCGGCACCTTCGCCGGAGTGCGTGGCCAAGGGGATCCCCGTCCTTTGCGGTTGCGCAATGGTCACAGTGTCTGGCGCCAGCCAAGCGACCAGCATGCCGATGGCTACGTCATGCCCTACTGGGCAGATTCCAAGACAGCCAATGCCTATGTCGTCGATGGCGCGGACCAAGGCCACGACGCGGCGACCCTGATCGTCAACGGCGGCCATTACGATCAATGGGGTTTATCCAAGCAGTTGCAGAACCGCATGACCTATTACAAGGCATCCGACCTGCCCTACTACCACGCGCTGGCGGCCAACTTCACCATCTGCGACGCCTACCACTGCTCCACCCTGACCCAGACCTATCCCAACCGCCTGCATCTGTGGACCGGATGCAATGGCGCGGGCCGTGTCGGCGGCGAACCGGTGCTGAGCAATTACGGCGAGGACGAAACGCCCTCAGCCGACATGGCCGAAGACCGCCCCATCACAGCCTACACCTGGACCACCTATGCCGAGCGGCTGGAAAAGGCCGGGATCGATTGGAAGGTCTATCAGGAATACGACAATTTCGGCGACAACATCCTGTCGGTCTTCAAGCCTTTCCGCCCCTGCGACAAGGAATCGAGCCTGTATCGGCGCGGCCGATCATGGGTATCCGAGCACAAGACCGGCGCCGACCGCACGCGCTCCGACGGCCAGCAACTGGTTGAGGCTTTCCGCGCCGATATCGCCGCCGGCAAGTTGCCGCAGGTATCTTGGATCGTCACCGCCGCCGCCCTGTCCGAACACCCAACCTATACGCCGGCCGAAGGCGAAAATGTCTGCGCCAAGCTGATCGAGGCCCTGACCGATCACCCGGAGGTTTTCGCCAGGACCGTCTTCATCATCAACTATGACGAAGCCGGTGGCCTGTACGACCATATGCTGCCGCCCATGCCGCCCGCTGACGAGACGCAAGGCTTCAGCGGCGTCAGTGTCGCGGGCGAGTTCAAGGACTATGGCCACGATCCCCATAACCCCAATTCCGGCCTGCAACCGCTCGGTCTGGGCATCCGCATCCCGGCCATGGTGGTATCGCCGTGGAGCCGCGGCGGTTTCGTCTGCTCCGAGACCTTCGACCATGTTTCGACGATCAAGTTCATTGAAAAGCGTTTTGGCGTCATGGAACCGAATATCAGCGACTGGCGTCGCGCCGTCAGCGGCGATCTGACCTCGGCCTTCGATTTCAAAACGCCCAATCGCGACCTGTCGCAACTGCGCCTGCCCTCGACCGACGACTACAAGGCGCGTCTGGCCCATGCCGCCGCGCAACCGTCGCTAAAAATTCCGGCGGTCCAGGCACCGGGCGGCCAGCCGGCCGAACAACGTCCCGCCCGCCCCCTGCCCTATGCCCTGACGGCCAACGGCCGTCAGGTCGGCGGCGACTTTTTCATCGACCTGGCCAATACGGGCTCCAAGGCAGCCGTCTTCACCATCCATGATTACGGTCCCTATGCCGTCGCGGGGCCATGGCGCTACACGCTCGATGCCGGCCAAAGCCATACTGCCGGTCACTGGAACCATCCCGACCGCCACGTCTATGATCTGGCCGTTCATGGCCCGAACGGCTTCTACCGTCATTTCGCCGGCCGCATGGAACGCCATGACAAGATCGTTCCCGATCCCGTCAGCGTTCAGGTCAGCGAGGTGGCGAAGACCGGCGAACTGGTCCTGGTCCTGCAAAACACCGGCGAAGCGCCCCTGACCGTGACCCTTAATGTCGATCCGCGCTACGGCGCCGGGTCGCGCACCGTGGACCTGGCCGGCCGCGCCATCCAGACCCTCCGATTGGACCTCGGCGCCAGCGACCACTGGTACGACCTGACCCTGACCGTCGGCGGTGACACTGCCTGGTCGCGCCGCTACGCCGGTCATATCGAAACGGGCCGCGCCAGCCGAACCGATCCCGGCATCGGGCAGATGGTCGTATAGCCATGACCAGCACCTATGACGTGGCCGTGGTCGGCGGCGGTATCGTCGGCCTGGCCCATGCCTATGCCGCCGCGAAAGCCGGCCTCACGGTTGCCCTATTCGAACGCCAAGCGCGCGCGACGGGCGCCTCTATCCGCAATTTCGGCTTTGTCACGGTGACGGGACAGCAGCGCGGCGCCTTCCATCAACTGGCCCAGCGCAGCCGCGACATTTGGCAGGAGGTCGCCGGTCCGGCCGGGATCGCCATCGAACATCGCGGCCTCTATGTCGCCGCGCGCTATGCGGAATCGGAAGCCGTGCTGCGCGCCTTTCTCGAAACGGAGATGGGCGAAGGATGCGAATTGTTGCGCCCGCAGGACGCGCCCTTCCTGGCCGAAGGGCAACGCGTCGTCCTGCATTCCCCCCACGACCTGCGCGTCGAATCCCGCACCGCCATTCCACTGTTGAGCCAATACCTGTCTGCCTTGGGCGTTGCCCGGTTTTACGGCACAGCGGTGACGGGCGTCGAACAAGGACGCCTGACCACCTCACAGGGTGAGTTTCGCGCCGAACGCATCATCGTCTGCCCGGGTGACGACCTGTCCGGCCTGTTCGCTGACCGCATCCGCGCGCACAACGTCTCCCGCTGCCAGTTGCAGATGCTGCGGCTGGAGGATCCCGGCCTAAGGCTGCCCGGCGCGGTTATGTCCGACCTCAGTCTGGTCCGCTATCTCGGCTATTCGGACCTGCCCGAAGCCCGGGCGCTCACTGAGCGCCTGCGCGAAACCCATGCCGAACACATCGCCCATGGCGTGCACCTGATCGTGGTTCAAAGCGCCGACGGATCCATCGTCGTCGGCGACAGCCACCATTATGACGACGCGCCAGAACCCTTCGCCACCACGGCGGTGGACGATCTCATCCTGGATGAATACCGCGCCGTCCTGGGGGCGCCGCCGCCAACGCTCGAACGCTGGACCGGTACCTATGCCGTGGCCCCGGACCGCCTTTACCTCATCGACGCACCCCTGCCGGACGTCCGCCTGTGCGTTGTCACCTGCGGCGCCGGCGCCTCGACCGCCTTCGCCATAGCCGAACACACTTTCAACAGCTTCTGAGGACCCCATGCCCCCATCCCCTATCAAGGCCTTCGTATTCGACTGGGCCGGCACTATGGTCGACCACGGCAGCCTCGCGCCCGTACGGGCGCTTCAGGCCCTGTTTGCCCGTGAGGGGTTCACCCTTGGCGAAGCCGAAGCCCGCGCCGACATGGGCATGGCCAAGCGCGCCCACATCGCCGCCATCCTCAATCGTGACCCTATGCGTACCATCTGGCGCGACACACACGGCAGCGACGCCGGGGACGCGGACCTGGACCGGCTCCTGTCTGACCTCGCGCCAGACATGATCGACGCCGCGGCCGCCACCGCCGACCTTATTCCTGGCGCCGCCGACCTGGTTGCCCACCTGCGCGATCGCGGCGCGCGCATCGGCTCCGGCACGGGCTATAGCCGTGAGATGATGCAGGCCATACTGCCACGCGCCGCCGCGCAGGGCTATGCGCCCGATCTGGTTGTCTGTGCCGGTGAGACGCCGGAGGGTCGTCCCTCCCCGCTCATGACATGGAAGGCCCTCGTCGAACTCGGCGCCTGGCCGGCGCGCGCCTGCGTAAAGGTCGATGATGCGGTGGTCGGCATACAGGAAGGCCGCGAAGCCGGCGTCTGGACCATCGGCGTTGCGGCCAGCGGCAATGGCACCGGTCTCGACCTCCCGTCCTATACCGCGCTGTCACCAATGCTTCGCAATGCGCGTGTATCGCAGGCCCGCGACGGTCTGCTGGCGGCGGGGGCGGACTACGTTGTGGACAGCGTTGCAGACATTGCCGCCCTGCTGCCTGAGCTGGAGGCCCGCATAACCGCCGGCCAGCGCCCCGGCGCCACACGGACCTGAAGGAAAAACCGAATATGACCGCCGCATTGTCTCCGTTTCAACGCTGGCTGGCCAAGGCGCCCACGCCGGTTTTCGCCCTTTACGGCGGGCTCATGGCGTTCGGCGCCTATTTCGCCATGTACGCCTACCGCAAGCCGTTCGCCGTCGCCAGCTACGCCGATATCGCCGCCCTGGGGTTCGGCATCGTGGTCGACTACAAGATCGCCCTGGTCATCTTTCAGGTCTTCGGTTACGCCCTATCCAAGGTGATCGGCGTCAAGGTGGTGTCGGAATTGCCTCCGCGGTGGCGCGCCCTGGCCATAGTCCTTCTGATCGGGTTCGCTGAACTGACCCTGGTCGCTTTCGCCGCCGTCCCCGCGCCGTGGAATATCGCCTGCCTTTTTTTCAACGGCTTGTCGCTGGGCTTGATCTGGGGTCTGGTGTTCGGATTTCTCGAAGGCCGCCGTGCTTCCGAAATCCTGGGCTCGATCCTGTGCGCCAGTTTCATCGTCTCGTCCGGCGTGGTGAAGTCGGTCGGTAAATGGGTCATGCTGCAAGGCTGGGCGACCGAATTCTGGATGCCCGCCGTCACCGGTCTTATCTTCGCGCCCCTGCTGCTTATCTGCGTCCTGGGCCTTGCCCAAATGCCCCCGCCCAGCGCCGAAGACGAAGCCGCCCGTACCGCCCGTGTGCCCATGAACCGGGCCGCCCGCCATGCCGTCTTTTCCGCCTTCGCGCCCGGCCTGATCGCCTTGATCGTTCTCTATGTCGGCCTGACCGCCCTGCGCGACTTCCGCGACAATTTCGCGGCCGAAATCTGGACGGACCTCGGCTTCAAGGACAGCGCATCCATCTTCACCGTCTCGGAATTGCCAGTCGGTGCGGCGGTCCTGGTCGCCATGGCCCTCCTCACCATCTTCCGCGACAACCGGATCGCCTTCATGGCCAACCTGGCCATGGTCGGCCTGGGCCTTCTCTTGGCGGCGGGCGCCACCTTCGCCTTCCAGCAAGGCCTGACCGGGCCGGTCTGGTGGATGATCCTGCTCGGCGGCGGTCTCTATCTCGCCTATACGCCGTTCAACGCGCTTCTTTTCGACCGCTTTATCGCCGCCAGCCGCATGGCCGGAACTGCGGGCTTTCTCATCTACGTCGCCGACGCCAGCGGCTATCTCGGCTCCGTCGCCCTGTTGCTGTTCAAGAATTTCAGCGGCGTCGTCCTGCCGTGGACGCAGTTTCTCGCTGCCGCCGCCTATGGCACGGCCGGTCTTGGCCTGCTCCTGCTGGCCTACAGCGCCGTCTACTTCTCCCGCCGCCTGCGCAACTGATCGTCCCGCCCGCGGCAAAAGATACCGGAGTGTCCATGCCCTACCGTCTCTGCCTGGCCCTGCTTGCCCTTACAACGGCAGGCGCAACGAACGCGGCCATGACTGAAACCCGCACCTGGCAGGCCGGCGATCACCACGTCCACAGCCGCTATTCCGGACGGTTCAAGGACGGAAAATACGTCCTGGGCACGGATGGCATCTACCCCATGGTGCGCAATGCCGAGGAAGCGCGCCGCTACGGCCTGAGCTGGATGGTCGCCGTCGATCACGGCGGCCCAGGCCTGTCGGTTCAACGCGCCGAACAAGCCTATCCGGAACTGCTGGCGGCGCGACGGGACGTCCCCGAAGTCATTCAATTCTACGGCATGGAGCTGGACACGCCCGGCGGCGATCATTCCAGCCTGATCATGCCGCTGGACAGTGGCGAACGCGATGGCCTGCGCCACTTTGAAAGTGCCTACGCCAAGGACGAGGTCGAAGATCCCGCCCGCGACACCACGGCGAAAATGCTGCAAATGCTGCGCGAAATGACCGTGATGACGGACCGGCCTGTGATCATCGCCAACCATCCCTCGCGCTCCGCCCTGGGTGTGCGCGACTACCACGGCCACACCCCGGCCGAGTTACGCGCCTGGAACGATACGGCGCCCGATATCGCCGTCGGCATGGAAGGCGCGCCGGGCCATCAGGGCGCTTCCTTGAAGCCGGGTGTCATGCCCCAGACCCTGCGGGCCCGCGGCTACTATGAAAAATCCCCGACCTTCGGCGGCTTTGACGCCATGACGGCAACGGTTGGCGGCGTGTGGGACAGCTTGCTCGGCGAAGGGCGGCATTTCTGGATCACAGCGTCGTCGGATTCGCACCGCAACATCGCCGATGGCGGCGAAGATTTTTGGCCCGGCCAGTATGCCAAAACCTACGTCCTGGCGCGACATACGCCTGAAGATATCCTCGACGGCCTGCGCAAGGGCCGCGTCTTCGTCACCACCGGAGATCTGGTCAGCGAACTGGACATGGATGTGGCGGGCGCCTCTATCGGCGGCACAGCGCACGTCAAGTCAGGCCACACCGTGACGATCAAGATCCGCCTGCGCGATCCCGCTGGCGCCAATGCCCATGGCGATCATCCGGCGGTGAAGCGCATCGACCTGATCATGGGCAACGTAACGGGCAAAGCCGCGCCCGATGCCGACACGCAGCCCTCCGCCCGCGTCGTTAAGCGCTTCACCGCCGCCGACTGGACCCGCGACGGCGAAATCATCACCTTGAGCTACCGCTTTACAGCCGACAAACCCGCCTATATCCGCCTGCGCGGCACCTCGACAGATGAAGCGGAGCCCTTGCCGGACCCGGTCGGCGAAAACCCGTGGCCCGACCTGTGGGTCTATTCCAACCCGGTATTTATCGAACTGAAATAGACGGTCAGCCGGCGGATCGCCTCTTCGATTTCCGGCGTCGAAACGGCGAAGCTGAGCCGAATGAAGCGGTGCCCATCGACGGGATCGAAATCGACCCCCGGCGCGGTGGCCACACCGGTTTCCAGTAACAGGGTCTTGCAGAAGGCCAGGCTGTCCTCAGTCAGGTGCGCGATGCTAGCATAGATGTAGAAGGCGCCGTCAGGCGGCGCGATGGTCGTCAGCCCAAAGGCAGGTAAGGCGGCCAGCAAAAGCGCGCGGTTACGGCGGTAGACCGCGACATGGCCATCCAGTTCATCGCGGCTGTCCAGGGCTTTCAGACCCGCGTGCTGGCTCAGAGACGGCGCCGTCAAGAACAGGTTGCCGGCAAAGGCGCGGGCGCGATGGACATGACTTTCCGGCACCAGCAACCAGCCGAGCCGCCACCCCACCATACTGAAATATTTCGAGAAACTGTTGACGACCAGGGCGTCCGGCGCAAATTCGAGCATGGACCGGGCGGGTGCGACATAGCTTAGGCCATGATAGATTTCGTCGGAGACGATGCGGATATGACGCTCGCGGCAAACCTGCGCGATGGCAGCCAGTTCTTCGGGTTCGATGAGGGTGCCGGTCGGGTTGGCCGGACTGGCGATGATTACGCCATCCGGTGCGGGATCGAGCGCCGCCAGCGCTTCGGCGGTCAGTTGAAACCGCATGGCGCTGTCACAGGCGATTTCCACCGGCTCCAGGCTCAGGGCTTTCAGCGTATTTCGGTAAGCGACATAGCCCGGCCGCGCCAGGGCGATGCGCTGCCCCGGCGAAAAGCTGGAGATCAGCGCCAGCAGCAGCGCGGGCGACGCGCCACAGGTCAGGATAAACTGCTCGGGCGCGGCGACGACGCCATAGCTGTCGAGGTAATGCCTCGCCAAACGCTGTTTCAGCTCCGGGCTTTCCCAATAGCCCAGGCCGTCGCTGTCGAGCACGCGATGCGCCTCGGCGATGGCGGCCTGCGGCGCGCCGGTCGACGGCTGGCCGAACTCCATATGGATGATCGAACGCCCCTCGGCTTTCAGGCTGTGCGCCAGCCGGCTGATATCGATGGCGTGAAAGGGAGCGATGTCACTGTGCATCCCGCCTGATTAGGCCAGACGCGAGCCGGCCTCCAGCGAAAAATGAACCGGCGCAACCGCTCACCCTTCGCTGTCAGATATGAATAGCGTGCCCCAGCGCCTTCAACGACGCCTCATGGAAGGCCTCACCGAGTGTCGGGTGGGCATGGATAATGCCCGCAACGTCTTCGAGGACCAGTCCCGTTTCGATAGCCATGGTGAAGGTCGAGACCAGTTCCGAAATATGGCGTCCGACCGCCTGAACCCCCAGGATGCGGTGTGTGTCGGCCCGGGCGATGACGCGCACAAATCCGCCCTCCTCACCGGCATCCATCGACAGCGCACGGCCATTGGCGGCAAAGAGGAACACACCCGTCACGGTATCGGGCGTATCCGGCCCGGCACCGACACTTACGATTTCCGGTTCAGTAAAGCAGACAGCGGGAACGGCAACCGGATCAAAGCGGCGGCGTTTTCCCGCGATGATTTCGGCGACCATTTCGCCCTGGGCCGACGCCTTGTGCGCCAGCATGGGTTCGCCGACGAGATCGCCTATGGCCCAGACATTGTGGCTGGAAGTCGCGCAGCGGTCATCTACCCGAACGAACCGGCCGTCCATGGCCACGGCCATCTCTTCCAGTCCCCAACCCGTGATCGCCGGTCTGCGCCCGACCGTGACTAGAATCTGGTCGGCCGGGAGAATCAGGCGCTCACCCGCTTTGGTCTCAATCGCCAGTCCCTCGCCTTCCGCTCCCAGGGCCTTGGCTTCGAGATGCAGGGTCACGCCATGCGCATTCAACCACTTACGCACCGGCTCAACCAGCTTGGCGTCATAGAGCGGCAGGATGCGGTCCATCGCTTCGACCACCGTCACCTGCGCGCCCATCTTGGCATAGGCGATCCCCAATTCCAGGCCGATATAGCCCGCACCAACCACCACCAGCCGCGCCGGCACCTCGGTCAGGGCCAGCGCTTCGGTCGAGGAGATGACCTTGCCCCCGAACGGCAGGAACGGTAGTTCGACCGGCACGGAACCGGTGGCCAGAATGACATGATCCGCCTCGATGACGATCTCGCCATCCGCCGTCGTGACGTGACAGGTGCGCGCGTTGGAAAATCGTCCGTACCCGGAAATCACCCGCACCTTGGCCCGCTTCAGCAAGGCAGCGACGCCGCCGTTAAGGCGATCGACAATGCCATCCTTCCAGCGCACGGTCTCGGCCATGTTCAGTTCGGGGGCCGATTTAAGCCGGATGCCGTACGCCCCAACCGATGCGGCCTGCGTCATCGTCTCATAGGTGGCGGCGGCATGGATCATCGCCTTTGACGGTATGCACCCGCGGATCAGGCAGGTGCCGCCCAGGCGATCCGCTTCGACAAGGACCGTATCTAGACCCAGCTGACCGCAGCGGATGGCGGCAACATAGCCGCCGGGACCGCCGCCGAGGACAAGAACCCCGACCTTTTGCGTGTCACTCATGACCGCTCCCCGGACGCGAATGGCGTCACAAACAACAGGGCTGGCCGCTCGATCAGGCGTTTCAGGCGCTGGACATAGCTTGCCGCCATATGGCCATCGACAATGCGATGGTCAAAGGAGCTGGACAGGTTCATCAGGGTGCGGATGACGATCTGGCCATTGCGCACCACCGGCCGGTCAACCAGCTTGTTCGGCCCGATGATGGCGACTTCGGGGGCGTTGATGACAGGCGTCGCGGCAATGCCACCAAGCGTGCCCAGGCTGGTCAGGGTTATGGTCGAACCGGACAGCTCCTCACGTGTGGCGGTGCCATCGCGGGCCGCCGCCGTCACGCGCGCCACTTCGCGGGCGCAGTCCCATACGCTCAGCGCTTCAACGTGGCGGACGACGGGCACCATCAGGCCGCCGGGCGTTTGCGTGGCGATGCCGATATGAACGCCGTCATAGCTGTGCAACACGCCCGCCACATCGTCATAGCGCGCGTTGAGGGTCGGGAACTCCGGCTGCAATACGGCCATGGCGCGCATGAAGAAGGGCAGCAGGGTCAGCTTGGGCTGGGCGGGGTCCGTGCGGTCGTCATTGAGGTCGCGGCGCAGCGCTTCCAGTTCGGTCAGGTCGAATTCCTCGACATAGGAAAAATGCGGAATGCGGCGTTTCGCCTCCTGCATCTTTTCGGCGATCTTGCGCCTCAGGCCAATAATCTTCGTTTCCGTGACGCCGGTGCGCCGAGTCTGGGCCCGGTCGGACGGGCGCGCGCCGCCATGGGCAATGTAGGCCTCCAGGTCTTCAGACGTTATACGCCCGCCGGGACCGGTGCCCGGCACATATTGCAGCGGAATGCCCAGTTCGTGGGCGCGGTGGCGCGTTGCCGGCGCAGCCAAAGGCGCCTCGCCTTCGGGGCGCGTCGTAAAGGCCGGCGGGCTTGCCTGGGTTTGCGCCTGTGACGGGGGGGCCACAGGAGCCGCCGAAGGCGCAGGGGGTTGGGTGGGTTTCGGGTCTGGTTGAGCGGCGATGGGTGCGGCCGACTGAGCATTGCCAGCGCCTTCAACCTCGATTTCAACCAGGACCGAACCGACGGCCACGACTCCGCCCGGTTCACCGAAAGTCGCCTTCACAACGCCCGACACCGGCGAGGTCATATCGACCGTCGCCTTATCGGTCATGACGTCGCACAGGGCGGCATCTTCGGCGATAGCATCACCCGGCTTGACGTGCCAGGCGGCGATTTCCGCCTCGGCTATACCTTCGCCAATGTCGGGCATGTGGAATTGAAACAGTCCCATATCTAAGCACTTTCCGAAAAGTGTGTCGCACTTTTCGGTTAAAAAGTGCGACACAGAAAAAATCTAAAGCGGCGGTCTGATGACATCAGACTGTTGCTTTAGTCCTCCAGGCAGGCGCGAAGGGCCGGAACGATACGGGACGGCCCGGGGAAATAATCCCATTCAAAGGCATGCGGATAGGGGGTATCCCAACCCCCGACGCGACGCACCGCGCTTTTCAGATGATAGAAGCAGCGTTCCTGCACCAAAGCCGATAACTCGCCGCCGAACCCGGCATATTTCGACGCCTCATGGACGATCAGACACCGCCCCGTCTTTTTGACCGAGGCGACAATGGCGTCGATATCGAGCGGCACAATGGAGCGCAGGTCGATCAGTTCGGCATCGATCCCGGTTTCTTCGATGGCGGACAGGGCGACATGGACCATGGTGCCATAGGCCAGCACGGTGACATCACCGCCTTCGCGCACGGTCGCGGCCTTGCCCAGGGGCACGGTGTAGCGGCCTTCGGGCACTTCGGCCATCGGATGCCCCGCCCAGGTCTTGACCTGCCCGTCGGGGCGGCCTTCGAACGGACCGTTGTACAGGCGCTTGGGCTCCAGAAAGATAACCGGATCGTCGCATTCTATGGCCGCGATCAAAAGCCCCTTGGCGTCATACGGGTTGGAGGGAATGACGGTTTTCAGCCCGGTGATATGGGCGAAGATGGCTTCCGGGCTCTGGCTATGGGTCTGGCCGCCGAATATGCCGCCGCCATAGGGCGAACGCACCGTGATCGGCGCCCAGAACTGGCCGTTAGAACGGTAACGCAGACGCGCCGCTTCGGAAACAAGCTGGTCATAGGCCGGCAGAATATAATCGGCGAACTGAATTTCGACGACGGGACGCAAACCATATGCCCCCATGCCGATGGCGGTGGCGATGATCCCGCCTTCCGAAATCGGCGTATCGAAGCAACGGGTCAGGCCGTATTTTTCCTGTAGCTTGTCGGTGACGCGAAACACGCCACCGAAATAGCCGACATCCTCACCAAAGATCAGCGTGTCGGGATCATGGGCCAGGGTGACATCGAGCGCGCTGTTGAGCGCCTGGATCATGTTCATCGTCCTGACGGAGACGGTATTACCTGTGTCGAGCGCCATGATCAGATCCCCATCTCGTTGCGTTGCTCAATATGACGCCAGTCCGGTTCCTTAAAGATGCCTTCGAACATGTGGCGGACATCGGGCTTGGATTTGCCAAGCGTGCCGACGGCCTCCCCGGCCTTTACGGCCACGCGAATGGTTTCGGTCAGTTCGGCGACAAGGGCGTCGTGCCGCGCCTCATCCCATTCGCCTATGGCGATGAGGTGCTGTTTCAGGCGCGCGATCGGATCGCCGAGCGGCCAGTGGCTGGCCTCGTCGGCGGGACGGTACTTGGTCGGGTCGTCACTGGTCGAATGGCCTTCGGCGCGATAGGTGAACAGCTCGATAACCGTCGTGCCGTGATTGGTCCGCGCCCGATCGGCGGCCCATTGCGTCGCTGCCCACACCGCGAGAAAGTCATTGCCGTCTACGCGCAGGCCCGGCAGGCCGTAGGCGATGGCGCGTGCCGCAAAGGTAGTCGCTTCCGCCCCGGCAAAACCCGAATAGCTGGAAATGGCCCACTGGTTATTGGTGATGCACAGGATGGCGGGGGCGCGGTAGACCGAGGCAAAGGTCATGGCTTCGTGGACGCCGCCTTCGGCCGTGGTGCCGTCGCCGACATAGCCGATGGCGATCTTGTCATCGCCCTTATACGCCGAAGCCATGGCCCAGCCGACGGCATGGCCGAAGCGGCTGCCCAGATTTCCGGAGATGGAATAGAAGCCGTAGTCGCGCGCCGAGGTCAGGATAGGCAACTGCTTGCCGTGCAGCGGATCGTCGGCGTTGGAAAATATCTGGTTGACCATGTCGAGCAGCGGATAGTCGCGCGCCATCAACCAGGCCGACATGCGATAGGTTGGAAAGCTCATGTCGCCGGCGCCGAGCACCAGGGACTGGGCCGCGCCAATGGCTTCTTCGCCGGTCGATTTCATGTAGAAGCTGGTCTTGCCCTGACGATGGGCGCGGAACATGCGATCGTCGAACAGGCGCGTCATCAGCATGGCGCGCAACCCTTTCAGCAGGACGGCGGGGTCCAGCTTCGGGTCCCAGGGGCCGACCGCTCGCCCCGCGTCGTCAAGCACACGGATCAGGGTGTATGGCAGGTCGCGCATGCTGTCTTCGCGCGCGGCGGTATCAGGACGGCGCACCGCGCCCGCGGCGGGAATATCGACATGATCGAAGGAGACCGGATCACCGGGACGCGCCGGCGGTTCCGGCACATGCAGTTGCAGCTTGGGAATATTCAGCATCGTTTCCTACCTGTTTTATATGGCGCGCATTCTGTGACACGTCGCTCAGGCAGTAGTTTCTCATGAAACATGAAAACTGCGAAATGATTTTTGCCTTATCGGCTATAGAAAGCAAAAAATTGAGAGTATGATACAAAAAAAGGGTGCAACCTTACAGTCGCACTCTCATAACCAGCAATATTATGCCCTAAAACCTGTCTTTGCCGCGGCACTACAGCAAGGCCAGCAAATCCTGGTAAAGCGCCTTCGGGATCGTCACCTCGCCGCGTTCCGCCGTGCGCCGCCGCGCCGCATACCGCCGTTGCGACGGCAGGCGCGCGCCCTGCCCCACTATGGCATCGAACAGGGCTTCGGCGCGGGCCTGATGGTGCGCCACATTGCCGCCCATGAAGATGTTCGGGTCGATAGCGATGATCAGCTCACCGTGATAGGGCGTCGATTTGGCACCTGCGTCGAAAGCCATCGATTCGAGGCTGAGCAGGTCGCCGATCAGCGGCCCCGCCATCAGCTCGATCATGGCCGATAGAGCCGAACCCTTGTGCCCGCCAAAGGTCAGCATGGCACCATCCATGGCGCGTTGCGCATCGGTCGTGGACTCGCCGTCCGCATCGACCGCCCAGCCAAGGGGAATAGGCTTTCCGGCCCGGCGATGCAGTTCGATTTCGCCGCGCGCCGCCGCACTGGTGGCAAAGTCGAACACAAACGGGTCCTGGCCCGGCCGCGGCCAGGCGAAGGCCAGCGGATTGGTGCCGAACACCCCCTTGGTGCCACCATAGGGCGCAACCCAGCTGTGGCTCGGTGTCAGGGCCAGGGCCACCAGCCCCTCAGCGACGATGGATTCGAGCTCAGGCCACAGGGCCGAAAAATGGTAGCAGTGATTGATGGCCAGGGCCGCAATGCCTGTCTGGCGCGCCTTTTCGACCAGCAAGGGCCGTCCGGTTTCAAAGGCCAGCAAAGAATAGGCGCCCTGCGCATCGGCCCGGACGAGGCCCGGCGCGGCGTCCACGACCACCGGAGCTGCGTCGCACGACACCTTACCTGCCCGCGCCGTGTGAACGCAGACCAGAAGCCGATACAGGCCGTGCGAATGGCATTCGTCGCGCTGGCCGGCGCAGATGGTGCGCGCGATGGCCGCGGCGTGATCGGCCGAAAAGCCGTTTGCGGTCAGGATGCGGATGCTGAGATCGAACGCGTCGGGCAGGGAAAGCGATTGCGTATCTGCCTGAGTTTCAGCCTGTATATCGGACATGGAAAGCCTACCGTAATATAAAAACAGATGACCGGGGCGACAAACCCTGGCCGGAACATGGACGCATAGAAAGGCCCAGGGGGCTAAAACACCTGACCATATACATCGCCGCGCCGGGTGAATTTCACCTTGTATCCGTTGGTGACGATGGCATTACCCGCGGGCCCACCGATACGTGAGGTAGATTCGCCCGCCATACCGGCATCGCCCCCCTTCCCGCCGGGATTGCCACGTTGTCCGCCCCGTCCTCCGCCCCCCGGCGTACCGGGCGCGCCCGGACTGCCGAAGGCCTTATCATAGGCGACTTCGCCCGTCGCCGCCCCGCCTTGGCCGCGGTCACCATTGGGGAAGCCGCCGCCGCCGCCGCTACCACCGCCCGGAGCACCGGCACCGCCGCCACCGCCTGCCTTTACGGTTGCCCCCGTATCGATGATCAGCGTCAGGGGCGTTTGAATATAGATGGCGTCTCCGCCCTTGCCGCCGTCCGTCGCGCCGGGAACGTCACCGCCCTGACCGCCGTTACCACCGCCGCCATAAACATGGCCCTGTATGGTCAGGGTTATGCTGACGCCGCCCGGCCATTGGCCGGTATCGATCCCGCGACCGCCGCCCGGCTTACCGAGGATGACGGCCTTTCCGGGGACGACGAAATCGTAGGCCGCCGGCGTATGGCCGTCATAGCCGGCCTGCTGGGCCAGTTCGCGCAGATTTGCCGACTTGTCGACCGTCACACGCACGGTTGGCACCGTGGCCGTGTCCGATATATCGGCGGTTTGCACCGTGCAGACGGGCGATGCCGCAAGCCGGGTGTCGGCCGCTTCGACCAGTACCGGCTTCGGATAGAGGGCTTCCCATTCCTGCGCGGCGACGGCGGCGTAGGTCTTGCCATCACTGGAGGCGTCGAAGACCGCCCGCAGGCAACGTGTTTCGACCGTATCGAAGCTGACCGCATTGAACGCTTCGGTCGAGGTGCCGTAGGCCGTGGCGTGGCTGACCGGCACCCATTTGTGCTCATCCCAGTATTCGAGGTGCCACGCCTTCGGCGGCGCGACCCCGACACCGGAGCCAGCGGGTTGATCGTTCCAGAAGCGGATGCGTGAGCCATTTAGCTTGACCGGCGCTTCCCATTGATAAACGACCCACTGCTGCGCCGGATTGTTCGGCGTCCAGGTGCCCCAGGTGTCGGGCGGCAACGGATTGGCGTGCACCTTGCCGTCATTGAGGGCGCGTATCCAGTATTGCACCGGCACGGGTGAATTGGAGGCAACGATCCGTGCCGCCGGCGCGATGTTGCGCTGAGGCACGGGCGCCGGCGCGGGCGACCGGGTCGGCTCGACCTTTTCGATACGCGCCGGTGTGACACTGTCATCCCAGGTCACTTCATCGAGCGAAACACTACGGCGGAAATGGTCCCCGCCCTTGGCGTCGGCAGTGTGGTAGGCAATGTACCACTTGCCCTTGAACTGAACGATACCGCCATGGGACGTGGTCGAGGACACCGGATCAAGCAACACGCCCCGATATGTCCATGGCCCCAACGGCGACGGTGCCGTTCCGTAGGCCTGGCAGGCATAATAGACCGCTTCGGTGCATTCCGAGTCCGGACCGGCCTTATTGCCGGCATACATCATGTAATAGGTGCCGTTCCGTTTGAATAACCACGGGGCCTCGAAGAAGCCGGTCAGGCCCGTCACGTCCACCGGCGTCCCCTTGAAGGTCACCATGTCCTTTTCCAGCTCGACGCCCTTCAAGCGTCCGAACGTGCCCCAGTAGAGGTATATGCGGCCGTCATCATCAACCAGGACCGTCGGGTCGATGTTCTGGATGGTGTTAGCGACCGGATAGGATTGCGACACAACCGGCCCGGAGGGATGCGCGTCGGTCCACGGCCCTTCCGGCCTGTCGGACACCGCGACACCGATGGCGAAGGGGTCCTTGTTCGGGCTGTCCCTTTCGATGATCGGCGCATACATGTAATAGCGCTTATCTGGCCCCTGCACGATCTGGGCGCCATAGGCACGCGCCGGTGTCGCCCATTTAAAGACGTCTTCGGGCCGCATGAAATGCGGATTATGCCGCCATACGCCCGTGGCCGGATCGTCGCTTTCCAGCATCTGCCATTCAGGCATGATGAAATCATTGACACCGACATCGGCGGTGTCGCGGCCGGTCAGGATGTACAGCTTACCATTGGCAACCAGGGGGGCTGGATCAGTTGTGTAGTCCTTCCCGTCCGGCAGAATGGGATTGCCGTTGGCATGAACGGTTTCCCAGGTGCCCGGGGTCTGGGCCACAGTCTGGGCCACGGTCTGGGCCTGGGCGACGGACGCGCCCAGGAACAGCGCCCAACATAGCGTCAGAGCCGAGACAAGCGCGCCAAACGTCCTATGCGTTTTCATCAGGCCCCTCACTTTTGATCGAACTGGGCGTCGGCGGCCGGCGGCGTTTCCCCCAGCAGGTATTGGGTAAAGAAATCCATATGTTTGCGCCAGTAATACGGCCCGACTGTATTGTGCGTACGGTTCGCGAAAATGACCAGCTCATGCGGCTTGTTGGCGGCGACCAGGGCGGCGTCGAGACGCAAGGTGGCGGCGACCGGCACATTGTCGTCAATATCCCCGTGGGTCAGCATCAGGTGCCCCTTGAGGTTGGCAGCAACGGAGGTATTCGAATTGCGCTCCCAAGTGGCATCATCCGCCACGCCCATGGAGACTTCAGGCCACCACGCCTTGTCCAGGCGCTGATCCTGATTGCCGGAATTGGCGACCGCGACCTTGTACACCTCCGGACGGCGAAGAATGAAGCGCGCGGCGTCGTAGCCCCCCGCCGAATGGCCGAAGACGCCGACCCGATCGAGATCGAAATAGCTGTATTTCGCCTTCATCGCCTTCAGAACCCAGATATGGTCGTCCAGCCCAACTTCGCCGAGATTCTGATAGGCCGGCAAGCGGAAGGCCTGGCCGCGCTGAGAGGTGCCGCGCGCATCTATCTCAACGACAATGGCGCCGATCTGAGCCATACCAATCGCCGGATTGCGCAGATTACGACCATAGGATTCGGCGATGACGTGCGTCGTCGGCCCGGTATAGACATATTCGATCACCGGATAGCTTTTCGACGGATCGAAGTTCTTGGGGCGGAAGATCATGCCATACAGCACGGTCTTGCCGTCGTTGGCCAGGGTCTGGAACGGTTCAGCCGGCGTAAAGCCGCTGGCCAGCAAGGCGGACGGATCGGCATGGCCCAGTTCGGCGACAATGCGGCCATCGGCTGCACTGCGCAACAGGGTGCGGGTCGGCGTCGTCGGGCTGGACATGCGATCGATAAAGGTCTTGCCGTCATCGGCGACCGTCACGTCATGATCCAGCGGTTCGGGCGTCAGATTGCGGATCGCCCCGTCCAGGGTGACACTGTACAGGCTGGAGAAATACGGGTTCACGCCTGCTTCGCGCCCAATGCCGGTGATCAGCAAGGTCCGCGCCTTGTCATCGACGCGCAGGATGTCGGTGACTTCCCAATTTCCCTTGGTCACCGCCTTGCCGGGGGTCAGTTCGCCCGGTCGCGTCACCGTACCCTTAGGCACATAATAGAGCTGGGCCCAACCAGTCCGCTCAGAGATGACCAGATCACCGGACAGTTCCGGTGTCGGGCGGATGGACGACGACGTCACCGTGACCAAAGGCTTGATGACTTCGCGAGTGCGCACGCTTGCCACATTGGTCGCCGGGTCGATTTCGTACTGGCTGATCTCGCCATAGCCGCGCCGTGTCCATTGATAAAGGACATGATCCTTGTCCCAGCCCATGTTGGGATCACCCGGCCACAACATCGGGTTGGTCGGCACATTGAGCACCAGAGGCGCAATCTTGCCCGCCAGAGCCGCGGCTGGATCGAGCACGACCGGCACGAATTGCGGCACCTGGGCGGCGCCAGCCGTCGGATACACATAATCGAAGTGGCGCGGGAGCTGGCTGCCCGGCGGGTTGGGTTGCACGCCGTGCCAGATATAGCTGCCGTTACGGTCCAGGCGGTAAGTCAGGATGCGTTTGGAATCCGGCGACCATTGCACGCTCACCGGCATGGGCGGGGTTTCGGTGTTGGCCTCCACCATATCGGCAAACATCGGATAGTTCATGCCGTAGCGCTGGTCATAGCTGCCATCGGCGGTCAGGGGCACGGTCTTGCCGGTAGCGATTTCGACCAGGGCCAGATCGTAGCCCTTATGGATCACCTTATAGAGGCCATCGGGCGAAACCACCCCGGCATCAACAGCCAGCGGCGGTGAAAAAGGCGCTGCGGTGACGGTTGCCGCCGCCACGTCATAGACCAGCTTGCGCCCACCTACCGAAACGGTCAGGCGGCGGGTGTCAGCGTCATAGGCTTCCGGCCACGCGTCGTAAGGCCCCTTATCGCCAAGGATCGGTATCAAAAGCGGCTTCAGTGCGGCCTCTGTCACCAAATCGCTCACCTGGCCAGTGGCCGTGTCGGCCAGCGAAATCGCGCCTTGCCCTTTTGCACCGTGGCGATACAGGACCGCCTTACCGCCATCGACAAAGCGTGCCCGCAGGTCGAGGTCCGTGACCAGGTCGGTGGTCTTGCCCGCCAGATAGGATTGGGCAATGACATACCGGTCGGTGATGGATGGCTGAGCTGCCTGGGCGAAGGCAGCCGGCGACAGGACAAGCAAAGAAACGGTGCCCGTCAGGGCAAGGGGGAAAAGGCGCATGATCAACTCTTGAAAGCGGGGGTCTGTTAATTGGATGCGGCGTCGCGGGCAATCGTCACAGCGATCTCCCCGATATTATCCGCGCAATGTCGTTCGTAATGTCGAAATGCAGCGCTTTGGCACCGTCTGGCACGGCGATATCCATGGCGGCGCCGATCAGGCCCGCGACGTGAATTTGGGATATATTCATCACATCTCACCCCAGCGCTTATTGTCGGACATAACCGACATATTTCGTACGGACTGTCAAATATTTTATACGATATACGGTAGAATTGACACACCACATGCATCGTCATACTCTAAATGATCCTAGGCGTGAGGCGTTATGACAGCTGGCATTATTCGTAACATCGTGATCGTGGGCGGCGGAACCGCCGGATGGATGGCCGCAGCGGCCCTGTCCAAGGTTTTGGGCACGCAAAAATATAGCCTCACCCTGATCGAATCCGACGAAATCGGGACGGTCGGCGTCGGTGAAGCGACGATTCCCACCATTCAGGAATTCAACCGGATGCTGGAAATCGACGAAAACCTGTTCGTCAAAGAAACCAACGCCTCCTTCAAACTGGGCATCCGCTTCCTGAACTGGTCGGCCCCGGGCAGCGATTATTTCCATCCGTTCGGCGTCTTCGGCGTCGATATGAATGTCAATTTCACCCACTACTGGATGCGATATCACCTGGCGGGCGGATCGGCCGATTTCGGTCAGTTTAATCCGCAAACCCTGGCTGCGCGCCTGAATCGTTTCAGCCGCATGCACGAGATCAATCCCAGAGCGCCGGCCGTCAATTACGCCTTTCATTTCGACGCCTCCTTATATGCCAAATTCCTCCGCCGTTACAGCGAAGCGCGCGACGTCATTCGCCGGGAAGGCAAGATCACCCATGTCACTCAAGATCCGAATAGCGGCGACATCACGTCGCTCACCTTGGAAAACGGCCAGACGATCACCGGCGATCTGTTTATCGATTGCTCAGGTTTCCGTGGCCTGCTGATCGAACAGACCCTGAAAAGCGGCTACGAAGACTGGTCGCGCTGGCTGCCCTGTAACCGCGCTGTGGCCGTACCGTGTGACAAGGTCAGCGGCATTACGCCTTTTACCACGTCAACAGCGCGCGAGGCCGGCTGGCAATGGCGTATCCCGCTCCAGCATCGCACGGGCAATGGCTATGTCTTCTGCGACAGCTTTCTGTCGGAAGACACCGCTACCGACCATTTGATGCAACGGCTAGACGGTCAGCCCCAGGCGGATCCGCGCGTTATCCGTTTCGTGACCGGTCATCGCAAGAAGCAGTGGAATCACAATGTGATCGCCATGGGCCTGGCCAGCGGCTTCCTTGAGCCATTGGAATCGACATCGATCCATCTGGTTCAGGAAGCGATCATGAAACTGATCAAATACTTCCCGCGCGACAACATTACGGACAGCCAGCGCGGCAGCTTCAATCGCGATATGCTGTTCGCCTATGATGACGTGAAAGACTTCTTGATCGCGCATTACAAGACGACAACGCGCGAAGACACGCCCTTCTGGGCGCATTGCCGGCATATGGATATTCCTGACAGTCTGCAATTCCGGCTGGAAAGTTTTGCGCAGCATAATCAATCCTTGGTTCAACCGACCGAGTTGTTCAAGGAAGCGAGTTGGTTCGCCGTACTCGCCGGACAGGGGTTGATGCCTAAGTCCTATCACCCTGTCGTCGATCTGATGCCGGAAGACGAATTCCGCTGGCGCATGGATCGCGTCAGAGAGGGCAGCGCCGGTCTCGCCAACGCCATGCCGGACCACGAGGCCTATATCACCCGAACCTGCGCATCGCCGCAGATGGTTCAGGTCCAGTCAGCGTAACCCCAGACAGGATCGACATGTTGCCCCACGTCACACCACGCATTGTTGAAAATATTGATCGCGCCACATTCGATGCCGAGATCAGAACCGCTGGGCAGCCGGTGATTCTTAAAGGGATCGCCGCCAACTGGCCCGCTGTGCAGGCTGCAAGGGAATCGCCGCGAGTACTCGGGGACTATCTAAGGCGTTTTGACACTGGCGTGCAGATCAATGTGTCCGTCTGCCCGAAAGAAGAGCGCGGGCAATTTTTTTATAACGACACCCTGACTGGCCTGAACTACCAAACCCATAAGCGCACCCTGACCTTTGTCGTGGGCTGGTGTCTTGCCATGATGGGACAGACGGAAAGCGAATCCGTCTATCTTCAGGCGCAGCCGGTTGACGACATCGCACCCGCCATGGCGACCGACCTAAACATGCCGTTGCTGGACGCAAAAATCCGCCCTCGGTTATGGATCGGGAATACCCTGCGCACCCAGACCCATTTTGACTATACGGCTAATATCGCGGTCCATATCGCCGGTGAGAAGGTCTTTACCCTATTTGCCCCCCATCACACGGCAAATCTCTATCCGGGGCCGCTCGACCGGACGCCTGCCGGCGTCCCTATCAGCATGGCCTCGCTTGAAAACCCCGATTTTGACCGCTTTCCACGTTTCGCAGAAGCCCTTGCAGATCGGGTTGTTGCTAACTTGTCGCCTGGGGATGGGTTGTTCATTCCCCCGCTTTGGTGGCACCACGTCCAGACGACCGGCCCTCTCAATATGCTGGTCAATTACTGGTGGAACGACGCACGTCCAGATCTTGTCGATCCGATCGCGGCTCTGAACATTGCAGCCTTGGCCTACAAGAACATGCCGGACGCCCAGCGCAAAGCATGGCGGGAAATGATGGAATTCTTCGTTTTCGAGAACGAAGGCCCCCCCATGGCGCACTTGCCCATTGCGGTGCATGGTGCCTTTGAGCAAAATATATCCTCGTATAATCTGGCCCAGCTTAAACGCTTCTTTCTGGGTGGCGGAAACCGCTTCTGACAGTCGGCGTAAATCGTCGCGCCTCACTTTCTGCACAATAAAACAACCCGCTGCATGCACAGCGGGTTGTCATTTTTTGGCGACTGGCTTGGTGCCTATCCGAAAGGTGCATTACACCTTTCGGATACGTCCTTAATAGCGAAACCGCGCGCTCAGCTGGACCGTACGCGCCGCAACGCGAACGCCGGCCGGCAGAAGATTGTTCGCGCCATAGTGGGTATGCGAATTGTCTTCCAAGAGGTTCGTCCCTTCCAGAGATAAGGTCATGAACTTGACCGGTGTATAGTTGATGGCCATGTCGAGACGAGATGTCGGCTCAAAGTAGGTACTGTAGCCAAGCGCCGCATAACCGTCGAGGTTCGCACGCCACGTGTCGCGGTAGTTATACGCCACACGCGCACTGAACTTGGGCGTTTCATAGTAGAGGGTCAGATTGTAAGTGGTCTTGGAGTTGTTGGGCGCATCGAAAATACCAGGAATCGTGTCGATTTGTTCCTGAGTGATCTCTTCACCATTGTAGAAGCGATATATAATCTCCGCCTTGGTATTATAGGTCAGGTTTGCTTGCGCACCCAGATTGTTCCAAGGAGATGGCAGGAAGTCGAAGAAGCCCTGGGCATTCAATTCGAAGCCGCGGAACTCACCGCCAGCCGCATTGACGGGCCGGCTAATACGGTACGTCGTGCCGTTATAATCTTCATTCGTGTAACCGTAGATGATGAACCCATCCGGCTTTTTGACGTAGGTCGCAGCGGACAAGACGCCACCACGGCCGAAATAGTATTCAAGCGACGCATCATAGCTTGTTTCCTTGTTCGGGCGCAGGTTCGGGTTACCGCCCCAACCGCAATTGCAGCCCAGGGTGTCGTAGAAGACAAACGTGCTGGAGTCAGTGAAGTTCGGGCGCTGAATGTTAACGGTATAGGCCAGACGCAACTGCAACTTTGGAGTGAAGTGGACAGTCGCGGTGGCGTTCGGCATGAAATCGGTGCCGTCGCCATTCTGGGTAACAAGGTAGGGCGTTTCTACGTACACACCATTTACGAGTTGGTTCCGACGATTCATCGTCGTGCTGCTGCCCCAGGTTCGAACCGAACGTCCGCCGATGATGCCGTCAACCGGGAACTCCCATGCCTTAAAACCATAGGCGATCTGTGCGTAGAAAGCCGCCGTCTTTTCCTTTGACGAGAAGCTGCCGATCAGTTGTTCCGTATCGACGACCTGCGTGTTCCAGTCCCCGGAACCACCGTGGTAGGAGCGTTGGGTATATAAATACTGGCGGATGGCATCATAATTTTGCAACAGGCTTTCACGTGATATACGATACCAGCTTGGCTGGTCGGAACCGCCCGTGTCGCTTTTCACCAACTCGAAGCCAGTGCCGCCGGGGAAGCTCGCCAGATCAACAGGTGTGTTGAAGCCCGCATAGCGATAGCCGTAAGCGCGGTCCGCATCGCGATCGCTATGACGAACGCCCGCCTGGAAAGTCCGCAGGAACTTATCATCGCTTAAACGATAAGTCAGATCAGCTTGCCAGACGGTTTCCTTGCTGCTTTCAAAAGCCTTGCCGTCTTCAAATTCCTTTACCGTATAATCGTTTATGTTGGCCGGACTTGCGCCGATATATTCAACGAACGGTCCACCGCCGTCGACCTTGTCCGAATTCATATTTATATTGAAACCGGTCAGCCCTTTCAGGCGGAGCGTCTGGGTAATCCACTGGTTGTTGGCGTTATTCTCATCGCGATAGACGCTCGCGTTCACGGTGGCACGATCGTTGTGCCAATGGACCTCAAAGTTCACACGGGTGTTTTCCGCCGTGTTGAAGTCGTCACGCGAAGTGGGACCGACCGGCAGAATGTCACGATCGTTTGGATTCGGATCCGTTTCGGTAAGTGAATAGACGGTCTTGCCGTCCGGGCCGTACACGACATTGGACAGCACGCCCGGACTATCTTTGAGGCGCGTATTCAGAGCGCTGTAGGAGCGGTTTTCCTTGGAACTGAAAGAAGAGGCTTCCAGAACGACGTCGAGTTGTTCGTTGACGCGCCATTGATAGGACGCATTGAACGACGGACGGCGGACCTTGCCGCTTTCAACACCATATTGGGACCGATAGATGCCGTAGGTGTCGTTTTGTCGGCTGGCGGGCAAGCTGGCCTGTTGCGCGCCCCAGAACACTTGAGGCGTTTCGCTCTGGACATACTGCTCGTTATAATTGTTTTCCTGATAGGACATATTCAACAGGAAACCCATTTCGCCGATCGGCGTATCGAAACGCTTGGCAATGAGCGCGCTGGCATATGGGCTTTCGGTGTCTCCTATGCTGCCATAAACATTGCGAACGCTTCCCGCCAGGGTCCATCCCTTCTTCAGATCTAGCGGGCGACGCAAATCGACGTTGACCGTACCGGCAATGCCGCCCTCAACTTGATCGGCGGTGCGGGTCTTGTAAACCTGAACGGATTTCAGCAGTTCGGCGGGAATATCGTTGAGCGAAGCCGCGCGACCAACCCCTGCGTTGTTTGGGCTACCATTAAGTGTCGTTTGAACATCGGCCTGACCGCGGATCATCAGGCTTTCACCTTCGCCACGCGCTCGGGTGATTTGAACACCCGTCACGTGCGCCAAAGCCTCGACGACGTTATTGTCCGGCAGCTTGCCGGCGTCTTCGGCATCGATCGAATCGACGATCTGCTTGGAATTGCGCTTGCGGTCGACCGCCGACTTCAAGCTCTTGCGCAGCCCTTTGACGATGACGACAGCCTCGACGTCGCTGTCTGGCGTTGCCTTGGTCGTGGTTGTGACTGGTGTGGTTTCCTGAGCCAACGCAGGCGCGCACATCATGGCGACAACCAAGCCGGTCGCGGCGTAAAGCGAGGTTTTACTCTTCGTAGACTTAACCATTTTTAGTCCCTGGGTTCCATAAATCGATGAGCCAACAGCGCATGAATTCGCAAAATCGTCAAAATATTTTATACGATATACGGCCATCTACCGGCATTCGCAATAACATGACAATTAAGTGTTGCCATTCCGCAACAGATTTGCAGGCGCTAGATAGGCGCATTTGTGCGATGGAACGGGCACGCCCCTCTACAAATTCACAATAATAACAATAGCTTAAAAATTAATAGGTTTCGAGACAAGCGCTGTACTTATTTTTTCGTAGGTGTTTTGGCGATCAAATAAGGCAATGCACCCATGAAATGGCGGCATAAATCCCGACGGACTTTAGGATTCTCCGACTTATAGCTTGCCAGTTTTATGTATATTGTATACCAAATTGTCTGACAACATGGAGCCCCTTATGTCCTTGTCCGCGCATACCCGCCGCCAGTTTCTGTACGCCAGCGCCGCCTTCACTGGCCTTAGCGCGGTATCGGCCTCGGCCGCTTTCAGCCAGAAACCTGCGGCTTCGGTGAGCGCCTTGCCGCTTAGCGACGTCCGCCTCCTGCCCTCACCGTTCAAGACGGCGCTGGATGTCAATGAGACCTATCTGCTTACGCTCGATCCCGACCGGTTCCTGCACAATTTCCGCAAGGGCGCCGGCCTTAAGCCCAAGGCCGAGGCCTATGGCGGCTGGGAACAGGATACCATCGCCGGCCACAGCCTGGGGCACTACCTGTCGGCGATCTCGCTGATGTATGCACAAACCGGCAATCCGGTACTGAAGCAACGCGCCGGTTACGTCATCGATGAACTGGCCCTGATTCAGGGCGCCCAGGGCGACGGCTATGTCGCCGGCTTCCTGCGCAAACGCAAGGACGGCACGGTCGTCGACGGCAAGGAAATCTTCCCGGAGATAATGGCGGGCGATATTCGGTCCGCCGGCTTCGATCTCAATGGCTGCTGGGTGCCCTTCTACAACTGGCACAAGCTATATAGCGGCCTGTTCGATGCCCAGTCCCTGTGCGGCTATGACAAGGCCATTCCCGTGGCCGTCGGGCTTAGCATCTATATTGACAAGGTCTTTGCGGCGCTCAACGACCAACAGGTCCAGACCGTGCTCGATTGCGAACACGGCGGCATTAATGACAGCTTTGCAGAGCTGTACCAACGCACCCAGGACCCGCGCTGGCTGAAGCTGTCGCAGCGCCTGTACCACCACCGTGTCATGGACCCGATGGTGGCACGCGAAGACAAGCTGGCCAATATCCATTCCAACACCAATATCCCTAAGGTGTTGGGTGTCGCCCGGCTTTATGACATTACGGGCGAGGCGGATTATCGCACCGCTGCCGACTTCTTCTGGGAGCGTGTCACCGGACACCATAGCTATGTCATCGGCGGCAATGGCGACCGGGAATACTTCTTCGCGGCCGACACCATATCGAAGCACATCACCGAAGCGACGTGCGAACATTGCGCTACCTATAACATGATGAAGTTGACGCGCGATCTGTATCGTTGGTCGCCCGACGCGCGCTATTTCGACTATTTCGAACGCGCCCATTTCAATCATATCCTGGCCCAGCAAAACCCGAAGACCGGCATGTTCAGCTATATGACGCCGCTGTTCACGGGCGCGGCACGCGGCTTCTCCGATCCGGTCGATAATTGGACCTGCTGCCACGGCTCGGGCATGGAAAGCCACGCCAAGCACGCCGAGTCGATCTACTGGCAAAAGGCCGATACCCTGCTCGTCAATCTGTACATTCCCTCGACCGCCAAATGGGCGGCCAAGGGCGCCGCCGTGCGTCTCGATACCGGCTACCCCTTCGACGGCGAAGCGCGATTGAGCCTGACCAGCCTGCGCCGCCCTTCCCGCTTCAAGGTGGCGCTACGCGTCCCCGGTTGGGCAAAGACGGCGACCTTGACGCTGAACGGCAAGCGCATAGACGCCACGCGCGACGGAGGCTATCTCGTCATCGACCGTGTATGGCAAGCCGGCGATCGTATCGCCCTGTCGCTGCCGCTCGATCTGCGTGTCGAACCGACCGGCGACAATCCGGGCGTGGTCGCCATATTGCGCGGCCCACTGGTTCTCGCGGCTGACCTCGGCTCGGTCGAAGACGATTACAAGGCGACCGACCCGGCCCTTGTCGGCAATGACCTGCTGGCCGGCTTCACGCCTGTCGCTGCGGAAAAGGCTCATTACAAGACGGTCGGCATCGGCAGGCCCAGCCAATTGCAGTTCGTGCCCTTCTATAGCCAGTGGGAACGCCGCAGCGCCGTATATTTCAAGGCCTTCAACGAGGCCGACTGGAAGATCGAGGAAACCGCCTTCCTGGCTGAGCAGGAACGCCAGCGCGATCTGGCCGCCCGCTCGGTCGATGTCATGCACCTGGGCGAAATGCAGGCCGAACGCGATCACAACCTGGAATCTGAGATATCTTGGCCCGGCACCTATCGTGGCCGCAACGGCCGCGACGCGCGATCCGGCGGTTTCATGTCCTTCACCATGAAGGTCAAGCCCGGCCCGTTGGTCATGCAGGCCAGCTATTGGGGTGACGACAAATGCGATTTCGACATCCTGATCGACGGCCAGACGCTGACGACTGTCTCGCACAAGTCGCCCAAGCCCGGCGAATTCTTCGATGAGCAGTACCCGGTGCCGGAGGCGCTGACCCAAGGCAAAACGTCGGTCACCGTCAAGCTGGTGCCGCACGAAGGTCGCTCCACCGCCATGGTGTTCGGCGTTCTGCTGTTCACCGCCGCGCCCGCTGGAACGCCCGCCTGACGGCGCATCGACCATAAACAAAAACTCTCCCGGAGGATGCCAATGCCCAGACTATCCAAGTTTCACTGCACGCCCCATGACACGGGCGCGCCTTGCGATTGCGGGCTTGATCGCCGCTGGTTCCTGGGCGGTCTTGGTGCTGCCGCCTTCGCCACCACTGCCTGGCAAGGCGCAGCCATGGCTGCCGACGCATCGGTTAACCTGGCCAAGGTCGCGACGCCATCCACCTCCTATAATTCCGGCGACACCAAGGTCGGCGCGCTGAACGACGGTAATACCCCGGCCAATTCCGCCGACGCCGAAAAGGGCATGTACGGCAACTGGCCCAAGACCGACACCCAGTGGGTGCAGTACGACTGGAGCCAGCCGGTCACCACGAACAAGGTCGAGGTCTATTGGTGGATCGACGGCCAGGGCGTGGGCGCGCCCAAGGCGTGGCGCCTGCTGTACTGGGACGGAAAGGCCTTCGTGCCGGTGGCCGCCGCCCGCGGTTACGGTGTGGCAAAGGACGCCTTCAACGCCGTCACCTTCACGGCGGTGAAGACGGACAAGCTGCG
The DNA here is from genome assembly GCF_032490435.1 of Asticcacaulis aquihabitans. NCBI lineage: Bacteria > Pseudomonadati > Pseudomonadota > Alphaproteobacteria > Caulobacterales > Caulobacteraceae > Asticcacaulis > Asticcacaulis aquihabitans. The sequence continues at coordinate 1,237,324 of NZ_JAVGWM010000001.1, forward strand.
CCTGGAAATCGTCTCCGACGGCACACTTTCAACCGGCATATTGGAATGGCGGGTATGGAGCGACGGCGTCATTCCGGCTTTCGCCCCGGCCGTAGCGGCAGGGATCGACCGGACCGTGATTCTGGGCGGCAAGACCTATCTGATGGGCAAGGCCGACTGGCTGACCTCGACGGCCGACGCGGGTGTATTGTGGCGCAAGCTGTCCGGCCCCGGCACCGTGACCTTCGCCGACGCCGCCCAGGCCGATACCACGGCGACCTTCTCCGCGCCCGGCATCTATGAAGTCGAACTGGCGGCGAAGTCCGGCGGCAAGGTTTCGACCTCGACACTGCGCGTCCATGCCCAGGCAGGACCGCCGGCCGAGCGGCTGGATGTCGTCTACACCAAGCGCTACAGCATCGACAGCCCGCTATGGAATGCTCGCGCCAGGGCGCTGATCGTCAACTGGATTCCGCACGTCATCGACTATTGCGAACGCACGGATCTGAAAATCGGCAATGGCGGCATCGACAATTTCATCGAGGCCGGAAAGGCAAACCGCGGCGAACCGCACGCGCCGCATAAGGGCTATGTCTTCTCCAACGCCTGGGTCGTCGAATCGGTCGAGGCCATGTGTATCGCCCTGATGGTCGATCCGCAGGGTGACACCGAGATGATTGCCGCCCAGGCCAAGATGCACGCCACGCTTGAGCGCTGGATTCCGATCATTCTCGCGGCACAGGAAAGCGACGGCTATCTACAAACCGCCAAGACCTTGTCGGCGCCCGGCGAATGGGATGAACGGTGGTCGCCGGATCATCGCGGCAACCACGAAGGCTATATCGCCGGCTATTTCATCGAATCGGCCATCAACCACTACACCCTGACCAATGGACAGGACCTGCGCCTGTACAACGCCGCCAAGAAATTGGCCGATTGCTGGGTGGCCAATATCGGCCCGGGCAAGAAGGAATGGTTCGATGGCCACCAGGAAATGGAACAGGCGCTCGTGCGCTTCGGCCGTTTCGTCAATGACGAAGAAGGCCAAGGCCGCGGCGATGACTATATCCGCCTGGCGCGGTTCCTGCTGGAATCGCGTCGCGGCGGCCAGGAATACGACCAGAGCCACCTGCCGCCGATCAAGCAGTATGAGGCCGTCGGCCACGCCGTCCGCGCCGTCTACTTCTATTCCGGCATGGCCGACATCGCCGCGGAAACGGGTGACGTCGATTACCAGAGCGCCGTCATGTCGTTGTGGGACAATATGGTCAACCGCAAATACTATGTCACCGGCGGTATCGGCAGCGGCGAAACCTCGGAAGGCTTCGGTCCAGACTACAGCCTGCGCAACAACGCCTATTGCGAGTCGTGCTCCAGCTGCGGCCTGATCTTCTTCCAGTACAAGCTCAACCTGGCCTATCACGACGCGAAATATGCCGACCTGTATGAGCAGACCCTATATAACGCCCTGCTGGGCAGCGTGGACCTGGACGGCAAGAGCTTCTGCTACACCAATCCGCTGATCAATACCGAGCGCACCCTGTGGCACGTCTGTCCCTGCTGTGTTGCCAACATCCCGCGCACCCTGTTGATGCTGCCGACCTGGACCTACGTGAAGGACAAGGCCGGGCTTTACGTCAACATGTTCGTCGGCAGCAAGATCATGGTCGAAAAGGTCGCCGGCACCGATGTCGAAATGGTGCAAAAGACCGATTATCCATGGAGTGGCGCGGTGTCGATCACCGTTAACCCCAAGGAAAGCAAGACCTTCACTGTCAACGTCCGCATTCCGGACCGTACCACCAGCGCGCTGTATACCGCCGCCCCCAAGATCAGCGGCGTCAAGGTGTTCAAGGTGAACGGCCAGGTCATCACGCCAAAGATCGAAAACGGCTACGCCGTGGTTACCCGTCAATGGAAAGCCGGCGACCGCATCGAACTGGAACTGCCGATGGCGCCGCAACGCATCCACGCGGATCCGAAGATCGAAGCCGATCGCGGCAAGGTGGCGCTGGGTTACGGCCCTCTGGTCTATAATGTCGAGCTGGCGGACCAAAAGAGCATCGAACAGCCGCTGAGCGCTACCCCGATCACAGCCGAATGGCGGCCGGATCTATTGGGGGGCGTGGTCGCCCTGACCGGCAAATGGGCCGATGGATCAACCCTGCTGGCCATCCCGAACTTCGCCCGCATGAACCGGATCGGCGCGGCGGCGGAAATCGGCGCGGGTGATGTCAATTACGCCCCCGGTACGGTTCAGGCCGCTCAGGCCGAAGTGGGACCGCGCCGGCATTTCACCGGATTGCAGTCCCAGGTCTGGATCAGGGACCAGAAGGCCTAAATCGCTATTTGTAGCGCGTTGAGCACAAATCCCCCTCTCCCCACATGTGGGGAGAGGACGGGACCCGAGCGCTGCGAGGGCGACCGGGTGAGGGGCCCGGTGGCCATTGCAAACAGCCCCTCCCCGATCCCCTTTTGCAGGAATTACGCCAAATCCGCCCGGAGGGTCATTTGCTGACCGCCGGGCGCGAACACCGCCGTGTCGCCCTCCAGCCGGACAGCCTTTCCACTGATGCGTACGCTCTTGAGGCGCTTGCCCTTCGGCAGACGGATGCGCAAACGCACCTCTTGCGGTCTGGCGGCGCCATGGAGCGCAATCGTCCCGGTGACGACGCGGGCCACCATGTCTCCCTTAAGGCTGAGATCGACACGGCCCCAACGCGTCGGCGCGCCGGTGATCGCGATCGGCTGGCCTAAGGCGAACCAGTCGCGCGGGATTGCCCGGCCGAGATATAGGGTCTCGCTGTCCGACGCTTCGAAGACCAGCATCCACCGCACCAACTTCGGAATCGTCAGTTGCGCCGGAACGCAGTACAGCGGCAGGCCGCCGTCAATATCCGACACTTCCCCCGCCACCCATGTGCCCGGCGTGTGCGAATGATAGCGGTGCGAATAGAGGAACAGGAGATATTCCTCGATGCGGTCGCTGCGCAGCAATTGCTGAGCATAACCGTAGGAAATGAACCCCAACTGGCTGCGTGAGGTTTCGTTCGCCGGGGCGATATTGGCGACGACGCCGATACAGGTCCCGCCATGGCCGCGTACGCCATCGATCACCGTTTGCGCCAAGTCGTCGGGCAAAACATCCGCATGGAGCAGTTCGGCATAGACGCGGTGCGCCCAGCCCTGTTCGGTGCGCTGCTTCTTTTCGTGGGCTTCGGCATAGGCTTCGCGGTGGGTCAGCCGCGTGCCGGGCAGGACCGCCAGATAGGGCGGCGTGAGGTCGGTGCGCACACTGGCCCGCATCGTCTTCACAAGCTGCGCCTGCAACCGGTCGGCGCGGACGGACACTTCCGGCAACGGGTCGCGCGATATCAAGGGCCAGACGCGTGCGATGTCCCGCCAACCCCGCACAGCAAACGCGGAGTTGTTCCAGTAGGGTTTCCACCACAGGCTGGGATCGGGATGAAGACAGGCATCCGACTCACTCCAACCGTCGATCAGGCCGAAGCCAGGATCGCCTGCCGGCTTTTTCAGACTAAGGTCGTGCAGTTCGGTCAGCAGGGTGACGGTATTGGCGATCTTGCCCGCGTGCCGGTTCAGCGTCGCAGCGTCGCCCGTATAGGTCAGGTATCGGGCCAGCAGGCTCAACGTCAGGCCGAATTGCGGTACTTCGGGTCCGCGCATGTTGATCATGCCGTCTGGCGCAACGAACTGATCGAAATAGTTGTCGATCACGGCCTTCGCCTGACCGAAGCGCCCCCACTCGAGATTGGCATAGAGGGACGAGGTGAAGATGTCCTGGAAGCCGTCATATTCCGGTCCGAAGTAGTCGCGGTCGACCACCCCGTATTTCGGATAGGTGCCGCTGGGGCGGGTGATCAGTTCCTTGACGAAGGCATGGCTGACCATGTCCGACAGCGCCCCATCCGGCAGACTCACGGAAGCCTGATCCCTCACCTCCGTGTGCCAATAGGCGGCGAAATCGAACAGGGCCTGATAGAATTGGGCCGCTTCCGGTTCCTCGCGCCGGGGTGGGAACGGCGCATAGGAATAGCCGAAGCGCGTCTTGACTGGCTTGCCATTGTCATATTGCACCGTGCGGTGCCAGGTCTGGACCAGCAGCGGGTCGCTTGCCTTGACATCGGCGAAGACAATCAGGTCGTAATAGCGGCTATCCGACACCTGAATGATCTTGTGGATCGCCGGCAGCCAGCCGCCGAGGAGCCCCTCCCAGCGGGTCTTCGCCACGGCGTCGCCCTGCAATTCCGGGAAATCATGTTCTGGCCGGTAGCCGCGCGTCCGCCCGTTGGGAAAGACCGGCATGGTGTCGCCCTGCTGGCGCGTGCCGACAAAGTTGGTCCAGGCCAGGCGGGTATAGAGACTTTCCGGCGTGAAATTCCAGCCAAGCGGCGGCGCTGCGCGGCGCACCTGCTGCGGATCGGGATCGCCGCCGCCCGCCAGCAGTGTGTCGGCCAGGAGATCGGCGTCAGCCAGACAGATGTCTTTCAGCGCCAGGCCCAGATAGCTTGGCGTAATGTCATCGAAACAGGCTTCGAGCCGTTTGCCCAGCACAAGCGCCTGTCCGCCGGATACGAAGGTAATGGGCCCATCGCGACGCGTCTGGTCCTCATAGACGGTCCAGTCACCGAACCGCGCCACCTCGGCGTGGCCCGCCATATCGCCGGCGGGGGTCAGTTTCGGCAAGGCGACGGCTGGCGCGGCTACGGCCGTGGCGGCAGCGATGGTTGACCCAGTGAGAAAGGCGCGGCGGTCAAAGGCAGGCATGGGGAGGCTCCGTAAATACAGAAACGGCGCCGCCGGAAACCCGGCAGCGCCGCTCGATCATCAGGCCAAGACGTCAAGGCCACTGTTTGAATAGACAGGATACTCAATCATAAAACCGGAGCGAAACGCGGTGTCCATCTCGGGTCGCTTCGCTCCGGGTTAGACGTTCTGCTGGTTTAGAACGCCGAGGAAATGCCAATGAACAACATGCGGCCGAGCGGGTCGTAGGTGCTCGGATAGGTGTTGCCATTGCCGTTAGTGACAAGCAGACCACCCATGATGGCGGGCGGGTTCTTGTCAAAGACGTTGTTGATACCGGCGCGCAGGACCAGGTCGTGCGGCAGGTTCTTGGTGATCGCCAGATCGATGTAGTTATAGGCCTCGATCTTGGCATTGATGACCGACTTGGTGCCCGTCAGGTATTGATCGTCGGTATTCGTCGCCAGATCGACCTTACCGAAGTAGCGCCAGTTGACCGAAACCGTGGTCGGTGCCCACGCATGTTCACCCGGTACGTTCCAGGTGGTGCGCAGATTGTGGCGCCACTTAGGCTTGGGCTGGCCGCAGGTGCCACCGTACAGGCCGGTGCAGTCGTAGGAACCCAGGCCAGGCAGAACTTCGGTTTCCAGCGAGTTCAGATAGGTGCCAACCAGGCTGAAGGTGACACCGCCATAGTCCTTGCCGAACAGATTTTCCGTGGCGAGGTTATAGGTGGCGCTCACGTCGAAACCGGTCGTTTCAAGGAAGCCGGTATTGACATTGGTCGAGATGACGTGGCCGCCAGCCTTGTTGTACCCGAACAACGCACCCGTTTCCGGATCGCGATGGACCAGGCTGCAGTAGAAGGTGTTGCCGGTCGTGAGACATTGCGACAGGGAAACCGACGGATCGACCGAGCCAATGTAGCCATCGATATGGATCTTGTAGTAATCGACGCTAACGGCCAGCGGGATATTGCGCGGCGTGAAGACAAAACCGTAGGTCGTGGTCTTGGCTTCTTCCGGATTGAGGTTTGGATTGCCGCCGCTCAAAGCCGTGCCGGTGTCGGCCGGCGTCGCTTCGATCGACTTGTTGACATACTGGTTATGAGTCACGCCCGTCAAAGCGCATTGTGCTTCGGTGGCGGTTTGGGTCGCACCCGCGCACGGATCGATCAGGCCGACATTGCCAACACCCTGAGCCGCGAAGAGCTCGGTGATATTAGCGGCGCGCATGGCCTTGTTATAGCTGGCGCGGAACTGAATATCGCTGGTCGGCGCGTAGCGACCTTCAATCTTGTAGGTTTCGGTTTTCTTTGACGAGCCTGAGGTTGAAGATGACGATGCCGAATAGTCGGACGTCCGGTAACCGAGCCCCAGGTTCAGCAACTTGATCCAAGGCTTGTCGTTGACGACGGGAACATCCAGTTCGGTGAAGTATTCGCTGACGGAAACCTTGCCGTCGGCGTTGACAGTGCCAGCGACCAGTTGGGTCTCATCGTATTTCGCATCATAGGATTCGCGGCGTTTTTCACCACCGAGCACGAGCGCCACGCCGCCATCTGCCCACGGCGATTGCACACCGTACTTGCCGAGGTCGCCGGTGACGAAAGCGTTGAACACGTTGATCGTCTGGGCGATATGCGTGAAGGTTGGCGCATAGATGTAGTTGTAACCCGCAGCGTCAGGTCCCTTCGCCGAAAAGACGTCGATCGGCTTACACAGCGGATCAGAGCCATCAACAACGGATTTACAGGTTGCCACGCCATTGACGTTTACAACCTGAAGGGCCTTGGCGGCCTTGTCCTGGTTGATGTCGTTCTGATAGTTCGATTGCGCCGTCGTGCTGGCGTACATGTAGTTGGCGTCATACGACCAGACATCGTTTATGGCGCCGCGGAAGCCGCCGGCAAAGCGATAGTTGGTGTGACGCATGTCGTTACGGCGCGGCGCACCGGTCGCCGCACGGTACACAACCTGGGTGCGGGCATCAGCCGTCGAGGTCGTGGATCCGCACAGAATAAGCTTTTGTGCATCGCTCATCAGGGGGTTGTCGCAGTTGACGGTGAAGGGGCGTCCGGACCAAATGGCCGACGGCGCAACCTGGCTGATGGAATGGTCATCCATGAACATGGCGCTGCCATAGGCTTCGACGTGTTCATTAAACTTGTAGTTCACGAACGTACCGGCCTGGTACCGCTCGGAATTGCGAAGCGTATAGTTGTCCGGCGCGTAGTTATAGTTGAAGCTGGAATCGTTGGTGACCCAGGTCTTGGTGCCGTCCTTGGAGTTGGCGAAATCCTTGTTGGCGTTCGGACCGGTCAAGGGGCGGAAGCGGCCATAGGCGTGGTTGCTCGACCCGCCGCAACCGAATTGCGAACCACTGTCGTCCGCGAAGACCAGGGCGCAGTTCGAATAGTCGCGGGAATCCTGGCGCACGGCTTCCATCTTGCGATAGCCGAAATAGCCGGTGATATTACCCTTGCCACCATCGATGTCACCGCCAGCGGCAACGTTGAAGTCGTATTTCTGACCGTCCCAGACATTCTTGTCGGCCAGCTTGATACCGGCGGCAGATTGAACGCCGCGCAGATAATCGTCGTCATTGGTATGCTGGTAGATGCTGTACTGAGCGTCGACGCGCAGACCGTTCAGCTTCTTGCGCATGATGAAGTTGACGACACCCGACATGGCGTCCGACCCATAGACGGAAGACGCGCCTCCCGTCAGCACGTCCGTACGTTCGACCAGAGTTGACGGTATAAAGTTCAGGTCAACACCGAGGGTCGGCAGGAAACGCTGGCCGTCGATCAGAACAAGCGAGCGGTTGCCGCCCAGGCTGCGCAGGTTCACGCCCGCGGTGCCGTCCGAATTGTTGGACTGGTTTTCATTGTTGCCGGCTTCGATCTGCGGCAAGCTTTTCAGAAAGGTATCCACCGCGATAGCGCCCTGGAGTTTGACCTCCTTGGAATCGACCGAGGTGATCGGCGATGCGCTCTTCAGATTGGGGCGGCGGATACGCGTACCCGTCACAACCACTTCAGTGGCAGCCGACGCTTCGGGCGCCGGGGCTGCTTCGCTCTGAGCGAAAGCAGGCATCGTCAGGCAGGCAGTTCCGAGCGCGGCCACAGCGACCCCGGTCATAATCAAGGCTCTTTGTCTCGATGTCATGGTGAATCCCTTTTCTGTTTAGGTCGTCTTGACGCACGGTACACGCCGCCCGCACGCAATAAATTTGACCGGGATGAAAAAAACACCGATGAAAGATGACGTCAATTATAAATTATACGATTTCATGACATAAAGTATACGAAAGTGACGATCCTGTGTCAGGTGATGCTTTTATGTCATGCTTCTCCGCGCTAAGCTGGTGGCAATTGCCGCGAAAGAGCCTTTATGACCGTTGTCACCGCCTATACCGCCGTTACGCCTGAGCGCTTCGCCACGGAGATTCGCCCATTAGGCCGCCCGGCCATCCTGAAAGGCGCGGTCGCCGAATGGCCCGCCGTCGTCCGCGGCCGACAGTCCGATGATGCCTTGATCGACTATATCGCGAGTCATGACACGGGTCAGGTCGCCGGCGTCTATGTCGGCGCACCAGAAATCGCGGGACACTTTTTTTACGGCGCCGACACCCGTTCCGACAATTTCCGTTACGGCCCCGCCCCCATCCCTCAGGCACTTGATCGCCTGAGACAGGAACGCAATAACGACCGACCGCACGCCGTGTATGTACAATCGGCTGAAATCGGCAAGCATATGCCGGGCTTCGGCGCGGAAAACCGCCTCGATCTTTTGCCCGACGTCGCGCCACGTATTTGGATCGGCAATCAGGCGGTGACGCGCGCCCACTACGACCTGAACTACAATATCGCCTGTGTCGTTGCCGGCCGACGACGGTTCCTTCTCTTTCCACCCGACCAGGTTACCAATCTCTACCCGGGCCCGTTCGACCGTACGATCGGCGGCGTACCGGTCAGCATGGTCGATGCGTCAAATCCCGACCTTGACCGGTATCCGCTATTCGCCGAAGCGCAGAAGACGATGGTAACCGCCGATCTCGAACCCGGTGACGCTATCTATATCCCCTACGGATGGTGGCACCAGGTGCACTCCCTGTCGGCCTTCAATGTGCTTGTGAACTACTGGTGGGACGACGCAGCAGGCGCCGCGTCGCCTTATGATGCGCTGTTTCACGCCATATTAGCTATCCGCGATCTGCCGCCGGATCACCACGACCTGTGGCGTGCCCTGTTCGACTACTATGTTTTCGATCCGGCCGCGCTGTCCCATCTGTCCGAGACGGATCGCGGGACGCTTGGTCCCATGACGCCGGCGCTGGCCAGGCGCATAAAGCAATCCCTGGCCAGATCTCTTGACGTGAACAAGGTTGACCCTTAGGCGGCAGTCCCTACCGCCGTGGCGGTAAACAGCTTCACGCCGAAGACCGGACCGGCAGTCTTGCCTTCCTTCGGGTCGAACTTGATGGTGATCTTCGCCTTGCCCTTGGTCAATTCCAGTGGGATCGGATAATTGACATCGATCCAAGCACCGGGCTGACGGCCGGTCAGGCGTTCATGCCCGATGGCCACGCCATCGACCAGAATGTCGAACACCCGGTTGTTTTCCGATCCCCAATAGGTCGCCTGCAAAATCAGCGGCCCCATCTCCTTGCCGTCGCGCTGAGTCTTCATCTCGAACGAGAAGAAGCCACGTGTCCGGGCGTCACGACCTTGACGACCGCGATACACCACGGGATAGGAAATTTCCGATTGCAGGTTATGGTCGCGTTCGGGCTGCATTTCCCCCAAGTGCATGACATCGACAGATCGCGCGGCTTCGTCTTTCAGGCGCACCTGCTCGGCACGGTAGGTCACCTGGGCATCGGCCCACTCGGCATCGGTATATTTGCTGAAATAGACGGCGTTGCGACGCTCATACTGGGCATAAAACGGTTTGAACGTCATATCGCCAGGTCGGCCAATGCCATTGCTGCGATAAACCGCCTGCTCCACCGAGACCGGCGTTATGGCGCCCAGCAGATCGGCCCCGACCAGGGCCGGCGCATCGCCTTCCCACTTATCATCGACCGCGCCGAGATCGGCCGCCATGACCAGCGGGCCACGCATCAAGGCGACGACCTTTTCATCGCCGGCGGTATGTTCGAAACGCAGATCGAGCGGCAGGTCGAGCGTGACTTCGTCGCCGGCGCGCCACTTGCGGCGGACAAGGGCGTAGCCATTGGCCGAGGTTGCCAGAGCGGGCTTGCCATTGACGCGAATGGTCGACGTCTTGGCCCAGGCGGGAATACGCAAGGCGACCGTGAAGATCTTGGTGCCCGACAATTGCCCCAGCTTCAACGCCACATGCCCTTCGTACGGATAGCGCGTCGTCAACTCGAACGAGGCCTTTTGGGCCGCCCAGGTCATCTTCGACGGAATATACAGGTTAACGAACAGCGTATCGCCCTGCTGCCAGTAAATGCTGTCGCCATGCTTGGAATGGCTTTCAATGCCCGAAAGGACGCAGCACCAGAAGTCGTTGTCAGGCGACGAATATTCGCGCGCAGTACCCGACATCAACGGCATCATGTAGGTGAACATGCCGGTCTTAGGATTCTGGTGCGCCAGGATATGGTTGAGGTGCGCACGCTCATAATAGTCGAAATAGGAGGCCTGAGGCGACCAGCTATACAGATGACGCGTCAGCTTGAGCATATTGTAGGTATTGCAGCTTTCGCAGGTCTGTTCGGTGATGTGCTGCGCAATGGTATCTGGCTCGAAGAAATATTCGCGGTCGGCATTGCCACCGATGGCGAAGCTGTGATGCTGGGTCACGCGCTGCCAGAAAAAGGAGGCAGCGTGGCCATACCGTTCCTCGCGATTGATTTCATAGATGCGGGCCAGACCGACCAGCTTCGGAACCTGGGTATTGGCATGATTGTTGGCCAGCGCGTCGCGGCCTTCGACCAGCGGATTCAGCATGCGCTCATCATAGATGCGTATCGACAGGGCCAGCCAGCGCGGATTGTGTGTGCGCGTATACAGTTCGGCAAACGATTCATTGATGCCGCCATATTCGCAATTGAGCAGCTTCTGCGTCTGTTCGGGGTCAAGCGCCGCGAAGACCTTTTCAATATAGGCGCCGAAGCCTTCAGCCACGGCGATGGCCTTCTTGTTACCGCAGTATTTGTCGGCGTCGAGCAGGCCCGCGAACAGCTTATGCAGGCTATAGAGCGGCGACCACGCGCCGTTGAGATCGAACCCCGCCGAACGGATATCGCCCGCCATGACTTCGGGGAAGATCTCCTTGCCGTCAACCAGGCTGCCGTCCTTGCGCTTGCGCATGATGGCGCCGGTATAGCCGTCGCCCTGCGCCGCCTGTACCTTGGCCAGCTCGTCGACAATATAGTCGACACGACGCTTGCATTCCGGATTGCCTGTCTGTGCGTACATCAAGGACAGAGCGCTCAGGTAGTGCCCCAGCCCTTCGCCCGCGATGGTGTCGGCTTCCCAGCCACCATAGATTTCGCCCTTGACCGGCAGCCCCGCGAACTTGTGATAATTGTGCAGGAAACGGTCCGGCGACAAGAACATAAGATATTTGGTGTTGGCCTCGATGGCGTCGAGGAAGGGCGACGGCTTCAGGCGCACGTCCTGCATCGGAACGGCCTCGGCGACGATAGGGCCTTTAGGGGGTGTGGCGGCGAAGGCAACACCGCCCACGGCGCTCAAAAGGGTGCCGGCGGCAGCGCCACGCAACAGGAAACGACGGTCGATATTGGCATTCAAGCGGGTCATAATGGCCTCGTTTTTCATTCGTCCGGGGATTGTCGCAAAATGATTATACTGTATACAATATATGTGCAACTCCCCAAATAAGGTCAAATCCGATGAAAAAGCTTCTGCGCGCCACCGCTTTCCTGCTCGTCACAACCTCGGTGCTGACCTCACCCGTCCTGGTCGCCCCGGCCTTTGCCGACCCGGCGACGGATGCGAAGTTTCAAGGCATATATAAGACGGAATGGGACTGGCGCCAGAAGACCGAGGCCGCCAATGAAGATTCGCCGTCAGGGGATGTTGCGGCCCACCTGCCCGATGTTTCCAAAAAGGCGCAGGATGCCAAACTGGCCCGTTGGCGCGACGTGCTGAAGCAACTGGATGGCGTTGACCTCAAGGCCCTGTCACCGCGCGAGGCCGAGAATTATCAGGTCTATCGCTTCCAGATCGAAACCCTGATCAAGAGCCAGGAGTACAAGATCTATGAGCGTCCGTTGAGCGGCGACACCTCGTTCTGGGGCGATCTGGCCGGGATGGCGCGCGGCACTTTCCGCACCGAAGCGGATTACCGCAACTATATCAGCCAGCTCAACGACATGCCGCGCTATTTCAAGGACAACAGCGACAACATGCGCGCCGGCCTGAAACGCGGCTTTACCCTGCCGCAGATTTCATTGCAGGGCCGTGACGCCACAATCACCAGCGTACTCGACGCCAAGACCGTAGAAGACAATATCTATTACCAGCCGTTCAAGGACATGCCGGCCACCATTCCGGCGGCGAAGCAGGCCGAACTGCGCAAGCTGGCCGCCGAGGCGATCACCAGCAAGGTTCTGCCGGCCCACCGCGACCTGCTGAAATTCATCCGCGACGACTATATTCCGGGCGCCGCCAAGTCCATCGCCGCCTACGACCTGCCTGACGGCAAGGCCTTCTACCAGGCCCAGGTGCACGAATACGCCACCGTCGATATGACGCCGGAACAGATTCACCAGATCGGCCTGGACGAAGTGGCCAAGATCAAGGCCGAAATGCTGGCCATCAAGGAAGAGGTCGGCTTCAAGGGCGACCTGCCCGCCTTCAATAACTTCCTGCGCACCGACCCGCAATTCTATGTCACCAAGCCGCAGGACCTGTTGGACCGCGCCGCCTGGACCGCCAAGGAGTTCGATGGCAAGGCCGCGCAATATTTCGGCCGTATGCCCCGGTCACGCTTCGCTATCATCCCTGTCGCGCCAGAACTGGCGCCCTTCTATACCGGTGGACGCGGCGGCCCGAGCGGATACTGGGTCAACACCTATAACCTGCCCGCCCGCCCGCTCTATTCGCTGACCGCCCTCACGCTGCATGAGTCCGCGCCGGGCCATGCCTGGCAGATGCCCCTGGCGTCGGAAAACAAGTCGCTGCCGCCGTTCCGCCAATACACCTACATCTCGGCCTATGGCGAAGGCTGGGCGCTGTATTCGGAACGCCTCGGCGTCGAAATGGGCATGTACCACACGCCCTATGAACGCTACGGCATGCTAAGCTACCAGATGTGGCGCGCCTGTCGACTGGTCGTCGATACCGGCATCCATGCCAAGGGCTGGACGCGTGAACAGGCGCAAAACTATCTGCTTGAAAACACCGCCTTGTCGAAGCACGAAGTCACCACCGAGGTTGACCGGTATATCGCCTGGCCCGGCCAGGCGCTCAGCTACTATCTCGGCGAAATGGCCATCTGGAAGGCCCGTCACAAGGCCGAAGCGGCGCTGGGCGAAAAATTCGACATCCGCCAATTCCACGATGCCGTGCTTGAACTGGGGTCCGTGCCCCTGCCCGTGCTCGAGGCGCGTATCGATCGCTTCATCGCCGATGGCGGCAAGGGGCCCTATGCCGACGAAGAGTAGTGGATATTACGGGGCAGCCATATCCCCTACTTGGGCCCTTGCTTTGGCCTTGGCCTGCGTTACGCCGGCAACCGCCAATGAGGCGGATCGGGCAGCCATGGCGGGGGCGGAAATCCAGGCATTCGATGCGCGGATGATCACCCCGCCACCCTCGTGGCTGGGGCTCAATCCGTTTTACCAAAAATACGCCGACGCCGGCGGCATCCCGATCATAGGCTCGCGCAATGTGCCCGACGCGGGCATATTGGTAGCACGCGATATCGTGCTCTATATGCTCTCTGAACGGCCCGATATCCGAAACCAGCTGATCCGCGAAGGCGCGCGCGTCGGCATAATGGCGATAGACGAAACCACGACTGACCTGCCCGAACAAAGCGATTGGAAAAAACCGGCCATAGACGACCCGCGCCTGTCGAAATGCGATGTACGCGACTACGCGAAAACCATCGGCTTACAAAGCGACCGTGACTATTGGGCTCAGCGGGCGCGCGGCATGGGCGGCATCTACACCACCGGTGCGGCGGAAAACATCCTGGGCGTGCCACAGACACGCTATTACGGCGAAAACATTCTGGTCCACGAATTTTCGCACAGCATATTTGGCGCCATCCGAACCGCGGACCCTGCCCTGGCGGCGCGTGTCGAAACCACATTCGCCCATTCGAAGGAAAAGGGCCTGTGGGCTGGTGCCTACATGGCGCTCAATGTCGAGGAATATTGGGCCGAGGGCACGCAGTTCTGGTTCAATTCCAACAAGGCCTACATCACCGACGCCATCACCATCGTGAACGCGGACGATTTCAAGGCACGCGACCCGGAGTTCTTCGCCATCCTGTCAGAGGTCTATCGCTGGGATCATCGCATTCCGGCCGACGTCTATTATATGCACCCTGCCCGCATGAACAGCATGCACATCGACCTCGATGCCGGCGGCAAGGTCAAGGACGACTGCTATTCCTGACGTCAGTCAGATAACACCATATCAACCAATCATTGCGCCGTCACGTCTGTGGGAGGTATAGAGATGCCTGGGGTGCGGCCATTGAGGCCGCATCGATTCAACAGGGGCTTGTCGATGACCATAAAGAAATACACAGCAGAGGCGATCGGGACATTCTGGCTAACGTTTGGGGGCTGCGGCAGTGCAGTCATCGCCGCAGGCTTACCGAACATCGGCATCGGTTATTTGGGTGTGTCTCTTGCCTTCGGTTTAACCGTAGTCACAATGGCCTATGCCATCGGGCATATTTCGGGGTGTCACCTCAACCCTGCGGTTACCATAGGATTGGCGGCCGGCGGCCGCTTCCCCGCCAACCAGATCCTTCCCTATGTGGTCGCCCAGGTTGTCGGCGGCCTGATTGGCGGCGCCGTCCTCTACGTCATCGCCAGCGGTAAAGCCGGTTTTGACGTTGCCGGTGGTTTTGCATCTAACGGATATGGCGACCACTCGCCCGGACACTATTCGCTGCTGGCCTGCCTTGTGGCCGAGTTCGTGCTGACCGCTCTATTCTTGTTCATCATCATGGGCGCCACGCATGGCAAGGCCCCGGCGGGTTTTGCGCCTCTAGCAATCGGGCTTGGACTGACCCTCATTCACCTTATCAGCATCGATGTGACGAACACGTCGGTTAACCCCGCACGCAGCACCGGCGTGGCCATATTTGCGGGCGGTTGGGCCTTACACCAACTTTGGCTTTTCTGGCTCGCCCCGATTGCTGGCGGCGTCTTCGGTGGCGTGACCTATCGCTGGCTCAGTTCGGAACCGAGCGGCCAGGTCGTCGGGTCGGGACCGGCTGAGTAACAGCAGTTAGCGACCGCTTCATCACCGATGGCGGCAAAGGCCCTATGACGGGCAAAACTGAAGCGCCTTTTGTAGCGGGTTACATCATAAACTTAGAGCTCGGGCTTGATCCAAATAGATCGGGACGAGCTCTATACAAAAATCTTACCTCAGCCTGATCTGGGCCTTAAGCTATTGAGAAACCCTGCACTAGATAAAATATTTACCTAAATCTGGCACGCTGCATCAATTGGGGCTCATTTACCCACATTGTTAAGCTTACCTGAGACAGCCTTGAAAAAAATTGACACCAAACACTTACTGAACGTAGGTATTATTGTAGCAATTTTTGTAGGCACCGCCACCAATATTGCGGTACTCAGCAACAGTATGCGCCAGTTGCATCATGCCGCCAATGGATTGAGGCAATCAACCCTAGTGCGCGAGAAGATTTTCGCGGCAATTTCCCACACTGTCCTGGTTGAAAACATCCAGCAGCGCTACATTATGACCGGCGATGTTGGGGATGCGGCTGAATATCAAAACGTACGCCACGACGCATACGACAATATATCAGATATCCGGACGGTTATTCAGGCCAAGACGGCCACGAGCAGACAAATTGATCAGGTCACCAGCGTGCTTGAAAGCCGACTGGCAGAGATTGACAAGGCTATGACGCTTGCCACGGCGGGCAAAAAAGCAGCCGCTATCGACCTTATCCAAAAGTCCACAAGCCGACAGTTTATGGAAAAGCGTAAAGCGCTTGTAGCTGGGGTAATTTCCGCGGAACAAGGTCTGACCACCTATCTCGAAAATGAATACGCCAGCGCCTTAAAACAGGCGACTGTATCATTTATAATTTTCATTCTTGAGGCCATTGGCGTCGGGCTTCTTTTGTTTGTGCTTCCACGGCGCGAACTACGCAAACAACAAAGAACCTCTGAACAACTGGCCACCTATGCCAGAGACCTCGATCAGAGCATGGCCGACCTGACCCGCGAACGTAATGAGGTCTCAAGACTGAATAATGCCAGCAATTATCTGCAAAGCTGCAACTCCTTTGCGGAACTGACGGAGGTTGCGGCCCCGCTGCTTGGGCGCCTGTTTGAGGGGAGCGCTGGCGCGCTTCATACTTTTGCACCGTCACGCAACCAGCTGGATACGCTGGTGACCTGGGGCGAGGTCGAATTCGTCCCCTATCTTACGCCACAACAGTGCTGGGGTTTAAGATTGGGCCAAGCTCATGTGCATCACGAAAATGCGCCGACACCCATCTGCAGACATCTGGACGCCTGTAACGGCGCCAATGAAACCCTGTGCCTGCCGTTGATTGCCCATGGCGAGACCTTAGGCTTACTCAGTCTGGTCTACAAAAATACGCAAGCGGTTCAGGCGAGCAGTCCTGACCTGATGCGCTTTGCCGAAATGGTCAGTCATCAAATTGGCCTTACGATCGCCAATATCCGCCTGCGCGACAGCTTGAACGAACAGTCGATACGTGACCCTCTGACAGGCCTGTTTAATCGTCGCTATCTGGATATTGTGGCCGAAAAAGAGATCAGCAAAGCTCTGAGGCATAGTCGCCCGCTGGGCCTAGTCATGTTCGATATCGATCATTTTAAGAAATTCAATGACCTGCATGGCCATTTAGCCGGTGACACCGCCCTGATTGCCGTTGCAAAATTTGCCCAAGCCTACCTGAGAGAGACCGATTGGGTTTTCCGCTTTGGCGGAGAAGAATTCATGGTTCTGATGACTGAAACCCAGGCTAAAGATGCTCTGACGCGGATAGACCAATTACGGGAAGCGATCTCGCAACTGACGCTCAGTCATGAAGGCGTCGGCCTGCCCAATGTCACCATATCCGCCGGATTGGCTATGCTGGAAGATAGCCCCCGCACTACGCAGGCATTGATTGAGGCGGCAGATGCCGCGCTCTACAAGGCCAAACAAACCGGCAGAAACTGCGTAAAGCTGGCAGCCTAATACAAACCTCATGACGTTTGGCCATGACGTGGGTAAGGGCCGCTGCCCGCCGCCTATGCAGCGAGCCATGCGGCGTTTGAAACGAAAAAGCGAATACCAATAAAGTGGTTCTACACCGCGCACCTTGGTATAAGCCTCAGTTTCCACGAAGTGGACTCTAAACCCGGTCTATGGCTTCCTGTGGTTCGGTGAACCATTTCGCGCCGGCTTCCGTGACATACATATGGTCTTCCAGACGCACGCCGAACTGTTCGGGTACGACGATCATCGGTTCATTGGAGAAGCACATGCCGGGCGCCAGCGGTGTCGTGTCCCCCCGCACCAGATAGGCCGGTTCGTGAATGCTGAGACCGATGCCATGGCCGGTGCGATGGGGCGTGCCGGGCAGGTTATAATCCGGCCCCAGGCCATGCTTTTGCAAGATGTCGCGCGCGGCATAATCGACCGCCTCGCACGGCAAACCCATCTCGACCCGCGCAAAGGCAGCGGCCTGCGCTTCCTTTTCGATGTCCCAGATACGTCTTTGATCGGCCGTCGGCTGGCCAAAGCTGTAGGTGCGGGTAATGTCGGAGGTATAGCCCTGAACGTAGCAGCCAGTATCGACCAGCACCAAGTCGCCGTCCGCCAGCGCCTGTTCGCCAGGCAGGCCGTGCGGATAGGCGGTCGCATGGCCGAACTGGACGATAACAAACGAATTGCCAGCGGCGCCCAGCCGGCGATGCGCCGCCTCGATGAAATTCTTCACCTCCGTGGTGGTGATCCCTTCGTGCAGCATCCGCGCCGTCGCCTGATGGACAAGCAAGGTCATATCCTTGGCCTGCTGCATCAGCGCGATTTCCGCCGCCGACTTGTACATGCGGCAGCCATTGATCACTGACGACGCCTCCCGGATATCCAGGCCGGTTTCGCGGCCTAGACGGCTGACCATTTCGAACGACATGGCCGGATCGACGGCGATGACCGACGCGCCCCAGTCGTCCATGGCCTGCCGGATCAGGGCGTGCGGACTTTCATGTTCCTGCCACAGGCGCAGGTCGGCGCTGATCTTCAGGTCGGCTTCAAACGATCCCTGCTCGAAGAACGGGCAGATCATCACCGGATCGCCCGATACCGGCAGCAGCATGGCGACCAGACGCTCCGATGCGCCCCACGGCACGCCGGCGAAATAGTTGAGGCTGGCGCCCGCCCCGACCAACAAGGCGTCCGCGCCCATATCGCGCGTCAGCTTGCGCGCCTTTTCGATCCGCGCGAGACGCTCGGCAACCGTGATCGCCGGTGCCAGTGCGGCGTAGGGTGACAATTTGGCCAGTTCGGCGGCGGGGGTGGAAGAACCGATCATGGGGTGTCCTTACTGAAAACGCTTGAGGTCGAAGTCTTGCGGGCCCTGGCCCGATAGTATCATGGCGGCGACGATTTCACCTGTTACCGCCCCCAGGGTCAGGCCCAGATGCTGGTGGCCAAAGGCATAATAAAGTCCGTCCGAAACCTTGCCTATGGCCGGCAGATAATCCGGCAGGGTTGGACGAATACCGATCCATTCATCGCCTGCCCCCGTGAACGGTAATCCCAGTTCGCCGACATGATGACGCAGGCGCGCCCACTTGCGCGGGTCCGGGGCAGCATCCGGCCGGTTGAACTCGACAAAGCTGGCGGCGCGCAGCCCGCGTTCGAAACCAGTTACGATCATCGAGCGGTCCTCGAACACCACCGGCGGAAAGCCGGACGGCCAGCCATGGTCGCCGCTTTGGATATGGTAGCCGCGTTCGGCGATCATTGGCACCTTGAGCCCCGTCTGCTCCAGCAGTGGCTTCGACCCGATACCTGCGGCGACAATGATGTTATCCGCCATCTCCACGGTCCCGTCCGACAGGCGCACGCTACCCGGCACAAGCGCCACCGCCCGGGCCGTGACGACCACACCGCCGCGCGCACCGAATCGGTCTTCCAGCGTTTCCAGCATACGGCGGGTGTCACTGATCTGGGCGGTACCCGCGAATCGAATCGCACCGTGGATTTTGCGCCGGGTCAGGGCCGATAACTGTGACATTTCGTCCTCGGTCACCGGCCTCAGGCTGGCCGTACCGGTGTCGGCGGACGACCACGACCGCAATCCGCGCGCGGCGCTTTCCGCGCTTTCCCAGACCACGAAATGACC
Source organism: Asticcacaulis aquihabitans (assembly GCF_032490435.1). Classification (NCBI taxonomy): domain Bacteria; kingdom Pseudomonadati; phylum Pseudomonadota; class Alphaproteobacteria; order Caulobacterales; family Caulobacteraceae; genus Asticcacaulis; species Asticcacaulis aquihabitans. The sequence continues at coordinate 1,256,661 of NZ_JAVGWM010000001.1, forward strand.
GTCTTCGCGCAGCAGATCCGGCGCACTGATATCCGCTACACGCCGTTGCCATGCCGGCATGGCCTGGGTCAAAAGGCCCTTTAGCGCCGCTTTTCCACGCGCGAACCGCGCCGGTTGCGCCGCCACCAGCAGCCGTAATGAAAACGGCATCCAGGCACCAAAGCCTTGCGGTGGAAGGGAAAGCGCCCCGCCGCGGACAAACCAGCGCTTCCATGCCGACCGCACCACGGCCATGGACGCCAGGGGATCCACCTGCTCTGTAGCAATATGGCCCGCATTGCCATAGGATGCAGAGGTAACGCGGTTACCGTCATCACACAAACGGACCTCATGCCCCGCCGCCTGAAGCGCCAGGGCAATGTTCAAACCGATGACACCACCGCCGATAATAAGAGTCTTAGGGGAGGCACTCATGGTCGCTCATCATCCTTATTGCAATACACCATCGCATATAGTATACGGTATATGTTCTTACGCAAGCTCCAGGAGTATATAGATGAAAATCGATTGGCAGGGCGTGTTTCCGGCCGTAACGACGCAATTTAATGAAGATTTTTCGATCAATGTCGCGGACACGCAACGTGTCGTGGACGACCTGATCAATGATGGCGTCACCGGAATTATCGCGATGGGGACCTGCGGCGAGAACAACTCCCTGACCGCGGACGAAAAACGTGTATTGCTGAAAGCCATTGTGGAAGTCGTCGCCAAGCGCGTTCCGGTCGTCACCGGCGTATCCGAACTGACGACACCTCTGGCGATCGCCTGGGTTAAGGACGCCGAAGCGCTCGGCGCCGATGGCCTGATGCTGCTGCCGGCCATGGTATATGTGCCGAAGACGGCTGAGCTGGTCGAACACTTCACGCAGGTCGCCAACGCCACGTCGCTGCCGATCATGCTCTACAACAATCCGACCGCCTACCGCGTCGCCATCACCAACGAAGCGCTGGAAGCCCTGCGCCCGGTGAAGAACATCGTCGCCGTGAAGGAATCGACCGCCGACACTCGCCGGTTCACCGACATGTACAATGCGTTCGGCGACCGTTACACGGTCTTCGCCGGTCTCGACGACGTTGCCTTCGAAGGTCTGTTGTTGGGCGCCCAGGGTTGGGTTTCCGGCCTGACCTCGGCCTTCCCGCATGAATCCGTCATGCTGGTCAAGGCGCTGAAGGCGGGCGACATCGACACGGCCCGCGAAATCTATCGCTGGTTCCTGCCGTTGCTCCACCTCGATGCCGAACATGATCTCGTCCAGTCGATCAAGCTGGCCGAACAGATCATGGGCCGCGGTTCGGAACGCGTGCGCATGCCGCGCATGCCGCTGACTGGCGCCCGCCGCGCCGAGGTGACCGCGATGGTCGAAAAGGCGGCGGCGACACGCCCCAGCCTCAAGATCACCAAAGCCGCCTAAGCCAAGCCTGTATTAACTGGCATGCAGTCGTGCCTGCCTAGCTATTATTGCCTGAGACAGGCGGTTCGTGTAACGCGGACCGCCTGTCTTCGTCCCGGAGTCTTCCTATGCGCCACACCTTTTTCTGCATCGACGGCCACACAGCCGGTAATCCGGTCCGCCTTGTTGCGGGCGGTGCGCCGCTTCTGAAAGGCACCAACATGTCGGAACGGCGTCAGGACTTCCTGGAACGCTTCGACTGGATACGCACGGGCCTGTGCTTTGAACCGCGCGGCCACGACATGATGTCCGGCGGCTTCCTCTATCCGCCGACGCGCGAAGACACCGATGCCGGCATATTGTTCATCGAAACCTCCGGCTGCCTGCCCATGTGCGGACACGGCACCATCGGCATGGTGACCTTCGCCCTTGAAAACGGCCTGGTAACGCCGCGCACACCCGGCCGGCTCAAGCTGGAAGTCCCCGCCGGTATCATCGACATCGCCTATGCTTCAGAAGGCAACAAGGTCACGTCGGTCCGCATTACCAATGTCCCCGCCTATCTGGCCAAGACCGGCATCGAGATCGACGTGCCCGGCTTCGGGCCCCTCACCCTCGACGTATCCTATGGCGGCAACTACTACGCCATCATTGAACCGCAAGGCGCCTATACCGGCCTCGACGATCTGGGCGCCGCCCGCATCATCGAACTGAGCCGCACAATCCGCCAACTGGTCCGCGACGTCTATGAGCCAATCCATCCGGTCGATTCCACCATCCGCGGCGTCAGCCACGTCCTGTGGGCCGACAAACCGAAATCAGCCGATGCCGATGGGCGCAACGCTGTCTTCTACGGCGAACGCGCCATCGACCGGTCGCCATGCGGCACGGGCACATCCGCGCGCCTGGCCCATCTGCATGCCAAGGGAAAGTTGAAAAAAGGCGACCGTTTCGTCCACGAAAGCTATATCTGTAGCCAGTTCATCGGCCGCGTCGAAGACGAGGTCATGCTCGGCGACCAAAAGGCGATCATCCCGTCGATCGAGGGCTCAGCCATCGCAACGGGTTTCAACAATATCTGGATTGACCGCGACGACCGCTTTTGGCAAGGATTTCAAGTGCTTTAACCAAGCACATCACACGGAAACGATGAAAATACGACGCTTGTCACAAAATGTGTGATTTTTACAGTTGCAACCAGTACTGGTCCCTTGTCACAGAATGAAATGAGTGTCTAGATACTGGTATACTATATAAAAATTACAGCAGGGATTCGACAGACTCCCCAGAGCGGACGACCTTCATGACCCTAGTGGTTCAGACCCTATCCGAACAAATTTTCTCGCTCGTACGCGACCGCATCATCTCGGGCAAGATCCCCGCCGATGTCGCCATTCGACAGGACGCGCTGGCCGCGGAGCTGGGCGTCAGCAAGATACCCTTGCGCGAAGCGCTGGCCCGCCTGGAACAGGACGGTCTGTTGTTGTCCCAGGCCAACCGGGGGTTCTTCGTGCGCCCGCTCAATGCCACAGAGGTCGAAGAGGTCTACGCCCTGCGCCTGAAGATTGAGCCTGACGCGGTCGCCGAAGCCGCGAAGGTCGCGACAGATGCCGACAAGCGCGCCGCCAAGGCCGCGCTCGATGCGCTCGATACCGCCGCCAATACCGACAAAACCCAGGTCGGCCGCCTCAACCGTGCCTTCCACATGTCGCTGGTCCGACCGCTCAACCGCCAGGTCACCATCCAGATCGTCGAGCGGCTGAACATCATTTCCGAACGCTACGTCGGAAAACATCTCGAACCGGCTGGCCGTGACGACCGCGCCCATAACGAGCACATGGCCCTGCTGGAACTTTGGTCGGCAGGCAAGGCAACGGAAGTGGCCGCCCTGATGCATCAGCACATCGCCATGACCCTGGAAGACCTGCGCAAGCAGTTCGAAACTGAAAAGGCGCTTGCGTAAAACGGCCTGGGGTAAGACCGCAGTTTTTTCTTTCCTGTCCGGCGCGTCGCAAAAAAGATGCATTCCGGGGGTATAATTGACTCAACAGCCGGGCAAATCGGCGGAACGAAAACAAGGATGTGACGCACCGGGATCATAAGATAACCAGGTGTCCCATGGGAATTCACGTTCAGTCGCTTTCCGAGCAAATTTACAATATCATTCGCGACCGGCTGGTGTCCGGCACGCTGAGCGCTCATGACGCCATTCGCCAGGACGCGCTGGCCGCCGAGCTGGGTGTCAGCAAGATCCCTATTCGCGAGGCGCTCATTCGGCTCGAAAACGAGGGCCTGATTGTGCTCGAAGCCAATCGCGGCTTTTTCGTGCCGCCACTGACCCTCGAAGAAGCCGAAGACGTCTACACTCTGCGCCTGAGCATGGAACCACAAGCGGTCGGTCTGGCCGCAACGCGAACCACCGAAGCCGACCGGCGTCAGGCGCGGGCGGCGCTCGACGACCTTCAGCACGCGGCGGAGACGAATAAGGCTGAAATCGGCCGGTATAACCGCCTCTTCCACCTGTCGCTCGTCCACCCGGTGCGTAAACCCGTAACCGTCCGCTTCATCGAGCGGCTGCACCTGATTTCCGAGCGCAATGTCGGCGAATATCTTATTCCCGCCGGCAGCGAGGACCAGGCCCATCAGGAGCATGAGATCATTTACGACCATTGGGCCAGCGGACGGGCGGACGACGTCACCGAACTGGTCCATCGGCACATCAATGCCACCTTCCAGGACCTTATTACCGAATACAGCCAGCCCTAAAGCAACCATGAAAAAGCCCCGGATCATCTCCGGGGCTTTCATTTTATTCAGCGGCGCTTCCCTCTTCCCGGCGCAGGCGGCTATGCCAGAACCCGTACGAGAAGTAGACACCGAGACCAATACACATCCAGATCAGGGTAAACAGCTGGCTCTGGATCGGCAGGCTGTAGAAGATGAAGCCGCAGCCGCCAATAGCCACCAGCCCGACGAGCCAGTAGAGCGGCGTCTTGAAGGTCCGCACGGCGTGCGGCATCTTATGGCGCAGGATGATCATCGACAGCGCGACGGCGATGAAGGCGATCAGAGTGCCGGCATTGGACAGGGCCGCGATTTCCTTCAGCGGTACGAAACCGGCGAAGATGGCGACAAAGATACCGGTCAGCAGCGTGATCAGGGCCGGCGAGCCCTTGGAATTGACCTTGGCGACAAAGGCAGGCAGCAGGCCGTCGCGCGCCATGACGAAGAAGATACGGCTCTGACCATACATCATGACGAGAATAACCGATGGCAGGGCGACAATGGCGGCCATGCCGACGAGGCTGGCGACAAGCGGGTAGCCGATGCTGCGCAGGATGTGCGGCAGAGGCTCAGCGCTGTTGGCGATTTCGCGGAAGGGGGCCACGCCCACAGCGACACCCGCCACCAGCATGTAGATAATCGTCGAAACAACCATCGAGCCGATGATACCGACCGTCAGGTCACGCGCCGGGTTCTTGGCTTCTTCCGCCGACGTCGACACGGCGTCAAAGCCGAAGAAGGCGAAGAAAACGATCGCCGCCGCCGCCATGATCCCGACCTTTTCACCGCCCATCTGTTGACCGATAAAGCCATAGGGCGCGAACGGATCGTAATTGCCAGCTTGAATGGCCGGCAAACCGAGGAAGATGAAGGCGCCGAGCGCAACGATCTTGATGATGACCAGTATGATGTTGATCGTGGCGCTTTCGCGCGCGCCGATCAGCAAAAGCCCCATGACGGCGAGCGACACCAGAACCGCTGGCAGATTGACCAGCCCGCCCGCGTGCGGCCCGTTGAGCAGGAAGGCGGGCAAATGCAGGCCAACCCCCTCTTCCAGCCAGCCCACCAGGTGGGCGGACCAGCCAACGGCCACGCTGGAACAGGCCAGGGAGTATTCCAGGATCAGCGCCCAGCCAACGACCCAGCCGGCAATCTCACCGATGGCGGAATAGGTGTAGGTATAGGCCGAACCCGCCGTAGGGATGAGCGTCGCCATTTCCGTGTAGGCCAGGGCGGCACAGGCGCAGACGAGTCCGCAGATAGCGAAGGACAATATGACGCCAGGGCCGGCCAGACCCGCGCCGACACCGGTCAGGGTATAGATACCTGTGCCGATAATCCCGCCTATGCCCAAGGCCATCAAGTGCGGCCAACTCAAGGTCTTGGCCAGCGCCTTGCCGTCTTCTTCCGCCCGGTGAAGCGGCTTTAGTGGTCCAAACAGTCCCATACTCAGTCCCTAAAAATTATATTGGCCACGATCCGATATGGACCGTGGCCTGACAAGTGTTAATTTGCTTTCGGCAGCAACTCAAGGGTGGTTTCATTTGCACCCAATTTGACGACGTAGGCGCCACGCTGAACCGGGGCCGACGCCGCATAGGGCTTACCGTCCGCCGTTGTGGTCGTGACATTGACCCAGGCTTCCGGCGTATAGGTGTCCGCGGGCTCGAAGGTCAGCACCACCTTGCCCGTCTTCTGGTCGTAGCTCACGGCGGCGATCTTGCCTGCGTCGAGCGTCAGCCACAGACCCGCCGGCGCAATAAAGACGCGGGTGCGGGCACTGTCGCGGGGCGTCAGTGTGATAACGCCGCGCGACTGGCTGACATTGCCGCCGAATCCGGTCCAGCCGAAGGTCGAATGATCGACGAGATACGAGGCCGACGACACGGCGTGGCCGAAGAAGCTCATGCCGTAGTCGCCATTCATCCCGTCCCAGTGCATGGCGTCGGGGAAGGAATGGAAGGCGGCGGAACCGAAGCCTTCGCTATCGATATTGGTCAGCGATCCCATCAGGCCGCCATAGGCCGCGCGCAGGAGCTGGTAGTCCTTCGGATTGGCGCGGTAGGCATCGAACAGCGGCACCGCGTTCAGCGACGAGCCGTAGTGATGCAACTGACGTTCGATGCGCGATTGCTTGCCGGCATAGAGGAAGTCCCAGAAACGGCGGGCCGAGCCATTGTAGCCCCAATGCGGGATCGTCGGATCGTAGGCCAGGATGACTTCGCGGGTCGTGTCGGCGGCTTTTTCATCGCCGAAATAGCGCGACCACATATACACTTCGGCCTGACCGGTCGAATCCCACGGCATTTCCGAACCGAACGGATATTTCAGGGTCTTCCAGTGATCGGCGCGCCCTTTCATCATCGCTTCGATTTCGGTCGCCTCGGCCGTGAAGCCCTCGCGCTTCAGATCCTGAAGGATGTAGACGAAGACATCGCCTTCCATCTGGCCGAACTGGGTATAGTAAGGCGCCTTGGTCATCATCGCCTTGGTCGTCTCGGCGGCGCGTGTCAGGTAGGTCTGCCAGGTTTCCTTCTGGGTCAGGCCGCTGTGGTAGCGCCCGAGCCGGTAGAGCGTCCACCAGGCGGCCGCGACGTGCGGATAGTTATAGGAGCGGCCAAGATCGGCGGCGCCTTCGCGGTCCCAGGCCGACCATACCTTCCAGTTCAGCTTCGGATCATAAGTCCCTTCCGGCATGGAGGGATCGTAGAACATGACGCTCTTGCGCACGCCGTACTTGCCATCGCCGTCCGGGGTCTGTATCTGGCCCCACAGGGTGGTGTCGGCAAAGGTTTCGAACTTCGCCACTTCCGCCGGCACGGGGTTGTCGAGTTGCTTCATGATGGTGGCAAGCCACGATCCGGCCCCGCCCTCGTCGCTCAGGCCCGCCACCCAGACCCGGTTATCCTGAGTGATGATTTCGTTCTTATCGCGGTCGTAGCCCATGATGGATGGGCTGCGGTGGAATGGGTCGTTCAGGACGTCATACCATTGGCGGGTGGTCAGGAAATGGCCCATGTCGGCCACCACCTGCTGCTCCGGCTTGGTGACAAGATAATGGACGGTCTGCACCGTGCCGTCGGCATAGGTCAAGGTCAGGCGGGCGCGACCGGCGGTCTTTCCCTTTACCGCGTATCGCACCCAGCCTGCCTTGGCTTTTTCGGCCGCGCTGAGTTCCAGCGCGCCTTCGGGGTAAACCGTGGTCGATTTGACCGCCGAAGTGGAATGGATGAACAGAGACGCATCCATGTCGGTCGGCACCACATAGCCCGGCAGGCCAACCGCGACAGGGCGGCCATGCTGGATCAGGGTCGGCTCGATATCGCGGATCGACGGCGACAGCACGAAGCGCACGCCGATGGTGCGGCTCTCGCCGGCCTTCAACACCAGGGAGGTGGTCTCGTTCCATTGCTCGACACCCTTCCACTCGGTGTCGGCAAAGCCCTTCGATGCCACCATCCAGTCGTAGAAGCCTTCGAATGTCATATTGCGCTGCTCGGGGTCACTGTAGATCTTCAGCGACTTGTCGGCATTGCGTTCATTGAGGATCGGCTTGTACAGCTCGAACGGCGTGTTCTTTTCCGGCAGGACCAGCAGAGCCGGACCAGCGCCATTGAGGCGCGTGACCTGAAGGTAACCCGCATCGCGACCGACATAGGGGTCGTAGAAAGACGCGGTTTCGTGCGCGTCGTCGAGATGCCGTCCGGTGATGATATTGTCAAATACCATAGGCAGGCCCAGACCGCCGATTTCAATGGCCGTCTTGCCCGGATTTGAAATTGTGTAGCGCAGGACCAGCTTGCCATCCGCCACAGCCCAGGTGCGTGTCACCTTCAGCGGAAAGCCCGCACCAAGCGATGGCGTAAGGTCGGCGGACGCCAACGCGCCCTTGACCTTTAGCGCTGTAACGGGCGCGCGCTTGAACGCGGTCGAATAGTCCTGCCAGTCGGTCGCGCCGACAACGCGCAGGCGCAGGTCGATGTCGCCGATGCGATAGGCGCCGTCGCCGAGGCGCTGGGTGAAACGGTTCGACGGCGCGAAATCAAACCCGTCCTTCGCCGCCTTGGGCATCAACGACACCAGGGTCTGCGAGGTCTGTTGCAGGGAGATCAGGAAATCTGGGGTTTCGTAAACGGTAATCTGCGCGTCGGGTGAGTTCCAGGCGTGGACGCCCTGAGTCGATACCGGGGTTGGTGCCAAGGTTTCTGACTGCGCCGATCCGCTCCATGTGCCGCCAAGGCTCAGCGCCGCGGCCAGAACCAACACGGAGACAGAAGCGAGGCGAAACATCATCGGCAAGACCTTCAAAATGACAAAAGAGCGTCCGCCACGGGGAAGACTTCGCAGCGGACGCTTTCAAGTTGGGCACCGACATAGGCGGACGCCACGGGAGTGAGGCGTCGCATCGGTGAGGGTGATCCGGAACAACGGATCGGGAGGAAGACACCGTAAGCGGAACCGGTTGGGCGCAAGCCCGGAGAGACACTGACAACACAACCGGAACCGATACGCGGACGCGTCAAGGGCGCAACAAAGTTCGCGCAATTGACTGAGTAATGTAAAACACCTCCACGCCCATCCGTCAAATATAAATTATACGATTTGCCACCTAATCGTGACGACCAGCCTTTTTTCAAAGGCTTTACCTGTACTCTTTAGCGAGCGGTGACGGCGCTTGCCTCCCCCTCATTGAGCATTCCATTCAGGCGTCGCTTCCTTGCGCAGGTGACGGACGAAGAAGTCATATTGGCGACGCAGGCCATAGGTCACGTCGCCGGTGTTACGCAACGCCCCGTGGCCATCATTGGGCACCACGATCAGGTCAAACTCCTTGCGTGACTTGATCAGCGCATTGACGACCTGAAGCGTCGAGGCCGGATCGACATTCATATCCTGTTCGCCGACGACCAGCAGCACGTGGCCTTTCAGCCGCCACGCATTATCGACACCGGACGCCTTGGCGTAGCTGTCGTCAACCGGCCAGCCCATCCATTCTTCGTTCCAGCCGATCTTGTCCATGCGGTTGTCGAAACAGCCGGCATAGGCGACGGCAGCCTTGTAGAATTCAGGATGAAACTCAACGGCGCTCAAGGCATTCTGACCGCCGGCGGAGCCGCCATAGATGCCGACCTGACTTATGTCGTACCACGGATATTTCGCGGCCGCAGCCTGATGCCAGAGAATTCGGTCAGGGAAGCCAGCATCGCCGAGATTTTTCCAGGCCACGTCATGGAAAGCCTTCGACCGGTTCATCGTGCCCATGCCGTCGATCTGCACGACGATGAAGCCCATATTGGCCATGGCCTGCATGCCGATCACCTTGTCACCGCTGGAATGGGGGCCGAACGGCCAGAAGGTCTTGGGCACGAAGGAGCTGTGCGGTCCGGCATAGATGTTTTCGATGACCGGGTATTTTTTCGCCGGGTCGAAATTCTGCGGGCGGACAATGACGCCCCAGATGTCGGTCTTGCCGTCACGGCCCTTGGCGACGAAAACCTCCGGCGGCCGGAAACCGGCGGCCAGCAGCTTGGTAATGTCGCCGTGCTCGACCTCTGTCACCCGGGCGCCGCTGGCGGCGTGCAGTTCGGACACGTTGGGCAGATCGACCCGCGAATAGGTATCGACATAATAGGCCATGTCCGATGAGAAACTGACATCGTGATAGGCATCCACCGTGGTGAGGGGCGTCAAGTGGCTGCCATCAAAATCAACACGGTAAACATGCTGGAAATACGGGTCCTTGCCCGGATACATGCCGCCGGCGGCGAACCAGATCTGGCGCTTGTCGTCATCGACCTTCAGCACCTTGCGTACCACCCATTGCCCCTTGGTGATCTGGTTTTTCACCCGGCCCGTTTTCACGTCGTACAGATAGAGATGGTTCCAACCGTCGCGCTCCGACATCCAGATCAGTTCGCGCCCCTTGACGTCGTGGCTGTAGCGCCGCTCGACATTGACGAAGGTTTTGGCGCTGTCTTCGGCGACGACACGCGCCGATCCGGTTTTGGCATCGGCCTCGATCAGGCGGTAGAGCTGATGGCCGCGCTGGTCATACTCAAACGTCACCGCGCTGGAATCCGCCCGCCAGGTCAGGGACGACATGACATAGGGATTGGGAAACAGGTCGTATGGCACGGCAATCTGCGCCCGCGCCGCAATGTTGAACAGAACCGGCCGGTCGATATCAACCGCGTCACCTGGCTTTGGATAGAGCTGGACATCGACCTTCGGCTGAACCTGATCTTTCGGCGAGGAAATCACCCGCGTGACCTCGCGGCGGAATCCGGGGCGGACACGATAGGCGGCCAGCTTTTGCGAATCCGGCGACCAGGTGATCGAATCGGCGTCGTAAAACTCCCCTTCGGAACCATCGCTACTGAGCAGAACCACCTCACCGCCCGCTGCCGGACGCACCGCGATATTGAAATTCTGCACGAAGGCGACCCATTTGCCATCGGGCGAGGCAACCGGTTTGTTGGCCGCTGGAATTTTAAGGTCACGCACCACGTCGAAACCGCGCGGCTGGCGGCCGTCACCGTCCGGCTGGCGCGTACACACATAGTCGGTCAGGGTACAGGTCCACGACACCTCATCGATATAGGCGGTGAGCGCCTTGCCGCCGTCGATAACCTCCATGCGGCTGAAATTACGCAGGAACGGCAGGTGCAGACCATCCGAACCGTCAAGGCCCGCCGCAGTGAAGGCCTTGGCGAGGCGGTCGTGATCGAAGGCCGGGGTTTTCGCCTTGGTATCTGTGTCCATAATCACGAACTGGAAGCCGCCGGCCACGGTCTTGCGATAAACGAACCTGTGTGTGCCCTCGATCCATTGGGCTGGCTCGGCAATATTTTCGGTAAGGCCGGACCAAGCGTCGCGCAATCCAAGCGCCTGTTGATAGTCCGCGACCGTCGGCGCCGCCTGCGCCGGAAGGGTAGTGGCCAGAGAGGGGGCCAAGGTGAGGGCCAATATATAACCGGTGGCTGCAATTTTCGTTCGCATAAGGCCGCTCCTGCATTGTCAGGGCGGCATTTATGTATACTATATACTTTATGTCAACAAAGGAGCCTGCCATGCGCCGTCTGATGATCACCACTGTCCTCGCCGGTCTTATGGCTGCGGCCTCTGCGTTTGCCGATGCGCCAAAGGGCGCATGGGTGTTCGACAACTCGCCTGAATTTCCCGGCTTCACCCGGCTGATCATCGATGGCGACCATAGCCGGGTCACATCGAAATGGTACGGCGACCTGCCGCTCACCGATCTGAAACAGGATGGCGACACCCTGGTCTTCAAGCTCTATAATGGTAATCCGCGCGTTGCCATGACCGACATCATCGTCAAGCCGGATGGCGACAAGGTGCGCATGACCGGCAAGGTCTGGTATCAGGATTTCGATATGACGGCGCACAAGGGCGACACAGCCGAGGTCAAGGCGCTCGACTTTCCGGCCTATCCCCTGCCCGACCGTCGGGTCGTGACGCAGAAACCCCTGGCCGCCACCCCGCCCATGGGCTGGAGTTCATGGAACAAGTTCGCCACCAATATCAATGACAAGACCATCCGCGAGATCGCAGACGCCTTGGTGTCGTCTGGCCTGCGTGACGCCGGCTACATCTATGTCAATATCGACGATGGCTGGCAGGGGCAGCGCGACGCCAATGGCGCATTGCAGCCGAACGCCCATTTTCCCGATATGAAGGCCCTGGCGGATTACGTCCATGCGCGCGGCCTGAAGCTCGGCCTCTATTCGTCGCCGGGGCCAAAGACCTGCGCCGGTTATGAAGGCTCTTATGGCCATATCAAACAGGATGCCCAGACCTTCGCCGACTGGGGCGTCGACTATCTGAAATACGACCTATGCTCCGGAGAAGCCTTCTATCATACGCCCGAAACCGTCTACGCCACCTATCAGGAGATGGGCGAAGCCCTCAATGCCACCGGCCGCGACATCGTCTACAGCCTGTGTCAGTACGGCCGTTTCGACGTGGGCGCATGGGGACGCCAGGTCGGCGGTCATCTGTGGCGCACCACCGGCGATATCGAAGACAATTACGACACCATGGCGAAGATCGGCTTCGACAAGAACGGGGTGGCCAATCACACCGGTCCTAACGGCTGGAACGATCCGGACATGCTGGAAGTCGGCAATGGCGGCATGACCACGGATGAATACCGTACGCACATGTCGCTCTGGGCCTTGATGGCCGCACCCCTGGTGCTCGGCAACGATGTCCGCACCATGACCCCAGAAACCCTGGCCCTGCTGACCAACCGCGAGGTCATCGCTATCGATCAGGACCGCCTGGGCGCGCAGGGGCTCCCGGTCCAGAAGGACGGCACCACAGAAATCTGGACCAAAAAACTGTCCGACGGCACAATCGCGGTCGGTCTCTTTAATCGCGGCCTCAGCCAGGCAAGCGTGACAATACCGTGGGACAAAATAGGTCTCAAGCCGAAAGCGGTCCGCGATGTCTGGAATGCCAAGGAGATCACACCCGCCAATGCGCGAACCGTCACTCTGCCCGCGCACGGCGCCGTCCTGCTGAAGGTAAAACCCGCGCTATAAGGACCTATGCGTCAAAAGCTTCAGCTATGTCGCGTTGTGTCGGGTACCCGCTTCGTGGCCTTGTCTTTAGGCCATTGAGCAAGATCAACGCTACCGCCGTCCAACTCATTGGCCGGGCGCGGTATAGCGTCTACGTTTTCCGGCAAGGGATTAACCGGTGCGCCTTCATTAGTCTTTTTCACGGGACACCTGTAATCAGCGCGTCAGTTCAGCGACGCGTTTCGCGCCTGCATGAACGGTCTGCTTGGCGACGCGCGTCGCTTCGCGGCGGCGGCGATCGAGATCCTCCATATCGATACGCTTGAGCGCTTCGGAGAGACGATCGAGACGCAGTTGTGCCTTGAACCGCTCAAAACGGGTTTTCGGCTTGTTTTGCTGCGCACGCCAGTAGGCATAGCCGCCCGCTGCCGCAACAACGGCCAGACCACCGGCAGCTATGCCCGCGATCTTCCACCAATTCCGCTTAGGTGCGACTGAAGCAGTGTCCTGTTCAGCGTCCTGTTCGTAATCGGCGTGGCCATCCATATCCGTAACCTCTCCCGACTCGGGGAGTGCGGCGGCCAGACCGATATCCCGGGTCTCTGCCTCATTCGCTTCCGGCGTCTTGCCGGCCGTGACCGTGTCTAGGGTATCCATGTTCCGGCTCCTGAATAGTGCTATGTCCTGCACCGCAGCATAAGGGCGGAAAGGTAAGAAATATCGAGGGTCCGTTAAGCGGACGCATCAAAAAGCCATAAGATACCCGCCGGATCAGCCCGATCAGCCATGTATCCAGAAGGCATGTTCGGCAAACTGCGCGCCCAACCACCAATCCTTGCGTCCGGTGCCATAGGAAAAGTTCACTGCCCCAGCCTGACTTTGCAACGGATTGGTTACGTCACCCATCGCATTGCGCGTGGCCCGGTGGGGCTCGGTTTCCGGGACCACGGCAACGATATGGCCGGATTTGCCCTCTTCGGTCCGGCGGGCGACGATCAATCCGATCGCGCCCTGGTTCACTTCCGCTTGCAACTTCGTCACGGTGCCGGTCTGGCGCCAGCCGAAATCAGGGCCGAAGTCCCTTAGCCAGCGGAACAGGCCATTGGCGCGGATCTCGTCGATCGACGTGCCGTAAACAGGCGCCACCGCCTCCCCTTTGAAAAGCCGGACAATGGCCGCCTGGCTCCACCACACACGCGGCAGATAAACCCCGTTCAAGGTGCAAAAGTCATGCGCGTAGATATTGCAGAAGGTGCTGCTGGCAGTGGGCTGATAGCGTTTGTGGGCCGGAAGATCAGGCGCCAGCCAGGCTATGATACGGGCAATCGACGTCTTCAAAGCGTCCGGTGTATCGCCGCTCCGTTCCGGTTGTCCCGGTTCATTCAGCGAATAGGGCCCGGCGGCGTCAGTCCGTTTCGTGACCGTCCCGACCTTCCGCGGCATATAGACCGCCGGCAAGGGCGGCATGACCGACGACGGCGCCGCCTCGACGACCGGTATTGGCGTGGTTTCCGCGACGGGTTTCAGTAGCTCGGCATAGGCCCACCCGGTCAGCAGGGCGCCGTTCAGACTGGTTTGCACCTGCAAATAGCCGTTCTGCCGGGCCTCCCCGATCGCCCTGACAATTGTGCCGTCAGGCAGTAGACCGATGCGGTTCGTCTTTTTGCCCGGGGGCGACTTGACCGGTGCCGACCGCAGGATCAGCGGGTCCGATTGGGTATCGACCCTGTACCGCTTACCCGCCGCCGCAACAGGCGTCGGCGGCGTCACTATGGCCGGTTCCGTTGCAGGGCGCGGCGGTGTTGCGACATCGACGGAGACAGTGCCGGCCAGGCGCATGAAGGCAACCAGCGCCTCACCGTAATAGACCCCCGCCGCGTTCCGATAGCCTTGTTTCAAGCCCTTCTTTGGATCGTATCGGCCGGTATTGTAGACGATCGCCACCGACACCAGGTCCGCTTCCGACAGCTTACCGGTTCGCGGCAGATTGCGTTTTGCGACCGCATGATCGAGTTCCTCCAGGCACTTGCCCAGGCTGGCGCTAAACGTCTCATACTTGCGGTCAAGGAAGTAGACCGGATCGGATTTGAAAAACTGCAAATCGTACTGAAACACGCCAAAGCCGTGACAGAACTTATTCGGATTGCTGGCCGCGCCCTTATAGCTATCGATATAGGCCGACATATCCAGCAAGGCCTGACGGGCGATGCCGAACATCCGCGAACCGTCCTTTGCCGCCTCCAGCTCCGCCCGGTTGCGCGGAAAGGTGCTGCGCCCTTTGGTGTCATCCAGTGTATCGCCAACGCAGAGACGGAGGATTTCATCCGCGGCCAACCCTTTTTTGCGTAGAATCGGCCAGACCTCACCCGTTTCCTGGCAAGCAAGGGCGCAGAGGAAATTCACCGTGTAAGGCGTCGCCGCGAGGGCGGCAGCCAAGGTGGGTTCGAACTGGGTCTTGAACCAGGCAATATCGGTAGCATTCGGCATGGTGTCCCCCAAGGCCTGTAAGAAGTCATCGCACACGCATGGAAAGCTTTTACTGGCTGGACCGAGCTCTTTTCCGGTCGGCAACCCACGATAATATAACATTGATATTCTGCCAACGGGGGAATTTTACCGCGACGCAATCCCTGCCTGAACCCGGCAGACACGGTTAGGCATGAGGGCTCACAATTCAGCGGTTGATTTGATCGCCCGCTATAATAGGTATGACGTATTATATTTTTAGAACCCGCGGTTTCATCGGGTCGTACAGGATACAGGACAACGCCCATGCCCCCTATCGGACCCCGGCTGAACCGGCGGCACTTCCTCGCCGCCACAAGCGTGGCCGCAGCCGTTCCCGCCAATACCGCATTGGCCAGGAAGCCGACCACCCGATTCGCCGTGACGGACCTCAGGGCCGAGCAGACAGTGGAATTACTGGGCACTCAGGAACGGGCCCCGCGGCTGTCCTGGCGCCTGACCGGAGCGGATCGCGGCCTGATGCAAACCCACTACCGCCTGCGCGCCGCCTCCACTCCGGATACGGCTAGGGCCGACCTTTGGGATTCAGGCCTGATCGCCAGCGACGCCTGTTTCGATATTTCCTATGCCGGCAAGGCGCTTGCCGCCATGCAGCGCGTCTGGTGGTCGGTCGAGGTGACGGACAATCGCGGCCGGATCGCCTGGTCGGCCGCGACCTGGTTCGAGACCGGCCTGCTCACCCTTGACGACTGGAAGGCTCGGTGGATCGTCGCCGAAGACGGACTGGCCGAAGGCGACCGCGCCGCCGCCCTGAAATGGATCTGGTCGCAAACCGCGCTCGATGACCGGGTGCACGCCTTTCGTCTCGATTTCGACGCGCCGACATCCCTGGTATCGGCTGACGTTCTGATCGCCGGCAAGGATTGGATACGGGGGGTATGGGCCAATGGTGAAACCCTGCCCGTTCCTGACCAGCCCGTGCCCAACTGGGGTACGCTGGTCCCCGTCCCTGCGCATCTCAAACCCGGCCGCAACAGCGTCTGCGTTCTGGTGCAGGCTGAAACCACCGGCTTCTTTCCGGTTGATGGCGGGGCGTTCGCGGCTCTGATCCGGCTGCGCCTGTCCGATGGCACGATCAAGCGCCTGGTCAGCGACAGCCGCTGGAAGGTCAGGCCTGTACCGCCCGAAGACTGGACAGCCGCGACTTTCGATGCCGCCGGCTGGGCCAATGCGCAAAAATCGGGTTCGGACGCGCAAAACGATCCGCGCCCGGCCGAACCGGCCATGCAGCTACGCACCGCCTTCACGCCCAAGGGACAGGTGGTCAATGCCCGCCTCTATGCCACGGCGCTCGGCGCCTATGAGGCGCGCCTGAACGGCCAGCCGGTGTCGCCTGCCCGCCTCGCCCCGGAAATCAGCGTGGCGCGTGATCATATCTTCTATCAGACCTATGACGTCACGCGGCTGATCCGCAGTGGCGAAAACGCATTCGGCGTCTTGGTCGGTGACGGCTGGTACGCCAGCGCCTTTGGCTGGCGGCTGGAGCGCTACGGCTTCGGCCCCGCGCCGCGCCGCCTGCTGGCGCAGCTACGCCTGGACTATGCTGACGGCACTTCGGAATGGATCGTGACGGACGACACCTGGCGCATCGGCCAGTCCGCCATCGTCAGTTCGGAAATCTATAATGGTGAAGTGTTCAACGCCCGCCAGCAAACACCGGGATGGGACCTGTCCAGCTTCGGCGCGACACGCTGGCCCCGCGTCCGCCTGGGCGATGCGCCCAAGACCCGTATCCTGGCCCAGACCAGCCCCCACCTCGTCCCCATCGGCACGCGCCGCGCCGCGCGGATCACCCAACCGAAGCCGAGCGTATACGTCTTCGACTTCGGGCAAAATTTCGCCGGCTGGGCGCGCCTGAGAGCCCGCGGACAGGCCGGACAGACCATCACCCTGAAATTCGCCGAATATCTCAAGGCCGATGGCGAGGTCGATCAGGCCAATCTGCGTATGGCCAAATGCCAGGACCACTATACCCTGCGCGGTGACGCCGGGGGCGAAACCTACGAGCCGCACTTCACCTATCACGGCTTCCGCTATGTTCAGGTCGAAAACTATCCCGGAACACCGAAGGCGGCCGATATCGAAGGCATCGTCGTGTCGTCGGCATGCCGTGACACCGGCCGCATGACCTTCGACTCCGCGCTGGTCCAGCAGTTCTGGAACAACGCCGTTTGGAGCCAGCGCTCGAACTTCTTCGCCGTGCCGACCGACTGCCCTCAGCGCGATGAACGCATGGGCTGGATGGGCGATATCCAGGTCTTTCTGGACGCCGCCGCCTTCAACATGGAGGTCGATCCCTTCATCCGCCGCTTCCTGATCGAAGCCCGCGCCGCCCAGACGCTGGAAGGCGCCTATCCCATCGTCGTGCCCCAGCCGGAATCCTTCCCCAAAGTCACCACGGCGGGCTGGTCCGAAGCCGGCGTCATCCTGCCATGGACCCTTTGGAAACGCTATGGCGACACGGCGGTCATCGCCGAAAACTGGGACGCCATGACGGCGTGGATGACCTATCTTTTGACCCGCAATCCGGACCATGTCTGGCGCAAGGATCGCGGCCTCGATCTCGGCGACTGGCTGTCCGTCGATGCGGTGAAGCCGGACGACGAGACCACGCCGCGCATTCTGTGTGCCACCGCCTACTGGGCCTATTGCGCCGACCTGATGACCGACATGGCCCACGCCATCGGCCGCGACGACCTGGCCGGCCAATACCGCGACCTGCGCGGCCAGATCGGCCAGGCTTTCGCCCGGGAATTCATCGACGCACAGGGCAAATGCGGCAATGGCAGCCAGACCAGCCAGGTCCTCAGCCTCTATTTTAAACTGGTGCCTACCGACCGCATCGCCGGCGCGGCGCAGGTCCTGGCCGACGATATCCGCCGCCGCGGCATGAAGCTATCGACCGGCTTCCTAGGTACACCCTACCTGCTCGACGTGCTGGCCGATACCGGCCATTTCGATGCCGTATCGGGACTGCTGCTACAAACCGAAAAGCCGTCCTGGGGCTATATGCCACTCAAGGGCGCCACCACAATGTGGGAACGGTGGGACGGCGATACGGGCGACCTGGCGATGAACAGCTACAACCACTACGCCTACGGCGCGGTATGCGGTTTCATGTATCGCCGTCTGGCCGGACTGTCGCCCGCCGCGCCGGGCTTCCGCCGGTTGCATGCCGAGCCTGTCTACCTGCCGAAAGCCGGATCGGTCGGTGCCACCTACGACTCCTGCCTCGGTCGGTTCGCCGGCAAATGCGAAGGCGACGCCGGTGGCCTGACCCGCTATGACCTCACCGTTCCCCCCAATGCGGTAGCCGAGGTTATATTGCCCGATGGGCCATGGCGCGAAGGGAACACGCCCGTTGACCGCCATACCGATATTCGCGGCGTGACCCGCGCCGCCGGACAGGTACGTTTCGAGGTCGGGTCCGGCCAATATGTGTTCCGCCGATAAAGAGGAAAGATAAAAATGCCCATCAATCCCCGCCTCTATCTGGCCCACCTCTATCTGGCATCGCTCGGCGCCGGACTGGCCCTGCCGGTCCATGCCCAGACCAAATGGGAGCATCCTTCCCGTGAAATCCATGTCTCGCCCAAGGGGGACGACGCCAATGACGGCACCGCCGCCAAACCGTTCCGGTCCCTGACGCGAGCCCAGGCGGCCGTACGGCTGGCCAATACGGCGGGAGACGTGACGGTCGTTCTGGCCGACGGCACCTATCCCTTGACCGCGCCCCTGGTCTTCACGCGCGCCGACGGCGGGCAGAAGGGGTTCAAGGTCACCTGGAAAAACGCGCCAAACGCCCGCCCTGTCTTGTCGGGCGGGGTCGAGGTCAAGGGCTGGAAACTGTTCGACGCGGCGCGGCAAATCTATGTCGCCGACGTGCCCAGGGGCACGGACACGCGTCAGCTTTGGGTCAATGACCGCCTGGCGCAACGCGCCCAGATGGAGATTTCGCGCGATGCCGTGACCTTCACCGAAACCGGCATGACGCTCAAGGACACCTCCCTGGCCTGGCTGGCCAAGCTGCCGGACCAGCGCCGCATCGAAGTCGAAAGCCAGGGCTTTTTCACCGCCCGCTTTTCGCCGGTCGAAACGATCACCGGCAATACCCTCACCATGCAGCAGCCGGCCTGGTCGAACAATATCTGGGGCTATGACAGCATCCCCTACCCCTTCCACCCGGAGTGGTCGCACCTGCTTCTGCAAAACAGCCTGGCCTTCCTCACCCAGCCCAACCAGTGGTACATCGATCCCGCCGCCGGAAAGCTCTATTACCGTCCGGCCCAGGACGTGGAGATGAAAACCGCGCGCGTGGTCCTGCCGCGGCTCGAGGTCCTGATCAGCGCCGCCGGCACGCCCGATGCGCCCCTGTCCGACCTGACCCTGTCAGGCCTGCAATTTTCCTATACGTCATGGATGGGCCCGTCTTCGCCTGAAGGGTTCGCCAGCCAGCAAAGCGGCTCCTTCCTGACCGGCAAGGCAGCCGCCTTTCCGAAGGACGTCCTGACCGTCTGCAAGACCGGCTGCCCGGAATTCGAAACCGTGCGCAACACCTGGCACCAGACACCGGCCGCCGTGCAATTCGCCGCCGCCGAACACATCGTGCTGGACGGCAATGTCTTCGCTCACCTGGGTCAGTATGCGCTCGGCATTGGCAATGACGCCAATGCCAATCTGTCGGGCCAGGGCCTGGCCACCGCCGACATCGTGGTGTCACGCAATGTTTTCACCGACCTGGCCGGCGGCGCCATTTCCTCCGGCGGCGTGCTGCCTGACGCGCACCACCCGTCCGATCCGAAACTGACCAACCGCCAGCTCATTGTTGAAAACAACCTGATCCAGAACATCAGTCAGGATTACAAGGACAATTCGGCTATCCTCAGCACCTATGTCTGGAACGTGGTCGTCCTGCATAACGACATCAGCGACGCGCCCTATGACGCCATAGATGTCGGCTATGGCTGGGGCTATGTCGATGCCGGTGGCAACCCCAACTACCGCACGCGCCAGCGCGGGTACGGCACCGTGGCTGCCGGTGGTGGCGGCAATCCCGTCTACGATACGCCGACGACGCACAAGGATGTCTTCGTCGGCTTCAACCGCGTCTACAAGGTCAAGCAATTGTTCAAGGACGGCGGCGCGATATACAATCTTGGCGCCTGCCCGGACTGCGTATTCGCCGAAAACCATGTCTTCGATATCGGCGACCGCATTGCCCTGTATTTCGATGAAGGCTCGCGCGGCATACTGGCGCGCAACAATGTCATCGAAGACGCCAGCCAGTGGCTCAACATCAATACGGCGCGCTCCGCCCTGCCTCTGCGCACCTCGACCAACAACACCGCGCGCGGCAACTGGCATAACACCACCACGACCGGCGGCATCTGGTCGGCCTATCAGGAAGACCTGATCGTCGACGATCATCTGCTCACCGATGGCAAATGGCCCGACGGCGCGCGTCAGGTCATGGCCAATGCCGGCATCATGCCAGAAGCCGGGCCGGTCGAGTTCGGCGAGGTGAAGCCCCGACCCAAGCCCGCCGACCTGCCCAAGCCGGACGGATCGCCGGTCGCCGAAAAGATAAGGAAACCGTCGTGATCCGCCGCTCCCTGCTTGCCGGTGCCGCGTCCCTGATAGCCCTCCCCGCCCGGGCTGCAAACGGCCTGTTCGATGTGCGCGACTTCGGTGCGCGCGGTGACGGTGTCACCGTCGACAGCCCCGCCATCAACCGCGCCGTCGCGGCCGCCGTCAAGGCCGGTGGCGGCACGGTCCTGCTTCCCGCCGGACGCTATCTCAGTTTTTCGATCCGCCTGTTCGACAACATCACCCTGCTGCTGGCCGAAGGCTGCGTGCTGGAAGCCGCCGATCCGGTCATCCACACGGGCGGCTATGACCTCGCCGAAGCCGATCTGCCCGAACAGTTTCAGGATTTCGGTATCACGCAGTTCCATTGCAGCCTGATCTATGCCGATGGCGCCGATCATGTCTCCGTCATCGGGCGCGGCCTGATCCACGGCAAAGGACTGGTGCGCGATGACCCCGGCGCGCGCTGGCACGGCGTCACTGGTTGGACCGCGCCCCGCTCGGCCGATCCGAAGGAAATCGCCATGCAGGGCAAGGGCATTCGCGCCCTAGGCCTGAAAAACTGCCGCAATGTGCTCGTCCGCGACATCACCATTTTGCAGGGCGGTCATTTTGCCTGTCATCTCCTGGGATGCAGCAATGCGACCATCGACACCATCCTTGTCGATACGGACCGCGACGGCATAGATATCGATTGCTGTCGCGACGTTCAGGTCCTCAATTGCCGCGTCAATGCGCCGAAGGACGACGCCATCGTCGTCAAATCGAGCTACGCCCTGGGCCGCAAGATCGTTTCCGAAAACATCAGCATCACTCAGTGCCGGACCTCCGGTTTCGTCATGGGCTCGGTCCTCGACGGCACCTACCGCCTGTCCGACTACCGCTCGGTTGACGATATCGGCGTGCTGGGGCGCATCAAGCTCGGCACCGAAAGCAATGGCGGTTTCCGCAACATCCGCATCAGCGACTGCGATTGCGAAAACACGCGCGGCATTCTGGTCGGTGTCGTAGATGGCGGCGTGCTCGAAGACGTGCTGATTTCAAACATAGCCCTGCGTAACCCGGTCAATCATCCTCTCTTCGTGCGTCAGGCCGCCCGCCTGCGCGCGCCCGAAGGCACAAGCGTCGGCGCCTGCCGCCGCGTGCGGTTTGACTCCATTCAGGTGTCCGGCGCCGATGGCCGCTATCCCTGCGGCGTTCAGGGCATACCCGACGCACCGGTCATGGATGTCAGCTTTCGCGACGTCCACGTCGTCAGTTCTGGCGGCGGCACGGCGGAAGACGCGGCGCGGACACCGAAGGAAAAACGGGAATCAAGCCTGGAGGTCAGCTTTATGGGCACCTTGCCCGCCTATGGGCTCTATGCTCGCAATGTGCGCGGCCTCGCTCTTACGGGCTGCACCTTTGAAGTTGAAAAGCCGGATGCCAGACCGGCCATCGTGCTCGATGACGTAAAAGGCGGCGTCATCAATGGCTTTGCACCCAACACCGTCATTCAAAAGAACGGTTCCAACGTCACCACTCCCTCCTGAAACGCTTGTGACAACAGCGGGAGAAACGGTCATCCTTGAGTCGAGTGCTAGCCGGCTAGCGACGCGGGTACATTTGGTACCCGCTAGCGACGACTGCGACGCAATCGTCCTAGGATGACCGTTTCACGCCTTGAGGCTGGTGGGGCGGCGCTTCTTCCACGACCCTTCAATATGGTCGCGCATGGCCTTGGCGGCGGCATCCGCATCGTGTTTCAGAATCGCCTGATAGACCTGAACGTGGGCGGCGTGGGTTTCCTTGATATGAGCAATATTAAGCTTGCCGGCATAGTTGAGGTTTTTCAACGCCTTGCCCTGAATCGAGTTGATGATGGCCTCGCTCAGCCGGTCACCGGATACGCGCATGATGATGTCGTGGAATTTCACGTCTTCGTACACATAGGCCGCCGGCGTCGGAATCAGGCTTTCCAGCTTTTCCATCTGCGCCGTCAACTCGGCCAGATCCTCCGCCGTCGCCTTCTTCGCAGCTTTGGCAGCCATCGAGGCTTCCAACGTCACGCGAATCTCGACGAGATTGTCCAGATAGCTCAGCCCGTCGTCGCGCTGGAACAGGGCGCCCAGCACCATCGGGTCAAGCAGGCTCCAATGCGACGAATCCTGAACGATCGTGCCCCGCCCCTGTTGCGACACGACCAGCCCCTTTTCGGTCATGGCGGTCGTGGCTTCCCGGATAACGGTGCGGCTGACTTCGAACATGTCGCACAGCACGTTTTCCGGCGGTAAGGCCGACCCGGCTGGATACACTTCAGTCACTATGGCGGTGACCAGATCTTCAACGACGGCCACGGCCAGGCGAGGACGGCGGCGGGCGTTACGGGCGGAAAAAGCGATGGCGGTCAATCGATTGTACCTTACGGGGGCGAATCTAATGAGTTTACCACGGAAGACTCGAAAACATTACGGCTTTCGATCCGGACACGAGGGGCTCAGAAAGAGCATATGTCATATATTTTGCGAAACCCTGCAAGCCCTGTTTCAACACCTTTTCAATGACTTAGAATCTGTAGCAACTGACTGACCGAATCCGGCGGCGGGATTGACCCGAAAAATTCACCCGCACCGTTCCATTTATGCCGCTTGTCACCCCACAGGACGCATGCTAATGTCGTCATACATATTATAATTCCATATGACGGGACCCGTCCCGCCCTTCTAAAGTCGTTCAGATGAAAATTACCGGTTATCGCAGCCTCACCACCGTCCACAACTGGGGCCGTCCGATCGGCGACGTCAATGGTCTGGTCATGTCGGGCATTACCGACGTGCCGATCCTGTTGCTGGAAACGGACGAAGGCGTAACCGGCGTTGGCCTGGGCGCGCATGCCGATATCGCCCGCGTCTTTCCGGCGGTCGAAGGCGAAGACCCACGCGCCGTCTCAGCCCTTTATGACCGGATGCTGGCGCACGTATTCAAAAGCGGCCATGCCGGTGCGACCTACGGGGCCATCGGCGCGGTCGACATGGCGCTGTGGGATTTGAAGGCCAAGCTGGCGGACGAGCCCCTGTGGCGGACCCTGGGTGCGCGCGACCGCTTCGTGCCGGGTTACGCGTCCGGCCTGTGCATGGGGCTGGACGACGAAGCCCTATATGCCCTGTACAGTGAGTGGGCCGATCGCGGCTACAGCTCAGCCAAGCTGAAGGGCGGCCGTGACATCGACCGCGACATTCGCCGCATGGTGGGCGTGCGTGAGGTGCTCAAACGCAACAGCCCGCGGCCGGCCATCATGTTCGATGTCAACGAATCGTGGTCGCGCAAGCAGGCGGTCCGCCATATTGCCGAAATCGAACAGCACCTCGACCTGACCTGGATCGAGGAGCCTGTGCGCCGTTGGGACGCCGAAGGCCACGCCCTCATTTCAAAGGCCAGCAAGTGCGCCGTGGCGACGGGCGAGAACCTGACCGGTCTCGATCAGTACCTCGCCCTGTTCACCGCCGGCGCGGTCGATGTGGTGCAGGCCGGCATGGTCTGGGGCATCACCCATTTCAACCGTGTGGCCATGGCGGCCCATGCCCATAACCTGCCGGTATCGCCGGTCGGCTATAACGCCAATCCCATTGCCCACGCCGCCGCCGCCGTACCCAACTTGCTGACCGTCGAAGTGCAGGACTGGAAGATACCCTTCGGACTGACCGTGGACCAGCAGATCGTCGATGGCGGTATCGTGCTGGGCGACGCGCCCGGCCTCGGCATCACGGTCGATGAAGATCTGATCGTCAATAAGCGCCAGTCCGGCCAATGGAACGTGGCCGGCGGACCGCACGTGCGCCCGGCCCGTGCGGGACTGCGCCTTGTTCCCGAATCCTGATCCCTACGTCGTCCGCTCCCCTTCACCGGGCATCGGGCGCCTTTCTACGGCCCGGTCAGTAGATCGCCCAGGACCTCTTATATGCACACAACCCGCCTGTCTCCGAATGGCCCCGCCATATCCGCCCTCGCCCTGGGCGCGGCGTCGCTTGGCAGCGTCTATTCCGATGTGTCCCAGGACAATGCCGACGCCACCGTGCATACGGCCCTGGACCTCGGCGTCAATTTCATCGATGTCGCCCCCTATTACGGCCTGACCAAGGCCGAAACCGCGCTCGGCCATGCTCTGTCTGGCGTCGCGCGCGACCGCTATGTCCTGGCCACCAAGATCGGTCGCTACGGCGACAAGGACTGGGATTTTTCGCGCGACGCCACCTTACGCAGCCTTGATGCCAGCCTCGCCCGCCTTGGCTGTGGCCACATCGACGTGCTGCAATGCCACGATATCGAAATGGGCGACTATCGCCAGTTGGTCGAAGAGGCGATCCCCACCCTTCACGACTTGAAGCGACAGGGCATCATCGGCTTCGTCGGTATAACCGGCTATGACCTGTCGCTGCTTGAACGCGTCGCGGTCGAACACAATGTCGATACGGTCATGGCCTACTGCACCTACACGCTCCAGGACCAGCGCCTGGCCCCCGTGGCCCAGCGCCTTCGGGCCCAAGGCATCAGCGTCTTTAACGCGTCGCCGCTCGGCATGGGCCTGCTGACCCGGCGCGGCCCACCCGACTGGCATCCTAGCCATGCCTCGGTCCATGCCGCCGCAGCCGAAGCGGCGCGCCTGTGCGAAGCCGCCGGCACCGACATATCGCGGCTGGCCCTGCAGTTCGCGCTTCAAGGCGCGCTTCGTAACGGCATGGCCGCCACCGTCATCGGGTCTTCCAGCCCGGCCAACATGCGTGACAATGCCGCCGCCCTGTCGCAACCCATCGACCAGGACCTTTTGGCCCAGGTCGAAGCAATCCTGGCGCCCGTCCGCGACAAGGGTTGGGATGTTCTGCCCGGAAACGGTGGCAAGGCCGGAAAATGACGACATGATCGACGCGCACCTGCATGTCTGGGACCCGGCCCTGCTGAGCTACGACTGGCTGAAATATGTGCCCGCCATCAGCGGCCGTATGGGCCCGGCGGAGTTCGCCGCCACGGGTACGCAGATAGAGGGCGCAATCTTCGTGCAGGCCGACTGCGATCCGGCCCAGGCGCTGGCCGAGGCCGTTTGGGTCGCCGGCCTTGATTTTCCTTTTCTGGGCATTGTCGCCTTCGCCCCGCTCGAACAAGGCAATACCGCGCACATAGCCGCTTTGAAAAACAGGCCTAAGGTGGTGGGCATCCGGCGCAGCGCCCAGAACGAGCCGGATGGCTTCATGACCTCCCAGGGCTATATTGAGGGGCTCATCGCCGCCGCGCGCGCGGGCTTTAGCCTGGATATGTGCATCCGCGCTCGTCAGCTGCCGGAACTGCGTCAGGCGCTCGAACAGCTGTTCGCTGCGGTTCCCGACGCGCGCGTCGTGATCGACCACCTCGGCAAACCGGATATCAAGACGCATGGCGCAGACATAGATGCCAATGGCTGGGCAGGCCATATAACGGCGCTGTCGGATATGCCGGGTGTCGCGTGCAAACTGTCCGGCCTGCCGACCGAAGCCGATTGGGAAACCTGGACACCCGATCAGCTACGCCCCTATCTAGACCACGCCTTGACGGCGTTCGGCGCGGATCGCTGCCTTTTCGGCGGTGACTGGCCCGTCGTCGAACTCGCCGGCGGCTATTCGCGCTGGCGGTCGGTCGTGGCCGATGCCCTCGCCCATTTACCGCCGGACGCCCAAGACCAGGTCTGGTCACGGACCGCCCGGCGCCTATATCGCGTATAAGAAAAAAACAAAACAAGAGGAAACCATGGATCAGCAGCCGACCTTAACCGAAGCCCCCGCCGTCAGTCTGGGCATTCCCCATGTCGAAGGCGCCGCGCGCTGGAAGCTGCTGATCTCGCTGTTCATCTGCTTTTTCATGCTCCTGGCCCTCTATTGCGGCGTGCTGGCGGTTTTGCTGCCGAACCAGATCGCCGCGCTCGACCCGGCGCACAAGGTGGAAAACCTCGGGCTGATGTTCTTCGTGACCTCGATCTTTTCAACCCTGACCACACCGATCGCCGGCGCCTTTTCCGACCGGACACGGTCCACCTGGGGACGACGCACGCCCTGGATCGTCGCCGGATCGATCATTGGCGCCATCGCCCTGGCCGGTGTCGCCTATATGCCGACCTTCTGGACGATCACGGCCGTCTGGGTCGTTGCCGCCGTCGCGCTGAATTCCATGCAGCCGGCCCTGACGACCGTAGTCGCCGACCGGTTTCCCGAACATGCGCGCGGTACGGCGTCCGGCTTCGTCGGCGCCGGCATGACAGCCGGGGGCACGGTCGGGATGATTGTCGCCGGACGGCTCGCCGACAATATGCCTCTGGCCTACGGGGTGTTCGCCGCCGCCATCGCCATCTGCTGTATCGCCTTCGTCATGCTTAACCCCGATACGTCGTCAAAGGGGCAGCCTCTGGTGAAATTCAGCCTCGGCGACTTTGCAAAAGGCTTCTGGATCGATCCCAAGGCCTATCCCGACTTCTGGTGGGCCTTCGCCGGGCGCTTCACCATCTATATGGGCTATCAGGCCATTGTCACCTATCTGCTCTACATCCTTCAAGACTATATCGGCCTGGGCACCGACCGCGCCAATATCGTGATCGGCACAGTGTCGGCCATTACCTTTGTCTGCGTCATGACCTCGTCCTTCCTGTCTGGCGTGCTGTCCGACTGGGTCAAGCGCCGTAAACCTTTTGTCTTCGCGGCCAGCCTGATCATGGGCGCGGCGCTGGTGGTGCCGCTGATCATGCCGAACCTCAATGGCATGTACGGCTACGCTGCCCTGATCGGCATCGGCTATGGCGCCTTCATGTCGATCGACATGGCCCTGATGACGCAGGTCTTGCCGAAGGACACAGGCGAAGCGGGCAAGGATCTAGGCCTGCTGACCACGGCGGTGAACATCCCCCAGATTATTTCGCCGGTCATGGCCGCACAACTGCTCAAATATTTCGATACCGATTATCGCGTCCTGTTTATCGCGGCCATCGTCTTCGTCTTCGCCGGATCCTTTTTCGTCCTGCCGATCCGCTCGGTCAAATAGGCGTCGATTCCCCTGTCGATACTCCCCTTCCGCCTTCGGCCCACACCGGAGGCGGCTTTTTTATGGCAAAAGCTCAGCATTAACTCAGACAAATATTTATCAAAAACATCAAATTAAATCAGAAATTGATGCATTTTTAAAAATTCAAATCATAAATGTGATCATTTGGTCACAACCCCAAAACCGTTTCGCTTCAAGGCAAAAAGACAATCACAAGCCTAGGTAATCCTTGGCAGATAGAGGCTATCGCTGAGCGGGAAACCCGTCGACAACCACGTCAAACCGCCTCTTTTTCCGTCTGCGCGATGATGTATTGCGAAAATTTCATGTTACAATACCGACGGGCGATCTGCCTCTATCGCCATGCCTTCGCTTTCGCCGCTTTCTGGCGGGATCGGCGGCGTGGCGGAGACTGAAAACCCAAATTCAGAAGGCGATCGGGGCGCAGACCTCGACGCTCAGGAAACGTCAGGGCCTGTCATGACCCATGGATCCATTTCGTCATCAAAGGACGCCAGGCCTGCGTCGGGTGTGGTGACATATGCAAAATCTATATTGTCGGACATATGATGATAATTTGACACACATATTACATTGCAATAGTGTCACATCATCAGCTCCCACCATAAGGGGCGATCAAGGAAGGAAACCATGTCCAGGAAATTGCTCTTATTGGCCGCCACAGCCATGTCCGCCGCCGTATTGTCCTCACCCGGCTTCGCAGCCGCCCAGGAGACCGCAGCGACGGCGCCCGCCGACGAAACCGTCGTCACGGTGCGCGGCATCCGACGCTCCATCAAGGCGGCGCTCGACATCAAGAAAAGCGCCATCAATTCGGTCGATTCGATTGCCGCCGAAGACCTCGGCAAGCTGCCCGACCAGAACGTCGCCGAATCCCTGCAACGCATCCCCGGCGTAACCATTGAACGCAACCGCGGCGAAGGCCGCTACATTTCGGTGCGTGGCTTCGGACCGAAGTTCAACGCGGTCACCGTCAACGGCCGCACACTGGCCACCGACAATAACGGCCGCGAATTCTCCTTCGACGTCCTGCCGTCGGAACTGATCGCCGGCGCCGATGTCTACAAATCGCCCCAGGCCAACATCAATGGCGCGTCGATCGGCGCGACGGTCGATGTCCGGACCCTGCGCCCACTCGATCAGACCAAGTCCTTCATGCTGGCCGGTTCCGCCGGCTCCTCCCATGCCGAACTGGCTGACACCAACAACCCGGAAGCCTCGGCCGTCATGAGCTGGCGCAACCGCGACCGCACCCTGGGCGTCGCCCTGTCGGCTTCCTACATGGACCAGACCGTCCGTGACGATGAATTCACCATTGGCGCCGGTCACGTCTACCGCTCATCGACCGACAGCTACTATACGTCGGGCGGGGTCGTCGGTGCCCGCATCGGCCCGAACGTGGCGCCGTTCAGCAAGATTTCCATGCCGTCCAACCTGTCGCCCTTCTTCTTCGTGCGCAAGAAGAGCATGACCGGCCTTAACGCCTCGGTCCAATGGAAGCCTGTCGAAAACCTGACCCTGACCCTCGACAGCCTGTATTCCAAGGCGGAAATCACCGAAGACCAAACGGGCCTCGCCTACGACTTTTCCGGCGGAACGCTGGTGGAGCAGGTCGTCCAGGGCAAGGAAGCCGTGTACCAGCGCTATACCGGCGGCACGGTTGACCAGATCCTGCAACACGACACACGTAATGTCACCACCTCGATGGTCGGCCTGAACGCCGCCTGGAAGGTGACCGACACCCTGACCCTGAGCTTCGACGCCTCGACCTCGAAGGCCGAGCGACGCGGCAAGGAAAACGACTACTTTACGACCATCCGCCGCAAGAACATGGACCTGTGGTTCGACCGTCGCTCGGGCAGCCCGATCTATGATTACGGTTTCACCTCGCCGAACTATTCCAACGCCTCGACCAACCCGCAGGGCATCACCGCCCACTACTATATCTGGGGCGGCGGTTCGGACATCGACGACGAAACCAATGAGTTCAAGATCGACGGCAAGTGGTCGCCAGAAGGCAATGTCACCCTGTATGGCGGTGTCGCCAGCGAAAATCGCACAAAGACCATCATTACCAACTCGACGCCCGGTGGCGAACAATGCGCCTATTGCGGTTCCAACCGCGTCCTGCCTCAGTCCCTGTTCTCCAACACGAATATGGATTTCTTCGCCAGCCACAGCGGCAATATCATCCGCGACTGGGTGGCCTACGATCCGCTGGCCGTCATCCAGCAGGTGGCCCAATTCGCCGCCCAGGACGGTAAGGCCTTCGCCCCGGGCCGCTTCGATCCGGCCGGATCTTCGGTCGTCGATGAAAAGGTCCTGATCGGCTACCTGATGAGCGACATCCGCGCCGATCTCGGCAACATGCCCCTGGCGATCAATGTCGGCGTCCGCGTCGAAGACACCAAATATACCTCGTCTGGCGCGTCGCAAACCGTGCTCAGCGCCGTACCCAACGGGGCGGGACAAAACATCATCACCGTGTCCGGCGTCGTCCCTGTCAGCTTCGAAGGCAAGTACACCGACATCCTGCCGTCGCTGAATGCCCGCCTCAACCTGACCGACGAACTGATCGCCCGCTTCTCGGCATCGCGCGTCATCACCCGTCCGACCCTGTCGGACCTGTCGCCGAAGCAGTCCATCCAGACCAATCCCGGCAACGAAACGATCAAGCGCGGCAATCCGGACCTTCAGCCGTTCCGCGCCTCGCAGATCGAAGGCGGGCTGGAATGGTATTTCGACAAGCTGTCGGCCCTGACTTTCTCAGCCTTCTACAAGAATATCGACTCGTTCGTCACCCTGACGACGACGCCGCAAAAAGTCGATCAGGTCACCTTCCAGGTCACCGTACCGACCAACGGCAAGGGCGCGGTCGTCAAGGGCATGGAGCTGGGCTACCGCCAGGTCTTCGGCAATCTGCCGGCACCGTTCGACGGCTTGGGCGTGCAGACCAGCTTTACCTACGCAGAGTCGAACGCCAACTACACCAACACCGTGGCCAATGTGTCCTACGGGCTGGAAGGCCTGTCGAAGTACAGCTACAGCCTGATCGGCTTCTATGAAAAGGGTCCGATCCAGGCACGTCTCGCCTACACCTGGCGCGACAAGTTCCTGCAGGTCGCTTCGGGCCGGAACGGCGAGCCGGAATATTTCGATGCCTACGGCCAGCTGGACGCCAGCCTGTCCTACGACGTCAACGACCACTTCAGCGTTTACCTGGACGGCCTCAACCTGACCGACGAGAACGAGTTCATCTACTCGGTTACGCCGGACCGCACCAAGGAATACCGCACCACCGGTAAGCGCGTCGCCTTCGGGGTTCGCTTCCGCTACTAAGTTTCTCCCTGCCTCAACTCCCCTCCCGATCTTGAGGTTTCGCCTCCTGTTGCGTCCCCGAAGCAGCTTCACCCGTTGGCCGCTTTGGGAAACAGAGGTTTCTTGGCCCGCAGCGTCCTTATGGACTCTGCGGGCTTTTTTTGACCGCCACCACCGTTTCTAGCCGTAAATCCAATTGACACGGCACCCACCTGCCGCTAGACCAAAACATCATACATATTATATATTTGGAGTGAGCCATGGGACGCCTGTCGGGCAAAACCGCCTTTATCACCGCCGCCGGGCAAGGCATGGGCCGCGCTGCCGCCGAAGCGTTTGTCACTGAGGGCGCCACCGTGATTGCAACCGATGTAAAGCTGGACACTCTGGCGGGTCTTGAGGGGGCAATCTGCCGCCAGCTTGACGCCACAGATCCGGCGGCCATTGCTACGCTCGCCGCGGAATTCCCCGATGTAGACGTCCTGTACAACTGCGCTGGCTATGTCCACGCCGGTACGGTATTGACCACCGACGCCGCGGCCTGGCAGTTTAGCTTTGATATTAACGTCACGGCCATGTTCCACACCATTCAGGCCTTTCTGCCCGGCATGCTGGCACGCCAGAACGGATCGATTATCAATATGGCCAGCGTTGCCGCGTTCAAGGGCGTCGCCAACCGCCTCGCCTATGGCGCCTCAAAGGCTGCCGTGGTCGGCCTGACCAAGTCGGTCGCCGCCGACTACGTCGCCCAGGGCATCCGCTGCAACGCCATCTGTCCCGGCACGATCGAAACCCCGTCCCTGCAACAACGGATGCGCGATACCGGCGATTACGAAAAAGGCCGCGCTGCCTTCCTGGCCCGTCAACCGCAGGGCCGCTTCGGCACGCCAGAGGAACTGGCGGCCTTTGCCGTCTATCTTGCGTCGGACGAATCGCGTTTCACCACCGGTCAGGCGCACATCATCGATGGCGGCTGGCTGAACTGACCTCAAAAAACGCCCTGTTAGCCTGTAAATTGCCAGCTGGTTTTCAAAAAGGGGCGTCCACTTTTTTGACGTGATGCTGTAATAGGCCCATCTCTGTCAAAATCGCCTTTACTGGGAAAGATATTCAAGATGAAATTGCTTCGCTTCGGCCCGTCGGGCTCGGAAAAACCCGGCCTGCTCGATGCCGACGGCCAGATCCGCGACCTGTCCGGCGTGGTTGACGACATCGCCGGCGACACCCTGTCCGACGCCGGCCTGGCCAAAATCGCCGCCATCGACCCGACCAGCCTGCCGCTGGCGCCGGCCGGCTCGCGCTATGGTCCGTGCGTCGCGCGGGTGGGCAAGTTTATCTGCATTGGCCTGAACTATGCTGACCACGCCGCCGAATCCAACCTGCCCGTCCCCGATGAACCCGTCCTGTTCATGAAGGCGACGTCCGCCATCATCGGCCCGAACGACGAAGTGCTGAAGCCGCGCGGTTCGACCAAGCTCGACTGGGAAGTCGAACTCGGCCTCGTTATCGGCAAAAAGGCGTCCTACGTGTCGGAAGCCGAAGCGCTAGACTACGTCGCTGGCTACTGCACCATCAATGACGTGTCCGAACGCAATTTCCAGACGGAACGCGGCGGCACCTGGGACAAGGGCAAGGGCTGCGATACCTTCGGTCCAATCGGCCCGTGGCTGGTCACAAAGGACGAAGCCGGCGACGTCACCAATCTCAAGATGTGGTTGGACGTGAACGGCAAGCGGTTCCAGAACGGATCGACGGCCACCATGGTCTTCAAGCCCGCCTTCCTGGTCCATTATGTCTCTCAGTTCATGAGCCTGCATCCGGGCGACGTGATTTCGACCGGCACGCCACCGGGCGTCGGCCTCGGTCAGAAGCCGGACCCGATCTATCTCAATGTCGGCGATGTCATGGAACTGGGCATTGAGGGCCTGGGGTCGCAGAAGCAGACCGTCGGTGCTGCCTAGAGTGCTTTCCGAAAACTGTGATGCACTTTTCGGATATGAAAGCGCGTAAAAAGCGAGAAAATCAGGGCCTCCGGAGCGATCCGAAGGTCCTTTTCAATTGACTTAAGAACATGCGTCTCATAGGCTTAAACATAATACATCATATAATTACAGGGATGCCAGATGTCATATGCCAGCCGCGCCGTACCCTTCCTTGTCATGGCCACTTGCCTGGCCTTCCACCCGGCCGCCTCCTTGGCCCGCACCAAGGCAAAGACGGCGACCGCCGTTCAAATTCACGTCTCCCCCGTCGGCAATGACACCGGCGACGGCAGCGCAAAAGCGCCCTTCAAGACCCTGCCGCGCGCTCAGGCGGCGGTGCGCGCGGTCAACGCATCCCGTGACGTGACCGTCATTCTCGCCGACGGCGTCTATAGCCTGACCGCGCCCCTCGTCTTCACCGCCGCCGATGGCGGCCAGGGCACACATACGGTGGTATGGCAGGCCGCGCCAAAGGCCAAGCCCATGCTGTCGGGCGGTATGAACGTGACCGGCTTCACGCTGATGGATGCCAAGACCTTCGTCTATGCCGCCGATGTCCCGAAGGGCCTGGAATCGCGTCAGCTCTGGATTGACGGTGTACTGGCCGAACGTCCGAAAATTGAGATAAAGGCGCGCGATATCGACTTTACCGCCACCGGATTCGTCATCAAAAATCCCGACCTGGCCTATATTGCCGATATCAAGCATCCGTCGCGTCTGGAAATGGAAATGACCGGTTTCTTCACTGACCGCTACGCGCCGGTGAAAAGCATCGACGGCAAGACCGTCACCATGCAGCAACCGTCATGGGACAATAACACCTGGGGCTACGACACCCTCTCCTCGCCGATCTTCCCCGACGATTCCCGCCTGTTCCTGGTCAATGCGCCGGAGCTATTTGGCGTGACCAACCAGTGGCATTCCAATCCGTATCAGTGGTTCATAGACCCGGAAACGGGCAAGCTTTATGTCCGTATCGCTGAGGATGCGGACATAAACGCCCTGACGGTCACCCTGCCGCGCCTGGAAACCCTGGTCAGCATCTCCGGTACGCTGGACGCGCCGGTGCGCAACCTGACCTTCAAGGGCCTGCGCTTCTCCTATTCGTCATGGACCGGCCCATCCGCGCCCACCGGCTACGCCAGCCAGCAAAGCGGCGCCTTTTTGAAAGAAGTGGCCGCAAAGCGACCGGCCGACGCGTACAAGACCTGTGGCTGGGGCTGCCCGGAATTCGAAGCCATGCGCCAGAGGTGGCACCAGATGCCCGCTGCCGTCCAGGTCGCTGCCGCCCGGCACATTCGCTTTGAAAATAATCAGTTTTCCCAACTGGGCCAGATCGGTCTCGGCATCGGCAATGACGATACCGCCAATCTCAGCGGTGCGGGACTGGCCGCGCAGGACATTACCGTTACCGGCAATCGCTTCACCGGCCTGTCAGGCGGCGCGGTCATGGCCGGCGGTGTCCGCGCCGACGCGCACCACCCTGCCGATCCGCGCCTGATCAATGCCCGGATTATTATCGACAACAATGTCATCAGCAACGTCAGCCAGGATTACAAGGAGAACGCCGCTATCCTGACCACCTATATCGACGGCGCACACATAACGCATAATGACATTTCCGAAGCGCCTTACGACGCGATCGATATCGGCTGGGGCTGGGGCTATAACGACGCCGGCGGCAATCCCAACTATCGCGACAATCAAAAAGGCTATGAGACCAACATCGCCTACGATACGCCAACCACTCTGCGCAACACGCTGGTGGCGGGCAACCGGGTGCATGGCGTCAAAAGCTGGTACAAGGATGGAGGCGCCATCTACAATCTGTCGGCCAACCCCGGCGCGGTGATCCGCGACAACCATGTCTTCGGCATCGGCGAAGCCATAGGTATCTACCTCGATGAAGGCTCGAAATTCATCACCGTCACCAACAACGTGATTGAAACGCGCGGACGCTGGCTCAATGCTAATACGGTTGGCCGTCAATATACGCGCGGCATCACGACGAAGAATACCGCCACCGGCAATTTCCATGACAGCAACCGTATCGGCGGACGCTGGATCGCCAACTCCGGCAATCTGATCACCGACGACCACCTCGTCCCGGACAAGGCCTGGCCCGAGGCGGCGAAAACCGTCATCGATCAGGCGGGCGTCCGAAAATAGACCCTCTCGAAGCTATGCCAGCAATGACCGGTCGATTTCGGCGATTGACTTGACGCCGGTCAAGGCCATGGCGGTGCGCATTTCCTTTTCGATCAGGCCCAGCAGGTGGGTCACCCCGGCCTCGCCATGGGTGGCCAGGGCATAGATATAGGCCCGGCCCAGAAGCACGCCCTTCGCCCCTAGGGCCAGCATACGCACCACGTCCAGACCCGTCCGGATGCCGGAATCGGCCAGCAGGGTCAGTTGATCCCCGACCGCGTCCGCAATGGCTGGCAAGGCTTTGCAGGTTGACAAGGCCCCGTCCAGTTGCCGCCCGCCGTGGTTCGATACGACAATACCGTCCGCCCCGAACCGCACCGCATCGCGGGCATCGTCCGGATCGAGTATGCCCTTGATAATCATCGGGCCCTTCCACACATCGCGGATCCATTCCAGATCCGCCCACGAAATGCTCGGATCGAAATTGGCCCCCAGCCAGCCGATATAGTCTTCCAGACCCGTCGCCTTGCCGAGATATTTCGAGACATTGCCCAGATCGTGCGGCGTGCCCCTGACGCCAACATCCCATGCCCAGCCCGGTTTCAGCATCGCCTGTATCATCCGGCGCACCGGACCATAATCGCCGCTCATGCCCGAATGCCTGTCGCGATAGCGCGCGCCCGGCACCGGCATATCGACCGTGAACACCAGCTTCGTAACCCCAAGCGCCTGCGCCCGTTCCAGGGCGTGGCGCATGAAGCCGCGATCCTTCAACACATAGAGCTGAAACCAGATGTCGCAGCCCGATTGTTCAACGATCTCCTCCAGCGGGCACAAGGAGACGGTCGAGATGATATAGGGCACCTTTGCCCGCTTCGCCGCCTTGGCCACCTGCACCTCGCCACGCCGGGCATACATGCCGCCCAGCCCGACCGGCGCCAGGGCTACCGGCATGGCCATCTTTTCCCCGAATAGCTCGGTTTCCAGCGACAGGTCGGCGACATTGCGCAGAACCCGCTGACGCAGGGCCAGAGACGACAGGTCGGAGACATTGTTGCGCAGAGTCATTTCCGCATAGGACCCGCCGTCGAGATAATCGAACAGAAAGCGCGGCAGCTTGCGGCGGGCGGCTTCGCGATAATCGGTGGCGGCGGAAATAATCATGACAAAGGGTCCTTGAAGATATCAGACGAGGTGTCGCGCGCGGTCGAGCCGCAGGGTCAAATCGGCATAGGCGGGCATGGTGTCAAGGATATGTTGCGTCAGCCGCTGATAATACTGGATAAAGCGGCCGACCTCACCATCGCTCATGACGTGGCTCCCTGACCGGCCTTCGGCGGCCAGGCGTTGGCGCAAGCCCTGCTCCTGTTCGATCCGCCAGTCGCGGACAACACTGAAATCGGGCGCGGCCAGCAAGACCAGCCGGTCGATATGCGCAAACACCGTGGCATAGGGCCCGTGCAACGCCGCATTTACCGCTTGCCGCCACGCGCCATCATCCTCGCGCTCCAGACCGTTGACCGGATCGCGCAGGGCCGCCTCCGGCTGCGGGCGCGCACCGACGCACCAGCCTTCGAAAATCACGACATCGGGCGCCGTCACCTCGGGCCACTGTGTTTCAGGCACCGGCGCATCGGTCGCCTTGTCGAACCGTGGCAAACGTGTCGGGAGGCCGGAAATCAGACGCCTGAGTGTCCGTTCGCCCAGGGCGACATCGTGGGTGCCCGGCACGCCTCGGGTGGCAAACAGTGTTGACACCTGCACCGGTCGCGCCTCACGCGGCAGGTACAGATCGTCCAGCGACAGCAGGGCGACGTTTACACCGTCCGCCGTCAGACGATCGCGCAGGCCTTCGGCCAGGGTGGACTTGCCCGACCCCTGCGCGCCGCAGATACCGAGGATGAAGGGGCCATCCGCCTCATGCCGCCACCGGGCGAGATGCGCCGCGACCGCTTCAAGCGACGCGGTCACGGACGGGCTCCCCCGCGAAGAAAAGATCGACATTGGTGGCGGCCCGCATCCCCATGGCTTCGCGCGTCTCAACCGTGGCGCTGCCGAGGTGCGGAAGCAGGACGGCATTGGTCAGGGGCAGAAGGGCAGGATGCACATCGGGCTCATGTTCGTAGACATCGAGACCGGCCGCCCATATCGTTCCGGCCTTGAGCGCCTCGGCCAGGTCGTCTTCCTTCACCACCGAGCCGCGCGCCGTATTGATCAGGATGGCCGTCGGCTTCATCAGGCCAAGCAGGCGC
The DNA here is from genome assembly GCF_032490435.1 of Asticcacaulis aquihabitans. Lineage (NCBI taxonomy): Bacteria > Pseudomonadati > Pseudomonadota > Alphaproteobacteria > Caulobacterales > Caulobacteraceae > Asticcacaulis > Asticcacaulis aquihabitans. The sequence goes on from NZ_JAVGWM010000001.1 coordinate 1,294,246, forward strand.
GCATCGACCATGTGCCGCGTCTCCGCGCCGCCGGGCGTATGCAGAGACAGGACATCGGCCACGGCCGCCAAACCGTCGAGCGATGGCACATAGTGGGCATCGAGCGCGGCTTCCACATCCGCCGACGCCTGACGACGGCTGTAATAGGCGATCTTCATGCCAAGCGCGCGCGCCGCCTTTTCTGCTGTCGCCTGGGCGATGCGGCCGAACCCAACCAGGCCCAAGGTCTTGCCTTCAAGCGACTGGCCCATCAGGGCGGTCGTCCCCCAGCCCTTCCATTGGCCAGCGCGCAACTGACGCTCGCCTTCCGATGCGCGGCGCGAGGTCATCAGCATCAACATAAGGGCAATGTCGGCCGTGGCGTCGGTCAGCACATCGGGTGTGTTGGACACCGTGATGCCCGCGGCCTTGGCGGCGGCGACATCGATATTTTCGTAACCCGCACCGTAGTGTCCGATCATACGGGCGCGCGCATTGGGCACGGCGAAGACCGCCGCGTCCATCTGATCGCCGAGGGACGAACAGACGCAATCATAGTCGGACATGGCCTGGATGAGCTGGTCATGAGTGAGCGGCACGCCGCTGTCATTGACGGTCACATCGTATTTCGCCTGCATGTAAGCCTGAGCGCCCTTGGGCCACGGACGGGTGATCAGGATTTTGGGCAGGGTCATAGGCGGATGTCCTTTATGGTATTAGCGTCGGTTGAATACGGGCGGGCGCTTTTCCTTGAAGGCCGCGCGGCCTTCCTTCGCATCTTCGGTAGCGAAGCAGATGGTTTGCAGATCGCGTTCGTATTCGACCGCCTTCTCATACGGCATGGTATGGGCTGCACGCAAATTGAGTTTGCCGGTTTCTGCGGCGATCGGCGCCCGCGACGCGATGGTATCGGCGATGGCGCGGGCACGGGTCATCAGGTCCGCCGGCTCGCAGACCTCGCTGACCAGCCCCCATTGCTCCGCTTTCTGCACCGTGATGGCGTCGCCGGTCAGGATCATCAGCGAAGCGTTTGAGGCCCCGATCGAATGGACAAGTCCCGCCGCCATGCCGCCGCCGCCGATCCACCCGAGCTTGATTTCTGGCGCGGCGAATTGCGCATTGGACGATGCGATGCGGATATCGCAGCTCATCGCCGTCTCCAACCCGCCACCAAAGGCATAGCCGTTGACCGCCGCTATGGTCGGTTTCAGGCATAGGCGGATGGCATCGCAATAGTCGCCGCGATTGCGGAAATCCCACGGCGTGGCGTAATCGTCCAGCGTGCGGATGTCCGATCCGGCGCAAAAGGCGCGATCGCCGGCGCCGGTCACGATAACGCAGCGGATGGTGTCCGATGCATTGCAATGCGCCACCGCGGCTTCCAGCGCATGGGCCATGTCCGGCGTCATCGAATTCAGCTTGGCCGGGCGGTTGATGGTGATGATGGCGACTGCGCCATGGATGTCGAAGATCAGGTCAGACGTCATGTTATCTCTCGGTACCAGGGACACGGGTGCGGGCATAGGCGGTTTGCAGGTCGTTTAGCAGGGCGGCCGGATCGCCGTGCTCGAAGAGGGCGGCGCGCAACCGCGCCGAGGCCTCGGTCTGGAAAGCGATGGCGCGGTTGTGGCGAGGGCGCACATAGGCGGCCTCCAGCGTATCGAAGGTGTTGGCGTAGAACCCACCCCATCGGGCATTTACACCGGCATCGCGCCAGGCGGCACGCAAGGAGGGCTGGCCATCGTGGGCGGGGATGAAATCCACCTGCGCCTGTGGCAACATCAACCAGCGCAGATGATCCAGCAGTTGCGGCGTCATCCGGCAGCGTTTCGAAATGCCGATTCCCGTTCCGCCAAGCGTCGAGCCGATGCCGCCCGTCTCGACATTTCCGCGTGGTGCATTGGCGAAAGTCAGGCGGTTGGCGTAATTGACATAGCCGTAGATCAGCGGACACAGGGCCACATCGTCATGATCGACCATGTGCTGAAGAATGCGGATCGGATTGAGGTCGCGCACACTGAGCGGCGACGCGTCCGTCAGGCGCTGCATCAGGTCGAAGGCGGCCAGCCCGGTTTGCAGACTGATGAAGATATCGGGGTCCGCCATCGCCGGGCGTTCACCCAAGGCGGCGCAGATCGACTGAAAGCTCAAGGCGGCGTGCGGCCCGGCCAGCGACAAAGCCACGGGACCATCGAAGGCAAGCACGTCGTCCCAGGTCCGGGGAATGTCCCCGACGGACGGGTGGCAGGCCATGACCTGGGTTGCCGCATCAAGCGGCAGCGCCCAATGCCGGCCGGCGAAATTGTAACTGGCCAGGGACGGCCCGATGCAGTCGCGCTGCCATCCGGCGATCTCATCCGCCGAGAACAGGTCTTCCAGCGGCACCAGGCATTGGCCGTCTACCGCTTCGCCGACATGCGGATGATCCAGCACGACCAGGTCGTACCGGTCGCACAGGTCGGCGATGGGATGGGTTTCGAACCCTTCCAGAGAATGCACGGCCCACGACAGGCCAAGCTCAGGGTGAGCCCGGGCCGCCGCGTCCAAGGCGTTAAAGCCGCGCGGATGATCCCAGGTCAGCCCGCGATATGCGACGGTGTCAGACATCGGCCTGCTTCACCGCGCCACTCGCCAGGATGGCGTCGATCTCCGCTTCCGACTTGCCAAGCGAGGCCAGGATTTCCCGGCTGTGTTCGCCGACACGCGGCGCGCCCCGACCGATGGTGGACGGCGTCTTGGAAAACTTGATCGGGAAGCCCGGTGTCTTGACGTGGCCCTCGGTGGGGTGGTCATATTCGACGAAGGTGCCATTGTGCTTGATCTGCGGGTCTTCGACCAGATCGGCATAGCCGTAGACCGGACCGCACCAGATATCGACCGGACGGAACAGGTCCAGCCATTCCTGGGTCGTCTTCCCTTCGAGCTTGATCCGCGTCATGGCGTAGATTTCATCGCGGTATGTCCACGAATCCGTCTGGTCTTCCAGATTGGCGAAGAAGGGCTCTTCGATCAGTTGGCCGAGCGTTTTCAGATTGGCCATGGCGATGGTGATGTAGCTGTCCTTGGTCTTGAAGACACCGTAGGGCGCGCGGATATAGCTGTGCGCATGCGGCTCGACCGACCGAGTCTGCGGCTTTTTTCCGACGGTGAAAACCGACAGTTCCTGCATCTGGATAGTCGTGATGGCGTCAAGCATGTTGACCTCGACCTTCTGCCCCTCACCCGTCCGTTCGCGGTGGAATAGCGCCGCCAAGGCCCCTTCGAACGCGGTATAGGCAGTGATGGCATCAACCAGATATTGGCCCGCCGGCGATGGCGGTGCGTCCTTTGAACCGGCCGACATCATGGCGCCGGACATGGACTGCAGCAGCAAATCCTGGCCGGGATAGTTCTTGTACGGTCCGTCCTCGCCATAGCCCGACATGGACACGTAGATCAGCTTCGGATTGATGGCCGACAAGGTTTCGTAATCGACCCCCAGTCGGGCGGCGACGCCGGGCCGGTAATTTTGCAGGAAGACATCGGCGGTCTTGACCATTTCCAGCAGCAAGGCCTTACCGTCCGCCGACTTCAGATCGACGGCCAGGGACCGCTTGTTTCGGTTGAGCGACAGGAAGGAGACGTTTATCTCATTGCCCCACGCCCCGCCCGCCGGCGCGTGACGCTGCCATTCGCCGGTCGTCGGCTCGACCTTGATAACGTCCGCGCCCATGTCGCCCAGGCGCTGCGCCGCGAACGGCCCGGCCATGGCGATGGAACAGTCCAGGACGCGAATGCCGCTTAAGATACCCATGGTGATTTCATTCCTTGCTTGAAAGTCAGTGCATCACCCAGCCGCCGTTGACGTTCAGCGTCTGGCCGGTGATGAAGCCCGTGTCCTCGGCGGCGAGGAAGGCGATGGCGTTGGCGATGTCGCCGACATGGCCGCGGCGTTTGATCGACTGCTGCGCCAGCACATGCCGGTTATAGCCTTCGGGATCGGGATTGATGGCCTCGGCGTCGGTCGGAAACGCGCCGGGGGAGATAGCGTTGACCGTGATGCCCCAGGCACCGAATTCCCGCGCCCAGGCATGGGTCAGCCCGATTAGGGCGCCCTTTGATGCGACATAGGGATAGATGTTGGGCCATGCGCCGGACAGGGTGATGGAGGCGATATTGATGATCCGTCCGAAACCCTTGGCCTTCATACCAGGCAGCGCCTCCTGAACGGCCACGATACCCGCGTCGACATTGACGCATTGCACGCGCTGATGGTCTTCGACCGTGAACTCTTCGAACGGCTTGGATGGATAGATGGCGGCGTTGTTGATGACGATGTCGAAGCCGCCTGTTTCCTTCAGGCAGGTCCTCAGGTCGGCGCGAAATCCGCTCAGGTCGGACATGTCTGAATGCGTTACCAGTAGCCGGCCGCTGCCGACCTTGTCCGCCTCGGCGCTCAAGGTCGCAATCTTTGTCTCGTCGTGATCGACCGCCACGACGGTGGCGCCGCGTTCGAGAAACCGCAATGTGGTCCCCAGGCCCAGTCCGCCCGCCGCGCCCGTATAGAGCACGACCTTGCCCGCCATTGTAGGGTTTGCCGACATATCAACGCCCTCCGATTGGCGGGAAATGTCCCGATTGCGCCGGATAGTCTTCGGCCGGCTGAACCGCCACCGCTTCGATGCGCGCGACAGCGTCGGCGACGGCCCGGTCATCAGGCAAAATGCGGAAGACACTGCCGTAGCGCCGCTCATCGCCGTGCTCGAGCCAGATCAACTCATCGCGCGCCTTGGCAAACGGCTTGCCAAAGACATGGTTCGACGACGGCTCGATACCCAGGGCATAGTGACCGGCCTGAAGGTTCTGCCATTCGTACATCGCCGGAAACTGCGATTTCAGCACCTCGACTTCGAAACCGAAACCGATGGCTTCGTTGACCAGGGCGACATTGACCCGGCCGTCGGCGTCGGTCTGCATGTCGTGCTGCCAGACCTGTTCGTGAAAATTCATCTTCGGCGCGGGAAGCCTGCGATAGCCCACGGCCTGCTTGCGGTAATCGTCACCGGCATGGGACGCCCAGATAACATCGCGAACCGGCGCGACATAGCGCGACCCTTCGGCCAGGACCGGATGGCCGACATTGATGTGATAGCAGTACATGTGCGGCGTGCGGTAAAAGCCGTGATTGACGACGCGGTCATGCAGACGGATTTCGTCGCTGCCGACGGTCGCTTCGATGCGGCGGATCAGGTGCAGGTCTTCGCCGAACACCGTCGATTGCTGCACGACCCCCTCGGCCCACAAGGTGCAAACGTCACCCTCCCAGCGCTCGCCATAGCCGGTCAGCCGGGCCGGAATGGTACCGACGCGGCCGTGCAGAGACGACTTCACGCTCTTGCGCGGTCCGTAGACATAATGGTCCGCATCATCCTCATCCATGAACAGAATATGGTCCAGCCCGCAGGTAACCATCAGCCCCGAAAAGGAACGGAACCAGCCCAGGCCGCCCTCGCCTTCATATTCGTGCAGGCCCGGATGACGGAAGCCCGATGGCGAATGCCAGCCGACCGCACGGCCATTATGTTCGCAATCGGCGATGTCCATGGCGCGATCGATCAAAACCGTGAAACGCAATCCCGACCCGGTGCGGAATTCCAGCAGGCGCACGCCGCGTTCGACACCGTCACCCAGCGTCATCAGGCGCACGCCCGCGAACTGCGACAACTGTCCGGTATGCGCCGCCAGATCGCGGCGCGTGTAGGTTCGCTTGAAAAGTTCAGCCATTCGCTGGTTCCAATCCCTGTACGCGACTTTTTTTGATGGCGACAAGTCATATACCGATCGGACTTGATGTCAATACATCATCATACATCATATGTGTAATTTCTTTTCTCTATCCACACGATGGTATATTTATATGAGTAAATTCAATTATATATGTCCGCACCTACATCAGCCCTAAAAATAACCTTCGTCACCAACTCGTAAAACCGCTTGACTTCAGCACGACCATCCGATGTATTTTGATGTCAAAAGCCGCAAGACTCATCGCCATAGTCTTAGGCCGTACAGGGAGAACGCCGAATGGCCGTAACACGTGCCACCTTGATCGACATCGCCAGGCAGGCGGGCGTTTCCACCGCAACCGTGGACCGGGTCTTGAACAAGCGCCCCGGCGTGCGCGACCGCACCCGCGACATCGTGATCCAAACCGCGGCCCGGCTTGGCTATATCAGCCAGCCCGGCGAGACCTCTATTAGCCGCGCCCCGGTGACGCTGGATTTCATCCTGCCTAACGGCACCAATACCTTCATGCAGAATCTGGCGCGATCGCTGGAAGAGATCAGCGCCGATCGCGGCGACATCGACCTGCGCCTCCACTTCATCGAAGGATTCGATCCCTACGCCCTGGCCGATGCGCTTTTGAAGCTGGCCGGACAGTCGACCGGCGTGGGCGTCATCGCCCTGGACCATCCGGTCGTCCGCGAAGCCCTGCGTCAGTTGCGCAACGCCGGGACCGTCGTCTTCACCCTGATTTCGGACATCTCCAATGTGCCGCGCGAAGGCTATATCGGGATAGATAACCGCGCCGCCGGCCGCCTGAGCGGCTACCTGCTGGGACGGCTCCTGCCCCGCGCGCCCGCTAAGCTGGCCTTGTTCGCAGGCTCCCTGTCCTACCGCGGCCATGAAGAGCGCGAGATGGGCTTCCGGCATATCCTGCGCGAATCCTACGCCAACCTGTCCGTCGTCGAACTGCGCGAAGTGCATGACGACGACGAGGCCGCCTATACCGAAGCCAGCGCCCTGCTGCGCGAATATCCCGACCTGGCTGGCATTTACAACATCGGTGCCGGCAACCGCGGCATTGCCAGGGCGCTGGAAGAAAGCGGCCGCGCCCAACAGATCGTTTTTATCGGTCATGAACTGACCGACCACACGCGGCGCTTCCTGTTGTCGGGCACGATGGATGCGGTAATCGACCAGAACCCACACGTCGAAGCGCGTGACGCCATCGACCAGTTGGCGCGAACCGTGCGCGGCGAAACGCTGAAGGCCTATCTGCCGATACGGGTCCAGGCGATTTTCAAGGAAAACATCCCGGAATGAAAACCCATGGTTCGTAAAGTCTTCGCCGTTGACATCCATGCCGAAGGCATCGCGCGCTACAGGGCCTGGCACGCCGCCGGAGCGCCCCCACCGGCCGTCACCGCCGCCATTCGCGCCGACGACATCCGGGACCTGGAAATCTACCTGGTCGGGGACCGGATGGTCTTGATCATGGACCAGGGGGACGGATTCGACCCCGTCGCCAAAGCGGCGCGCGATGCCGACAACCCGGATGTGCAGGCCTGGGACGCCCTGATGCGCACCTTTCAGAAACCCCTGCCCTTCGGGCCTGAGGGATCGACCTGGCTGGAAATGGAACGCATCTATAGCCTGACCGAGCAGCCCTGACATCATCGTGTGCCGGAAACACTTGCGCGGCGTGGCGCTTTGTGAAAACATAATACGTATTATAAAAACGAGGAAATGCCACATGACACTCTCTCGCCGTAGCTTGCTGTCCGCCGCCGCCCTGGCGGGCCTGTCCGCTGGCGCCTTCACCGCCGCGGATGCCCGGCCGGTAAAGCCCACCGCCAAAACACCGGTTACCGAGCGCTGGGGCTGTCATGAACTAACCTTCACCGGCCCCGATACCGGCAACCCGTTCATCGACGTCGATATCGCGGCGGATTTCACCAATGGCCGATCCGTGGTGCGGGTCGGCGGGTTTTACGACGGTGGCGGCGTCTATCGGATTCGCTTCAGCCCGCCGGACGCCGGCACCTGGCGCTGGAAGACCGTCAGCAATGCGCCAGCCCTGAATGACCAGACCGGCGCGTTCGACGCCGCCCCACCGTCGCGCGACAATCACGGCCCCGTCCGCGTGGCGCATGGGTATCACTTCGCCTATGCCGACGGCACGCCCTACGCCCCTATCGGCACCACCTGTTATTCGTGGGCACAACAATCCGATGCCCGCTGCGATCAGACCCTGGCCACCCTGGCCGCCTCGCCCTTTAATAAGATCAGAATGTGCGTCTTCCCCAATGTCGCCGCCGAAGCCATCTACCCCTTCGAACGATTGGGCCCGGGCGACAGGGATTGGGACTGGACCCGCTTCAATCCAGCCTATTTCCGCCGGTTCGAAGACCGCGTTGCTCGCCTGCTGGCCATCGGCGTGGAAGCCGATATCATCATCTACCAGCCCTATGACGCCAAGCGCGGCTTTTCCGACATGACCCGCGCCCAGGATGAACGCTATCTGCGCTACCTGATCGCCCGCCTGTCCGCCTATCGCAATGTCTGGTGGTCGTTCGCCAACGAATTCGACCTGATCAAGACCAAGACGACCGATGATATCGACCACCTGTTCCGGCTGATCCAGTCCGAAGACGCCCACGACCGCTTGCGCTCGATCCACAACCTCAAGGTCCTCTACGATAACCGCAAGCCCTGGATAACCCATTCCAGCGTCCAGAACGGCTCAGCCGTGCTCGATGACCGCACGGCCGAAACCTATCGCAGCGTCTGGGAGAAGCCAGTCGTCTTCGACGAAGTCTGCTACGAAGGCGATATAGCGGCGCGCTGGGGCAATCTGAGCGGCGAACAACTGCTCATGCGGTTCTGGCACGGGCTGATCGGCGGCACCTATGTCGGCCATTCCGAAACCTTCACCGCCGACAAGAGCGGACCGGATCGTTCGTGGCTCGGTCAGGGCGGCACGCTGCTCGGCCAAAGCTGGCGGCGCATCGCCTTCCTGAAACAGATCATGGCCGAAGGTCCCGATAGCGGAATCGACCCGATCGACAAGTGGTGGGAACGTCATCTCGGCGGCAAGGAAGGCCAGTATTATCTGCGCTATTTCGGCGAAGAGACGCCGACGCAATGGCCGCTAAGCCTGCCCAAGAACGGTCTTACCGGCGGGGAAAAATTCCGCGCCGACATTATCGACACCTGGAACATGACCGTGACCCCGGTCGATGGCGCGTTCACCTTAGCCAAAAAAGACGCTTACGACTTCAATGACCCCGCCCGCCCCGTCATCACCCTGCCCGGCAAGCCGTGGATGGCCGTGCGCCTCGTCCGCATCGCCGCCTGAGACCATAATCGGAAACGCCCATGAAACCTTTCGCCCTCATCCTCGGCCTGGCCCTGCTCGCCCTGCCCGCCGCCGCCAGCGAACAGAGATCGCTCAACGCAAACTGGCTGTTCATCAAGGCAGACGTGCCGGCCGCCCGCCAGGTGGACTTTCACGCCAATAGCTGGCAGCCGGTCGACCTGCCCCACACCTTCAATGCCGGCGATGCCAATCAGGGCGGCGACAAGTCGCGCGGCGAGCCGGAAGGCGTCTATTATCGCGGTCCGGCCTGGTATCGCCATCAGCTCACCCTGACACCCGAAGCGGGCAAGCATTACATCCTGCAATTCGATGGCGCCGCGCTCACCACCGACGTCTATGTCAATGGCGAAAGCATCGGCCGCCACGAAGGCGGTTATGCCCGGTTCCGCTTCGATATCACCCAGGCGCTCAAGGCCGGCGACAACCTGATCGCGGTCCGCGTCGACAATAGCCGCGCACCGCAGATCGCACCGCTCACCGGCGATTTCAACATATTCGGCGGCCTCTATCGCAATGTGTCCCTGATCACGACCGGTGGCGTCCATATCGACCTGATGGATCACGGCGGCCCGGGTGTCTACGTCACGACCAGGACGATCTCCACGGCGAAGGCGGATATTGCCGCCCGCGTTTTGCTGCGCAATGAAACCGCGAAAACGGCCAAGGTGCAGGTCCGGACCCGCATAGTCGATGCCGACGGCAAGACCGTCGCCACGGCCACTACCTCCCGGACATTGGCCCCGGCCAGCCGCGAGACGGTTGAGCAGGCGCTCAAGGTCAGTCGCCCCAGGCTGTGGGCGGGCCGCAAGGACCCATACCTATACACCGTCGTGGTTGATGCCGGTGACGACAGCGTCACCGTGCCGCTGGGCATCCGCACCGTGACCGTGACCCGCGACAAGGGCTTCCTGCTCAATGGCCAGCCCTACGCCGCCTATGGCGCCAATATGCAGCAGCCGGTGCGCAAGGGACGCGGCACCGCCGTCAGCGATGCCGATATCGACGAAGATATGACCCTGATGAACGAGATGGGTGTCACGGCGTTGCGGCTGGCGCATATGCAGCACCCGCAGCGCGTCTATGACGACGCTGACCGCATGGGCATACTTATCACGACGGAGGCACCTCTGGTCGACGAAATCAGCGCCGGCCAGGCCTTCCAGGATAATGCCGTGCAGCAGATGCGCGAACTAATCGCGCAAAACTATAACCATCCGTCGGTCGCCCTGTGGGGCCTGGGCAATGAAATCCGCCATCTCGAGCCCGATCCGAATCCGGTGCTGGCGGCCCTGCAATCGACCGCAAAGGAGATGGACCCGTCGCGCCTCACCGTCTATGCCCACTGCTGCCTGGCCGATGACGACGCCGTGGCCAATCACAGCGATGTCACCTCATATAACCGGTATTTCGGCTGGTATGGCAACAGCTTCGCCGATATGGGCAAATGGGCAGACGAATTGCATGCCAAATATCCCGACCGCATTTTCGGGGTCAGCGAATACGGCGCCGGCGCCAGTATCCTGCATCAGGAAGACCCGCCCAAAGCCGTCATCCCCCAGGCCTACTGGCACCCAGAGCAGTATCAGGCCCTGTATCACGAAGCCAACTGGAACATCTTGAAAAGCCGCCCCTATCTGTGGTCGAACTTCATCTGGGTAGCCATCGATTTCCCGTCCTTCCGTCGCAACGAAGGCGACCGCCCGGCCATCAACGACAAAGGGCTGATCACCGAGGACCGCAAGACGAAGAAGGACGCCTATTACTGGTACCAGGCCAACTGGGCGGAAAAGCGGATGATCCATATCACCAGCCCGCGCGACACCAATAAGCGCGTGCGGCATGTCACGGTGAAAGTCTATTCCAACATGGACGAGGTACGCCTGTCACTGAATGGCCACCCCCTCGGGGCCAAACCCGTGACCGACCATATCGCGACCTGGGATATCGACCTGCGTGACGGGGAAAATGTCATCGAAGCCTTTGCCGGCAAGGACCTGCATGACCGCGTCACCTGGGTCTACGCAGGCGCGCAATAGCGCGACCGACTGAACACGGGATATTGGCGACGACATAAAGCCGATATCCCGTCGCCGCCTGTTGCGTCTGGACGGCGCGCTGTGTCCATATAGGCTGGCTGCTGTCAGAATTGGGCAGGACGGGCCTATATATGCCATTGCGGTCATCTCAGGCGGCAATTCCTTTATAGTCCGGCTGGAATTTTTATTTCCCGATGACCGATAATGCATCCACCAGATGCCATCGGAGACGCGACGTGAGCGACAAGCCTGTAAAAATTCCCGGCGCTGATCATCCCATCACGATTACGCCGAACGGCCACCATGTGACGGTCACCGTCGCTGGCCGAGTCATCGCCGAAACACATCGCGCGCTGAACCTGAAAGAGGCCAGCTACCCGCCAGTGATCTACATCCCGCGCGCAGACACCGACATGTCGCAACTGGCCGCAAGCGATCATACCACCTACTGCCCTTACAAGGGCGATTGCAGCTATTTCAGTATTCCCGCCGGCGGTGACAAGGCGGTCAATGCCGTCTGGTCCTACGAAGACCCTTACCCCAGCGTCAGTGACATCGCTGGATACCTTGCCTTCTACCCAGATCGCATCGACGCCCTTGTCGAGCGCTGATCTGCCCTGCTCACATACCCCAAAACGTCCGGACCACGAAAGTCAGTCGTCATGAACACCGCTCCATGCCAGATTCCCGGCCAGATGCGCGCCGCGCCACAGGACAGTCTGCTTGATCTCTACGTCGCGTTGCGCGCCCGTACTCTTGATCTGGTGGCGCCTCTATCACCGGAAGACATGGTGGTGCAGTCCATGCCCGACGCCAGTCCGGCCAAATGGCACCTGGCTCACACCACCTGGTTTTTTGAAACCTTCCTGTTGAACGGACAGCCGCATTACAGGCCCTTCGATCCCGACTATGCTTTCCTGTTCAACTCCTATTACGAAGCGCTCGGCCCACGCCAGCCGCGCGCGCAACGCGGTCTGCTGACCCGGCCACCGCTGGACGCCATCATCGCCTATCGTCGCCATGTCGATACCCATATGCAGGCGCTTCTGGCGACGGATATCGACGAATCAACGATTGATCTTTTGCGACTTGGCCTCGCGCACGAAGAGCAGCATCAGGAATTGCTGCTGATGGATATTTTGCACCTGTTTGGCCAATCGCCCCTACGCCCGGCCGCAGCACCCGATTGGCCCGGCGACGACGGCGGACGCGCCGGACGTTTCCAGTTGCGTCCGGGCGGTTTGGTCGACATAGGCCATAGCGGCTGCGGTTTCGCCTTCGACAATGAGACGCCCCGCCACAAGGTCTGGCTGCAACCGTTCGAAATCAGCGACCGTCTGGTGACCAACGGCGACTGGCTGGCCTTCATGGCTGACGGCGGATATGCACGGGCCGACCTGTGGCTGTCCGACGGCTGGGCCCATGTACAGGCGAACGGATGGCAAGCACCTGCCTATTGGCACGCCACGTCGGAGGGCTGGCGCGAGATGACCTTGCGCGGCTCCGTTCCCGTCGCACCGGATACACCCGTCACCCATGTCAGTTTTTATGAAGCCGACGCCTTCGCCCGTTGGTCCGGTGCGCGTCTGCCGACCGAAGCCGAGTGGGAAGCCGCCGCCAGCGACGGCGCATTGGAACAGGTCGATACGGTCGCCTGGCAATGGACGGCCAGCGCCTACCTGCCCTATCCCGGCTTTGTGCCCGGTAGCGGTGCGGTCGGCGAATATAATGGCAAGTTCATGAGCGGCCAAATGGTGTTGCGCGGCGGTTGCGCCTTTACCCCGGCCGGGCACGTCCGGACCAGCTACCGCAACTTCTTCCGGCCGGAACAGCGCTGGATGCGGTCAGGCGTCCGCCTGGTGCGCGACCTTCACGCCGGTGTGGCCGCCACGGATAGGGACGATGCCACCTTTGCGGCCGACGTAGTGGCGGGCTTATCAGCACGGCAAAAATCCTTGTCGCCGAAATATTTCTACGATGCCACCGGTTCGGAACTGTTCGAAGCCATTTGCCGCACCCCGGAATATTACCCGACCCGCACCGAATCCGCCTTGCTGGCCGACATTGCCGTTGAGCTGACTGCCACCATACCTGCGGATGCCGTTCTGGTCGAATTTGGCAGCGGCGCCAGCGACAAGACCCGTCGGCTGCTCGACGCCGCACCGCAGATCACCGCCTATGTCCCGATCGACATCAGCGACGATGCCCTGCGCCAGGCCACCTTGCGCCTCAACCGTGACTATCCCGACTTGGCCGTGACTCCGGTGGTCGGCGACTTCACCACCGTCGTTGACCTGCCCCATGCCTTGCGCGATCGGCCACTGGTCGGCTTCTTTCCCGGCTCGACCATCGGCAATTTCTCAGTGCCGGAAGCACGGCAATTGCTGCGCAACATGCGCGCCATGCTGGGGACCGATGCGCGTCTGATCATCGGTGCCGACATGGTCAAGGACGAGGCTACTCTTGTGGCGGCCTATAATGACGCGGCAGGCGTCACAGCCGAATTCAACAAGAATGTGCTGCGTCGGATCAATACTGAACTTGGGGGCACTTTCGACCTCAACGCCTTCGATCACCTAGCGATCTGGAATGCCGAATATGCGCGCATGGAAATGCATCTGGTCAGCCGCGTCGACCAAATCGTCCATGCCGCCGGTCACACATTCGCCTTCAAGGCGGGCGAGCGCCTGCACACAGAAAATTCGCACAAATTCACGCCCCAAAGCTTCGGCGCCCTGGCGGCCGAGGCCGGTTTCACGATCGAACGGGTGTGGGTCAGCGCCGCTCCGGAATTCGCCGTCTTCAGCCTGAAAGCCTGCCTAAAAGCCTGAATGGCGATAGCTCAGCGCGGTGCGCGCATTTGCGCCGTCACGAAGCGCGCAACATAGTCGTCGGCCGGCGCGTTGAGGATATCCGCCGGCGCGCCGACCTGCACCACTTCGCCATCCTTCATGATGGCAATGGTGTCGCCCAGGCGTGTCGCCTCAGCCAGATCGTGCGTAACGAAGACGATGGTCCTGGCCAGCCGCGCCTGCAAACCCTGCAACAGATCCTGCATCTCGGCGCGGATCAGAGGGTCGAGCGCGCTGAAAGCTTCGTCCATCAGAATCACGTCGGTATCCGTCGCCAGCGCGCGCGCCAGGCCCACACGCTGCTTCATGCCGCCGGACAAGGCCGCCGGCAGGGCGTTCTCATAGCCGACGAGCGCGACCGTAGCGATCCAGTGCGCAGCCTTGGCGAAAGCGTCGGCCTTCGACTCCCCGCGCGCAATCAGCCCGAAGGCGACATTGTCGCGCACCGACAGGTGCGGCAGCAGGCCAAAGCCCTGAAACACCATGCTGACTGTGTGTCGGCGAAATGCCCGCAGGGCCGGCGGATCGAGCGCCAATATATCGCGGCCATCGAACAGAACCTGACCCGCCGACGGCTCGATCAGACGATTGAGATGTCGCACAAGTGTCGACTTGCCCGATCCCGACAACCCCATAAGGACAAAGATGCCGCCGGACGGAATATCCAGGGTAACGTCGCGCAAGGCCAGGGTGCAGCCCGTCCGCGCCAGGATATCCGCCTTGGTCGCGCCATCGCGCGCCATGGATAAGGCCGCCTGATCGCGCTGGCCAAACACCTTGCTGATGTCGCGCACAGCAATTTTCATTTGCCCGCCTTCCCAAAACCCTGGGTCACGCGGTCAAGCACGAAGGCCAGGATGACGATGCCTATGCCGGCTTCCAGCCCCTGACCGACGTCGAGCGTCTGTATGCCGTTCAGAACCTGTTCCCCCAATCCTCGTGCGCCAATCATGGAGGCCACAACCACCATGGACAGGGCCAGCATGATCATCTGATTGAGGCCGGCCATGATCGCCGGACGGGCCAGTGGCAAATCTATGCTGCGCAACATTTGCCACGGCGTCAGGCCGAAAGCCTCACCAGCTTCTCGGATCTCACGGTCGACCTGTTCGATGCCGAGCGCGGTCAGGCGGACCATCGGCGGCAGACAGAAAACGACCGTCGCCAGAATGGCGGGCACCTTGCCCAGCCCAAACAGCATAAGCGCAGGGATAAGATAGACGAAGCCCGGCATGGTCTGCATAACGTCCAAGACAGGCATGGCGATGGCGCGAAACGTGCGCGATTTGGCAACGGCGATACCGGCGGGGACACCGATGATCAGGCCAATGATACAGGCGATGATCATCAGGCTAAGGGTCTGTGTCATCAGATCCCACAAGCCCAGCACGCCGATGCCGAACAAGAGGACAGAGACAACCGCCGTCAGCCACAGGCGTCGCGACCCCAGCCACGCCAACGCCGCAACGACGGCGATCAGCAGCCACCACGGCAGCCACCCCAGTACTGCATCCACGCCGAGCACCATGCTCAGCATCAGGTCGGATACCACCCGGAAGGCGCCGCCATGATCCTTTACCAGCCGATCGACAGCCGTATTTACCGGTTGGCGGATGGAGACGGTCAGCCCCTGAGGAAAGTTCGATTTCGCTTTCACGGCGGTGAGTTCTAGTCCGGTATCAATGCGCTGCGCGGTCGGCGCATCGACCCAGCTGTGCCAAACCTCAGGATGGGACTTGAGGAAAATCACCGCCTGCTGACGCGGATCGGCGGTCTTATCAGAGATCGCGACCAGATTGGCGTTGAGGATGTCGAGCGGCACCGTCGCGCGCTTCAGCAGGGCTACCACATCCGGTGACTTTTCAGCGAAGGCGGTAGAAACGCCATAGGCAATATCGGCTTGCGGCGCGGCACATCCGCCGGCCAGCTTGCCGCTCTTGCTGGTCAGAGCCGACCAGCAGCGTTCGGAATAGGGCGGCTCATGCAACCGGACCAGGTTGAACTTCCCGGCAATGGCGCTGGGCGACCAATAGTAGAAAAGCAACGGCCTTTTCTGCGCGTAAGCCGAAACAATGGCCGCATCCATGGCCGGTCCGGTGCCGGGACGAAAATCGACATAATGCCCGTCCAGGCCATAGGCGCGCAACTTGGCACTGTTGACGCCTTCGCACGTCCAGCCCGAGGGACAGTTTAAAAATCGGCCCTTGGCCGGTTGTTCGGGGTCGCGGAACAGGGCGACATAGCGGGGTTGGGACAGTTGCGGAACGTCGCGCAGCCCCGCCGCCGGTGCGGTTTCGCCCGCCACCATGTAGTCCGGCACATACCAGCCTTCGGTCGCGCCGACGAACGGATGACCTACGGCGCGCACGGTCCCAGCTTGGGCGGCCCGTTTCCAGGTGTCGCTGCGGCTGACCCATTCTTCGGCGATGATCTGGACATCGTCATTCGCAAGGGCCTGCTCCAGGGTAACTGTGTTGCCGGGCAGGGAATCGGTCTTGCAACCGTATCCGCGTTCCAGGATTTCACGCAGCACAGCCGTGAGGAATTCACCGCTTTCCCAGTTCAAGCCGGCAAACATGACGGCCTTGCCGGTCTGGCACGAAGATGGCTGTGCCGCGGCCACGCCCGACGCCAGGCAAAGCCATACGATCACCAATATCCGCGTCATGCCGGCCATGCTCTTCATATGGCAATGAGGCCATCATCGTCCACCAAGGTCAAGGGCGGGTGGCGCGCTTTCAGTCGAACGGCACGCGCTGTTCTATTTAGGATAGGCCTGTATAGGTCCCCTGCCCGTACGATGTAGCATTTCTCGGTTTACAATCGCGCCATAAGAAGCGACACCGAAAGCCTTCAAGGAGGTTTTTATGTGCGAGCTTTTGGCCATGAGCGCCAATGTGCCGACCGATGTCCGTTTCAGCTTCAGCGCGCTGGCGCTGCGAGGCGGCGCCACCGGCGTGCACACGGATGGCTGGGGCATCAGCTTTTACGAGCACAAGGGCTGCCGCACGATCCATGACCCAAATCCAAGCGCCCAATCGGAGCTGGCCCGCTTTATACGCGCCTACCCGATTAAGAGCCTCATGGTCATCGCCCATGTCCGAAAGGCGAACCGTGGCAAGACATCGCTCGAAAATACGCACCCTTACACGCGGGAACTATGGGGTAACGCCTGGAGCTTTGCCCACAACGGTCAGTTGAAAGGCATAAAGAAGCGCAAACTCGGCCACTATCTGCCCATCGGCACCACCGACAGCGAACACGCCTTTTGCTGGCTTCTGGATCAGCTCAGAGCACTATACCCGCGCCGCCCGTCCGACAGCAAACTGGCGCGGACCGTGTCCGACCTCTTCGCCGACCTGCGCGGGCTTGGCGTGTTCAATGCGCTGCTCAGTGACGGCCGCTCCCTCTACGCCAGTTGCTCGACCAAGCTGTGCTATGTTGAACGCAAAGCCCCCTTTGGCCCGGCCAGCCTGATCGATGATGATCTGGAAGTGGACTTCGCCAAGGAAACCACGCCCGACGACCGGGTGATCATCCTGGCGTCTACACCCTTGACGCGCAACGAAACCTGGACGCCGGTCCCGCCCCACACCACCCTTGTCATCCGTAAGGGTGAACACGTCAGCGCCACACCGAAATAGCCGGGATGAACGCGTAGGATCAGGCGCCCTGAACCTGACGCAGAAAGCTTTGCACCGGCTGGCTGAGGTACTCCGCCTGACGCGAGCCACGCCCGTAATAATTCGTATGAACCCGTGGCTAAGGGCGTCTTGTTTGACGCGACGTTCTCTTAGGTGGCCGGAATAAAGCAAATCCGACAAGTTAGGGGAGGAGGATGCCGGCCGCAACGGTGCGCCACCGGTATCATATAACCATGTGTTGTAATTTTCGTTTAGTCGCCCTCTGATTTAACCATTTCTGAACCATAATGATCAACCTTAGGTTATGCCTTGTGGAGGAGGCGAGCATGTTAAGTAGCGTAAAGATTAAAACCAAATTGTTAGCCCTTGTAGGCGTACTCGTAACACTGACCGGAGGCGTTGCAGCATTCGGCGTAACTCAAATCGATAAACTTGGCCGCGCCATCGTCGAAGTCGACAAGGACGACAGTACCGCCACAGCATCGGCGCGGATGTCGGCCTTGGCGGCGGCCATGAACCGCTCAGAATACAGAGCCATGACCGATTTTTCTGACGGCACGGTGGCGCAGATTCGCCAAACAAATGTCGATCGCGACGCCAAGTTTGAAAAGCAGTTGAACGCGGCCATGTCCATGGCCACCGATGACGCGCAGCGGCGTCAGCTCGACGAAATCAAGGCCACCTATAACCAATACAAGGCCTCTCGCGAGATGACCTTCGCCTTGGCCGAAACACACGAAGGACAGCAGGCCTTGGCAGACGGCGCCGCAGACATGCTTGCCCATGTAAAGAAGAGCCGCGCCGTAGCCGATGACTTCACGAAAAAGCTTGATTCGTTTGCTGACGCGGCAGACTCCATCGGCAGTCAGACGGCGGCCGAACAGAGCCGGCGAGCCCACGCGGCTGGCATCGCGATGCTGATCGTGGCAATCGTTGGCATCATTATAGGCCTCGCGGGGGGGTACCTGCTCGCTACTTTCGGCATTGCCGCACCGGTAATGAAAACAGTGACGCAACTGCGAGAGCTGGCTGACGGCAAGCTGGACATCAGTATCCTAGGCGTCAATCGCAAGGACGAATGCGGCGATATCGCCCGTGGGCTGGAAGTGTTTCGCGAAAATTGCCTGCGCTCTCGGGAAATGGCGCGGTCGGTCAACGGTATCGTTACGGTCGTATCTTCGGCCTCAACCGAGATGCAGGCAACCGCAACCCAGTTGAGCGCCTCGGCTCATCAAACCAGCGCACAATCCGTGACCGTTTCCAGCGCGGCGGAGGAGGCAGGCAGCAACGTCACATCCGTTGCCGGAGCCGCCGAACAATTGGGGGCATCGATTACAGAAATAGGTCGGCAAATACACAGTTCAACTGAAATTTCGGCCCATGCTGTACAGGAAGCCGACAAGGCGATGCAGGTCGTCGACGAATTGAAACAGCTTGCAACCGGCATCGGCGATGTGGTCGACATTATTTCCAATCTAGCCAGCCAAACCAATCTGCTGGCGCTGAACGCTGCGATTGAATCGGCGCGAGCCGGAGAAGCCGGACGCGGCTTTGCGGTTGTCGCTTCGGAGGTGAAGCAACTGGCAACGCAGACAAGCCGCGCCACGACGGAAATCGGTAAAACGATAACCCAGATCCAGAGCTCAACCGGCCGCGCTGTTGAGGCCATCGAAGCGATCCACGGCACAATCGGCGATATCCAAAAGGCATCGAATAATATTGCCGTCGCGGTTGAGCAGCAGAGCGCAGCAACTGGTGAAATTGTGCAGGCTATCAGCCAGGCATCGATTGGAACGCGCAGCGTCACAGAGAACATGGTCGGCGTCGCTCAGGCGGCGGAAGAGACAGGCGCCGCTGCCAGCCAAATGCTCAGTGCGTCCAGCGAACTCGCGCAGCAGGCAGGCATGCTCCAGATACAAATGGACGATTTCATACGCGTGTCCAAGGTCGCTTAAAAAACACCTGTTTAGTAGAGACCTGTGGCTACCTCGTGTTTATGCGGGGTGGCCACATGCATTTGCGGAAGCGGTACTTTCGAGTGAGCCATAGTCTCCACCGCCACCACCCCATGTGAATTTTTTGTTAAAATCTGCGTGATGTGAAATCGCCTGCGTCACTTGTCCTGGGGAGCGGTCTTAAGCCGCCATCTACCCACACGAGGACAAAGATGAAAAAGCACACATTCAAACTGGCGCTGCTGGCGTCAGCCATGGCCTTCGGCAGCTATAGCGCCGCTCAGGCACAAACCCAGACATCCGACACCAAAGCGACCGACGACGGCACGACGGTTGTCACCGTATACGCCACGCGCGACAAAGCCATCAGCGCACAAATGAAGGCGACAAATACGATCACCGCGTTGTCAAAGGACGATCTGGACCACACGGCGGTTCACAATGTCGCCGAAGCCCTGGGCACACTGCCCGGCGTTAACGTCATGAACACGGGCCACTCCTTCTTTGGTGGCATCGACGGCGCCTCACGGGGCGAAGGCATGTTCATTTCACTGCGCGGCATGAACAGCGAATATAACCTCAACCTGATCAATGGTGTTTCGGTCGCTCAAGGCATGCCCTATTCGCGCGGCGTCCAACTCAGCCTGCTGCCGCCTTCCGGCCTGCAAACCATCGTCGTCAACCTGACCTCGACCGCAGACATGGACGGCGATGCGATTGGCGGCACGGTAGATTTCCGCACGCCGACGGCGTTTAACTTCAGCCAGAAAACCTCAGCCAGCCTGACCGTCTCCGGCCGCCTCGAAAGCCGCGCCCGTGACTACGGTGACAACGGCACCGGTGGCGGCGTCGCGGGTGAATTCTCCCACAAGTTCGGCGATCACGACCAGTTGGGCATTTACGTCAGCGCCTTCTACGATGAACGCAGCTATGCCAACTCGGAATCAGCCGGCGTCATGTCGGCCACCAATGACGGCGGCTGGGACTATCTGGTCACCGACGCAAAAGGCAATTCCTATCCGGGTATCGACAAAGCCGCCAACCTGGCCCAGACCGGCCTGAACATCGGCGTATCGACCGGCTCGACCAAACGGTGGGGCGGCAATATGTCGTTCGACTGGAAGCTGGATGACACCACCGATCTCTACGCACGCGCGTCCTATGCCCGTGCCGATACCGAGCAAAACTCCACCCTGGTGCAATATGTCAGCGCCTCCAAGAGCCACGCCCAGATTGGCACCACAGACCGCTATGGCCTGAGTGTCGATCAGATCTCGACGCGCGTCTGGTACGAAACCAATCCGGAAAAGGCGATCTTGTCGACCTTCACCGTGGGCGGTGAAAAGCGCCTTGACCAATGGACCCTGTCATCCAGCGCCTTCTATAGCCACGGCCAGAATGACCGTCCTGACCACATCGAGGCCTCGGCGCGCATCAACCAAAGCGACCGTTTCAACCATGGCTCGAACCGTCCGCTGGGGGGCCTGTCCATCGGCTATGACAACAATGGCTTCCCCATTCCGCTGTACACGACCCAGATCTATAACGATCTGAACAATTCGGAAACCGCCCTGCTCGCCCGTCGTTCGGGCCAATTAACCCAAGGCCTGTCCAAGCAGGACAAGGACGGCTTCCGCTTTGATGCCCGCTACGATGCGGACGGCGGCGCGCTGCAATATATCAAGACCGGCCTCAAGTTTACCGAAAGCCGCCGGGCCATTTCCAATATCGACTGGACGAACGACCATTTTGCCAATTCTCTCGGACATGGCGGCGAAACCTGGTCCTCTTTGGGCCTTGCCACGGACTATTATAACAGCGTCTTCCCGGGCGTTTACAATATCCGCGCCCCCAAGGTCGATCAGGCCAAGCTGTTCCAGTACTTCTACCAGTTCAAAACCGACGCGAGCCTTGATACCTGCTCCAACAACACGATCAACAATCTGAATTGTAACACGCAGAAGGGCACCGAAGACGTCAGCGCCGCCTATCTGACCGCGAATTACCTCTTCAACAACCTGGAAGTCATTCCGGGCGCCCGTTACGAGCACACCCAGATTGACAACACCTACTGGGTCACGCCGAGACAAGCCGGCGTCGAACAGGACGGCCATTTCGAAACCAATCACGTTCGCTATAACAAGTTCTTGCCGAGCCTGTTCCTGAACTATCGTCCGGCGTCAAACGCAGTCTATCGCGCCTCGGTATGGACCTCCTACACCCGTCCGCCCTTTACGCAGCTGGGTGGCGGATCGAACACCTCGATCTCTGCCGACGGTACGACCACCATAAGCATGGGCAACCCGAATCTGAAGGCCATCGACGCGGTCAACTACGACCTGTCCGCCGAATGGACCAACAGCGCGGGCGGTCACGCCATGATTGGCGCCTATTACAAGTCCCTGTCGCACTATATCTACGACAACGGCTCAAACTATCTCAATACCGCCACCCTCACCGAAGGCAAGGTTATCACCACCCAACCGCAAAACGGCGGCAATGGTCATGTAACTGGCCTTCAGGCGCAATTGCGTCAGAAGTTCTCCATGCTGCCGGGCTGGCTGTCCGGCTTCGGCCTGGGCATGAATGCCACTCGCCAATGGACGCGGGTGGACCTCGGTGCGGACATGGGCTCGGGCCAGTTCAAGCCGATCCAGAATGCCCCTGAATGGCTGGCCAATGCCTCGGTCTTCTATGAGAAACACGGCCTGAGCGTTGACTTGAACTGGAACTACAAAGGCGCCTATCTGACCGATTACGCCCTGATCGCTGGCCAGGACCTGTGGATCAAGCCGGCCCGCCGCGTGGATTTGCATGCCGGTTATACCATCAACCCGCATCTGAAACTCGACCTGTCCGTAGCCAACCTGCTGAAGGACTACAGCTACTGGTCGCATGTCGGCAAGAAGGCCTACACCATCAACGATATCGTTGACACGGGCCAAACCACCCTGGTTACGCTGAAGTATCAGTACTAAGGCCTACCCTGTCCCGCCGCTCGGCCTCTCAAGCCCGAGCGGCGGGATATCTATTTTTTACCCATATTTTTAGATCGAGTATCCCATGCGCCTGGCCTGTAAATTGTCTCTCGTCTGGCTCATGGCCCTTTGTGTCACTGCCCCCGCCTGCGCCAGGCCGGCGGCCGCACATATGAAGCTGGAACGCGTCGTCATGCTGTATCGTCACGGCGTGCGTGCACCGCTAAAGGGCGAAGCCGAGGAAAGCCTGTCGCATGACGCCTGGCCCGTCTGGTCAACACCTGAAAGCCTTCTGACACCCCACGGCAAGGAGGGGATGCGACTATTGGGCGTCTATGATCGCCTATGGCTGACGAAAGAAGGGCTTTTGCCGTCAAACGGTTGCGCGACCGCCGCGCAGGTAAATATCTGGGCCAATAAGGAAGAACGCACCATCACATCGGGCAACGCCTTGTCGGAAGGGCTGGCGCCAGGGTGCGCCGTGCCGGTCGGGCACCTGGCCGCCGACGCACACGACCCCCTGTTCGAGCCGGTAGAGGCAAAGGCCGTTCCCTACGATCCCGCCGCCGCCCTGTCGTCTTTTAAGGCCGCGTTTGGCAGCGCGGACAAACTGATGGCGCCGCATCGTCAGGCGGTTCGCACGCTAGAAGACATATTGGATTGCCGCCACACCCAGCCCGCCTGCGATCTGGCCTCTGTTCCCGGCGATGTCAAAATCGGCGCCGATGGGCGCGGCATAAGCCTGACTGGTCCGATTGACACGACCTCAGGCACAGCCGAAGTGCTTATATTGCAGTATATCGAAGGCCTGCCCCTCGATCAGGTGGGTTGGGGGCGCGCCAGCCGGGCGCGTCTCAGCGAAATCTCGCGCCTGCACGGCCTGCTGTTCGACGTTTACGTGCGCTCCCCTTACATGGCCCCGCGCGTCGCCGGCCCGATGGGCCGCCGCATCCTCGACACGCTTACAGCCGAAAAGGCGCCACCCGTGACGCTTCTGGTGGGACATGACAACAACATCGCCGCGTTGGCGGCGCTTGTCGGGGTGGATTTCCATATCGACAGCTATGGCTATCAGGATATGCCCGTGGGTGGCGCGATCGGCTTTGAGGTTCTGAAATCGCAAAAGACCGGCAAGCGTTATGTGCGTGTCATATATCAGGCGCAAACGCTCGACCAATTGCGCACTCTGACGCCTCTGGATTTGCAGCATCCGCCCGTTGTCCAAACGCTCCGGATGAAGACCTGCACGGTCAACGGCCAAGCCCTTTGCCCGTTAAAAAGGTTTACATCCCTGATGAACGATCGGATGCGCCTTGATAATTGAGCGCTTTCTGAAACGTGTGACGCACGTTTCGGATAAAAATTTTGACTTAAGGACACACCGTATGCCCATCGGACGTTTTTCCAGCCTGATTGCCCTGATGTGGGCTATTGCCCTTCCCGTCGCCGCCCAAGATCCCCTGCCCGCCGTACGCGACCGCAGCCAGAATATCGACTACTATCAGGGCGATAAGGCGCTGCAAGAGGCCCTGAAACGCGCACCGAACGTCCGGCCGGCCAAGAACGTCATCCTGTTCATCGGCGATGGCATGGGCATCAATTCCGTTACCGCCGGGCGCATCCTGGCGGGCCAGAAACGCGGGCTGGATGGCGCCAGCTATCGCCTGTCATTTGAAACCTTCCCCTATGGCGGGTTTTCCAAAACCTATTCGATCGATAACCTGGTCACCGACTCGGCCAACGGGATTTCAGCGATCATGACCGGTGTGAAAACCCGCAATGCCGCCATCGGCGTAGACGGGAGCATAACCACCAACCGCTGCCGCGGCGCGCTCAAGGCCCGGGTCGAAAGCCTAGCCGAAACCGCCAAGCTCAGCGGTCGCTCCGCCGGGATCGTAACAACGGCAGGCGTGACCGATGCCACACCCGCCGGCGCCTATGGCCACACCCCGTCACGTCAGTGGCGCGCCGACAGCGACATGAGCGCCGAAGCCATCGAAAATGGCTGCATCGACCTGGCGCGGCAACTGGTCGAAGCCCCGGCCGCCATTCGCATGGATGTCGCCATGGGCGGGGATATAGAGAAATTCCTGCCGGACCTCGATCCGCGCAAAGGCGCCCGGGCCGACGGTCGCGACCTGACCCGCGAATGGCTGTCGCAAAGTCCACATGCCGTTTTCGCCGACTCGCTGTCTGCCCTGAAAAGCCTGGACGCGAAAAAGACGGACCATCTGCTGGGCCTGTTTTCGGAAGGCGATTTGCCATCGCCCGTTGATCCGGAACACAACACTATCCCGGACCTGGATCAGATGACCGCCAGCGCTATCGACGTATTATCGCAAAATCCGAACGGGTTTTTCCTGATGGTCGAATCGGCTTCGATCGACAAATGGCATCACGTCAATAATGGCTACCGCGCCCTCACCGATGTCGACGAACTCTCAAAAGCGGTTCAGGTCGCCCTCGACAAGACCAACCCGGCGGATACCCTGATTATCGTCACGGCGGATCACAGCCATGGCCTGGTCATGTCCGGCTACGCGTCGCGCAATGCCTCCATCATGGGACTGGCGCAAATCGACGGCAAGCCGCTCCTGGATGATAAGGGCCAGCCCTATACCATCCTGAGCTACGCCTCCGGTCCCGGCGCCAAGCGCGACGACACGGACAAGACTCCGCTCACCGAAGAGGTGGCTGAGTCGCCAGACTACCACCAGCAGGCTCTGATCCTGACAGGCAGCGCCAAACATGCCGGAGAGGATGTGCCTGTCTACGCCACGGGTCCGCAGGCACATCTGCTCTCAGGCACAGTTGAGTCCAGCTACATCTATCAGGTCATGGCGTACGCCCTCAGCCTGAAGGCCGAAAAACCAGCGGCGACCAAGCCATGAAAGCCCTAGCGGCGGCCTGCCTGTTCCTGAGCCTCGCCACCTCCGCCCTGGCACAGGCGGGAAATGAGCAGGCGTTACAGATCGCCAATGCCTCCGCCAAAGCCGGCATGGCGCTGAAAACACTGACCCAATCGGCTCAGGCCATCCGCGATCCGGAGCTGCGTCAGGCGGCCCTGGCGGCCCTTGATGACACGGCCTGTATTCACCACCGCGCCGGTTTAACCGCTCGCGATAAAACGCAGATAATTGATCGTCTGGTTGCCGCCGGGTGGCTATCCGCCCCGCGCGACCCAGCCGATCGCCTGAGGCTGACAAACGGCGTTTTTCCGCCGCTTCATGCGGAGGACAGCGCCTGCCCCCTGCGCCCGCAGCCTTTCCTGTCCGCGCCTGGCGGCAATATGGGCAGCCATCATGATTGGCCCGGCGGCCTGGCGCTCCATGAGGCATTTAACCTGCGCCAGAGTCATGACCTCGTTCAGGCCTGGCACGACGAGTCCGGCATTATACTGGACCAAGATCTGCTGACCGCGGCGGTCATCTGGCACGATTGGGGCAAGGCCCTGGTTTTTCAATGGCGCGAAGACGGCTCGGAACAGGCGGAAATTCAGATGGCGGGCACGGGCGCGCACCATGTGCTGGCCCTGGCGGAGGCCATAAGCCGCGGTCTGCCCCCGAGGCTTATCCAGACCATGGCCTGCGCCCATGCCGCCCCTTTAGATGGCGATCAAAAGAAGGTATCCGCCTGGCTGGAGGCCGCCACTATCATCGCCCAAAAAGACGCGCAGACCGCGCTCTATACAGGGGCACCCTGGCCGCCTGAATGTTTCGTGCATACCGTAAGCGATCAGAATTGGATCGTCTCGGAGCCCGCCGCACAAGCCAGCGATGCCGCATTGGCCCAGGTGGCACATCGCTTCGGGCTCGTGCCCAGGACCGCCTATTATAACTGGCGTCTACGCCTGCCTGCCCTGGCCCAGATTGGGCCCCTGCGCCTGTGGCAAGCCTCGCAAACCGGTGGGGACGCAGCGACGGAAAAACTGATCATCGACGCGGGGCTGCCCGTGAAAGGGCGATGAACCGTCTAAAAGCTGGAATCGAAGGACAGGCGATAGGTCTGGCCGGAATCGACGATATCGGAGACAGCCAGACTGTGCTTGCCGACATGAGTCCAGTAGGAGACCTCATTTAACAGATTGTCGACGCCGAACCGAACCCGCGCGTGCGGTGTCAGCGCCCAACTGCCCTTTACATCCAGACGCTGCGATGGTCTGACCCACTGATCATCCCAGGACGATTGGATATATAGAACGTCATAGCTGGCGAGATAGGCCGAACTAAACCGGTAGTTCAGCGTCGCGCTCAGGGTTTGGCCCGCATAGCCCAGGCCAATACTGGCAATAAAGCCAGGCGCATTTTGCAGGGGCTTATGGCGGCCGACCGCAGCACTTCCGGTATCCACATCCGTCCATTGCCGCGTCAAGGCCGTCGATAGACTGAAGTGTCGATATAGGGAGACCTGCCCCTCCAGCTCGAGACCGACCACGCTGCCGCGACCGCCATTATGCGGAATGACATAACGGACAGTGTCGGCGTCTGACGAACTGGCATTCACAAAACTGGTACCCGAGTCGTAAAGGTAATCTTTTAGACCCTTGCCGAACGCGGCTAACCGTATCTGCCCGCCGTGCGCCACAGGCCAGACAAGGGATATATCGGCATTGGTCGCCGTCACCGGCTTCAGGTTTGGGTTGCCACTTTCAATGATGATAACCCCGTCCGTGGTCGTCGCCTTGGCGCCGCCGGCGAGTTGCTGGAAAGAGGGACGGGAATAGGACCGCCACACGCCCAGACTTAAAGCCATCCCGTCGTCCCCACGCCAGGTGGCAAAAAAGCTGGGCAAACCTTCATTGTAGGATGTCTCGCTGTTTTGCCATTCACCAGGCTGTTCGTTTCCGTTTTCCATAGGCAGAAACCAGTAGGTGTTGCGGATGCTTGTCAATTCCTGCCGCCACCCGGGTAAGAGCCACCATCTTCCGACCGTTATGTGCACGGCGGCATAGGCGGCAAGGCTCTGTTCGCTGCCCGACTGGTTGGCGCAATTGTCGTTATTTATGAACAATGCGCCGCACGTATCAAAACTGGCATCCGTTTTGTAGCGATGGAACAGGGCTTCCAAACGCTGACTGTCTACGCGCGGCAACCGCCAGTCATAGAGCCCCGGAACAGCCGCCGAATAGGTACCCTTGACCAGCCCCAGATCGGACCAGGTCACACCGGCACGCCCCAACAGGGCGCTAAAATAGTCGTTGCGCCAATCGCGGTAGGTCATGCGTCGCCAGCTATCCGTAAGGCGTGCCCCCCAATCCAACGTCAATCCGTCCGCCGCCCGCCAGTGGAGGTCAAACCCGCCGCCGGCGCGTGTTTGTTCTGAAGTCTGGGCTGTCAATTGTCCCGCGCGCCGGGCCAAAAGCCGCGTATCCGCCTGATCGAAATCCGCCAGCATGTCGGGCGTCAAATTGAGCAGCGGCCGTCCAGACTGACTATAGTGTATAAGATCTCCCCCCAACGGGCGTGGGGCATTGTCAGCATTTATGCCGTCATTTTCGTCAATGCGGATCGAGGTTTCCAAATGGTCGGGACGGTCAAAACCGGAATGACTGGCGAACAGGTAGGCAGACAGGCTGAACGCTTCCGTCTTTAGATCCACCCCGGTCTTTACATTGGCCAACTTGATCGTTTCCGGATTGGTTTCGTACCAGACCCGCGTCGAAACACTGTCCACACTCAGCCTGTATGTGTCCGTGTTGGTTTTGCTCCATGAGACGGCCGTCGGAACAATTTGGTCCAGGGTCGAGGCCTGCTCGGTGTGCGCTTTTATCATATTCAGCCGCAAATAGGCATCCAGGCCATCGGCAGGCCGCCAATCGATATTGAAAACGCCACCGGTGCGCCGCGTCGTCCCTTCCGAGACGCCAAAATTCAACCCTGTGAGGGCCAGATTGGCATCGGCGTCATGCGCGGGCACAGCGCCCGCCGCCGACGTGGCCAATCCGAACGCCCAGGCGTGGTCATTTTGCGCCGCCATAATCCCGCCGATTTCGGAATTGGCGAACAGCCGGCTATCGCTATACAGGCTGAGATAGACGGCTATATCTTTATGGCGTCCCCATCGCCGCGCCAGTTCAAACGTGACCCCGCCGCCTAGACCTTTTTGCCCATAGTCCCGGGCACGACTTTCCGTCGTTGAAAGCACTTGCAGGCGCGTATAGCCATTGGCCGGAAAATCAAACGGGCTTGGTGTGCGCCAATCCAGCGTGACGCCAATAGCATCGCCCGCCATATCCGCCGTATTGGCGCGATAGAGACTGACCGCCTGCAAACCATCGGGCGGCAGCACGCCCATCTGCATGGCTCGGGAATAGGGCATGCCTTGGGCGATCGGCACACCGTCCGAAAGATTCAGGCTGTACTCGGCGTTGAGCCCCCTCGCCGCGACATACATCCCCTCGCCCCGCGACGCCCCATCTACACCGCCGATAAAGGAACTTCCCGTATTCAGAATATGGATACCGCTGAACAGAGACAAACTGTCCAAGGCATTGCCGCCCTGTTTGGACAGCAAGACATCGCGGCCGATTTCGGCCACAGGCGCCCCGGCCTTCCCGTAATGGATACCCGTCCCCCCACCATCGACCGAGAGGGGCTGGCGACGTCCGGTAACAACGACCTCTACCGGCTTGGCTTCGGCTATCGGCGTCACGCGATCGACCATCGACGCAGCGGGCGGTTCGACATAGATGACAAAGGTGTGCGCACTGACGCGCCGCACGCATAGGCCGCTATGCCCCAGCCCCTTTTTAAACGCCGCCTCAGCCGTCAACTGGCCGCGAACGCCCTCACTGACGCGGCCACGGACGGCGTCCGGTGAAAAAAGCAGCTGCGTATGGCTTTGCTCCGCTATGGCATTGAGCGCATCGCCCAAGGGCTGACGCGGCACGTCAAAAGGCAAGGCCTGCGCCTGACCATGGACGGGAACGGCCAGAAACAGCAGGACTATTACCGCCGATATTCCGGCGCGCCACCGTGAGCGGTTTGGCTGTCTCATGTCAGGCACGCCTATCGCCACCATGTCATAGTTTTGTGACGTTGCCGGCGTATTAGCGTTTTTTTTGATTATTTGACAAAAGGCGCGGCGTAATCGCCACAGCCTTGCGTCACTAGTAACAGGCGCATTGAGAAAGGCACAGGTTCGTGACCCTCACGGAGACGACCGACGACACGTGCGAGCTCAAACGCGGCACTGAAGTTCACCACGTGATGGCGCGCTTCGACGGGCGCCTGCGCCGCTACTTGGCGCGCGCCTTGAAAAGAGAAGACGTGGAGGACACTTTGCAGGAAATCTATTTGAGGCTGTCGCGACTGGCCCAGGGTGAACCGCCCCCAGACTTCAATGCGACCTATGTCTTCAAAACCGCCGACAGTGTGCTCCATGACCTGTATCGCCGCCGGCGTGCCCGCCATGCCGGCGACCACGATGAAATTCCTGTAGACCTGGCCGCGGAACAACCGTCACCGTTTGACGAAGTGCGCTGGCGCCAGAATGCTGACCTTCTGCGCGCGGCCATTGCAAAACTGCCGACGCCGGAGCGCCGCGTCCTGTTACAAAGCCGCATCGAAGGCTTAAGCCTCGGCGAAATTTCACGCAAGAACCGCACCCCGATGCGTACCGTTCAACGGCAACTCAGCCAAGCCTTGGCGCATTGCCGCGATAGCCTAAAGGAATGTGGATGGTTCGAAATTTAATCAACTTCCCCTCTCGTCCCCCAGCCGACAGCGAAACCTTCGTCGCTGATCTGGAGACATCGGGAAGCCCCACACCCAAAGACGACGAAATGGCAGATGTATGGGATGCCATTGGCCTTTTGGACATCGAAGACGTGCGTGCCGACACGGCCGCCCCACAAATGTCCCGTCGTTGGGCCATGGGCGGCCTGCTGGCGGCCGGCCTCACGGGCGCGGCAATCGGCACGGCGCTGTGGACTCAACGTCCATTGACCTACAGCACCCCCGTAGGCGGCCAGCTGACGGTAGCGCTGAATGATGGCAGCCGCGTGACACTGAACACAGGGTCCAATCTGGAGGTGCGCTTCCACGGCCGGAAACGCGAAATCCAACTGGTCTCCGGCGAAGCCTATTTCGAGGTGGCCCATCGTGCCGACCGCGATCCTTTTTACGTAACGGCCGGCGCCGCACGCATCCGCGTGACCGGCACCCGTTTTGCCGTACAGCTACACCTGGACCGACGGATCGATATCGACCTGCTCGAAGGCCACATCCGAACCGGTAAACGAGGCGACCATGCGGTTGAAGATGCGGGCGTACGCAGCCTGTCCGCCGGGCAAGCCTTGCGCCTGGACAGCCAAGGGCAGGTCCTGGCCCAAATTCCGGCGGAAAGCCTGCGCGTTGAGAACTGGCTGAACCAGCGCGCCTATTTCCACGACACCCCGTTGGTTGACGCCGTCGCCGAAATGAATCGTTACCGCACCACCCCACTCGTCGTCGATAACGCAACCTCAGCCAGGGTGCGGGTCAACGGCGTTTTCGATACGCACAATTCAGGGGACTTCGTTGCGGCAGTACACGCCCTGTATGGCATCCGGCTTCGGGAAAGAATGCCCTCCGTATAACCCATCGAAGACCAGGCCCCTGTGACTCTTGATCGCCGGACATTCGTCACCACCTCTGCCGGAGCCGCGTTTACGGCAAGCGTTCCCGCGACGGCTAGATCGCGCAGCTCTCTGGTGGATGTCGAGCACGTCGACATCTGATGCAGGAAAACGCGCCTCATGACGCCTTCATTTCAACCCGCAGGACGGTATGACCTGGTTGCGGCGAGCCTGAACACTCTGTAGGCTTGTGCCGCCGATGCGATTCATAGCCAGCCGTCGATTCGATCATCTTGCTAGACGTCATCGGCCGAATGGTTTGGGTGGCGCGGCCGTGTGGCACGCGTTAAAGGAGGGGACTATGAAAAAACTAACTTTAGTGCTCACTCTGTTTGTAGTTGGAGGATGTGCGAGCACGCCCCAGACGATGTTGAGCACGTTGGATCGCGCTGATCCAAAATACGAAAGCCAAGGCTGTATCGATGCCAGAAACATCGCAATGCAGTACGACAATAAGCCTTTGACCCGTGGTGCCTTGGAGGCCATATCCATGGCACTGGGCCCGCTGGCTACTGGCGGCTACTCGCTCCTCGACAGCAATACCCATGTGCGAAACAGGGATGAGGTGATGGCGGAAATCCATAGGCGCTGCACGTCCGGCTCGGCCGATTTGAAAAAGTGCCATGAAGAAAACGGGAAAATTATATGCGTTTAGTATCGACAATTGCACTTATTGCCCTGGCTGCGACAGCGCTTCCGACACATGCAAAAATGCCCTTGGGTTTCGATAGCCGTTTCTTGTTTAATGGTATGAAATATGAGGTCGACGTCGATAGGGACAAAGACACGCTATTGGTTGCCAATGTCAAAATCAAAGAGGGCGCAAAAGAAGACGTAGGCCAGATACGGTCTGTTGCTGAACACTTTGTCGAGCCATCCGGGTGCGGCATTTCGGCTATTCACCTAGATGATACAACCTTCGTGAAGATGAAAATTAAGATTTGGTACGCGGATTATGTATGCCCCGAAGGTACTAATCTTCGAACTTTGATAGTCGATCAACGCGACGCCCTGAGGAAGGGCGAGCCACTGCATAAATGAACCACCCTGCTCGGAACTGTCGAGGGTTACAGTTGCAAAAATAAGCCGTGGAGTCCTACGCCATCAAAGGCTGGCGCCGATGGACAACTTCGCATTAAAGCCAGAGCACCAGGAGCAACCGCCATTGCTAGCATTAAATACGAAAAGCGAGGCACCGCGCTCATACCAAACTGCTGATCTTCAATAAAAGCTACGGTGTAGCCGTTAGGCAGCAATAGCCTGGTGAGCCGCGCGTCTCAAATGATGATATTTTTTGCTCTGGTCAGGCTGCACCACTGACCTCCAAGGTTTGGCAAGCCTGAGGCGCAGGCTTGCCAAACAGGTAGCCCTGCCCCGTTTCACATCCCATTTGCGTCAACCGCAGCGCGTGCGCGTGGGTTTCGATGCCTTCCGCCGTTGTTTTCAGGCCGAGGCTATGGCTCATGGCGATAATGGCCTTGACCAGCTTCCGGCTTTCCCCACTTTCACTCATGTTCATGACGAACGACTGGTCGATCTTGAGCTTGTCAAACGGCAGGGAGCGCAGGTGTTGCAGACTGGAATACCCTGTGCCGAAATCGTCGAGCGCCAGGGTCATGCCTCTGGCCTTTAGCGACATGAGCGTATTGCGTGCGACATCGACATCGTGCACCAAGGCATTCTCCGTAATTTCGATTTCCAGGCATGCGGCCGGAAAACCGGCCTTATAGAGGATGTCGCAGATTTTGGTGCTGAGCTGCGGGTCCCGGAACTGGACCGGAGAAATGTTGAGCGAGAGGTAGGTCCCTTTCGGCCAGTCGCGCGCCTGCTCACAGGCCTGCTCCAGGAGCGACAGCGAAATCTCACCGATCAGCCCGGCTTCTTCGGCGATTTTGATAAACCGCTCAGGCGAGACAGGCCCCCAGGTGGGGTGAATCCAGCGCGCCAGGACTTCGTAGCCTTCAATTCGGCTATCCCGCAAGCACACCAGTGGTTGAAAATAGGGGTGGATTTGGCGTTGTTCTACAGCCTCTCTTAGCTCCAGTTCGATCAGAGTGCGCTCATGAATTTTGGCATCCATGGCGTCCTGGTAAAACCGGAACGTACCACGGCCTTCCGTCTTGGCGCGATAAAGCGCCAGGTCAGCTTTTTGCAACAAAGCGTCAGGAGTCTGCGATGTTCCGCCCTGCGCAAAAGCGATCCCCATGCTCGCCCCGACGTGGCAAACAAGTTGATCGATGCGAAACGGCTCAGACAAACTTGAGATAAGACGCTGCGCCAGTCCGGAAATATCCTCATCGGCAGAACTGGTATTGACGATAAGGGCGAATTCATCCCCACCCAGGCGTGCCAACAGATCCCCTGAGCGGAGTTGCGCCTGGGCACGCTGCGCAATCTGTTGCAAAAGCTGATCCCCAACAAGATGACCGTGGATATCGTTGATCGGCTTGAATCTATCGAGATCGAAAATACAGACGGCGAAACCGTGGGCATCGGTGGGGCTTGCTCCCAACTTCTGCTTCAGAGCGCCGTAAAGATGTCGACGATTGGCCAAGCCGGTCAAGGCATCCGTCAAGGCCAGGGTTTCCATCCGACCTTCCGCCTTCAGACGTTGCTCATACTGCCGCCGCATCTCCATAGACCGCCGTACGCAGATGATCGTTGCACCGATCGCTGTAAACACCACAACAATCAATAAGTTGTCGATCTGGAGGCTCTCATAGGGGCGGGTGAACGCATAGAGGGCTTCGAACCAGTCGAACCTATGCAGCACCAAAGTGCCAATCAAACTTACAGCTATGACGACCAAAAGGTCGGGCATAACTTTGCGAGGTGCTAGATTTGGCGTGTCGCGAAAACGCTTTGACGGATACATGTGAACTCAATTGCCAAAAACAACTTTTGGCAACATACCGAAATTAAATAACGTCGATATTAACGGGGACGGTTAATGCGCAACAACATGCCTCGTAGTTTGCACACTCCCCGGCGCGATCTCCAGTGAGGAAACTCACGCAGGTTACTTAAATTCGCTACCCTCATCTGCTGATCTCTGCCGATGCATCGCTAAACCCCTCATAGTCAGTCACAAAACAAAAAAGAGCGCCGGGTGTGGCGCTCTTTCTCGTTTTTAACGGTAGATGCAGGCTTAGAAGCTGTACTTGAGGCCTGCCATGACTGAATACAGCGTCGCGGTCTGATTGACCGTCGGCGTCGTCATGGTCGTCGAGACGCTGGAGATCTGGTAGCCGGCGCAAACGGCGCTGGCGGACGAAACCACCGTACCCGTGGCGTCGGTACAGGCCACCTTATAGATCGGCGTCCCCTGACGGCCATCTGAACCGTACTCAGCCACGACGCCCCACTTCTTGTTGAGCAGGTTGCTCAGGTTGAAGATGTCGAGCGTTGCGGTCAGCTTGTGACCTTCCAGCATCGGAATAGGGAGTTCCTGGGAGAGGTGCAGATCCCAACGCTTGACGTCCGGATTGCGGTTGGAGCCCTTGCTCAGAATGCCCGTCGGCAGGCCAAACTTGTCGACGATCGTCTTCAGGTTAGCCAGATCGGCGGAGGTCTTGAAATAGACCGGCACGTTTCCGGTCATGAAGCCCAGCGCATTACCGGACATCGGCGTCGTCATTTGCGGAATGAAGGCCAACTGGTTATTGGACACCACGCCGAACACCTGGCCGCGTGCGGCCGAACCGGCGTCAGCCACGTAGAAGCTCAACGGGCGGCCGTCATGCAGATCGCCAAACAGGGTGATATTGGTCTTGGCGCCGCGGAAGAACTCGACCTCGTAGGTCGCATTGAACTTATAGCCGTGATAGATTTCGTAAGACGACTTGCCCAGGGTGGGCGCATTCGGATCTTCCAGTGAAATCTGATCGCCATAGTTCGAACCACCGCAACAATCGGTCGTGGCGAATTCCGGCACCCCGCCATACTGGTTGGTCTTCTGGTTGGTGTAGGCGGCCGACAGATCGAGATGGTCCGGCACGCGGAAGAGGTGCAGGCTGTCGAAGCTCTTGGTCGCCGAGAAGGCGATGGTGCGGCTCGACGATTCCTGAGAGGGGTTGTAGGCCTGGATGTCATAGCCGGAACCCGGATTGGCCAGGTCGAGATCGCTGGAGCCGTCGGCATTCTTGGCGGTGTCGAGGCCCAGAGCGGTACGGTTGACGAAGATCGAGGCGTTGCGGGTGTCAAGCGTCGTGCCGGTGGTGGCCGCGACGGACAGACCGTCATAGCGCATGCGGCCGTCCGGGGTGTACTGCTGCACGCCGTTGATAGTCAACGGACGGGCGCGGACATCGCGAAACGCCAGACCGGTGTGGCTACGGACAAAGACGGCATCGAGGCCCAGAACCACGCCAATCGGGGTGTGGTAATGCGTCGACAGGTTCAGTTTCCAGTCGGACGGCATCTCGAAGCCCGGCGCGATGCTGTTGGTATTGGCGACCCGAACCAGACCCGGATTGAGCGACAACAGAGACGTGGCGGAGGACGGAACGCCCTGGGCGAATTTGGCGTCGGTCTTGTCGATGTTCATCAGAGCCGAAACCGTCGGATCGTTGGCCGCGAAGACCGTGCCCGAGTTCGTTTCCTTGAACGTGCCATCGGCCTGGCGCTGCAAGGTGAAGGTCGCCGTCAGGATGCCCGTATTGCCGAAGCGGTTCGACAGGAAGACGTCCGGCAGGCCGCCCGTGTAGAGGCCGAAGCTGGCCGAGGCGTCAAGCGTGCCCTCTTCGTTATGCCACTTGGCGCCGATGCGCGGTTGCAGCACACTCAGGCCGTCGTAAGTGACCTGATTGCTGTAGCCATTGCGCGCCGTGAAGTTCGGGTTGAGCGCCGGCTTGTCGTCCATATTCCAGAAGTCGTAACGCAGACCATAGTTGACGGTCAGGTTCTCAATCGGATCGAAGGTGTCCTGAACGAACAGTGTGTTGTTCATGTAGGAGAAATCAGCCGCGGCCTTGTTGGCGTCGCCGGACGGATTGTTGTTGTAGAACAACTGGTCGACCTTGCCGTCGCTGAAGGATTTCTGGCTGTCGAAGTAGTACAGACCGTTGGCGGCCTGAACGAACAGGTTGTAGATACCGATTTGTTTGCCCTGATAGCCGGCCTTGATCGAGTGGCCGCCGAGACGATAGGTGCCGACAAACTCACCGGAATTGTTGGTGGTCTTCAAGACGTTGGCTTGGCGGAACTGATCCGGACCGAAATTGAGCGTCAACTTGCCGGTCGTACAGCTGCTGACCGAGGCCAGGCTGGTGGCGTCAGTACAGACTTGAATGCCGGAGAAGCCCTGGCCTTCTGGCGGCATCTGACCGCGTTGATAATTGCGCATGGTGATGCGCGCTTCCGTCGAGAAATTATCGTTCCAGCGCGAATTGAGCTGCAGGGCGTAATTGTCTTCGTTTTCAGGCTGCGTGTACCAGTTGGTGTTCAGGAAAAGCGCTGAGGAGGAGGCGGGCGCCCCTTTCCAGGTGTTGGAGAAGGCATGACGGTAGGTGAAGGAGACGCGCTGGCCTTCCATGACGTTCCAGTCGAGCTTGACCGAGTACTTTTCGTCCTTGAACGGT
Organism: Asticcacaulis aquihabitans; assembly: GCF_032490435.1. Lineage (NCBI taxonomy): Bacteria > Pseudomonadati > Pseudomonadota > Alphaproteobacteria > Caulobacterales > Caulobacteraceae > Asticcacaulis > Asticcacaulis aquihabitans. The sequence continues at coordinate 1,331,028 of NZ_JAVGWM010000001.1, forward strand.
GTGGTCAGCGGGATCGAACCCGGCTTGAGCGATGCCGAGGCGGCATAGGTGTTCCACGGTGCCACTATGGAATCGATGTAGGACTGATTGATCGGCACGAAGGTCGACGGCGTGGTCGTATTATCCGTATAGCCCAAGCTGGTGCCGAAGCCGCCACCGGACGGACCGGCGGCAACGACCGAGGCAGAGGTGTATTTTTCATAGGAGGTGGCGAAGAAAAGCTTATCCTTCAGGATCGGGCCGGACAGGAAGAAGCCGTAGTTTTCATCAGGAACGTAAAGCTTCAGCTTATTGGATACGCCGGTGTCCGGATGATAAAGCTGGCTACCGTTCCAGGCCTTGTTACGGAAATTATCGAACAGCGAGCCGTGGAAGCTATTGTTACCTGAGCGCAGGACCAAGTTCAGCGAACCGCCGGTGAAGTCGCCTTCTTCGACGTCCGCAGGCACGGCCTGAACCGTCATCTGCTCAATGGCTTCGATCGAAATAGGGCCCAGATTGGTCGACAGGCCGCCGGTGTTCAGGCCAAAGTCATCGTTCGAGCGTACGCCGTCGATGGTAATGCGGTTGGCGCGCGGCGCGGAACCCGCGATATAGAGGCCGCCGGAGGGGCCGGTGCCGCGCGTGTTCGGGTCGAGATTGGTCAGGGGATCGCGGCGCGCGGCTTCACGAATGTCGCGCTTATAGGTCACAACCTCTGCCAGTTCGGCGCGCCCCATGCGCGTACGTGAACCGGGATTGGACAGAATAGTCGTGCGCTTGCCGGTTACCACTACGGTCGTCGCCCCGACCTCTTCCATGGCGACGTCGAGCTTTTGCTGGTCGCCCAGGGTCAGATACACATCGGTCGTCTGGCTGTCCTTCTGGCCGGCGGCGGCGATGTCGATCTCGTAAGGGCCGCCCACTTTCAGGCCGGATACATCATAGCGCCCGTCGGCGGCGGTGCGTGCAACGACGCGCGTGCCGCTCGGCAAATGGATGATGGTGACGGTGGCATCGGCAACCGGCGCACCCTTTGCGTCTGTAACGACACCGCGTATCGCCGCTGTTGTCTGTTGTGCGTACACGGCCGGGGCAGAGGCCGCCATCATGGCCACGGCGGCAGCGCCGAGCATATATTTGTTGAACATCGAAACTATCCCGTTGAGTTATGAGCGGGGCGTTGAATCGTCCCGACGTAAGTAGATGCGTATGAAATTAGTATGACAGTTTTGTTGCGTTGCAACGCGCCGCGAAAAATTAAGTCCCAATGCGGTCAAAATAGCACATGCACGAATTACCATTTGAAATATATGGCATTTTTCAATCTTGGATGGCGTAATATTGCAGCAATGTTACATTTGTCATTCACTTAAATTCGTCGTAGCCTGTAAACTTGTGTGCGGCGCGATAACGTGGCGCGTCGAGGAGATAGGCGATGAGTGTGAAAACGTTTCCGATTGCGCTCGCGGCACTCGCCGTCGCCTTCACCGCCATCGCACCGTCATCCGCGTCGGCCTGGGGCGACACGGGCCATCGCATGATCGGAGAAGCCGCCATGCGCCGGTTGCCGGAGGGCCTGCCGGCCTTCCTGTACACGGAAGCCTCTATTAGCGACGTCGGGCAGTATTCGCGCGAGCCCGACCTTTGGCGCAAGGCGGGTCTTGTTCATGATGCCGACCGCGATCCCGCGCATCTCATAAGACTCGATGACACCGGAACATCACTGGCAGGCATGGGGCTTACGGACCTGCCGGCCACGCGATCGCTCTACGAAGCGGCGTTACGGGCCAAGGGCGTCGATCCGGTCGTCGTCGGCTACCTGCCCTACAGTTTGGCTGACGCCTATTTGCAGGTGACCAAGGACATGGCCTTTCTGCGCCTTATCGCTCTGGCGGACGCCCGCGAAAAAGATCCGGTGAAGCGGGCGTGGCTCAAGGCTGCGTTACGCCGCCGCCAGGATCTGACCTTACGCGACATTGGCATTCTCTCCCATTATATCGGTGATGCTGCCCAGCCGATGCATATGTCGATACATTATGATGGTTGGGGCGATTTCCCCAATCCCCAGGGCTTTACGACCGCGCATATCCACTGGCCTTTGGAGGGCGCCTATGTGCGCCAGAATGTAACGTTCGCGGCCGTCCTTCAGGGCATGGCGCCCTACGCGCCCTGCGCGGACGAGGTCCAGGCGTGCGTAGCGCATCGCCTCGAAACAGATTTCAAGGAGGTCATACCGCTTTTCGAGCTCGAAAAAGCCGGTGGCTTCAAGCCAGGCGATCCCCGTGGGGCCGTTTACCTGACCAGCCGGTTGGCGCACGGCGCCTCTGACCTTCGTGACATGTTGGGCGAGGCCTGGCGCGACTCATCCACCATGGCAATCAATTTCGCCGAGCAAACCTACAGAGACGCAGAAGCCGGTCGTATCCCTGACCTTTACCTGCTTCTGACCGGAGACAGCTAGGCCGTCCACGGGCTTTGGAGCCTCTTGGTTACCTAGCTTAAACGTGTGTCTGAACTTCCCAAGTGGCATGAGCGACGTCATGAACCTTGGAAAGATGCGTAACGATTGCGTCAAGATCGGCGGCGACTGCCCCCGTGCTTATCAACAACGCTCTGATTTCCACCTGATCTTCCGACCTCTCGATAAGCTCAATATCCGCCACGGGATAGCGCATCAGTTCGAGATGATCGACGAGCAGATCACGGAGTGCCGGCGCCTTTTGCGGGTCTGAAATGATCGTCACCCAATAACTCGCCTCGACGCCGCTTCCCGACAGGGGAATGCGGTTGATGGCGTTGACAACCGGTCGCAGGAGCGTGTTTCCGGCGACGACAAACAGCGTAAGGGTTGCGGCCTCGGCCACCATATCCGTTCCCGCACACGCACCAACCGCCGCAGAACACCACAGTGTCGCGGCCGTATTCAGTCCGCGGACATTCATACCCTCTTTCATGATCACGCCAGCACCGAGAAAACCAATACCCGATACGACATAGGCTATAACCCTGACCGCTTCGGCATCTCCAGCCAGCCTCTGGCCAAGATCAACGAACGCCGCCGCGCCGAGCGCTACCAAAGCATTTGTGCGAAGCCCGGCTGTTCGCTGGCGGTATTGTCGCTCCGCCCCGATGAACGCACCCAGCAAAAGCGCGCTCCCGTAACTCACCAAAGTGTCAAGATAGTGGGCGAGATGAAATGTCGTGAGAAAAAGCATGAGCGGCGTCGGAAAAACAGGATGTCACGGCATCCAGTCAACATCGACAGCGCCCCGTTCGTTCAACACTGCCTTCGTGACGCGATTATGACAATGACTGCCCCATATCGTGCTACGTTCGAGCCGAAAGGACTATCAAACGAGGCCGCCGCTCTTGTTTGTCGGTCTATCGTCATAACTGTCAGTCCGCACCATTCTATGCAACCGCACCTACATCGTCGAATTCAGGTGGTTAGGCTGTTGATAAACGCGTCGATCAGGGCAAATGTCGCCTCCGGTTGTTCGATGTGCGGGAGATGCCCTGCCTTCTCTACCAAGGCGAACCGCCCATTTCCGAATGCCTCGGCCATTGCACGCCCATATTTTGCGGTTACTATGCGATCGCTTTCCCCCCAAATCACCAACGCCGGAATCATGACTTCGCGTAGTCGCTTGAGCAACTCTGGATCGGCCATACGGGTCCCTGCCACCGCCCTTAACGTGGCAACATTACCTTGAATCAAGGCTAGTCGCTCGGGCGGTAAAGCCTGTGGATTGACAAAGAACCGATCCGGATCGTGATACGAATGCTCAGCGATCTGCCGAGGTGTCAGACTGAAAAAATCCACGATCGGCTCGCCTGGTACTTCGACCCCGACACTATTGATGAGCACCACGCGGCCAATCCGCCGCTGAGAATCCCTTAGGGCCATCTCTGCGGCAATCCAACCGCCCATCGACGAGCCAATCACCAAGACGTTGTTTAAATCTCGCTGTTCCAACTCGCGCAAATAAAGTTCGGCAAGATCCGCCACGCTGGATACAGATGCTGGCCGCAATGTGCCATTCCAGCCGGGATGAGTCGGCATCAGAACCAAGCCATCAGAGGCCATATGCGTAGCGAGGCCAGCCACAGTGAGCGGCCCACCGCCGCCATGCAGCACGAAAATAGGCGCGCCTTCCCCTTGTTCGGTCATCGTGATCTCTATTTTCTGTCCAGACATTTTTCGCTCACCATGTTGATATAAACATATTTATATAAATACATTCACATTATGGATATGGCAAGTGTGGAGAACGCGACGTGTCGATTGACCTCGAAGGCTTGGGACGAAAGATCAAAGCCGCACAGCACCGGCAGCACCGCGTACTCGATGCCGCCCTGGCTCCACTTGGCACAACCATCGTGCAATGGGACGCACTCCGCGCAATAGGGGCAAGGCCGGCTGCCTCTGGCCATGAGCTGGCGTTGGCGACATTTCAAACCGATCAGGCGTTTGGCACGTTGGCCAACAGGTTGGAAGCCCAGGGACTTATAGAGCGTCGAGCCGGAGAAGGCCGCCGAATTGATCATCGGCTGACACCCGCAGGCGCCATGGTTCTTGATGCCGCGAACGAGGTAGCCAGCTACATTCGCGTTCAACTATTCGCATCGCTAACGGATACCGAATGTGCCACACTCCAGGTATTATTGGACAAGCTGTTGGCCGATGCCAAGTCGCGCTGAGGCGCCGATTGCGACCCTCTGGGGGAACACAGGTCCGGATTTCGGCATTTACGACGCCCAAGACACAGTTGAGCACGAGGCAAGACTGCGAGTGAATTGACTAAGGGCTGCATGCCATTGAATATTGAAATGCTTGTGTTATAATTTAACAGATCAAATTAAACTCCAAATATCTCAATATTACTACAAATAATAATTATTGAACACCCTACAGAAGGTTCAATGTATACGTATTTTAATGTATTAAATACACACTCATCTCTCAATTTATTTTGAACATGATTGGCGACTTCAATTCCAGACTGTCGTTCTATTTCACCTAAAGAGTCATCAATACTATCTATATTTATTATTCGAATATCTATCTCGTCGATTATATTCTGTTTCCCAAATCCAAAAATTCTCGACTCGATGACAGACGAAAATCGTAAGATAAGCTGATCGGTTCCGCGCACTTTAAGCTGGATGTTTACAATCTCGTCACTGGAAAATGAAACTGCCGAGATTGCAGCATCATGAACTAAATCTGAATGATCGTCGTATACAAATAACATCCTTCAGTCTTTCATAACTATTTCACTGTGCTCGCTTGCCAAACTTTCTCACGGGTCAGTTGACGATGCACGTTAGCGACATGTCGCCCCCCCCTGAAAAGAACTTAACATGATGCACTAAGGCTTCCGACTACAAAGCAGAGCGTCTGCTAATGGGCGGAAGCGGCCTCAAGTCGAGCTCAGGCTTGGGCCAACAGCGAAAAATTTGATAATACCGCCAATATCAGCGCACTACAGAACTGACAGATGCGAAAACGACCTTGCCGAAGCAGACCGAGCTCGCGCCCTGGCTGAGCCGGTCAGGTGCCCCTCCTTAACCGGCCAGCAGCATACAAATGGCGACCCCTGAGGGACTCGAACCCCCGACCTCTGCTTTAGGAAAGCCTTGCTCTATCCGGCTGAGCTAAGGGGCCATCTGCGCCATATGCTCCTCTTACACAATGCATCCCGCGATGAGAAGCATAGCGCGGATTTTTTCGTGCATAAGCCCGCATCGGCTATGCCCATATGGTTAATCCCCAAGCGGCCCACCATATCTGGTAGAGAACAAAAGCGGTATCGCGCCATGTCAGTGATTCGGACATGGTTTGTTTCCCCATCGTTCGGCGCTTCGGTAACACCTCGTTCATAACTGAGATTTGCGCTTTGCAAACGCCGCCCGCGCGCCTATCTATGCGGCGTGTCAAACCCTGCCCCCACCCCGCCCCGCCCCGTCATCCACACCCTCAGCGACGCAAAGCTGATGGCTGTTCTCGGCCCGACCAATACCGGCAAGACGCACTATGCCATCGAACGCATGTGCGCCTACGGCTCCGGCATGATGGGCCTGCCGCTGCGCCTGCTGGCGCGTGAAATCTATGAGCGGGTGGTGGCGATCAAGGGGCCGAACGCGGTTGCCCTGATTACCGGCGAGGAAAAGATCATTCCGCGCCTGCCGGCCTATTTCATCTGCACGGTCGAAGCCATGCCGTTGGAGCGGCAGGTCGACTTCCTGTGCGTCGATGAAATTCAGCTCTGCAGCGATACGGAACGCGGCTATGTCTTCACCGATCGCCTGCTGCATGCGCGCGGCCGGTTCGAGACGCTATTCCTGGGGGCCAAGACCTTTGCGCCGCTGTTCCACCGTCTTTTCCCCGGCGCCGAAGTGATGATGCGTGAGCGACTGTCGGCCCTCACCTACTCCGGCCCGAAAAAGCTGACCCGCCTGCCCAAACGCACCGCCATCGTCGCGTTTTCAACCGAAAAGGTCTACGCCATCGCCGAACTGATCCGGCGTCAACGCGGCGGCGCGGCGGTCGTCATGGGCAGCCTGTCGCCCAAGACCCGTAATGCCCAGGTCGAACTGTTCCAAAAGGGGGAGGTCGACTTCCTGGTCGCTACCGATGCCATTGGCATGGGCCTGAACATGGATATCCAGCATGTCGCCTTTTCCGGGCTGACCAAGTTCGACGGCAAACACACCCGCCATCTGACGGCTCAGGAGATCGGCCAGATCGCAGGCCGCGCCGGTCGGCACATGAATGACGGCACGTTCGGCGTGACCGGCGAATGCCATGAACTGGATGAAGACCTGGTACACGCGGTCGAAAACCACATCTTTGAACCGCTCGACGCCGCGCAATGGCGCAACCACAAACTCGATTTCTCGACACTTGAGGCCCTGCTGAAAAGCCTGAGCCAGCCGTCGCAGGTCATCGGTCTGCACCTGGCCAAGGAGGCGCTGGACGAAAAGGCCCTGCGCGCACTGAGCCAGGACGAAGAGATTTCCGCCAAGATCCGCAATCCGGTCACCCTGCGCACCCTTTGGGAAGCCTGCCAGCTGCCGGATTTCCGCAAGATCGGCTTCGACGAGCATCTAAAACTGGTGTCCCACCTGTTCTGGTCGCGGCTGCGTCCGGACGGCTTCATCGAAGAAGAGTGGTTCGAAACCGCCCTTCGCGATCTAGACCACATGGATGGCGACATCGACACCTTGTCGTCGCGCCTGTCGGGCGTGCGCACCTTGAGCTACATTTCCAACCGCGGCGCCTGGCTGGCGCGCACGGAGCACTGGCGAGATGTGACGCGCGATCTGGAAGAGCGCCTGTCGGACAAACTGCACGAAGCCCTGATGCAGCGCTTCGTTGACGCCCGGACCAGCGCCCTTTTGAAGGCGCTTGATGCCGAAGAGCTGCCGCGCCCGGAAGTCACCCCCGAAGGCCACGTCATCATCGAAGGCCATACGGTTGGCGAAATCAAGGGCCTGAGCTTCCGCCCAAGCAGCAGCGAAAGCCTGATCGCCGACAAGACCCTTCGCCAGGCGGCCAATCGCGCCGTCAAGCCGATCCTGATCGACCGGCTGCGCGACCTCGGCAACAGTGCCTCGAAGGCCTTTCAGATTAAGGGACACGACATCCTGTGGCAGAAAGAGCCCGTCGCCCGCATCGAGCCCAGCGACTGGTTCGCGCCGCGCCTCAAACTGATCGACGCCCCCGACCATCCCGCCCTGGCGGAACGGGCCGTCAAGCGCCTGACCGACTATGTGCGCCAATCGGCACAATCGGGCCTGAAGAGCCTGTACAAGGTCAAGCAGGCGTCGGAAGCCGAAACCGTATCGCCCGCCGTCCGCGCCATCGCGTTCCAGCTTTATGAAAACGGCGGCGTCCTGCGCCGTGACGAGGCGCTGAAATTGACGCCGGAAGACAAGGCGGCCCTGAAGGCCCTGGGCGTTGCCGGTCACCGCTACGCCTGGTTCCTACCCGACCTGCAAAGCCCCCGTCTGCGCCCTCTGATCCAGGCGTTCGGCGCCGGAGAGGGCCAGCGTAAGCATAGCCAGCGTGGTCAGTTGCTGCTCGAAGAGTACGGCGCCGTTGCGCTGAAAACCCTGTCGCAACTGGACAAGATCATGGGCGGCGGATTGTGGCAGAAGGGCGCGACCTACCTGCCCGAAACCGCTTTCGCACCCTTGTCGCTCGGTGAAAAGCAACGCGACAAGCTGCTTCAGGCGCTTGGCTTCGTGAAGATGCCGCCGATTGAAGCGCCCGCCCCCAAAACCACCGACCAGCCATCGGCAGAGACGCCCGCCGAAACGATTGTCGAGCCCATCGAAGACGCCGGGACCGAAATACCCCTGCCGATAGACGCCGAAACACGGCAACCGGCTGAATCGGAGGCCGAAACTCATGTTCAGGCCGACGTCGCGGCGGAAGAGGCTGCGCCGGATGCGGGCGCGCAGACCACGCCGAAAATGCTGGTCGGCTGGCGGCAGAAATCGTTCGAACCGCGTCCGCCCCGGCACGCGCGCCGGGAAAAGCCGCGCGCAGTGAAAGCCGCTGTGGCGGGCGAAGAGGGCGAAGGCACGCCGCCCGAGCAGCGCTCCGGGCGGCCACGCGGCGAAAAGGGACGTCGCGACGGCAAGGCTCAGGGCAAACCTCAGGCGCATGGTAAACCGGGGACTGGTAAACCGGGGACTGGCAAAGGCAGCGGCGGCAAATTCGGCTCGAACAAAGCCGCGCGTGAGCCGAAACCGCGCGAGCCTTATGTCAATCCCTACTCGCCCTTCGCCGTATTACGGGAAAAATTCGGCAACCAGAACTGATGGCTGCCAAAACGGCTGCGGCGGTATAATTAAAAATAGTAAATGACTATATTGCGGCGTCTAAATTCAAGCGTCGCAATATAACTTGCTATTTTCAATAAAGGCTCTATATTGAGCTTATCGATTTATGATTGTCTGCCGTTTTGTTTCGCCCTTTTTCCAAAAGGGCACCGAGCGATCCCATTCAAAAGTTTAGCGAGAGGCATCCGGACATGTTGTTTGGATGCGTATACACATGTCATTGAAAGGGTTCACTTATGAGCACCGGCACAGTAAAATGGTTTAATCCGACCAAGGGTTTTGGCTTCATCGAGCCGAGCGACGGCGGCCAAGACGTTTTCGTTCACATCAGCGCCGTTGAGCGCGCAGGCATGCGCAGCCTCAACGAAGGTCAAAAGGTCTCTTACGAGATGGCCCGCGACCAGCGTTCGGGCAAGATGTCGGCTGAGCAACTCGCCAACGTCTAAATCCGCAAGGATTTGAAATCAGGGCCGGCTCCGCAAGGGGCCGGCCCTTTTTTCGTTGCCGATGGCTTGCCATCTGATCGCCGCGGATAAACGGGCATTTGACATTTCGCAGCAGCTTTCCAATATCTGTCGCCATGCACACAGACTCTTCTTCCTGCCGGCTCGACGTCTGGCTGTGGCGGGCACGCTTTTTCAAGACGCGCGCCCTGTCGGCCAAGGCATGTGAAAGCGGCCATATCCGCCTGGAACGGTTCGGCAAGGTCGGCCGTGTTGAAAAGGCATCGGCGGCGATCCGCCCGGACGACCACCTGATCTTCGCCATCGGCACACGTCTTTTCGACATCGTCGTCGTCGATACCGGTGACCGTCGCGGGCCCGCCTCTGAAGCACAAAGCCTCTACCGCGCGGTCAATACCGTGCCCGACACCGCAGCTAATGCCTCGAATTAGAACAAATCGGGTTTCGCCTGCGGCGGACTCTTGACACGGCGGCCTTATCTGAGCATGACGCACATCTAGTTTGTAATCGAGGCTGAGACCATTATGACCTACATCGTTATGGACCCGTGCGTGAAGTGCAAGTTCATGGATTGCGTGGAAGTGTGTCCGGTCGACTGCTTCTACGAAGGCGAAAACTTCCTGGTCATCAATCCGGACGAATGCATCGATTGCGGTGTTTGCGAACCGGAATGCCCCGTTGACGCCATCAAGCCGGACACCGAGGACGAAGGCACCAAGTGGCTTGAGATCAACACCAAGTACGCCGCCGTGTGGCCGAACATCTCCGAAAAGGGCACGCCGCCCGCCGACCGTGAGGATTTCGAACGCGAAACCGGCAAATTCGAGAAATATTTCTCGGAAAAGCCTGGCGACGGTAAATAGCCCTTAAGCGATTGGCTGTCTGCTTCGGCCATGTTTTGGCTGTTCGCGCTCGCCTTCTTGTGCCTCATAAACCTCGCCACCTGGCACGCCTGGGCGATGGATAAAAAATATGCCCTTGCCGGCAAACGCCGCATACGCGAAACCACACTTTTGTGGCTATGCGCCGCCGGCGGTTGGCCCTTGGGATTGCTGGCCAGCCAGGTTTTTCGTCATAAGCGCAGTAAAAAAGCCTTTATGCACAAGCTTTATGGCGCGGCGGCCTTTCACGCGGCAATTGTCTGCCTTATAGGACTGATTTGGTAGGGCGTGTTAACGATCCGGCGCACCGACCCTTTATTTTGCCGTAAATTTGTGATATAGACGTCATATTGCAAGAGTCGCACGGCCCGCTTCTTGTCCAATTTGGACGAACCCAGACCACACGATCCGCGCAAATCTTCGTTTGTTTTTATGTGCTCCAGGTCCGCTGTTCTGGCGGGTTTGTTTGCACCATCGACGCAGGTCGGATGACACCCTTGTCCTAGTTAAGAAACACGCACTTTTTCCTTCCCTGAGAGCTTCTCTTTGCGGATGGTTTCGTGCGTTTTATTGGTCACCTTCAACCCTCCCCGGTTTGAAGACAGCCTGCTTGACGCCTATTGGATGACAGTGCCGCCGGAGCTGCCCTAACCGCTCGAAAGGTTCGCCATGTCCGATACCCTCACCGCCTCCCGCCACGAATTCACCGTAGGCGACAAGGTCGTTTATCCTGCCCACGGTGTGGGTCAGGTCGCCGCGATCGAAACCCAGGAAGTGGCCGGTTATACCCTGGAAGTCTATGTCGTTACCTTTGATCATGAAAAGATGACCCTGCGCGTCCCGACCAAGAAGGCCAAGGTTGCCGGCTTGCGTCACCTCGCCCAGGAAGCCGTCATGTCGCAGGCGCTCGTGACCCTCAAGGGCCGCGCGCGTATCAAGCGCACCATGTGGTCGCGCCGCGCCCAGGAATATGAAGCCAAGATCAACTCCGGTTGCCTGGTCTCCCTGGCCGAGGTGGTTCGCGACCTGTACCGTTCGGAAAGCCAACCGGAACAATCCTATTCGGAACGCCAACTGTACGAATCGGCTCTGGACCGCATGGCCCGTGAAGTCGCCGCCATCGAAAAGATCGACCGCGATTCGGCCGTCGCCATCCTGAACAAGAACCTGACCAAGGCCGCCTAAGCCCTGATGGTTTGAAATCAAGAGCCTCCCGGTTTCGCCGGGAGGCTCTTTTTATATGCGCGCGCCGCGCCTGCACTTGTTTCGAAAGACGATGGAACGATAGCGGAATGGGGCAAAAAATGCCGTTTTGCCCTTGACCTCGCCGCCTCATTTGCCTATAGAACCGCCTCTCGCGCGACGGACAGGCGTTCGGACGCGCTCCCCTATTTGTTTTAACCGAAGGTACATCCCATGTCGCGTCGTTGCGAACTCACCGGTGTCGGTCCCATGGTCGGCCACAGCGTGAGCCACTCTAACATAAAGACGAAGCGCCGCTTCCTGCCGAGCCTGCGTCAAACCGCCCTGCAGTCCGATGCCCTGGGCCAATCCTTCCGCCTGAAGATTTCGAACGCCGCCCTGCGCACGCTCGACTTCCGTGGCGGCCTGGACGCCTTCCTGATCAAGGCTGACGATGCCGATCTGTCGATCCGCGCCCGTCGCCTCAAGAAGCAGATCAAGGACAAGCTGGCTCAAGCCGCTGCCTAATCCAGCCTTAAATCCGAACACATGAAAACCCGGCCGCGTGCCGGGTTTTTTATTGCAAAAAATCGGGCCCAAGAACGGGCAAGGCCTGACGGATTTCTGAAATCCACCAGACAGACGCGATAAGAATTGTCATGCGGCAGCCTCCACAGGAGACTTGCCATGACCGACCTTCACACCTTGAACATCCTCACCCATGTCACCGCCGGGTGCCTGGGGATCATCACCGGGCTGGCCATACTCAGCCGCCCCAAAGGCACGCCCTGGCATCGGGCGGTGGGCAGAATAGCCCTGATCTTTGCCGGCATTTGCGTTGGCGGCGCCTTGATCGGCGCCTTCGTTTTTCGCGGTCGGATCGATCTGATCGGCGTCAGCCTTCTGGTCACCTATCATATCTGGTCGGGGATACGCAGCCTCAGACTAAAGGCCCGCGGCCGACGCCCTGCCGACCTGGTTCCCGCCACCGGCATATTGGCGCTCGGAGCAGCCGTGGCGGTGCTATACGCGGCGGGAGAAGGCCAGTATCATTGGCCGGCGGGCCTCGTCTATCCCTCCGCCAGTGGCCTGGTTGTCTATGGCGGCTGGGACGTCTTGCGCACCCTATGGCCGCTATCCTGGCGCATCGCGCTGAACCCCGCCGAACATGCCTACAAGATGACCAGCCTGATCGGTTCCCTTGTGTCCGTCGCCTTCGGCACCGTCCTCAAAGGCTATGCCTTGCCGGCATCGCTCTCCGCCTCCGCTGTCTTTGCGTTGCTGGGGTTGGTTCTGGCTATACGAGCCGCGCGAAAGGCCGTCGGCGTCACACCCTCGGTCGCCTTGAAGGCACGATTGAAGACCGACAGCGAGGTATAGCCAGCCTCAAGAGCCAGGGCGAGAATAGTTTCGTCCGAGTCGAGCCTAGCTTTCATCGCCGCAATGCGCAGCGCGTTCAGGTAGGTGCTGAAATTGCGCTGATCTTCGCCGATATGAATGACGCGACGCAGGCGATGTTCCGGTACATCCAGCATCTGCGCCAATCGAGACAGGCTCAGCCCCGGATCGCGGAATATCTGTTCGTCCCGCATCAGATGCCGCAGCCGCCGTAGCACCTGGCCTTCGCGGTCGTCGAGCGCCTGCGGCTCGGCCTGCACCGGCGCAAGCGTCGCCACGATGGACTTGCCGAAGCCCGCTGCTATCACGCACAGGGCCAGGGTCGCGGCGGCACCCAGGGACACGGCGGCTTTCGAGTATCCCACGACGGCGCCGACACAGATGAGCGCGCCGATCACAGCGCCTAGGCCCAGCACCCACAGGCGCGCATTGCGGCGAGCTTCGACCAGATCATCCGGCAGCCCACGCCACACCATCACCGGCAATTCAAGGAAGAGGTACAGACTGATCAGGCTGAATCCCCATTGTGCCCCAATCCAGTGGGGCCCGGCATAACCGACGCCTCCCATAACCAGTATGACCATGAGAAGCCCCAGGTCGATTGTCACGGGGCGCGCCCGCGTCTCGAACGCCGCGCGATAAGCGCGATTGCTGGCCAGGGGCCCGACCAGCACCACCGGCAGTCCGAAAGCCAGGGCATCGGGAAAGGCCTTATACAGGAAGAAGGCCGCCCCGATCGCCATGCACAGGGACATGTCGCGCCGCCCGGGCAACCGCGGCTGCTGCCACGCCAGAACCGCCATGATAACCAAGGCGGCCGCGACCGCAGGAGCGAGCACGGCCAGCACGTCAGGGCGTCCAGTCGTAGACAAGTAGTTTGGAGCGTCCGTTTTCTTTCAAACTGTCACTGATCAGGTAGAGCCGGTAGCCGTCGCCGGTCTTCTGAGCGGCCACGCCTTCATAATTATCGTAAGGCTTCGGGCGGACCAGATCGGTAATAGCCGTCAGCGCCCCATTCTCATACTTCAGTAGACGCAAGATGTTGCGCGGGCCGGTCAGCGGATCGAAATAGCGGTACAAGGCCAAAATCTCATGGCGACGTACCGGATCGGCGTAATCGACCACCGCAAGCGAGGTCAGCATGTACAAAAATCCGGGCGCCGCGGGACCGTTGACGGGCGCGCAGGCATTGGAGGCCAGTTCGCAGCGCCAGAATCCCCCCGCCTCGACGCCGATCAGCAGGGCGTCACCGGTCTTGGCATCGGGCAGATAGGTCAGGCCTTCCATGCCGAAATTGGAAGGAAACAGCGCCAGGCCGGACAAGGGCAGGGTTTCTCCGGCGCCGCGCCAATCCGTGTAGGTCATGACGCGCTGAACGCCTTCGAAGGAGACGAAGCGCCGGCCAGTGACGGGATCGTAAGCCAGATCCTCGGAATCGGCGAGCGACTTGTTGTCGAACGTCTTGCCATCCGTCCCGCGCAAGGGATCAATTTCGAGGAGGCTGTCGAGATATCCCCCCTTGCCATCGGCTTTGAGCGTAAAGCGGGCGACGGCGCCGAAATCGCTGACGGCCTCGGCCTGCACGCCGTCGGCCGTAGGGAACACCTGAATGTCGGACAACCCGACAAGCCCGGACGTCCCCGTCGCCACCAATTCATAGGCGCCGACATAGCGCACCTTGGGGTTCAGCGGCCGGACATCGCCCCCCGTCAGGGGCCTGAACGCCACGGTGGGGCTTTCGAGGTAAGGCCGCGGTTCGGTATGGCCGACCATGGCGCTCAACAGGCAGAAAATCCCGCCGGAAACCAAGGCAACCAATGGCTTGCGCCCTATCCGCATGTCATTTTTCCTCGAAAAGCTCAGTCAGCTTGTCCATCAGGCCGCCAGCCAGATGTTCGACATCGATCAGGGTCAGGGCGCGTTTATAATAGCGCGTCACATCGTGGCCGATACCGATGGCGACCAATTGCACACGCGCCTGAGTCTGAATGTCGTCGATCACCTTGCGCAAATGGTTTTCGAGATAATGGCCGCTGTTCACCGACAGGGTCGAATCGTCGACCGGCGCACCGTCCGATATGACCATCAAAATCTTGCGCTGTTCCGGACGGTTGACGAGACGCGAATAGGCCCATTGCAAGGCCTCGCCGTCGATGTTTTCCTTCAGCAGCCCTTCGCGCATCATCAAGCCGAGATTCTTGTGCGTTCGCCGCCACGGATTGTCCGCCGCCTTGTAGATGATATGGCGCAGGTCATTGAGACGCCCGGGATTGGCCGGTTTGCCCGATCGCACCCACTGTTCGCGCGATTGCCCACCTTTCCACGCCTTGGTGGTGAAGCCCAGGATTTCGACCTTGACGCCGCAACGTTCAAGGGTCCGCGCCAGTACATCAGCGCAGATGGCGGCCACCATGATCGGCCGCCCGCGCATGGAGCCGGAATTGTCGAGCAGCAGCGTCACCACCGTATCGCGGAACTCGGTGTCCTTTTCCTGCTTGAAGCTGAGCGGGGCGCTGGCGTCGATGATGACGCGGGTCAGACGCGAGGCGTCGAGCACGCCCTCCTCGAGATCGAACGACCAAGACCGGCTTTGCTGCGCCAGAAGCTTGCGTTGCAGGCGGTTGGCCAGGCGCGACACCACACTGGCCATATTGGCCAGCTGGGCGTTCAGGAAGCCGCGCAGGCGCTCCAGTTCCTCAGGGTCGCACAGTTCTTCCGCGGTAATGATCTCGTCGAACTGGCGGGTATAGACATCGTATTCCTTTTTGACGTTCGGTTCCGGCACGTCCATGTCGCGACGTTCCGCCTCTCCGGCCTCACCATCGGGCGTTTCGTCGGTCGAGGATTCGGACGACATCTGCGGATCGCCCTGCATCTGGGTGTAGTCGTCCTCGCCCTCCTGCGGCTGATCCTGCCCCGTCTGTTCTTCCGGTTCGTCCTGCTGCGACTGGCCGTCGTCGGGCTGGTCATTGTCAGGCGCGTCCTCCTTGGGGCTGTCGCCTTCGCTTTCGCCCTCCTCACCTTCGTCCTTCTTTTCGTCCTCGGCATCCTGACTGTCGTCCTTCAGGTCCAACGCCGTCAGGATATGGCGCGCCTGACGGTTGAAAGCCTTCTGATCATGAATAAGCCCAGCCAGTTTTTCGAGACCGTCACCTGTTTTTTCCTCTATCTCCGCCCGCAGAAGGTTGACGACCCGCTGAACCGAGTTCGGGATAGGATCGCCGGTGACTGCTTCGCGCGCCATCAGGCCGAGAATTTCCGGCAGGCCGATGTCCGCCTTGTCTTCTTTGCGATACAGGCCTGAGCGTTCCAGATCGTTTTCCTGTGCCGCCAGAAGATTGACACGCACCCCTGCCATGGCTCTCGCGCCTATGGCCTCCAGCCGCGCCTCCTCCAAGGCATCGAAAGCATCCGCACTGATATCGTCGCGTGGCCGTGCGCGCGCATGCAGGCTGTCGTCGTGGTGGGCTACCTTCAGCGCCAGCCGATCGGCCTGGCCGCGCACGCGCTGGGCCAGTTTCGGCGCGAGGTCGCGCGGAGGATGCGGCAGGATGATCTTGTTGCCATCCAGCCGCGGTCCATCCGAACCGAACACGACTTCGAGTTCAGCATCCTCCGCCAGGGCGCGGGTCGAATGGATCAACGCCTTCTTGAACGGTTCGGAAAGGATGGTCGGCTTTTGGGCCATGAATGTCTAACTTAAAAAGCCGGGCCGGAACGAAAACCGCCCCGGGCCTCAGGCTTGCCGATAGGGGCCAGGACGGCGCACAAGGCGCGTCCTGAAACTAGATGACCTTTACCTTCAGGGCCGATTCCTTGACGTCGGTGCCGAAGGCGCGCTGATAGAACTCCGCCAGGGTGTGGCGTTCCAGTTCATCGCTCTTGTTGAGGAACGACAGGCGGAAGGCCAGTTCTGGGTCGTCATTGAAGATCAGGGTGTTCTGCGCCCAGGTGATGACGGTTCGCGGCGACATGACGGTCGAAATATCGCCATTGGCGAAGGCCGAGCGCGACATGTCGGCGACGCGCACCATGGCGTCGATAACGGTCTTACGCTCGGGCGTATTGAATTCCGGCACCTTGGCCAGTACGATTTCGACCTCGGCTTCGTGCGACAGGTAGTTGAGCGTCGTCACCAGCGACCAGCGGTCCATCTGGCCCTGATTGATCTGCTGCGTGCCGTGATAAAGCCCGGTCGTGTCGCCCAGACCGATGGTGTTGGTCGTGGAGAACAGGCGGAAGAACGGATTGGGTTTGATGACCTTGTTCTGATCCAGCAGGGTCAGGCGGCCCTGAGCCTCCAGAACGCGCTGGATAACGAACATCACGTCCGGACGACCCGCGTCATATTCGTCGAACACCAGGGCGACGGGGCGTTGCAGGGCCCACGGCAATATACCTTCGCGGAATTCGGTGACTTGCTGGCCGTCCTTCAACACAATGGCATCCTTGCCGATCAGATCGATGCGCGACACATGGCTGTCAAGATTGACGCGCACCAGCGGCCAGTTGAGGCGCGCAGCGATCTGTTCGATGTGTGTCGACTTTCCGGTGCCATGGAACCCCTGGACCATGACGCGGCGGTCAAAGGCGAAACCGGCGCAGATGGCCTGGGTCGTCTGAGGATCGAAACGATAGGCCGGATCGATATCCGGCACGTGGGCGTCGCGATGCGTGAAGGCCGGCACCTGCATATCGATGTCGATGTCGAACACATCGCGGGCATTGACCTTCGTATCGGGCGCGAGGGACAGCAGGGGATCGGGATATTCAAGCTCGGCGGACATGAGATTTTCAGGCTTTCAGCGACGGACAATCAGGCTTTTCAGCTAAGACTTTAGCGCAGGCGAAACAACCCGTAATTTCGCCGATGGCAAAGTTTTTTGTCGCCGCGGCAGTATCTAGGCTTCGTCCGGATACTGATAGCTCACTAGCTTGTCGAGAAAGGGCGCGGCCTCGATATCGTCGAGAGTCGTACGGCGCGACCAGTCATTGAGCCGGTCAAGATAGGCCAGACGGCCCTCAATCCCGTACTGGATGGTCGGCTCAAGGTTTTCGGGATGATCGAAGGCGCCGATGGCGACGGCCATGCCGTCCGGCGCTTCGTAGGTCAGAGGCGTGCCGCAGGCGGGACAAAAGCCACGCTGCACCAGATTGGAACTCTGGAAACGCGCCGGTTCGACGCGGGTCCAGCGAAAGTCGGTACCGCGAACGGAGACCAGCGGCGCAAAAAAGTTGCCAAAGGCCTTCTGGCACATCCGGCAGTGACAAATGGACGTATCCGTGAGCGGCCCGGTGACTTCGAAACGGATGGCGCCGCACTGGCATCCGCCCTTCAGAATCTGCGTCATCATGTCCTCCCTTTGCATACATTCAATCCGTGTGTTGAGCCAGATTCCGGCAGCAGAGTCGAAACCTTTCTGCTAAAGGGCGGCATGGACATCTCTATACTCGACAATCCCGCCTGGTCCGCCCTGACAGGCCGCCACGCCGCCCTCGCCATTGGCGATGGCCCGGTCCTGCGCTACCCGGCCGAGGTCTCGCCGTTCGCGGCGCTGGAGGCACCCTCCGCCCTGCCCATTCTGGCTTCGCGCATGCATGACGGTGATACAGCCGTCTTGTGGTCTCCAGACGCGTTGGAAGCCCCGGTCGGGCTCGATCTAGTGGTGCGATTTCCCTGTCTGCAAATGGCGGCCTTCGATTTCCGCCCGGCCGATGTCGAAGATGATGCATCGGCCATGACCTTGGATGACGTCGACGACATGATCGCCCTGACAACCCTGACAAAGCCCGGCCCGTTCGGACGGCGGACTGTGGAAATGGGCAGCTATATCGGTGTACGCGCTGACGGGCGCCTCGCCGCCTTGGCAGGGGAACGGATGAAACCCGAAGGATTTACAGAAATCAGCGCGATTTGCGTCCATCCCGACAACCAGGGCCAGGGGCACGCGCGACGCCTCACCTCGATTATGGGCCGCCGCATCGTCGCCGATGGCAAGGTGCCGTTTCTCAACGTTCTACCCGACAACCGGCCGGCTATCACCCTGTATGAAAGTTTAGGCTTTCGGCCGCGCCGCCTGATGCAGGTTCATCTGTTTCGCCGCCCGGGTGGCGACGCAGGCACGGATGCCTTTTTCAGCAGCCTGTAGCCATAAGCCCAATGGTGACCTGGCGTCCGACAGCAAAAACAAAGCGCGGCCTGCATCTTGTACAGGCCTCGCATGCAACACACTATCGGTCCAAACACCGCGTTTTTAGGCGATGGACATCTTTTTGAGGACTTTATACGCCTTGATGACGCGCTGAAGTTTGTCCTCGGCCGAACGGTCGCCGCCGTTATTGTCGGGGTGGCAACGTTTCAGCATTTCGGTGTAGCGGACGCGAATCTGTTCCGCGGTCGCGCCGACCTCGAGGTCGAGGTCGGCGAACGCCGCCCGCTCGATCTTTCCGTACTGGCGCGTACTGGGCTCCCCCTTCTCGCGGATGGGCGCCGCACCGGCGCCGAAAACGCTGTGCGGATCGTAGAAGCCGCCGGCCTTGGTGCCCTTTGTGGCGAAGTTCGCCGCCTCACGGCTGACGCGGGAGGCGCGGAACGCCCAGGTCGGACGGTCGCCGGTAGCGATGGATTCGCGATGGCGCTTGGCTTCGCCCTCGCTCATGCCGGAGAAGAAATTCCAGTTCTTGTTATATTCAGCCGCATGGTTGAGGCAGAAATTATAATATTCATTCATCATTTCGCGCGATTTGGGCGCGCGAGCCGTCGCAGCCTTGTGGCACTCTGGCCATTCGCAAGGCTTTTCGCCGGGTTTGAGATGCAGGACATCGTCCTCCGGACGGCGCGTTTTTTCCTCGCCTTCCTTTGGCGGACGAATGCGCATATCCATGCCGAGACGCGGCTTGTACTTAAATCCTTCGCTCATACCTTGAAATATGATCCCTAAATCTTAAAAGAAGCTGACATCCATTCCATACCCAACACGTGAGGCAGAATATGGGAATCGTAGCCGACCGCCTGAAAGCGAAGCTCAACCAGGCTTTCGCCCCGCAGCAATTGGATATCAACGACGACAGCGCCAAACATAGTGGACATGCGGGCGCGCGTGAAGGGGGAGAAAGTCATTTTTCCGTGCGCATTGTGTCCGAAGCCTTTATCGGGCTCACTCGCGTCGCTCGTCAACGGTTGATTAATGCCGCCCTGGCGGACGAACTGGCCGGTCCGGTCCACGCCCTCAGCCTCCAGACATTAACGCCCCTGGAAGCCGCTGAAAAATAATCTCTCGGCGGTTAGCCGGCAATTAAGCCTGTTGTGAGAAACTGACTGCTCAGTTGCATTTCAGCCAGGCATTGACATGTTCGGAAGACTATTTTCCATCAACGGCAGATATTCCATCTGGGCCAATGTCTCGCGCAATGCCAAAGGCAACGTGGCCATCATCGCCGCCCTCGCTATACCCGTTATCTTTCTCGCGATCGGTGGCGCGATGGATTTTAATCGCATGCTGCAGTTGCGCAACGAAATGCAGGATGCCGCCGACGTAGCCAGCGTCGGCGCGGTCGCCATCAATTCCATGGCCTTTAAGGCCAGCACCCAGATTGGTTCGGGTGAAATCGCCGTCGGCGAGACCCAGGCCGTCAGCATGTTCCAGTCCGGCATGCAATCGGCGAGTGATCTGACTGGGGTTACCGCCAGTGCCACGGTCACCAAGGCGACCAATACCCTGACGTCCACGCTCACGGCCACAGGCACATTCAAACCTTTGATGCTCGGCGTCTTAGGTTTTAGCGCCTTGCCGATTAACGTCACATCCAAAACGATCACCACGATCCCGCCCTATATCGATTTCTATCTTCTCCTCGACAACAGCCCGTCCATGGGCGTCGGCGCCACGACCGCCGACATCAACAAGATGGTCGCCAATACATCCGACCAGTGCGCCTTCGCCTGTCACCAGAGGGACATGGAAGGCAAGGACTATTACACGAAGGCAAAGAAGCTTGGTGTCACAACGCGCATCGACGTGGTGCGCCAGGCCACTCAAAATTTGATGACCAAGGCAGGTCAAAGCCAGACAATGGCCAATCAGTTCCGTATGGCTATCTACGATTTCGGCCTGTCCGCCGACACCATAGATGCGCAAAACCCGACGGCCTATCAGGTCAGCGCCCTGACTACTGATCTGGTTCAATCGGCCAGCAATGCCGCCAAGATCGACCTGATGGTCATGCCCTACGCAGGATATAATTCGGATCGCCAGACGAATTTCAAATCGACCCTAACCAGCATGAATAACCTCATTCCCACGCCCGGTGACGGTTTAACCGCCGGCGCGCCGCAAAAAGTTCTGTTCATGGTGAGCGACGGGGCCAATGATTCGTATGATTGCAACTATACAAACGGCAACACCTGCCGCCGCATCACGCCGCTGGATATCACCCAGTGCACGGCGATAAAGGCGCGCGGCATACGCATAGCCGTGCTGTATACCACCTACCTGCCCCTGCCTACCAACGGCTTCTACAACAGTTGGCTGGCCAAATATGTCGCGGCGCCGTCGCAGCTGGCGACCCAGATGCAAGCCTGCGCCTCGCCCGGCCTGTACTTCGAGGTCAGCCCCAGCCAGGGCATTTCCGACGCCATGCAAGCCCTGTTCAACCGAGTGATCACGGTTGTCCGCCTCAACGGCTAAGGGCTGATGCGCAGAGTCCGCACCCGAGGGCTATCTGCGCACCCGCCTGCCTAAAGGCTTGACGCGCCGCAGCATCCGCCCTAATCCAGCCGCGTGCCAAAGGTGCCCGCGCTGACCCGCGGGATAATAGGGAATCGGGTGTAACTCCCGAACTGTCCCCGCAACTGTAAGCGCCGAGCTTTGCAACAGATGTCACTGGTCCGCCGGGAAGACGTTGCGAGCGTCAGAGGCGCGAGTCAGGAGACCTGCCTTGGCTGTCGTCCTTTGCGTGGCCGGGAAGTGCAGCGCGAGCGGAGATCGAAGTCCCATGCCTGCATGGTGGCGTCTGCCCCCCGAGAGACGATGCTTTGTAAGCCGTGAAGGCGCGAGCTTTGTCGTGCGCGTTTGCGGCTTTCGTTTCTGACCGAAAGACCGTTTTACACATGTTAAACCGTAAAAACCTCTTGCTGATCAAGGCCTCCGCCCTGGCGCTAGCCATACCCAGCCTGACACTTCCGGGGTTAGCCCAGGCCGATGAGGCGCCAACTGAAGTCATCGTTTCCATCACGCGTGAAAGCCTGCCCGTCTCTAAACTGGGTCAAAGCGTCGATGTCCTGACGGACGCAGATATCCGCACCTATCAGTCCCTGCAAATTTCCGACCTGCTGGCGCGCACCACCGATCTCAGCCTGTCTCGTAATGGCGGTCCGGGTCAGGCGGCCACGGCATCCATCCGCGGCGCCGGCGGCGACCATACCCTGTACCTGCTCGATGGTGTCCGTCTCAATGATCCCTCTCAGGTGGGCGGCGGAACCAATCTGGGCCTGCTGAGCACAGACGATGCCGCCCGCATCGAAGTCCTGCGCGGCCCGCTATCCACCCTGTGGGGATCCGGCGCCCTGGGCGGCGTGGTCAGCATCACGACTCGCGCCCCATCGCAAGCCCTGGAAGGCGACCTGCGCGTGGAAGGCTTCGACGAATATGGCGCGGCTCGCCTCGGCCTCGGCGGCCGGGTCGGCAAACTGTCATGGCGCGTCTATGGCAGCACACAAAACGATCGCGGCGTTTCCGCCTTTGCCGGCGGCACGGAAAAGGACGGATTCGGGCAGACCACCCTCAGTGGCAAGCTGAGCTATGCCCTTACCGACACCCTGACCGTGAAGGCCTTCTCCAGTAAGGTCCACAGCCGAAATGACTATGACGGCTTCCCGGCGCCGCTCTATGCCTTCGCCGATACGGGCGATTTCGGCAAGACCGACACCACGATGAATGTTTTGGCCATCACCCATCGCTTCGCGGCGGGGGAGCAGACCCTGTCGATCAGCGAGACCGACAATGACCGCCACGATTTCAATCCCGACCACACGCCGAACTTTGTCGCCACCGGTCATATGCAGTCGGCAGACTATCACATCACCTATCGTCTGACGCCGCAGACCCGCCTGCTCGGCGGCCTAAGCTATGAGCGCGACACTATGCAAACCGCCTCACCGGCCTCTTGGGACCCCAACCCGACACCGCAAAAGGCGTCGTCCAACCTGTCGAGCGTCTATGGCCAACTCAGCCACGATTTTGGCGCGGTATCGGCGGCCCTGAGTCTGCGTCACGACGACGCGTCCAGCTTCGGCGGTCAGGATATCGCTCAGTTGAGCGTCAGCGCGCCGGTCACCGACCGGGTCCGTCTGCACGCCAGCGCTGGCCAGGGTGTAAAGGTGCCAAGCCTGTATCAACTATACAGCGATTACGGCAACACCGACCTTAAACCGGAAACCGCTGTCACGCTGGACGCCGGCGTCGATTACACCTTCGAAAAGGGCCAGTTCGGCGTCACCGCCTTCACACGCCGGGTCGATGACCAGATCGACTTCTTCTCCGGCTGTTATGCCGATCCCACCATCGGCCTGTGCCCAAGCCGACCGTTCGGCTACTATGCCAATATCGCCCGGACCGAGGCACGCGGCGTCGAATTGGAAGGTACGTATGCCTTGAGCGAGACCCTATCGCTGCGTGGCAATTACAGCTTCCTATATACGGAAAACCGCTCGGCCGGGTTCCTCGGCAACCGCCTGCCGCGTACGCCCCGACAATTGGGCAGTATCGATATGACCTGGATCGCCACCCCGCAGCTGACCCTCAGCGCCGGCGCGCGCTACGCTGGTGATCGGTTCAACGATGTCTACAATGCCACCCTGCTCAAGAGCTACGGCCTGGTCGACCTGCGCGCCGACTATGCGCTCAATGACCGGATCAGCCTCTATGGCCGCATCGAAAACGTCGGCGACACACGGTATCAAACCGCCGCCAACTACGGTCAGGTCGGCCGCCGCGTGTGGATCGGTATCCACACACGTTTGTTTTAAGAACATTACAGACGGTTTGATTTTGTGCGGCGCAGCAAATTAGCTAAACCGCACCTATTCGAGCCCCCTTCAACGCAGAGGCCCAGGAACGCAGAGGATCTGGGCTTCTGCGTTTCTTTTTGGCCAGCCTCTAAACCCAGTTGGATTTGCCACCCTGCTTGGCGGTAACGGCTATGCCTTCGATACGCATCCCCTTATCGACAGCCTTCAGCATGTCATAAAGCGTCAGCGCAGCGACGCTCACCGCCGTCAACGCCTCCATTTCCACGCCGGTCTGCGATGTCGTCTTGACCTCAGCCGCGATCCTGAAGCCCGGTAAGGCGTGATCGACCGTGATGGCGACAGCCACCTGGCTCAGCGCCAAGGGGTGGCACAGGGGAATCAGGTTCGCCGTCTGCTTGGCGGCCATGATGCCCGCCAGTTCAGCCGTCGATATCACCGCACCTTTCGGCATCGTGCCCGCAACGACCCTGTCCACCGTGGCGGCCGCGCAGATCAAACATCCTTCGGCCCGAGCAAGCCGCGCCGTCACCGCCTTATCCGACACGTCGACCATCCGCGCCCGTCCGGCGTCATCCAGGTGGCTCAGTTCGCTCATGTCTTGCTCCAACGTTTAAGATCCTCTGCATCGTGCGCGGTCGGCTCCACCCAGCGATCCAGGGTTTCCCCGACCTCCCGCTTCCAGAAGGCCGCTTCCGATTTTAGGCGGTCCATCATGTAATCGGCGGCATCGAATGCCGCCCTTCGATGAGCCGCCGCCGCCGCCACGAAGACGACCGGCTGACCTGCATCGATCCGCCCGCAGCGATGATGAACGCAGAGCGCGCGCACGTCGAAACGCTCCGCCGCCGCCTCGCCTATCGCCAGAAGCGATGCTTCCGTCATGCCGGGATACCAGTCGAGATAAAGATAATCGACGGCCTGGCCCGACGTGTCGCCTCGCACAACGCCGGTGAAGGCGGTTACGGCGCCGTAAGCACCAAAGCGTCTCAGGAAATCGGCATGGACCTGCGCCGGATCGAAGGGTCCGTCGATCAAACGAATATCGCACACCGACTTATCCACCGGAAAATACCGAAAAGAAGGCCACCTCATCACCATCGCTCAATGGCCGGTCGCCGCTTTCCACCTGCTGGTTGACGCTCATCAGCGGCGTCACATCACCATGGGGGGTAAACAGTTGCGCACGTAAGGCCAGCAGTGATAACCCGCCATCGGGCAGGTCGAGACTCAGGCGGCGCCTGCCCATTATGTCCGCGATCCGGCCGAAGAATAAAATATCGATCATGGTCATAGTCTTAACATCATGACGCGCCAAGAGTTGTGAAATTTTTCAAACGGTGCGCGTTTGCGCTTGCTAAAACAACCATAACACGCTCAATACGTACGTCTTATCTGCTTGTCGGAATATCAATGAGTCTGTCCAACTATCGGCTTCTAAGGTTCCTGTCACGCCTTGCCGCCTTTGGCAAAAAGCCGAACAGCCTCCCTCTGCCTGACCCGAGCGATCCCGCCTCTTTCAAGGTGCTCCTTCACCGTCCGCAGGTTGAACTGGACACGCAGGGCCTGAAAAACTTTTATGCCGGAAAACGTATTCTGGTTACCGGCGCCGGCGGTTCGATCGGGTCTGAAATTTGCAAGCAGGTGCTAACGCTTGGCGCCGCTCACGTTTCGCTGATCGACCATTCCGAACTGGCGCTCTACGAAATAGACCGCGCCATCCGCGAGACCTTTCCCAAAAACGGCGCCGGCGATCGCGCCCGCCCCTTCCTGTGCAGTGTCCGCCGTAAGGAACGTATTGCCGCCTTGGTCGCAGCACAAAAGCCCGACGTCATCTTCCACGCCGCCGCCCTGAAGCATGTGCCGATGGTCGAGATGAATCCGAGCGAAAGTGTGCTGACCAATGTCTTGGGTACGCAATACGTCATCGACGCCGCCAAGGCGGCGGGCGTACAGCAACTGGTCCTGATTTCATCGGACAAGGCCGTCGCGCCGTCATCTCTGATGGGGGCGACCAAGCGTTTGGCCGAACACCTGATCCGCACCCAGATTTCCGATACGCACCAGGCCTGTGTCGTGCGCTTCGGTAATGTGCTGGGTTCGACCGGGTCCGTCGTGCCTCTGTTCAAATCGCAGATCGAGCGCGGCGGGCCGATCACCCTGACCGACCGCGAAGTCGAACGCTATTTCATGACGATCTTCGAAGCGGTTCAACTTGTGCTGACGGCGGCCATGAACAACGCGCGTACGCCCGAGCATAAATCCGGCCTGTACATTCTGGAAATGGGTAAGCCGGTCAAGATATATGACCTGGCCACCCGGATGATCCGTCTATACGGACTGCGACCGGACAAGGACATCAAGATCAGCTTCACCGGCCTGCGCGAGGGTGAAAAGATCACCGAAGCCCTGGTCGACGACAACGAAATACGCGAGCTGGTGTTGCCGGGTATTTTCGAGGTGGTCAATCAGGCCCATGTCGAGCCAATCGCTGAGGAAGTCATGCAGACCCTCTACAACCTGGCGCAGGAAGGTCATGACGATCCGGCCAAGACCATGGTGTTCAATCTGGTGAAATCCCTCCGCGAATAACTTCGCCAAGAGGCCAAAGGTAAAACGGTCAAAACAAAAGGCGCCCCGATGGAGCGCCTTTTTTTAGTTTTTGTAGGGATCTTCGGCATCCGGATCGTCGGCGGTATGAAATTCATACCAGATGCCGTTGAGAATACCGACGGCGACAGCCAGGCCGACACCCAGGATCCATGAAAAATACCACATGTTGCACTCCTAACGAAGGGCCTAGGGGAGGTTTTTGCCTCCCCGGCCGTGTCTAATATAGATCGGGATTGGTCTTGAGGTGTTCGGTGCTGACGCGTCCGAACAGCACCTTGTAAACCCAGGCGGTGTAGAGCAGCACGATCGGCAGGAACAAAACCGTCACCAGCAGCATGATGAACAGGGTCATGTGCGAGCTGGAAGCCGTCCAGACGAGCAGGCTGGAATGAGCATCGACCGTGCTGGGCAGAATGATCGGGAACATAGAGCACCCGACGGTGCCGATGATGCCGACTATGGCCAGCGAAGAGCCAATAAAGGACAGCCAGTCACTGCGCAGACGCAGGCCGAGGAGCGCCAGCAACGGACCGGCAAAACCCAGCAACGGTGCGGCCCACATCCAGGGGTACTTGCTGAAATTCGTCAACCAGGCGCCCGCGGCGGGGATCACTTCGGCGCGGGTCGGGTTCGACGCACCGTCGGGGGACACCGCCGTGACGACGCTGAAACCCAGGTTGGAGAAGCGGATGAAGAGATAGCCGATGGCGAAGAAGACAACCAAAGCGAGGGCGGAAATCGCGCCGAAGCGAACAGCCCTGTCACGCGCATCGCCCTTTTCCAGCTTCATCGCCAGCCATGTGGAACCTTGCAGCACCAGCATGGCGACAGACGTCAGGCCGCACAGGAGG
The DNA here is from genome assembly GCF_032490435.1 of Asticcacaulis aquihabitans. NCBI lineage: Bacteria > Pseudomonadati > Pseudomonadota > Alphaproteobacteria > Caulobacterales > Caulobacteraceae > Asticcacaulis > Asticcacaulis aquihabitans. The sequence goes on from NZ_JAVGWM010000001.1 coordinate 1,358,278, forward strand.
GTGAAGGGCGTGAACAAGCCCAAGAGCCCACCCAGGAACTGGTCCTGATAGGTGACCCGCAGGTCGCCATCATAGTGGATGGGAGCGCCCTGCAGGACATTGCCAATAGCGACGCCGAAGACGAGAGCGGGAATGAAGCCGCCAGCAAACAGCGCCCAGTCCCAATTGCGGCGCCAGGCCTTGCCTGGCCGCTTGGAGCGGTACTTGAAGCCGACCGGACGCAGGATGAGCGCCATCAGCACCAGGAACATGGCCAGGTAGAAGCCGGAGAAGCTGGCGCTGTAGACAAACGGCCAGGCCGCGAAGATGGCGCCGCCGCCCAGGATGAACCATACCTGGTTGCCTTCCCAGGTCGCACCGACCGTATTGATGACGGCGCGACGCTCACCGTCACTCTTTGCGACGAAGGGCAACAGGGCAGCGACCCCCATGTCGAAGCCATCCATGATGGCGAAGCCGATGAGCAGGACGCCCACAAGGCCCCACCAAATGACGCGAAGCGTCGGGTAATCGAGAGGAAGTTCCATAATCTATCTCCTTACTCAGCCGGGCCGACGACGGGCAGGGCCGGATTGTCAGTGGCGCTGACTTCGGGATCATTGTGCATGCGACCGAACTTGGCCTCATACGGTCCTTTTTTGATGGTCTTGATCATGAGCTGGATTTCGATGACCGCCATCACCCCGTACATCAGGGTAAAGCCGGCTATAGTGGCCCAGATCTGGGGTTTGGTCAGGCTGGACGCGCCCATGAAGGTCGGCAGCACGCCGTCCACTGCCCAGGGCTGGCGACCGATTTCGGCCAGCAGCCAACCGGCTTCGATGGCGATCCACGGAAAGGGGATGGCGACGATGCAGGCCAGCAGGAAGAGCTTGTTGTTGTGTTTATTGAGCGTCACCATCAGGAAGGCGGTGGCGAACAGCAGGATGAAGGCGAAACCCAGCCCTGCCATGGCCCGGAAGGACCAGAACATCACCGGCACGTTGGGAATGGTGTCCATGGCGGCCTTGGTGATAGTCGCTTCATCAGCCTTGCGCGGATCATCGACGTATTTCTTGAGCAGCAGGGCGTAACCGAGGTCGGCCTTGTGCGCTTCGAACTGCGCCCGGGCAGCAGGATCATCTGCATTGACCTTCAGCTTCTCCACACCATCATAGGCGATGACACCGGAGCGGATGCGACCTTCGTCCTTTTCAACCAGGTCCAGAATGCCGATCACAGGTTGATCGACGCTGCGCGTGGCGATCAGGCCCAGAACGTAAGGGATCTTCACATCGAGATCGGTGCGTTGTTCCTTGACGTTGGGGATGCCGAAGATGGAGATGCCGGCGGGCGCCTTTTCGGTGTGCCACATGGATTCCAATGCGGCCAACTTCATCTTCTGGTTATCGGTGAGTGCGTAACCCGACTCATCGCCCAGAACGACGACCGACAAAGCGGAGGCCAGGCCAAAGGCGGCGGCGACAGCCATCGACCGCTTGGCGACGCTCGTCCATTTGCCGTTGATTAGATATATGGCCGAGACCCCCATGACGAACACCGCCGCCAGCACGTAGCCGGCACTGACCGTATGGACAAACTTGGCCTGAGCGACAGGGTTGAATATGACCTCCATGAAGTTGGTCACTTCCATACGCATGGTTGCCGGGTTGAATTCAGCGCCGGCGGGATGTTGCATCCAGCCGTTGGCAACAAGAATCCACAAGGCGGACAGGTTGGTGCCGAGCGCCACTAGAAAGGTGACCAGCAAGTGCGCCGGTTTGGACAGCTTGTCCCAACCGAAGAACATCAACCCGACGAAGGTCGCCTCAAGGAAGAAGGCCATCAAGCCTTCTATCGCCAGCGGCGCGCCAAAAATGTCGCCGACATAGTGGGAGTAATAGGACCAGTTCATACCGAACTCGAATTCCATGGTGAGACCTGTTGCCACACCCAGAACGAAGTTGATACCGAACAGAAGGCCCCAGAAGCGCGTTATGGTGCGCCAAACCTCTTGTCGTGTAAGGACATACACGCTCTCCATGATGACCAGCATGAAGCTCAGGCCGAGCGTCAACGGGACAAAGAGGAAGTGATACATGGCGGTCAAGGCGAATTGCAGCCTCGACAGTTCTACGGTACTTAGGTCCATCGGATTTCCCCGGGAAAGTTCGCGTCTCCGGCGAAGAAGACACCCAAAATCAGCCCTTAGCAATGAGCATTTCTAACTAATAGGAATACTCACCGCTAAAACCATATAAATTGTAAGGCTTAAGCTTGGACCGTACAACACGCACAATGTCGCACCCGGACGCCGCACCGGGGTCGGTTTTGGATACCAAGGCCATCCGTGGCCAGTTGCGCGCATGGGCCTTATGGGACGCGCGCGGCCTGCGACGGGGGGGCTGGCTCGGACTGCTGGATGGACTATGCATCGGTGGCTTTGCCTGGGGTCTAAGCCATATGGTCAGCGACCTGTTTCAAAAAAATCAATCATTGATTTATCTTTGGCCCTCCCTCGCCCTGACAGTGATTTCCCTGGCGGTGCGCGCAATAATCGGTCTTTATAATCAAAAGCTTGGCATGGAAACCGCGCGCCGCATCGTCAGCCATATCCGACTCGACATCATGGAAAAGGCCTTGGCTGGCCGGGTCGATTCCGCGCGCCATCAGGCTCGGCTTAACGCCCTGTTCGAGGACACCGAAAGTCTGGAAGGCTACTATGCGCGCTTCCGTCAGGCTGACCTGTCCGCTCGCGTTCTGCCCCTCGTCTTCATCGCGGTCATGGCCATTGTCAGCCCGGTCAGCGCCGGCATATTGTTGTTGACCCTGCTTCCGTTTGTCGCACTGATGGCCATTCTGGGCATGACCAGTGCCGATGAATCGAAACGGCAACTCGATGCGCTGTCGCGCCTTTCGAATCTGTTTGTTGATCGTATCCGCGCCCTGCCCCTGATTTTGAGCTTCGATGCGGGGCCGCGTCAGGTCGGGATTGTCGGACGCGCCGCCCGCGACGTCGCCGAACGCACCCTGCGTGTGCTCAAGATCGCGTTCGTAACCTCCGCCGTTCTGGAATTCTTTAGCGCCTTGAGCGTCGCGTTGATCGCCATCTATTGCGGCTTTTATTTATTGGGCCAGTTGCCCTTCCCCGTGCCGGAAGTCCTGACCCTGGCCAAGGCCTTCTTCGTCCTGGCCCTGGCGCCAGAAGTCTATGCCCCCATGCGCCGCCTGGCGGCCGCCTATCACGACCAGCAAACCGCCATGGCGGCGGCTCAACGTCTTATGGCGCTGGACATCAGCCCGGACATCGCCGCGCAGCCGGCCCTTAAAGACGCGCCGGAAGTCACCTATGACGCCGTAACCTGCACCTTCCCAGACGATCCCGACTTCCGTATCGGCCCGGTTAGCTTTACGGCCCGTCCCGGCCAAGTGGTTGCTTTGAAGGGACCAACCGGTTCGGGGAAGACAACCCTGCTGCGCCTCCTCCTCGGTCACGGCCGGCATGAGGGCGCCGTACGGGTCAACGGTCAGCCGCTCATCGACCTCAGTCGCAGTATCGCCTGGGTATCGCAAAATCCGCCGATTCTGGCGGGCAGCCTGGCTGACAATCTCAACCTCGCCAACCGACAAGCCGATCCGAATGAAGTGATTGAGAAATTTGGCCTTAATACACTCGTTATAACGCGAGAAAGCGCATTGTCGGCACCAATTGACGAACGCGGCTCTGGCCTGTCGGGCGGCGAGCGGCGCAAGATCGGTTTGGCACGCGCCGCGCTTAAGGCCGCGCCATTATGGGTGCTCGACGAACCAACGGCCGACCTCGACCCTGCCGCTGAAGCCGACCTGATTGCCCGCTTGCCAGATCTCTTCAAGGGGCGGACGGTGATCCTGTCCAGTCATTCGCCAGCGCTGTGCGCTTTGGCAGACCGCGTGGTGGAATTGTGATGACTGGTAATTTCGGAAGCTTTTTGAAAGCCCTGAAAGATCATTTCGGTACACGCCTGTTCCTGACCGCGGTCTTCGCCGCCGGCGTCAGCGTATCGGCAGTCAGCCTGCTTGGGATTTCCGGCTGGTTCCTGACAGGCGCGGCCGTGGCCGGCGCCGCAGGTCCGATCGCCGCCCAGGCGTTCAACTACCTGTTGCCTAGCGCCGCCATCCGCTTCTTCGCCATCGCTCGTACAGTGCTGCGTTATGGCGAACGCTATATGGGCCACGATGCGGCCCTGCGCGCCATGGCAGAACTTCGCCCCGCCCTGTTGGAACGTGTGTTCAAAGCCAATCCAGAAAAGACATTACGCATTAGCCGGGGCGATGCCTCCAGCCGCTTTATCCAGGACGTAACGACGCTTGAAACCGCGCTCGTCATGCGCAGCGCCCCCGCCGCCGGCATATCCGGCGTGGTCGCCGCCGTGGTTTTGACCGCTTTCGCCGGCCTGTGGGCCGCGCTGGCTCTAGCGTGCTTCGTCGGCCTGGCCCTGCTGGCCGGTCTGTATATCCACCGCCGCCTGCCTGAGGATACCGCCCTTTCTGAACAGGCAGCCATGGGGGACTTGAAGGCACGGTTCTATAACCTGATGACGGTCTTGCCCGATATTCGGACCTACGATCTTCAACAACCCCTGTTGGCTGAATTGCAGATACTCGAAGCGCGGCTGCTGTCAGCCCGCACCCGCGTCGTCAGTCGAGACGCGATCACCGGTGCGATTACCACCCTACTAACCGGCCTATGCCTGGCCAGCGTCGCCCTTGCGAGCCTGCACGCCCCGTTACCCCTCATGGCCCTGGCCCTTCTGGCCAGCAGTATGGGATTCGAGTCGGTCGGAATCCTGCTGCGCGCACTGGGCCAAAAGGCCGGTTTCAGCGAGGCTGAACATCGCGTCGCCGCCATTTACGATCAGCCGCAAATCCTCAACCGTCACACAGACGCCGATCCGGTGTTTACCTATCGGGATCATACCTATGCCTTGACAGGCCTTAGGCTTCGCATCGCCGGGCCATCGGGATGCGGCAAGACACGTCTCGCTGAAGCCTTGATGGGATTGAGGTCCCTCGAAGGCTTTTCTACAAATGCCGGACGCGATCTCTTTTCCTTATGCCCGCAGGACGCCACGCCCCTCACCGGTACCCTGCGCGATAACCTGGCCATGGCAGGGGGCGCCGAAGCGGATATGTGGAATGCTCTGGAGATCGCCCAATTGAAAACCCGCGTATCCGCCATGCCAAAAGGGCTGGACACCTGGGTCGGTGACGGGGGCGTCACCTTGTCGGGTGGGGAGCGTAAACGATTGGCCCTGGCGCGCAGTCTGCTTCGGCCCGCGCCGGTGCTGATACTCGACGAGCCAACCGAAGGTCTTGATTTATTAACGGAGGCGGAGGTCGTCTCCCGGCTGGCGCATCATCTGGCCAGCGAAAACCGGTCATTGATCCTGATTAGCCACCGTCAGGCGCCCCACGGCCTGGCCAGCCACGTGCTGGATCTTACGCCGGACTGACTAGGCAAATGAGCTACGACAGACCGACTACGAAAGGCTAACTGGGTCGGTCGGCTTGCTGACGCCATAGGCGGCAAAGAAGACGAACAGCGCCGCGTCAACTTCCGCGGCGATTTCAGCGTCCGTCGGCTCGGGGATGTAATTCATCAAGCGCGCCTTGATCATGCGGCCATGAATAAGCGACACAAACTGATGCGCCACCTGTTCGGCATTAGGAAAATTCAGTTCGCCGCGCGCCTGAGCCTTATCGAAATAGCCAGCCAGAATGCGTACGCCGCTCAGCGGGCCGCTTTCGTAGAACAGACGGCCAATTTCCGGCGACTTCTGCGATTCCGCCGAAATGATGCGCCAGTTCTGCAAGGTCTGTTCCGAGGTGAACGAACGCAGATAGCGCGTCGCATAGTTTTTCAGAACCTTGCGCGCCTCGCCTTCTTCGTTCAGCAGCGCCGTTGTCTGGCCGCGATGGAAGACGCAATGGCGTTGAACATAGGCGGTGAACAACTCTTCCTTACTCTTGAAATAGTTATATAGCGTGCCCTTCGATCCGCCAAGCCGGGCAGCGATGGTCGACATTGAGGCGCTGGCATAGCCTTCTTCCATGAAAATCTCGGTCGCGACATCAAGGATCGCTTCGCGGCGCTCCTCGCTGCTCATGCGTCCCTTGGGTTCATGCGGTTTCAACGCCGTTACATTTTGTGTTTGCATCGCAAAAATATTCCTCAACCGTACGGTATGGTCAGCTTGACAGATATCGCACTGCAGTCTATATGTCCAGTTAATATGACCATACCGTACGGTTATTTCAAGAGTCGCCCCCAATGAACTATATTCGTGTTTCCACCCTGGTCGCCGCCCTTCTGACCACAACCGCGTTGAGCGCATGCACTACAATCCCGCAAAGTGCGCCTTTCGCATCCGAGCCCAGCCAGGCCAAAAAAGTCAATCCTATACAGGCGGTTAGCGAACAGAATTGGTGGAGCGGCCTTGGCGATCCGCAATTGCAGCGCCTGATGAACCAGGCGCTCAACAATTCGCCGTCGCTGGCCATTGCCGAAGCGCGTCTCAATCAGGCCCAAGCCGCCGTATCGCAATATCGCGCTGCCGACCGCCCGAATGTATCGGTGAATGCCGCCGCCTCCGAAGCACTGCAAAGCAACAACTATCTTTTTCCGCCGGGCCTGATTCCGCATAAATACATCGACCAGGGTCAGGTGACGCTCAATTTCAATTGGGAGCTGGACTTCTGGGGCCGCAACCGCGCGGCCATCGATGCCGCCTCCACCCTCGCCCGGGCTGCCGAAGCCGACGCCGCCCAGGCGCGCCTTATCCTGTCCACCGCGATAGCCAGCACCTATGTCGATCTCGACCGGCTGTACCAGTCGCGTGATCTGGCCGAGCGCGCCGTCGCCATTCGCGCCGACAGCGCCAAGCTGGTGCAGCAGAAACTCGACAACGGCGTCAGCAATACGGCGCAGAATGAACAGGCCAAGGCCGGTATCTATGCCGCCCAGGCCGATCTGGCCGCGATCGACGAACAGATAGATATCAACAAGCACATGATCGCCATGCTGACCGGGGCATCACCCGATTTCGCCGCGACCCTGCAACGTCCGACGCTGACGCCCAGCACACAAGCCTTCGGGGCTATTCCCAGTCAGATCGATCTCAACCTGATCGGCCGTCGCCCCGACGTCATTGCCGCCCGCTGGCGCGCCGAAGCCGCGTCGGCCCGTATCAAGCAGGCGCACGCCGCCTTTTACCCCAACATCAACCTAGCCGCCTTTGCCGGTTTTCAGTCGCTGAAACTGGATAAGCTGTTCGCCAATGGTTCGGACATGGGCCAATTTGGCCCTGCCCTCAGCCTGCCTTTGTTCGACGGCGGCGCCCTGAAAGCCAACCTGAAATCGGCAGAAAGCGAACACGCCCTCGCCATCGCCAGCTATAACCAGGACGTTCTGGTCGCCATGCAGCAAGTCGCCGATACCTTGACCAGTCAGCGCGCCCTGCAATCGCGCCTCGGCACATCCGAACAGGCCCTGACCGCGTATGAAGAAGCGTATCGCCTGAGCAAGCTGCGTTACGACGGCGGCCTGTCCGACTACACGTCGCTCCTGGTCGCCGAACAAAGCCTGATCAGTCAGCGCCGTGTGGTGGCCGATCTACGCAGCCGCGCCCTGACTCTCGACATCGCCCTGATCAAATCGCTGGGCGGCCAATACACTGTAAACAATTAAAGAAATCAGAGAGATTTCATCATGCCCGACACCGCCCCCGCCGTTGAAAAGTTGGAAGAATCCACCGAAGCCTACGGTGCGCCGCCCAAAGCCGCCGCCCCTGTAAGACCGCCGGTTGCCAACGCCGCCGGCAATGCCAAGCGGAAGCGCCTCTTGACCTATCTCGGCGTCGCCGTTGCCGTTGGCGCCGTGGCCTATGGCGCCTGGTACATGCTGGTCGCCTCGCACTACGTCTCCACCGATAACGCCTATGTCGGCACCGATACGGCGCAGGTCAACGCCCTGGTCGCCGGGCCGGTCGCTTCCATCGCCGTTTCGGAAACGCAAGCCGTCAAGGCCGGCGATGTCCTTCTGACTATTGACGATGCTGATGCCAAGATCGCCGTCGCCCAGGCCGAAGCCGCCCTGGCCCTGGCCCAGCGTCACGTTCAAGGCTATTATGCCAGCGATGCCGCCCTGGCCGGCCAGCTTGGCGCGCGCCAAGCCGATGTGGCCGGTGCCAATGCCCAGATCGCGGCAGCCGAAGCCAACCTCAGCAATGCCAAGACCGAACTGACTCGCCGCCAGAACCTGGCCCAGTCCGGCGCAGTTTCGCAGGAAGAACTCACCACCGCGCAGAACGCCTATACCCAGGCCCAGGCCGCGCTCAATACGGCCCAGGCCGCACGCGCCCAGGCCCTGGCCGGGGTGGAAGCCGCCGGTGGCCAGCGCGCCACCAACGCAGCGCAGTTTTCGGGCGTTTCGGCGGCCGAGAACCCCGAAGTCCTGTCGGCCCAGGCCAAGCTTGACGCCGCCAAACTGGCTCTGGAACGCACCGTCGTACGCGCCCCCACCGACGGCATCGTGTCCAAGAAGGCAGTCCAGGTCGGCCAGCAGGTCGGCGTCGGGACGCCCCTTATGACCGTGGTGCCGACGGCGCGCGCCTATGTGGACGCCAATTTCAAGGAAGGCCAATTGCGCAAGGTCGTTCCGGGCCAGAAGGTCGAACTCCATTCGGATCTCTACGGCAAGAGCATCACCTATCACGGTACCGTCCGCGGTATTTCCGGTGGCACCGGATCGGCCTTCTCGCTGATCCCGGCCCAGAACGCCTCCGGCAACTGGATCAAGGTGGTTCAGCGTCTGCCCGTCCGTATCGATCTGGACCCCAAGGAAGTGGCCGCCCACCCCTTGCGCGTCGGTCTGTCGATGGATGCCAAGATCGATACCCGCAACTAGCGTCACTGGCCCCGCGCTGCTTCTCCCCCTAAGGCGCGGGGCCCTTTTTATCTGATTTGTTTATCCAGAGAGGCGCTCCATGTCCTCCTCCGCTCCGGCCACGGCCGGTCCCGCGCCCCTCACCGGCGGGATCCTGGCCGTCACGGCCCTCGCCTTGGCGCTGGGCACCTTCATGCAGGTGCTCGACGGCACCATCGCCAATGTCTCCGTGCCCACCATTGCCGGCGATCTGGGCGTCTCGACGTCTCAGGGCACCTGGGTCATCACCTCCTTCGCCGTTTCGAACGGCATTTCCGTGCCGTTGACCGGCTGGCTGATGGGGCGCTACGGCGTCGTCAAGACCTTTACTGCGTCGGTGCTCCTCTTCACCATCGCCTCCTTCCTGTGCGGCGTGGCCTGGAATATCGATTCCCTGATCTTCTTCCGCATCCTTCAGGGCGCGGTGTCCGGCCCTATGATTCCGGGCTCTCAGGCCCTGCTCATGATGATATTCCCGCCCAATAAGCGCGGAACGGCCTTGGCGATCTGGTCGATGACCACCTTGGTGGCGCCGATCTGCGGCCCCATCCTGGGCGGCTATATTTCCGACAATTTTACCTGGCCGTGGATTTTCTTCATCAATATTCCGGTCGGCGCCTTCTGCGCCTTCTTCTGCTGGCGCGGCATGTCCGATCGTGAAACCCCGACCTTCCAGCGGCCGATCGATCGTACAGGTTTCGCCCTGCTGGTCGTGTGGGTCGGTGCACTTCAGGTCATGCTCGATACCGGTAAGGAAGCCGACTGGTTCAATTCCCCGGCGATCGTCGTTGAAACCCTTGTTGCCGTCATCGGTTTTATCGCCTGGGTCATCTGGGAACTGAACGACAAGAACCCGATGGTTGACCTGTCCTTCTTCAAGACACGCAATTTCGCCTTTGGGACACTCGTCCTGTGCGTGGCCTACGCCATCTTCTTCGGCGCCAACCTCCTGATGCCGTTGTGGCTGCAAACCAATATGGGCTACATCGCCACCTGGGCGGGGCTGGTGGCCGCACCGTCAGGCGTCATCGCCGTTATCCTTACGCCGTTCGCCGCACGGATGCTCAACAGATATGACGCCCGTATACTCGGTACGGTTTCGTTGCTGCTGTTCGCCGCCTCGTTCTATATGCGGTCCCTGTTCACCACCGACGCCAGCTTCTTCGTGCTGATGCTACCCATGCTGGTCATGGGGGCAGCGATGAGCATGTTCTTCATCGCCTTCATCAGCATAGGCTTGAACGGCGTGCCGCCCGAACGCGTACCCGCCGCATCCGGCCTGTCGAACTTCGCACGGATCGTCGCCGGATCGTTCGCCGCCTCGCTGGTCACCACCATGTGGGAACGCAGCGAAAGCCAGCATCAGACGCGCCTGGCCGAAATCATGGGCGGGCCTGGCGGGATGAGCGACGCCATGACCGGCGCGGTCAACCAAGCTACCCAGTTCGGATTGACGGCGGGCCAAAGTGCGGGCGTCATTATGCGCCAGGTCTCCAGCCAGGCCTTCCTGCTGGCGACGGTCGATCTGTTCCGCATCTCGGCCATCGTCATCCTGCTTCTGGTTCCCACGGTTTGGCTGTGCCGCAAGACATTGGTGCAGGGGCCGGTCACCCACGCGGCCGACTGATCCGTTTTTGGACTTGCCCTTGACGGCGCGGGCGATCATAGGTGCACCCGAAACCATCGGGAGACTCACATGATCGCCTTTGCCTTGCACGGCGGCGCCGGCGCCAAACAGGGACGTGACTACAGCGTCGAAATCGCCAATATGCGCGAGATCGCCGAATTCGCCCGCGCCTCGCTGGAAACCGGTGCCCGCGCTTTCGACGTCGTCACCGAAGCCGTACGGCAACTCGAAGACTCCGGCCTCTATGTTGCGGGCAAGGGGGCGTCACCCAACATGGCCGGCAATTATGAACTGGACGCCAGTTTGATGAATGGCGCCGATCAGACCTGTGGTGCGGTCACCGCGCTACAGGGCTTTGCCAACCCAGTGCTGGTGGCCCGCGCGGTCATGGAACACACGCCACACGTCATGCTCGCCGGCGAAGGCGCGGCCCTGTTTGCTCACGAACAGGGTTTCGACCCCATTGCCGACGAAGCCGAATATTTCACCCGTGCCGGCCGGTTCGAATCGAACCATCCCCCCGGCACCCTGGCCCACGGCACGGTCGGTGCGGTCTGCCTGGATCGTCACGGTCAACTGGCCGCCGCGACATCGACCGCCGGCGTCTTCGGCAAGCTGGCCGGGCGGGTCGGCGATACGCCATTGATTGGCGCGGGCACATGGGCCGACGGCCAGACCGCCATTTCCTGCACCGGTCAGGGCGAATATTTCATTCGCGTCAATGCGTCGGCGCAACTGGCCTTTCGGCACAAGGGCGGCCAGGGTCTGGCCGAGGCGGCCGACGCCACCTTGCAGCAGATCGTTGACATGGGCGGTGAAGGCGGGCTGATCGCCATTAACGCCCAAGGTGAAGTGATCGCCCCCTTCCGGTCTCAGGGCATGAAACGCGCCTGGTTCTCGGGCGACGGCGACATCCAGTCCGAAGCCTTCTAAGCGCCATCTCAGTCGCGATGAAAAATCGTCGCGACAGTTTGGCCGCAATCGCCGCGTATAAGGTCCATATCCGATAACGGTGAGGCCAAGACCATGGCATTAAACCCTGACTTTGAAACTGCGCTCGCCCTGTCGCGCTTCGGCCTGGGGAGCGGTGAAAACGGCGTTTCCGCCCTGACCGGCAATGTCCGCGAACGCCTAAAGGCGGAAATAAAGGCGGGCGCACCTCAGCCCAGATCCGACGATCTGCGCGATACCCCGACCCTTTTGGCAGAGGCCTACGACTACCAGAAGGAAAAGGCGGCGGCGCGCAAGGCCGCACGCACCAACGACACACCCGCTGCAATGACAGGCGAAGCGACGGATATGTCATCAGCCGCCATGGCAAAAAGCGGCATGCCGCCAGAACAGATGCCAGAACAGATGACAGCGCAAAAGCGCGGTGCCAAAACGACGACCGGACCCAATCCCATCCGCGATGCCGGGCTGGCTGAGATCCGTGCGCGTTTCAACGACACGATGATAACGCCAGACATCGGTTTCAATGAGCGGATGGTCATGTTCTGGACCAACCATTTCGCCGTCTCGACCAAGAAAAGCCAACCGGTCGCCGCCATTTCCGGCGCATACGAGCGCGAAGCCATCCGTCCCCACGTTTTCGGCCGTTTCCACGACCTGCTCCTGGCGGTCGAAACCCATCCGTGCATGTTGCTGTATCTCGACAACGCCCAGTCGGTCGGTCCGGATTCGCCGGCGCGTAACAACGGCAAGCGCGGCCTGAACGAAAATCTGGCGCGTGAGATCATGGAATTGCATACGCTCGGCGTCGGGTCCGGTTACACCCAGGCTGACGTCACCAGCTTCGCCAAGGTGATTACCGGCTGGTCGGTAAGCCGTAGCGAAAAACAAGGGCCACCGGGCACTTTCCAGTTCAATGCCCGCGCCCATGAACCCGGCACCCAGACCATTATGGGCAAGCGCTACGCGCAAGACGGACTGGCCCAGGGTCAGGCCGTTCTGGCCGATCTGGCCCGTCATCCGGCCACCGCCCGCCACATAGCGACAAAGCTTGCCCGCCATTTCGTTGCCGACGATCCACCGCCGGCTCTCGTTGAACAGCTCAGCCGCACATTTCTCGATAGCGACGGCGACCTAGCGGCGGTGTCAACCGCCCTGATCGAAGCGCCCGAGGCCTGGACGCCGCGCCTGACCAAGATCCGGTCTCCGCTGGAATATGTCACCGCCGCCCTGCGCGCCACCGGCGCAACCCTCCGCCCGCAAGCGATCACCCAGGCGCTCAATGCCATGGGCCAGCCCTGGTGGCAACCGGCCGGACCGAACGGATTTCCCGATACGGTGGCGGCGTGGGCATCGCCCGAGGGCCTGAGCACACGGATGGATTTCGCCAATTCATTGGCTGGCGCAGCCGATAAATCCGTCGATCCGCGCACCTTCGCCGCCAGCCACCTCGGCCCCCTGCTCAGCGTTCACACCGCCCAGGCCATTGCCCGGGCCGAAACCCAGGCGCAGGGCCTGAGCCTGGCCCTGCTCTCTCCCGAATTCATGAGGCGCTGATATGACCAACCGCCGCCAACTGCTCACTCTCGGCGCCACCGCCGCCTTTTCCGCCTTCATCCCGCGCCTGAGTTCCGCGGCGGGCGGACGCGATCCGCGCTTTGTCACCATCATTCTGCGCGGGGCGCTTGACGGCCTGACCGCCGTGCCGCCGATGGGCGATCCGGATTACGCGGCGCTTCGCGGCAATCTGCCGGTCGATGGCGCCCTTCCGCTCGATTCGACCTTCAGCCTGCATCCGTCGATGAGCACCTTCGCCCGACAATACAAAGCCGGGCAGGCCCTGGTGATCCATGCCGCCGCGTCGCCCTATCGCGAACGTTCCCATTTCGACGGCCAGGATGTACTGGAATCGGGCATGACGGCGCCCGGCCACACGGACTCCGGCTGGATGAACCGCTTTTTGCGTACATTGCCGGTGTCGCAGGCAGCCACCTTGCGCGGCCTGGGCGTCGGCGGTGTCACGCCTTTGGTCATGCGCGGTCAGGCGCCAGTTCTGGGCTGGGCGCCCGCGACGCTGAAACCCGTCGATGCCGACCTGCCGCCGCGCCTGCTGACCCTATACCAGGCGACCGATCCTTTGCTTGCCAGTACGCTCAGCGAAGCCATCGCCACCGGCAAGATTGTTGGTTCGGAAAAAGGCATGGTGTCGGCGGGCGGCGGTCCGGGCGACCCGAAAACGATGATTGCCATGGCCGAGGGGGCCGCGAAGCTGCTTGCCCAACCCGACGGCCCGCGCATCGCCGCGCTCGCTTTCGAAGGGTGGGACACCCATGCGCAGGAAACCCAACGCCTGGCAAACCTGCTCGGTGGACTTGACGGCGCTTTGGCGGCGTTTGAAACCGGACTGGGGCCAGCATGGCGCGACACCGCCATTCTGGTTGTCACCGAATTTGGCCGAACCGCTGCGGTCAACGGCACCGGTGGCACCGATCACGGCACGGCGGCCGCCGCCTTCATGGCCGGCGGCGCGGTCAAGGGCGGCCGCGTCATTGCCGATTGGCCGGGGCTCAAAACCGCGCTGTTGTATGAAGCGCGCGACTTGAAACCGACCACCGATCTGCGCGGCGTTATGAAAGGGATCATGACTGACCTCTACGCCGTACCGGAAAGCGCCCTCTCACGCGATGTCTTCCCGGATTCGGCAGGCGTGCGGCCTATGAGCGGGCTGATCGCTTAGGAAACCAGTCGCCACCCCTGACCTGCTTTGATCGTACTGGCGGCGAATTTCCCTTGATACCCCGGGAAATTAAGGCACATTTTTTGCCGTCGCTATTCACGTGCTCGCCAAAAATCGCCTTGAGGTGGTTTTTCTTTAGTTTTCAAAGACCAGTTAGAATTTTGGGAAATTAGCTCCTACTATAACCCTAATTGCTTTTTCGCCATTAGGTTAACTAGACCGCCGGAAAACCGACCTTCAATAGCGGCATGTTTAATGTCACTCTTAGAGCTCACTTCTGTTAGAAAAGGTAAGAGCTGTCTCGTGATAATCTCTGAAAATTTTGCCTCTCTGTCGCTGTCGGACAGAACGCCGTATTCCAGATCAAGCACATTTTCGAGTAATGCAGCAGTACCGGGATAGAGTGCAGACATTCGGATACGTATTGGGAATTTATGCTCTTTCGGTCTTGGCATTCCATAAACTGCGATGCCAAAGGGCAACAGGCCTATATTTAAATAAAATTTGTTACTGAATTCCGACTTTTGCAAATTCACAATCTGAAGAACGTCATTTGTTTCTTTATACCACGATGTCGATTTTTTTTGCATGCCATAAGGTGAGAGATATTTATCTGTCATCTTTTCGAGGGCCTTTTTATCCATTTTTATACCTCATAAGCTCAACTCTGCCCGTCCACGTTCCGCTGCACACGTGTTTTAAGCTCGCTGCGATATCCCTCAATCTGCTTTTTCCCAGAAGAATGGCGCGGGTGTTATTAGGTTTTAATTCAATTATCTCTCTTGTCTTAGCATCAGCTTGCTTCCACTTGGCAGCTTGACTCCCTTTTGAGAGCGATGATTGGGGCCGCCAATTGCGGCCAGCTGCACGCCCAGCTTGCGTGGCCGCTGTTTCGCCCCCGGGAACGACTGTGCGCAACAATTCACTATTTCGTATTGATACCTGTCCATTTGCATCGGTTTTGCGTTCATAAATGCATAGCCAGCAAAGTCCCGAGGCATTACTCTTATTGAGCGGTCTCCGCCAACATAGGCATAGATACCTAGACCGTTTTTTGATCCGATGGGGTTAGTTTGGGGGGCAATCCCGATCCGACTGCGTCAGATCGATGATCTATGCTACCGGCAAAGTGTATCGAGATTGGCAATATCGACGTCCGCTGGCGCTCCGGCCCAGATATCTGCGCCCTTTTCCTTCGCTTGCCGCTCAATCAGCAAGCCTTCGCCGCGATGGGCGCTGACCGCGCTGTAGACGGGATCGGTCTGGGCTTCGTCGAGCGAGACGAAGGTCGCGCCCTCGGCTTCGAATTCGCTCAGAACCTGCGGCAGCATCAGAGCCGTGAACGCCCCTTCGTGGATCAGCAGGACATGAGAGATCTGGCGTCCGTAAAGCTTTTGAGATCCATAGGTGGATCGCGCGATCGATGCCTTGACGCCCTGCATATACTGAGCCTTCATCGCCTCAATCGTGGCCGTGTCCCCTTTGGTCAGACAGCGGTTATAGGTTTCGGTATAGGCCCAGTCATTGAAGCTGATGGTCACATCGGCAATGCGGTATCCTTTGGCCGCCAGATACTCCATTATGCCCTTATGCAAAACGCGATCGGTGCCGGCATTGAGGAACGGGAACCGCAGAACGCGCCAATCCTGACCAGCCATCAATTCCGCCAGAACCGGCTCATTTTTCTCAATATCGCCTTCGAACGCCGTCAAGCCGCCCGCATTGATGTTCATGTGCGTGTAGCCATGGTTGCCAAGCGGATAACCGGCGTCGCGCCACAGCTTCAGAACCGCCTGGGTGCCGGGTTCGCGTTCCAACGCAACGGCATTGATGAAGCCATAGACACCCGGCACCTTGTGCGCCTTCAGCGCGGCCAGGTAGTCACGCGCGACCGCTTCACGGCTATGACCAGGGACCGGGCTGCCGTGCGCGGGCAGATCATCGACCGTGATCGCCACCTTGAACGGCTCTGCCTTAGCGCCAAACGCCATTAGGGCCAGAACCGCCGCCACGCCCGTTAAAATCCGCTTCATGCCTATCTCCCAATCAGTCGGCTTGTCGTCAGCCGTTGGCGAACCATGCGTCAAATCCGGGACGACGACAAGCGGGATTGCGGTTTATAGAGCCAAGCAATGGATAGGCCGGCACATGGCCGTTTCGTCTCAGGCGGCGAATGACCATTTTAGTCTCAGGCGGCGAATGCCTGGGCCGCCTGTTGCGTCAGATCTTCCAGTTCCGCGAAACGCTCCGGCGCCACATCTTGAAACACGAAGCACGTCTTGCTTTGGGCATGCTTCTTGAGCGCGTCGGGCACCCTTAAATCCCGCCCCTGGCGCATGGCCAATGGCGGCAGATAGTAGGACACCGTATTACCGCTGAGACGAACCGTCCCGAACCACGCCGGGTCCCGGGACTGCATGACGTCGGTCGGTACATTGAGGGTCATTTCGCCTTGTACTTCCTTGCCGATCTTCATCGCAGGGGCAGCGCGCACCATCAGGTCGCGTAGAGAAATATAAAGCGGGTACATATCAGCCATCTATGCCTTTTCCTTGCAGATATGACGCTCTCACGGCGTCGTGACACCGTCATAGATGGAAAACCCAAAAAAAGGATTGCCACGGAGCGTTAACACGCATAGTTTCATTAGATACTATCCTATTGGAAACGATCATGACCACCGACCTGCTGACCAAACCCGGCCTGTTCGCGACGCTGGACGATCAGCCGCTCGACGCCATGCTGACCCTGCTCCACCGTCTCCGCAGCGATCCGCGCGAAGGCAAGATCGATCTCGGTATCGGCGTCTATGGCGATGAAACCGGCCAGACGCCGGTCATGCGCGCCGTCAAGCAGGCCGAGGCGCATCTATACCAGCACCAAACCACCAAGACCTATGTCGCCGCTGAAGGCGATGCGGGTTTCATCGCCGCGCTGGCGCCGCTGGTGCTCGGCGACAGCCGCGCCCGCGATGACCGCTTTTGTGGCCTGCAAACCCCCGGCGGTACGGGTGCCCTGCGCCTGGCGGCCGAGCTGATCGCCCGCGCCAACCCCGAGGCCCGCGTCTGGCTGGGCACCCCGACCTGGGTCAATCATCGCGGCCTGATGCAGGCGGCTGGCCTGCAGGTGCTGGAGCATCCCTTCTTCGACAAGGCCACCCAGACCCTGACCTTCGACGCCATGATGAGCGTGCTGGAAACGGCGCGTGGCGGAGATGTCCTGTTGCTGCACGCCTGTTGCCACAATCCGACGGGTGCGGAATTCACGCCGGATCAATGGGGCCTTATCGGCGACCTGTGCGCGCGCAAGGGCCTGGTCCCGCTCATCGACATCGCCTATCAGGGGCTCGGCCACGGCATGGAGGCCGACGCGACGGGTATGCGTACCGTCCTCGACAAGGTGCCGGAAGCGATTGTCGCCGCTTCGTGCTCGAAAAACTTCGGTCTGTACCGCGAACGGATCGGCGCCTTGTGGGTGAAGGCGCAGACCGCCCAAACCGCCCTGCGCGCTCGCGGCAACCTGATCCTGACTGCCCGTACCATGTGGTCCATGCCCCCCGACCATGGGGCATCGGTTGTTCGCATTATACTGGAATCACCCGCCCTGACCGACCTGTGGCGCGCCGAACTCGATGAGATGCGCGCCCGCCTGAATTCGGTTCGCGCGGCCCTTGCCGCTGCCGTGCCCGCCCTGTCGACAATCGCCAGCCAGACCGGCATGTTTGCGCTTCTACCGTTAGAGCGTGATCAGGTCGTCGCCCTGCGCGAACAGCATGGCATCTACATGCTGGACTCCGGCCGCATCAATATCGCCGGCCTACAATCGGACAACCTTCCACGATTTGCCGCCGCCCTCGAACCCTATCTGCAAGGAGACACACATGCGCGATAATCCTTTAGGACTGAACGGTTTCGAATTTGTAGAATTTACCGGCCCCGACACCGCCACCATGGCCGCTCAGCTGGAGATGATGGGCTTTGTCGCCGCCTCCCGCCACAAGAGCCGCGACATCGTGCGCTACAAGCAGGGCCATATCAACTTTCTGCTCAATACCAACGGGTCCGCCCAGGCGCGCGATTTCGCCGATCACCATGGCCCGTCGGCCAATGGCATGGCCTTCCGCGTCACCGACGCCAGGGCAGCCTACGACCTGGCGCTTGAAAACGGCGCCCAGCCCGCCGACGCGGCGCAAGGGGCTCTGGGTGCCGATAGCCATGTGCTGAAAGGCATCGGCGGTTCACTGCTCTATCTCGTAGACCACGACATCTATGCCGACTGGGACGCCGTTCCGGGCGCGGCCGAAGCGGAAGCCGCCAATACGGTCGGCTTCGAAGTCCTCGATCACCTCACCCACAACGTCAAACGTGGCCAGATGCGCACCTGGTCCAGCTTCTATGCCCAAATCTTCGGATTCGAGGAACAGAAGTATTTCGACATCAAGGGCCAGGCCACGGGATTGTTCAGCCAGGCCATGATCGCACCCGACGGTCATATCCGCATTCCGCTCAACGAAAGCCAGGACGACACCAGCCAGATCGAGGAATTCCTGCGTCAGTACAATGGCGAAGGCATTCAACACATCGCCCTTACGACCGAAAACATCTATGAGACGGTTGAAAAGCTGCGCGCCCGGGGCGTCAAGCTGCAGGACACGATCCTGACCTACTACGATCTGGTCGACAAACGCGTGCCTGGCCATGGCGAGGATCTGGAGCGCCTGAAAGCCAATCGCATCCTGATTGACGGCGACGTCGGCGAAGACGGCATACTGTTACAGATCTTCACCGAAAACACGTTCGGTCCAATCTTCTTCGAAGTCATTCAACGCAAGGGCAATCAGGGCTTCGGCAATGGCAATTTCCAGGCCCTGTTCGAATCGATTGAACTGGACCAGATTCGCCGCGGCGTTATCAAGGTGGCATAGACCGGCCGCCGGCGCCGCGCACGCATATGTGCGTGGTGGCCGGACGCCTGACTTCCTATAAGGACAAGAACGGGAGGTTCGCAGATGTCAGAGTATATGACCGGGTTCGGCAACCACTTTTCGACCGAGGCCGTGCCCGGTGCCTTGCCCATCGGCCAGAACTCGCCGCAAAAGGTGCCATTCGGCCTCTATGCCGAACAGCTGTCGGGGTCTGCTTTTACAGCTCCACGCCACGAAAACCGCCGCACCTGGCTTTATCGTCTGCGCCCGTCGGCCAGTCACGCGCCGTTCACCCCGTACCGCGATGCCACCGCGTGGGGCGAACCCACGCCCAACCGCCTACGGTGGTCGCCGGTTTTGCCACACACAACGCCCGCCGATTTCATTGACGGCCTTATGCCCTATGCCGGCAACGGAAATCCGGCCGCGCAAGCGGGGATCGGCATCTACCTTTACGCCGCCAACCGGTCCATGCACGGCCGGGTTTTCTTTAATGCCGACGGCGAACTGCTGATCGTCTCGCAATCGGGGCGGCTGGTCATCTTTACCGAAATGGGCGTTCTGAAGCTTGAGCCATTGCAGATCGCCGTCATTCCGCGCGGCGTGAAATTTCGCGTCACCCTGCCCGAAGGCCATGCGACCGGATATGTCTGCGAAAACTACGGCAAGCCTTTTCGACTGCCGGACCTGGGCCCCATCGGCGCCAACGGCTTAGCCAACCCCCGCGACTTCGAAAGCCCCGTTGCCGCCTTCGAAGATATCGATGCGCCTTGTGAACTGCTGCAAAAATTCTGTGGCAGGCTATGGACAACCGCGATCGATCATTCGCCGCTGGACGTAGTTGCCTGGCACGGCAATTTGGCCCCGTGCCGCTATGACCTGCGCCGTTTCAACACCTTAAATACGGTCAGCTTCGACCATCCCGACCCGTCGATCTTCACGGTCCTGACGTCTCCATCGGAGTCGCCCGGCACCGCCAACTGCGATTTCGTTATCTTTCCGCCACGCTGGATGGTGGCCGAACATACGTTCAGACCGCCGTGGTTCCATAGAAATATCATGAGTGAATTCATGGGCTTGATAACCGGCGTCTATGACGCCAAGGCCGATGGCTTCGCGCCGGGCGGCGCCAGTTTACACAACTGTATGAACGGCCATGGCCCGGACCGCGCCAGCTATGAAACGGCCATCGCCGCCGACCTGGCCCCGCACAGGATGGACGGCACCATGGCCTTCATGTTCGAAAGCCAGTTGCCGCTTGTTCCGAGTGCCGCGGCACTCGCCTCACCGCTGTTGCAAGCCGACTACGACCATTGCTGGGACGATTTCAAAAAGGCCGAATTACCCGAATGCCCATGACACGAATGCCCATGACCGCCATCGACAATACGCACGATCCGAAACGCACCTCATGGGTAAGCAGCGCCAACGGCCACGCCGACTTTCCCATCCAGAATCTGCCCTATGGATTGGTCAGCCCCCCGAACGAAGCGCCGCGTGCCGCCGTTGCAATTGGAGAATCAATCATTGATCTTCAGGCACTCGTCGCCGCCGGGCTGATGCACGACCCCGTCACGCTCGATGCCATTCTGGCCACGCCCGCCTTGCGCAAATCGGTTCGCACCCAGATGTCGCGCCTGCTCAGCGATGAGCGCTACATCGACGCGGCACAACCCTATCTCCATGCCGCCAGCGACTGCACCGTGCACCTGCCGACACGGATCGGCGACTACACCGATTTCTACGCCGGCATTCATCATGCGGTCAGCGTCGGCAAGCTGTTTCGGCCGGACAACCCCTTACTGCCCAATTACAAGCATGTCCCCATCGGCTATCACGGCCGTGCTTCATCGATCCGGCCGTCAGGCGAACCTGTGATCCGCCCGAAGGGGCAGACCCGCGCGCCCGATGCCGAAACTCCGACCTTCGGTCCCAGCAAGCGTTTGGATTTCGAACTCGAATTGGGCGTTTGGGTCGGGCCGGGCAATGCGCTGGGCGCCCCCATCGACATTGCCAACGCGGCTGCGCACATTGCGGGCTTCTGCCTGCTCAACGATTGGTCGGCACGCGATTTCCAGGCGTGGGAGTATCAGCCGTTGGGGCCGTTCCTGGCCAAGAACTTCATGACCACCATCTCCCCCTGGATCGTCACGCCCGAAGCCCTGGCCCCGTTCCGCCTGGCCCAACCCGCGCGGCCGGACGGCGACCCGCGCCCCCTGCCCTATCTGTGGGACGACGCCGACCAAGCCGGCGGCGCGTTGAACCTGAAACTCGAAGTGACCCTGCGCACCCAGGAAATGCGCGCCCAGAACCTTCCGGCCTATAGTCTGAGCCACAGCGAGGCGCGTCACATGTACTGGACCGTAGCGCAACTGCTCACGCACCACGCGTCTAACGGCTGTAACCTGCAACCGGGCGACCTTCTGGGAACCGGCACCATTTCCGGCCCGACGCCGGACAGCGCGGGCAGCCTGCTCGAAATCTCCGAAGGCGGTAAAAAGCCCGTGACTTTACCGTCAAATGAGACGCGAACCTTTCTTGAGGACGGCGATGAGCTTATCTTAAGGGCACACGCCGAAGCAGACGGCTTTGTTTCGCTCGGTTTCGGCGATTGCCGCGGGATCATTGTACCCGCGATATAAGGGACAGGAAATGCTCAAGCTGCATGATTACTGGCGCTCCAGCGCCGCATACCGTGTTCGGATCGCACTCAATCTGAAAGGCCTGGACTACACGGCCATCGGCCATGACCTGCGAACCAATGCGCATCATGACCCAGCCTATAAGGCGTTGAACCCGCAAGGTCTCGTTCCGGCGCTCGACATCGGCGGCCAGGTCCTGACCCAGAGCTCCGCCATCATCGAATGGCTGGAAGAGACCTGTCCGCAGCCACCCCTTCTGCCCCAGGCGGCGGCCGATCGCGCGGTCGTCAGGTCCATGGCGGCGCTGGTCGCCTGCGACATCCACCCGCTCAATAATCTGCGCGTCCTGCGTGAACTGAAGGCTGAACTGGGCGCAGACGACACGCGCACCAAGGTATGGGCGACCGGATGGATTGCCGAAGGGTTTACCGCACTGGAAAGCCTGATTGCCCGCCATGGCCGTGGCTACTGCTTTGGCGACGTGCCGACCCTGGCCGACTGCTTCCTGGTGCCGCAGGTTTTTTCCGCCCAGCGCTTCAACGTCAGCCTCGATCCCTACCCGCACATTCGCGCCGTCAACGAACGGTGCGATGAACACACGGCCTTCGTGCGCGCCCACCCGCGCCATCAGCCCGATGCCGATACGGTGGATTCCAATCGGTGACGACACGCGTCTACGCCACGCCCGCCGGTGTCAGGCTGGGGGCCGAGGACCTGATCAAGCCGGACGCCGCGCGTAATTTCGTACTGCAAATCGGTGAGGCCTTTTTTCATGGCTTTGTCGTCCGCAAGGCGGACGCCTATTACGGTTATGTCGATCGCTGCCCACACGCCGGCTTGCCCTTGGCGCAGGAACTTGACGACTACCTGACACCTCGCGCCGATCTGATTGCATGCAGCTGGCACGGCGCCCTGTTTCAGATTTCATCGGGCCGGTGCGTCGGTGGCCCCTGCGCCGGCCAATCCCTGACGCCCTGGCCCGTCCGCATAGAGGATGGGTTTATCGTAACGGCCTAACGGATATCAAACCGGTTCCGCCGGCGGCCGTTTCGACGTCATGGTCGAGCCCGCCGACGCAATGATAATCAGGGCGACGGCCAGCCATTGCAGAGGCGTCAGCAATTCGTGAAGAATGACCAGCCCAAGCACGGCGGCGACAGCGGGCTCAAGACTCATCATCAGGCCGAACGTTTTGGCCGGCATGGCCTTAAGCGCGATCATCTCCAGGCTATACGGAATGGCGCTGGCCAGAATGCCTATGCCAATGCCGTAGGGCAAAAGGCTCCACGACCACAAGGACGCGCCGGCGGCGACAACGCCGACCGGGACCGTAAATAGCATGGAAAACGCCATGCCAAGCGCCACGGCCTTGCCACCATGCACGCGATCGCCGACCTTCTGCCCGACGATAATATAGGCGGCCCAGCACACCCCGGCGACTAGGGCCAAAGCGACACCGAGCGGATCGAGCGCGCCGGCGCCCTGCGTCCAGGGCAGAAGGATCAAAAGGCCGGCGACGGCACAACCGACCCAGATGAAATCGCTCCATTTGCGCGACCCGAAAATCGCCACCGCCAGCGGGCCTGAAAATTCGAGCGCCACGGCGATCCCGAGCGGAATACGCGCCAGGGACATATAGAAGACGAGGTTCATGATCCCGAGAATGGCGCCGTAAAGCCCCAGGACAGGCCAATGCCTGCGTTCAGGACCGCCCTGCCACGGACGAAAGACGATCAACAACGCAGCGGTGGCGAAGAACTGACGCACGGCCGTCGTACCGGCGGCGCCAATCAGCGGAAACAGGTGCTTGCCCAGGGTCGCCCCCAGTTGCACCGAAACGATGGCGATCAATATGGCGACAATCGCCCATAGTTTGGTATTGGTTTTGGACATGATGCGACTCAGATAATGGCGTCGTCTTGTCTTGACCGGGTACGGCGCACCTCGTCCGGAGAATATCTGCTCGTTTCATACCGCGTCCCGCGCGCTTTCTCAATGAGAGGCGATCAAGGGAGAAAAATAAAATTGGTCTTGTTGATTATGACCAATAACAATGCCACTTTCGACAAAACCATAGAGTGGATAAAACCAGAGGGAACGTCGCGATGAAACACCTGATTGCCGGCGCCTTTTGCCTGTCTGCCACCGTTATGGCTCTCCCGGCCGCTGCCAAGCCGGCTTCGAAGCCGGTCGTCATCGGCTACCTGCCCGCCTTCAAGGGGCCCATGCTGCCGCATATGGACACCATCGATTTAAGCAAGGTCACCCATATCAATCTGTCCTTCGTCAATCCCGACGCGCAAGGGCAAATCGTCAGCGACACCCAGATGGCCTGCATGGATACCCATGGCCATGGTCCGACGCCCCTGGCCGACGTCAAGGCCGTAATCGCCCGCGCGCATGCATCGGGTGTCAAGGTGCTCATCTCGCTCGGGGGCGGTATTATTCCGGCCTGTTCGGGCGACTGGCCTACCCTGCTCAAGCCCGAAAACCGAACCCCTCTGGTGCAAAACCTGCTTGCCTTCGTGGATGAAACCGGTCTGGACGGGCTGGATGTCGATCTCGAATGGCAGGTGCTCACGGCCATCGATAGGGCCGGCGAATACACGCCCTTTATCCGCGACCTGAGCGCAGGCCTGAAGGCGCGTCATAAACTTCTAACCTGCGCAACCGCATCGGCCGAAGGCGGCATGATCCCGGTCGATAGCATTCCTTATTTCGATTACGTGAATATCATGTCCTATGACGGCGTAGGCCCAAGCTGGGGTACGGCTGGCCAAGAGCATTCCAGCCTGGCCATGGCCAAACGCGATATAGCCGTCTGGCAGGCGCGTGGCGTCACCAAGGCGCAACTGGTTCTTGGGGTCCCCTTCTACGGTCACGCCTTCGGCACCTATGCCAACGGAATGCTTGATTACAAGGGCCTGCTGGCGACCTACGGCGATACGGTTGCCGCCAATGACATCATCGGAAAGCCATGCAACGGCTGCGACTACGTGACCTACAATGGCCGCCCCACCATTCGCGCCAAGGCCGAACTAGCGCGTCAGGTCGGCGCGGGCGTCATGATCTGGGAACTGACTGGCGATCAACCCGGCCCGAACAGCCTCCTTGACGCCCTGCATGATTCTTTGAATCCAGGTGCACAATAGCGCAGCATAATTTCTTTTGATTGTGCTAACGCGTGAGAAATTTTGCGAAATTTCAGGTAAATTTCCAAATTTGACAGAAATGTCAATTTTTGAAATTGACCCTAGGTCCGGAATTTTGTAGTGTCTTTTCAACGATAAGAGAAACGCCACAAGACCGCACAGATGCACGTATCGCCGCTTACCCACGCTGACCGGATCACCACTCCGGATCAGCTGACCGCTCCGGCGATCCGCCCTATCCGCGCACTATCGTCCCGCCCACGACTCAGAATGCTGCAGCCGAAAGGTATGCAGCATTTTTTGTATCGAGGCGTCGCGCCCGCTCCTACCGTTGATAACGATAAGCAATAGTACAGGCAGGAACCTCCTATGCCAGATCCGATTTTCGACTACGTTCTTCGTCTGGGCGATGACGCCCTTGTCCTGGGCCAGCGCCTGAGCGCCTGGTGCGGCCACGCCCCCAGTCTGGAGGTCGATCTCGGCCTCTCCAGCCTGGCGCTCGACCTGGTCGGCCAAGCGACGTTCTGGCTGGAACTGGCGGCGCAGAATGATCCCAAGGGCCGTGACGCGGACACCCTGGCCTTCCATCGCGACGCCCATGACTTTCACAACTGCCTTCTGGTTGAACAGAATAACGGCGATTTCGCCCAGACCCTGGCGCGCCAGTTCCTGTTTTCCAACTACCAGCTTTTGTTCCTCGAAGCCCTGAGCACCTCTGCGCACAAGGGCTTGGCGGATATTGCCGAAAAGAGCGTTCGCGACGTCACCCATCACGTTGCCTTTACGCGCGACTGGATGATTCGCCTCGGCGACGGCGCCTGCCTCAGCCACAAGCGCCTGATCAAAAGCCTGGACTACATGTACCATTTCGTCGACGAACTCTTCCTGATGGACGAGGTCGACGAAACCTTGCTGCCCAAAGGCATTTCCATCTGCAAGACGTCGCTGCGGCCTGAATTCGACGCCCGCATCGCCGCCGTCCTTCACGAAGCGGGATTGACGCCACCCAAGGCCAATCGCTCGGTCATACTGGGCCGCAAGGGCCATGACAGCGAACATGTCGCGCACCTGCTGCACGACATGCAAATTCCGCCGCACGACGGCCGCGAGACACACTGGTAAGCGCCGGTTTGCGCTTAAATCCGTTTGCGCTTAAACAGGGCGCATGACGGACAAACTCAAAAAGCCACCGGAAATCGGCTCCCGCCTCCAGGCCCTGCGCAAGCAGCAGGGCCTGTCCCTCGACGACATGGCCGTGCGCAGCAAGATTTCGCGCTCGATGCTGAGCCAGGTCGAACGCGGCCTGGCCAACCCAACCTTCGCGACCCTGTGGGCGCTGACCCAGGCGCTTGGCATCGATATCGCCACCCTGATCGGTGAAGCGGCCGACGAAAGCGAACAGGCCATCGAACTGGTCGAAGCCCATAACATTCCCCGCATTCATTCGGCCGACGGTCATTGCCTGCTGCAAATCCTCAGCCCGCCGGAAACGACGGGTGACGTGGAATGGTATCGCCTCGAAATCGAGCCCGGCGCCTCTCTCACCTCGCAACCGCACGCCGCCGGCGCGCGCGAACACCTGACCCTGCTGACCGGAGAGGCCTTGGTGATCTCATCAGAAGCGCAGCAAAAGGCGGCGGCTGGCAGCACACTGCGATATCGCGCCGACGTACCACACAGCATTAGCAATACCGGCACGGGAAAGCTGGAAGCCCTGCTGGTCGTCATTCCCGGATAGTGCAATTCCATCATACCGAAATAAATTTCGATATGATGGAATTTAAATTGCGAGCCCGACCATCATATTGTACATTGCGTCAATATAATGGAATTCGGAGCCCCTGCATGCGTGCCGCCTTTTATGATCGCGTCGAAGCCACCCTTACCGATATCGACGCGCGCGGCCTGAAAAAGCCCGAACACGTTATTTCATCGCCACAGCGCCCGGCCCTGCGTCTGAATGACGGCCGTGAGGTCATCAACTTCTGCGCCAATAATTACCTCGGCCTGGCCGATCATCCCGAAGTTATCGAAGCCGGCCGCGAAGCCCTGCTGAAATATGGCTCCGGCATGGCCAGCGTCCGCTTCATCTGCGGCACGCAGGATCTGCACAAGACGCTGGAAGCCAAGATCGCCGCCTATGTCGGTATGGAAGATGCGATACTATTCGCCGCCTGTTTCGACGCCAATGGCGGGGTGTTTGAGCCCTTGCTGACAGACGAAGACGCCATCGTTTCGGACAGCCTCAATCACGCGTCAATCATTGACGGCGTACGCCTGTGCAAGGCGAAGAAGTACCGCTTCAAGAATGCCGATCTCGCCGATCTGGAAACCCAGCTCAAGGCCGCGCGCGACAACGGCGCCCGCACCATACTCATCGCCACGGACGGCGTCTTCTCGATGGACGGCTATTATGCGCCGCTCGAAGGCATTGCCCGTCTGGCCGAACAATTTGACGCCTTGGTCATGGTCGATGACTGCCATGCCACCGGTTTCACCGGACCCAAAGGGGCCGGCACACCGGCCCGTGCCGGCGTCAAGGTCGACATCTTGACCGGTACCTTCGGCAAGGCCCTGGGCGGCGCAATGGGCGGCTACATCGCCGCAAAAAAGCCGGTTATCGACCTGCTGCGTCAACGCGCCCGCCCCTATCTCTTCTCCAACGCTTTGGCCCCGGCGATCACGGCGTCAAGCCTGAAGGCCATCGAACTGGCCGAAGCCGGCGATGATCTGCGCGACCGCATCCAGCAAAATGCCGAACGGTTCCGCACCGGCCTGACGGCTGCTGGCTTCGACCTTCTGCCCGGCTCGCACCCGATCATACCCGTCATGCTGTACGACGCGAAACGGGCGCAGCAAATGGCCGCGAAGCTGCTCGACGAAGGCATCTACGTCATCGGCTTCTCCTTCCCAGTTGTGCCGGACGGTCAGGCGCGTATCCGGACCCAGATTTCCGCCGCCCACACCTTTGACCAGATCGATACCGCCATCGCCGCCTTTACCAAGGTCGGGCGCGAACTGGGCATCATCGGCTAGTCAAAAAACAGAATTTTGTGTCTGCGCGCTTTTTCCGAAAAGGTGCGTCACTTTCGGAAAGTGCTTCTATGGACGACCTGCGCCCCCTTACCGCCGCCCACACCCTGCCCACCACAATGGCCGCCCTGGCCAAGCTGAAAGCGGAACCCGGCATCTGGCAAACCACGGCGCCCGTGCCCGACTGTGGCCCGGACGACGTGCTGGTGCGTATCACCCACACCGCCATATGCGGAACCGACATTCATATCTATAACTGGGACCAGTGGGCGCAAAAGACCATTCCGGTGCCCATGGTTGTCGGGCATGAATTCGCCGGCGAGATCGTCGCCATTGGCGCACGCGTCACGCGTCCGCTTAAGATTGGCCAGCGCGTTTCCGGCGAAGGCCACGTCATCAACATGGATAGCGACGCCGCTCGCATGGGCCGCTTCCACCTGGATCCGGATACCCAGGGCATAGGCGTCAACCGCCCCGGCGCCTTCGCGCAATATCTTGTCCTGCCTGCGTTTAACGTCGTGCCGCTGCCCGACCGCGTATCGAACGAACTGGGCGCGGTGCTCGACCCCTTCGGTAATGCCGTCCATACGGTGCAACAGACCGATATGGTTGGTGCCAATGTGCTGGTGACCGGTGCGGGCCCTATCGGCATCATGGCGGCCGCCGTCGCCAAATTCGTCGGCGCGCGCAGCGTGACCCTCACCGACATCAATCCCTACCGCCTTGGCCTGGCCGCGACAGTGGCCGATATCCGCACGGTCGATGTCGCCCGGGAAGACCTGAATGACGTGCGCCACGAACTGGGCATCGCCAACGGCTATGACGTCTGCATGGAAATGAGCGGCGCCAAGCCGGCCATCCCTCAGGCCATTGAACATCTGCGCATGGGCGGGGCACTGACCTTGCTGGGGATTCCCGCCGGTGAAAGCACCGTCAATTGGAACGACATCATCATGAAGGCCCTGACCGTCCGCGGTGTCTACGGCCGCGAAATGTTCGAAACCTGGCGCAAGATGCTGGGCCTGATCGAGGCCGGCTTCCCGCTGGAACGCATAATCACTCATCATCTACCGGCGAGCGAATTCCAGCAGGGCTTCGACATCATGCGCGCCGGTCAGTCCGGCAAGATCGTCCTGGACTGGCAAGGGATCTAACCCAAGGCTTCAGCCCACGGCCAGGGACGCCGCCGCCAGGTCCTGCGCCGCATCGCCGACGCTCTTGAACACCGTCACCGCCTCACTGCGTCCATCGATAGCGGCGACCCGGCACAGGTCCGCCAATGTGCCGCGAATGGCTTCGTGGTGCAGCAAGCCGGCGGCGATCGGTTGTGTCAGGTCCCCCGCCTCGCTCATAGCCGCGTAGCTGTCGACCCAGACCTGTCCTTCGGTCATTAGCAGGTCGTCGCCTTCACGCATGTCCTTGAGATAACCGCCGATCAGAGCCACGTGCTGACCGGCGCGAACCCATTCCCCCTTGATCAACGGTGCGTTTGACAAGGTGGCGCAGGCGATAATGTCCGCCTTGGCCGCACTGGCTTGCAGGTCGTGCGACGCATGGGCGTTAAACCCATTGTCGCGCAGGTGATGCGCCAGCTTTTCCGCATTGGCCTGTGTCTGGCTGTGGACCTCGACCGAGCGGATATCGCGCACCGCCCGATAGGCGAAGGCCAACTCCGAGGCGATGCGACCCGATCCGACCAGCAGCAGGTCATGCGCTTGCGCGGACGCCAACCGGTCAGCCGCGATCGCCGCAACCGCTGCCGTGCGCCTTGCCGTCAGCTCACCCCCATCCAGCAAGGCCAGATGTTCGCCGGTGATCGCGTCGAACAACAGATAGCTGGCCGTCACGGCGGGCAGTCCTCGCTTCAGATTGCCAGGGGTGACATTGACCAGCTTGACGCCGCCCATCCCTTCGGCCCAGGCCGGCATCAGAAGCAGGGTCGCGTCCGGCTCCCCCTGATTACGCAAGGTATGGACGTGGCGTTGCGGGCTTTCGGTTTCGACCTGGAGCAATTTCGGCAATTGCCGCGTCAGCACGTCGTAGGACAGGCGTTCGATCAGATCATGGGCGGTCAGGTTCAGCATGGCGGCCTCCTTATGAGTATGGGCTAGTTATGACTATTGGCATCGGCGGAAATTTCAGCGTCTATCCAGTCGCGGAACGCCGTCAAAGGGGGGTGATCGGCCCGGTCTTCCGGCCAGGCCAGATAATAGGCCTCGGCCGTTTGCATCGGCAGGTCCAGCGCGCGGACAAGCTGACCGGTGCGCAACTCTTCCTCGATCAGGAAGGCCGGCAAGAGGGCGACACCCAGCCCGGCCCGCGCCACCTGCGCCAGGGTGGAAAACTGGTCGAACAGCATGCCCTGGACCTGTTCTGCCGGGGCGCCGTGCAGCCGCAGCCATCGTTCCCATGCGTCCGGGCGGGTGGTGATATGCAACAACGGCGCCTTGCGCAGATCGGCCGGTGCCTCGAAACGATAGCGTTCCAACAGGGCGGGGCTACATGCCGGCACGACATATTCGTCGCGCAGCCTGTGGGTCTGCGCACCCGGCCAGTCGCCCGTGCCGTGATAGATGGCGGCGTCCATGGCTTCCAGGCGGAAATCAAACGCCGTCAGCCGCGTCACCAAGTTAAGCGTGGTGCCGGGATGCTGCGCGAGAAAGGATGGCAGGCGCGGCGCCAGCCACCGCGCCCCAAAGGTCGGCAGTACCGCCAGGTTGAGCGTCCCGCCGAACGGGTTGGCCCGCAGGTTCAGGGAGGCAGTACTGATCTTCTTGAGCGCGTCACGCACCTCCCGCGCATAGGCTTCGCCGCCTGGCGTCAGGCGGATGGTCTGACGTTCGCGGTAGAACAACTCGACTTCCAGCAAGTCTTCCAATGCTTTTATCTGACGGCTGACCGCGCTTTGCGTCAAGTTCAGTTCGCGCGCCGCCGTCGTGATGCTGCTCGTGCGCGCGGCGGCCTCAAAGGCCTGCAAATGCGCAATCGGCGGAAGAAAACGGCGCGGCGTCAGCATCCTGAACACTTTCCAATAAAAGTGTAACGCGCTTTTCGAATTAAAAGGGCGTCAAGGCAAAAATCCAGAGCCTTATCTGCTCCGGAAACACTTCACTCATTCCATTTAGGAATGATGTATTGCCGAAATGGCAATGGATATGGGCCATATTAGCGCGTATAAGGCATAAGTCCATACAGATACGGAATGACATGCAGAACGATACCAAGACACACGGCCTTTGGGAAACCACTGCGCCGCCAGCCCCCGCCACCAAGGGGTTGACCGGCGATGTGCGCACGCAGGTCTGTATCGTCGGCGGCGGCTATACCGGCAATTCGGCAGCGCTGCATCTGGCGAAAAAAGGCATCGAATCGGTCGTTCTGGAAGCCAAGGAGATCGGTTTCGGCGGCGCCGGGCGCAATGTCGGCCTGGTCAATGCCGGCATGTGGGTAATGCCCGACGAACTGCCAAATGTGCTGGGTGAAGTCCATGGCGCTCGCCTGCTCAAACTGCTCGGTGACGCCCCGGCCGCCGTGTTCGAGATCGTCGAGGCCTATCGCATCGATTGCCAATTGCAAAAGCACGGCACCCTGCATTGCGCCGTCGGTCAGGCGGGCCTGGACGAATTGCGCCAGCGCGAAGCCCAATGGCAGGCGCGGGGCGCGCCCGTTCGACTGCTGTCCGCCGAAGAGACGGCACGCCGTGTCGGAAGCCACGCCTATACTGGATCGCTTCTTGACCTGCGCGCCGGCACCATTCAGCCTCTGGCCTATGTGCGCGGCCTGGCAGGCGCGGCGCTTAAGGAAGGGGCCGTGATCTATACCGGGTCTCCGGCCCTGGAGGTCGTGGCCGACGGCGCTCGCTGGCGCGTCCGCACGCCGGGCGGCTCAGTCACCGCCGACTGGGTCGTCATGGCCACCGACGCCTATACGCAGGGCCCGTGGGAAATCATCCGCCGCGAACAGGTGCACCTGCCCTACTTCAACCTGGCCACCGAGCCCCTGCCCGATTCTATTCGCGCCACGCTCCTCCCCGGTAACGAGGGGGTATGGGACACCAAGGAGGTCCTGTCCTCTTTCCGTATGGATAATCGCGGCCGGCTGATCTTCGGCAGCGTCGGCGCGTTGCGCGGCGCGGGCGAAGTCATTCACCGCGGCTGGGCCCTGCGCGCCCTGCACAAGATATTCCCTCAGATCGGCAAGGTCAGGTTCGAAGCCGAATGGTACGGCCAGATTGGCATGACCGACGACAATCTGCCACGTTTCCACGCCTTTGCGCCCAATGTCATCGGCATCAGCGGCTATAATGGCCGGGGAATCGCCCCCGGCACGGTCATGGGTCGCACCCTGGCCGAACGAATTGCGGGCGATCTGGGCGACGATGACCTGCCGCTACCCGTTACCACGCCCGCAGACGCCAAGATGCGGGCGATCAAGGAAGTTTTTTACGAGGTCGGCGCCCAAGCCGCCCATTTGACCGATTCCCGTTTTTAGAAGGTTCACACCATGATCACTGAAACCACCCGCTTTTCCGCCGATGTGGCGGACCTGCTGAAAGCCCTCGGCGTCGACGCCAAGACCTATACCGGCGGCAGCCTGGCTGTCACCTCACCCGTCACAGGTGACCGGATCGCCGACGTCGTTGAAACCTCGGCTGCCGACGCCACCCGGGCCATCGACGCGGCGCACAAGGCGTTTCTCGACTGGCGCATCGTGCCGGCCCCCAAGCGCGGTGAACTGGTCCGCCTGTTCGGCGAAGAACTGCGCGCTCACAAGGCGGAACTGGGCAAGCTTGTCTCCATTGAGGTGGGCAAGGTGACATCGGAAGGCCTGGGCGAAGTCCAGGAAATGATCGACATCTGCGATTTCGCCGTCGGCCTGTCGCGCCAGCTTTACGGCCTGACCATCGCCACCGAACGCAGCCACCACCGCATGATGGAAACCTGGCATCCGCTGGGCGTCGTCGGCATCATTTCCGCCTTCAACTTCCCCGTCGCCGTCTGGGCATGGAACGCGGCCCTTGCCCTGGTCTGCGGCAATGCCATCGTTTGGAAGCCATCAGAAAAATCGCCGCTCACGGGCCTGGCTACCCACGCCCTGTTCGAACGCGCCCTTAAGCGCTATGTCGACGAAGGCTATGATGCCCCGGCCGGTCTGTCCGCCCTGATTATCGGCGCGCGCGACATCGGCGAAGCCCTGGTCGATCATGAAAAGGTGGCGCTGGTCTCGGCGACCGGCTCGACCGCCATGGGTCGTGCCGTCGGCCCCAAGCTGGCCGCCCGCTTTGCCCGCTCCATTCTCGAACTGGGCGGCAACAACGCCGCCATCATCGCCCCCACCGCCGACCTTGATCTGGCCCTGCGCGGCATCGCCTTCGCCGCCATGGGCACGGCTGGTCAGCGCTGCACGACACTGCGCCGCCTGTTCGTCCACGACAGCATCTACGACACCCTCGTCCCGCGCCTGAAGAAGGCCTACGCCTCCGTCAAGATCGGCAACCCGATGGAAGACGGCACGCTGGTCGGCCCCCTTATCGACAAGGCCGCTTTCGACGGCTTCGAGAAAGCCCTTGCCGAAGCGAAGGCCGCTGGCGGCCAGGTTGAAGGGGGCGATCGCGTCAAGATCGCCGGCGACAACAGCTATTATGTCCGGCCGGCCATCGTCGAAATGCCGCGCCACGAAGGGCCTATGCTGCGCGAAACCTTTGCGCCCATCCTCTATGTCGTGCGCTATTCCGACATCGCCGAGGCTATCGCCATGCAAAACGCCGTCGGCGCCGGCCTGTCGTCCTCCGTTTTCACCAACGATGTGCGTGAAGCCGAGCTGTTCATGTCGGCCGCGGGTTCCGATTGCGGCATTGCCAATGTCAATATCGGCACCTCCGGCGCGGAAATCGGCGGCGCCTTCGGCGGGGAAAAGGAAACCGGCGGTGGCCGTGAATCCGGCTCCGATGCCTGGCGCGCCTATATGCGCCGCGCCACCAACACCATCAATTACGGCAGCACCCTGCCGCTGGCCCAGGGCGTGGTGTTCGATGTCTGAGTTTCAGTGGAGTGATCCCTTTTTGCTCGACGCGCAACTGAGCGACGATGAGCGGATGATCCGCGATGCGGCGCAGGCCTATGCGCAAGGTTCCCTGCAACCCCGCGTGCTGAAGGCCTATGGCGAGGAATATACCGACCGCCATATCTTCAACGAGATGGGCGAACTGGGCTTGCTTGGCGTGACCTTGCCCGAAACCTATGGCGGCGCGGGTGCGTCCTACGTCGCCTATGGCCTGGTGGCGCGCGAAGTCGAACGGGTCGATTCCGGCTACCGATCGATGATGAGCGTCCAGTCGTCCCTGGTCATGTATCCGATCTATGCCTATGGCAGCGAGGCCCAGCGCCAGAAATACCTGCCTAAACTGGCCTCGGGCGAATGGGTCGGCTGCTTCGGCCTGACCGAGCCCGACGCCGGATCCGATCCCGGCGGCATGCGCACCAAGGCCGAAAAGATCGACGGCGGCTACCGTTTGACGGGCACCAAGATGTGGATTTCCAATTCCCCCATCGCCGATGTCTTCGTGGTCTGGGCCAAGCTCGACGACGTCATTCGCGGCTTCGTCGTCGACAAGGGGCTGAAGGGCCTGAGCGCGCCGAAGATTCACGGCAAACTGTCCTTACGCGCCTCGATCACCGGTGAAATCGTCATGGATGGCGTCGAGGTCGGCGAAGACGCGCTCCTGCCCAATGTCAGCGGATTGAAGGGGCCGTTCGGCTGTCTCAACCGCGCCCGCTACGGCATTGCCTGGGGCGTCATGGGCGCGGCCGAAGACTGCTGGCACCGCGCGCGCCAATATGGCCTGGACCGCAAGCAATTCGGCAAACCCCTGGCCCAGATGCAGTTGTTCCAGAAGAAGCTGGCCGACATGCAGACTGAAATCACCCTGGGGCTCCAGGCGGCCTTGCGCGTCGGGCAATTGTTCGACGCCGGCCAGATGGCACCTGAGATGATCTCGCTGATCAAGCGCAACAACTGCGGCAAGGCGCTCGACGTCGCCCGCCAAGCGCGCGACATGCACGGCGGCAATGGCATCCATGAGGAATTCCATGTCATGCGCCATGCCCAGAACCTCGAAACCGTCAATACCTATGAAGGCACGCACGATATCCATGCCCTCATCCTGGGACGGGCGCAAACCGGGTTGCAGGCGTTCTTCTAAAGCCCAAGGATAGACATGAAACCGCTGGCCGGCCTTAAGGTTCTCGAACTCGCCCGCATCCTCGCCGGCCCGTGGTGCGGGCAACTGCTTGCCGACCTTGGCGCTGAGGTCATTAAGATAGAGCGGCCAGAAACCGGCGACGACACCCGCACCTGGGGACCGCCCTTCGTGACGGATGCCGCAGGTAATGCCTGGGGCGCCGCCTACTTCCATAGCTGCAATCGCGGCAAGTCGTCGGTCGCCGTCGCCTTCGAAACGCCGGAAGGCCAGGCCGTCATCCGCAAGCTAGCCGCCGAGGCCGATATCGTCATCGAAAACTTCAAGGTCGGCGGCCTGAAAAAATATGGGCTCGATTACGCCAGCCTGAAGGCCGTCAATCCGCGCCTGATCTACGCGTCGATCACCGGCTTCGGCCAGGACGGTCCCTACGCCGCCCGCGCCGGTTATGACTACATCATCCAGGGCATGAGCGGCCTGATGGACATTACCGGCGAACCCGACCGCGAACCACAGAAGGTCGGTGTCGCTGTCGTGGACATCTTTACCGGTGTCTATACGGCAACGGCCATACTCGCCGCCCTGAATGGCCGGCACACCAGCGGCGAAGGCTGCCATATAGATATGTCGCTGTTCGATACCGCGACATCTATCCTGGCCAATCAGGCCAGCAACTATCTCGTCTCCGGCACATCGCCGTCGCGCC
The DNA here is from genome assembly GCF_032490435.1 of Asticcacaulis aquihabitans. Classification (NCBI taxonomy): domain Bacteria; kingdom Pseudomonadati; phylum Pseudomonadota; class Alphaproteobacteria; order Caulobacterales; family Caulobacteraceae; genus Asticcacaulis; species Asticcacaulis aquihabitans. Next base: position 1,394,189 of record NZ_JAVGWM010000001.1, read on the forward strand.
TGGGCAATGCCCATCCCAATATCGCCCCCTATCAGGTGTTCCGCGTAAAAGATGGCCACGTCATCGTCGCGGTCGGCAATGACGGCCAGTTCCGCAAGTTCTGCGTCGCTCTGGACGCCGGTGATATCCTGCTGAACCCGGACTACCAGACCAATGCCCAACGCGTCGGCCTGCGTGCCCGCCTGCAGGCTGAACTGGAACCCTACCTCGCATCCTGGACACGCGCCGGCCTGCTTGCCCTGCTCGAAGACCACGGCGTGCCCGCCGGTCCGATCAATCGTATAGAAGACGTGTTCAACGACCCTCAGATCATCCATCGCCGCCTGAGGCTCGATCTCACGGCACCGGACGGCTCACACGTCGCCGGCGTTGCCTCACCTATTGTTATTGATGGCGAACGCATGTCCGCCCTATCACCGTCGCCCATGCTGGGCACCGGCCACCCTGAATGGAAATCCTGATGTCCGCTTCTTCCCCCACGCCGCGCACCGGTGGTCAGATTCTCGTCGACCAACTGAAGATTCAGGGTGTCGACCGCATCACCTGCGTCCCTGGCGAAAGCTATCTGGCGGCGCTGGACGCTATGTACGACGCCGATATCGACGTGCTGATCTGTCGTCACGAAGGGGGCGCCGCCATCATGGCCGAAGCCTATGGCAAGCTAACCGCACGCCCCGGCATCTGCTTCGTCACGCGCGGGCCGGGCGCGATGAACGCCGCCCATGGCGTCCATATCGCTCAGCATGACTCAACGCCAATGATCCTGTTCATCGGCCAGGTCGAGCGGGCGATGCTTGGCCGTGGCGCGTTCCAGGAAATGGATTATCAGGCTGTCTTCGGAAGCACGGCGAAATGGGTTGTCGAAATCACCGACGCCCGCCGTATACCGGAAATCATCGCCCGCGCTTTCCGAGTCGCCATGCAGGGACGCCCTGGACCGGTCGTCATTTCCCTGCCGGAAGACGTGCTGACAGACGTTGAGTCCGTTGGCGACGCATCAGTTATTACATACGTAAAACCAACACTGTCTGTTGAAATACTTAAGCAATTTGAGGGTCATTTACAGACGGCCAAACGCCCGCTGATCATTCTGGGCGGCAGCAACTGGAGTACTGACGGCTGTAAAGCTATCGCTGATTTCGCCACGCGTTTTCAGATTCCGGTCGCGACCGAATTTCGCCGCTCTGCCCTCTTCCCGGCCGATCATTCGGCCTATGCCGGCGATCTTGGCTTTGGTCAGAACCCCAAGCTAAGTGCCCGCGTCAAGGAGGCCGACCTGCTGATCCTATTGGGTGCGCGCATGGCGGAGGTGCCCTCGGCCAGCTACACCCTGATCGACAGTCCACAGCCGAAGCAGACCGTAATCCATGTCTTCCCGGACGCGGGCGAAATCGGCAAGGTCTATCAGCCTGCCCAAGGCATCGTCTGCGCCCCGGATGAATTCGCACTGGCCCTGTCCGCGCTGAATACGCCTATCGACGCGCCATGGGCGGAGCAGACCCAGAACGCTCACATGGACTTCCTGATGTGGACGACCACACCGGCGAAACTTCCCGGTGAGTTTCAATATGGCGAAGTCATGGTGTGGCTGCGCGAAAACCTGCCCGCCGATACGATCACCTGCAACGGTGCCGGCAATTACGCCATCTGGCTGCATCGCTACTGGCGGCATACCCAGCCGCGCACGCAGATCGCGCCGACTTCCGGCAGCGTCGGCTATAGCGTACCGGCAGGCGTCATGGCCAAACGCCAATGCCCCGACAAGACCGTGGTCGTCTTTGCCGGCGACGGCTGCTTCCTGATGCACGGCAACGAATTCGCCACAGCGGTTCAGTACGACATTCCGGTCATCGTGATCGTCATCGATAACGGCATGTACGGCACGATCCGCATGCACCAGGAACGTAACTATCCGCATCGCGTGGTCGGCACCGATTTGAAAAATCCCGATTTCGCCGCCTATGCCACAGCCTTCGGCGGTCATGGCGAAACCGTGCGCACTACCGCGGAGTTCGCCCCCGCCTTCCTGCGTGCCCAGGCCAGCGGCAAACCGGCCATCCTGCACTGCTACATCGACCCGCAAGCCATCACTCCGGCCAAAACGCTCGACCAGATTTCCGCCGAAACGGCTTAAGCCGAGTTAGGCCAATTTCAATTGCAGGGCGTCGAGTTGCGCGGCGGAGAAGGCGCTTCTCTGCACCCCTGTCAGCCCGCTCACCTGGGTTGAGGTAAAGGCTGCGATCTGGCTGGTCGTCAGGCCGGTTATGGCCGACAGCGTCAGCGCACCAATCTGCCCGGTGCTAAGCAAGGACAATTGCGTCGTCGACAGAGACGATAACTGTGTCGCAGTCAGCCCCGTCAGGGCCGTCGTGGTCAAGCCCCCGATCTGGGTTTGATTGACTGAGGTCATCTGAACCGGGCTCATTGCTCTCAGTTCTGTAGCTGTCAAGGCGGCAAGCTGGCTCGTGCCCAAGGCGGCGATGGCCGTTGTCGACAGGTTACCGAAGATAGTGGTCGTCAAACCGAACAGCTGCGCGCTTGACAGGGCATTGATCTGAGCCGACGTCAGGTTATTCGCCTGGGTTTCATTGAAGCCGGAGATGGCCGTATTGGTCAATGCGCTGAACTGGGTGGCCGATAAGCCGTTCAATTGATCCGTGGTTAAGGACGCCAGTTGGCTCGAATTGAACCCGCTCAGTTGCGTCGTCGTCAGATTGGCGACCTGGGCCGAGGTCAGGCCATTCAGGGCGTCTTGGGTCAATGACGCGATCTGGGTCTGGCTCAGGCCGGCCACCTGCGTGGTGGTCAGATTGCCAATGACGGTTTGGGTCAGGGCCGACAGGCTGCGCGTCGACAGCGCGCCAATCTGGGTAGACGCAAACCCGCCCAATTGGGTTGGGGTGAGCGCGACCAGGTCGGATGCCGTAACCCCCGCTATCTGGGCCGTGGTGAGGGCGCCGATCTTCGTCGTATCCATGCCGGCGAAAGCCGTTGTGGTCAGCGCACCGATCTGGAGCGCACCAAGGCCCGCCAATTGAGTCGAGGCAAGCGCGCCTACAGCCGTTTCATTGAGCATGGCCACGCTGGTCGTCGATAGCGCGGCCAACTGAGTCGACAGCAGCCCCCCAATCTGGGTCGTCGTCAGGCCGGAAATCTGGGTGGTGCCCAACCCGGCGATCTGGGTCGTCGTCAGGCTGGTAATAGCGGCGGGCGCTAGGCCGCTCCAGGCGGTCGACGTTAATGCATTCAGTTGGGTGGTCTTCAAGGCCGCAATCTGAGTTATCGACAGCGCGGCGACCTGCGTCAAATTCAATGCGGCAACGACATCCGTGGTCAAGGCGGACAGGACGGTGTTGGCCAGGCTGCCGACCTGTGTTGTTGTGAGAGCGGCAGCCTGAGTGCTCGTCAGGCCTGCGGCGGCCGTGACGGTCAGTTTGTTAAGCTGATCGGTGGACAGCGACGCCAGCTGCGTGGCTGTCAGATTACCAACCTGCGCGCTGGTGAGTCCCAGGGCCTGGGTCGTCGTCAGTCCATCCAGCGCCGTTGGGGTCAACGCGGTAACCGCCGATGTCGTCAAGGCGCCAATACGGGTAACCGCCAGACCAGACAGAGCGGTCGAACTGAGGGCCGAGGCCTGATCGCCGGTCAGGGCCGACAGGGCAGTGGTTGTCAGCGCGTTCAGTTGCGTCGAAGCCAAAGCGGCGACCTGGGTCGAAGACAGGGCTATGAGTTCAGAGGCCGTTACCCCGGCCAATTGCGTCGAGGTCAAGCTTGCCAAGGTCGTCGACGTCAAGGTCGCGAAATTCGTGGCGCCAAGCCCCGCGATCTGGCTCGCATTCAGCTTTCCGATCTGCGTGGTCGATAAGGCGGCGACATCGAGCGGTGTAAGGCCGCCGAGCGCGGTGGCGGTCAATGCGGCCAGTTTGGTTTCCGCCAGGCCAGAAATCTGCGTTGTTGTCAGGCCGCCGACCTGAGCTGCCGTCAGACCGACAAGCGCGGAAGGTGTAAGGATATTAAGCCGATCGGCGGGCAAGGCGGCTATGGTCGTGACGTCGATGGCACCGACTTGTGTCGCAGTCAGTCCCGACAATGCCGTTGTCGTCACCGCCATCAACTGGGTAACGCTGAGACCGTTCAGTTGCGACGTCGCCAGCCGGCTTACCTGCGCAGCGGTCAAGCCGCCCAGTTGCGTGGAGGTCAAAGCGCCGATTTCGGTGGTCGTGAAGGTCGCCAGGTTCGCGGCCGTCAAGGCGGCCATCTGCGTGGATGTCAAACCCGCGATCTGTGTCTGCGTCAAACGTTCGGCCTGGGTTGCTGTCAGCCCGGCCAGCTGGGTAGTCGTCAGGGCCGCGACATCGGTCGTTGTCAGATCTGTAAATGCCGTACCGTTGATCGCATTCAATTGCGTCGTAGTCAGAGTGGCGAATTGCGTAGAGGTCAGGGCCCCGAGCTGAGTATCGTCCAGCGCCGCCAGAATAGACGTGTTGAGGGCTTGCAGGTGTGTTGTGTCCAGTCCTGAAAGCTGGGAGGACGTTAGGCCTGTCGCCTGCGTCGACCGCAGCGTGCCAATCGCGCCGATCGTCAGGCTGTTGAGCTGCGTCGTCGTCATCGCTTTCAGTTGGTCTGCCGAAAAGCTCATGACCTGGGCGGGGGTAAGGCCGACAATCTGGGATGTCTTGAGACTGGTGATGCTGCTCGTGCCGAGATTGGCGATCTGGGTTGTCGAAAGTCCGGCAATCTGGGTCGTTGTCAGCCCGGCCAATTCAGTCGTCGTCAGGCCGCCGACGGCCGCAGCGGTCAAGGCATTCAACTGCGCAGCCTTTAGCGACTGAATCTGCGAGGCGTCGAGCGCGGCGATCTGGGTTTGGTTCAGAGCCGCGATCGCCGTGGTCGGCAGGACGCTTAAAAGGGTGGTCGCCAGCCCGGCCAGTTGGGTGGTTGAGAGCGCACCGGCCAGGGTGGCGGTGAGCCCGGCAACAGCGCTTACCGTCAGCTTGTTGAGCTTCTCCGTAGTCAAGGCGGCAAGCTGGGTCGAGGTGAGATTGGCAACGTGCGCGCTGGTCAGTCCGAGGGCCTGGGTCGAGGTCAGGCCGGTTAGGGCGGTCGCCGTCACGGCGCTAACAGCTGAGGTTGTCAGGACACCGATGCGGGTCACCGCAAGCCCCGCCAAGGCTGTGGATGAAAGGGCCGCAGCCTGGTCCGCCGTGAGCGATCTCAGCGCCGTCGTGGTGAGTGCGTTCAGCTGCGCGGCACTCAGTCCGGCCATCTGTCCCGGGCTGAGGGCTGCGACCTGGGCCGAGGTGAGGCCGCTTAGTTGCGTGACCGACAATGTCTCGAACTGGGTCGCATTGACAGCGGCCAGATTGGCCGCGCCAAGCGCGGCGATCTGGGCGGAACTGAGCCTGGCGATCTGGGACGTCGACAACATCGCGGCATCGGTTGTCGTAAGACCGCTCAGGGCCGTCACGGACAGCGACGCCAACTTATTTTCAGTCAACCCGGCAATCTGGGTCGTCGTCAGCCTGGCCGACTGGGTGGCTGTAATCCCCCCGAGGGCCGCCGCCGTCAGGCTATTCAGTTGGCCAGCGCCCACCGAAGCAAGCGCATCGGCCGATATGCCCGCGATCTGCGCCGCCGTCAGCCCAGACAGGGCCGTCGATGTCAGGGCTGCATACTGCGTCGCGCTCAGGTTCGACAACTGAGCAGCGGTAAGCTTGCCCGCTTGAGCGGAGGTGATGCCGGCCAGTTGTGACGTCGTAAGGGCGGCGATCTCAGCGGTGGAAAAGGTGGCGATGGTCGCCGGCGCCAAAGCACCAAGCTGAGACGCCCCAAGCGCCGCAATCTGGGTCTGGGTCAGGCGCTCTACCTGGGTTGAATTCAATCCGGTAAGCTGCGTCGCCGTCAGGACACCAACGTCGGTCGTGGTCAGATCGGCGAAGGCCGTGGCGTTGATGGCATTGAGCTGGCCCGGCTGAAGCTGGGTCATCTGGGTCGAGGTCAGGGCCTCGACCTGAGTGGCATTGAGCGCGCCGAGTATGCTGGAATTCAACGCCTGCACGCGGGTCATGTCGAGTCCGGCGATCTGGGTCGTAGACAGGCCCGCCGCCTGGGTTGCCTTCAGCGCGCCCAGCGTGGTGGCGGTCAGACTGTTGAGTTGTGTCGTCGACAGCGCCGCAAGCTGGTCCGTCGTGAAACTGCCCAGTTGCACACCCGTCAATCCGGGGAGTTGGGTGGTCTCCAGATTGGCGATGTGCGTGCTACCGAAAATAGCGATCTGCCCCGTCGACAGGCTGGCCAATTGCGTCGATGTCAGGGCGTCCAGTTCCGTCGTCGTCAGCCCGTTAAGCGCCGACGACGTCAGGGCGTTCAATTGTGCCGCCTTCAAGGCCTGCATCTGAGAGGTACTGAGCGTGGCGACCTGGGTTTGGTTAAGCCCGCTGATGGCGCTGGCGGACAAGGCCGCCAGGAGGGTTGTGGCAAGCGCCGACACCTGCGTTGTCGTCAGGGCCGCCGTCAGTGTGGCGTTAAGGCCGAAGACTGCGGCGGTGGTGAGCTTATTGAGTTGCTCCGTGCCCAAGGCGGCGATCTGGCTTGTCGTCAGGGCGGCCACCTGCGCGCTCGACAAGCCGAGCGCCTGGGTTGAACTCAGACTGGCAAACGCCGCTGGCGTCAGAGCGTTGACGGCAGCAGTGCTCAGGGCGGCGATACGTGTCACCGACACTCCGGACAGTGCCGCCGGGCCTAACGCACGCGCCTGATCGGCCGTCAGCGCCTTGATCGCCGCCGTGGTCAGGGCATTGAGCTGGGTTGAGGTCAGAGACCCCACTTGGGTCGAGCTAAGGCCGGAAACTTCGGTGGCTGTTACGCCGGGCAATTGCGTGCTGGTCAATGCCGCGAGTGTTGTAGCGGTCAAGGCGGCCAAATTGGTGGGACCAAGTGCACCGATCTGGCTGGAGGTCAGTTTGCCCACCTGCGTGGCGGACAAAAGCGCTACGTTCGTCGTCGTCAGGCCGCCGAGGGCGGCCGCCGAAATGGCGCCGATCTTGGTTTCACTCAGCCCACTCACCTGAGTTGCCGTAAGCGCCGCCGCCTGGGTCGATTTCATGGCCGCCAGGGCTTCATTGCTCAGGCCATTTACCTGATCGGCACCAAGCGCGACCAGTCTATCGGTCGTAACGCCCCCGATCTGGGCGGGCGTCAATCCGGCCAGCGCCGTGGGAGTCAGAGCCGCGAACTGGGTAGCGGTCAAGGTGGTCAGTTGCGTAGTCGTCAGACGTCCCACCTGAGCCGAGGTAAGCCCAGCCAACTGGCCGGTGCTGAGCGCCGCAATATCGTCGGCCGAGAAGGTCGGAATGCTAGCCGCCGCGATGGCGCCGAGCTGGGTAGAGGACAGCGACGCGACCTGGGTCGCCGTCAGACGCTCGACATGGGTCGAATCCAGCCCCGCCATCTGGAGGGTTGTCAGGGCGCCCAAATCTGTGGTCGAAAGTTCAGTGAATGCCGTGCCGTTGATAGCGTTCAACTGAATCGTCTTCAGCTGGGCGACCTGACCGGGCGTGAGGGAATCGACCTGGAACGGGGTTAGCGCCGTCAGCAGGCTTGTCGTCAGCGCCTGGATGTGCGTGGTGTCCAGACCGGAAATCTGGGTCGTCGTCAGGCCCGCCGCTTGATTGGGCTTGAGCGCCGCCATCGCGGTCGTCGACAGAGAATTGAGCTGGCTTGTTGTGAGCGCCGCAAGCTGGCCGGTCGAAAAATACGCCACCTGGACAGCCGTCAGAGCAGCGGTCTGAGTGGGCGTCAGGACGGTGGCATCCGTCGTCGTAAGCCCCGCAAGAGCCGAGGTACTGATGGCGGCGAGTTGAGCGCCGGACAAAACCATAGCCTGAGTTGTCGTCAAGGCCCCGATCGTGGCTGCATTGAGATCGGCGATCTGCGTGGTCGCCAGGTTCGCGACAAGGCGTGTTTCAAGCGCAGCGACCGCCGAGGTCGATAGGCTGTTCAGATTGGCGGCCGACACCGACTTCAGTTGTGTTGCACTCAGTTCTGACAAAAACGTCGTGGCTATCTCAGCGAAGGTCGTCCGTGTCAGGCCAAAAACAGCGGATGTCGATAGTCCCTGCACCTGAGTGGAGCTCAGGGACAGCAGGGACGTCGACCCCAGGGCGGCGATACTGGTGGCGGTGAAAGCGCTCAACTGTAGGGGCGTCAAGCCGGTCAGTTGCGTGGTCGTTAGGGACGAGACTTCGGTCGTTGTGAGGCCGCGAATTTGCCCGGTGGTGAAACGACCCACCTGATCGGGCGTCAGGGCCGCGAATTGAGTCGGCGTCAGATGGCTGATTTCGGCAACGGTCAGACCAGCCAATTGGGCCGTATCTAGGGCCGAAATAGCGGTGGCGGAAAAGGCTTCCAATTGGGCCGTCAGCAATACGGCAAGCTGATCACGGGTAAAGGCAACCGCGCCAGTGGCCAGAAAAGCCATTTGGTCGGTTGTCAACGCCTTGACTTGATTGGTCGTAAGCGCCTTGACCTGGGTCGTGGACAGCGCACCAATCTGAGTCGTGGACAGAATCGAGACCGCAGACGTGGACAGGGCGCTGATCTGTGTCGTCTTCAGCTCGGCCAGATCCGACGTCGACAAGCTTTCGATGTACGTCGTACTCAGCTTGGATATCTGCGCCGCCGACAGTCCTGATATGGAAGACACGGTCCTGCCCTTGTGTTCGTCAGCCTAGATTAATGAACCACTTATTAAAATTTACGGTAAACTTTTGATTAATTTCGACTGATGGCTGTGTTTTCGCGTTATGCCGAAAAAGTAAATTTTAACCCGCCGCCCAATAGCGAAACCTGTTTTACATGAGTCGTGTCATTCAGCGGTGTTTTTGCGAAAACAGCTGTTGATTTTTGACAATCGGCTGAGCGCCGTTCAGTTTGGATGCACCCATTAAGTTTGATAAACAGGCGAATCGGAAAGTTTAAATGGCGGATACGTACGGACAGGTCGCACATGGAGGCAAACCTATGACGGTGATGGAGCTGATACAGTCGGCCGAAACGCTGAAAGCCGCCGGCCAGGAGGCTGCTGTCGTCGCCCTCTACAATCAATTTCTGGCGCAAAATCCCGACCACCCCCTGCTATATGCCCTGCTGTTCAACCTTGGCGTCATCCTGACCGACACCGGGGATCTGGCCCAGGCCCGCGACGTGATGGAGCGGGTGGTGAGCCTCAATCCGGACTTCCACAGCGTCTATATCAACCTCGGCCGCATCCACGAAGGTTTGGGCGACAATGCCCAGGCGGTCATTACCTGGAACGCGCTCGCCAGCCGCCTCGATCAACTGACCGGCTCCGCCGTGCGGCACAAGACCATGGCGCTCAATCAGGCCGCGCGCGTGCTGGAAGGCGCGCATCAGGACGAACCCGCCGAAACCGCCCTACGAATTAGTCTGGAACTCGATCCGCAACAGCGCGAAGCCATGCAGCACTTCATCGCCCTGCGTCAGCGCCAGTGCGCGTGGCCGGTTGTGCTTCCCTTCGAAAACATGACGCGCGACCATCTGCTGTCCGGCATTTCGCCGCTGTCGGTTGACGCCTATACGGATGACCCGATCTTTCAGCTGGCGGTCAGCTATACCTACAATCTGCGCGATGTCGGCATGCCCGGCGACAGGCTGACCACCCATTGGGCGGCAATGAACGCACCGAAGGACAAGCCCATCCGTATAGGTTATCTGTCATCGGATCTGCGTGAGCACGCCATCGGCCACCTGATGTATGAAGTACTGGGCCTGCATGATCGGTCGAAGGTCGAGGTTTTCGCCTATTATTGCGGCATTCCCTCGACCGATCCGATCCATGCCCATTACAAGGCGACGGCGGACCATTTCATCGATATCACGAAGATGGATGACGCGACTGCCGCCCGGCGCATCGCCGACGACGGCATTCAAATCCTCATCGACGTCAACGGGTATACCCGCGACGGCCGCACCAAACTTCTGGCCCTGCGCCCCGCCCCGGTCATCGTCAACTGGCTGGGCTTTCCGGGCAGCCTCGCCAGCCCCTATCACAACTACATCATCGCCGATCCTTGGATCATACCGGAAGGGGACGAGATCTACTATTCTGAGCAGGTTACCCGCCTGCCCTGCTATCAGCCGAACAACCGACTACGCGTTGTCGCGGACCATACACCGACGCGCGCCGAAGCCGGCCTGCCTGAAGACGCCTTCGTCTATTGCTGCTTCAATGGCACGCACAAGATCACACGCTTTACCTTCGACCGCTGGCTGGAAATCCTGGCGCGCGTGCCTAAATCCGTTCTGTGGCTGTTGTCCGGTGCGGAAACCTCTCACACCCGTCTCAAAGCCTATGCCCAGGAAAAGGGCATTGACCCGGACCGAATTATTTTTGCCGACAAGATGGCCAACGCCCACCATCTGGCGCGCTATCCGCTAGCCGATCTGTTCCTCGACACCACGCCCTATGGCGCGCATACCACCTGCTCGGACGCCCTCTGGATGGGCGTGCCGGTGCTGACCTTGTCGGGACGCACGTTCGCGTCGCGCGTCTGCGGATCGCTCGTCAAATCGGCCGGACTGCCGGACTCACTTGTCTGCACCCGCATCGAAGACTATGTCGACCAGGCCGTGGCGCTTGGCCGGGGACATGGCGATCTTAAGGCCTGGCGCGAACACCTATTGGCCAACCGCTTGACCTCCACCCTGTTCGACACCACCAAACTGGTGGCGCATCTCGAAACCCTCTATGCCGGCATGTGGGCCGACTGCCTGGACGGCAAACTGCCCCAGCCCGATTTGACCAATCTGAACATCTATTTCGAGATGGGCCTCCACCACGACCACGAAGTCACTGAGGTTCAGGCCATCGCCGATTATACCGCCTTCTGGCGAGAGAAACTGATCCGGCGTCACGCCTGGCGGCCCATCCCCCACGATGGGCGACTATGGCCTCGGCAGGACTGACACCGGACCGGCACCAGCCTACTTCAACGCGGGCTTATCCAGATTAAGGTCTGTCACGGAGATAATCTCGGCCTTGGGCAGGGCGGCGGTAATCGCGTCGCCCATCTGGCTGCGGTCTCCCACAACAATCACGCTGGACGTCGCAGGATCGAGCTGGGTTCCGGCAAAGGCGCTGACCTGCTGCGGCGTCACCGCGGTCACCTTGGTCGTATATTGCTGAATTTCCTTCAGATCGATCCGGTAGAAGGCCAGATCGCCCAGTACATTGGCCAGACCGTCGGCCCGTTCCAGGTTTCGCCCGTAATTGCCGATCAGCACCGATTTGCGTGCGGTCAATTCGTCCGCGCTTACCGGTTCTGCCGCCAGACGCGTCATTTCGGTCTTGATGAGACCGACGACCTGCGCCGCCGATTCGTTCTTGGTCTGGGCCTGGCCGGTAAATCCGCCGGTCGTCAGGCGCGTGGACAGGCTAGCATTCGCGCCGTAACTCAGGCCGCGCTTGATACGGATTTCCTGATTGAGACGTGCCGAATAACCGCCGCCCAAGACCGTACTGGCCACAATGCCGGGATAATAGTCGGGCGATGAACGGGCGATGGTCGTCTTGACCACCCTCACCGCCGCCTGCCCCGTGCCGGGCAGATCGATAATCACGTCGCGCGGCGGTGCCGCGGGGGTCACGACGGGTGCTGTCAGGGGCTTGCCCGCCAGCGCCTTCCAGTTTCCGAAGGCGGCCTGGGCCAGGGCAAAGCCTTCCTTGGGCGTGATGTCGCCCGTGAGCACCAAGATCGCATTGTTCGGCCGCCAGGCGCCCGTATGCAGCGCCACCAGATCCTCACGCGTAATGCCAGGCAGAGAGTGCGGCGTACCGCTCGACACATGGCCCATCGGCGTACCGCCATAGATCAGGGGCGCCGTCACGTAGCCGGACAAGGCGCCGGGCTGTTGATAATTGACTTTCAGTCCATCGAGCGTCTGACTGCGCATACGCTCAATCTCATCGGCCTTGAACGCCGGATGCAGAGCGACGTCAGACAGTATGGCCATGGCCGGCGACAGGTTGCCCTTCACCACATTCATGCTGAGCGCGGAATATTCCCAATCGGACCCGGCGGAAATTTCCGTACCCAAGGCCTCGCTTTCGGCGGCGATCTGCTGCGCCGTGCGCGTCGCCGTGCCTTCGGTGATGACATCGGACATCAGGCTGGCCGCGCCGGCCTTACCCGCCGGATCGGACGACGCACCGGCCTTCACCGTCAGCCGCACGGCGACCAGCGGCAGGTCCGAGCTTTTCGCCACCACGACCTTCAAGCCGTTGGGCAGAGTGGTTTCAGCCGGTGCCGGCAGGGTCGGGTTGACGGCGGCGCCCAAGGGCGGCAACGGGGTGCGCTCGCCTTCCGGACGCAGGGTATAGATCGGGCCGGTAAAGGTGGCGCTGGCTGCCGGCGGCACGGTGGCGACAACCGGGGCAGCGTCCTTGCGTTCGGATTCCGCAACATAGCGGATGGTCGTCATGCCATTCACGGTGAGGTATTTGCGCGCCACGGCCTGAACATCGGCCGCCGTTACCGCCGACAATTCGGCGACTTCGCTGTTGGCCTTGTCCGCATTGCCTTGTGTCACTAAGGCATAGCCCAGGGCGAAGGCCCGGTTATCGATGGTCTCGCGCTGGCGCACCGCATTGGCGATCAGTTCGGTCTTGGCCTCGCTAAGTTCGTCCGCGCTGACCGGCGTGTCGCGCAGGCGGGCGGTCTGAGTCAGCAGCTGGGCTTCACCATCGGCTAATGGCTTTCCATCCGCCATGATGGCCCCGACATAGATCAGCCCCGGCTGGGCCGGCAGATCGGCATTCGAAAAGACGCTGGTCGCGACCTGGGTGTCATACACCAAGCTATTGTAAAGACGCGAGGATTTGCCACTCGTCAGGATGGCGTCGAGCACCTTCGTCGCCGCAGCGTCAGGATCGGACGCCTTGGGCCCCATCCAGGTCAAGGCGACGGCGGGCAAGGGAACGTTCGGCCCATAGGTGGTGACCGTCTTCGCCACCGTATGCGGCGGCTCGACGGCCGTGACGCGCGGCATGGGCGACGCGGGCGTTTTCAACGGCCCCATATATTTGTCGACATAGGCATTGAGCTGCGCCTCGTCAAAGTTGCCAACAACGATCAGGGCGGCGTTGTCAGGCCGGTAATAGGTGGCATGGAAGGCGCGCACGTCGTCGATCGTGGCGAGGTTCAGTTCCTCGATCGACCCGATGCCTGGCCGCTTGTACGGGTGGGTGGTGTAGGAATTTTGCGCAATATAAAGACCGAACAGGCGGCCGTAGGGCTGAGCCAGGACACGTTGACGCAGCTCTTCCTTCACCACGTCGCGTTCCGACTTGAAGATGTCCTCATCGACGACCAATGCCCCCAGGCGCTCCGATTCGGCCCAGATCAAGCGTTCCAGGCTGGCGGCAGGAACAACCTCGTAATAGTTGGTGAAATCATCCCAGGTCGAGGCATTGTTGAAACCGCCGACATCTTCGGTCAGGCGGTCAAAGGTTTCCGATGGCATGTCCTGGGTCGCCTTGAACATCAAATGCTCGAACAGGTGCGCAAAGCCGGAACGGCCGTTGGGATCGTCCTTTGAACCGACGCTGTACCAGACCTGAACTGTGACGTTCGGCGTGGTGGTGTCGCGAGAATAGAGCAACTTCATGCCGTTCGGCAGGGTGCGCGTCTTGTAGACGATCGGCGGTACGGTGATTGGCGCCGCCTTGGCCGACACAGGCTTGGCCGGCGCAGCCGCCTGAACAGGAGATCCGGCCATCGGCGCCAATGCCACCAAGCCCGCCGCGAACGCCAAACTGAGGCGGCTCGGCTTAAATTTAAAGGATTTCGTCATGGCGCAGCCCTCTCATCGGTTAAGGCCGCGACTATTTCATATGGAACTAAACTGTAAAGTTACGAAAATGTTAGATGGCGGCACAGTCACCAAAAACACCGTATTGATCCGCTTGACATTCATACCCAAACAGCTATGAATAATTTATAGCCATTCAGGTATGAATTGTGATGCCGGTGTCCGACACGCCCAATGATATTTTGTTCCGGTCCCTGTCCGACCCAACGCGACGGGCGATTTTCGAACGTCTGTGCCGCGACGGCGAGCAGACCGTGGCCGCCTTGACCGCTCAGGCCGGTGTGTCTCAGCCGGTGGTGTCCAAACATCTGGCGGTCCTGAAGCAGGCCGGCCTGGTCCGTGACCGTCCCGCCGGCCGGCAGACCCATTACAGCGCGCAACTCAAGGCCCTGACACCTCTTGTCGACTGGACACATGAAATGTCCGGGTTCTGGGAAAGCCGCATGGACGATCTCGAAGACTTGCTGAAGAGGATGGATCAATGACTGTGAACACATGGATACGGCAAAGCCACCGCTGGGTGTCGATCTTTTTCGCCCTGACCGTCGCCGCCAACTTTGCGGCGCTGGGTTTGGGTCATCCGATTCAGTGGCTGTACTATGTACCGTTGCCGCCCTTGTTCTTCCTGCTGTTTACGGGGCTATATATGTTTGTGCTGCCCTATACCGGCCGTCGCGGCCTGACGACGGGGGACTGATGACTAAGGAAACAACCGGCCCGGTCCTTCTGTCCGGCGGTAATCCCCAGATCGCGAAGGGTGACGGCGATGGCCCCGTGCAGGCCTATATCGCCGCCATGCCGGCTTGGAAGAGCGAGGTTGGCCGTCAACTGGATGCTGCGATCTCGCAGGCCATTCCTGATGTGCGAAAGGCGGTTAAATGGAATTCTCCGTTCTACGGCACGACCGAAAATGGCTGGTTCCTCGGCATCCACTGCTTCAACCGGTATGTTAAAATTGCCTTCTTCCACGGCGCGGCACTCAACCCACTACCGCCGGGCGCCTCAAAACAGAAGAACGTACGCTATCTCGATATCCACGAAAACGAACCGATTGACGACGCGCAGCTGATTGATTGGGTTCGGCAGGCCAGCCGGATCCCCGGCGATCCCATATAGAAAGGCCCCTCATGAAAAAGCCCCTTAAGAGCACCGAAGGCGTCCCGGCCGCGCAGCTTATCGACGACGCCATCCGGGACTATGCCGATTGGCGCGGTGACACGCTTAACCGGCTGCGCAGCCTGATCAAGCAAGCAGATCCCGACATCGTTGAGGAATGGAAATGGAATATTCCGGTTTGGTCGCACGACGGCATTGTCTGCACCGGTGAAACCTACAAGGCCGCGGTAAAAACGACCTTCGCCAAGGGCGCCTCGGTCCCCGATCCGGAGGGGCTGTTCAATTCCAGCCTGGAAGGTGCCACACGGCGTGCCATCGATTTCCGTGAGGGCGAACCAATCAATGAGGCGGCTTTCATGGCCTTGATCCGGGCCGCCATCGCGCTGAATATCTCGACCAAGGCGAATGCGCCTAAAAAGAAGGCCAAATCCTGATGACGACACCCGAAACTCGCTCTGTCATCGTCGAACGCGATTTTCCCCACCCGCCGGAAAAACTGTGGCGCACCCTCACCCAGCCGCACCTGATGGCGGAGTGGCTGATGAGAAACGACTTCCAGCCCGCCATTGGTCACAGGTTCAACCTGCGCGGCGACTGGGGCGGCGTGCTGGATTGTGAGGTGCTAATCCTTGACGCCGGCAAGTGCCTGTCTTTCACCTGGGATCATGTCAATGATAATGCCGCCTACGATTTACGTAGCGTGGTGACCTTCACCCTCACCCCGACCATGACGGGTACGCACCTGCGCGTGGAACAGGCCGGTTTTCGGACCGATCAAAAGCAGGCCTTTGGCGGCGCCATGCACGGCTGGAACAGTTTCCTGTCCAAACTGGAAGCAGTCGTGGCCCGCGATATCTGAACCTCGCCACGCCGTGTGAAAAGCCGATTGGCGGAGGTTTCGCTCGCCCCATCGACGTCTTGCTATGCGCCTCTATTCAACCTTAATGGCTTCCTTGCACTCGTTGTCCATACAGACATAGGTGTCGTTTCCCACGCGTCCAGACGTTTCGCCCTTCGCAATCACGCCTTTTGATTTCCGCACCACCGTGGGACGGGGCCCCTCGCCCTTTCCATCTGACGGCCACGGCGGCTGAGATAAATCTGTGAAAGACCCGAGCCTAACCGGCGCACACCCCGCCAACAGACCGCCCATTGCCAGGACGAGAACCATGGATAGGGCGCCTCGGTGGTGGAGATATTTGAGGCTCATAACGGTCTCCCTGTCTGTTGATCTCGCCTGTGCAGGAGATAAGTTTGCAGCCCGCATAGCGTGCTGAACATGTCCACAACGTAACGTGCGAGGACAGTGAACGCAAGACGGGCTCCGCAGGTCAGTGCGGAGCCCGAACTTGATTAGCGCGTGAAGCGCAGATTGATCCAGCCTGTACGGCCAATCACATCGAACACGCCAGCCTGCCAGCCTTCGTCACCGAAGTAGGCGCCACCGGCTTCAGCGCCCGGGTAGCGAGGCGGCTGCTTGTTTAAGGCGTTGGACAAGCCCGCGCTGAGGTTCACATTGGGCTTCAGCCAGTACGACACATACACGTCGTCATAGGCAATCGGCTTCGTCTTATAGGGCGCATATGCGTCCGGTGTAATGGTCACGGTCTGGCGCATGCCCGAATAGAAGCGGCTGGTCCAGCCAACCCACAGCTTGTCATGACTGTAGGTGAAGGCGGTGCGACCCTTCAATTTCGGGAAGCCGAAGATACCGACCGTGTCGGTGATCACTTCCGGATGATCCGGATCGGCGGTGTATTTGTTCTCGAACAGGCGGGTGAATACGCTGTTGACGCCTAAGCGACCCGCATTGACCCCCCAGCCCCACGAAGCGAGATCGACGGAATAATCGAATTCCATGTCGATACCGCTGGTTGTGCGTTTGGCGAGATTGATGTTCTGCTTAACCACGGAGACGAGGTTGTGGGTCTTTGGATCGCGAACGATCATGCTGCAATAGGCGTTGTCGAGCGTTGGCGCGTCCATGCACTTGTTGATGATCTGCTGCGGCTCGATCGACGAAATGACATTGCTCATCTTGATGTCGTAATAATCGATGGTGGCCGTGAAATTCTTCATGAAGCGCGGTTGCAGCACCACACCCGCGGTCAGGGTCTTGGCGGTTTCGACCTTGAGATCCGAATTGCCTTTCTTGATGACATCCAGCCACAGCCAATAGTCGTTTTTGTTGGCCGGCATGGCGGCGGCGCAGTTGGTGGCGGTGTACTTGGTCTTGTCGACGCGATTCGGCAGGTTCCAGTAGTTACATGGATCACTGAGCCACTGCCCGCTAATCGACGAGGCGGTAAAGACTTCGCTGATATTCGGCGCACGGACGGCTGTGCCGTAGGTGCTGCGGAAACGGATATCCTTCACAGGCGCCCACTGCAGGCCGTACTTTTCAGCCGTCGTCTTGCCGGCGGTCGAATAATCGGCGGTACGAACGGCGGCGTCAGCCGTCAGGCGGTAAGCGAACGGCAGATCTTTGAGGATCGGTACGCTCAGTTCTGCAAAGACTTCCTTGACGTCGAATTCCCCCTTCAGAGGCGTCTCGGATACCCCGTAATCAGGCACAAATTTCGGGCTGTCGGGGTTATATTCGTCACGCGCGCCGATATTGTTCGCCTCGCGGCGGTATTCGGCGCCCAAGGCCACCTGCACATCACCGGCTGGCAAGGTGAAAATGCCACCCGTAACATAACCGGACCAGACATATTGTTCGAGCGAGGTGTTGGACTTGCTGCTATTATAATTCAGATAGGCAATGACATCCTGAGTGACCGGCTTGAACGGATTTAGCGGCTTACAGGCGGGATCGTCGTTGGTGGTGTCGGCATCGGCGTTAACCGCACAGATCGGCGTACCGCCGGGACCGGTAACCGCGTCCAGCGCGCGCATGTAACGGTCATTGGAGGTGTTGTTGAAATCCTGGATTGTTTCCTTGGTTTTGCCGTAGGAAACATAGGTTGACCATGCCCAGTCATGGCCACGGAACAGAGCAGGGAGATCACCTTCAAAGCCGGTGACGAACTGGTACATGTCGCGCTGGTAGTTTGACCGAGACTTCCCAAATTCCGGGAAGTTACGCACGAAGGACAGACCATCGGGGAAGCCGCCGCCATTGGCATTTATCATTTCTTGCGTGATAAACGGATTACCGTCCTGCAGCTTGTTTGTGCCGCCTTCCCACCACAGACCATACTCACCGTGCGATTTGTTAGTGGCGAAGTCTGCTTCGAAGAAATAGCGGGCATGTTCGCTAAGCTGATAGCCGAAGCTGCCGTGGGTGATGAAGCGCTGGCTGGGCACGGACAACAGCCAGTTGTCGTAACGGCCCCCGAACTCGCCGCCGTCGGTTTCCAGGTTGGCGATGCTCGAATTGTTGCTCAGGTTGTAGGTGTTATATAGGATACCCGATGGCCCAAGGATCGGATTACGCATCGAGCCATCGTCGTTGAAAGTATAAACCTTTTTGTTCAGCAGCACCATGGCGCGTGGCGAATAGCCCAGATTACGACGCCCATCGAGGATGGTGTTCATTGCCGATCCCGGCTTCTTGGTCCACCATGGATTGCCGGTCGCCGTCCAGGGACGATCCTGACCGCCAACCGTGCCGTCGGACTGGTCGTAGCTGGCGAATAGGGTGACATTGCCTCGACCGTCGTTAAAATTTTTGCCCCACAACAGATCCGCCGCATAGCTCGGCATGTCGTTATAGTTCGAATTGCCGTAGCGGATATTGGCGTCGACGCCCTGATAGTTCTTCTTCAGAATAAAGTTGGCGACACCGGCCACGGCGTCGGCGCCATATTGCGCCGAGGCGCCGCCGGTGACGATTTCGACGCGCTCCACCAGACCGGAGGGCACCGTGCTGACGTCGACAGCGGCGCTGCCCGGCGCGCCGGGGACGTGGCGGCGGCCATTCACCAAGACAAGGGTGCGCTTGGTACCCAGGCCGCGCAGATC
This sequence comes from Asticcacaulis aquihabitans, assembly GCF_032490435.1. Taxonomy (NCBI): domain Bacteria; kingdom Pseudomonadati; phylum Pseudomonadota; class Alphaproteobacteria; order Caulobacterales; family Caulobacteraceae; genus Asticcacaulis; species Asticcacaulis aquihabitans. Next base: position 1,413,161 of record NZ_JAVGWM010000001.1, read on the forward strand.
GAGGGCGTTCAGGCCCGGATGGCCCTGATCCAGGGAGTCTTTGTCACGGTTGGCGTTGGAGGTCTGGTCGCTCTGGCTGATGACGAGCGCAGGCATCTGGTTGACCAGATCGGCGATCTGACGCGTGCCGGTTTTGCGGATGGTATCAGAATTGATGACGGTGGTCGGCGTGGCGCTGGCCGCGCCCTTATGGCGAATGCGCGAACCGGTGACGACAACCGTGGTTTCTTCGGCCGCCTGTTCCTTTTTCTTGGCTTTCGTCGAACTGTCGCTGGTGTCTTGCGCCAGTGCTGGCGCGCAAATCATGGCCACCATAAGTCCGCTGGCAGCGAGTAGAAATGTCTTGCTATTTTTAGTGCGCATCTTTGTCATCAGTCCCTAGATTAAAACAGGCCCGACACAATAAGGACACGAATGCGCCACACGTCAAAATAATTTATATCGTATACAAAATATCTTGATGCGTTTGTTTCTATTTTGCAACAGCGAAATAAGTCAGGATGCGGCCGGTATGAAAATACAGCCGTCTCTGACCTAGGACAGACACCCGATCAGCGCCTTAAGGGCGGGTGCGATACGACGATTTTTAGGGTAATAGAGGTGCCACCCTTCAAAGCTCGGACACCAATCTTCGAGAACCCGAACCAACTGTCCGGCAGCGAGATGCGTTAAGATGGTCGCCTCTGTGACATAGGCGAGACCTGCTCCGTCGAGCGCTGCGGCAATCAACAGGTCCGGGTCATTAGAAGCGAGCGGCCCCTCCTGCGAAATCGTCACAGCCCTGTCGCCGGCACTAAACTCCCAGGGCAGCAGGCGGCCACTCGTAGGCAGCCGGTAGTTTAACAAGCAAAAGCGATGCAAGTCATCGGGAGAGACGGGAACGCCCGCAGCTTTGAGGTAGGCGGGCGATCCCACAACAACGCCACGCATGGGGCCGCATATCGGCACCGTTTCCATGTCTCGACGCACCTGGTCTGCAAGGCGAATACCTGCATCGAAGCCATCAGCGACGCTATCCACCAGGCCGTCATCAACTGTGATGTTCAATTGGATGTCAGGGTAGGTTGAGAGAAAACGTCCTACAACAGGGGCCAATACCATCTGTGCAGCGACCCGTGGCACCGTCAAGCGAACCGTGCCGGTCGGCTTCTCAGCCCCCTCATTGATCTCATCCATTGCGCCCGTGATTTCGGCGAAAGCAGGCTGAAGCCGCTGTTGGAGGCGAAGTCCGGCATCGGTGAGCGATACGCTGCGTGTCGTCCGGTGCAGGAGTTTGGTACCCAGTCGATCTTCCAAGGCGCGCAGTGTATGGCTGACGGCCGAGGGCGAAAGAGCCAACTTGTCCGCGGCGCGACGAAAACTGCGCCCCTGCGCAACGGCAAGGAATGTCTCCAATTCCGCGTACTGCATCCCTCGCATTGCTGCCTCCTGCTCATGTGTGTGGTGAAATCATAGACGATTGTTCACTCATAAGCATCAACTACAGTGTGGAGATGTTGAACGGAGAGACACAATGACATATCCAACGCCAATCAGACTGGCCGGCAGGGTCGCACTTGTAACCGGCGCCGGAAGCGGTATCGGCCGGGCCGCCGCCCTGCAATTCGCTCAGGAAGGTGCCGCCGTCGCGTTAGCTGGGCGCCGGGAAGGGCCGCTGACTGAAGTGGCGGAGATCATCCGGAGGCGGGGCGGTAAGGCAATAGTCGTGCCGACGGACGTTGCCGACGAAGACTCGATAGACCAACTGATCAAAACCACCGAGGAAAGACTTGAACCGCTGGATATCGCGTTCAACAATGCCGGCATCATGGGGGCCTATAAGTCGATCACGGACATGACGGCTGAAGAGTTCGATGAGGTTATGTCTACCAATCTGCGTGGTGTCTGGCTTCTGGCGCGGGCTGAAATTCGGGCAATGATCAACTCCGGACGTAAGGGCAGCATCGTCAATACATCCTCTTTTGTTGCTGAAGCTGCAACGCCCGGCATGTCGGCCTATGCCCCCAGCAAGGCGGGCCTGAATGCCTTGGTCAGAGCGCTGGCCCTTGAAGTCGGTCCCAAAGGCATCCGCGTCAATAATGTTGCACCCGGCGTTATCCGGACGCCGATGTCAGATGGTTTGAGCCCAGAAATGTACCAGGCGCTTGCCGATCACTCCGCCCTCAAACGACTTGGCGATCCAGAAGACATCGCCATGGTCGCCGTGTGGTTATGTACGAGCGAAGCCCGCTTTGTCACGGGACAGACGCTTTTAAGCGATGGAGGATTCGCTATCCCCGGACTTCACGAATAGATCATCCGCGTTATTCACGGTCACGGGCGGCGTTTCGCCCCGTGCCAATTCAAACGCCTGGGCATAACTGAAGTTCCGAAAATGCGTTTATTTTCGAACATTTATCAGGAAAACAGCAATAAAAAAGCCTCCCAAAAGGGAGGCTATTTAATCTCTTGAATGGCGCACTCGGAGCGATTCGAACGCCCGACCCTCAGATTCGTAGTCTGATGCTCTATCCAGCTGAGCTACGAGTGCATGCCTTACAAACAACCGAATGAGCGATGCCCTCCGGCGAGGGGCGGACATTTAGTTGAGCTTCGCGGCAAAGGCAAGGCCAGAATGGCACTTTTTCCACGCTTTTGATGATTTTTTGTTGATAGCCCTCGCGACGCCGGGCAGTGATCCCATATTGACCGTGCGTCTGTTGCCGAAGGAATGCCCCCATGATCCGATTGCCCCTGACATCCGTTCTCGCGACAGGGCTGATCATCGGGTGTCTAGGGAACGCGGGTTGTGCCACCCTGCCCACCGCCGCGCCCCATGCCCAGACATCGCCTTCCCCGACCTCCCCGAACATCGCCCCGCGCTATGCGCCCATAGTCGTCGCGGCCGAACCCGAGGCGGCCGAGGCCGGTATGGCCGTGTTGAAGCGTGGCGGCACCGCCGCCGATGCCGCGGTCGCAGTGCAGACCGTGCTGGGCCTGGTCGAGCCGCAAAGCTCCGGCCTCGGTGGCGGCAGCTTTATGCTCTATTATGATGCGAAGACCGGCCAGATCACAGACTATAACGGCCGCGAAACCGCCCCGGCCGCCGCCACGCCGGATATGTTCATTGGTGCGGACGGCAAGCCGCTGGATTTTCTCGACGCCGTAGTATCGGGACGTGCCACGGGCGTGCCGGGTGCGATGCATCTGCTTGACCGCGCCCAGCGCGAGCACGGAAATCAGGACTGGGCCAGCCTGTTCACCGCCGCAGAATCCCTAGCCGACAATGGGTTCACCGTTACCCGCCGCCTCGGCAACTACCTTCAGAACGTCGACTTTCCGCAAAAACATACGCCCGATTTCATCGCCTATCTCGGTGATGGCAAGGGCGGCTACCGCCAGACCGGCGATATCATCAAGAATCCAGCCTATGGCGATACGCTGCGCGCCTTTGCCAAACAGCGTGGAGAGGTTCTCCGCAAGGGACCGATCGCCGAGGCCATCGTCGCAAAGACGCATGACGCGCCCCTCCCCGGCGGCATGACCATGGCCGACCTCAAAACCTATTCGGTGAAGGCCACTACCACTCAGCCCTATGCCACGACGGGCGACTATCAGAACCGGGCCGTCTGCATCACCTATCGCATCTATATAGTGTGTTCCAACAACGCGCCCGCCGGCGGTATCGCTCTGTTGCAAGGGCTAAAGATCGCCGAATCCCAACCCATCGGGCAATGGGGTGTGCACGATCCGCGCGCCTGGCAGGCGCTTATCGAAACCGAACGGCTGATGTACGCCGACCGCGATCAGTACGTCGCAGATACCGACCTGTTCCGCTCGCAAACCAATGCCTATCTCGACCCGGCCTATATCAAGGGGCGCGCCGATTTGATCCGGATCGGCCAGGCCAACCCGGCGCCAAAGGCAGGCGTACTGCCTATGACGGTGGCGATGGACCAGACCATCGAACCGGGCGGCACCACCCATTTCGTCATTCGCGACAGTTACGGCAATGTGGTCAGCATGACGACGACCGTCGAAAGCTTCTTCGGCACCGGCCGCATGGTTGGCGGCTTCTTCCTCAATAACCAGTTGACCGATTTTTCGTTCAGCCCCAGCACCGCCGACGGAATGCCCATTGCCAACAGCGTCGCCGGCGGCAAACATCCCCGTTCGTCCATGGCGCCAGTCATCGTCTTTGACGCCACGGGCAAGACCGTGGTCGCCGCGGTCGGTTCCCCCGGCGGCACGTCCATCCTCTCCTACAACCTGAAAGTCCTGTTCGGCATTCTCGACTGGGGACTGCCGATGCAGGATGCCATCAACCTCCCTAACGTCGTATCGCGCGGTGACAGCATCCGCATCGAACAGGGCCGGATGGAGCCGGCTGTCTGGGACGGTCTCGTCGCCATGGGCTACAAGCTGACGCCGGTGTCGGGCGAGGAATCGGGCCTGAACGGCATCCTCAAGCAACCCGATGGCAGCTTCGATGGCGGCAGCGATCCCCGCCGTGAAGGCGTAGTGGTCAAATAGCACGATCTGGCCTCAGGCATAGACCCATGAAAAACATCGTCATTCTGACCGGCGCCGGCATATCGGCAGAATCGGGCGTTCCCACCTTCCGCGCCTCGGATGGATTATGGTGCGGCCATCGTGTCGAGGCGGTGGCGACGCCGGAAGGCTATGCTGCCGATCCGGCCCTTGTGCAGGATTTCTACAACCAGCGCCGCCGTCAACTGGCTGAGGTCGCGCCCAATGCCGCCCATCATGCCCTGGCGCGGCTGGCGGCGGAACATAAGGGTCAAGTGCTTCTGGTCACTCAGAATGTCGATGATCTTCATGACCGGGCCTATGACGCGGCCGGGGTGCCGCGCGACCACCTCATCCATATGCATGGCGAACTTCTAAAGGCGCGCCACACCGAAAGCGGCGACGTAACGGACTGGCACGCCGACTTGCCCGCCGATGGTGCGCTTCGCCCACATATTGTCTGGTTCGGGGAAATGCCGCTGGAAATGGACCGCATCGAACGGGCGCTGTCGGACTGCGACCTGTTCCTGTCGATCGGCACGTCCGGGAATGTCTATCCGGCGGCGGGATTTGTCTCCGCTGCCCGCCATGCCGGGGCGCATACGGTGGAGCTTAACCTGGAGCCTTCGCTCGGCCATAGCCTGTTCGACGAAAAAATCCTCGGGCCGGCCACCAAGGTCGTGCCAGACTATATCGACGCCCTGCTCAGGTCAGCCTGATTTCCGAATACCCCAGCCCCTGATACAGGACGAGCAGTTCGACAAAGGCGTCGAGCGGCGCGGTGCCCATATCGACATGAATACCTTCGCCATCGATGGTCAGGGAATGGATATTGCCGGAAAAACGTGTGTCGGGATCGAAGGTCTTGTCATCCGGATCGAACCAGGTTTCAAACCAGTCAGCCAGCTCGGCGTCGGTCAAAGGCGGCTGTGATTTGATATTGATGTCGTTCCATTGCAGGCGCTCCACTCGCATGTCCATGTCTTCCAGGCTGACATCTATTGGGTCGAAGCTGACTTCTTCGTCAGGCATAAGCTCGGTGATATTGCCGTCTTCGGAACTGGCATAATCGGCGCAGTAATAATTGCGGTAAAGATCACTGTCTTCCAGGACGAACTTCACCTCGGCCTTGCCTTTTATGTGGGTCTTGGCCTGCATGTCTGCAAAAGTCACGAACTGCCCCATATAGCTTTCGCGGGCCAGCTCAATCAATTCTTCAAATTCCACAGAACTCTATCCTTTTAGCGGGAGACGCACCTCGAACGTCGTACCTTCGGCGCCGGAACTGACAAGCCGGACATCTCCGCCGTGCAGTTGCGCCAATTCGCGGGCGATGGCAAGACCCAGGCCGGAGCCGCCCGGGGTCGTCGATGAGGTAAACGGCTGGAACAGCTTTTCGCGCAGCTTTTCGGGAATGCCAGGGCCATTGTCACTGACAATAAGAAAGACATCCTCAGTCGTCTTGATCGCCGTCAGTGTGACACGACCGCGCGCCTTGCGATTCGGCTGCAACTCGATCGCCTGGCGGGCATTGCGCATCAGATTAACCAGCAGACGGTGCAATTGTTCCGGATCGGCCTCCAGGAAGAAGCCTTTGGCGATCTTGCAGCTATAGCGAATGGTTTCGGGACCGTGCGGCCCGATGCTCAGGCCCGCGTCCTCGGCGGCGGCTTCGGACAGGTCGCGCAATCGGACGATCTGGATCTGCGGCGTCTGCTCATCCGACTTTCCGTAGGTGAGCACGTTGGTGGCCAGGGACAGCGCCCGGTCAAGCGCGCGTTCGAGACGCGGCAATGCCTTGGCAACCGTCGGATCGGCCGAATTGGCCAGGCGGTCGGACGCCATTTGGGCGGCGGTCAGCATGTTGCGCAGGTCGTGATTGATCTTCGAGACAGCCTGGCCCAGAGCGGCCAAGCGGGCGCGTGACCGCAAGGACTGACGCACTTCTTCCTGCATGGAAGCGATTTCCCGCTCGATCTGGCCGATTTCATCGGGCCGGTCGGACGGCCGGTAGGTGGCGCTGGCGTCTTCGGGATTGGCCTTGAAGCGCACAATACCCTTCGTCAATTGGCGCACCGGCCTGACGATAAAGACGGACAAACCGATGAAGATGAGAAAACCGGCCAGGAAGGAGATGCTCAGGCTAACCCGCAACATGCTGGCCAGGCTGGATTTGAGATAGGTCTTGAGCGGTTCGGCCTTGACCACGATCTCGATTTTTTGCCCGCCCCGTACTTTGGGCTGGGCGACGATATGAATCAGGCGGTCGGGGCGCGACGTGAAGGTCTTCCACGGCGCCCAAAGATAAGCGATGTCGTGGAAAACGTCCTTGTGAGACTGGCGCAGGTCGAGAATTTCATCCGGCACCGCCACCTTCGAATCGTAGAGCCGGTAGGTTTCGCCGTTAATTTCGACAGCCAGGTACAGCACGCCGGCACTTTTGCGCAACTGGTTCGACACTTCCTTGGACACGGCGTTGTTCTGCGCGACATCAATCGACTGCGACGCGATTTCGGCCTGGCGGACGCGATCGAGCAACCAGCGTTCATGGTCGGATGCAAGCGACGGAATCACGATGACGGCTTCGACGACAATAACGAAGACGGCGGTGAAGATAACCAGCTGTCCCGACAGGCTGAGCACGAAGCGGCGCACGATATCGGCGGCCTGCAATCCGTATTTGAGCGACAGGCTGGCGACCAGGCTCAGGGCACGGGTCAGCCTCTGGGCATAGAAGCCTTCCCGCCGCGCTAACGGCGAGGGCTTGCCCCGGTCCACAAGTTTCGCGTCTAGTTTACCCTGGTCGAACACGTAAGCCTTTGGTCTGACGAAGTCATTGTTGTATATATAGCAGAAATGCGGCGCAACCGCTGCAAATTCGCGAAGCAACGGGAAATTTCCGACAAAATCCCCGTCAAATTCATTGACAAGGCGCGGCGGCTGGACTATCCACGCGCCTCTTTACGCAATTCCGGCCTCTTGTGGGCCCTGTTACACCAATCGGAGCCCCCTATGGGAACGAAACGTACCTATCAGCCGAGCCGCCTTGTCCGCAAGCGCCGTCATGGCTATCGCACCCGTATGGCGACCAAGAACGGCCAAAAGATTGTTGCCCGTCGCCGCGCCAAGGGCCGCAAGCGTCTGACGGCTTAATCGCTTTCAGCCATTGCTATGAATTTGAGAAGAGTCCTTAAGTCACTTAAGGACTCTTCTTGCATTTCGGGCCCGGCGCCTCATCTATAGCGGCGGGCCACCCACCGTCCCGCAATTCAACGTCTGGCCAGGCGACATCCCGCATGATTCCCCGCTTAAAAGTTCGCCCGGAATATCTGGCTGCCGCCAAGGCGGCGTGGCAGGCCCGCCCCCGAGTCGTGGTGCAGGCCAGACCGCGCGACGACGACGTCATAAAGGTCGGGTTCACCGCGACGAAGAAGGTCGGCAACGCCGTCGTCAGGAACCGCGCCAAACGCCGCCTGCGCGAAGCCGCAGAGCTGATAATTCCGCAATTTGGCCTGCCGGGACACGACTATGTGCTGATCGCCCGGGCCGATACGCATACCTGCGACTGGCAGGCTTTACTTGACGATGTCAAAGCCGCCCTGATAAGGCTGGCCCGCCCTAAACCAAACTCCGCGACGCCGTGATCTCTTCGCGGCAGCGCGGCAGGGGCAACCGCCCGCCCGCGCCGATGCGACGAGCCATGCGGCGATTGAGCTCAAACAGGAAACAAAGACCGTTCGATGAATAACAATACCGACAACCGGAATATGATCTATTTCCTGGTCATCAGCATGGCTGTGCTGGCGTTTTACCAGTTCTTCGTCTTCGGTCCGCAGCAGAAGGAGCGCGCCAAGGCCCAGGCCGCAGCGGCCGCCTCCTCGTCAAGCGCCGCCGTGGCCGCTGGCCTGCCGCTCGGTGCCGCCGCGCCGGTCGTCACCCGCCCGCAGGCCCTGGCGCAATCTCCGCGCGTCGCCATCGATACGCCGTCGCTGAAAGGCTCGATCGCGCTGAAGGGTGCCCTGATCGACGACCTCTACCTCATCAAGTACAACAAGACGGTAGACAAGAAGAATGATCCGGTCGAGTTGCTGACGCCCAAGGGTGTCGCCACCGCCTATTACGTCACCTCAGGCTATAATTTCCAAAACATCCCCGGCGCGCCGACCGACGACACGGTCTGGACCCAGACCGGCGGCACCTCGCTCAGCGTCGGCAAGCCGGTCGTTCTCAGCTACAACAACGGTGCCGGACTGACCTTCACGCGCACGCTGAGCATCGACGAAAACTACATGATCACGGAAGACGACGCGGTCAGCAACGCCACGCCGCAGGCCGTGGCCTTCGCGCCCTATGCCATGGTCGTACGCACCGGTATGCCGGAACATGCCGGCAAGGAAGCCGTCGTCCACGAAGGCGCCATCGCCACCTATTCCAGCGTCCTGACCGCGCCCAAGCCGGGCGACTACCGCACCCGCTCCTTGAAGTACAAGGACATGGCCAAGCCGAAGGACGCCAAGGCGATCGAAAAGCAGTCCTCCGTCGGCGGCTGGTACGGCATCACCGATAAGTACTGGATGGCAGCCGTCATCCCGAACCAGGCCCAGAGCGTGACCTTTACCGCCAAGGCCGATCTCAACAACAATATCCCGACTTTCCGCACCGGCTATGTCGATAGCGCCGTGACCTTGGCGCCCGGCCAGACCTGGAAATCGCAATCGCACGTCTTCGCCGGCGCCAAGCTGAAGCCCCAGCTCCAGGCCTACGAAAAGGACATGAAGATCCCGCGCTTTGGCTACGCCATCGACTGGGGCGCCATGATGGGCTTCATCACCTATCCGATGTACTGGCTGCTCGACAAGCTGTACGGCCTGATCGGCAATTTCGGCCTGTCTATCCTGGCCCTTACGGTTCTGGTCAAGCTCGTCTTCTATCCGCTGGCGCACCGCTCCTACGAGTCGATGACCAAGATGAAGCAGGTTCAGGAACGCCTGAAGCCTAAGCTTGATGCCATCAAGAAGCGTTTCCCGGACGATGCGCAAAAGCAGCAGGAAGCGACCATGGCCCTCTATCAGGAGGAAAAGGTCAATCCGATGGCCGGCCTGGGGGGCTGTCTGCCTATGCTGCTGCAAATCCCGGTGTTCTGGGCCCTGTATAAGGTTCTGACCCTGGCCATCGAAATGCGTCATGCGCCCTTCGTCGGCTGGATCAAGGACCTGTCGGCGCCGGATACGACCACCATCGTCAACCTGTTCGGCCTGCTGCCCTTCCATCCGGCCGACGTGCCGATGATCGGCGGCATCCTGGACGGCCCGCTCCATATCGGCGTCATTGCAATTCTCTATGGCTGCTCGATGTGGCTAAGCCAGCAGATGACCCCGATGACTGGCGTCGATCCGATGCAAAAGAAGATGATGTCCTTCATGCCCGTCATGCTGACCTTCTTCATGGCCCACGTCGCTGTCGGCCTGATCATCTACTGGATCTGGAGCAACATCCTGACCATCCTCCAGCAATATTCGATCATGCACCGCCTGAAGGTCGAAAACCCGATCGACACCTTCATCGGCAAGATCAGCAAGAAAGAGCCCAAAAAAGCGTGACACCAGAAAGCCTGAACCAGGACCCAAAAACCCTGAACGAGGACGAAGCAACCCAGCACGCTGAACAGCTGGAAGCCGCGCGGGTATTGTTTGCCCGCCCGGTCTCTTTCGTCATGGGCGCGGTTGCCGTGACGCAATTGCCGTCTGACGAACTGCCGGAAGTCGCCTTCGCCGGACGGTCCAATGTCGGCAAGTCATCGCTGATCAATGCCCTCGTCGGCCAGAAATACCTGGCGCGCGCCTCTAACGAACCGGGCCGGACGCGGGAACTGAATTTCTTCCTGCTCAATGACGCCCTGCACATGGTCGATCTTCCCGGCTATGGCTGGGCCAAGGCGTCCAAGGTAGCGGTCAAGAAGTTCCAGAATCTGGGGCGCGACTATCTGCGTGGACGCCCCAACCTTAAACGCGCCTATCTGCTTATCGATGCCCGTCATGGCCTGAAAGACGTGGACAAGGAGCCGATGGACGCGCTCGACAAGGCCGCCGTCAGTTACCAGATCATCCTGACCAAGGCCGACAAGATAAAGCCTGCCGAACTGGCCCAGGTCGTCGCGGCGACGCAGGATGCGATCCGCAAGCGGCCCGCCGCTCACCCGATCGTGCTGTCGACTTCTTCCGAAACCGGCTTTGGTATCCCGGAACTGCGCCTCGAAATCATGCGAACCTGCGAAGTCACGCTTTAGTCGATTGCGGGTTGTCGCCGTCGTGATATCCTGACAACCGGAGGTCAATATGGGACTCGAGGTCGAAGGACAGGTGCGCATCGGTATGCAAAGCGCCACAGGCAAGCTTGTGCTGGAAAGCCATGAGCTGATTATTCGCGGGCCTTTTCGACGCACACTCGCCATCGCCGAATTGGTGGAACCACGGGTCATCGATCAGGAACTGCTGTTCGACCATAACGGCCTGGCCTATGCCTTGCGCTTGCCCGACGGCCATGCCGTAAAATGGCTCAAGAAGATGACCACCCCGCCGCCCGACTTGGCGCAAAAGCTGGGTGTCAATATCGGGCACAAGGCGTTGATCTGGGGCCATGTCGATGACCCGGATCTGCGGGTGGCGCTTATCAACGCCACCACCACCGATCCAAAACAGGCTGTGGTCGCCATTGCCGTGACGCATAGCCAGGATCATCTGAACGCCGCCTTGGCTGAGCTAAGCCAGCGCCTGCCGTCGGCCCCCATATGGGTGGTATATCCGAAGGGACCCAAATCCCCCTTGCCGGAGGCGACGATCCGCGCGCACATGCGCACGGCCGGACTTGTCGACACCAAGTCGTGCCGGGTATCGGACACCTTGACTGCCGCGCGGTTTTCTTTACGTAAGCACGAATAAATTCATGACAGCGCCACACTTATCCGCTATGGCGCGCGCATGATTATTCAGACCGAAATCGACTCCCTCGAAGAAAAGGGCTGGGCCAACGCCAAGACCCTGGCCGAAGCCTTGCCCTATATCCAGATCTACGATCGTGAGATCGTGACGATCAAGTATGGCGGGCACGCCATGGGCGAGGCCGAGACGGCGAAAATCTTCGCGTCGGATATCGTCCTGCTCAAGCTGCTCGGTATCCACCCGGTGGTCGTCCATGGCGGCGGGCCACAGATTTCGAGCATGCTGGGTCGTGCCGGTGTCAAATCGACCTTCGTTGACGGCCTTCGCGTCACCGACGAAGCCACGATGGAAATCGCTGAAATGGTACTGTCGGGTGCGGTCAACAAGGAGATCGCCAACTGGATCACCCAGGCCGGCCGCGAAGCCGATGTGCGCGGCGTCGGTCTGTCGGGCAAGGATGCCGGCCTGATCACCGTCGAAAAGGCGACCCGGACCAAGAAGGACCCGGATTCGATGATCGAACAGGTTGTCGATCTAGGTTTCGTCGGCGAGCCCAAGATGGTCGATGACAAGTTGCTGCGCACCCTGATCGACGATCCCAACCACGACTACGTCCCCGTCATCGCCCCGATCGGTGTGTCGGAAGAAGGTCATACCTACAACATCAATGCCGATACGGTTGCTGGCGCCGTGGCGGGCAAGCTGTCGGCCAAGCGCATGCTGCTGCTGACCGATATTTCCGGCGTGCTCGACGAAAACAAGAACCTTATCCGCCAGATGACGATCTCCGAAGCGAAGGGCCTGATCGACTCCGGCGTCGCCATCGGCGGCATGATCCCGAAACTGGAAACGGCCATAATGGCGGTCGAAGCCGGGGTCGAAGCCGTGGTCATTCTCGACGGCCGCCGCCCGCACGCCATGCTGGTCGAACTATTTACCGAACACGGCGCCGGAACCCTCATAACGGCGGACTAAAGTCCGCCGTAAGGCTTACGCGCAAACCTGTGCGGCAGGCAGTCGCCCTTGCCAAATCTGGCGAGGGTAAATCGCCAGATTTGGAGTGCCTATGAACCTGCCTAACCTTGTCCATCCTGAGCTTGCCCACGTCGACACCTGGATCTTCGATCTCGACCAGACCCTGTATCCGCATGAGGCGGAGGTCATGGCGCTGATCGAAGGCAAGATGACCGCCTTCGTCGCCCGCCAGACCGGGCTCAGCCACCCCGCCGCCTATGACCTGCAGAAATCCTATCTCAGCGAGCACGGCACCACACTGGCGGGACTGATGGCCAATCACGATATCGATCCCTATGCCTTCCTCAACGAAGTGCACGACGTGTCGTTGGAAAATTTGTATGCCGACCTGGACCTCAATGCCCGCATAGCCGCCCTGCCCGGCCGCAAGCTGGTCTTCACCAACGGTGATGAACATCACGCCTTTCGCATTCTCGACCGATTGGAAATGCGCGACCTGTTCGACGGCGTCTTTCACCTGGGGCACGCCAACCTGATTCCCAAGCCGAACATGGCGACGTTCGAGCGCATGATGGCCAGCCATTCGGTCACGCCGGCAACCGCCGCCTTTTTTGAGGACAGCCCGAAAAACCTCAAACCGGCGCACGAACTGGGCATGAAGACCATTCTGGTCGGGCCAAAAGCCATCGACAATGTCGATGCGCATGTCGATTTCCGCGACACGTCGCTCAAGGCGTTTCTCGATCGGATTTAGCATTTCTGACTTGATCCGCGGACCGCGCCGCCGTAAGCCGATGCCATCTTTGCAACACTGACGAATGAGCACGCACATGTCCGATCTGGCCGCCTTCAAGGATGATATCGAAGCCGCCTGGGAGGCGCGCGATACGCTCAATCCTGCCTATACCGGCCCCTACCGCCAGGCGGTTGCCGGCGCCCTGTCCCTGCTCGACAACGGCCGCTTCCGCGTCGCGGAGAAGAAGGACGGCGTGTGGGTGACCCATGAATGGCTGAAAAAGGCCGTGCTTCTGTCCTTCCGCCTCAATGGCAATTCACTCATGCACATTTCGAGCGGGCTGTTCGAACAGGCGCCCCTGGGTCCTTACTGGGACAAGGTGCCGAACAAGATGGCCGGTTGGACGGCGGATCATTTCAATACGGCAGGCTTCCGCGCCGTGCCTGGCGCCATTGTCCGCGCCGGCGCCTATATCGCCAAGAACGTGGTGCTCATGCCCTCTTTCGTCAATATCGGCGCCTATGTCGACGAAGGCACCATGGTTGACGGCTGGTCGACGGTCGGCTCCTGCGCCCAGATTGGCAAGAACGTCCACCTGTCGGGCGGCGTCGGCATCGGCGGTGTGCTGGAACCGCTCCAGGCCAACCCGACCATCATCGAAGACGACTGCTTCATCGGCGCCCGCTCGGAAGTCGCCGAAGGCGTCATCGTCGAGCAGGGGTCGGTGCTCGCCATGGGTGTCTACCTGTCGGCCTCGACCAAGATCATTGACCGCGCTACCGGCGAAGTCTTCCGCGGTCGCGTACCGAGCTATTCCGTCGTCGTGCCGGGCTCGCTGCCCGATCCGAAGGGCGGCCCGTCCCTCTACTGCGCCGTCATCGTCAAGCGTGTCGACGCCCAAACCCGCGCCAAGACCGGTATCAACGAGTTGCTCCGGGACTAGTCTGGATCGGCAGACGGCCCGGACCTCGCCTTAACGGAAGGGACTTAGGATGGACAAGGCGACACTTGATGCCCTGGCGGCCTTTCCAGCGCAGCTGGAGGCGCATTACGGCGCTATTCCCGATGCCTATAGGCTGTGGTCGCCGCCCGCCTGGGACGGCTGCCCCAGCGAGCACCTGTCTGCCCTCGAACAGCTCTGTCACGTGCGCGACATCGAAATCGACGGCTACCATGTGCGGTTTGTGCGGACGCTGAAGGAAGACCATCCCTTTTTGCCCGGCATCGATGGCGAACGCCTGCGCATCGAGCGCGCCTATGCCGATTGCCATGCACCGGATGTGTTCGACCAGTTTCGCCGCGCCCGGGAAGACACCCTGATTCTGCTCGCCAACCTATCCAGCGATCAGTTGAGCCGCACCGCCGAATTCGAGGATTACGGACGCGTCACCGTGCGCGGCCTGATGCATTTTCTGTGCAGCCACGACCAACAACATCTGGCCGGATTGCAATGGCTGGCTGGCAAGATCGACGCGCTCGATAGCTAAAGCGCTTTCCGAAAAGTGTGCTGCACTTTTCGGATAAAAAAGCGCGTAAAAGCAGGGAAGTAGAGCGCCGATCTGAGTCAGTCAGATCGGAATACGCTCTAATTGAGAAAAAATTACACGCAAGGACTTGACCGGATCGCCGCGATCGGTCAAAAGCGCGCTTCTTCTGATCGCGGTCCCTTCGTCTATCGGTTAGGACGTCAGGTTTTCAACCTGAAAAGAGGGGTTCGACTCCCCTAGGGACTGCCAATCGGATTACCCCCCAAATCATATTAAAACGAATAGCTGCGCAAGACCTGCCCGGCTTGCTGTCGCTATGTTTCGGCGTGTCCAGTCAACAATGTAAAACGTCCTCCCCTGAAACCAGGAGAGGACGTCAAGTCTTAGCTAAGCTCAAACGCCGCATGGCTCCTCGCATAAGCTCGGGCGGCCAGTCGGCCTTGCCAAGCGTCATGAGTCAAAAGTCATGACGCTTGTATTATAGGCTTTTAGTTTACGGTCGGCTTGCCGACAGTCAGGTTTTCGCCGTCGAAACCGACATGGATGACGTCACCGTCCGTCACGGATCCGCTGAGGATCTTGCGGGCGATTTCATCAACCAGCAGCTTCTGGATCACCCGCTTCAACGGCCGTGCGCCATAGGCGGGGTCATAGCCCTTGTCCGCCAGATAGGTTAGCGCCGCGTCGTCGATAGACAGGGTCATATCGCGATCCTTCATCAGCTTTTCCAGCCCCTTGAGCTGGATGCGGACGATATCGTGCATGTGCGCCCTGTCGAGTCGGTGGAACAGGATCATCTCGTCGATCCGGTTGAGGAATTCCGGACGGAAGTGCCGGCGCACCACATCCATCACCAGAGGCCGCACGGTTTCGACCGACGTGTTGTCATCGATATTGACCAGGACGTCCGAGCCCAGATTGGAGGTCATGACGATCAGGGTATTGCGGAAATCAACCACACGCCCCTGCCCGTCCGTCAGGCGTCCGTCATCAAGGACCTGCAACAGGATATTGAAGACATCCGGGTGCGCCTTTTCGACTTCGTCGAACAGGACCACCTGATAGGGACGCCGGCGGACCGCTTCCGTCAACGCACCGCCCTCATCGTAACCGACGTAGCCCGGAGGCGCGCCGATGATGCGGGAGACCGAGTGCTTTTCCATGTATTCCGACATGTCGAGACGCGTGATAGCCGTTTCATCGTCGAACAGGAATTCAGCCAGCGCCTTGTTGAGTTCCGTCTTGCCGACCCCCGTCGGGCCAAGGAACAGGAACGAACCGATGGGGCGGTTCGGGTCCTTCAACCCGGCGCGCGCGCGGCGCACCGCATCCGCGACGGCGACCAAGGCCTCGTCCTGGCCGACCACGCGGGACCTCAGCACATCTTCCATGCGCAAAAGCTTGTCACGTTCGCCTTCCAGCATCTTGTCGACCGGAATGCCGGTCCAGCGCGACACCACCTGAGCGATCTGGGCCGAATCGACCACTTCCGGCGTCAGGGGGGAATCGGCGTCGGGCTGAGCGGTTTCCGCCCGTTGTAACGCTTTTTCCAGGGCCGGGATGATGCCGTACATGATCTCTGAGGCCTTTTGCAGGTCGCCGGCACGTTGGGCATTGGCCAGGTCGATGCGCGCGCGATCCAGGGCTTCACGCGACCGAGCGGCCGAGCCGACCTTGTCCTTTTCCGCCTTCCAGCGGCTGGTCAAGGCCATGGACTTGCCTTCCAGGTCTTCAAGCTCTTCGGACAGGCGTTCCAGACGGGTCCGCGATCCGGCATCGGTTTCCTTTTGCAGGGCCTCGCGCTCGATCTTGAGCTGCACGATGCGGCGGTCCAGCTCGTCCAGTTCCTCGGGCTTGGAGTCTACCGCCATGCGAACGCGGGACGCCGCCTCGTCGATGAGGTCGATGGCCTTGTCCGGCAGGAAGCGGTCGGCGATGTAGCGGTTCGACAGGGTGGCCGCAGAAACGATGGCGCTATCGGAAATGCGTACGCCATGGTGGATTTCGTACTTTTCCTTCAGGCCGCGCAGAATGGAAATCGTATCCTCGACCGTCGGTTCGCTGACGAACACCGGCTGGAAGCGCCGGGCCAGGGCCGGATCCTTTTCGACGTGCTTGCGGAATTCATCGAGCGTGGTGGCGCCGACGCAGTGCAATTCACCCCGCGCCAGGGCGGGCTTGAGCAGATTTGAGGCATCCATGGCGCCATCGGACTTGCCCGCGCCGACTAGGGTGTGCATCTCATCGATAAACAGCACGATCTGGCCTTCGGCCTGGGTCACTTCGTTAAGCACGGCCTTCAGGCGCTCCTCGAACTCACCGCGATACTTGGCACCCGCAATCAGCGCACCCATGTCGAGCGACAGGAGCTTCTTGTCCTTGAGCGATTCCGGCACGTCGCCATTGACGATACGCTGAGCCAATCCTTCGACGATGGCGGTCTTACCCACGCCGGGTTCACCGATCAGAACCGGATTGTTCTTCGTCCGGCGGGCCAGGACCTGGATGGTACGGCGGATTTCCTCGTCGCGGCCGATGACTGGATCGATCTTGCCGTCCAACGCGGCCTGGGTCAGGTCGCGGGCGTATTTTTTCAAGGCATCAAAGCCGCTTTCGGCGGAGGCGCTGTCAGCCGGCTTGCCCTTTCGGAAGGCCGCCTGCGCGTCCTTCAGCTTACCGAGCGAAATGCCCGCCGCCTTGAGCACGGCCGCGCCTTCGGTGTTATCGACGGCGGCGACAAGCAGGCGGTCGGCGGTCACGAAGGAGTCGCCTGCCTTGTTGGCATCGGCTTCCGCGTCGCGAAACAGCTTGGCCGTATCGTTATGCATATAGAGCTGAGCGCCCCCGGTCACGGCCGGTAATTTACCCAGGGCCGTATCGACCGCGGCGCTGAATGCGGCAGCATTGCCACCCGCGAGGTTAATCAGTTGCGGGCCAAGCGACTCCTTGTCCTCGGTCAAGGCCTTGAGCACATGGAGCGGCGTGAAATATTGGTGGTTTCGCGCCTGGGCGATGCCCTGCGCGCTTTGGATAAGCTTTTGAGTTTTTTCGGAATATTTTTCGATATTCATGTCTATTCGTTCCCCGTTTCGGCGGATTGGATTTCGCTCCGTCCTCGTCACAAGCAACGATGCGATAGTGACGATATGGTGTGGCATTTGGGCTACACAAGGGGGCTTTATGGCAAAATTTCGTCTCCCGAAAGGACTGGCGCAGCGCGGCCAAAATGCCTATAAACGCGGTCATGAACGCCAAAATCTTCTACCCCGCCGCCGCCCTGATCGCGATCCTCCTGATTGCGTTGAGCTTCGTCTGGCCGCAGGGCCAGGGCCAGCGCTCGCCGGCGCCGTTTGGGCACGCCATCGAGAAGCCCGACTATTTCCGCATGGTCCGGGAGCGCGACGCCCGCCTGAAAAAGCAGGCCGAAGACAAGGCCCGCGACGCGCAGGAAGCGGCGAATGCCAGCGCAGCCGCCGCCAGCCTGGCCGACAGCAGCGCCGGCCAGTGAGCCCCTTCCAGTGAGCCTGCTGATCTTCGGCTATGGCTTTATCGGCGCCGCTTTTGCCGAAGCCGCCCGCGCCGCAGGCCATACCGTTGTCGCCACGGTCCGCTCACCCCATCGTCGTGAGACCCTGGATCGGCTGGGTATTAAGGCTGTGTCTGTCGACGACAACATGGAAATGACTCAGGCCGTAGCCGCCGCGTCCGGAATACTCGTTACACCGCCGCCCGGTGACGACGGGTGTCCCGCCTTTGCTAAGATGTCTGAAAATGACATCCGCGCAAACGACCCATCCGGCAAATGGATCGGCTACCTGTCCACCACCGGCGTATACGGCAATCGCAACGGTGGCTGGGTCTTCGAAGACTCACCACTCGAAGCCACCGCCGTCGAAGGCCGCCGGCGCCGTCTGGCCGAAAGCCAATGGCTCAGCGTCGGCGCGCAGATCTTCCGCCTGCCCGGCCTATACGGACCGGGCCGCAACGTCATCGACCGCCTGCGCGACGGCACCGCACGCCGCATCCATAAACCCGGCCACGTTTTTTCCCGCCTGCATCACGACGACTGCGCCGCCGCCCTGATGGCCAGCCTCAACCATCCCCGTCCTGGCGGGATATATAATCTCTGTGACGATGAACCCGCCCCGGCCGACACTGTGCTGGAATACGCCGCGGACCTGACCGGACTGCCCCTGCCACCGCGCGTCGCCTGGGACCCTGCCGCCTTCAGCCCGACGATGCAACGCTTCTATGCCGACAACAAACGCGTATCGAATGCCCGCGCCAAGGCCGAACTGGGCTGGCGCCCGCGCTATCCCACCTATCGTGAAGGCCTGACCGCCATTTTCACGGCTATACAAACGGACAAAAAAGACTAGCCTCGGCGGCGACTCAATGGAGTGCGCCATGGCCGATACTAGGACCTTTCTGATTACCGGCGCTTCCTCCGGTATCGGTGCGCAATTCGCCCGCGCCTACGCCCAGCGCGGCTACAATCTGATCCTCGTCGCCCGCCGCCTCAACCGTTTGCAAGACCTGGCGGCGGAGTTGACGGCGAAACACGGCATAGCCGTCACCTGTCTTGATGCCGATTTGAGCGACCGCGCGCAGGTAAAGGCCCTGGTCGCGCGTATAAGGGAAATGAATCTATCCCCGGACGGCCTGATAAATAATGCCGGCTATTCCCTGGCCCACACCTTCGCCAGCACGACCACGCAGCAGCAGATGGATTTTGTCGAGGTCTGCGTCATGACGCCGACCTATCTGGCGCGTGAATTCCTCGATCCCATGCTGGCCCGCGGGTTTGGTCGCATCATCAATGTGTCGTCCATGGTCGCCTTTTCCCCTGGCGCGGCGGGACACACCCTGTACCCGGCGGCCAAGGCCTATATGTTGAAATTTTCGCGATCTCTGGCGGCGGAAGTCGCTTACAAAGGCGTGAATGTCACGGCCCTGTGTCCCGGATCGACCGAATCCGAATTCCAGACCGCCAATGGAATGGCCGCCGCCGTCGGTACATCCCCGTCGCGCTTCGTTCAGTCGGCCGAAGCCGTGGTCGAAGCCGCTATCCGCGCCAATGAAGCCGGTCGCGAAGTCATCGTCACCGGCCTGATAAACAAGCTGGCGGTCTTCCTGATGACCTACCTCCCGGACGGTCTGGTGACCCCGCTGATCCGCTGGGGCGCCAAAAAATATCAACTATAAAAAACGAGTTTGAGATGACCGATGCGCCTGCCTCCGAAGCCACCCATTACGACCTGATTATCATCGGCTCCGGCGCGGGCGGCGGCACCCTTGCCTACGCCCTGGCCAATACCGGCAAATCCATTCTTATCATCGAACGCGGCGAAGAATTGCCCGTCGAGCCGCAGAACTGGGACCCGAAGGCGGTTTTTATCGATCATCGCTATCGCACCAAGGAACAGTGGCTGGACAAGGACAATCGTCCGTTCACGCCCAACACCAACTACTGGGTCGGCGGCAACACCACCTTCTATGGCGCCGCCCTGATGCGTATGAAGCGGCGCGATTTCGAGGCGGTCGAACACAGCGACGGCCTGTCGCCCGCCTGGCCGCTCGATTACGACGACTATGCCCCGTGGTATACCCAGGCTGAGGCCCTGTGGCAGGTTCACGGTCAGCGCGGCACCGACCCGAACGACCAGCCCGACGATCCGCCCTATCCCTTTCCGCCGCTGATCGACGATCCTGGCGTCGCTAAGTTGAAAAGCCATTTCCAGGCCCAGGGCTGGCATCCGTCATCCCTGCCGCTCGGCGTCAAGCGCGATGACGCCCTGCCTCTCACCTCGAAATGCGTGCGCTGCAATACCTGCGGCGGCTATCCCTGCATGCTGAAGGCGAAATCCGACGCCCGATCCATAGTGCTCGATCCCATCCGCGACCTGCCCAATGTCACCATCCTGCCCGGTCACAAGGTCCTGCGTATCGAATCGACCGGTTCAAGCGTGACCGGCGTCGTAACCCAGACAGCGGAAGGCACGGTGCAGACCTTCCGCGCCGATCTCTACGCCCTGGCCGCCGGTGCGGCCAACAGCGCGGCCATCCTGCTGCAATCGCATTCCGCTTCGCATCAGAACGGCCTGGCGAACAGTTCCGGGCTGGTGGGGCGCAACTACATGTTCCACACGACCTCGGCGGTGATCTGCATCCTGCCCGATCGATTCGATTCGAGCTTCCCCAAGACCTTCGCCGTCAACGACTTTTATTTCGGTGAACCCGATTACCCCTATCCGATGGGGCAGATTCAACTTTTGGAATATATGTCGGGCCAAACCCTGGAAGGCCAGATTTCCGACATCATCCCGCCGGGGCTCGTGCCCGACGTCCTGAGCAACGACCTGGCGCGCCACATGGTCGCCTTCCTGACGATGAGCGAAGACCTGCCGCGCGAGGAAAACCGCGTGACCCTGACCGACAGCGGCCAGATCAAGCTGACCTACACGCCGAACAATCTAGAGGCGCATACGCGGCTAACCCGCAAGCTGGAGGTCGCGCTGCGCACCTTCAGCCTGCGTCAGCACACGCTTTTCGAACCCAATTTCCGCATCGACAGCCTGTTGCCGCTTTACGGCACCGCCCATCAATGCGGTACGATCCGGTTCGGCAAGGACCCGTCACGCAGCGTGCTCGATACCAATTGCAAGGCGCACGACCTGGACAATCTCTATGTGGTGGATTCGTCCTTCTTCGTGTCAAGCTCGGCGGTCAACCCGACCCTGACCATCGTCGCCAACGCCTTGCGCGTCGGCCAACATCTGGCGGAACGCATGCGCTAAGGTCCTGCTAAAGCCCGTTCAGGCGACCCGCGCTCTCAGACTCGCCACCATCTCCACCAGCAGGTCCAGGTCCTGAGGTCGCGACAGCCGGTGATCACCGTCCTTGATCAGATGCATATGGGCGTCCGGCGTCGTTAACGTTTCCAGCAGCCGCAATCCGTGCTGCCACGGCACGACGTCGTCGCCCATGCCGTGCAGGATGCGCACCGGCCCGTCGAACGCTATGGCGGCGTTGAGCACCTCATGCGCCGCCGCCTCATCGAAGAAGGCCTGCGACAACGGCACCGGACGATCATAGCCCGGCATCATGTAGACGCCGGATACCTCAAGCTGCCGGCGATCCTCCGGCGACAGGGAGGCCAACATCAACGCCGTCGCGAAATCGGCGGCGGGGGCCAGGAAACCGGCGGCCGCAACCCGGTCCGGCCTGGCCTTGATCAGCAGTGACAGCATGTGACCGCCCATGGACGATCCGACACAGACCAGGCGCCCCTGGGTCAACCGGTCGGTGACGGCCAACACATTGTCGAACCATCGGCCGACCCTCGCTTCGGTGAAATCGCCGCCGGTTTCCCCATGGGCGAAATAGTCGAAACAGAGAAAATCCCAGCCGCGTGCCTTCGCTTCGGCCGTCAGTCTGGTAATCTTGCTGCCGGTCATATCCGACAGGAAGCCGCCCAGCCACAGAATGGTCGGGCCGTCCCCCGTCACATGACGGTAGGCGATGCGGTCCGAAGCATCCAGAAAGGCGGCGGGCTCTTGATTTGGCATGTTTTCCATGGTCATTGCATAGCCATCCCTTCGCCCGCGCACAAGGCACCATGACGAACCCCTCCTTCACCGGCTGCGTCCTGCAGGTCGTTCCCGAACTTGACACCGGGGGCGTCGAACAGACCGTGGTCGATGTCAGCGCGGCGATCATCGCCGCCGGCGGGCGCTCCATCGTCGCCACCAAGGGCGGACGGCTGGAAACGCAACTGACGCGCCAGGGCGCCACCGTGGTCCACATTCCGGTGCACAGCAAGCATCCGCTTGTCCAGCTCAAGAACTATCACGCCCTGCGCCGCCTGATCCGCACCGAAGGCATCGATATCGTCCACGTGCGGTCACGCGCCCCGGCGCTGGCGGCCATCCGGGCGGCCAAGGCATCAGGTGTGCGGTCGGTCGCTACCTACCACGGCATCTACAACGCCAAATCGGCGATCAAGCGCTGGTACAACAGCCTGATGACGCGCGCCGACATGACCATCGCCAATTCGGACTATACGCGTGCCCATATCCTGGCCACATATCCCAAGGTGCCGCCGGAACGGGTGATCAGCATTCCGCGCGGCATCGACATGAAACGGTTCGACCCCGAAGGCTTCGATGTGCGCAAGATCATGACGCTCGAAGAGGACTGGGGCCTGACCGCCGGCGATGGCCGCATCCGCTTCCTGCTGGCCGGACGGCTGACGCGCTGGAAAGGCCAGGAACTGATCGTCGAGGCCGCCAATCTGTTGCGATTGCAGGATATCGACACCTTCGCCGTGGTCATGGCCGGCGACGACCAGGGACGCGGCGACTATACGCAAGGTCTGCGCGACCGCATTGCCAGCTATGGCCTGAGCGAACAGATACGGCTGGTCGGCCATGTCTCGGACATGCCCTCGGCCTATACAGCCTGTCATTTTGCCCTTGCGCCCTCGCTCGATCCGGAAGCCTTCGGACGCACCGCCGTGGAACCCCAGGCCATGCAGCGCCCGCCCTTGGCCGCTGCACATGGCGCCACCGTAGAGACGGTCCTGCCGGGCGAAACGGGCTGGCTGGTCAAGCCTGGCGATGCTCAGGCCTGGGCCGACGCCATGAAAGCGGCCATCCAGATGCCGGAGGCCGACCGGTTCGAAATGGGCCGGCGCGCACGCGCCCATGTCCGTGATCAGTACAGCCTGCCGCTTATGTGCGAACGCACACTTGACGTTTACAGGGCGCTTCTTATCTTGAACACGCGGCCATATCGCCTTTAATGCCTCCGCGCACGGCTAAATTCCTGAAAATTTAACCTATTGAGGCTATGGGGGTTGATAGTTAACCCCTGTTTCGGCATAATCCCGCGCACCATTTACAGACTCAAGGAGAACGACCTATTCGTCGCCCGATTCAAGCACCGCCCCCCAAAGACGGCCCCCGCATCAACAATGAGATCAAGGTTCCCCGTGTTCTGTTGATCGACGCCACCGGCGAAAAGCAAGGCATCATGCCGACCTCCGCCGCCCTGGAAGCCGCTGAAGAAGCTGGTCTGGATCTCGTCGAGGTCTCTCCAACCGCCGATCCCCCCGTCTGCAAGATCCTCGATTACGGCAAGTACCGTTTCCAGGAGCAGAAGAAGAAGGCCGAAGCGCGCAAGAAGCAGAAGGTCGTCGAAATCAAAGAAATCAAGCTTCGCCCGAATATCGATATCCACGATTATGAGGTGAAGGCCAAGGCGATGACGCGCTTCTTCGAAGAAGGCGACAAGGTCAAGGTGACGCTTCGCTTCCGTGGACGTGAAATGGCCCACCCGGAACTTGGCATGAAGCTGCTCCAGAAGGTCAAGGCCGACTTCGAGCCCACCACTAAGGTCGAATACGAACCGAAGATGGAAGGCAAGCAGATGATCATGATCCTGGCGCCGAAATAGGCCTCCGATCCATCCAGACAAAGCCCTGCGCAAGCGGGGCTTTTTTGTTAAGGCGCTCCATGTCCCAGTTTCTCAAATTCGACCGCGCAGACGTCACGCCCGAACAGGACCGTCCTGCCCCGGAACGCGTATTGGATGGCGACCCGCAGTTTACCACCTGGCTGCTGGAAACTTCGCCTGACGAAAAGACCTATGCCGGATACTGGGCGGCAACACCCGGCACATGGCGGGTCAGCTACGACGAATGGGAATATTGCACCCTTCTCGAAGGCTTGGCCATCGTCACCGAAGACGGCCGGCCGCCGGTAACGCTCACCCCCGGCGACCACATCGTCTTCCGGGCCGGGTATCAGGGCCAGTGGCAGGTCATCGAACCGGTTCTGAAGACCTTTGTGATCATTCTGCCGTAACGCCAGCGCACAGCGCTACCTTACGCCGATGGCCCAAAAGCAGGCCGGTACCGCCAACAGCAGCATCATTGCAAACGAGATCATAAAGCCCTGCATCGTGCTATCGGCAGCAGCGCGTTTTTCCGGATCTTTCGTTACGCCCATGGCGATGATGCAGATAAGCCCAAGACCCAGGTCGATGAGGGATAACCCGAAGGGCCAGGTCAGCGCCGCCACTTTCGCAGAACCATCCTTATTTGGTATGCAGTCGACGATCAGAATTAATCCCAATATCACCGCGTTCACGATGACAATGGCTTTCAACGGAGTCATTTTCATCGCGCAGCCTCCATCAGACGCTGTTCGACCGCGGGATCGCGGTAAAACAGGTTCATCGTATCAAAGGGGATAATGCGACCGTCCTTATGGACAATATGGACGCAGGCTTTTTTGACGCCACGCACATCGAAATCGTGCGCATCGTAAAACTTCATGACAATGACGCGGAACAGATTGGCATAGGTCAACGCACCAAACGCCGTTTCCGTTTCAACCTGCGGCAGGCAACACATGATATCGGCGATGGTGTCGGTGCAGTCGGCTGGCGAATTACCGGTCGAGAATAGCTTGATCAGCTTGGCCTGAACCTCTGGCATGGTTTCGAAATTGACCGTGTTGCGCGATGTGCCCAGTAATTCTTCCGGGCTGAAATAACGGGTCAAAGGCACGATATCGTCGCCCAGTTTCAGCGCGTACCCCATCATGATTGCGTCCGGATGGCACGGCACGGGCACCAGATCCTCCGGCACAAATATGTCGCTCTGGTCGAGGATCGCCTGGCGCACTTCAGATAAGGTGATGCGATCAGTGGCGGGGTTAAAATGTTCGGTTCGTCCGGCCACCTGGGTCGGCTGGAA
Source organism: Asticcacaulis aquihabitans (assembly GCF_032490435.1). Taxonomy (NCBI): domain Bacteria; kingdom Pseudomonadati; phylum Pseudomonadota; class Alphaproteobacteria; order Caulobacterales; family Caulobacteraceae; genus Asticcacaulis; species Asticcacaulis aquihabitans. Next base: position 1,438,568 of record NZ_JAVGWM010000001.1, read on the forward strand.
AGTGACGCCGCGCACGCACGCCTGACTACGGGCAAAGCGCAATATGTCGCCGATTTCGTGGTCGTTCAAACCTTTTTGCAACGTGACAACAAGGGTCGTAGAGATGTTGAACGCATTGAGATGTTCTATGGCTTGCTGGCGGCTTGCGCGCAAATCTTCACCGCGCAGCGAGATCAGGGCGTCGGCATCGAACGAATCGAACTGCAGGTAGACTTCGATACCGGGCATGTAGCTGCTTAGACGCTCAACGAAGCCGCGATCCTTGGCGATCCGGATTCCGTTGGTATTGATCATGAGATGGCGGATCGGGCGCGCCTTGGCCATATCCATCACGGCGAAGAAATCAGGATGCAAGGTCGGTTCGCCCCCTGACAACTGCACCACGTCGGGTTCACCTTCGCTGGCGACAACGATGTCGAGCATTGTCTCGATTTCGGCCAGGGAGCGGTGGCGGCCGTGACTGGGACTCGACGCGGCGTAGCAGGTCGGACATGTCAAATTGCAGCGGTCGGTCAATTCGATGATCGATACGCAGGAATGCTGTTCGTGATCGCTGCACAAACCGCAATCGTAGGGACAGCCGCGTTCGACCTTCATACCGAACTTGCGCGGCATGTCACCCGGCTTGTTAAAGTCGCGCGTCTTTTTGTAATAGGCAATATCTGTGGAAATCAGCACCTTTTCCTTGCCGTGATCCGGGCAGGTCTTGAGCATATAGACGCGATCATTCTGGAAAATAATCTTGGCTTCCAGCTTTCGATAGCAGGTAGAACAGACGGAATTCGTCAGCTCGAAAAAGATGTAGTCACGCGTGGCCATTCCGAACCTCCCCCAAGACTCGCCAGGCAAAATAGGCGGCGTAGTAAGCCAGTGCCACCAGGGCGCTGACCTGAAGCCAGGAGAGCCCCGGCACAGCCCGCAAGGCATCTTCCGTAGCTACATTTTGAACGATGTTCAAGCTACTTGTCAAGCTGTAGGTTGTAACGGGCTTGATAAATTCTATCAGGAAACGCCAAGCACAGTACGCCACGATAAAAATCTTGAACAGATCGCCCTCACGGAGCTTCACGCGCTGGTGCACTATAAACAAAGCCAGACCCAACGCCGCCAGGAATACCATTTCGTACCCCGGTGTCGGGTGACGGATGACCCCATCACCCGCGTCGAAGCCCGTGACCAGGTGGGTGGCGTTACCCCAAGTGCCGTCGCTGACGCCGGTAAGAAGGCAGCCGATGCGGCCGATGAAAATGGCAGTCAGAAGCGGGAAGACGTAGATGTCGCCCGTGGAGCGCGTTATGCCTGCGGCCGCCTTAACCGCTTCAACGCCAATCAACCCGCCCAGTAATCCCCCTAGAATGGTTTTCGCGGCGAAAAAATAGAGCGGATTATGCAGGGCCCGCCGCCACAGGTCCGGATGTTCCGCAAAACCCAGCATTTTTGATCCGAGAGCCGCACCAACGACGGCCCCCAGCAAAACGGTCATACGTGTCTTGTCGCCGATGGTATCGGACTGGGCACGCCTCAGCCAGAGATAGAGGCGAAAGCCCACCGCGTAGGCCAAGGTCTCGAAAACGAGATGTGCCGGCAGGGCCATACCGAACAGATCAAACACGACGGGAAAATGCATGATCTGAACACATGCCTGCATTTTCTGCACATCGGCAAGACCTTCGAGACGGTACCTGGCGACTATTGATTTGAGATGTTTTGAAAACGGCGGCTTTTTCTGAAGACCTTTGTGATCATTCTGCCGTAACGGCCTTGCGCCGGACCAGTGCCGCCGGCGAAAAGCCGGTAATCAGCGCCACGCCGACAATGATCAGGGCCGCGCCGCCCAAGCCCATCAGGCCGATGTGTTCGTGCAGCACCAAGGCGCCCCACACCATGCCGAACACCGGCACCAGAAAGGTCACGGTCGTAGCCGATGCAGCGCCAACCTCGTCAATCAATTTGAAATAGAGGACGTAGGCGATCCCGCTGCAAGCAATGCCCAAGGCCAGTACGCACAACATCACCCACGGATCGGGCATGGCGGCGGCGGGGAAGAAAGGTGTGGCCGGAGCGATGAGAACCGTTGCGGCCCACATGCTGCCGTGCGCATTTGAAAAGGCATCGACACTCTTGGCTACCTTCGAATAGAGCGCAGCTATGGCGTAGCAGGCGGCCGCGGTCAGCCCGGCGGCAACGCCCAGCATCATACCGGGCGTCAGACGAGCACCATCAAAGCCGACCAGTATGGCAACGCCGGCCACACCGAGCGCCAGCCCGGCGACCGTCTTCATCGATAGCGCGGTCCGCAGCCATATCGCTCCGAAAATGGCGCCCCAGATGGGCACCGTGGCGTTCAGAACCGATAACAGCGACGCCGGCAGGATTCGCGAGGCCCAGGCAAACAACAGGAATGGCAGGGCGGTGTTGAAAAAACCGAGGATCGCGAAATGCTTCCAGTGCGCCATGATATCGAGCGGCTTTTTCCACAGGAATGCCAGGCCCAGAAGGAAGACCGCCCCCAACAGAACCCGCGACTGAATCAGAAGCACAGGTCCCAGGACGGGCGCCGCAATATGCATGAACAGGAAGGATCCGCCCCAGATAGCGCCTAATATGATCAGTTTGACAAGACTGGCGGCGGGCATGAGGATCTCCTTTTCAGCACATGGCGGGTCTATAACCACAGATAGGTGCAGGGTCGCTCCGCTTCTTGCGGTCACAGCCGGTTTGTCAGGATCGTTACGCCGATTGGCGGATTCTTTCCGAAATGGCGATCTTGGCGCGAACCCAAGCTACAGCCGAGCACACCATATTCGCCGAACATCACGCACTTGCGATAAAGAAACTGTCGCAATGGCGTGCAAATCATTTATAACCGCACGAATGTCAAAACCCGATACCAGTGTTGCGTCCACGGACGATCTTGCCGTGTCCGAGCCGGCATCTGTGATCCCCGCCCCTGAAAACGAAGAGGACGATGATCGTGACGACCGCACCTTTTTCCGGTCGCGCTTGCTGCGAAATATCCGCAGCGCCCTGAAGGAAAACGGCCCGCTGGCGGCCATGTTCGCCGTGGTCTTCGTCAATCTGGTCGGTTTCGGCATTGTCGTCCCCTTGATGCCCTTCTTCGCCCAGAGCCTGAAAGCGCAGGCCTGGCAGGTGACGCTGATGTTCACCACCTACTCCTTGGGCCAGTTCTTCGCCGAACCTTATTTCGGCCGCCTGAGTGACCGCATCGGGCGCAAGCCCATCCTGATCGTCACCACTGCCCTGAGCGTGCTGTTCTATCTCCTGCTCGCCTTTTCGCCCAATATTTGGGTGGCCATTCTCATACGGTTTTTCAGCGGCCTGAGTTCCGGCAATATATCGACGATCCAGGGCTATGTTTCCGATGTGTCGCCACCGGAAAAACGGTCCGGCCGCATGAGTCTGATCGGCGGCGCCTTTTCGCTCGGCTTCATCATCGGTCCGTTCATCGGAGGTATGCTGAGCCACGAAACTGCCGCCGGAGGCAGCCAGTTTCGGCTGCCGCTTATAGGGGCTGCCATCCTGTCGGCTATCGCCAGCTTCGGCGTCATGCTGTTTATACGCGAAAGCCGCCAACGCCGCACCAAGGCCGAAGCCGCCCAGCCCAATGTTCTAAAGACGGCTCAGGAAGCCGTGCGCAACCCGGTCATCCTGCGCGTCATCCTGGCGACCCTGTGCTATATGGCGGCCTTTGCCGGCTTAGAATCCACCTTCGGCCTGTGGGCCGAGGCGCGCTTTCACTGGGGGCCTAAGGAAATCGGCGCCATCTTCCTGCCGCTCGGCATCGCCGCCGCCCTGATGCAGATGGTTTTCATGCGCCCCCTCGTGCGCCGCTACGGCGAAACCAAGGTTCTGGCGACCGGGCTGTTCGTTTTCGGACTGAGCTTTGTGTTGCAAGGGGTGAACAGCATCAACTGGCTGATCGTCCCGATCGTCATGCTGGGCGCGCTGGGTCAGGCGGTTATTTTTTCATCGATCTGCGCCATCATTTCCCTGTCGACGCCACCGGACAAGCAAGGCGCCATGCTGGGGCTGAACATGTCGGCCGGTGCGGTTGCCCGCATCAGTGGACCAATGTTCGCCGGCTTCTTCTTTTCGGTGCTGGGCCCCGACGCGGCGCTGTGGATGGGTGCGGGCATGACCTTGCCGGCGGCATTGCTGGCCCTACAGGTCGGCAAGTTGCGTAAACAGCAGGCGAAGCTTCTGGCAGAACAGGGGCAAGCATAGATGGATCGTTTTCAAGCCGACTGGCATCGCTTCCACCCCAACACGCACCCGGTCGGGCATTTGCTGCGCCAGGCCGACGGCTGGAACCTGACACGCTTCCATCTGCTGCCGGACAACCGCAAGGCCGCACACGATCATGCCGAACTGCGCGCCCTGCTCGATCGCTTCAATACGGTCGCCACCGCGGCTTTGGGCGAAGGTGCACCCTGTCATCTGGTCGCGCTGCAATCGCCAAACCAGGACAAACGCCACCGCGCCCGCATGGAACGTCTTAAGCGGCGCTATGACCTCATCCCCGGCTGGGAATTCCATTCAACCTCGGACCAGTTGAGCTATATCGTGTGCGCCGGCGAGGTAACGTGGACGACCAACGGCTTCAACCGTCTGTTGCTGCATATTTACCAGACCGATTTTTGGGACATTATGTGGATGAACCGCGACACCGGCGCCATCTTCAGGCCCTATGACGCCGGCGCCGACATTTCCCAGCCGACGCCGAACGATCTGATCGCGCGGATTTCCACCTTCTATGGCTGGCTGCCCACCGGCGGTATGGGCTTTATCAATTTCAATCAGGCCCAGATGGCGACGGCCCGGTTCCAGGTGACAAAGCCCTGCGCCGAAGCGATTCAGCGCGTGATCGCCGCTCAGACCAAATAGTCAGCCCCCAATCATGTCGCGCCATTTGCGCCCCAGGACTGCGTAGTCGGGATCGGCCGGATAATCGATCTCGTCAGGGCCTATGAGATAGAAGGCCTGCTTGGATCGGGTCCAGATGTGCCCCGCCGGGCGCAGCCATGTCGCATCGTCCAGCGTCCCGCCCTTGATGTTGAACGTCTCGGCCTCGGCGGTACGACCATGGAACAGGCGAGTGCCGCATCGGCGGCAAAACTCACAAGTCTTGGTCTTGCCGCTGTCGGCGGTGATTTCGAACACTGCCGGTTCACCCGATACCTCGACATCGACAGCGCGCACCTTGACCGACTCGCCAAAGGCCGAAGACGACTGCTTCTGGCAATGGGTGCAGTGGCACAGATAAAAGACGACCGGTGCGGCCTTGAGCCTGTAACGCACATGGCCGCACTGGCATCCGCCGGAAACGGGAAACTGAGGAAGTTGCAACGACATTGGCCCTCCATGTTATAGAGTCGCCCCCACTATAGGGCATTTTGTGGCGATGCGGGCTACCTTGAGACTCCGCTTGCCTTCGCCGTCCTTTTCCTGTAACACCCGCCGTTCTTGCGCGTGGTCCGCCACGCCGCTTGACACACTTCCGACCCGACGGGCCAAAAGGCATGCCTTGGCGGGTCTTAATTCCTATAGAGGGCGGCTTTAATACAGCCGTACATGAAATGCCCAAGTTGAAGACCAAGTCGGGCGCTAAAAAGCGTTTCCGTATCACTGCTTCAGGCAAGGTAAAGGCCGGCGTCGCCGGTAAGCGCCACCGTTTGATCTCGCACAATTCGAAGTACATCCGTCAAAACCGGGGTACCGAAGTGATGTCCGCCCCGGACATCGTGAAGATCAAATCCTACATGCCTTACGCCTAAGAGGAGCAGACACATATGGCTCGCGTTAAAAGAGGCGTAGTTTCCCACGCCCGTCACAAAAAAGTTCTGAAACTTGCCAAGGGCTTCTACGGCCGCCGCAAGAACACCATCCGCACCGCCAAGGCCGCCGTCGATAAGGCCGGCCAATACGCTTACCGTGACCGCAAGGTCAACAAGCGTAACTTCCGCGCCCTGTGGATCCAGCGCATCAATGCCGCTGCCCGCCTGGAAGGCTTCACCTATTCGCAATTTATCCACGGTCTGAACGTGGCCGGCATCGACATGGACCGTAAGGTTCTGTCCGACGTCGCCATGCATGACCTGAATGGCTTTAAGGCCATTGCGGACAAGGTGCGCTCGGCTCTGGCCTGATTTTCTGATCAGACCTGAACATAAGAACCCCGCACCTTTACCGGTCGCGGGGTTTTTTGTGCTTTCGCAATCTGCCGGCTTTACCGCGCCCAGCTCAACACGCCTCTTGTCGAAAATGCTTACATTTTGTCGGGAAGCGCTCTAAACCAGCCCATCGCCTTTTGGCACTTCTTCTCTAAAAGATACGAAAATGACCGCCTACACCGACCTGCAAAGTGAAATCGAAGGCGAAATCGCCGCCGCCGCCGACCTGGGCGCGCTGGATGCCGTGCGCGTTTCGGCGCTGGGCAAGACCGGCCGCATTTCCGGCCTGCTCAAGACATTGGGCGCCCTGCCGCCGGAAGAGCGTAAGACGACTGGCGCCGCCATCAATGCCGTGCGTGACGCCATCCAGACACAGCTCGATGCCCGCAAGGAAACGCTTGAGGCCGAGCATCTGGCCCAGCGACTGCAAAACGAACGCATCGACCTGTCCCTGCCGTCAGCGCCGCGCCCGAAGGGCGGCGTCCACCCGACCTTGCAGGTCATGGATGAGATGATCGCCATCTTCGCCGAGATGGGCTTCGAGGTCGCCGAAGGACCGGACATCGAAGACGACTTCCACAATTTCACCGCCCTGAACTTCCCCGAGAAGCATCCGGCGCGCGAAATGCACGACACCTTCTTCTTCAATCCGGATGAAAACGGCGTGCGCAAGCTGCTGCGCACCCACACCTCACCGGTCCAGATTCGGTCCATGGTGTCGGGCAAGCCGCCGTTCCGCCTGATCGTGCCGGGCCGCGTCTTCCGCTGCGACTCCGATCAGACCCACACGCCCATGTTCCACCAGATCGAAGGCCTGGTCATCGACCAGACGGCGCATATGGGGCATTTGAAATGGGTGCTGGAGACGTTCATTTCTCGTTTCTTCGAAACCAACGATGTCACGACCCAGTTCCGCCCCCATCACTTCCCCTTCACCGAGCCGTCCGCCGAAATGGACGTGCGCTGCTCGTGGGAAAAGGGCGAACTGAAGGTCGGCACCGGCGACTCGTGGTTGGAAATCCTGGGCTGCGGCATGGTTCATCCGAATGTGCTGAAAGCGTGCGGCATCGATCCGGACGAATATCAGGGCTTTGCCTGGGGGATGGGCGTCGATCGCCTGGCCATGCTGAAATACGGCGTGCCGGACCTGCGCGACATGTTCGCCGCCGATACCCGCTGGCTTGGCCACTATGGTTTTAGTGGCTTCACCGCCCCGAACAGCGCCTCCGGTCTCTCCTAACGCTTATTGCCGGGCGGTACGCCGCCCCGGCTCCGAAATAAAGATATAGCCATGAAATTCTCGCTCTCCTGGTTGAAAGACCACCTCAAGACCGACGCCTCCATCGAAGACGTGGCCGCCGCCATGACCATGGCTGGCCTCGAAGTCGAAGACGTCATCGACGCCACCAAGGCTCTCAAGCCGTTTTCGGTCGCCAAGGTCGTTTCCGCCGCCAAGCACCCCAATGCGGACAAGTTGCAGGTCCTCCAGGTCGACACGGTTGACGGCCCGAAGGAAATCGTCTGCGGCGCCCCCAATGCCCGCGCCGGCATGACCACCATCTATGCCCCGATCGGCGCCTATGTCCCCGGCCTAGACGTGACCCTGGTCGAAAAGCCGGTGCGTGGCGTCGTTTCCAACGGCATGATGTGTTCCGCCGCCGAGCTTCAGCTGTCCGAGGAGTCCGACGGCATTCTGGACCTGTCCGACGACCTCGCTGTCGGCACGCCGGCCGCCCAGGTTTTCGGCGCCGAGCCGGTGATCGACTTCGAAGTCACGCCCAACCGTCCCGACTGGCTGGGCGTCAATGGCATCGCCCGCGATTTGGCCGCCACAGGTCTTGGCGTCTTCGACGACAAGGCCGTCACACCCGTGACCGGCGCCTTCCCATCGCCCATTTCGGTTAGTGTCGACGGCGACGCCTGCCGCTTCTTTTCCGGCCGCCTGATCCGCGGTGTGAAGAACGGGCCGTCACCAGAATGGCTGCAAACCCGCCTGACCAGTATCGGCCTGAAGCCAATCAGCACCCTGGTCGATATCACCAACTACCTGTCTTATGACCGGGCACGGCCGCTGCACGTCTATGATGCCGCCAAGCTCTCCGGCAATTCGCTTGTTGCGGGAACCCCTTCCGAAAATTCGGAATTTTTAGCCCTGGACGGGAAAAAATATTCTGTGACTCCGGAAATGTGCGCGATCATGGATTCATCCGGCGTCATTGGCCTGGGCGGCATCATGGGGGGCGAAAGCACTGGCGTATTCGACGAAACGACCGATGTCTTCCTCGAATCCGCTTGGTTCGACCCGATCCGCACCGCCCAGACCGGCCGCACGACCACGATTACATCCGACGCGCAATATCGTTTCGCGCGCGGCGTCGATCCGGAATTCACCGTGCCGGGCCTCGAGCTGGCCACGCAACTGATCCTTGAGCTGTGCGGCGGGGAAGCCTCCGAAATCGTGACGGCCGGTGAATTACCGGCACGACGGCCCAATGTCCGCTTCGACCCCACCTATGTCGGCAAGCTGACCGGCCTGTCCGTCGACAACGATGAGATAAGGCGTATCCTCGGCGCGCTCGGCTTCGGCATTGCCAGTGACGGTGACGTTTATGACGTGTCCGTGCCGTCGTGGCGCCGCGATGTCGAAGGCAAGGCGGATCTGGTTGAGGAGGTCGCCCGTATCCATGGGTTCAAAAACCTGCCGGCCACGCCGCTTCCCGTCGTCAATCCTCGTCCCGGCGGTGTTCTGACCGCCCCGCAGGCAAAGGCCCGCGTCGCCCGTCGGGCCCTGGCGGCCTATGGCTATTCAGAAGCGGTCACCTGGTCCTTCATGCGCCAGGAATGGGCCAAGCTGTTCGGCGGCGGAGACGACACGCTGTTGCTAGCCAATCCGATCGCTTCGGAACTGAACTGCATGCGCCCATCCGCCCTGCCGAACCTGCTCGAAGCGGCTGGCCGCAATGCGTCGCGTGGCTTCGCCGGGGTGCAATTGTTCGAAATCGGGCCGATCTATCTGGGCCTGGAACCGAATGACCAGAAGACGACCATTACCGCCATCAGGGCGCCCGACAAGGCGCGCCACTGGCAAAATGTGGGCGAGACCGGACTGTTTGCGCTGAAAGGCGATCTGATGCGCCTGCTCGAAGACATGGGCGCGCCGGTGGCGTCGCTGCAACTGGTCCAGGGCCAGAACAGCGGTTACTGGCACCCCGGCCGCTCGGCGCGCCTGCAACTGGGGCCTAAGCAGATCGTTGCCGAATTCGGCGAACTGCATCCCGCCGTACTGAAGGCGATGGACCTCGATGGCGCCTATCTCGGCTTCGAAATCCGTATCGACAACCTGCCCTCGCCGAAGTCGAAGGGCGGCAAGTCGAAAGGCGCGCTGACCCTGTCACCATTCATGCCGCTGACGCGCGACTTTGCCTTCCTTGTGCCCGACACGGCTGCGTCTGGGGATCTGGTCCGTGCGATCAAGGGCGCTGAAAAGACACTGATCAGCGACGTCCAGGTCTTCGACGTCTATACGGGGGTCGGCGTGCCTGACGGTCAGAAGTCTCTCGCCGTGGTGGTTACTCTCACGCCGGTGGATAAGACGCTTACAGAGCCGGAAATCGAAGCCGTTTCAGCTCGGATTATCACCGCCGCACAAAAGACCGGTGCTGCGCTGCGTAGCTGATTAGGGCAACTAACTGTAATGGGCGGGTGGCGGCGATAAGATCACGCCACCCGCCCAGTTTCGGCATATATACGCGCTCCTATCAGGCCATCTGGCTTAACAACCATTAACTGCGTCTTTAAAAACGACCTTAAACTTTCACGCGCATGGTTATCCACATGCCCGCGATCAGTTCAGCCTATTCCGGCGTTTATGCCGCCAACCAGCGCTTCGAAGCCGCCGCCGCCAACACGGTCCGCGATGCCTCAAGCGGCGGCGATATCGTCAGCGACGTGGTCGGACAGATCGAGTCCCGGACAGCGTTCGAGGCCAGCATTTCCGTCGTCAAGACCGCCGATGAGATGATGGGACGCCTGCTTGATATCAAGGCGTAGATATCCATTTCTGAGTGTTTCTCGTGTTTCCCCTTAAACTAAATGCCCGCCGCCCCACGGTGGGTATTTTTTTATCTGGAACGGGGGCGCCCCTTAGCCTGGATATAGAGGCGCGCCGCATTTAATTCGTTCGCACGCTGCGACGCGGTATGGGTTTTGGCGACATAGGCCTGCCCTTCCGACGCCATGGCGATACGGCGTGGCGCATCATCAATAAGAGCGATAATCGCTGCCGCCAGGGTCTCCCATGTGACCTCGCCGACGTAGACCGCATGCGAACCGCTGACTTCCTTCAGGCCACCCCGGCCCGATGAGACCACTGCGGCACCCGCCGCGTGCGCTTCCAGCGCCGTCAGGCCGAAGGCTTCCTCCCATAGAGACGGTATAACCGCTATCCCGGCCCGCTTCATTTCATGACGAACCTCGCTCAGCGGCAAATCGGTCATCAGGCGCACGCGCGAGCCAAACGGCTCCAGAAGGCGCAACTGCGCGGCAACGAAAGCTGGATGCGTGACGCTCTTGTTCATCAGCAATTGCCCCCGCCAGTCCGGACGCGCTGTCAAAACAGCGGCCAAGGCGTGGCAGAAGGGCTCGAACCCCTTTTCCGGTGCCGCCCGTCCGCAGAACACGACGACGGGATCGCGGCTCTGAGGATCGGCGTACCAGAGGGCAGCGTCGATGGGATTGGGAACGGCGAAGCTCAGGTCGGCCCATTGCGGGCTCTGCGCCAGAAAATCGGTGCGTGCGGCGCCGCTGACGAAGATATAGGCGCCGAACGGACGGCCATACCACCAACGGCGCAAACGCCCGGTCAGGGATCGCCGCGGCTTGATGTAGTTGTGACGGTATATGCTGTTGGGGATATCAGGAAAGGCGGCGGCTATGGGATAGAGGCGCACCATGTTCTGCTGGAATTCGATATAGTCCGGGCCAAAGGCGCGGATCGCGGCGATGATCGCTCGGTTCCGCCCGGCCCCCGGTCGGACGGTGACCACGCTCATATCGCCATGGTCGCGTGCGCCTGCGTCACAAAAAACCTTTACCTCGTGCCCAAAATCACCCCCGGCATGCAAGGTGCGCACGACCGTTTCGATCGAATTCGGGGCGTGGATATCGAACAGGAACCCCGGCGGCAGCACGATGGCGATTTTCATAAAACCTGCTCACCCTTTCACACGCTACCTGGTATCGCAGCACATGTCCGCTACACCGCAATTGTGACCGATCTGTATCGACCGGCCACCCTTGCGGGACTGGACTCAATAGTCCTCGTCTTCTTCCGGTTCCGAACGCTTGCCGCCGCCGGCGCCAAAAACGTCCTCGACGGACAAATCCGTCTTCTTGGAATAGGGGCTGTCGTCTTCTTCCTCGAACGCGGGCTGGATCGTCTGAGCGGGCTTCAGCGACGGATCGTCGAGCGGGATACCGTGCTTTTCGGCGTGCTTGCGCTTAACCTCAGCCGCCTTGCGGACGGCGGCGTCCAGTTCGATCTGGCCGATCAGGCCCAAGGTCACCGGATCGACCGGCTTGATGTTGGACGAATTCCAGTGCGTGCGCGAACGCACCTGCTCGATGGTCGATTTGGTGGTGCCCAGCAACTTCGAAATCTGGGCATCCGTGACTTCCGGGTGATTCTTGACGAACCACAGGATAGCGTCGGGGCGGTCCTGGCGGCGGGACACCGGCGTGTAGCGCGGCGCCTTCTTGGACGGCTTCAACAGTTCGGCATGGCGCGAGACCAGCGCCTTCATGCGATAAGTGTCTTTTTCTTCCGCCTTGGTCAGTTCTTCGCGCGTCAACTGGCCGTTGGCGATGGGATCGGCGCCGCGGATATCGCGCGCCACTTCGCCATCGGCAATGCCTTTGACTTCAAGCGGGTGGAGGCCACAGAATTCAGCGATCTGATCGAACGACAAGGACGTGTTGTCAACGAGCCAAACAGCGGTGGCCTTGGGCATCAGGATGTCGGCCATGGGAATTTTCCTTTATCCAGAAATGGCTACGCCCGGCCTTTTCGGCCGGGCGCAGGGGGTGTGGGTGAGTGTATAGAGCGATTTTTCGCGAAAGGGAAGCCCGTTTCACGGCCGCCTCTGGATCACCACCGCCCGCGTGCCTATGTCAGGCCTATGACTGATTTTCACGCTCTGCACCCTGCACTGACAGCGCTTTTCACCGCCCATCGCCTTGTGCCAGAAACCCGGCGCGACTGGCTGTTGCTCGACGACGCGTTTCCTGCCGTTCGCGCCCATGTGTCAGGGCGCCTTCTGACGGTTGAAATCGCCCTTGATACACATAAAGTGATCACCGAACTCTATCCGCTAGATGCGGGTTTGGACCTGTTTCGAGATGGTAGTTTTCCCGTCCTGCGCAGCGTCTTCTGGCAAGGCCACGATCCGGACAGCGTATTGACCCAGGTTATCCGCCGGATCGATGGTCCGTGGCGTCTGTTTATAGGACGCTACTTGCGTCACGTCGCAAGCGGGGAACGGCCGCCCTTGCCCTATAGCCTATTCGAAACAGTTCAGGCGTTTTTGCATGATGCGCCCCTATCCGGTGACCTGCATTGGCTGTCGACCGGCGTAGCGGTGGACGCTGACGGCCCGGCCGTCGACATTCGCCTGGATGGCACGCGCCAACCAGCCCTGGAAGGGGCGGTAAGCGCGCTGGACTGGGTCCATGACGGGCGGGACTACACGGTCCGCAACACCCTTGTCCTGACCCGGGCATAAAGCGCGGGTCAGTATTCGCAGTGCATCTTGACCCACTGTCCGCCACTGTCACGGCAGGCCTTCTTCGGATCGAACACATAGGCCCCGCCGCCAACAATCGCCCCAATAACAATCACGGCAATCACCAGAACCCAGATCCACAGTCTCTTCATAGCTTCAATACCACCTTACCCGTATGCGCGCCGGAATCCATATAGGCATGGGCGGCCGGCGCGTCCGCAAAATCGAAAGTCTTGTCTACCACGGTTCGAATTTTGCCATCCTCGATCAGCGGCCAGACCCGTTCATGCACCTTGGCGGTCAGGCGCGCCTTTTCATCCGGCGAGCGCGGTCGCAACATGGACCCAGTCAATATGGCGAATTTGGCAATGATGCGGCGCAGGTCGAGTTCCACCGTCGATTCCTTGCCAAATCCGACCTGGACGATGCGTCCACGCATGTTGAGACAGGCGAGGTTCTTGCCGAAGAAATCTCCCGCCACGATGTCGAGCACGACGTCGGCGCCGCCGGCTGACTTGACCGCAGCCACGAAATCTTCCGCATCGCTGTCGATCACAAGATCAGCCCCCAGATCGCGGGCGAAGGCGCACTTGGCCGCACCGCGCGCCGTTGCGATCACCCGCGCACCGAACGCCTTGCCCAACAAGATGGTCATGGCGCCGATACCCGAATTGCCACCGTGGACCAGAACCGTTTCGCCAGCCTGAAGACCGCCATGTTCCATCAGGTTGGCGTAGACGGTAAGCACGGTTTCTGGCAGGGACGCCGCCTGCGCCAGGGACAGGCCCTTCGGAATGGGCAAAAGATGACGGATATCGACGGCGACGAATTCGGCATAACCGCCGCCGTTGACCAGGGCGCACACCTCGTCTCCCACGGCCCAGCCGATGTCGTCACCAAAGGGCTCGGGCAGGTTAATGGCATCTATGACGCCCGAAACTTCCAGTCCCAGAATGGGCGATGCACCCGGCGGCGGCGGGTAGACGCCGCGTCTTTGCAGGATGTCCGGCCGGTTCACGCCGGCAAATCTGGTTCGAATTAACACATGTCCCGGTGCCAGATCGGGCCGCGGCGTCTCACCGACGTACAAATCCGACGGGTTCTGACCATCGCCGGAGATCAAAATGGCTTTCATGACTGATTCGTTTTCCTTGATTTCTTCGCGCAAGAGGCGTTTCATCTCAAGTGGGACGATGACGCAAAATTGGCGTAAAAGTCCATACGGGAGACACCGAACATGGCGATAATGGATGAAAACGAGTCGCTGGCCCGATTGAATGCCGGACCCTTGACTGCGCTTGTGCGCGAGGACCTCGATCCTTTCAGCGTCGAGGACCTGGAAGCCCGCATTGAAACCCTGGAAAGCGAAATCGCCCGCGCCCGCTCTGCCATGGATCGTAAAATAAATCGTCGGTCCGCCGCCGACGCTTTATTCTCTTTTAAGGATCATTAACGATAACTGATCGTCATGCGTTCCCGGTCGATGGCACAGGCGTTGCAGTGCCAGCCCCCAAGGTCTTCATGATGACACCTACGCCCGGCGGGGCAGACAGGCGGGTCAGAAGAGACCTGCGCCATAGTTCTCAGCATAAGGCTTACATATGTCCGATACCGCACCCGTTCTGAATGCCCGTGTAGGCATTGTGCGTGATTTCGCTTCTTCCGATCTGTTCGATCGCACCTTCAAGGAAGGCATGGCCCTGGTCGAAGAGACCGCCGCCTACCTCGACGGTGACGGTCGCCGTGACTCCCGTCTCTTGTCCCGCGAAGATGCCTTGGTCTATGCCGGAGAAAGCATGCGCCTGACGACCCGCCTGATGCAGATCGCGTCCTGGCTTCTGGTTCAGCGCGCCGTTCGCGAAGGCGACATGGATCCGTCCGATGCCTGCGACGACAAGTATCGCATTGCGCCGCTCAAGGCCGATGCCGCCAATGGCGCCTTGGCCATGCCGGGCGGTCTGCTTAGCCTGCTCGACCGCTCCAACCGCCTGTATGAGCGCATCTCACATATGGACAAGCGCATGTTCATCGACGGCGAAGGCGACGCCCCCAAGGTCAATGCCGTTATGAGCCAGATGGCTATGCTGCAAAGCGCTTTCGCCGGTCAGCCCAGCCTCGACGCCTAAGCCTTTCCGTTTATTTGAAAAAAGCGTGCAGCCGATGCACGCTTTTTTTGCGCTCGCTCGCCTGTCACGCGAATGCGGCGTTGGGTCATTTTGCATCGAATCCCGAATTTGGCCTGAATTTGAACCGCCGCCAGGTCGCAACGGCGGTCGTGGATTTCTTGCGCTGAGCCTTATTTTTTCACCTGTTGAGCGAACCTGACGCCCCAGATAACACCGTGTGGCACGCCATTTGAAACCTGTAAGGCGAGCCGTTTCACTTTGGAACAGCGCCACACACGAACTTTTTTGGGGTTTGAAATCATGGCTACCGATATCGATCTGCACTTGGGTAAGCGTCTGCGTCGTCGCCGTCGTCTGCTCGGCTTGACGCAACAACAACTCGCCCTGGCTGTCGGCATCCGCTTCCAGCAGATTCAAAAATACGAATGCGGCGCCAACCGTATCTCGGCCGCCCGTCTGTTCCAACTGGCCAAGGCGCTGGAAACCCCGATCAACTATTTCTACGACGGCCTGACTGACGAGAAGACCGAAGTTGCCGCCGTCAACAACGAAGGCATCGAAGTGTTCTCGCGCAAGGAAACCCTCGACCTGATCCAGGCCTATTACCGTCTGTCCGAACGTCCCCGTCGTCGTCTCCTCGACCTCGCCAAGTCGCTTAACGGTGAAAACGAGCAAGCGGCGTAAGCCGAAGGCCTTTTTTCGTAAGAGATGACGCACAAACGTGCGCGGCGGGCGGTCGCCCTTGCCAAGGTTCCTAAAGAACCTTGGAAGTCAAACCCCAGGCCGACAATGGTGCGCCGTGCAGTTGCCCTGCCTAGCCGCTGACTAGGCTTCGAAATGACAAACCTCTGGACCCGCATGGCCGATACGGCTATGCGGGTTGTCATGTCAGAATACACCCCCGACCACGCCGCGCCCGACTATCCTGCCCTGGAATCCTTCGCGCTGGAGTTGTCCGCCGCCGCAGCGCAAGCCGCCCTCCCCCTGTTCCGCCTCAAAGGCCTGGGCGAGATCAACAAGGGCAATGCCAGCCGCGCCGATGTCCATTTCGACCCCGTCACCGAAGCCGATAAAGGCGCCGAGCGCGCCATTCGCGCCCTGATCAACCAACACTACCCAGACCACGGCATCATCGGCGAGGAATACGGCACGGAAAGGCCGGAGGCCGACTATGTCTGGGTCCTTGACCCGGTCGACGGCACCCGCGCCTTCATTTCCGGTCTACCGGTGTGGACGACCTTGATCGGCTTGCGTTTCAAAGGCCGCCCCGTCCTGGGCGTCATCGCCCAGCCCGTCTTGCAGGAAATCTATCTCGGATCGCCCCTCGGCTCACGCCTGATCACGCCCTCAGGCAGCACGCCCCTGTCGGTGCGCGATTGCGGATCTTTAAACGATGCCGTCATCGCCACCACTGACCCCCACCTCTACAGCGGGGCGGAGGTCGAGGCCTATGCCGCCCTGCGTACGGCCAGCAAGCTGGTCCGTTACGGCTGTGACGCCTATGCCTTCGCCATGGTGGCGGCGGGAACGATGGATATCGCCTTGGAAACCGGGCTCAAGCCCTGGGACATCGAAGCCATCATCCCCGTGATTGAAAACGCCGGTGGTGTGGTCGTAAACTGGCATGGCCGCCCGGTCGGCCCCGAGGCCGGCCAGGTGCTGGCGGCTGGGTCACAGGCCTTGGCTGACGAGGCGTTGACACATCTTGGCGTCGCGGCGGATTAAGCGGCTCAATGCCCCCTGCGGTTGCCGCTTTCGTCCAGTGCCGCCAGATGGTCCTCTTCCGGTATCAGCGCTTCGGGGGAAATATCCTCCGGTAGCTCCGACGCCACCTCGGCGAGGTCGGCCGTGAAGCTCGTTAAAGACGCCGATGTGTCCATATCGGAGAAGGGCTCCGTATTCCCTTGAGGCAATGACCGGGAGGCGACGAACGCCGCCAGCTCATCGAATTCCGCCATGGCAAGATCGCGATACTGATCCAGTTCGATCAGGACTTCATGTTCCGCATTGGGAATTTCGACATAGGTCGCCTTGCCCAGCCGTTTGGCGAAGGCCTTGGACGGCTGCTTGTTGATTACATGATCGTCCCCGGAACAGACGATGCTGATCGGGGTCTTGAGCTTCTTGAGCAGCTTGTTCTTGTCTTTCAGCAGGGTCTCACCAAGCCGAAGGGCGAATTGCAGCCACCCCCATGTCGGAGACCCCACCGCCAGGTGCGGACAAGCAAACAGTTGCTCATGCCAGATAGAATAGCGCTCACGATCATGGGTCAGGGCATCGTTTTCGAACGTATGCTCAAACGGATCGTCGAACAGCTCCGGCACATAGTCCGTGCCCCGCCCGTGATTGACCTGCCAGTTGGTCTGGAAATTCACCGACCACAGCGAATGCCGCCCGGTCTTCACGCGTAGCATCGGGTTGACGAGATAGGCCCCGGCGATGCGCTGCTCACCCTTTACCAGGGTGGCGATATTGAGCGCGGCGCCCATGGAATGTCCCATCATGATCCATGGCTTGGGTGCGCGCTCTTCGAAAGTGTCGAGCAGGCGCTGATAGTCATCAAGAAATTCGTCGGCCGACCGCGCGTGGCATTTCAGACGATCCGGCAAAAGGCGTGCGGACAGGCCCTGACCACGCCAGTCATGAACTACGACGCAAAAATCACGCGCCAGAAGGTCAGTGACGACTTCATAGTATTTTTCAATCGGTTCTGAACGTCCCGGCGATACGAAGACGGTGCCGCGCGGCGTGCGCGGCGGCTGCCAAAAGCCGAGACGCAGACGCAAGCCCCCGGCGCCACGGAACCATTCACCCGTGCCGCCATCGGGCACGCGCGATTCCGGCGTAAACATCAGAGGCGCGCTGGTCGAGAGGGCGGCGATACGGCTCACAGAATTTTAGTCCCCATTTACTGCGGCTTCCGGAATTTCAATGTCATACGGTCGCTCTCTCCGATCGATTCGTAAAGCGTTCCGTCAAATTCAGGATTGGGCGGCTGTCCGCGCGGCGCAGTTAACCGTTGCGGCGGTAACGTCCATACTCCAAAAGGGTGATCCTTGTCATCCTTTGGATTGGCATTGATCTCGCTGGAGCTGACAAACTGGAAACCGGCCTCGGCGGCCAATTGTTTGACGAATGGCTCCTGGACGTAGCCATTCGTTGCCCCAGGATCCTGAACATTGCCGATATCGGCGCGGTGTTGTTCTACGCCCAATATGCCGCCCGGCCTTAACGCCTGGAAGGCATCGGTAAAGGCTTTTTCGGCGACCCCCTGTGCGATCCAGTCCTGGATGACAAGCAGCATCAAAATACAATCGGCCGTGTCTGCCTCAAGCAGGGCCGTGCTGTTGGCGCCAAATTCAGCGTACCCAAGTTGCCCGTAAAGCTTTTTGTTACCGTCAAAGTGGGCTTTGTACTTGTCGCCCAAGGCGGTGGAGGCTGTATCGGTAACGCTCGCCTCGAACATGGCAGCGACATAGCGGCCCTTGCCGCGCGCCAGGTAGGGGGCCAGGATTTCGGTCATATAGCCAGCGCCCGGCCACATATCTATGACCGTGTCACGTGGCTTGACCTCAAAAAAGGTGAGCATTTCGATAGGATGGCGATACTTGTCACGCGCCTTATCGACGCTGTTGCGCCAATTGCCGCTGACGGCCCATTCCAGGGTACCTTCCTGCTGCGCCAGCTTGGGATTGATCTGTTCCGATTCGTCGGCGTCGGGGTCGACAGCCGGATCGTTACCCGGCTTGCGGCCACAGGCACTCACGGAGACACCAAGGCCAAGGAGCGCGGCGCCCCCAAGCCCCAGTCGGGCAAACTCTCTGCGATTTACGATACTCAAAACGCCTGAACCCCTGCCGTGGTCATATGGTGCAACGGTCCAGGCAGGTTAGGGTGTTCGCCGGTAAAGGTCAAAGAGGATTTCGCCTCTTATCTATATGGCTTCGGCAAGGCTCAGCCCTCGCCTTCGATTTCCTTCATGGCGCTTTGGATATAATTCGCTTCGCCCATCAGCTTGATCAGGCCGAGCTGGGTTTCTAGGAAGTCGATATGGTGTTCGGTATCTTCCAGAATGCGACGCAGCAGCTCACGGCTGACATAGTCCATGTGATCTTCACAGAACTTGACGCCCGGCACCAAGGTTTCCCGGCCGCTCATTTCCACGCGCAGGTCCGATTCCAGGCATTCGGTGATGGTCTCGCCGATACGCAGCTTGTTCAGATCTTGCAGGTTGGGCAGGCCATCGAGGAATAGGATGCGCTTGATGAGCAAATCGGCATGCTTCATCTCCTCGATCGACTCTTTGTAGACGATGCGACCGAGGTGATACATGCCCCAGTTTTCGATCATGCGGGCATGCAGAAAATACTGATTGACCGCCGTCAGCTCATTGGTGAGCACCGTATTCAGCAACTTGATAACTTCGGGTTGGCCCTTCATGGCGTGCTCCTGCGTGAGTGTCGTGACACAAAGCATAGTTCGGACACCGCCGCGTGTGAAGCCACTTTTTCAAATAAAATCAAATTGTTGTGCAAATGACAATAAGAAAAATTCGCAACATCAAAAGGCGAGACGCGAATTGACTATTCCGCGGCCATGGTCAGGGAAACCTGAGCATCATCGATCATCTGGCGGATATCGCACACACATTTGGCGCATTGCGGTCGGGTCTGGCAGTGAGTGAAAACCGCCTTCACCGTAGCGGCGCCGGCATCGATCGCGGCCAGGGCATCACGTTCACGGATGGCGTTGCAATTACAGACGTACACGGACAACTCAGGGCTGGATGACAATGCGAATACATCGCAATTAGCATAGGCGCCGTTTGATTGCAAGTCATTCGCACCATAAACCCTACCGGCTCAATAAAAAACCCTCCGGTGTGAACCGGAGGGTGTCATCTGTGGACGCTAATCGCGATTAGCGATTGTTGTAGCCGACGTTAGGTGCGTTTGTTTCACGCCACGTCCCATTGGCTTCGCGATAGCCATAGGCCTGGACCTGACCTTCATGCCATCTGCCCTTGGAATCCTTCCAACCGTAAGCGACAGGCTGCTCTGTGTGCCAGACGCCGCGATCATCTCGCCAACCCTTTACGCCCGAATTGGCATTGGAGTAGCTACCATTGTTATAGCCGCCGCCGTTATTATAGCCGTTGTTGTAATTGCCATTATTGTTGCTGGCGTAGCGGGGGCTGGTGCTGCGACGGGTGTCGTAATAGACAACGTCGTACATTTTCGTTTCCGGACGATCCTTGAAATAGACGACGTCATAGCCATCCGGCGCGGCAAGCGGGCTATAATAGCCGGATTCATACGAATAATATTCGCCGTTCAGGCATTTCTCATTCGCGCCCGCGACCTTGTTGCCGATGACGCCGCCCAATACGGCCCCGGCAACAGTGCCTAGGCCGCGTTCGTTCTTCGATATTTGACTGCCGAGCGCCCCACCGGCCACGGCACCAACGACGGTCCCCGTCGTCTTGCTGCCCTTCTTTGCATAGCAATAGCCGTCATAATTTCCGCTTTGCGCATGGGCCGCCATCGGGGCGCCCATCGAGAGGGCGAGAATAGCCGCGGCACCGGCGGCTATCGTTTTGGTATTAAGGGCCATAGAGATATCTCCTTTATTCATGCGAACAGGCCTCCAGGCGCAGCTGGAGCCCGTATGTTGCGTGCATTGTAGTCAGCGATATGTAGCGGGCTATGCGAATTACCGCCCGCAAGGTAAAATGCCGGTAAGGGCCCTCCCTTAGGAAATCCTTGTGATACCAAAGGGTGATGCCAAAGGATTTACACACTTCCGGCTTGCCCATGTGCCGCATTTCGGGCAAATGACCGGCATGTCCAAATGCCGCCTCTACCTGATCACCCCTCCCGCGATACCGGATGTCGCCGCTTTCGCTCGCGAACTGGAAGCCGCCCTGGGCGCCGGAGACGTCGCCGCCTTGCAGATTCGTCTCAAGGATCTCAATGATTACGACCTGATCGCGGTCGCCAAGGTCATTGCCCCAATCGCTCAGGCGCGCGGCGTGGCCGTGCTGATGAATGACCGGGTGCAACTGGTGAAATCCCTGCGCCTAGACGGCGTGCACATCGGTCAGTCCGACATGTCGTTGAAAGAGGCGCGCGCTACGCTCGGGCCCGATGCCATGATTGGTGTCACCTGCCACAATAGCCGCCACCTGGCTATGGAAGCGGCGGAAAACAGCGCGGACTATGTCGCGTTCGGCGCATTCTTCCCGACCCAGACAAAGGTGGTCGAACACATGGCCGAACTGGAAACCCTGAGCATCTGGCAGGAAAGCATGGAAACGCCCTGTGTCGCCATCGGCGGCATAACGGCCGAAAACGCCGCCGAAGTGGCGCAGGCCGGCGCCGATTTCATCGCGGTGTCCGCAGCCGTATGGAGCCATACTGACGGCGCCGCCGCGGGTGTCAAGGCGCTGATCGCCGCCATTTCCGGCAAATAGAGACTATCCAAATACAGCCTGGTATGTCTCGCGCCGGGCACCGTATGTGTCGGAACATAGCCTTGGCGGCTGTCCCCGTGTTGACCTGCGAATGGCTTCCTCCGCCGTCCCCCTTGCGTTTCGCGGTCATTCCGAGTAGGAACGCCGCCAACTAACCCCTCTCTTTGACAAGTTGTATCCATGAAAATCAATGCCAACCAGATCAAGCCCGGCATGGTGCTCGAATATCAGAAGGGCCTTTGGTCCGTCGTCAAGTCGCACCACGTAAAGCCCGGCAAGGGCGGCGCCTTCGCTCAGGTCGAGCTGAAGAACCTCATCACTGGCACCAAGCTCAACGAACGCCTGCGCTCCGAAGACACGGTCGAGCGTGTCACGCTGGAGCAAAAAGAACACCTCTACCTCTACACCGAAGGCGACATGCTGGTGTTCATGGATCAGGAAAACTACGAACAGATCAGCCTGCATGAAGACTGGGTCGGCGAAGACCAGATTCAGTATCTGCACGACGGCATGATTGTCACCCTGGAATTCCACGACGAGCGCCCGATCTCGATCACCTTGCCCGATACCGTGATCCTGGAAGTCGTCGAAACCGAGCCGACCATCAAGGGCCAGACGGCCTCATCATCCTACAAGCCCGCCAAGGCCTCCAACGGCATGCGCGTCATGATCCCGCCGTTCATGGGTGTGGGTGAACGCATCGTCGTATCGACCCTCGACGGCGAATATATGAAGCGCGCCGACTAAAGCGCCCTCCCCTTCCGGCAACGGAAGGGGACATCTAACGGGTTCGTCCCGCCTACATTGTAAATCCAGTTTCAAAGGCCCCTCCCCATGGTCACGGTTCTTCAATCCTCTCTCATCCAGGTCATGGTCGGCGCCGTACGCAAGGCGTGCAAGGGCGTGGCCCGCGACTTCGGGGAAATCTCCGAACTTCAGGTCTCGCGCAAGGGACCGGGCGATTTCGTCACCGCCGCAGACAAGCGCGTCGAAGCCGCCCTGCTGGAAGAACTGACCCGCGTTCGTCCTGGTTACGGCTTTCTGGGCGAAGAGACCGGCGAAACGATCGGCACCGACAAGACGCACCGCTGGATCGTCGATCCCATCGACGGCACAACCAACTTCATGCACGGCATCCCGCATTTCGCCTGCACCATCGCGCTTGAGCGCGACAACGAAATCGTCGCCGGCGTGACATTCAACCCGGTCACCAACGATCTCTATTGGGCGGAAAAGGGCAAGGGCGTCTATCATAATGACCGCCGCCTGCGCGTGTCTTCGCGCAAGACGCTCGACGATTCGCTGATCGGCACCGGCCTGCCCTTCATCGGCAAGTCCGGCCATGCCCAGGCGTTGAAGGAATTGCACCAGATCATGCAACGCACCGTCGGCATACGCCGCAACGGCGCCTGCTCCCTCGACCTCGCCTATGTGGCCGCCGGCCAGCTCGACGCCTTCTGGGAACGCGGCCTGAAGCCGTGGGACATGGCGGCGGGCCTGCTGTTCATCCACGAGGCGGGCGGTAAGTTCGGCTCGATCGACAGCGACGCCTCTCCCCTCGTCACCGGCGATCTGATCTGCGGCAATATGGAGCTTTACCCGTTGCTGCTGGAAAAGCTTCACCTGGCGAAATAAACCCGTCACACGATACAGAAAGCCCGCGGCGATGCGGGCTTTTTTGTGCGCGTCGTACAACCACAGGCGTGACAAAGCAAAACGAAAACGGCTTGACGGCCGGACCAATCGGGCCGCTACTCTCCGGAAAACAAAAGCTGGAGAAGACGCCATGACCCTGACCCGCCGCACCGCGCTTATCAGCGCGGCCGCCTTGACTATACCCGCCTTAGCGCGCGCCACTGAAACGCCCATTGCCCGCAGTCCCGGCGGGGCAATACTCGGCGAAGGGCCCCTATGGTCGGCGCCCGACAATACCGTCTACTGGGTCGATATCCGGGGCAAAAAGCTCAACGCGCTGCGGCTGGCCGACAATAGCGCCCAAAGCTGGGACATGCCCGATCTGATCAACTGGATCGTGCCGCGCCGGTCGGGCGGCTTTCTCGTCGGGATATTGCGTACGGTTCACGCCCTGACGCTCGATCCGTTCACCCTGACGCCACTCCTGACCATTGAAGCGGACCAGACGGAGAACCGGCTGAATGACGCCAAGGTCGATGCCGCCGGCCGGCTGTGGACCGGCACCATGCATATGCCTTTCAACAAAAAGACGGCGGCACTCTATCGTATCGACGCCGATCTCAGCCTGCACCGCATGGACGCTCCCTATCTATGCACCAACGGTCCGGCCTTTTCGCGTGACGGCCGCCGGATGTATCACAACGAAACCGCCGAGAATCTGGTCTATGTTTTCGATATGGCACCCGATGGCGCCCTGTCGGGCAAACGTGTCTTCACCCATTTCGCGCCGGATGTCGGTTCGCCCGACGGCCTGACGGTCGATGCCGACGATGGTGTCTGGGTCGCCCACTACAATGGCGGCCGCATCAGCCGCTATACCCCGGACGGTAAGCTTGATTTCGATGTCGCCATACCCGCAAAACAGGTGACCAGCCTGACCTTCGCCGGTGCCGGTCTCGACAGGCTGTTCGTCACCTCCGCCGCACAGCCGCCGGTCGATGCCGACGACCGACACGCGGGCGCGCTTTGGGAAGTGCCCAAATCGCTGCTGCACGGTCACAAGGGGCTACCGACCAATGCCTTTGCGGGCTGATCAACTGCTGAATTGCAACTGTGCCAGACGGGCATACAGACCGCCGCGCGACACCAGTTCGTCATGGGTGCCGACATCGACCACCTTGCCGGCCTCCATGACCACGATGCGGTCGGCCTTCAGCACGGTGGCCAGCCGGTGCGCGATGACCAGGGTCGTACGTTCGCTCATGGCTTCATTGAGCGCGGCCTGCACCAGACGTTCGTTTTCGGCATCAAGCGCCGAGGTCGCTTCGTCGAGCAGCAGGACCGGCGCGTTGCGCACCAAGGCGCGCGCGATCGACAGGCGTTGTTTCTGACCACCGGACAGGGATTTGGCGCGCTCACCCAGCGGCTGCTTGAAGCCTTGCGGCAGGGCTTCGATAAAGGCGCGCGCCTGGGCCTTTTCGGCGGCGACGCGGACTTCGGTGTCGGTGGCGTCTTCGCGGCCAAAACGGATATTTTCTTCCGGCGATCCTGAAAACAGGGCCGTGTCCTGGGCGACGAGGGAGAGGCGCTCGCGGACCGCCTTCGGGTCTGCCTGACGGATGTCGACCCCATCCATCTGAATGACGCCGTGATCGTAATCGTAATATCGCAGCAGCAGCTTGAAGACCGTCGATTTCCCGGCCCCCGATGGTCCGACCAGGGCGACAGTTTCGCCGGGCTTTACGATCAGCGAAAAGCCATCGAGAATGATTTGGTCCGGGCGTGACGGATAGGCAAAGCGGATATCCTGGAAACGGATGTCCCCGCGCGCCGGCTCAGGCAATGCCACAGGCTGCGCCGGCGCCACGATATTCGGCTTCGAATCGAGCAGTTCGTCGATCCGCGTCATGGCGCCCGCCGCCTTTTGCACGTCGCCCCAGGTTTCGTTGAGGTTGGCCACCGACCCGCCGGTCAGAATGGCGAGCATGACGAATTGCACCAGCGTGCCGTTGGACATCCGCCCGTTCAGCACGTCCTGCGCGCCCAGCCAGAGCACAAAGGCGATACCACCGAAAACGAGGGTAATGACCATGGCCGTCATGGTGGCGCGGGTGGCCATGCGCCCCACCGACATGCGGTAAGTGTCTTCCACACCTGCGTCAAACCGTTTGCGCGTAAAGCCTTCACGAACGAAGGCCTGGACGGTTTCCAGCGCGTCCAGCGATTCCGACGCAAAGCCGACGGCCCGGGCAAACGCGTCTTGGGTGTCACGCGTAGCGCGGCCGACCTGACGACCGAAGGTAATCAGGGGAACCAGCACGAACGGAAAGACGCCGAACACCATCAAGGTGAGTTTCGGGCTGACCACCATCATCATGACAAGACCAGCCACGAAGGTGAGCAGATTACGCAGGGCTATCGAGATGGACGACGAAACCAGGGTCTCGATGATCTGGATGTCGGCGGTCAGGCGCGAAATGACTTCGCCCGTGCGTATTTTCAGGAAATAGGCCGGATCGAGCCCAAGAATATGGGCAAAGACATCTTCGCGCAGGTCGGCGACGACGCGCTCCCCCATGCGCGTGATGAAATAGTAGCGCAAGGCCGTGGACAGGGCTAAGACCAGAGCGACCGCCCCCAGGACGATGAACCATTTGTTGAGTTCCGCCACATTGCCCGATCCGAACCCACGGTCGATCAATTGCTTGGCGACAAAGGTCATGGAGGGCGTCGCCGAGGCCGATATCAGCAGAAAGACGATCATGGCCAGGCCGATCGCCTTTTGCTTCCAGAGGTAGGGAACAAGGCGGCGCAGCGGCCGTAAATTCTTGGTCTTGCCGCGTTGCCCTGCGGCTTGATGCATGCTGGCGGCCAATTCGGCGCCGGAGCTTGGGCGGCCGTCGGGAGTATCGGTTTGAGAGTCGGACATATTGCCTGCTTTATACACGAAAGGCTTGCGCGGCAAGGAAGCTTCCTGTAGAAGCCGCTCCTTCGGCAATTATGCCCCACGCTTTTTATCGCGTCCGCACGCTGCTGGCCGGACGTATAAAGGATAGATGACGATGAAAAAAGAAGGTCACCCCGACTATCACTGGATCACGGTTACCCTGACCGACGGTACGAGCTACAAGACCCGCTCGACCTACGGCAAGGCGGACGCCGTTCTGAACCTCGACATCGATCCGCGCACGCACCCGGCTTGGACCGGCGGCACGGGCCAGCTGCTCGACCGCGGCGGCCGCGTTTCGCGCTTCAACAACAAGTTCGCTGGCTTCCTCAAGAAGTAAGCCTGGCTTATCATACGAATGTCAAAATCCGGCCCGGGCAACTGGGCCGGATTTTTCTTTTGTGCTATCCAGCGGGAATGACGGATCGCGCTTTTCACACACCCTATGACGGGTCGCACAAACTGTTCACCATCGGTGTGAAGCCGCTCGATGCGGCGGACTGGATCGACGCCGACGAAAACCTGCTAGGGTATCTCGACGAAAAGGACCGTCTGGCCGAACGCGCGCCGGAAGCCATCTTCGTCATGGAGCCGGGAACCGAAGCCGCCCAGACCGAAGTGCTCCACCTGCTGGCCGATCATCTGCCGCAACATTTCCCGGACATATATCAGAGGCTAGGCCCGCAGATCGACATCGTTCCCGCCTTTCGGCGTGTGCGTCTCGATACACCCTATCCGCCCCTGCTTGTTGCCGGCGGTCTGGTGCAGGAAGATCTTATATTGATGCGCCGGGGGGAGGATGGCTGGCGGCTGGCGGCGGGGCACCTGTGTTTTCCGTCGTCCTGGCGGCTGCATGAAAAATTCGGCAAGGCGCTTCAGGAGATTCACGCCCCCGTGCCCGACTTCGGACGGGATACCCGAAATGCCACCATCATCGAGCGTATGTTTGACAATCTGCGCACCGAACAGCCGGTGATGCGCTGGAACTGGTCGCTCCATGCCGACAATGCCCTGCACCATCCGCAATCGGCCGGCCAATGGCAGTTTTCGCGCCGGCTCGGCGATGAACAGATCGATAATCTCTATTTCCGCCTGGAACGCCAGACCCTGCGCAAGCTGCCGGTCAGTGGCGATATCCTTTTCACCATCCGCATCTATCTCGACCCCCTGCACGACATGGAGCGCCAACCCAACGCGGCGGCGCTGGCGCAGGCATTGATCGACCAGTTGCAGGGCTACAGCGCCGCACAACTGGATTATAAGGGCCTGACGGGGGAGCGCGAACGGCTGATCGCCCGCCTCACCCAGATTGCGGGCGGCTGACCGTCGTGATAGCCTGACGCCATTCGGGGGGAACATATGACATCGACAACACGACGGGCGACGACCATCCTGGTAGCTCTGCTCAGCCTGACGGCGTGCAAGCCGGCAAAGACCGTAACCGAACCCACCGCGCTGGTCGCCGACGCCTCATCGCCCGCCGCTCAAACACCAGATGCCAAGGCGCCAGCCGCCAAGACCTTCGTCATAAACGAACTGAACGACGATGACGGCGATATCATGGGATGCACAACCATGCTGACCCGCGCCTCCGGTGGCCGCGACATCTTCCGCGAGGACGGTGTCGACAGCGGCGCCAAGGGGTTCCTGCGCATTGACGGCAAACTGATGCGTGTCGACCTGACGGGCATAAGCCGTGACAATGACAGCACAGGCACACGTTTGTTCAGCGATGCCACCGGTCGCCTTACGGTTAAGGAAGCCTACGTCATCGGCGCCGCCCATCAGGAATCCGACAGCGTGGAAATGACGGGCAATCTGACCGTCACCTGGGACGGCGTTACGCAATCCGTGGCCTTCGCCGGCGGTACGGCCTGCTGACAGCCGCATTGTTTGCTTATAAATTACCGTGATAGCGTCGTTCAGGCCCACGCGAGGACTGCATGACAAAGACACCTGTGCCGTTTGTATGTTTCATCGCCCTGGTGGGCTGCCACCAACCGACGGCGGAGGAACGCGCCGCTGCCGCCTTTACCGTAAGCGATCTCCAGGCGAGCGACGGAAACGACCTGACAGGCTGCATCACCAATGTCGCCCGTGCCGGGCGTACCGACGGATCGCGGGTATTCACCGAAGATTCCCTGCAAGGTGGCGCGAACGGCTATATCCGTATCAGCGGGCATCTGACCAAGGTGACCATGGTCCACGGCGGTGCAGACCCGGCCCATAGCGTCCGCAGCTTCAACGATGCCGCCAAGCAGCTATCGGTTGTTGAATCGTATGACATCAAGGAAGCCGCACCGGGGCAGCAGGTCCGCGCGCTGAGCGGTGAACTGATCGTCACCTATAAGGGCGGGACCCAACGCATTGCCATCGCAGGCGCGCGCAACTGTATCGATGCGCCGTGATGAGACACGAAAAAAACGAGGGATTTGAGTCAGATAGCAGGAGGATAGCGCCGCAGGTACCTTATATACCTGCAAGCAATACCGACGCACTAGCTGGCCAAAGACCTCGATTTTTACGCTGCCAACTGTGCCTTGACACGTTCCGCCAACGTCTTGATATCCAGCGGCTTGGGCAGGAAGGAGATGTTTTGCTCTTCTTCCAGCAGGTCTGAGAATTCCGACTCCGCATAGCCCGATATGAACATGACCGGCACGTCTCCCAGGATGGGACGGGCCAGTTTGAGCATGGATGGACCGTCCATGCCCGGCATGATGACGTCGGAGATAAGAAGGTCGAACTTGCCACCTTCGGCCTCGATGATCTCCAAAGCCTGCTCACCGTCCTCGGCTTCCAAGACTTCATAGCCACGCTGGCGCAGCAAGTGTGCGGCGATACCGCGCACAATCTGCTCATCCTCGACGAACAGGATGCGGCCGACACCGGACAGGTCCTTGGGCACTGGCTTGGCGGCAACTTCAGGCTTCGGCGCGTCGGCAGGCTTCTCGACCTCAATCCATACCGGCAGGAAGATACGGAAGCTGGCACCCTTTCCTGGCGGGGACACGATCAGGATATGTCCGCCCGCCTGGGCGATAATACCGTGAACCGTGGACAGGCCGAGGCCTGTCCCTTCACCCAGCGGCTTGGTGGTGAAGAAGGGCTCGAACACCTGGGCGGCGATTTCCGGCGGAATGCCGGGCCCGGTGTCGCTGACCTCGATCAGGGCTGCCCCTTGGGCCGGCGCGTCGGGCCAGCCATAGGCCTTGGCTTCGTCCTGTGTCATGCTGGCGGCGCGGATGTTCACCTTGCCGCCGCCTTGGGCACGCATGGCGTCGCGGGCATTGACGACCAGGTTCATCATGACCATTTCCATCTGCCCCTTGTCGACATGGACATTGGGCAGATTGCGGCCATAGGCGGTTTCCAGCTTGACGTCTTCGCGCACCAAACGGCGCAGCAGAACCTCGGCTTCAGAGACCATTTCACCGACATTGAGCGTCACACGCTTGACGGTCTGCTTGCGCGCGAAGGCCAACAGGTTGCGCACCAGGTCTTCGGCACGGGCGATGATCTGACGGATGCCGTTCAGGTCTTCATAGGACGGATCGCCAAGCGGGTGATTGAGCAGCAGTTGGTCGTTGCGGAACTTGAAACCGGTCAGCAGATTGTTGAAATCATGCGCCATACCGCCGGCGACCTGGCCAATGGCCTGCATCTTTTGCGACTGGACAAGGGTCTGCTCCAGCTTCTTCTGCTCGGAAACATCGAACAGATACAGGCTGTAGCCGCCCGATACCTGAGAGACATAGATATGCAAGGCGCGCTGAGACTTGACGCTCAGGGCAATGTCGAACGGGCCGCTCTTGCCCGATGCCAGGCGTTCTTCCAGCGCGGCGCGTGAATTTTCGGTGACCAGTTCGCCAAAGGCCATGCCGGTCAGGCGGTCTGGCACCTGCTCTGTCAAGGCGGCGAACACCGTATTGAAATCCTTGATGCGGGCCGAAAACACGTCGTCCCCGACGATCAGGGCCGCACCGAACGGCGCGGCTTCGGCGAAGGCATCCATAACGGCGGCGGGCAGGTCGGGCTTGATCTCCGGTTCATCCGGCAGGAAACCGGCTTCTTCGACCGCATGCGGGTTTTCGTGCTTAAGCATCAGGCCGTTGCCGAGCACGCCTTGCGATGCAGCTCGGACGAGAACCAGGTCTTCGCCCAGACGCGACACAACCATTTCGTAGTCAAACCCACCCAGACGCACCAGGGCCCGACCCAGGCCTTGCGCCTTGGCCTCGCGCAGAGCGACGAACAGGGCGGGCGCGTCGTCGCCGTGCGGCAGCCGACGCGTACCGCCGCCCGCATCGCTCCATGCCGGATTGACGGCCAGCACATGACCGTCGAAAGCCGAGACAGCGGCGGGCTCACTCAAGGCGCGCACGATATCGCCCGCTTTGAAGCCCTCGGCGCTCAGGATTTCCTCGTCCGACGAAAAGGCGAACATGCCCATGAAGATCACACCCGCAAAGGCGGCGATGATGATTCCGATCACGACACCGGCCGGCAGACGGCCAGCCACCAGCCAAACGGCCAGACAGGCACAAACGACCACGGCCGCGACAATACCGACGGTCAGGGGATTCAACGCCTTGGTCAGGCTGGGCGCACGCCGAGACTTTCCAGTGGCAGGTATCTCAGCCTTCGCTAATTGTTCCTGTCCCGCTTTTTCCAGATGCGGCTTACGCGACGCCGGTTGGCTCTCCTCTTGCGATGCGTCTTTCTTCGCACGAATCTGCGCGGTAAACGAGTTTGCGGACAAAGGCGGAACCTTTCAGGGAACTGGACGCGGGAGGAATCGCTCAACGCATGAGCGAATCACTTCCCTCAGTGTAGCCGATTTTGATTTGTGTGCAGAATCTTGCAAAAGTCCAAGCACGACAACGTGTTAGAATGAAAAGAGGCGTGGCGGATCTGTGGATAAGCTGTTGATCGTCAGAAGCCGCGCTTCTTCTTGGCCATCACGAAGCTGATCAGCTTCGCCACAGCGGCGAAATGCTCCTCGGGGATGGTGTCATCGATTTCGATCGCCGCATAAAGCGCGCGGGCCAGGGGCGGGTCTTCGACGATCGGCACGGTGTGCTTTCCCGCTTCCTCACGAATTTTCAAGGCAACGGCGTCCATACCCTTCGCTACGCAAACAGGCGCAGCCATCTCACCGGGCTCGTATTGCAAGGCGACCGCATAGTGGGTCGGGTTTGTCACGACCACGGTGGCGTTCTTTACATTGGACATCATGCGGCGCCGGCCCTTTTCCATGCGCAGCTGACGCAGGCGGGCCTTGATGTGCGGATCCCCTTCGGTCTGTTTGTATTCTTCCTTCTGTTCCTGCTTCGACATTTTCATGCGTTGCAGGAAGCGGAACTTTTGCAGGGCGAAATCCCCGACCCCCTCGATGAATAGGAAGAGGCAAACGGCCAGCGCCAGGGCGATGGCAGCTTCCTTCACATAGGGTAGAATCATCATCGGCGACGCCGCCGCCAGACCGACAATGCCCGGCAGGCGGTTCTTCACCACCATCCACACGATAATGCCCGTAACAACCAGCTTCAGCAGGGTCTTGCCGAACTGGATCAAGGCATCGACGCCGAACAGACGTTTGAAGCCTGTCATGGGGTTAAGCTTGGTGAAATCGGGCGCCAGCTTCGACGGCGTGAACATCAAGCCGGTTTGCAGCACGTTGCCGGCTATGCCCATGAACATGGACGCCCCCATGATCATTATGAGGATAGGGACGATATGCAGTATGACGGCACGCGCAATGCCCATGCCGCCATCACCGTCCAGCGCCCCCAACATTTGGTCGGGATGGTCGATAAACGGTATGAGGTTGGCCATCAGGGTTTGACAGATGTCAGGCCCCTTCATGGCTACGACAGCGCAAGCGCCGATCAGGGACAGAGCTTGCGGCAGGTCTCCGGATTTACCGACATCGCCTTTTTCCCGGGCCTGCTGGAGTTTCCGCCCCGAGGCGTCTTCTGTTTTGTCTTCGCCATCCGCTTCTTCAGCCATTATCCGTCACTCCGGATGGCATCCAAAGACCCGGCAGGCGGGTGATGGTGACTAGGCAGGCCCTCATCGCGGCCTCGCGATGAAGATACCAAGCAAGTCCTGGTAATGATCGATGAAGACAACGCCCAATGTGCCAAGCGACAGGGCCAAAATGGTCAGGCCGGCCAGAACGCTGAGCGGCGTAGCGGCGAAAAAGACCGGAAAATTGGGCATCATGCGGCCGACGAAACCCGTGGCGATATTGAAGACCAGGGCGAAAACGATTACCGGCGCTGACATTTGCAAGGCCAGCACAAAGCTATCGGTCAGGGTGCGGATCATGAGTGTACCAGCGTCACCGATCATGACGCGCTTAACCGGCGAAAATATCCGATAGCTGTCGACCATGGCGCGGATGAACAGGTGATGGGTATTTGTCACCCAGATCATCACCAGCCCGAAGACGGCCAGAAAGGCGCCAAGCGACGTGCTGGACTGGGCTTCTGTCGGATTGGCCGTCTGGGCGAATGACAGGGTGGTCTGCAAGGACAGAATCTCGCCAGTGGTGATAAGGGTAAAAAGCAGGACGCGCATCAGCGTACCGAGCATGAGTCCGATAATGACCTCATGCAGGACAATTCCGGTCATGTCGCCCAGGCCGGCGGGTAAAGCCGGCAGGCTGGGGCTGACGGTCGGGGTGATGATGATCGCCAGCAGAAGCGCGAAGCCTATACGCGCACGCGCCGGAACAGCAGGATCCCCCAGGCCCGGCACCAGCATCACAATACTGGCCAGGCGCAGGAAGATCAGGCCGACCGCCCATACCTGCGCCGATGTGCCGAAGAACGAGCTTAGGTCTCCCCCGCCCGCGTCCGACAGACCTGTGCGTATCTGGGCGGCGGCCTGCAGCAACATGGTTACATCATCGCGATCTTGTTGACGATTTCGTGCATGAAGCCGGACAACAGGCTGCCCATCAAAGGCAGCAGGAGCAGCAGCGCCAGAAAGACGGCAATGATCTTTGGCGCATAGATAAGCGTAGCTTCCTGAATCTGCGTCAATGCCTGGAACAGGCCGATCGCCACGCCGACCACAAGGCCCACGAGCAGAATCGGGGTACACAGTTGGATAGTCAGCCAGATGGCGTCACGTCCAATCGTCAAAACCTCGGCACCGTTCATTCGTCTATCCGTTAATATCACCAAACGCCCGGCAAATTTTGCCGGATTACCGGGTCATATTTGCCGCGCGAACGGTTAATTTCGGCTTAAGCTATGGAGAGATTCTGAGGCCCGCCACCAGAGTTTTTTCAAACACCCCGACCACATTGGCGTTAATTTGGATGGGATACCAGCCGGCAAGCGCCGTAAGCCATTGCGTTGATACGGGTGAAAATCGTGAGATTTGAGTCGAGTGGTAGCTGGCAAGCGCCGCAGGTACTCTTATGTACCTGCAAGCGCAGACTGCGTACCAATCGGCCAAAGACCGCGATTTTCAGATCGGCATGCGCATGATTTCCTGGTAGGCGCTGATCACCTGGTCACGGATGGCGATGACGCTCTGCAAGGAGGTTTCGGCGCTGGCCACGGCGGTCACGGCGTCGATCAGTTCAACCTTGCCCTGCTGCTGTTGAACCATCATGTCCTCTGCGCCTTGCGTCGTTTTCATCGTCTGCTCGAGCGCGCCCTGGAGCATCTTGCCGAAGTCGGGCGCACTGACGGCCTGGCCCTCGTCGGTTTGACGCGTGGCGTTCTGCATCTGCTTGACGGCGGCGCCATAGGCGCGGGCGGCGGATAACGGGTCCATGGCTCAGGTCTTTCTCGGCCGGTTACTTCTGTAATATGTCCAGCACCTTTTGCGTCATGGAGCGGGACGTTTCAATGACGTTGAGGTTGGCTTCATAGGCGCGCTGGGCTTCGCGCATGTCCATGGTTTCGATCAGCGGATCGACATTCGGCTTCTTAACATAGCCCTGCGCATCCGCTGCCGGATGGCTTGGGTCGTACACCGACTGGAACGGCTTCATGTCCGGCGTTACGGAGGCCAGCTTTACGCCGGTCGCGCCATCCACCTTTGCCGAGGTGAAGACCGGGGTCTGGCGGCGATATGGATCAGCGCCCGACGTCTTGCCCGTCGAATCGGCATTGGCGATGTTTTCGGCGATGACGCGCATGCGGGCCTGCTGCGCCTTGAGCGCGCTGGCTGCGACGGCCATGGTCTGGCTGGATTGCACCGGAGGCTTGTTATTATTGATCATTTTCTACCTCGCCTACTTGCCCGGCGCCCGGGCGGCCATCCGCACCATGGACAGGGACTTTTCATAGAAAGACACCGCCGCCTGGAACTGGGTCCGGCTTTCGGCCATTTTTAGCATCTGCTCTTCCAGCACGACGCTGTTGCCGTCCATTGTGGTTTCGGAATCGAGCGACACCACTTCGTTGCTGCGGGCGGACGCGCCGCCTTCGGGCGCCATGTGCATCGTACTGGTCAGGGTCAAGCCCAGTCCGCCGCCGGAATTTTCGCCGGCCATCAGGGCGCTGAAATCCTGCGGTGTTAGGTCGTGCGGCTTAAACCCCGGCGTCGAGGCGTTGGCGACGTTTTGCGCCACGACCTTTTGACGGTCGTTCAACCAGTGCATCCGCGACGTCAGCGCCGACATGAAACCGATATCCTGAGCGGCCATGACCTACCCTTTCCGAATTGGCGCGACTCAACCTAATGAAAAGACTTCGCGCATATGGGGCAAATTATGCCCACCTTTTGGTTAACGAAGACTTTAAGTAAACGCGGCGTTAACCGGGATCGGCGCAAAAGGACGAAATGGATATCTTAAGTACCCTGAAGGCGGTGTTCGCCCTGGCCATAGTGATCGGCCTGATCATGGGCCTGGCCTATGTGCTGCGGCGGTATGCGCCGGCCCTGATGGCCAGGATGCAGGCGCAGCGCGGCGCCCGCCGCTTGACGGTGGTCGAAACCCTGGTGCTTGATCCGGCGCGCCGTCTGGTCTTGGTACGCCTCGACGATCAGGAACGCCTGATCCTGCTTGGCGAAGGCCGCGAACTTGATCCACCGGGCCGCGCGTCGGCCAGACACCTTGAACCGCGTACCCCGGTGACCCCGAACGATGACCCGAACGATGACCTGTTCTAAGCCGGCGCCCGCTGACGCGAAGACACCGAAGCCTGTAAACACCGCAGGGAACGCCGGGTTAGGGAATGCCAGGGTGATGAACCTCATCGTCCTGTGCACCTTCATCCTCGGCTTCACGATGATGATCTTCCCCTATGCCGCGGTGGCGCAGTCGCTGAACGTGGACCTGGGAAAAGGGGGATCGCTGTCAGCGCGCGTGGTGCAACTGATCGGCCTGATGACCGTGCTGTCGCTGGCGCCGTCGATCGTTATCATGTCGACCTCCTTTATCCGCATCGTGGTGGTGCTGTCCCTGCTGCGGACCGCGCTGGGTCTGCAACAAAGCCCGCCCAACGCGGTTATTATCTCGCTGGCCCTCTTCCTGTCGGCCATCGTCATGGCGCCGACCTACGAAGCCGCCTATTCCGCCGGTATACGCCCTCTGATGGACCAGGAAATGGAGTTGCCCCAGGCCTTTGACGCCGCGTCGCAGCCAGTGAAGGCCTTCATGCTGGCCCAGGTCGATGCCAAGGACCTGGCCCTGTTCGCCAACCTGTCAAAGATGGAAATGCCGAAGGACCGCATGGACTTGCCGGTGCGCGTTGTCACGCCGGCCTTCATGATTTCGGAATTGAAAAAGGCGTTCGAGATCGGGTTCTACCTGTTCCTACCCTTCCTGGTCATCGATCTGGTCGTCGCATCCGTCCTGATGTCGATGGGCATGATGATGCTGCCGCCCGCCGTCATTTCCCTGCCATTCAAACTGATCTTCTTCGTGCTGGTCGATGGCTGGCAACTCGTTGCAGGCTCGCTGGTCCGCAGTTTCCACCCCGTGGTCACCGGCGGCGGATAGCCGGGTTAAAGGCAGCCCCTATTCAAATTGAAAACGCTCCGGGCTTTCGCCCGGAGCGTCTCTATGTTCAGACCTTGCGCACGCCTTAGCGATTGCCGACGTCGATGAAAGGCACCGCCCCGCCCGTCGTGGTCGGCAGATGGCCGTCCCACTTTTCGATGGCGCGCAGTTTCACCACCTCCGGCGACGAGGCGACGGATTGGGCCAACAATCGGTTCGCCTCCGCCTGACCGCGCGCCTGTTCGATCTGAGCATCGGCCTGGGCCTTGGCGACCGCGACCTGCGCCTGGGCGGCAGAGGCATCGGCGTCTGCCTTGGTCTTGGCCTGGATCGAATCGAGGATGACCTGCGGGTATCGGATCGTGCCGATCCAGTCGAGTTGGCTGATATTGACGCCTTGCGTCTCCCATTTACGGTTGACCCGCGCCAGCGCTTTCTGGATCACCTGCTGGCGGCCACCGCGGTAAAGATATTCGACACTGACCAATTCGGTTTCGGCGGCGATGGCAGAACGGACATCGTTACGGATCGGGCCCTCGAACAACTGATCGAAGGTCAGGCGGTAACGCGTATAGAGCGCCGGCGCCTTCGACGGATCGATGCGCATGACCAACTGCACATCAGCCGTCATCGGCAGGGCGTTATTGTCCGAGAAGGTGACCTCCTCGTTCTCCGGTCCGCGGTCGTCCTTCTCGCGCGTATAGGTATAGGTACGCTGGATGACCGGGAATTCGGCGATGCGTTCACCCGGCAAGTTGATGTGCCAACCGGACGGCAGCGGCGTCTTATCGACACCGGCATTGGGCCCGAGCGTGCGGATCTTGACGCCGACATTGCCAGGCTGGATCGTCTGACCGCAGGACACCAGAGTGCCCAGCAGAATGACGCCTATGACGGCGGCCGACGCGACGACCTTTAAACGGCCGGGAATGGATACCCCATTGGGGCGGATATTGTTCATAACCATATGTTTTGTTTCGCGGTCTGCGGCCTGAACTCTACGCGGCGCAGTCCCTCGACCTTTCGTTGCTGAGGGTGGGGAAGATATCGGCAAGCAAACGCGCACCTTCCTTGAGGAAGGTCAAAATCGTCTGGGTTTCGGGGGCTTGATCGCGAGTAAAGCAAATATGGGCTGGTGCCGAGATTTCGACTTCGGACGGTTCGGTAAAGCTTTTGACAAGCCAGACCTCTTCGTCGGAATTTTGATGCCGCGCAATGTGCTTGCGGCTGTGCCTTTTTAACTTAAGCTCTCGATCCTTCATTTAATAACGTTCCCCATATCACTTGGGAACCCGGATATATTACAGGGCCTCCCGAAAGCCTTAAAGCGAAACACGACACGGCTCACATAAACGTGATCTCGGCCTGCCCCGATCAAGCCGTCTTGGCCGGGGGGGCAGCAGTCGCGGCCTTGGCGGCGGCATCATCCTTTTGGCGGAACTTCTTCTTCATGCCGGAGACCCAGCCGGCAAAACTGTCATTGGCCGCCGCCGACGCGGCGAAGTCCTTGGCGTTCAGCGTACCGCCATCGAGCGGCGCCAGGGCAACCCGCACGGCGTCAGGCGCCGACGCCGTATCGGCGAACTTGCCGAAACGCGTGGACAGACGCGTCAGAGACGGCTGGTCCTTTTGCAGGCTGTAGGCGACGGCAGCGCGAATTAGCCGTCCCTCGTCGCCCGGCGCCAAGGGCCCGCCCTTTTTCCAGACGTCCCCAAGCCGGCGCTCCAGTATGGCCCCGGCCCGGGCATAGTCCTGCTTGTTCCAGTACACATCCGCACGCACATCGTCGGCGTCCGGCGACGTGTCACTGCCCAGGACGTCAAGCGCCTTATCCGGTTCATTCAGTTCGTTAAGCGCGCGCGCTTCCAGCATCCGACGCTCCGCCATAACCGCCTTGGGCAGCAGGGTCGTGCGCGTATTCCACAAGGTCTGAAGAGCCTTCTGCGGATTATGATTCATAAGGTAGATGGCTGCCAGGTCGGCAGCGACCGATGATCTGGCCACGCCATCGAGACGGTGGTTTACCTGGTAATCCAGCAGTTCGGCGGCCTGGTCCAGCAGATCCACATCAACCAGACGGCGGACGATGCGGCGCACCATTTCATCGCCGTCGGCGCCGATCGGCGTCAGATCCTTTTTGAAATCGTTGAACAGCGCCAAAGCTTCGATCGGCTGCAGCCCGTCGGCCATACCCCCAAGGAACAGGGCACGGAAGGTCTGGTTCATCGAGGCCTGGATCTGCGTCGCCTGGGGTTGACCGGCGAACGACTGGCCGCCGCTCTTCATGACCATAAGGGCCTCGCGGTAGCGGCCTTCGCTGAGATAGATCTGGCCCATGCTGCCGATCAATTGCAATTCGGTGTTGTCACCACGCCAACGGAACCGCAGGCTGTCGAGGGCAGCCAGTGTCTGAGCGGATGTCGCCTTCTTCAGATCATATGCCAAAACGGCCGCGTGCATGGCTGCCGGTGTCGCAATGCCGTCGTCCGATGCGCGAGCGACCGCCTGATAGACCTTAAGCGCCCGCGCCTTGTCCCCCTGGGCTTCGATGATCTGGGCATCGACCAGATAGGCGCCCAGTTTATCGAGTGGGGTCTGCGCCTGGCCGATGGCGTAGGTGATCATGGCCTGGGCCGTTACCAGGTCATTTTGTTGCAAGGCGGCGAAAGCGTACGCGCTGCCGATACGGGCCCGCCACTCCGGTGGAAACTGGTCCAGCGCCCGCAGGCCGAATTTAAAATCCTTTACAGCGTCGGCATATCGGCCCGCCTTCATTTCTGAATAGCCCGACCAGAGACGCGACGCCGGATCGCCGATCAATTGCGACGACGCCAGATCGCCCGTCGCGGCTTCGAATCGCCCGGTCAGCATACGCGCAAGGACGCGCAAGCCGCGCACCTGCGGGTCGTCCTGACCGCGCGGGCTGGTCTTGACCAGCAGATCAAGCACACCCTGTGCTTCGTAGTTCAACCCTTGTCCAACAAGAAAGCGAGCCAGCGCCAGACGCGCCTTGGTCGGCGCCGCCGACCCCAGATTACCCTCATCCGCCGCCGCCGCCTGCAAGGCGTTGTAGCGCGGAAGGAAGCCTTCCGGCGGCGTGACCGACCAGTCCGGATTCATCAAGCTTGGGTAGAGGGCATTCTTGTAAGCCAGGGCCGCGTCCGAAGGCGACAGACCGCTGGCGGATTTGGACAGGGTCAGGCCACCGGGCCGCGAAATTTCAATCAGGTCGCCGTCGACATTCACCTTGACGTCCGGCGTCATGTGCACAATCGCCGCGCCTTGCGCCGTCGATGCCAGAGTGGCCTCCAGCGTCGTGCGCGTCGTGGACAGGTTCTTGATCGGCCCCCTAGCGGGCACGACCGCCATGCGATCGCCGACCGACGGATCGCGTATCCAGGCGACGCGCGTGGCGCCGGCCAGGTTTATGTTCAGCCCCGGCACGCCGCTCGAGTCGTCGCGGACGACATTGACTTCGGCAACATGCCCGTCAAGCGGCTTACCGCCGACACGTACGCGCCAGACAAGCCCTTCGCTGACCGCGGACAGCGAACCGGCCGTGGGCGCCTTAAGGCGCAACGCCGTAAATCCGTCATTGCGCGTCCATTGGGCGTCCTGAACGATCATGCCGTCCTTCAGATTGCCGGGCAGACGCAGGTCGACCTCCTGGTCGAAGACGACCCACACGGAGTCGCCGCGACGGAATATGGCCGCCGCAGCCGGTCCCTCAAACGGAAAGAAAATATCCATGCCGCCATCGATGCTGGCGACGTCGAGCGCCACGACCGGCACGCTGGGGGCGCGATTCACACGTGACGCGTCTGCCGCATCCGTAGGCTTGGCTGCCGAGGTTGGTGGAGTCTTGGCGATGTCCTGCAAATTAACGACGATCTTGCCATCGCTCTTACCGTCGTCAGGCTTTTCGTTGTCGAGGGCCTTCGGATCGATCTGCACGAAGACCGCGCCGTCCTCCCGCCCGAAATGGGTTTCGAACCCATCGGCAATGGTGAGCCACAGTTCACTGGCACGGGCATCCGATTTGAGATCGACCGACTTTACGCCTGCGGGCGGGTTGGCGCGAATGTCACCCAGGTCTGGCTGCATCTGACCCGGTAACCGTACGACCACTTGGCCTTTGTCACGGCGAACCGAAGCCCGCGACCCGATTGCACCATAAATTTCCACGCGCCCGGACTGCTTATTACGGCCAACCCGGATGTCGATTTCCGACCTCGGCGCGATTTGAGGAATCAGGGCCGGGTCACCAAAGGCCAGGCCCGCCATGCCCATTCCAACGGTGACGGCGACGATTGCCGAGGTCCGCAAGGAGAGATTCAACGATCGCTTGGCGGCCTTTGGGGTATCGAGCAACATCCGGGCACGGTCCATCGGCCGCACGGGCGGCTCGGTGCTGTTAACAGACGGTTTACGATCTCGACTCATCAAGCGTTAACTTGCCTGAACGGAGTTTAACCACAGTTAACGCGAAAC
The DNA here is from genome assembly GCF_032490435.1 of Asticcacaulis aquihabitans. Classification (NCBI taxonomy): domain Bacteria; kingdom Pseudomonadati; phylum Pseudomonadota; class Alphaproteobacteria; order Caulobacterales; family Caulobacteraceae; genus Asticcacaulis; species Asticcacaulis aquihabitans. The sequence goes on from NZ_JAVGWM010000001.1 coordinate 1,479,182, forward strand.
CAAGATTATGCGGGGCCGAGGCGAAATGAGCAAAACAATAGGCGCACTTCGCGCAGGAGACCGGGCGTTAGAGCGGGTTCCCCAAAGTGTGCTGCACCTTTCGGATAAAAAAGTGGGTAAATGCGCCGATAGGACTCCGTCAGATCAGGAAGGGCCTAGTGCCCCGGCATTGCCGCCTGGAATTCATCCGCCGTGAGGAAGCCGTCGGCGTTCTTGTCGAGCGCCTTGAATGCGGCATCGACATAGGCCTTATATTCCTCAGCCGAAATGCTGCCGTCGCCATTTGTGTCGGCCGCCTTCAGCGCCGCCAGACGCTGCTGCATCATCTGCGCCATGCCGCCACCGCGCTGCGCGGCCTCGGCGCCCGCTGCGTCGATTTCGGCGAAGGAAAGCGCACCGTTGCCGTCGGTATCGATACGGCGGAACTGGTTTTGCCGGCCGGTTTCGTACTCAGCCAGGCTAACCTTGCCATCTTTGTCGGTGTCGTAGCGGTCCAGCATACCGCGACCGCCGCGCCCCTCTGCGTTCTGGGCATGGGCGGCGATGGCCGTAAGGGCGAAAACGCCCGCTACGAGCGCGGAAGAAAAACGAGAAATGCGTGACATGTGTTGCCTGTCTCCGAAAAGGGTGCCGACCCAGCCGGTCCCTTTGCTTGCACGTTGTCAGGCCGTCGCTTCCGTCGCACCACCGATCATTTTTAGCGCGGCTGGCGAAGCCTACTTCTTTGCTGGCGCGGGGGCGGGAGCCGCCGCCGGTTTCGCGGCAGGCGCGCCCGCGCCAGACTTGGCAGCGGGCTTGGCATTGGCGTTCGCGGTGGCAGGCGGCGCCCCGGCGGCAGATGGACCACCCGCTGTCGCCTTGTTCAACTGCTGCTGTAAACCATCGGCGCGCTGCATGCGCTTGGCCAGCTTTTCGGTAAGGTCGCGGGCCGCGTCGGGCGTCATGGCCCCCAGGACGGCGGCCAGGGCGCGGTCCTTCATCTTTGCGGCGATCGGGAGGCGAACATCGTCGCTCATCGTGGTAAGGACCGCCGCGGCATCCTTTGGCTTCATGGCCGAGTAGACAGCAACCAGACGATTGGTGTCGTCATCGGAAACCTTCGTCGCCTGGTCCAGCAGAGCCTGAATCTGATTTTTCAAGTCGGACAGCTGGGCGATGCGGGCGTCCAGCTTGGAATCGGCGGCCTGGACGAGCTGACCGCGCGAATTCAATTGCTGTTCGCGTTGGTCGAGTTGCGCGCTGCGCGTCCGCAGGCTTTGCAGGATGGTCAGTTCGCTCGGCGACATGCCGGCCTGTTGCGCCAATTGTTCGACGCTGGTGGCGCATATCGGCGCGGCCGGGGCCGTAGCGGCCGCATCCTTAGCCTGCGAGGCGGCATCGGCCGCCATCACGGTAGGATCGACGCCATAGCTTTGTGTGGGATCATCCGACTTGGTAACCTCACCCGCAGCGCCCGCCTTGGCCTTTTTCGCCGGCTTTTCGGGCGCGGCCTTCTTTTCCGCAGCGACGGCCTCGGCCTTGTGGAACAGGTCCGGCATGACGTCGAGACTGGTGATCACCTTCAAGGCCAAAACACCGGTCACGGCGACGGCAACGAGCGGCAAAAGTCGGGGCAAAGCCATTCAAAACTCTTTCACAAAGACCACGGCCATGTCCACTTCGGGATATGGCGACGGGTTATTATTTGACGCCTTAACGGTTCTTTGGCGCAGTACCGCCGAACAGATCGTCCTCAACGGACATAACCTGCCGAGTCGGCAGGTTGAGCGTGCGTATCATTTCATTGAGATTGGCGACGACCAGTTCGGACATCTGGACGGCATCGACCATTTCACTGTCATCTTGCGGAGGAATATCGGGCAACAGGCTTCGCCCCTTTCGCGCATAGGGAGTCTGATTGAGCGGAACATCCTTGGGCCGGCTTTCACGTGGCCGTACCATATCGTTGAGGAACGGATGCCGTCCCGGCGCCGTTTCCCGCACGGGTTCATAGTGGGCCGGACGGATGACCTCGGGGCGCATCGTTTCAACTCGCGGTTCTGGACGGAGCTCGGAACGCGGTTCCGGCCGTGAATCTGTTCGGGGGAGCGGCTGGGTGCGCAGGGTTTCGAAACTGGCCAGGCCCTTGTCGATATCCTTTTGCACCCGTTCGGCGCGTGTCACCTGAAGGTCGAGCTTTTGCAGGACATCGCGGGCGGCCAGGATACGACCGTGCAGCAGTTCCTGCGAATCGTCGGCATTGGCCCGCAGTTCCTTAAGCGCGGTGTGCGCCCGGATCGCGGCATCGTCCAGTTCACCAACGGCCTTGGCAAACCCTTCATGAGCGGCGCGCAGGGCCTTGAGGCGCTTGTTAAGCCCCACGCCATACCACAGGACGGTGACAAGAAGCACCATCAGGATACCGTTCATAACCAGGTTTACGTCCATGCCCCGCCCTATTTCTTCGGCAACTGCGTCAGGCGCCGTTTTGTTGACGCCGCCAGCGGGGTATCGACGCGGACCGCGATCGAATGTCCCTTGCGCCCCATGCGGCCGCTGGTCAGCGGGATATTGCCGCATTTCAACTGCACCGGAGAATCGCCGTTGGCGTTGAGCATGATGGTTTGTCCGACCTGTAAATTCAACACCTTGGACAAGGCTATCTGCTGTTCGTCCAGAACGGCGCGCACTTCCATCTGGGTCGTCCACAATTCGGTGGCCAAATGGCTTTCCCAGATATTGTCGCGGCCGAATTTTTCCCCCATGAACTGCTGGAGCAGCATCTTGCGGATCGGTTCCAGGGTGGCGTAGGGCAGCAGAAGCTCGACGCGTCCGCCGCGATCTTCCATATCGATGCGCAGCTTGACTAAGATGGCGGCATTGGCCGGCCGCGCGATGGCGGCGAAGCGCGGATTGGTTTCCAGGCGGTCCAGATTGAAATTGACCGGCGTCAGGGGTTCGAAGGCGGCGCGGGCATCGTTCAGAATCACCTCGACCATGCGCTGGACCAGCACGCGTTCGATGGTGGTATAGGGACGGCCTTCGATACGTAGCGCCGCCGTGCCGCGACGACCGCCCAGGAGCACGTCCACGATCGAATAGATCAGATTGGAATCGACCGTGAGCAGGCCGTAATTGTCCAGTTCCTCGGCGCGAAACACGGCCAGGATAGCAGGCAGCGGGATCGAGTTGAGATAATCGCCGAAGCGTATCGATGAAATATTGTCGAGCGAGACTTCGACATTGTCCGACGTGAAGTTACGCAAAGAGGTCGTCATCAAACGCACAAGACGGTCGAAGACGATTTCCAGCATCGGCAGGCGTTCGTATGACACCATCGCCGAATTGATGATCGCCCGGATGCCCGAGCGTTCATTGTAATCGTCTTCCGACAGGTCGAAGCCTAGCAGGCTGTCGATTTCATCCTGATTGAGGATGCGTTCGGCGCCGGCGGGCATATTGAAACGCTCGCCCATCCCCCCGCCGCCGCCAACCATGGCTTCCCACTCGGCCGCCAGATCCCCGCCGTCTCCGCCCCCTCCGCCACCACCACCGGTGGCCGCATCGGCTTCGGCGGCGAGTTCCGCCTCCCAAGCCGCCATCATGGCTTCCTGATCTACTTCATCCGCGGCCATGTCAGGTTACCAGCATCTCGGTGATCAGAACGGCATTGACCTTGTGCGGCGCCAATACCAGGTTGATGCGACGAAGGATTTCCAGGCGTAACTGGTAATTGCCTTCCGAACCGCTCAGGTCGTCGGGACGCAGTTCCCGAATGAAGCCCTGAAGCACGTCATTGATGCGGGGCATGTTTTCATTGAGGGCGTCCACCGTATCCTGATCGGGACATTCGAAGGTCATTTTAAGCTTGAGATAGGAGGCGCGGCCGTCAGGCGACTGAATATTGGCCACCGTCGTCGGCATGGCAAAATAGGTCGTGCCATTGGGCCCTTCGGTGATGACCGGTTGCGTTGCCGGGTCGACCTTTTCAGCGCCGCCGCCATGTTCGCCGCCTTCCTTCTTCTTGTCCTTCTTGGCGTCTTTTTTCTCGCCGTGGCCGCCCTTCTCATCCTTCTTGGCGTCGCCATGCGCGCCGTCCTTGCCGGCTTCGGCGGGCGGCTTCGGCTTGAGGAACAGGAAATAGGCCGCAGCACCGCCTCCGCCCAGCAGCAGCACGGCCGCGGCGATGATGACAATCAGCAAGGGAAATTTCTTTTTTGCCGGGGCATCGCCTTCGCCGCCCTCGGCACCGTCAACCGGAGGCGCTTCCGCGTCCTTAGGTTTCTTTTCTTTCTTGGCCAAAATGCCCACCCGCTAAATACAAACGTGAAGCCGGATACCTGGAGTTTAGGCCCAACTCTTAAACAAACCCTAACCGCCTGACGTGAGGCGTTAACGCCACTATGGCCAAACATGGTTAACGATTGCTTGTTAAAGGCGGTCAAGGCGGCATTTTTTGCCGGTATTGCGCATCTGAAATTCGGCCAAAAAGAGATAAGTCTTTTTAATTTCAATGCATTGTCGAAAGCGGCCCTCTCTGGCACGGCGCTTGCACATTCGAAAACATGGTTAACGCAATGACGCGGTAACTTCGGATCAACCCTCTTACAGGACATGCGGACATGGAAAACACCAATTACGTCGCCTTGTCGCGTCAGATCACCCTGCAAAGAGAGCTGGACATCAGCGCCAACAACCTCGCCAACATGAATACGACCGGGTACAAGTTCGAGGAACTGCTGGTTAATGCTGAACCGGGCGCGCCGGCCGTCAATATGCCGATTCGGACACCGGCCAATTTTGCCTATGACAACGGCGTCGGTCGTAATTTTACCCAAGGCACACTCAATCAGACGGGCGCCCCGTACGATGTCGCGCTCAACGGCGATGGCACCTTTTTCGTCGTTAACACGCCCAAGGGTGAGGCCTATACGCGCAACGGCGCCTTTACGCTGGGCGCCGACGGCACCTTGATGACCCAGCAGGGCTATGTCGTCCAAGGCGAGGGCGGGCCTATCGTCCTCGATCCCCAGAAAGGTGAGCCGACCATTTCAGCGGACGGCATCATTTCTCAGATGTCGCAAGGCCAGACCGAACGCGTCGGCAAACTGAACGTGGTCAGCATCGCCAATATGAGCGATCTGCAAAAAAATGGCGACGGCACCTTCAGCCTGACCAGCAATGCCGCCGCCCTGCCTGCCGTCGACGCGCGCGTACAACAGGGATTCCTTGAATCGTCCAACGTCAATCCGATGGTCGAAATCACCAATCTGGTGCGCATCAATCGCGCCTATTCCACGCTATCCGCCATCATCGAACAGAACAGCCAACTGAACCGAAGCGCCGTAGAGCGCCTTGGTCGTGTGGCGTAAGGTAAGGAATACAAAATGCGTGCATTAAGAACCGCTACAACGGGCATGGCCGCCCAGCAGATGAATGTTGAAGTCATCTCCAACAACATCGCCAACATGAACACCGTCGGATTCAAAAAGCAGCGCGCCGAATTCCAGGACCTGCTCTACCAGAACGTCGAACGCATGGGCTCCCAGTCCTCGGCGTCCGGCACGGTCGTCCCGACGGGTATTCAGATCGGTTCGGGTGTGCGCACCGCTGCGGTTTATCGCATCATGGAACAGGGCACGCCAACCCTGACCGGCAATCCTTACGACATGACGATCCAGGGCAAGGGCTATTTCCAGGTCCTGATGCCGTCCGGCGAAACCGCCTATACCCGCGCCGGAAATTTCGAGGTCGATGACCAGGGCCGCCTGGTTACCACCGAAGGTTACCTGGTCCAGCCCAACATCAATATTCCGCAGGGATCGACCAACGTCACCATCTCCAAGACCGGCCAGGTCCAGGTGACAACGCTGGGCTCATCGGCCGCGCCTGTGGTGGTGGGGCAGCTCCAACTGGCCACATTCTATAACGAAGCCGGCCTCGACGCCCAGGGCGACAATCTGTTCATGCAGTCAGGCGCATCGGGCGCTCCCAATGTGTCAACGCCCGGCGATGTCGGCTTCGGCACGATCCTCCAGAATTACACCGAAGCATCGAACGTCGATGCGGTATCGGAAATCACCGCGTTGATCGTGGCTCAGCGCGCCTACGAGATGAACTCCAAGGTCATAACCACCGCCGACGAAATGCTGCAAACCACCAGCCAACTGGCCCGAGGCTAAGTCATGAAACGCGTATTGTTCTTCGCCACACTGCTGTTCGCCCCCCTCGCGGGCCACGTCCAGACCGCGAACGCCCAAGCCGCACCGCAATATCTGGTGCTCAAGTCCAGCGTCACCGATGGCGATGGCCGCATAACTCTGGGGGACGTATTCGAAAACGCCGGTGCAGCGTCTGGTGTTGTGCTCGGTTACCGCCAGGATGCCACGGCCGTGCTCGATGCTGCCGTCGTGCAGCAGATCGCCGCGCGCAACGGCGTTGTTTGGGACAACCCGCGCGGCCTGCGTCGCATCATCGTTGCGGCCGGCCCTGAAACACCTTCCGCGTCTGCGCCGCAACGCACGGCCATTACGGGTGCGCAAAACTACGCAGGCTGGGGTGTCCAGGCGCCCGTCGCCGGTCCGTCCGGCCCGATTGTCGTCAAACGCTCTGAAATGGTCGCCGTCACCTGGACGCAAAACGGGCTCAGCCTGACCATGTCCGGCCAGGTGCAAAAAGATGCCGGCATTGGCGACGCGGTCCAGATCATGAACCCTACGTCCAAGAAGCTCATCGACGCGGTCATCACCGGTCCCGGCACGGCGGTCGCCGGCCAGGCCGCCCTGCAGATTCGCAGTCAAACCCTGGTGTCTTCGCGTTAAGTCCTTTTCCCACAGGACATTGAAGCCAAAGTCAGTACGTAAGGTCCCTCGTCATGAAACAGATTGTTCTCGCCACCGCTGCTCTTGCCGCCCTGACCGCCTTGTCCGGTTGCGGATCGATCCACGATACCGTCGCCGGGCCGCAGTTGAGTGCCATGTCCTATCCAGCCGCGCTGGTGCCACAGCAGCAACCCGTGATCTACCCCCAGCAAAACACGGCGCCCGCGTCATCGAACTCGCTGTGGCGCGTCGGCGCACGAACCTTTTTCAACGATCAGCGCGCCCGCGGCGTGGGCGACATTCTAACCGTACAGGTCGACATCGACGATTCGGCCCAAACCAGCAATACAACCGACAGGTCGCGTACCAACAGCTTCAATGCCGCAACTCCGACGATTCTGGGTATAGAATCGTCACTCGGCAAAATTCTCCCCAATGCCTACAATCCCGCCAAGGCGTTGGCCGATTCGTCAAATTCGACCTCGAATGGTGCTGGCACGGTAAAAAGGGCGGAAAAAATTTCCGTCACCATCGCTGCGACGGTCACTGGCGTGCTGCCGAACGGCAATCTGGTCATCCAAGGGACCCAGGAAGTGCGCACCAACCGCGAGGTCCGGGTTCTGACCGTCGCCGGCATCGCCCGGCCGGAAGACATTTCGTCAACCAATACCATCCGTCATACGCAACTGGCCGAAGCGCGCATCTCTTACGGTGGTCGTGGCGACATCACCAACATGCAGGGTCCGCCCGCCGCGCAGGCCCTTATGGAAAAATATTCCCCGTTCTAGAGCATTCGTCGACTCAGTTGAGCCGCCTCATGGCTCTCATTTTTTGTAACGCCTCATGCCGAAAAGTGGGGTCCACTTTTCGGCATGAGGCTCTAATTGGCAGAGCGTGACTTTCGACCCGGGCCTTGACTCAATTTTGAGACTTTTGACCTAGATTGGCAGCCGGTTCCGGACCGGAACCGCTGCCCTCAGGTCCCATGTCCGCACGCTCATCTGCCCGTTCTGCCGATTTCGCGCGTCGCGAAACCGCCGACGTGCGCGCGAAGACCGGGCCAGAAGGCCTGGCCCTGTGGCTCATCTATGCCGAGTTGGGCCTGACGGTCTTCTGCATTCTGATGTTTTCCAACGCCCTGATCGGCCCGGTCTTCGCACCGCAGAACGACCTGACTGGCGTATCAGAAAGCGATTCCGCCATTCTGCGTGTCATGTGGCTGCCGGTCTATGCCGTTACTGTGGCCCTAATTGCGATACGGGTCACCCGCTTGATGCGCATCCTGCCCGGCCTGTTCATGACGGGGCTTCTGGTCGGGCTGTGCTTCGCCTCGAACTACTGGTCGATTGCGCCGGACATAACCATTCGCCGCACCATCGCGCTTGCCTTCACCACACTGTTCGGCCTCTACCTGGCAAGCCGCTGGCGCGGCGAAGACCTGGTGCAAATCGTTGCCGGCAGCTTTGCCCTTCTGGCCTTCGGGTCCTATTTCGTTTGTATCGCCGTTCCCAGCCTGGGCATCCATACCGACATCAATGCCGGGGCCTGGAAAGGCCTGTGGTACGAAAAGAACCAGATGGCGGCCATGATGGTGCTGGGCTTCATCGCCGCCTGCGCTTCGGCCTACGTCTCGCCGGAACGCCGCAAGGCATGGATCGGCGTCGCCGTCATGATCTTCCTGCTGGTCGTATTGTCACGGTCTAAAACCTCGCTGCTCGCCTGCATGGTCAGTGCCGCCGCCATTCCCTTGCTGCTGGCCCTGCAACGCGGCGGCGTATTGAGCATCATCTTTACCTGGCTGGCGGCAACCGCCGCCATGGTCGGCGCGGCGCTCTTCTACATCATGCCCGATCAGATACTGAAGCTGCTGGGCAAGGACCCAACGCTGACCGGACGCACCGAAATATGGGCTTCGCTGATGCGTCTGTCCGATAAGCATCCGTGGCTGGGCTATGGCTACAAGGCCTTCTGGACGCCGGATTCCGTGCCGGCGGCAGTTGTGCGGGCGGAGACCCATTGGGAGGTGCCTTCAGCGCACAATGGCTGGCTTGACCTGCTGATTCAACTGGGCTGGACTGGTGTCACCCTGTTCGGCGCGGTGCTGGCCGCCGGCTTCTTTTGCGCCCTGTTCCGCTTTGCCAAGGTCAGGGACGGCTTCTTCTCCGTTCTGATCCTGATGCTGTTCAGCTTCCTGATCCTGTCGGAAAGCTTTATCCTATCTCAGAATTCGCTGATATGGGCGCTGTTCGTCTGCGCTCTGGCGCGACTGACCGCCAATGCGGTTGAAGAATAGCCTTAGACCTGCCCCACCGCTTCCGAGACAGAGCGGAAACCATCAGCCTTCAGACGCATGACCAGATCGCGGCGCACCGCATCGGCCAGTCCAGGCCCGTGATAGACCATAGCCGAATAGAGTTGCACCAGGCTCGCCCCCGCCCGGATCTTGGCGTAGGCCTGCGCCCCCGACGCGATGCCGCCCGCGCCGATCAAGGTCAGGCGACCGGCCGCAGCCGTGGCTGCCACTTTCAGCGCCCGCGTCGACAATTCGAACAACGGCGCACCTGACAGACCACCCGCTTCACCTGCGTATGGTGATTTGAGCCCGTCGCGCGACAAGGTCGTATTGGACACGATCAAACCGTCGAGAGCATGGTCGATCGTAGACGACACCGTATCCTCGATCTCGCCATTGCTGAGATCCGGCGCAATTTTGAGAAAGATGGGGCAGTTGACATCCGTTGCCTTCATCAGCGCAGAGCGGGTTTCGGCGATCTGCGCCAGCAGGTCGTCAAGATGCGACTTGCCCTGAAGCGCGCGCAGGCCCGGCGTATTGGGCGACGAGATATTGATGGTGAAATAGCTGCCCAGTCCCCACAACCGCTTAAGGCCGGTGATGTAGTCGGCCATGCGGTCGGTCGCATCTTTGTTGGCGCCGATGTTCAGCCCCACGACCGCGCCGTTGCGATGGGCGTTGATGTGTTCCAGATGCCCGGCAAAAATGTCCAGCCCGGCATTGTTGAAGCCCATGCGATTTATGACCGCTGCGTCTTCAGTCAGGCGGAACAGACGCGGCTTCGGATTGCCGTCCTGCGGCAGGGGCGTCACCGTGCCGCATTCGGCAAAGCCAAAGCCGGCGCGCACCATGGCCAGCGGCACTTCGGCGTTCTTGTCGAAACCCGCCGCCAGCCCGACACAGTTCGCAAACCGCAGAACGCCGCCATCAAATGGCACATCCACCGCCAGCTCCGGCGTCTGCAAAGACGACACTGGCCCCAATCCCAACTTAAGGAGCTTAATCGTCAGAGTGTGCGCCTCTTCGGCAGCCAGAAGATGCAGGGCGCGGGTCGCGAGTTTATACATCACTTAGCCAGGTAAATGCCGTCATAGACGGGGCGGCCGGCGACATCGACCTCGAACACGGTCGCCGTAGCGGTCGGGTAGTTGCCACGCACCTTGTCGGTGATTTCCGGTCCAGCGGCACCTTCGAACAGATACTCCGCCACAAGATACTGGACGCCGGGATTGTGCGCGACGACCAAAAGGCATTGGCCGTCGTCTTCGTGACGCTCGATCGCCTGGCGCAGGGCCTCCGATCCGGCATTGTAGAAGTCGTCCGAGATCAGGGCCGGTATATCCCCGAGCACGCTCTTGACCTCATCGAATGTGCCCTGAGTTCGCGCAGCGGCGGAGACCAGGGCAAAGTCGGGTTTTAGACCATATGCCTGTAGAGCGCGGGCCACATGTTGCGCTTCGTCGCGTCCGCGCGGCGCCAGGACACGGTCGAAATCCTCGCCGGAGTCCGCGTCTTTTTCCGCCTTGGCATGGCGCATGATGATAAGCTGTTTCATGCCTCTTGCTATGCTCAGAATCTGCCCCACGGTCAAGCATAAGCCGGCTGGAATGCGCGGTGTGTGCCCGCTCAGCCCAGGTCGCGCGATACCGGCTCCAGTTCGCGCGAGGTCGGCACCGGCTGCGGCGGCACGAGCACGCCGCGCAGTTCGTCCATGATCGACTTTTGCGGACGCGGTGTATGGGCGACGAACGGCCGGCGCCCCGCCTCCATCAGAATCAGCCCGCCCGTCAGGGGCCATATGCGCGGCAATATCTTCTCCAGCGCACCGGCCCAACGTAACAGAGACTTCAACGGCGGCGCATAGAGGGCGTAGGACCACGCCAGGGGTTCGAGGTCGGCATCCCGCAGCGCCGCTTCGAGTTGCAGGCGGCTATAGGGCTGACCATAACCGAAGGGGGTGCGTTCGGCATGCGCCCAGAAGCCGCCCCGCGCCGCCACACCAATGATCAGCTTTCCATTCGGCGCCAGAAGTCGGGCGGCTTCAAGCAGCAGCCCTTGCGGCGTTGGCGATTCCTCCAGGGCGTGGATGATCAGTATGCGGTCGAAAAGCCCCGTCGGGAAAGGCAGCGCCTGTTCGTCAATCAATACCGTGCGCACGCGCATATCGGCGGGCCAGATTTCCGCCCCCTGTCCCGCCGGCATGGCGGCCAGAACGCGGCGGCCTTCTGCAAACTGGTCGAGATAGGGACTGCAATAACCGATGCCCAAGACATCGAGCCCGCGCACGTCCGGCCAGGCTTCGCCCAGCTTGCGTCCGATAAGACGGCGCGCCACCTGTCCTTCCGGCGACAGATAGAAACTGTTGAGGTCTTCGACCGGACGGCGCAAACGGCGTTTCCTTAAGCTTCGCGGGTTCTTATATAGGATACCGTATCAACCCTGTCACGGCGACCCCTAACATGTCCCTAAGGCCTAACCTAAAGATAGACGTCTTTCCTGCGCTCCAGGACAATTACGGTTTCCTGATTCAGGACCAGGCAACAGGCAAGACCGCCATTATCGACGCGCCGGAACCGCGCGCCATCACCGCACGGCTGGACGCTTGGGGCGTCGGACTGGACTACATACTCAATACCCATTGGCATCCCGATCACGCCGGCGGCAATGTCCTCATCCAGAAGCGATACGGCGCGGTCATCTACGGTCCGCCGGAGGTGCGCCGCATCGCGCCGCTCGACCATGTGCTTGAACCTGGCGATGTTTTCCATCTGGGTGATACGCGCCTCGACGTCATCGACCTTGGCGGACACACGCTCGGTCATATCGGATATATCGACGCGGCGGGCGGCAATGCCTTCGTCGCCGATACGATCTTCCCCCTCGGGTGCGGCCGCCTGTTCGAAGGCACACCGGCACAGATGTGGGGCGCACTGAAACGTATCGCGGACCTGCCGGACGAAACGCGGCTCTATAGCGCCCACGAATATTCGCTGTCCAATTTGAAATTCGCCGAGCATCTGGGCATTAACCCGGCGCTGTCTACGCGTGCGGATATCATCCGCGCCAAGCGCGCGGCCGGAGAACCGACCGTGCCTTCGACGGTCGCTGAAGAAAAAGCGACCAACCCTTTTCTTGTCTATCCATTGCAGGAAACGGATTTCGATGCCCAGGCGGCGAAATTCGGCGAGTTACGGCGGGCCAAAGACTGCTTTTAAAGCCTGTTGCGACCTAGCGGCGGGCGGTGTTGCCGACCGGAAAGGTCGTGACGATCAGGTTAAATATGCGCTTGGACGACGGACGGCCGCCCCAGTAGCCGCGCGAAATATCCAGTTTCAGGACCAGAACCCCATTCTGGATGGTGGCACTGGGCGGACGGCCTTCAATGAACTGTACGGACTGAATCGGGGCCAGAATCTGCTTGCCGCGGTTTTGGCTGGAAACGCGGATCAGCGCGTCGGCCGTGACGTCGGCGGCATCGGCATATAGATAATCCGTACCCGGCGTAACGTCAGGCGCGTCAAATCCGAAATTACGCCCGACGGCCAGACTGACCCGGCGGCTGGCGTGGACCAGAGACTGGAACAACAGACTGGGCGACATGCGACCCGGCTGGAACGCCTCGGCGCGACCACTAACCGCCACAGGATCACCCGTTGGGCGGTCGTCGCTGAATAGGATCATCCCGCCCCAGCGGGTCGCCTTCAAGACCGGCTCACCGACATCGTTCTTGTAAATGATATCGCCCTTTGGGCCTTGGGTCGGGGTCAGGAGCCAGACTTCGTCGTCGCCATCGAACCGGACGAGTGTATGACCGCTGGTTTCGTCCATGACGAAGCTTTCACCATCCTCGGAGCGGAAATGTGCCACGGTGGGTCGTGTGGGGGTCTGTCCGGGATCGGACTTCTTGCCGAACATGGCTTCCTTGAGAGATCGCGGGGCCTCGGCAAGGGCATGGCCAGCCTCTGCGGCGCACAGCAGCAGCAAAAACGCGCTCAGGATACGGACCCAGGAATGTGCCAAATTCTTTGTCATTACCCGGATTACTAGGGTTCGACTTGGGCCAATTTAAGACGCGGAAGGAAATAAATTAAGGCAGGCCAATACGAAAAAGGGGCGCGGATATGACTATCCGCGCCCCTCAAATTTTACACTTTAACCGGCATGGACCGCTCTTGGCCGGGCCGCTAAAGCCGGGCCCACTATAGCATATGTTGGCCACCATTGACGGCGATAGTCGCGCCCGTGATGAAGGATGCCATGTCCGAGGCGAGGAAGGCGCAGATTTCAGCCACTTCCTCAGGGGTACCGAGGCGGCCGACGGGAATACCGCCGACAATCTTGTCGAGCACAGGTTGCGGAATGGCGGCGACCATCTCGGTCGATGTATAGCCCGGCGCCACGCAATTGACGGTAATGCCCTTGCTGGCGGACTCCATGGCCAGCGCCTTGGTGAAGCCGATCATACCGGCCTTGGCGGCCGAATAGTTGGTCTGGCCAGCCTGGCCCTTCTGGCCGTTGATCGAGGAGATGTTGATAATGCGACCGTAATTGCGTTCACGCATGCCTTCGATCACCTGGCGCGTCATGTTGAAGACGCTGTCCATATTGGTGTGAATGACTTCCTGCCATTGCTCTTTCGACATCTTGTGGAAGAAGCCGTCACGCGTGATGCCGGCATTGTTGACCAGAACTTCGATCGGGCCGAGCGCCGCTTCGACTTCCTGGACGGCGCGGGCGCAATCCTCGAACTTGTCGACGCTGCCCTTGACGATCATCACGCCCAGTTCTTCGGCGACCTTTTTGGCGTTCTCTTCATTGCCGGCGTAACCAGCGGCGACCGTAAGGCCAGCATCTTTCAGACGCTTGACAATAGCCTTGCCGATACCGCGCGTACCACCGGTAACCAATGCGACTCTACCCATATGTAAATCCCTCTCTGTAAGTATGTTTATACGGCTTCGACGGCCAGGGCGACGCCCATGCCGCCACCGATGCATAGGGTGGCGAGGCCCTTACGGGCGCCCGAGCGCTGCATTTCGTGCAACAGCGTGACCAGCACGCGAGCGCCGGACGCACCAATCGGGTGACCGATGGCGATCGCGCCACCATTGACATTGACCTTGGCCGTGTCCCAACCCAGTTCACGGTTGACGCTGATCGCCTGGGCGGCGAAGGCCTCATTAGCTTCTATGAGGTCGAGATCGTTTACCGACCACCCCGCCTTGGCCAGCGCCTTCAGCGTCGCCTGAATCGGGCCGGTGCCCATGATCGCCGGATCGACGCCGGAAATGCCGCTCGACACAATGCGCGCCAACGGCTTCAAGCCGCGCTTGTCCGCTTCGGCGCGCGACATAAGAACGACAGCGGCCGCGCCATCATTGAGGCCGGAGGCGTTGGCAGCGGTGACCGTGCCATCCTTGGTAAAGGCCGGACGCAGACCGGAAATGCTGTCGATAGTTACACCGTGGCGGATGAATTCATCGCTGTCGACGACGGTGTCGCCCTTGCGGCCCTTGATCGTGTAGGGCGCGATTTCGGCGCTGAACTTGCAGGCCTTCTGTGCCGCCTCGGCCTTGTTTTGCGATGCGACGGCGAATTCGTCCTGTTCCTGACGCGAGATGCCGAACTTGGTGGCGACATTTTCGGCTGTCTGGCCCATGTGGTAATTATTGAAGGCGTCCCACAGGCCGTCTTTGATCATGGTGTCGACCAGCGAGAGGTCACCCATTTTTTGACCGGCGCGGATGTAGGCCGCGTGCGTCGCCATGGACATGCTTTCCTGGCCACCGGCAACGACGATTGCGCTTTCACCCAAGGCCACCTGCTGGGCGCCCAGCGCCACGGCGCGCAGGCCGGAGCCGCAGATCTGGTTGATCGACCAGGCTGGGGACTCATAGGGAATGCCGGCCTTTACCGAGGCCTGGCGCGCCGGTCCCTGACCTTGCGCAGCCTGGAGCACCTGGCCCAGAATAACTTCGTTGATGTCAGCCGATTGCAGGCCGGCGCGTTCGACGGCCGCCTTAATGGCATGAGCGCCCAGGTCGTGCGCCGGGACGGCACCGAATGACCCGAGGAAAGAGCCAACCGGCGTGCGCGCGGCGGAGACGATAACGACTTCATTGGACATACGGGGTTTCCTTTAGCACCTGTGGAAAAGACTGCTCAATCCGGCACTTAAGGCACGTGAAAAGCGAAATCAAGTTACGCCGTTCTCCAGTGGCTTGAACAGTCATTTCATTTTATGACCGCATTGGTGCCTGATCGTGAACACGCCGTCACCCGTAAAAATCATCCGTTTGCGGACACGCCATTCAACTTTTTGTGCGCACAACGATCTGCAATATGATTCTCTTGCGAATTGCGCGACACACAATAATCGAAACCTTGCGCCATAAGGATTTTCTTCGTTTTCACACGCCCTCTTTACGCATAAGCAAAAAAAGGCTTATGTTGTGAGTGCGAAATGGAATGCGGCGGAGTCCGCAAGCGCAACAATATCTCAGGTAGAGTCCCAGGAGGCTTTCATGGTTGAAACCAAGACACGGGCAAAACGCGGCGAAGGCGATCGCGTGGTCATCAAGAAGTACGCGAACCGCCGGCTGTATAACACCGCGACCAGCTCATATGTCACCCTCGACAATCTCAGCGACATGGTCCGCCAGGGTGTCGATTTCGTTGTGTTCGACGCCAAGACCGGCGACGACATAACGCGCGGTGTGCTGGCTCAGATCATCTTCGAAGAAGAAAGTCGCGGTCAAAACCTTCTGCCCATCCAGTTCCTGCGCCAGTTGATCGGTTTCTACGGCGACAGCATGCAGAATCTGTTGCCGACCTATCTCGAAATGTCGCTCGACGGCTTCGCCAAGCAGCAGGAGCGCTTCCGTTCGCAATTTTCGCAAGCCTTCGGCGGCACACCGGGATTGGGCTTCTTCGACGAACAGGTGTCGCAGAACCTGGCCATGTTCGACCGCGCCATGCGGATGTTCTCGCCGTTCTCGTTTGCCAATACGGCGGCAAGTCCGGGCCAGACCGGCGGGATCGCTCCCGAAGCACCAGAACCGACAACGGGTGGCACGCCCGCTGCCAAGCCCGAAACCGATCAGGTCCGTGAATTGCGTCAGCAAATGGAAGCCATGAAAGCCCAGATCGACCAACTGGCGTCCAAGGGCTAAAGTGGATGCGGCGACCTGTCGATATCAACGATGTCGATAAATTTTAAGGCGCAGGTCGCCGTTCCACATATTGTTTTAGCAAAAATGCTGTAGACTGGGACCATGAGCGAAAACGCTGATCCCAAATTGCCTGTGCCTGCCGGTCCGGTTGTCGAACATCAGCCGGGTTACGCGCCGCGTGGCCGTAAGCAGCGCGCTAAGACCAGCACCGATGGCGAAGATGCCGTCTATGCCGCCCAATTGCTGAGTGGCGGCGAAAAGCGCGGCCTTCGGGGCGGTCCGGAAACGCTTGAGCGGGCAAAATCGACCTATCTGAAGTCGGAATATTCCGGCCCGAACGACCGCCGCCCGCAACCGGGGCGCGTCACAAAGACCGAAATCTAGAGCGCTTCCGGGTCCAAACCGCTCACCTTATCGACAACACACACAACAAAACAACGCCTTAGAGCCTAAATCGGCAAACGCGCCCGGTTATGGCCATGGTATCTGTCACGCGGCACGCGACTTGCATTGGCATGGATTCCTCGTACCCGGAGCCTGTCTTGCTGTCCTTAGCCAATGCTCGCAAACCGCGCTCCCATTGGACGCGTTTCGCCACCCGCGCCTTCGATATATTTGCCGTCGCCCTGATTTTTTCAGTATTCGGCTGACTTGGGGTCAAACCAAGAAAAAGCCCGCCGATGACCCGGCGGGCTTAAATGCGTCTCGACAGCCTATTGAGGCTCCCACCTAGAGCATTTCCCGATCACGTTGAATCGGACAAATGCTCTAGACTTTTGTTTTTACGCACTTTTTGGTCCGAAAAGTGCGTCACACTTTTCGGAAAGTGCTCTAGTGTCCGAAATCGATGTCTTTCCGCGCAGAGACGGCGGTGACAATAAAGCCGGCCAGCACGTCCATCAGGGTCATGAAGGTCAGCAGGAAGAAGGTAGAGGTCGCGAACGGACGGAACAACAGGAATTCCACGAGGCAAACAATGAAGACGACCATTGACAGAGAATGGTTGACGATCGCCACCTTGTCAGACTTGGTCGATTTAAGCAGCTCGAAGAACAGGCAGATCAAGGAGCCCAGCAGAATCACGTCGCCGACGCTGACTTCCCAATGTGTGCCATTGGAAGGCATGGGCAGGCTGAACAAAATCTGGCTGACCGCGCTATAGGCGGCATTATCGGCGCCGCCGAACAGAGTAAACACCGCCAGGATGTTGTAGACCAGGAACGGTATGGCCAATAGTGGAAACGCCGTAAGCATGCTGAACCCCCTCTTCTCCTCGGCCACGGGCTGCTTGTCGTACATCCCGATGGCCGCTTCCTTTGCAATCAGATCGCGGTCGATAGCCATATGAGCACCTCTCCTGTCGCAAATGGCGACGGCTGGAGCACTTTCCAAATTGTAAAGCAACTTCCCGGTCGAAAGTTGCGCAAACGAAAAGTCCAGAGCCGCGTCCGTTATGAAAGCGAGCGAACTCTAGAGGCCGCTTTCGCTCACCTTACCTGGCTGGCGTAAACGGCGGTTTAACCACATTACACCCGGAAGGTCGGAAAGCGCCACGGCTAAACGGCCGATATTGGTATATTTCGAATGACCTGTGGTACGCAGGCGATCATCGACGGGTTCAAATAAAATTTCAAAGCCTTCTCGCGTCACCAGCGACGGCAGGTAGCGGTGCATCTGATCGAAATAGGGCAGTCGCAAAAAGACATCGCGGCGCAGGGCCTTGAGGCCGCAGCCCGTGTCATCCGCCTTGTCGTTGAGCATGGCCTTGCGAATACCGTTTGCCCAACGTGACGCCCATTTCTTCGAGGCCGAATCCTGGCGATTACGGCGCTGTCCGGCCACCATACCGACATCGGCCGGGGCGCCCCTTAGAATTTCCACCATCCGGGCGGCATCCGCAGCCGGATTCTGACCGTCGCCGTCCAGCGTCACAACGACATCGCCACGCGCCGCAAAAAAACCGGTACGCATGGCACCACTCTTGCCGACATTATTCTGATGGCGCAGAACACGAAGGCCCGGAATGTCGGCCTGCGCCGCGACCAGTCGTCCGTGCGTATCGTCCGTCGATGCATCATCGATGAAGAGGATTTCGAAGTCGCTGCCGAACCGCTTTGAAAACTCGGTCGCGATTTCCCGCGCGACTTGTACGGCCGCCCCTTCTTCGTTATAGACGGGCACCACGGCAGAAACGGTTACAGGCATTTGGCGCTCGTATGACAGGCGAAACAAGGGATTGAAACCCATTGGGTTTTAAGCCTCTTACCTGCTTTACCCTCAGCCGTAAATAGTGATCGCCCGCGCGTCTTGCGGGCCATAAGGGGTTCCATGGCCGGTATGACGTTCCAGACGGTAGTCCACTTTATCCAGGGCACCTTTGTCCGGATGGCCTCGAAAGGCCGGCGCGGCCCCCTGATCGCTGCACTCCTGGCCTTCATGGTGGGGCTGCCCTGCGCTATGATGATCCCGCCGCTGGACCGTGATGAATCCCGCTTCGTCCAGGCTTCGGCCCAGATGATGGAAACCCGCGACTACATCAACATCAACGTCCAGGACGTGCCGCGTTACAAGAAGCCCGTCGGCATTCACTGGCTCCAGGTTGCGGCGGTCAAGCTGACCTCCAATGTCGCCAAGCGCGATATCCTGGCCTTCCGGTGGCCGTCCCTGCTTGGTGCGGCCCTGGCCGCCTTTGCCTGCGCCTGGGGCGCTGCCAAGGCCTTTGGTACGCGCGTCGGCGCCAAGGCTGGCCTGCTCATGGCGGTCGGCTTCATGTTGTCGACTGAAGCCTTCATCGCCAAGACCGACGCCATGCAATGTGGGCTGATCACCCTCATGATGGCCGCCTTGGCGCAGATATATCTGCGAACACGCGATCTCGGCCGGGATGCACCCGTCCCGCGGCTATTCTTGCTGAAGACGGTCTTCTGGCTGGCCCTGGCCGGTACCATCATGATCAAGTTCATCATCGGCCCCATGATCCTGGCCACGACGCTTCTAGCGCTGTGGGGCTGGGACCGCCGCATTGGCTGGGCAAAGCACCTCAGTTGGGGCTGGGGTCTTATCCTGGTCGCCCTAATCTGTGGTCCATGGATCGTGGCTATTACCGTGGCCACCGATGGGAAGTTCTGGGTCGGCGCAATCGGTCATGATTTCGCCTCCAAGCTCAGCGGCGGTTCAGAAGGGCATTTCATGTGGCCAGGCTATCACTTGGCCTTGCTGCCCATAACCCTCTTTCCCGCAGCTTGGCTGCTTGGGGGTGCGGTACAGACCGCCATCGTCCGTCGCCACGAAGCTGCCATTCGTTTTGCCATCTGCTGGCTGGTGCCCGCCTTCCTGATCTTCGAGCTGTCACCCACCAAATTGCCGCACTATCCCCTGCCCACCTTCGGCGCGCTGGTCTGGCTCTGCGCCGTATCCTTGAATGTGCCGTTGAAGCTGTGGGCGAAGATCGTGAATGTTGTGGCCGGCGTAATCGGCGGCCTTGTCCTGAGCGTTTTGGCGATGGCTGGTTATGCCTTGTATGGCAATAGTCTCAGCTTGTTGTTCGTATTCGGCGTCGTGGCCTCGGCATTGGTCCTGGGGGGACTGGGCGGCTTTCTCATGTGGCGCGGTCTGAAACGCACGGGCTTCGCCTTCCTTCTGGCGTCCGGCATACTGGCCCACCTGACCTTCGTCAGCGAACTGTCGACGCTCAGCCCCCTGTGGATTTCGCGCGCACTGGAGAAGGCGCTGGTGACGGCGCATCTCGATCCGCGTCAGGGGATCGCTCCCGGCCCGGTGGCAATCCTGGGCTATTCGGAGCCAAGCTTCGTCTTCGCTATGGGCACGAAAACCCAGTTGCTGAACGACGATGCCAAGGGCGCGGTGGAGGCTCTTCAGGATGGGCGCCCGCTATTCGTCGAGCGCGACTTCGAACCGGCGTTCCAGACGCAAGCCAAGGCGGCTGGCATCACCCCGCACGCCGTCAGCCAGGTCAAGGGCCATAACTATAACGGCCATGACCAGGTCCTGACGCTGTATAACAACTGAGGCTATTGGCCGGCGATTTCGTCTTCGTCGTTGCGAAGGCGTTCGCGCGTGGCGGCTCGCGCCAGCGACACGCCCAATATGACCGGGGTCAACGCCCACACATACAGTTTGCGCCACACGGTATCGGCACGCTTGTTGAAATAGTGGACCAGGCCACGGCCCTTTTTCCATTCGACGAACAAAGGCTCGACCCGCGACGTATGGCCTTCGTGCACCACTTCGGCATGAGGATGGAACAGAACCGTTCCGCCCATGCGACGGGCCCGCCAGCATAGATCAACGTCTTCGACATGGAGGAAAAATTTGGTGTCAAAGCCCCTGAGCAAGGCGAAGTCATGCTTGGAGGCCAGGAAGCAGGCGCCGGAAATCGTCGCGACCGGGACGGGGGCTTCGGGCACAGGTTCGCTTTCCAGATGGATTTCGTATTTGCGCAGGCTGGGCAACCAGCGGTGCAGATGCATCAGGGAAATCAGGGTGGTGACCGGCGTCACTTCCCCACGTCTGGCGCCACGTTGTTCCGTCAAATCTGGATTGAGCAGACGGGCGCCGACAATGCACGGATTGGGTTGGGCCTGCGCTGCCTTAACCAACTTGCGGATGCAATCGGGTTGCAGCAAGGCGTCCGGATTCAAAAATAACAACCACGGCTGGGTAGCCAGGGTAGCCCCGAGATTGGCCGCCCGGCCAAAACCGATATTGCCATGGCCCTGCACCAGCAGGACATGATCATGCTCATCCTTCAGATCGCGCAACTTCTTTTCGACCGTCGGTGTCGAGCCGTTGTCGATGATGATGAACTGATTGACCTGAGGATCGTTGAGCACGCGATTGATGCTGTCGAACAGGATCTTTCCGGTGTGAAAAACGATCATGACAACCGTGACGCCATCCACCATACGGTCATATGGTGCAAGCGGCTGGAGGAAATACTGGGCCTCGCTGGTGGCTAGCTTGCGTTCCTTCAGAATCTCGATGATGGAGGGCGGCAGGTGTGTCATCAAACTATGCCTTTAGATCAGGAGGCGTGGCTTCGCCAGCCAGGCGTGTCACAGCATCAGCAATGCTGAGAATGGTCTGGCCTTCGGAACCGAGGAAACGCAGGGCGACCTCGCCGGTTTCGGCCTCCTTGCGGCCGACGACGGCGATAACCGGCACCTTGGCCAGCGAATGCTCGCGGACCTTGTAGTTGATCTTTTCATTGCGTAGATCGGCTTCGACACGCAGGCCCGCCTTACGTAGAGCCTCCACAACCGTTTCGGCGTAAGGATTGGCGTCCGAGGTAATCGGCGCCACCACGACCTGAACCGGAGCCAGCCACATCGGGAACTTGCCGGCATAGTTTTCGATCATGATGCCGATAAAGCGCTCGAACGAGCCTAGGATGGCGCGGTGAAGCATGACCGGACGCTGGCGCGAACCGTCTTCGGCGACATATTCGGCGTCTAGACGCTCTGGCAGAACATAGTCGAGTTGAAGCGTGCCGCAGGTCCATTCACGGCCGATGGCGTCC
This sequence comes from Asticcacaulis aquihabitans, assembly GCF_032490435.1. Classification (NCBI taxonomy): domain Bacteria; kingdom Pseudomonadati; phylum Pseudomonadota; class Alphaproteobacteria; order Caulobacterales; family Caulobacteraceae; genus Asticcacaulis; species Asticcacaulis aquihabitans. Next base: position 1,500,986 of record NZ_JAVGWM010000001.1, read on the forward strand.
TTGACGATGAAATCGAGCTTAGGCGCGTAGAAGGCACCGTCACCTTCGGCGATGACCGGCTCGACGCCGGCGGCACGAGCGGCTTGCGCCAACATGCCTTCAGCCTTATCCCAGAACTCGTCGCTGCCGGCACGGACATCTGGGCGCGTCGCCAGGTTGATATAGGCGGTTTCCATGCCAAGATCGGCGTGGATCATCTTGGTGAGGCGGACGAATTTTTCCGTTTCCTCAACAATCTGATCTTCGCGGCAGAAAATGTGTGCATCGTCCTGAGTAAAGCCGCGCACGCGCATCAGGCCATGCAGCGAACCGGACGGCTCGTAGCGGTGGCAAGCACCGAATTCGGCCATGCGCATCGGCAGTTCCTTGTAGGACCGCAGCCCGACCTTGAAGATCTGAACATGGCCCGGACAATTCATCGGCTTGAGCGACAGGGTTTCGCCTTCGACCGTTTCACAAACGAACATGTTCGGACGGTATTTTTCCCAGTGACCCGACTTTTCCCAGAAGGAGCGATCTAGCACCTGAGGCGTCTTAACCTCGACATAGCCGGCGGTATCGAGACGGCGGCGCATATAGGCCTCAAGAACCCGCCACAATACCCAGCCTTTCGGGTGCCAGAACACCATGCCACGGCCTTCTTCCTGCATGTGGAAGAGGTCCATTTGGCGGCCGATGCGGCGGTGGTCGCGCTTCTCGGCTTCCTCGATGCGCTGAATGTAGGCTTCCAGGTCGGCTTCGCTGGCCCAGGCCGTGCCGTAAATGCGTTGCAGCTGAGCATTATTGTGATCGCCACGCCAATAGGCGCCGGCCAGCTTGGTCAGCTTGAAGGCCTTGCCAATGAATTTCGATGTCGGCAGGTGCGGCCCGCGGCAGAGGTCCTTCCACTTATCGCCATGGCGATAGACGGTAATGGTTTCGCCCGCTGGCAGGTCGCGGATGATCTCGGCCTTATATTTTTCGCCGATCTCTTCAAAATGACGGATGGCGTCTTCGCGGTCCCACACTTCACGCGTAATCTTCTCGTCGCGATCGACGATTTCCTTCATCTTCGCTTCGATTTTGGCGAAATCGTCCGTCGAAAACGGTTCTTCACGCGCAAAATCGTAATAGAAACCATCTTCGATCGATGGACCGATGGTCACTTGCGTACCGGGAAACAACTCCTGAACCGCTTCGGCCAGAATATGGGCGGTGTCGTGACGAATCACGTCAAGCGCTTCGGGCGCTTCGCGCGTCAAGATTTCCAAAGCCCCCCCCTGCTCAAGCGGCCGGTCCAGGTCGAGTAGCTCGCCATCGAGCTTGATAAGGACAGCCTTCTTCGCCAATGACTTCGACAGGCTTTCGGCTATGGTTCTGCCGGTTGTCCCCCTGTCAAAGCTGCGAACGGCGCCATCAGGGAACGTCAAGTCTATCGTCATCTTAGTCACTTCTCTCTGGCGACCTGTAGCCCTTACGGCGGGCTTCATCGCGCAATAATTTTTGTAAGGATTCGATGTGACCTTTTAAAAGGCCGGACCGAACCTTGTCTCCTGATGCATTTTCTGCAGCAGGCTACTGTTTATGTTCCGCTTTCGGCGGAACCGGGTCAAAACCGTGTCCTCCCCCCGGACGACAACGGCAGATCCGCTTTACACCCAACCACGCACCCATGACAGGTCCGTGACGGATAAGGGATTCAGCCATATATTCAGAGCAGGTCGGCCGAAACCGGCAACCCTGCCCGATATAGGGCGACAAGGTGACCTTATAGGCCCGCAATGCCGCGCGCACCGAACGTTCGTAAAGAGCGGTCATGCACAATCGAATGGAGAAAAAGCATTGACGCGTCAACCCCCTGCACACGAAGCCCCCCTCGCATTGCAACCATGACACACTACAAGCCCTTACCGCATAGTGGCAAGGTGAAAAGCGAAGAAATACCAGTCAGAATTGATTTAGTGACGAAATTGCCTCACCCGTCGCCTCAAGGGCGAGTAAGGTGGAGGCATGACGCGCCGGAAAATCCTTGACCGAGGCCAGAATTGCCAGGTCGGCGAAGCGATCAGGAAATACGACCGCCTCCCCCTTCAATAATCTGCGCAAGGCGTCACGCGCCGCGATGACCTCTCCCGTCGTTGCGCCCACGACATGCTGGCTCAGTATGGCCGCCGCCGCCTGGCCTAAGGCACACGCCTGAACCTGTTGGGCGAAGTCAGTCACGACATTGTCACTGACATTCAGTTCGACATGGATGGTCGAGCCGCACAGTTTGGCCGTCTTGTCCACCGTTGCCTGCGGTCGATCAAGGTGACCGACATGTTGAAGCTGGGTCGTGCGGCGCAAAATTTCGCGAGAATACAGGTCGTCGATCATGTCAGTTAAATGGTTCAGGTCTCGACTATCCGCAAGCCTATTTGTTCTTCTTGCCCCAAAACTGGGTCTGTAACCATTTCTGGCGCTGTTTGTTCTGAGCCTTGGGCGCCTCGTCCGGCTTGACGATGACGGAGGCGACGCGATCGGGATGCTCAGCGAATCCAGCTTCCGCCTTAGCCTTCAAGGCCTCACAAAAGGCTTCGAAACCGGTGCGAATGAACCGGCGATAGGCCCGCCCCTCTCGCTCCGACAGATAGCCGTCGAACAACGCGCCAAGGGAAAAGCTGGTCCCTGCTTCGGACAGCGCGTCGAATTCGAAATAGCGTATCAGCTTTCCGGCATAGAAGGGCTTGGGGACCGTAACGTGAATATGCGACAGCGGCGTCCAATCGGCGATAATCCCGTCGGTTTCCCAGGTGCCCAACCCTTCATAATATTCTTCGAGATGGATAGGCGCACCGAACCGCAAGACCGCTTCCGCCTTTTTGTGGATGGGGCTCCACTCCGGCCAGGCGGCGATATCGGCGACGATGTCATAAACGTCATCAATAGGCGCGGCGATGCCGACGCGATGTTCCATCTTGAGCGACATTAGGCACCCACCTTCAGCTTCCAACTGGCGCCGCCCGGTCCGTCCATCACTTCGACATTAAGCGCGTTAAGGGCATCGCGGATACGATCGGATTCGGCCCAGTTCTTGGCCGCCCGCGCCGCCGCACGTTCAGCCAACAAGCCTTCGACCGTCGCCGTCAGGTCTTCGCTGGCGCCGGCCTTAAACCAGGCGTCGGCGTCGCCCTGCAGGATGCCGAGCGCCAAACCGGCCGCCAATAGATCAGATTTGGCCATGATGCGGGCAGCCTCGGTTTCTGCGGTTTCCAGCACACGGGCCAGAGCGGACAACTCCGCCAGGGCGCGCGGCGTATTCAGGTCGTCGCACAAGGCTTCCATAACGCCGGCTGGTGTGACGACTTCGCGCACGGCCACATCGGCGAATTTGCGCAGAGTGCCGTACAGACCATCGAGACGGGCGCGCGTCTGGTCCAGCAGATCGCCGTTCCAATCCAGCGGCGCACGATAATGTGCCGACAACAGCGCCAGGCGAAGCACCTCACCCGGCGTCTCCTTGATCATTTCGTGGACCAGTTTCACATTGCCCAGGCTTTTCGACATCTTTTCGGTGCCGAAGTTGAGAAACCCGTTATGCATCCAGTAGCGGGCGTATTCGGGCTGAGCGTGCCCATGCGCGCCATGACCGTGTTGCGCGCAGACGCCCTGAGCGATTTCGTTTTCATGATGTGGGAAGATCAGGTCGTGTCCGCCGCCATGAATGTCGATCGGCAGCCCAAGATTGGCCTCGATCATTGCCGAACATTCAATGTGCCAGCCCGGACGGCCCGCACCCCAGGGCGCCGGCCATTCCGGTTCGTTTTCCTTCGATGGTTTCCACAGCACGAAGTCCTGCGGGTTTTTCTTGTATGGTGCCACTTCGACGCGCGCACCAGCGATCATGTCGTCAAGGGAGCGATTCGACAAAGCACCATAGGCGCGATAGCTTTCGACATCGAAGAGAACGTGGCCTTCGGCGGCATAGGCGTGGCCGTTGTCCATGATCGCCTGAATCTGCCGGACAATGGCCTCCATATTATGCGTTACGCGCGGCTGAAGCGTCGGCTCGAGCGCACCCAGCGCCCGCATGTCCGCATTATATATGTCGGCAAAACGATTGGTGATGACGCTAATGTCAACGCCCTGATCCGACGCCGCCTTGTTGATCTTGTCATCGACATCGGTGATGTTGCGCGCATAGACGACGTGCGCTTCACCATAAAGATTACGCAGCAGCCGGAACAGCACATCGAACACGACAACCGGCCTGGCATTGCCGATATGGGCGTAAGAATAAACCGTGGGCCCGCAGACATACAGAGTGACGCGCTCAGGTTTTTTTGGGACGAATTCGACTTTTTCACGCTTCAGCGTGTCGTGAATATGCAGTTTCATAGACGGTTTTTGGCGGTTTTCAGTTGTAATCAAAGCTCTTCCTCCCATATAGACGCCGGGACGCCCCAACACCACGTAATTTCTTGCCGCGATGATCCAATTCGCGCGGAAATGAGGTATAAGGGCGCGTTAGGTTTCTTGACCGCCTGGATAAGGCGCTGACAGAAATCGACCCGCCGGGGCGCATACGGTGTCCGGGTGATTTGTATTTGAGGGATGTCACGCGTCATTCCGGAACCGTCGTTCCGGCGCCACTCGGCCCTCAAGGGGAAATTTATGGATAGTCTCGACAGCAAGGCCACTTTGACGTCTTCTGAACATAACCTGCTCAATACCTCCAAGCCGAAGAGCGTGGTCACCTACACCAATCGCCCGTCGCGGGAAGAGGCTATGAAGGCCGTCAAGACGCTGCTGGCCTGGGCCGGTGACGATCCCGAACGTGAAGGCCTGATCGATACGCCCAAGCGTGTTGTCGATGCCTACGAAGAATGGTTCCAGGGCTACGCCGCCGATCCGAAAAAGGAATTGTCGCGCACCTTCGAGGACGTCCAGGGCTATGACGACATGGTCATGTTGCGGGAAATCGATGTCGAGTCGCATTGCGAACACCATATGGCGCCTTTCCTTGGCAAGGCCTGGGTGGCCTATATGCCGACCGAAAAGGTTGTTGGCATTTCCAAGATCGCCCGCGTGGTCGAAATCTTCGCCAAGCGCCTGCAAACCCAGGAAACCATGACCAAGCAAGTGGCCGACGCCCTGGAAGAAAGCCTGGCGCCGCTGGGCGTTGCGGTCCTGATCGATGCGGAACATCAATGCATGTCGACGCGCGGCGTCCACCACAAAAACGTTACCACGGTCACCACACGTTTCACCGGCGTGTTCAAGACGGACCTGTCCCTGCAGGAACGCTTCCTGCGCCTGGCCCAGCCCCGCAAATAGTCGACGCCGTTTCGGCGGACAAACAGACCTTACGATATAGGCGGTTCCGTTCATGCGGGACCGCTTTTTCATTGTCATCACCAACTCGCCCCGAAACATTTTTATATACCTTGCTTTACAAAGTATAATGTAAGGCATAAATTGATGTCATGCAATATCCATAGGCAGGAGGATTATCATGGGCGCCAAACTCACACCATCAGGAGGCCGCTACACCATCGCGCAAAACGCCGACATCAACGTCACGCCATTCGTCGATGTCATGCTGGTTCTGCTGATCATTTTCATGGTGTCCATCCCGGTGGCCACCACCTCGATTAAGCTGGACATGCCACCGGCGGACGGGCACGTCAAAAAAGCCGATCCCGTCTTTATTTCCGTCATGGGCCCCGACGACATCTACGTCGCCGACCGCAAGACCAGCCTAGGCACGCTCGCGGTGACGGTCGCCGCCGCGCTGCGCGCCATCGATCCGAATACGCCCCTGACCGAGCAGCGTATCCTGGTGCGTGGGGACAAGGATGTCGAATATGCCGACTTCGTGCGCGTGCTCAACGAATTGCAGCAAAACGGCTATACCCATATCGGCCTGATCAACGAAGACGTCGAATAACGGCGATACGATTCGCCCCGTTGATCTGCCTGGCCACATACCTGCGGTCTCATGGCTGGTGGCCACCGCCCGAAAAGTTCGCCCGCAGAGAGACTAAGCGCTGCCAGACATGAAATATTCTTAATCTCTTAGCTATATCGCCGCCTTTCGCACTTTACTTTTGACTATGAGTTGTCCTAAATCGCAGACGACCGGTCGAAAGGCGGCGCATAGTTATGCCCGTTGTGTAAACCGATGGCAAAATGTTTGCCTCCTGGATCACAAGGATTCAGGGCGGCCTTTAGGGAGTTAAATTATGGGTGCAAAGCTCGGTGGCGGCGGCGGTGGCCGTTATACCATTGCACAGAACGCCGACATCAACGTCACGCCTTTCGTTGACGTCATGCTCGTTCTGCTGATCATCTTCATGGTGTCCATCCCGGCCGCCACTGTCTCGATCAAGCTGGACTTGCCGCCCGCCAAGGCGCCCCCCACGAACGTCAAGCGCCCTGATCCGGTGTTCATCTCGATCATGGGTCCCGACGATATCTATATCGGGCCACAAAAGACCAGCATGCCGACCTTGATTGCTGACGTTGCCGCCGCTCTGCGTGTCAACGATCCCAACACACCGCTGGCTGAACAACGTATCCTCGTCCGTGGTGACAAGGACATTGAGTACGCCGACTTCGTCAAGGTGATCAACGAGCTGCAACAAAACGGCTACCTCAAGATCGGCCTGATCAACGAAGATTTGGAATAGGTTTTTCCTATACCGTTTTAAAAACCCCGGCGGGTGTCCGCCGGGGTTTTTTATTGCCGCTTGCTTTCCGTAAGCGTGGCGGGCAGATAGGCGCATGACCCGTATACCCGAAGACTTATCAGACGATATCGACGACGACTCGCTCGACGAGGGCGAAATACTAAGCCTGACCGCCACCCTCGGTCCAGAAGACACCGGCGATCGCCTCGATCGCGTTCTGGCACCCCATTTTCCCGACCTATCACGCGCCCGACTGCAAGCCCTTATCGCCGAGGGCCGCCTGAGCCTGAACGGTGCGCGGATTACAGATGGCAAACACAAGGCCCATGCCGGCGAATATATACTCAGCATCCCGGCTCCCATAAGCGCCACGCCGGAGCCGCAGAATATTCCGCTCGACATCCTTTATGAAGATGCGCACCTGATCGTTGTCAACAAGGCGGTCGGCATGGCCGCTCACCCAGCGCCAGGCACCCGCGACGGCACACTCGTCAACGCTTTGCTATATCATTGCGGCGACTCGCTATCCGGCATAGGCGGCGTTGTGCGACCTGGTATCGTCCATCGCCTGGACAAGGACACGTCCGGCATTTTGGTCGCCGCCAAGTCCGACGTCGCCCATCGAGCCTTGTCGGAACTGTTCGCCACCCACGATATCGACCGCGAGTACAAAGCCATTGTGCGCGGCGCGCCCCGCTACATGTCGGGCACCGTCACCACCCAGATCGGCCGCTCGCACCACGACCGCAAGAAGATGGCCGTCCTGAGGGCGGGCGGGCGTCAGGCGATTACGCACTACCGCCTCGAGGAAGTGTTCGGCGATGACAAGCCGTTGGCCGCCTTGCTGGCCTGTCGGCTCGAAACCGGTCGCACGCATCAGATTCGCGTCCATATGGCGCATCTGGGCTGTCCGTGCCTGGGCGATCCGGTTTATGGCTCTGGTGCGCCCGCCAAGGCCGTGCAGGACGTCCTGAAGGCGCTGGACTTCAACCGCCAGGCCCTGCATGCCGGCCTACTCGGCTTCGTCCACCCCATCACCGGCGAAAAGCTGAAATTCCGGGCAAACATTCCCGACGATATGCAGGCTCTGGTCGAGGCGTTGGCGGATATGTACTAGGCAGGATAAGGGGAACTAGGGGGAGTACGGCACCGTGCTGCGCTGCACTCACCTGTTTGTGAATGAAGCCATCCCCTTTCGTATGGTACTTTTATGCAACAAATTCGCAATTGGAGGGCCGGGAGGTCTTTTTTTCGCAAAAAGGCTTCCTAAATACTCTCACAGGTGTCGGGCATGGGGCTCGCCGTCCTGTGCCCCCCTCGCAGGATAAGGCCTTGGTCTCATGTCTGACACACCCTCTCATCCTGACCGTTCGTCAGATTCCCGACCAGAAAGTGATGCACCTATGAGCAGCTCGCTTGCCCTTACCTCGAACGTGGCCAATGTCATGCCGGCCCTGTCGCCCGATGGCGGCCTGAATCGTTATCTCTCGGAAATCCGCAAGTTTCCGATGCTGGCTAAGGATGAGGAATTCATGCTGGCCAAGCGCTGGGCGGAGCACCAGGATCCGAAGGCCGCGCACCGGCTGGTAACGTCGCACCTGCGTCTCGTCGCCAAGATCGCCATGGGCTATCGCGGCTACGGTCTGCCGGTCGGCGAAGTGATCAGCGAAGGCAATGTCGGCCTGATGCAGGCGGTCAAGAAGTTCGATCCCGATCGCGGTTTCCGCCTGGCCACCTACGCCATGTGGTGGATCAAGGCGTCCATTCAGGAATACGTCCTGCGTTCGTGGTCGCTCGTCAAAATGGGCACCACCGCCGCGCAAAAGAAGCTGTTCTTCAACCTGCGCAAGGTGAAATCGGAAATTTCCGCCCTGGAAGAAGGCGACCTTAAGCACGATCAGGTCGAACAGATCGCCACCAAGCTGGGCGTATCGGAAGCTGATGTCATCAGCATGAACCGTCGCATGTCGTCGCCGGATTCGTCGCTCAACGCGCCTTTACGTGCGTCCGAGGGCGAGTCGGAATGGCAGGACTGGCTGGTCGATGACACGCAGCAATCGCAGGAAACCGTTCTGGCCGATTCTGAAGAATATGACCAGCGCATGACCCTGATGCGCGCCGCCATGGGTGAATTGAACGATCGTGAAAAGGAAATCCTGACCGAGCGCCGCCTCAAGGACAACCCGACCACGCTAGAAGACCTGGCTGAGCGCTTCGGTGTATCACGCGAACGGGTCCGTCAGATCGAGGTCCGTGCCTTCGAAAAGCTGCAAAAGGCGATGATTTCCGCCTCGCAAGCGGCCTGAGACACACACCGCTAAGACAGCAACAATCGAAAAGGCCCGGTTGATCGACCGGGCTTTTTTGTGCCGCTAAGCGGCGTGGCCGGCCTTGGGCGCTTCATCGATCTTGAACAACCTGGCCAGCACCGCGACCGGCGCCTTGAGCATTTCGCCACTCAGGTTCGATGATTTGTAAGCCTGGAAAATTTCGGCCACTGCGCTCTTGAATTCCGGATGGGTAATGGATTTGCACGCCGGGACCAGAACTTCCAGTTGGGCGGTGATGGCGCGCTTGGCCTGCTTGCGATCAGTATCGAATTGCAGACTGGCCGCGCGCAGAATGCGAACGCTCTGCTCGATACGCTTCATGCCGTCAGACATGGTCTCCGGTGCGCGTGTGCTGGGTCCGGCCCCCGAATTGAAGCGGCGGCGGTCCGGTCCGACATACATTATAGCCTCGATCCACGGCGGTGCCTTTGTGAAGACGTGGCCCAGACGCTGGATAAGATCATTGGCGGCAAAGGGCTTTTTCATGATCTCGTCGCTGCCGCAATCGCGCGCCTCCTTGATCGTCTCAGGCTCCTCATTCGACGCCATCATGATCACCGGAATCTTGCGGCATTTCAGGTTCGACCGGCGCAGTGCGGTGACGAAGCGCGCGCCTTGAATGGTCGGTCCCTTAAGGTCGCAGAAAATCACTTGCGGGTCGAAGTCTTCACACATCATTTCGCCCCGGCGGTCATCCGTTTCCAGATAAACCTGCTCGGCGCCGATGACGCGCAACATGTCGACCAGAATGCGCGCATAGGCGGGGTTGCTTTCCATGACAAGCACCCGTTTCAAATGCGGTTTGAGCTTCGCTTCCAGCTTGGGATCAATGGATAACACGGCATAGTCTCGCAGGATCTGCCGCGAGCATAAGCCGTATTCGTAAAAATTAATTTATCTGGCGGCGCAAAAAATTGGGCGCCGCAGACTTAATCCTGGCCAGACTCAACCCTGCCAGACTCAATCCTGCCAGACTTAATCCTGAAAGGGATCACGCATTAGGATCGTGTCGTCGCGTTCCGGCGAGGTTGACAGCAGGGCCACAGGCGCGCCGATCAATTCTTCGATGCGGCGGACATATTTCACGGCATTGCCCGGCAGGTCCTTCCACGACCGCGCGCCCTGGGTGCTCTCGCTCCAGCCTTCGATTTCTTCATAGATCGGCTCAATGCCCTGCTGGTCCTTGAAACCGGCCGGCAGATAGTCGAGCACCTTGTCCCCGACCTTATAGCCGACGCAGACCTTTATCGTTTCGATACCATCCAGGATATCGAGCTTAGTCAGGGCGATGCCGTCGATACCATTGATGGCGATCGACTGGCGAGCCAGGACCGCATCCAGCCATCCGACACGGCGCGCCCGGCCGGTCACTGTACCGAATTCATGACCACGCGTGGCGATGCCTTGCCCAACCTCATCGAACAGTTCCGTGGGGAACGGGCCAGACCCGACGCGCGTGGTATAGGCCTTCAGGATACCCAGGACATAACCGACCGACTTCGGCCCCATGCCGGACCCGGCGGCGGCCTGACCGGCCACGGTGTTGGAGGAGGTGACGAAGGGATAGGTGCCGTGGTCGATATCGAGGAGCGCCCCTTGCGCGCCTTCGAACAGGATACGCTTGCCTTCGTGCTTGGCCTTGTCGAGCACATACCAGACCGGCTTGATGAACGGCAGCAGGCGCGGCGCGATATCCTTAAGCTTCTGTACCAGAGCCGCAACGTCGACATCTGGCAGACCAAGCCCCTTGCGCAGGGCATTGTGGTGGGTCAGCAGGCGGTCGATCTTGTTTTCCAGCGCATCGAGGTCGGCCAGGTCGGCGACGCGAATGGCGCGACGGCCGACCTTGTCTTCATAGGCGGGACCGATGCCGCGGCCCGTCGTGCCAATCTTGTTGGCGCCGGCGGCATTTTCGCGGGCGATATCGAGCTCGGAATGGATGGGCAGAATCAGGCAGGCATTGTCCGCAATGACCAGCAAGTCGGGCGTAATGCTCAGGCCCAGCGCTTCGACGCGGGCGATTTCATCGAACAGAGCCCACGGATCGATGACCACGCCGTTGCCGACGACGGACAGCTTGCCCTGGACAACGCCGGACGGCAGCAGGGACAGCTTGTAAACCTTGCCATCGACCACCAGGGTATGCCCCGCATTGTGGCCACCCTGAAAACGTACGACAACATCAGCGCGATTGGAAAGCCAGTCGACGAGCTTGCCTTTGCCTTCGTCGCCCCACTGGGCGCCAATTACAGTTACGTTTGCCAAGGTGATTGCTCCGGTCCAAGATTATTGCAGCGCAGAGGGGCGCTTTAACCGGTGGCACCCTATAGAGCAGGAATCGGTGCTTGTAACCCTTTATTTTTGGCTCAATCGCATCAAGGCCGCCGAAGGCATTTTGCTCGCCGACACAAAGGTTCGGCACCAGCAGACGAGACGTTACGGCGTCAAGCCGCAGCAATTACGCCTTGTAACGCCTCGACATAGGCCCATTCCAGCCACGGCAGCAATGAATCGATATCGTCCGCGTCTACCGTACATCCGCACCAGATGCGCAGGCCTGGCGGGGCATTGCGATAGCCCACCACGTCAAACGCCACGCCCTCGATTTCAAGCAGCGAGCCGATCTTGCTGGCCAGCTTGGCCTGAAGCGCTTCAGGTAGCCCCGCAACCTCCGGCGCGACGAATTTGAGGCAGACAGAAGTGGTTGACCGCGTTTCCGGTATCTCCGCTACGAAATCGATCCACGGCGTCCGCTCGACCCATTCGGCCAGGGTGGCGAAGTTGCGGTTGCAGCGTTGGATCAGGCCCTCAAGCCCGCCTTCCAGCAAGGCCCAGCGCAGGGCGTCGAGATAATCTTCGATGACCAGAAAGGAATAGGTATTGATGGCGTCACCGCCGATAATCTTCATATCGGCCTGGCCCTTGGCCTTCAGGCGGATAACCTTAGGGATAGGTCGGCCCGAATCATAGCTGTTGAGTCGCTCTATCGCCTTGGGTGACAGAACGAGAACACCAAAGCCCGCTTCGCCGCCCAGCGCCTTCTGGAAGGAGAAGGTGACCACGTCCAGCTTTTGCCACGGCAATTCCATGCAGAAGGCCGCCGAAGTGGCATCGCACAGGACGAGCCCGGCGTCCTTGCCATCTCGGCCATTCAGGAAGTCGGCATTCGGCACGCGCACGCCCGATGTGGTGCCGTTCCACGGAAACACCAGGTCGGCGGCAGGATCTATGCGCGACAGGTCGGGCAACTGGCCGTAAGGCGCGTTCAGGACTTCGCAATCGAGCTTCAGATGATTGACGGCATCATCCGCCCACAACTGACCGAAACTTTCGAACGCCAGCAATTGCACCTTACGCTGCCCCAGCAAATTCCACATGGCGGCTTCGAACGCGCCGGTGTCGGACGCCGGCATGACCAGCACATGATATTCGGCGGGGATGGCCAGCACGGACCGGGTCAGGTCGATCGCCTGGTTGAGGCGCGCGACCGTCACCTTTGAGCGGTTCGACCGCCCGACCGGCGCACCGGAAAGCGCCTGGACACTCCATCCGGGGCGCTTGGACGTCGGACCGGAGGAAAACCAGGGGCGCTCAGGGGCGCGCGGTGGTTTGCGGGTCGGTTCATTAGTGGGAAAATTCGACATGCAGGCCCCCATACGGACGATATCAATCCCCGCTCTTTGCGCGCCAAACGCTATCAGGGCAAGCCTTTTTTGCCCGATCCGTCCTTAATTATCCGAGCGGAGAACCGGATCGCATTTTTTCCGATAAAAATGTAGGATCACACCGCCAAAATTGAATTAACATTTTGTTTTAAAAAGAAAAAAGTCAAACGCGATGAACGGAATATGAACCACACCGTTCAGCTTAGGCTCACAGGCCACGTGTTTATATAGGTCATCGCCTGAGGAACAGGCGAACGCACGAACAAAGGAGAAAGACGATGAAAAAGACCCTGATTGCCATTGCTGCCGCTGCTGCCACCCTGACGGCTGTTTCGGCCCCCGCCATTGCCAGCGCCGAACCGCGCGCCGCCATTGTTGTGGTCGACAATCGCAATGATTTCCGCGCATCGGCACAGTTGAATGCCCGCATCGACCGCCTGGATGATCGCATTTCCCAAGGCCGACGCAACGGCGCCATCAGCGTCCGCGAAGGCCGACGCCTCGATGCCGAGCTGCGCTCGATCGTATCACAAAAGCGCGGTTTCGAACGGACGGGACGCGGCCTGAACCGCGCCGAGATCGCCCAGATCGACAACCGCCTGGATCGTCTGCAAGGCATGATCCGCTACGAACGCAATGACCGCGACAATCATCGCCGGTAACGCCTAAAGGCAACGGCCGCCTGTCTGGCCGCTCGTCTCTTGTCCCTCGGGGCGCAGGATTTCGGTTCTGCGCCCCTTGGCATTTTGGCATGGTGTTTCTGGCAGTCTTAAAGCAGCCAGTTGTGGCGCAACGGGCCGTGGCCTTGGCCCAGGTGCGGCGCGGTGGCGATAGCCCCACCGACATAATCCTTGGCCAGGCCGATTGTGTCTTCAAGCGGCCGTGCGTCCCGCGTCAAGGCAGCGCAGGCCGACGCCAACGTACATCCAGTACCATGCGTATGTTGGGTATCGATGCGCGCGGCCGCAAAACGGTGCTCCCCCTTCGGGGTGATCAGCAAGTCCACCACTTCAGGCCCGTCAAGGTGTCCGCCCTTGACCAGCACATTGCGTGCGCCCATGGCCAGGAGCGCGGCACCGGCCTTGCGCATGTCATCTTCATTGGCGATCTCAATGCCGGTCAACGCCGTCGCTTCGAGCGTATTGGGCGTCAACAGGTCGGCCAAAGGGATCATAAGCGCCTTCATGGCATCGACAGCCAGGTGGTTCATCAAGGCGTGACCGCCCTTTGCCACCATGACCGGATCGACGACGGTAAAGACGCGCGCGCCTTCAACGACAAGCGAAACCGCTTCCATGACCGCGATATCGGCCAGCATACCGGTTTTGATGGCGTCCGCGCCGATGTCGTCGAGGCAGGCCTGCGCCTGCGCGGTAATGAAGGCCGGCGGCACCGCCATGACATCGGAGACCCCCAGGGTATTTTGCACGGTCAAGGCCGTGATAGCCGTCATGGCATAGCCGCCCAGGCAGGTGACGGTTTTGATGTCCGCCTGTATCCCTGCCCCGCCGCTGGGGTCCGAACCGGCAATGATCAGTACGCGATGCATCGTGACTTGTCCTCGGGCGCCAAATCGGCGCATATGCCCCCCACGACTCCACATAGGAGGCAGCCATGCCCCTGACAACCTCGTTTTATAGGACCGGCATCAAACGCGGTACCTATCGGCATTATAAAAACAAGCTGTACAAGGTGTTCGGCACGGTCACCCATTCAGAAAGCGAAGAAGAACTGGTGCTGTACGCGCCTTTGGGTCAGGAGGCCGGCATCGCGCGCCTCTGGGTGCGCCCCCTTGCCATGTTCACCGAAACAGTCGAGGTTGATGGCAAGACCGTACCGCGTTTCGAACTCATCGCCGACGTCTTGGACCCAACCCAGTGACAGACTCAGACCGTTGGGAAGAACTCGCCCCCGAGGCCTTCGCCGACATTCACCATCCGATCCTGAGAGCGATGCGCGGCACGCTGATTCTGGTGCGCCTGAACCAGATCGGGGCGGACGACGCATTGGTCAGCTATGAAATACTGGCGGGGCAACTTATTCGCGCTAATCGGTCCGAAGGCTTCGTGCTGTCCCTCGTCGGCAAGAAGTCGGGCGAATTGCTGTTCCTACCCCTCGTCCCCGCCGCTTTCACCTTACAGGCGCCGGGCAGCTATCTCCTGTCGTGCGGCACGATCGTCGACGATCCGGCATTTCTCGGCGCCTTCGACATCTATCGGCCGTCATGATCGAAAAAATGCTGCACGACCCATTTCTGCTGATCTGCGGCGGTTTATTCATCGCCGTCGCCCTCTTCATGTGGGTGCATAAAGCCAGGCGCAGGGATTAAATGCCTCTTGGAACGGCGCGCTACCGCTCGTCCTTGCGTATGCCGTCCCAGGGTTCGCGCTTCATCACGAATTGAAAAGGCCAGACGTTTTCACGCGTGCGATCGCACCGCGGGCAATGCGGTTCATAGGTTTCAAAAACACCATAGAAGAAATTGCCCTTATCTGCGCCCTTGGTATCGATGTGTTTGCCACAGCGGGGACAGAGAAAGAAAAACTGAGACACAGCAATAGCCAGAAACAGGCAGGAAAAGAACATAGGCGCGACTTCGCTGACGGCCCCAACGAAACACACAAGCAGGAGCACGAAATAGATCGTCATGCGCCGCCGGTAGGTCATCGCCACGTTTTTCCTTTCAAGGCGTGGTGTATACGTAATACCGCTTTTCCGACAATACCGAACTTGCTCTAACGTAAAATGTCAGACCGGTGTGCGCTTTGAGATACATAAATCGCGTGTCACGACGGTCAGCCTAGCGCTTGAACGACCCGCATGGCCTGCTTCATAGCGCGCACGTCGTGTACACGGACCATGGCGGCGCCTTTTTTCAGCGCATGCAGATGCACGGCTACCGTACCGCCCAGACGGTCTTCCGGCGGGGCAGGCTCGGTACCTTCACGTTCTTCCAGGGCCGCTATGAAGCGCTTGCGCGACGCCGCCATAAGGACAGGAAAGCCATGCGACGCCAGTCGATCGGTCGCGCGGATCAGCGCCAGGTTATGATCGAGCGTCTTGCCAAAGCCGATGCCGGGATCGATCCAGATGCGCTCTGGCGCAATTCCGGCACTTACCGCCGCCTGTGCCCGTTCCAGAAGGTAGGATTCAACCTCAGCCACCACGTCTTCGTACCACGGGCAGGATTGCATGGTGCGCGGTTCGCCCTGCATGTGCATCAGCACGACATCGGCGCTGGACTGCGCGGCGACGCCCAGGCTGTCTGGCGAATAGCCAAGGGCGCTGACGTCGTTCCAGACGCTCGCGCCCGCCTTGAATGCCTCTTCGGCGACCTCGGGCTTCAGGCTGTCGATCGAGATCGGCACATCGACTTCGTTCCACAAGGCGTTGATCAGCGGGACAACTCGGCTAATCTCTTCTTCGATCGTGACCGGGTGTGCCCCCGGGCGCGTCGATTCCCCGCCGATATCCAGGACGTCCGCCCCATCGGCGACCAGTTGCTTTGCATGGGCCATCGCCGCCTGAAAGCCGACGAAACGTCCGCCATCGGAAAAACTGTCGGGGGTGACATTGACCACGCCCATGATCAGTGGGCCTTGCGATAGGTAAAGATCCTTAAGGCGCACGGAACGGTCCCTTATGCGGCGCACATTTCAAGACGAAAGTGCGTAAACGATACCTTGAAGCCTTTACATGATTCCCTGTGTTGGGAATGCGCCTAGGCGGGTTTACCCAGCCGCTTGATTTCCCAATGCAGATCAATCCCAAGCTTGGTCATGACGTCGGCACGGACCGCCTCCCCCAGACCTTCCAACTCAGCGGCGGTGGCATCGCCGGTATTGATCATGAAATTGGAATGCAGTTCCGAAAATTTGGCAGCACCGAATAACCGGCCGCGCCAGCCCGCCTCATCGACGCACTGCCAGGCCGATTTGCCTTCCGGGTTCTTGAACGTGGAGCCGCCCGTTTTTTCACGAATTGGCTGGGTGTGTTCACGCCGCGCCGTAATGGCCTCCATGCGCTCCGTCACCGCCGCCGCATCGTCAGGCGTGCCCTGGAACAGGGCGCCGGTATAGATCAGGCCTTGCGGTTCAGAATGGCGATAGCGGAAACCCATATCGGCGTTGGACAGCGTGACCTGTTCACCCAACCGCGTGACGGCATAGGCTTCGATCAGAATGTCCTTGGTTTCGCTACCGTAACAGCCCGCATTCATGGTCAAGGCGCCGCCGATGGTGCCCGGAACACCACGATAGAATTCAAGTCCGGCGATGCCGTTTTGCGCCGCCACCTTGGCGACATTGGCGTCGAGCGCAGCCGCACCGGCCAGAATGCGCGCACCGTCACGTGCCGTCACATCGGCAAAGTTCCGCCCAAGACGGATAACCACCCCATCGACGCCGCCGTCACGGACCAGCAGGTTCGATCCGACACCGATGGCTAGTACCGGAATGGAAGGATCCAGTCCCTTCAGGAAGGTACACAGGTCGGCGACGTCCTCAGGCAGGAAAACCACGTCGGCCGGTCCGCCAACCCGAAACCAGGTAAATGGCGACAGGGCGGCGCCATACATCATCTTGCCGCGAACGGGCGGAAGGTCGGCGATCCAGGCCTTGTCGCTCATGCGCCGTGTCCGCCTTGCAGGGCTTCCAATTGCGCCGGCAGAGCATAGGCCCATTGCGTGATGTCGCCGGCGCCGAGCAGGACGACCAGGTCGCCCGGTTTGGCTTCGGCGGCGACAATTCCCGCCAGATCGGCTGGCGCGTCGAGCGCCAGGGCATGGCGGTGGCCGAAATTGTGCAAGCCCTCGACCAGGTGCGCCTTGTCCACGCCTTCGATCGGCGCCTCGCCTGCGCTGTAGACATCGGCGACGATGACCATATCGGCGTCGTGGAAGCAGGACGAGAATTCGTTCATCAGATCACGCAGGCGGGTGTAGCGATGCGGCTGGACAACGGCGATGACCCGGCCCGTGGTGACCTGACGCGCCGCCTTGAGCACCGCTGCGATTTCGACGGGATGGTGGCCGTAGTCGTCGATGACCCGTATGCCGTTGACCACGCCCGTCGTCGTAAAGCGCCGCTTGACGCCGCCAAAACCGGCCAGGCCCTTGCGGATTTCCGCCTCACCTATGCCCAGCTCACGGGCCAATGCGATGGCAGCGGTGGCGTTCGACACATTGTGGTTGCCGGTCATCGGCAGCTTCAGTTTTTCCCAGGTGAAGGGCTCGACGCCCGACGGTGAGAAGACGACATCGAAACAGGCGCCTTCTGGGCCGAATTCGATATTGGCGCATCGAACCTCGGCCTGGGGGCTGACACCGTAAGGGATTAGGCGACGGTTGGATATCTTGGCCGCCAGGGCCTGAACTTCTGGGTGGTCGATACAGACGGCGGCGAACCCGTAAAAGGGGATATTCTCGACGAAATCGACGAAGCCCTTCTTGACCGCATCGAAATCACCCCAGTGGTCAAGATGTTCGGCGTCGATATTGGTGACAATCGCCAGGGTCGATTTGAGGCGCAGGAAAGAGCCGTCCGATTCGTCGGCTTCGACCACGATCCAATCGCCATCCCCCACCTTGGCATTTGTGCCGTAATTGTTGATGATGCCGCCATTGACCACCGTCGGGTCCTTGCCGCCAGCATCGAGCAGCGCCGCCACCATCGACGTGGTGGTCGTCTTGCCGTGCGTCCCGCCCACCGCGATGGAAAACTGCAGGCGCATCAGTTCGGCCAGCATCTCGGCGCGGCGAACCAGCGGAATGCGGCGACGGCGCGCCTCGACCATTTCGGGATTGTCCGCCTTGACCGCTGTCGAATAGACCAGGGCGCAGACGCCTTCGGTGACATGTTCCGGCGCATGGCCGATAAATATCTGGGCGCCCAGCTTTTCCAGACGCTCAGTGTTGGCCGATGCCTTGGCGTCGGAGCCCTGAACCTTGTAGCCGATCTTGATCATGATTTCGGCTATGCCGCTCATGCCGATGCCCCCGATGCCGACAAAGTGGACGGGGCCGAGATCGAAAGGAGTCGGGCGTTTGGCGTTCAGGGTCATGGGTTGGATTCACGCGGCAGGCAGGAAAGGGAAAGCGAGAGGATTTAGACGATCAGCCGCAGGCTGTCACGAGGCTTTTGGCGTCCTGTGTTTGCGCGCCGGCCGTTGCGGTTTTTCGTCCGCGAGTTCAGTGACGTCCTCACCGGCATACAGCCGCCGGATCAGCGTATAGATGATCACGGTCAGGGGCATGGCAAACAGCACGCCCATTGGCCCGAGGAGACCGGCAAACCCGATGACGGCGAACAGGGTGACGATAACCGGGATAGAGGCGATACGACGCTGAACTGCCGGGGTAATGAGGTTGCTTTCCAGTTGCGAGACGCCGACATAGATGACCAGTGCCCAGATAAGGACCTGCCAGCCGGAAACGGCCGCCAGCAACAGGCCAGGCCCCGCCGATACCACCGGACCAACGATCGGCACGAACTGCGCCAGGCCAGACACCATGCCCAGGGCAAGCGCAGAGGGTACGCCCAGTATGGACAGGCCCACAGCGGTCAGGGTGCCAACCAGCACCATGGAAATGAACTGGCCGACAAACCACAGCCGCAAAGCATGACCGGCAACGTTCATGGCATCGCGCACGCGTTCCTTATGCTCGGCAGAAAAGAGGAACACGACGCCGTCGCGGTATTTTTTGGGATTGATGGCCAGGATAATGCCCGCGATCGTGGCCACAAGGAGGTTGGCCAGGCTGGAAAACACGCTTCCCGCAATCAGCGGGATTTTGGACGTCAGCCCCCCCGCCTGCTGGCCCAATGCCGATAGCTGTTTTTGCACCTCATCATTGAGGCCCAGCACCTGCAAACGCACCTGCAACGCCTCCCATGCGGCGGGCAACTGCTTGGTCAGATTTTGCGCCTGCTGGGTCAGCTCGTAACCGAAAAGGGTAAAGGTGACGGCGATGAAGCCCAGCACTACGACAAGCACGGTCAGCACGGCCAGAGTATCGTTTAGCGGTGTATATTTGATCAAAGGCTCGGCGAGGGCGCGCAAGACGGTGGCGATCACGATGGCGCCGAAAATCAGCAGCCACAATCCAAGCAGCTTGAAAACGAGCAGGCTAGCCGCAATGGCCAGAATGACAAAAAGGACACGCTGGATGAAGGCAATGTCCAGGGCCTTGCCGGTTTGGGTCATGAGGGCTCCCTTACGCTTTTGACGGTCCGTTCGACCAAATCGGCCAACAGGCGGGCGGCATCCGGTCGCGCCACCGATTTCGCCGCGCTGGCCCGCATTGGCAGCAACGACGCACCTTCCAGCAGGGTGCGAACTTCGTCGCGCAACCGTTCGGCGGTAAAGTCTTGCTCCCGGATGACGATGGCGGCCTTGGCCTCCTTCAACACCTCGGCATTGTAGGTCTGGTGGTCGTCAGCGGCGATGCGGAGCGGAATGAGGATCGACGGCTTTCCGGCCACCGCCAGTTCGCAGACCGTCGAAGCCCCCGCCCGACCGATCACGATATGGGCGCGGCCCAGACGTTCGGCCATATTATTGAAAAAGGGAGCGACGTCCGCTTGAATTTCCGCCGCGGCATAGGTCTTCTTCGCCGCTTCCGCCTGTTCCTCACGCGCCTGCTGTTCGACCGACAGGTTGATACGCAGCGACATCGGCAACAGGGCTAGCGCCTGCGGGACGGTTTCAGACAGGATTTTCGCCCCTTGCGAACCGCCGGTGACCAGAATCCGGATCAGGCCATCGGTTGGTGGATAGGGTTGATCGTAAAGCTCACGGATATCAGGCCGCACCGGATTGCCAACCACCTGAACCTTGCCTTCCAGTTCATCCGGCGCCAGGCGCAAAACCGGAAAGGCGCAGGCAACGGCATCGACCTTTTTAACCAATTGACGGTTGGAGCGGCCCAGCACCGAATTTTGTTCGTGGATCAGGGTGATATCCTTGCGCCCCAGCGCCGCCATCAGGGCGGGATAGGAGGGATAGCCGCCGAAGCCGATGACGGCCCAGGGCTTCAGACGCTTGAAGGCCTTGCGCGCCTGCAGGATACCGGTGCCGATCTTAAAGGCAGCGCGCGCCATCCCGATAGGATCGCCCGCTTTGAACGTGGCGGCCTCGAGCGACAGGCGCTCAATGGCCGGAAATGCGTCTGCATAGGCGGCTCCGCGCTTGTCCGAGGCAAGCACTATGTCCCAGCCGCGGTCGATCAATTCACGCGCCAGCGCTTCGGCAGGAAACATATGGCCGCCAGTACCGCCGGCAGCCACGACGGCCAAAGGTTTTTGCGAAAAAGAAGAGGCCTTGCGGCGCGGTTTTGGTGGTTTAGGCGTAGCCAAGGCGCGTCCCCGAAAATCGTCTCGCCGAACCATAACGGTTCACAAATAAAAAGCTAAGGCCTTTTACCACTTCGTCGGGTCGTCCTGTGGAATCTCTTCCTGACGCTTGCGTGTCAGGGCCAGAATGAAGCCCAGCGTCAGGCCCATGGCCAGCATGGACGACCCGCCGTAGGAAATGAACGGCAAGGTCATGCCCTTAGGCGGGATGAGGCCGAGGTTGACCGACACGTTGATGAGCACCTGCATGCCCAACATGATGTACAGTCCCGACGTTGCGATCTGGCGAAACGGATCCTGCATCGCCATGGCCTTTAGCAGGCCGCGCAGAATGATGAAGCCGAAGATTCCAATGAGGATAAGGATCAGCCACAGGCCGTATTCTTCCGCCACGACCGAATAGATGAAATCGGTATGAAGATCGGGAATATGGCGCTTCATGACGCCTTCATTGAGACCGACGCCCCACAGGCCGCCATTGGCGATGGCCGCCTTGGCCTTGGCGACCTGGAAGCCGGAATCGGCGTCCGGCGCGATGAAGCCCATGATCCGGGTGCGAAAGTGCGGCTGGATGAAGAACAGGCCGACCAACCCCGTCACCGCCCCCCCCAGCATGCCGAGAATCCAGCGGAACGGCACGCCCGAAATGAAGAAACAGGCCCCAAAGGCAATGGTGATCAGAATGGATTGGCCCACGTCAGGCTGGATGAGCAACAGGCCGATGGCCAGGGCGTAAAGACAGAAGGCGACGGTGACCCCCGGCACCCCCTTGCCCTTTTGTCCCTCGGAAAACATCCAGGCGATCAGAATGATCAGGGCCGGCTTGAGAAATTCCGATGGTTGCAGGGCGATTGGCCCCAGTTCCAGCCAGCGCCGTCCCCCTTTCGCGGCGTGGCCGATCAGCGGCAGCATGGCCATAATCGAAATCGCCGCGCCATAGGCCAGGAGGCTGACTCGCTTGACGCCCTTGAGCGACAGCATGGAAATGGCGATCATCACGCCGGCGGTCAGGATGGCAAAAAAGAAGTGACGTTTGGTGTAGTAAAACGTGTCGTAATTGCTGACGTGCGGCGCCGCGACGGGCGAGGACGAGAATGAAAAGAAGAAGCCGAGCACCAGAAGGATCAGCGCCAGGGTCAAGGTGACGCGGTCCAGCGTCCACCACCAGATGGCGGTAGGCGAGCGGTCCGTTCGCGTGAACGGATGGGCATAGGCTTGAGTCATGAACGCATCCTGTCCGGACAGATTGACTTTTGGGCTAAGCATCTCGCGTTCGATTTGTAAGTCAAATTGAACGCGAGATGTGGAAAACGTAAAATGTAGAGGGGTCTGCATACCTTAGCGTGAGCCAATCAGTATGCAGACCGCTCTAAAGACCAACAGGATTCAACAAAACGTGGTTAAAATCGCCTTAACCGACCCGCTCTTTCCTAACAGATTCTTATTGTTTGGGCAGGTTTGCCCAATGGGGATGCAACGGCAGGGCCGATGACACCAATATCGGGCCGCGAAAGCTTTAAACCTTCTCGCCGGTGACACCGATCTTGATTTCGCTGACCGCATCGCGGAAGGCATCGCCACGCGCTTCGAAATCCGTGAATTGATCGAAGGACGCGCACGCCGGAGAAAAAAGGACAATTTCTTCGCGGCCAGTTTTTTCTGCTTGGGCATAGGCCTGGGCCACGGCGGTGAACAAAAGGCGCGACTGCGTGCAGGGGGCGGCCTTGCCGATCGTGGCTTCGAACAGTTCCGCCGCCTCACCGATCAGATAGGCGTGCTTTACCCGGTCGAACAGGTCGCGTAGGTCCTCAATCCCGCCGGCCTTGGCCTTGCCACCCGCGATCCAGTAAAAGTGGTCGAACGAAGACATGGCCTGGCGTGCCGCATCCGCATTGGTCGCCTTGGAATCGTTGATGAAACGCACCCGGCCGATCCGGCCGATTTCCTGCATGCGATGGGCCAATCCGGGGAAGGTGCGCATGCCATTGACGATTTCGTCCATTTCCAAGCCAAGCGCCTTGCAGGCCGAATAGGCGGCGGCGGCATTCTGCCAGTTGTGGCGGCCGGTCAGGGTGCGTACGGCCTTGAGATCGATCACCTGGCGGGCGCGGACACTGGTGCCATCATAGAGCACGCCATTGAGGGCATAGACGCCATGGCCGAGTGTGCGGCGGGCCGAAATCGAGATCAGCTTTACCGGGGAATTGACCCGCATATCGCTGATCAGGGCCGCGGTATAATCGTCATCAGCACCGATAATGGCGGTCTGCTTGGAGCTTTGCGCCATGAAGATGCGCTTCTTGGCCTTGATATAGCCTTCCATGCCGCCATGCCGGTCGAGATGGTCCGGCGTGATATTCATCAGCACGCTGACATCCGGCGCGAAGCTAAGGGTCAGGTCCAACTGATAGGACGAGGTTTCGATGACATAGATGGCGCCGGCGTGCATTTCGGGCAGGTCCAGGATGCCGATGCCAATATTGCCGCCAACATGCACGTCGCGGCCGGCCGATTTCAGGATATGGCCGATCAGGGCAGTGGTAGTCGATTTGCCGTTTGTGCCGGTAATCGCCACGGTGCGCGGACGCTTGTGCGCCGGCAGGATGGCCAGGGTGCGCGCAAACAACTCGATATCGCCCAGCACCGGCACGCCCGCCGCCTTGGCCATATCCACGGTCCAGTGTGGCGCAGGATGGGTCAAAGGCACACCGGGCGACAGCACGAGTGCGGCGAATTCGGACCAGTCGGCGGTCTTCAGGTTCTCAACCGTAAACCCTTCCTTCGTGGCCGGCAAAAGATTGGAGGGTTTGTCGTCCCACAGGATCGGTTCCGCGCCACCCGCCTTGAGGGCGCGCGCCGCACTCAGCCCGGACCGCCCCAGACCGAAGATCGCCACCTGTTTCCCCTCAAAGCCTTTAACCGGTATCATACTCGAACCTAACGTATTTTAAGCGTGGCCAACCCGATCATGGCCAGCATAGCAGCAACGATCCAGAAACGGATAACGACCGTGGATTCCGGCCAACCCAGCTTCTCGAAATGGTGATGGATGGGCGCCATCAGGAACACGCGTTTCTTGGTCAGCTTGAAATAACCGACCTGAATCATGACCGACAAGGCCTCCATGACGAACAGACCACCGATGATGGCCAGCACGATTTCATGCTTGAGCGCCACGGCGACCGCGCCGAGACCGCCACCGAGGGCCAGCGAACCGGTATCGCCCATGAAAATCTTGGCTGGCGGCGCATTATACCACAAAAAGCCCATGCCGCCGCCGATAATGGCCGCCAGAATAACGGCCACTTCACCGGAACCCGGCACGAAGTGGATGATCAGATAGTTCGCGAACTTGATATTGCCGACCAGGTAGGCAATTAGGGAAAAGGCCCCCGCAGCAATCATCACCGGCACAATAGCCAGACCATCCAGGCCATCGGTCAGGTTGACCGCATTCGACGCACCGACAATGACAACGGCGCCGAAGACGACATAAAAATAGCCCAGATTGAAGATGAAGGTCTTGAAGACCGGCACGACCAGAGAGGTCGCCAGTTGCGGCGCATCCGCCGGCACCGGCGAGTAGTAGATCAGCACCAGGACGGCAACGACGGCGACCGCGATCTGAGCAATCAGCTTCTGTATGGAGGTCAGGCCGGCCGAGGTCTGCTTGGTCACCTTGGCGTAATCGTCTATGAACCCCAGTAGGCCGTAAGCCATGGTCACGCCGAAGACCACCCAGGCCGACGCCGAATGCGGATCGGCCCACAGGATGGTGCCGACCGCGATCCCGGCCAGGATCATCAGTCCGCCCATGGTCGGCGTACCCTTTTTCGTCAGAAGGTGCGTCGAGGGGCCGTCCTCGCGGATTGGCTGGCCGCGGCCCTGCTTGGCGCGCATCCAGCGGATAAAGCGTGACCCCATGGCGACGGCGACGACCATAGACGTGATCATGGCCAGGAAGATACGCACCGTCTGGTACTTCATCAGGTTGATCAGGGGCCAATGCTCATTCATGCCCTGAAAATGTTCGTACAGCAGATAAAACATACAGTTCCTTTGCCCTTATCCTATGCGGGGCCTTATCCTCGGGACGTCAGAGCCGCCCGTCTTGATTTCAGTCTGCCGACAACAGTGCTTTCGCGATTAGTCCGGCCCGTGAGCCGTTCGAGCCCTTTACCATGACCACATCCCCCCCTTGCAAGCCCTCAATCAGAGCCGGCGTCAATTCCTGCGCGGTTTCAGCGTAGCCGCCGCGCAATGCGGATGGCAGGGCCTCCCACAGGTTTTTCATCAAAGGGCCTGCCAGATAAACGCTGTCAATGTCCTGCGCCTCGATGACCGTCGCCAGATCGGCATGCAGGCGAGCCGCCTGTGGCCCCAGTTCAAGCATGTCGGTGAGGACGACAATTTTGCGTGATTCCGCCCCTTTCGGCCGGTTGCCGAGCGACTGCAAGGTGGCCGTCATCGATACCGGGTTGGCATTATAGCTTTCGTCGATGACGGTAATCTCGCCGCCCTTGAACGCCTTTTGCGTGACCTTGCCCCGCCCGTCTAGCGCCGCCGCCCCTTCCAGGGCCGCAAGCGAGGTGTCGAGATCGACATCGAGCGCTTCGAGCATGAGCAGGACCGCCATGGCATTCATCGCCTGATGCCGACCGGTATGGGACAGCGAAAAGGCGATGTCCCTACCGTGAAAGCGCGCGGTGATATCGGCGCGATCACCATTGATAATGTGAGACAACAGTTGTGCATCCGTACCGCCGGTTTCACCGAAGGCGGCCACCAGCGCGCCATTGCCGCGCGCTTCGCGTTGCAGAAAGTCGAACCAGACATTGTCAGCGTTCAGGATGGCAAGGCCGCCCGGCACGAGTCCGTCAAAGATTTCGGCCTTGGCGCGCGCCACACCTTCGTCG
This sequence comes from Asticcacaulis aquihabitans, assembly GCF_032490435.1. NCBI lineage: Bacteria > Pseudomonadati > Pseudomonadota > Alphaproteobacteria > Caulobacterales > Caulobacteraceae > Asticcacaulis > Asticcacaulis aquihabitans. Next base: position 1,526,898 of record NZ_JAVGWM010000001.1, read on the forward strand.
CCGTCGGGGAAATTCTCGGTATGTGCGCCGCCGACCGTTGTAATAATGGCGGCGTGCGGCGCAACGAATTCCGACAAGGGCGTGATTTCGTCGGCGTGGTTCATGCCGATTTCGAAGACAGCACGTTCTGTATCCGCCGGCATACGCGCCAGGGTCAGCGGGACGCCAATATGGTTGTTGAAACTCTTGATCGCCGAATGGGCCCGCCCGGCGCGTGTCAGCCCCTGCATCACCATCTGAGTGACGCTGGTCTTGCCCACCGAGCCGGTAACCGCCCCGCGACGCGCATTCACCGCCCGATTACGCGCAAACACCGCCAGTTTTTCGAGCGCGACCTGGACATCGGGCACCAGCAGACAGGGACCGCCGTCGATCGGACGGCGGGTGATGGCGATGGCGGCCCCGGATTGAAAGGCCTGCGCCACGAAATCATGGCCATCGCGCACGCCTTTGAGCGCCAGGAAGACGTCGCCTGGCAACAGAGCGCGGCTGTCGAAATTGATACCGGTCGCCGCCGAAACGCTGCCGGCGCCGGTCAAGGTCCCGCCCGTGGCCTTGGCCAGTTCGTCAAAGGTCCAGAGAGGGGTATCAGCCATGGCTCACGCGCGTCTAGTAGAGAAAACGCCATTGAACCTGACTCAGCGATTTAGGCAAGCGCGAGTGTGTTAACGCGCCCACCGGCGGCCGCCGTCGGCGTGCCCCGGGCGAGGCGAAAACGATTGGCTGTCGAGCATCGCCGCGCAGCGTACTTTAAGTACGTGAGCAGCGAAGCAGAGACAGACGGCCGTTTGCAGCCCGCTCCGGTGCGCCGATTAGTAGACGGGGCATTCCATCCAACGATACGGCGTCGCCCAGCGAATACCCATGGAGCGCGTGACGACAAACCCCTTCGACTGCGACGGGCCGCCGGTCATTTGCGAGCAGCGACTCATATAGATGTCCGACGGCAGGTAGCTGTCGAGACGCCGCGCCGACAGGCTCTTATCCGAGTTAAGCGTCACCTCGGCCACGTCATAGCGATTATAACTGCCGTCATACAGGCGATCATCGACGACGACGCGGCTGTTCAGAACTACCACCGTGGCGCGGCGCAACCCCTGGCTACGCAGATAGTCTCGAGCCGGATCGAAGCATTCGGCGGCTTCCGGCGGACTGTCCTTTCCGTCCGATGTGTGGCGTGGACGGCCATCGCGCCAGTTGCGGCGGTCGGAGCAGTCGACCAAAAACAGATCCTCGCCATAGGCTTCCCAGATTTCGGTCGGTACAGGGGCCGGCGGCGCACCACAGGTGCTGACGGCCTTTTCGACGATGTACAGGCCGTCGGACCGGTCTTCCACGTACCAGCCCACCTCTTCAGCAAACCGGCAGCCGTCGGCGCTATTCAGGTAAGCCTTGTCGAACCAGCGGGCATCCGCCTTGAACTTTCGATCACCCTTGCGTTTCAGCACCCATTGATCAATGGCCTTGCCATACAGCACGTCTCCGGCCTTGACCGGCTGTTGCGCGGCGATCAGATCGAGTTCTTTTTCGTCCGGGTGGGTTTGCAGATAGCGGATCGCCGGTTCGGCGCACCAGGCTGTCCTCAGGCTGAACTGCGGATCGCAATCGCCGCCGGTCGTGGCCAGATAACGTGCGGGGCCCGCCGCCCGTACCGTTTCCGTACGATGCCAGCCGTCCGCACCTCCGGACCTCAGGGGCGGTCCGTCGGGCGCAAAGGGACCATTGGGGGTGCGCGGCCCGCCACCACAGCTCACCACCTGCGTTTCCGTCGCCACGCTGTCATGTAACGCGTATTCGACAGCCTCACCCGCCAGCGCATAGCAGTCGCGCGGCACACGGACATCCGAGGTTGTGAATTCAATCCGGCGCGCCTGAAACCCTTCGGCGGTAGGAAACAGGTCGTACACCGCATAGTCGCGGCCATAGATGCCGGATACCCAGGTGCCACGCGGCGGTGCGTTCAAACCCAGCACGCGCGTCTCTCCCTGAGCGGCCGGTTTCAACTTGATCTTGTCGAAGCAAGGGCCGCCCGCGATGGGTTGGTATTTCACCGGGCAGCCGGCGCGCTGCGCGGCAACCTGAAGGTCGGCGCCTTCTACCGCCCGAACGGTGCCATAGCGCGCGGGCTCGACCAGAACCGGCTGCGGCCGCTGCGCCCAAGCCGCCGCAGGCAGAAAAACCGCAAGTGCCACTGAAAATGGCACCCAAAAACGAATATTTGTCATCGCCCCACCCCGATCTTATGGCCCTTCATACCGTCAATCTGGGGAAGCGATCAAGCCGCCCAAACCTGTACCGGTGATCGGAGAGTGCGCGGAGCGTGATGAACCGGCGCTGAACGAACCTATTTCGACAGGGCCTCACGCACGACGCTGGCGTCGTCGAACGGCAGGACGGTCGCGCCGACGATCTGCCCTTGTTCATGGCCTTTGCCGGCAACAACCAGCACATCGCCCGCTTTCAGGGTCGCCACCGCCTCGAAAATGGCGGTCCGGCGATCGGCGATTTCAACGGCGCCGTTATCCATTCCGCCTAGAACATCGGCACGGATAGCGGCCGGGTCTTCCGTGCGCGGATTATCATCGGTCACTATGGCCCGGTCAGCCAGGCGCTGGGCTATGGCGCCCATCTGCGGACGCTTGCCGCGGTCGCGATCACCGCCGCACCCGAAGACGCAAACCAGCTTGCCATGAGTGTGGGGGCGCAAAGCCTTAAGGACGGTTTCGAGGCCGTCAGGCGTATGGGCATAATCGACATAGACTTCAGCACCGTTCGATTTGGCACCAGCGCGTTCCAGGCGGCCGCGCGCCCCCTTGAGGTGCGACAGGGCCTCGATCACGCGACCCGCGTCCTCGCCGGCGGCAATGGCCAGGCCAGCGGCAACAAGTGCGTTCGACGCCTGAAAAAGTCCCGCCAAAGGCAACTTGGTTTCGTATTTTTTGCCCTGGTGCTCCAGATAGAGAATCTGGCCATCCACGGTCAGATCACGCCCGGTCATGCATAGGGCACCGCCGCGTTCGCCGACGCTCATCACAGACACGCCCGACAGGATCGACATGGCGGCAAAGGCGTTATAGGCGTCGGAATCGGCGTTCAGAACCGCCGTCTTGCCGCGCGGCAAAAGCTGCTCGAACAGGCGCAACTTTGCCGTCCGGTAGGCCTCCATCGTCGCGTGATAATCGAGGTGATCCTGGGTTAGATTGGTGAATCCGGCGGCCGCGAGCGATACCCCGTCCAACCGGCGCTGATCGATGCCGTGCGAGGAGGCTTCCAGCGCCAAGTGAGTTACCCCACTGCCGGCCAGTTCCGCCAGATGCCGCGCCAGGTCAGCGGCGTCCGGTGTGGTAAGCCCGGGTCCGGTGAGGGCGATTTCCGTACCATCGACATCCTGCGTCACAACCCCCAACGTGCCCATGCTGGCCGATTTATGGCCCAGGCGGCTGAAAATCTGGCGACAGAAGGTGGCGACGCTCGTCTTGCCGTTGGTGCCGGTAATGGCGACGCAGGTTTTGGGTTGCGCACCGTAGAACGCCTTGGCTGCCAAAGCATAGGCGCGACGCACATCGGCGACGTTGACGACAACGGAGCCAGCTTCGGCCAGCGTGCCTTCGGGCGCCAGAATGGCGGCCGCCCCCTGCTTGAGCGCCTGGGAAATGAACTGGCGGCCATCAACGGCATTGCCGGGCAAGGCACAGAAAAGGACGCCCTCGCCCACCTTGCGGCTGTCGGCGGTGACACCCGTGACCATAGGATCGGTGTCGAGATCCCGTCGCAGTATATCGGACAAACGCAGGGAGACTTGGGCCGTCATTTAGTGTTCGTCTCCGGTTACGTCTTCGGCCTGAACGGGCGCCTTATCCCATTCCGGTCCGGTAAACTTGTCCTCGCGGCGGCCCACGCCGAGGAATGGCGCGATACGTTCGATGACGTGGCCGGCAACAGGCGCCGCCACGTAAGCGCCGGTTTTCACGCCGCTGCTTTCCTTGGCACCCTGGGGCGAGTCGAAGGTAACCAGAATAGAATAGCGATCGCCATCCACAGGTCCGTCGGTCGGGAAGACGGCATAGAAGGAGGACACACGGTCGGCGGTATAACGCCCGTTCACCGGCTTCTGAGCCGTACCGGTCTTGCCGCCGACCCGAAGACCCGGTGCATTGGCGCGCGTGCCGGTGCCCTTCAGCACGTTTTCGCGCATCAGTTCCAGCATGGTGCGCGAGGTGGCCGCGGAGAAAACCTGCGAACCTGCAAGCGGCGAATGGCCGTCATACTTACGGATGGTCAGGGGGCGCAGGTAACCGCCGTTGAGTGTGGCATTGGCGGCTTCGACAAAGCTGAGCGGGGTAATGGCCATGCCCTGACCGAAGGCCGAGGACACCAGGGAGCTGTCCGACCACCGACCCGGAAGCAGGGGTGACGCCGGCTCGGTCAATTCGATATCGGCGGAGCGGAACAGGCCCAGCGCTTCGTAATAGCGCGTCATGGCGGTGGCGCCGACATCAAGGGCGACACGCGACGTACCGATATTGGACGATTTGATGAAAACGTCGGCCAGGCTCATCAACTCGGTCGATTCGTGATCATCGTGGATGATACGCGACCCAAGCTTGAACGGCTGGCGGCCATCATAAACCGAGCTCAACGATGCCGTGCCGGTATCCAGGCCAACGGAGATGGAGATGACCTTGAAGATCGAACCCAGTTCGTAACGATCCACCGCGGCGTGGTTGCGCTTGGCGGCATCGCTGGATGCGCCGGGGCGGTTCAGATCGAAATCCGGCCAGCTCGCCATGCCCAACACTTCGCCAGTCCGGACATTGGTGACGATCCCGATGGCACCTTGAGCGCGTTGCGCCTCCGCCATCGCCCGCAATTCGTTTTCGAGCGCGCCTTGGATACGCAGGTCCATGGCCAGTTGCACAGGCGTGTCATTGACCGCGCTGGCGGCAATCTGGTCCTGCAAGGCCTTTTCGGCACCGGACAGGCCCTCGCCGCCACGCTGGGTCATGCCGATATAGGCAGATCCCGTGTTGGCCAGTGGATAGTCACGCACGCGCTCGGCTTCGAAACTGATCCCGGGCAGGCCGTAATTCAGGATTTCATCACGCTTGCCCGGCTTGAGGTTGTTGGTCAGCAGCAGGCGTTTGTTCGCTTTGAACGGCTTTTCGATCTGATCGCGCGGCAGGTCGGGGAAAATCTGCAGCAATGCCCGCCGCACCAGGGCGCGATCTTCGCCGGTCATGTCCTTCGGGTCGACAAAAATACTGTAATTATTGACATCGGTGGCCAGAAGCTGGCCGTTGCGATCCACCAGTTGCGATCGCGCATTTGGTTCCCCGCTCAGGGCCGTCACCTGGGCGCCGCCAGCCAATGAGGCGCGCATGGCGAAGCCGGCCAATAGCACGTAGGCCGCGGTCATGCCGACCAGAATACAGAAAATGCGCATCCGTGTACTGGATGCCTTCACCCCCGACGCATTGGCCCGTTCAAAAGCGTGTTCAACTTT